>PHBX01000035.1 GCA_002842045.1 Chloroflexi bacterium HGW-Chloroflexi-3 | reverse complement strand
CAACCACGTCCAATTCTTCTTCGCTGAGGTAATAGTCTCTAGGTTTTCGCATACCCTCAGTTTATCATGTTTATTAAAGAACATTCGACTGTTTACTTACATAATACTGATCCAAATAAAAAAAGCCCCATTGAAAAGGTAAAGATTTTTTTTCTACCAAATAAATCTGAAACTTTCCCATAGATTGGAACGGTTGTCGTTGATGCCAGCATGTAAATTGAAAATACCCAGCTGTAAATGGATAAACCACCCAATTGCGCAACAATGGATGGCATGGCAGTAGCAACCACAGTACTTTCCATTGATGCGAGGAATAAACTTAGAATGACTCCTGCTGTAATGATATTGATTCGTTTTTGAGACAAGATTTGAGACTCCGAAATTAGGATTAGGCGGTGGCGTTTTTCACAATGAGAATATTCAGATGATTACAATTTTGCTTTCTTCAGAAAATTAAAAATAATCCAGTAAAATACGATGTCAAACAATATCATTAAGCTATCAAAAAGACCGATTGGTTTTTGAATACTAACAATTAAATCAATCAGCACAACAATCAACAGTAAATAAATATTCTTATGGTCCTTTTTTAAGAATATTCCCGCCAATAAGAAGCCGATTGCAAGCCCAAATCTCGTTAATGTTGAAAGCCACAATTCTTCGTTTTGAGTAGATGTCAGATCATTCGCTGAAAACATGCTGCTGATACCCAAAATTACCCAGGCTGTTGCCTTGACAAATGATAAGGATTGCAGGTTCCTTAATTTTCGAGAAAATGAGATCAAATCGGAATTTTTTTTCATTGATAACCAGATTGATAAAAAAGAGTATGCGGAGTCGGGTAATTATAATTCAATATGAGTGATATCAATCTAGCAGATCTCCAAAGTTACAAATTTTCGAATGATCAATTAACTAACCAAAACATAAAAACAACACCTTTTATTAAATTGGTGTTGTTTTTCATCTTATATAAAGAACTGGTCAAAGAATATTTTTTACTTCCGAATTAATTTGGCAATGTATAAAACAATGATAGACCCCAGAAAGGCTACTAGAATTGTTTGAAAGTTAAATCCACTGATCGGATTTGAGATATTCAATAGCAAACCAGCTAACCACCCGCCTACCAAAGCACCAATTACGCCAATAACAATATTACCCAGCAGTCCAAATCCTCTTCCTTTCATTACTTTTCCAGCTAACCAACCAGCAATGGCTCCAACAACGATCCAAGTAAATAACCCCATATTAACCTCCTTTCATATAATTTTAGTTTATCAAAATAAATCATGAATTACAAAATAAAATAGAAGCTTCTACTTAATCAGGGTGAAACGGGCATCTTTAACAATGCACCCACAACATATCCTGCTAAAGCAGATACTGTTCCAATGAGAGCAATTTCAAATCCACTTCTAACTGGTTTTCCAATTGTTACATGTGCTTTATAAACACCTACAATAAACAATACAATACTGGTAAGAATAACGGATGCCACCATACTCCAACCAATCGACAAAAAAGCAAATGGGAGTAATGGGATAAGCGAACCAATGATGGCAGAAATTCCGACAATAATCGCAGATTTTAGAGCCGTACTTCTATTAGCTGGGATCAGTTTGTGTTCTTCTGCCATCATGACAGCCACCCAAACATCTTCATTGGCAGTGATTGTGTCCACAATTCTGGTTAACAAATTACCTTGAAATCCTTTGGCTTGATAAATTTTTCGAATTTCATCTTTTTCCAAATTGGGTACACTCTGAATATGCCGATATTCACGCTCACGTTCACTTTCATAGAAATCAGCAGTGGCTAAGATGGAAGTATAAGCTACAGCACCCATCGAAATTGATTCCGCAAAAGTAGCAGCCAGTCCAGCTACCATCACAACCCGCGCATCACTGGTAGCAGCTGCAACGCCTAAAATCACCCCTAACACATTCACAAGACCATCCTGCCCACCCAGGATAATTTCTGATAAATTCCATTCTTTTTTATGGGGATCTTTTTCATTGTGGTGATATTCATCATCAAAGATTTGATCTCTTAATCCTGGTTTTTTGTTATCCATAGACCTCCCAAAGTACCAATAATCTCTATTAGATATTTTTAGTATAAGAAATTTCTAGAAATATGCAATTCAGGAGTTTGATCTTTTACTTCGATTTTATTAATTTTCAAATACAAAAAACTTGTAAATCAGATCACAAATCAGTACACTGAATGTATGAGTGTACGCGTAATAGACATTAGGTTGGGAACTTTTTTCAACTGAATAACATCTTTAATTTATATCTCTGCAAAATCACCGGAGAAGGAAATAAATGAAGGAGAATCTAATGAAACGTTTATTTATCCCATTTTTATTGTTACTGGTCCTGGTAACTGCATTTGTTCCTCAATCAGTGGATAATGTTCAAGCTTCTACTATACCTACATTCAGTATTGTAAGTGTAGTTGAAGATTCAAAAGTAACCATCAAAACTTATAATTTTCCAAAAGATATTGACTTTGAGGTTACAATGGGTAAGTATGGCACCCAGGGAATTGGTGGAATTCTTGTGACCACAACTGATTCTGGTGATGGTGGCTCCCAGTCTTTGACATATGACGTGCCTGCGGAACTGAAGGGTTTGGATCGCATTGCTATTCGTCTTGAAGCAACCAGTGGAGGTTACTATGCCTACAACTGGTTCTGGAATAATGACAGTGAAGCAACCACTCCCACCGTTCCTGTCGTCCCTGGCTACACAGGTATCCCAACTTTCTTAATCAGTGCTGTTGTTGAGGATTCTACAGTCACCATAAAAACGAATAATTTCCCGAAAGAAGTTAAATTCAAAGTCCTGATGGGGAAGTACGGAACCGCGGGTATTGGTGGAACCCTGGTCACCACAACAGATTCTGGTGATGGTGGAGCATTAACCTTAACCTATGATATTCCTGCAGCTTTGAAGGGATTGGATCGCATCGCCATCCGCCTGGAAGCAACCAGTGGTGGTTACTATGCCTACAACTGGTTCTGGAATAATACCTATCCCTAACATCTAATTTTTACCAATAAACCTACATAATCCTGGAAATTGATTCAGGATTATGTGGGTTTTCATTTAAGAAACAGAAAAAATCAACTTTTAGTGGTAACTATCATGTGAAACAGAACGTGGAGTTGAAAGTTTAAATTTAGAAACTCGGATAAAATTACTATATGCTCTCTTCAACCCACTCAAGAATCCTCACCAATTTACCCTGGTTGGGTCTTTTATTACTCATCATCCTTTCTATTACAATCTTACTCCCAGTTTTACCAAACGATTTTTGGTGGTATTTGCGCCTCGGACAGGACATCTTAACCACCAACAGTGTACCTTTAGTCGACAACTACAGTAGCACTGTTTTTGGACAATCAGTATCTTATCCGATGTGGTTATCCGCTGTTTTATTATATGCTTTGTATAACCTCGGTGACCTGACATTGGTGGTTTTTTCTCGCGGGCTGATGATTTCAGTTTTTTATATCTTCCTATGGTTAATCTGCGTAAAAAAAGGGGCACCGGGATGGCTCGCTACAGTATTAACATTGGTATGTGCTTTGGCGGGCGCTAATAATTGGGCTGTTCGGCCACAAATGTTTGTTTACCCACTTTTTGGTTTTGCTTTATATTTATTTTCCACAACCTCTGGAAACAAAGAAAAATCAGGCAAGGAATTTGTCGATGAATATTTAAAAGAAAATAATCAAACTGATGAATTTTCAAATAAATATTATTGGTTAATACCTATCGCTTTGTTTTGGGCTAACTTACACGGCTCGGTAATTGTATTATTTTTTCTAATGGGACCATTCTTTTTATTCCGCCAAAGAAATAAAAAATTCGTTTTCGTTTTGTTATTGGCTTTTCTAGCGACATTTGTAAATCCCCGTGGACCCATACTCTGGCTGGAAACAGTCCAATTTATCCAGTCGTCCGGTATTCAATTTAGTCAAGAATGGAAACCTCCAACTAATTCCGGTTGGCAAATGAATATTTTCTTTCTTTGGTTTCTGGTGTTCATTCCCCTGGTCAAATTTTCATCCAATAAATTGAAAATTCATGAATGGATCTGGTTGATGGGTTTTGGATGGATGGCATTTTCAGGCGTACGCCATGTTGTTTGGTTCTTAGCCTTATTGTTGATTTTTTCCTCCTGGTTGCTTCAGGGATTAGTGAAAAGGAAATTTAATGGGATTCGGTTCGAAATAATAACTTTCAATATTATTTTATTGGTAATATTATCACTTCTTCCGCTCAGTCTTTTGCCTGGAATCCGCGAATATTGGTGGAAACAATCACCTCAATCGATATCCCAAAACACAACAATTACTGCAGCTGCATGGCTAAATCAACATCCCGAGTTGCCAGGTCCAATCTTCAATGATTATGTATATGGAAGCTATTTAATTTTTACAATTCCAGAACGCCCAGTCTGGATCGATACTCGATTTCACATTTATCCTTCACAACAATGGGAGGAATACCTTTCTATCTCCAACGCAGAACCTGGATGGTTAGAAAAACTGAAAGAAAATAAGATAGGCACATTATTCTTAGATAATTCCTCGCAAAAAAATCTTATCCAGGAAATGAAAAAATCTTCGACCTTTTGTGAAGTTTATAATGATGAGATCGCAGTGATATTCTCAATATGCAAATAACTAGATTAATCATATTTAATGATGATTAAAATATACGATGTCATCATCATAGGTGGAGGTTTTGCAGGTTGTGGACTTGCCTACCATTTATCCAGGGCGAATATCAATACCTTGCTTTTGGAAAGTAATCACATCTGTAGTGGAACATCTTCAGCTTGCGCTGGTAGAGCCCAAATATTTGATAGTGAAACACCAGAATATTTGCGTATTGTTCATCAGGGTTATTCAATGTTACCTCAGCTGGGAGAGGAATTGGACATTGATTTGGAGTGGGAATTACCTGGGCACATAACTCTGTATTATTCTCAAGAGCAATTGTCCGCACATCAATCCAAAATCGATTGGATGAGGAAAATTGGCCTTTCCGCAGAATTTGTTCCCTCTGCAGAAATTTCGAAATTAGAATCAGCACTGAATCCAATGAATTGTGTAGGTGCGATTCTCGCTCAAGAAGGTCATCTCAATCCATTTAAGTTTTGTTGGGGATACCTTCAATCTGCGAAAAGACTTGGAGCAACCATCAAATGTAGATCAAAAGTGGAAAGGTTTATTAAAGAAGGTAATAAAATTGTAGGGGTAGAAACAACAAATCAATCTTATTACGGAAAAAACATCATTTTAGCAACGGGTGCATGGACTGGATTTCTCACATCAAAAATCGATGCACCTTTGCCAATCTTCTTCACCAAAGCAGAAGCGATGGTCAGTGAACCACTACCAAAAACCGTCAATCATCACATTGGGACAAGTGGATTTTATGATTCCGTCCATGGGAATAATCAGTTGGTCACCCTGGGGGTTGGACAACACCGAAATGGGTGTTTATTAATTTCTAATGCCATCCAACCAGCTACTGCGATCGATCGTTCCAGTAGTGCCTGGGGGATGCCTGCAATCACCCAAAAACTGAGTGAGTTCTTTCCGATTTTGAAACAAATTCGCATTACCCGGACCTGGTCTGCGCCTAGTCCATTTTCGAAAGACTACCAACCCATCATCGGTTGGTTACCTCATTTTGAAAATATCTATATTGCATCTGCATTCCATCTGGCAATCCCAACCATCCCAGTTTTCACAAAATTGATTGCAGATCACATCCAGGGCCAAAACCAAATCGAAGTTTCCGAATACTTGGAGCCATTTTCACCCGATAGATTCTTCATGTAAAGTACCACTAAAGAATTATTTCAGCATTTCTTAATCAATTTTAGTTTGACTAATTTTTACCTGTGTGCTTTAATACTCTTGTCCAAGAAATTTCTGAGGTACATCAAGTATTTTTCACAATTTTTTTCCTTAAGAAAGCTTGAAACTATGAAATTGGGTATCAATATCATTCCAGTCATGCCTGTATCCGAGATCATTGCAATAATACAAGCAGCAGAGTCGTTGGGTTATGAATATTGTCTGCTGGCTGATGAAGGTATGACACCTGATGTTTGGGTTACATTAGGCCTGGCAGCCAGAGAAACCAGCAAAATTCATCTCGGCCCGGTTACAAATGGTTACACACGTCACCCGGCAGTTACTGCCATTGCCACTGCCACCCTCAATGAAATCAGTAAAAAACGTGCATTACTGGTATTGGTAGCTGGGGGTTCAATTGTGATGGATACTTTCACGATCCCTCGCGAAAAACCTTTGAAGGTAGTCAAAGACAGTTTCCAAATTTGTAGAAAAATTTGGTCTGGTGAAAAATTTGACTATGAGGGAGAATGTTTTTCTCTCAAAAACGCAAAAATGGATCTGCCATCGCAAAACATCCCAATCTGGATCGCTGCCCGTGGAGAGCAAATACTCAAACTTGCAGGACGTATGGCAGATGGCGTTTTGTTGACGGTCAAATCTGATATTGGTCCTGCCGTTGAATTGGTAGAGCAATTCAAGAATCAGCCTTTGAGAATATATATGGATCGAATTGCATACACTGAACAAATGATTGAGGATACAACCCGGTTGTTTCCTTATGTTTTAAAAGACACACCTGAACGACAGCTGAGTGGTTTTCTCAACCAATATGAAATTGACCAAATAAAATCAGCTTTGGAAACAGGGGGAACCGCTGCAGTTGCAAAACTAATAACCCAGGACATGATAAAGCGATACAAAGTTGCCGGTACTCCTTCAGAATGTTCTCAAATATTGAACCAGCTTAAATCAGATTATAAATTGGATATGTTCGTTTTAAATATCACCACAACTGGGTTGGAAAAGAACCTCAAAATGTTGTTAGATATTTATTCAATCGTGAATCAAAGCAAAATATGAAGTAATAAGCATATCACTGAAAACCAAACATAAATAGAAAAGAAAAGATGACCACATTAACTTCCTCAAATGGACCTCTAACATTCGGCAAGGGGTATCCCACGATGCTGGTCAATGATCAGATACATGTAATCAACAAACCAGATTCCGTCATCGAGCCACTTAGCAATGGAAATATTGAATATTTTCTTGAATTGGCTAAATGGGGAAAGTCTGCAGGTGCTGATATGACCGCCATATTACTTACCCATCCAGCAATTGATGAGGTGAATTTGCTTCCCAGGTTGGCAAAATCCATTCATCAGATGACTGGCTTGCCGGTCGGGTTGGACACAAGGAATGCAGAAGCAATCGAAGCAACTTTGGCTGAATTATCTCCATACAAGTCAATCATCTGGACAGTCACCGCAGAACAGGAATTATTGGAAACCTTACTGCCAATAGCAAAAAAATTTCATGCTGTCGTGGCGGGCATGCCAACCGGTTTATCCGGATCAGGTGTGCCCATGATTGTTGAGGAAAGAATAGCAGCAGCAAAGAAAATAATCGATACCTGTTTGGAATTTGGTATTCCTAAAGAAGATATAGTCATCGATGCGATCTGTATGCCAGTGGCTTTGCTACAAAATAATTCATTTCGCATCACCCTGGAGACTATTGCATTATTGAGCGCAATGGGAATCACTTCCCAATTAGGCATTGGTAATGCAGGTAGTAATATGCCCATGCGTGAACCCATCCATCTGGCTTATTTACTGGGAGCATTATCCTGGGGATTAGATGCAGCATTCATCAATCCAGGTATTCAAGGATTGATCTCCAATGTACGAGCAATGGACATGCTTACAGAGCGTGACCCTGATTGCAAAAGATTCCTCAAGCATTATCGCAATTCTCAATCTCAACATCAATATTAACGTTCATCAAAAATATCAAG
This sequence comes from Chloroflexi bacterium HGW-Chloroflexi-3, assembly GCA_002842045.1. GTDB lineage: Bacteria > Chloroflexota > Anaerolineae > Anaerolineales > Anaerolineaceae > UBA6170. Next base: position 32,179 of record PHBX01000035.1, on the reverse strand, counting down.
GCAGGCTTTATGCGTATCGAAAATAAGCCGGGGTATGATCGAAAACTCCAACGAGGAAAGCGAATTCAAATAACAGTAAATCAGAAATCTATTTTCGCTTATGAAGGCGAATTACTCTCCACTATTCTACATTGTGAAGGAATTCGTGTGCTTCAAAGGAAGCACCGAAACGGAAAAGCATCTGGCATTTATTGCGGTATGGGAATTTGTTATGAATGTCTTGTGAAGGTGAATGGAGTTCCCAGCATCCGGGCGTGTCAAACACAAGTTGTAGAAGGCATGGTCATTTCTACAGACATTGTGGAGCAATCATGATGGAAAAAACCGAATTAATAGTGATCGGAGCTGGTCCTGGTGGTATCCAGACAGCAATTACAGCTTCGCAATTAGGAATGGATGTAATCCTCCTGGACAGTCAACGTGTGGTAGGTGGCCAATATTTCAAGCAGGTTCCTGAAGAATTCACCTTTGATGATACTAGTTATCATCATCGGCAAGCCTCCAGCCTATTCATGGAACTGCAAAATACAAAGGTAAGGATTTATTCAAATGCCCTGGTTTGGGGAATATTTCATAATCCAAAAACGAACTTGTGGCAGGTTACCGTGCAGGGTGAAAATTGTCCAGCCAGAATCGAAGCTGCATTTATCGTCATCGCCACGGGTGCATACGATCGATCGATCCCCTTTCCAGGTTGGGATTTACCAGGTGTAATCACTGCGGGAGCAGCCCAGGTAATGCTCAAGAACCAGGGAATTCTTCCAGGAAAGCGTGCGATTGTCTCGGGAACTGGCCCCCTCCAATTGGCAGCTGCGTCCAACCTTATAGAAGCAGGTTCCCAGGTCATCGCTGTGTTAGAGTGCTCTCATAACCTGATCGCAAAAGGTATCCCATATCTATCATCTCTTTGGGGTCAATGGAGAAGGATGGCAGAGGGGTTTCAGTACGCAAAAAACATGGTAAAAGAAAAAACCTCATACCGTTTTGGTTGGTGTGTAGTTCGAGCAGAAGGATTGGAAAAAGTTGAAACTGTAACGATCGCAAAATTAGACAAAGCAGGCTATCCAATTTCTTCCTCTCAACAATCCTTCGATGTGGATACACTCGTAGTTGGATTTGGATTGACACCCAGCACAGAATTCTTTCGATTATTAAATGTCGATATGCATTACTCACAAGCCGAAGGAATCTTCCTGCCAAAAAGAAATTATTTCTTTCAAACGAGCGCTCAAGGAATCTACGCGATTGGTGATTGTGCCGGGATCGGTGGAGCTAACCTGGCTTTGTTGGAAGGTCAAATCGCAGCTTTTGAAATTGCGGTCAAAACGAGTCATGCCAATTCTTTCAGCCTGGAAGCAGCTATCAAGCAAACTAAAACCAAAATTTTACGTGAACAAAAATTTGCCCGCATGCTAGGCGATGTTTTTTCAATTCCACAGGGATTATTCACCTTAGCCCAACCCGACACCATCATTTGTCGTTGCGAACAAATCACGCTCGCCGAGGTGCAAGAAGCTGTTAACTTTGGCGCTCAAAGTGTGACGGATATTAAGAATATCTCGCGCAGTGGAATGGGAAATTGTCAGGGGCGCACCTGCGGCTCCCTCCTTGCCCAAATCATGTCTCGAGAAGCAAAGTGTGAACCACAAGCATGTCATTATCTGAATGTTCGCCCCCCTGTTCACCCTATTCCGGTCTCAATAATCGAAGAAAAAGACAACGAGGTTCTAGCATGAATACTTCCAATACTTTCGATGTAATCATTGTCGGGGCAGGTGTGGTTGGTTGTTCTATTGCTTATCATTTAACCAAAGCTGGTTATTCTGTCGCCTTGATCGAACAAAAACATGTTGGAGCCGGCGCCTCTGGTGCTAATTTTGGCATGGTGCAATCCAACGATGTCGAGATCAAACATAGCATCCCGATGGTCTTAAAAAGCTATAAACGATTTGATTCGTTAGAAGAAGAATTGGGCATGTCGATTGGTTTCAGACGAATTGCTTCTTTAAGATTATTGAGTTCTGAAACACAGTGGAAGAATTCAATAGAACGTGCCAGCATTTTACCAAATGCAGGAATTCCTTATGAGTTTGTCCCTCCTGAAAGAGTCGTGGAAATTGAGCCAGCGGTAAGCCCGGGTGGTTTATTTGGTGCCACCTATGCTTCCTATCAGGGGCAGACCAACCCGTTTTTGTTAATGTGGGCATTTCTGCGAAAAGCAAATCAGCAGGGACTTTCTTTACAGACCCATACCGAAGTAAAAAAATTATTAATTCAAAGCGGAAGAATTATTGGTGTTGAAACAAACCGAGGATCTTTTTACGCAGGATCCATTGTCCTGGCTACGGCCGCCTGGACGCGCAGATTAGGTGAAATGATTGGTCATAACTGGAACATTCACACCTTCCGGGCATCTGCCATGGTTACTGAGCGGTTCTCAGACTTGCAGGTAAATTCAATCGTTACCTCCGCTGATCATATTGAGATGGAAATTAACGGTCCAAAAGATTCTGAATTAACAGTGATGGCTTTATCCCAAACCCAGGAAGGTAATTTCTTAATTGCCCAAGCTGACCGTCCTGGTGAAGTGCTTGATGGAAAAATCAGTCATGTCGCTCCCAAAGCGATGTCAACCATTTCCACACGTTTTTTTCCGGTCCTAAGAAAGGTTAAAATCATCCGCACCTGGACAGCTCCAACAACCTACACAGAGGATGGAATGCCATTGTTAGGTCCAGTAGAGGACCTGCAGGGTTTGATCCTGGCAGCTTCCTTCCGATCAGCGATTGTCAATTCCCCCATAGCCGGAGAAATCGTCACACAATTAATTAATCAGGACCATTGTGACTTGATCGATATCAGCCCGTTTGCACCTGAAAGAACCATGACCCAGGCGGATACGGTTTATCGAGTCAAATCATCAAGAACCGATGAAAACGAGATGCCTGATTAATTCTGACATCTCGTTTAAATTATTTTTACCCCATTGAAGACTGGTAAATTTCTTTCGCTTTTTGTTGCGCCTTTCTCAAGATTTCAGATTCATTAAATCTGGTAAAACTACCTTGGTCGAAAATCATTTCACCTTCGACCATAACCATGGAGATATTTTCACTATTCCCGGAATAAACCAGACTGGCTATTGGATCATAACAGGGTGTAGTGTTGGATTTTTTGAAATCAATCGCTATCAGATCAGCTTTTTTACCCTCAGACACTGCACCTATTTGATCTTGCATGTTAATACATTCCGCTCCCTGATCGGTCGCCATGGAAAATATTTCCCAGGCTGATAATGCAGCAGAATCGTGATTGTGAACTTTCTGTAATAAAGCTCCCGCTTTCATCACTTCGATTAAGTTCTGACTGTCATTACTGGCTGCGCCGTCTGTACCAAGGCTGACTTTTATCTCATGTTTAGTGAACTCAACAATCGGCGCTACTCCGGAACCTAGAATCATATTCGCCAGAGGATTATATGAAATTCTTGTCCGATATTTTTTAAATAATGACAGGTCATCCTCAGATACCCGAATCGCATGCACACCGAGAAAATCAGTGTCTAATATGCCCACGTCTTCCAGGGCACGCATGGTTGTCTTTCCATATTTTTCGAGGCTGAATTGATCATCATCAACAGTTTCGAGGATATGCATGGTAACCACCATGTCATTTTTTCCAGCATAAGCTGCGATTTCTATTAAACCATCAGTAGTCATGCCCCAGATCACACTGGGAGCCAGCGCAAAATTTATTCGCGGATGGTCTTTATACATCGCTCGTGAACGATCTACCTCCGCCAGGCTATCAGCGGCGGTGGCATAAGATGCGGGTTTTACCGGGCTGCCAGGTAAGCGATCGACATCTGTCATACCTCGCGCCAGCACTCCTCGAATACCGCAATCATCAAATGCTTTCAAGACGTAATCAGCATAATGCGGTTTAACATGCGCATACATGAAATCGACCAGGGTTGTGTTGCCAGATTTGATTGATTCCATGCATCCTACCATCGCTGCCAGATAGATGGCTTCTTCGTCCAGATTTGGCATCATCAGTCTTACAGAGTTATTCATCCATTTGATGAAGGTCAAGTCTTTACCCAAACCACGCATGAAAGTTTGAAAGAGGTGACAGTGAGTGTTTATAAAGCCAGGAAGTATTAATTTACTCTCGGCATCCCAGATTCTGGTTGCATCGGATGTTTCCAACAACTCTTTATTTCCGATCTTTTGGATGACACCTTTATCGACAATAATAACGGAATCGTCACTCAATAGATGAGTATTGGCATCTACGATCTTTGCATTTTTTATGATTATGTCGAATTTATTTTTCATGATCCTTGCCAAAATTCTATATCCGATAAAAGGATTCTCTGATCATATCCTCTCGTAAAACACCTCCACTGAACATATTGCCGGTGTTGTAATTCATGATCTCATACCGGGCAACGGTATGGATATCCTTATCGACCACGTAGAAATCCCGGTGTCCTTCTTCAAAAATGTCGATGAATCGTTCACCAAACCGACGTGATGCGCTGAATGGTACTTCATTGACCACTGCGATAATTTCTTCATCCGAACAATCCACCACATAGCGAACAGTGACCCCATATAGTAAAGCAGTATTAACGCGATCCATTGCCAGTAACTCATCTTTAATCGGTGGAGCAATCGGGCAGGTACCCATGCCACTGATAATCTTTGCAATGTCAAATCCTTTTCGATACAATCTCCACACAGAAGCTTCTACCGTTCTGGAACAAACCTGGATTGTACCTGACAAACTTGCTGTTTTGGTTGCTAGAATATATACATTTTCAGGTCTTAATTTACAGGCTTCAGCCACCATTTCAGCAATACTTTCATCTGGAATTTCCTGAGTCTGAGCTGCGAATACAGTTTCATGATGGATGTCCTGATAATGCCAGGATTGGGAAAAAATATCATTCCTGGCTATTGCCCGTGCAGGCCCTGATCCGATGGGATTGATATAACCGGAGGTATCTTTTCCAGGCATCTTCCAACCAGAAAATTGGGACGACAGAGTAGCTTCAACAGGTCTATCGATATAGACATCAATGGATGGAAAATGTAATTCACCTAAGTGAAATTGTCCAAAATCAATATGCCCCATACCACCAATAGTAGCTTCTACCAATAATTTACCAGCTTGAAATCCACCTGGTGCTTCGACTCCCATATCAACAACGGTTGCTCCGTTTTTTAAATGGACAACTTTACAGTTCAATTGTTCTGCGAAGGGTAGAATTTTCTCTTTGATGATCTTTACTGCTTGTTGATTGATACTGAACATGTTACCTCCGGAAAAAATTTTTTACACCAAAAGTCTTTTAATGTTTAATGTATGGTTTTCCCATTGCGGCGGGTGATCTCACCTTACCAACAAATCCTACCATTGCCAGCATAGCCAGAATATATGGCGTCATCAATAAAAACTGGTACGGAATTCCCAGATTCATTACTTGAATTTGCATTTGAGCTGCGTCCGCTGCACCGAATAACAGGCAAGCTAACAACACCCCCCAAGGATTAAATTTTCCTAAAACAATCGCTGAAATCGCTATCCAACCTCTACCTGCAGAAATGTTTTCTGTGAAATACGCAGTTTGAGTCAGCGTTAAAAATGCCCCGCCCAGAGAAGCCAAAATACCACTTACCACAACCGCCAGATAACGATTCGTAACCACATTGACACCAGCCGTATCCGCAACCTGGGGATTTTCTCCCACAGCTCGGAAATTCAATCCTGGTGTAGTGTGGAAGAAAAACCAGGCAATTAGAATCACCAGAACAAAGCCAGCATATACCATCCAGCTATGTGAAAGGAATATCTCCCCAATCACAGGTAGAGAACCCAAACGGCCAAAATCAACACTGGTAAATAGTGTTGCAGCAGTAGTTGCAGTGCCAATACCGATCAAACGGTATAGATACCCAGTGATGCCTAAACTGAAAACCCCAATTCCAAGTCCGGTCACCAGTTGACTGACTCGTAAATGGATGGAAGTAAAAGCCAGAAGTAAGCCCAGTAATCCACCTGAAACCACACCGAGTAATAATCCAATCCATGGATTTCCGGTAATATAAGAACCGAAATATCCAAAATATGCCCCGCAAAGCATCATACCTTCTAATCCAAAATTATACACACCAGCTTTTTGGGAAATTAACCCTCCAAGGCTTGGAAATAACAATGGTATTGACATGCGTATTGACATGGTTAACCAGGTCACAATTGTTGTCATCCAGGCAGCATCCATTATGCTCTACCTCCAATCACGGTTTCGGATAATTTGTTCGTCAGATAACCACTGGCGATGACAAAAACAATAATCAGACCTTGAATAACATTTAACAATGGGAATGGCACTCCCGCTCCTCGTTGCATAGCTCCCATGCCTACCCTAATCACGGCAAACAACAATGCAGCAAGAAGAATGCCAATGGGATTGTAACGCCCCATTACAGCAACGCCAATTCCATCATATCCATAACCTGCAGAGAACCCATTGACGATCTTAAATTGAGTGCCCATCAATTCCATTGCGCCACCCATACCCGCCAATCCACCGGTAGTTAATAACGCAACAATCGTAGCCCAAACAATGTTTATACCAGCATAGGAAGCTGCCCTACGATTTGCACCAACAGCACGCATTTGATACCCAATCGGTGTCCGATAAATTAAATAAAACACTGCTGCCGTTACCAATAAAGAAATAATAAATCCAAGATGCAATGGTGATTTGGATAATATAATCGGTAATTTTGCGCTGGGCAAAATTGTAGCCGATACATATAAATAGCTTTCTGGTGGTTTAATTGGCCCATGGATCAGATAATCAACCAATAAGATGGCAACATAATTCAACATCATCGTATTAATCAATTCGTCCGAACCAAGGAATATTTTTAGAAAACCTGCAATTCCAGCCCAAATAGCCCCGAAAATAATCCCGGCGACAATGCAAAGAAAAACATGAAGGATAGGATGCAATCCATCAATATAAGCACCAACCAGCACCGCCCCAACTGCACCCATTAAAAGTTGACCCTCTGCACCCACATTAAAAAACCCGGATTTGTGGGCTATTGCAAAACTCAAACTACAAAACAAAAGCGGTACAAAACGTGTCAATGTTTCTCCAAAACCGTATCGGTTTCCAAATGAACCTTTAACCAAATAAGTAATCGCATCAAATGGATCAATTCCTGCAAACGCAATCAGTATCCCCCCAATCAGGAGTGCCAGACCAATAGCCAAAGTCGATATAAGAGTAGAAATAAGTCCCATATTGTTTCTGGCAAACAGGATTATCCGTTCTTTGATCGGTGATGGGGGGTTACTTGTGGTGGATAATTCACTCATATTTTTTCCTAGTACGAATTCACAATAAGGAGGATACCCCTCGATATTTTTATCGAGGGGTAATAAATTCAGTTATTCCCACATATATTTATCTGATGGAGGGGTTTCGACCTTGCCGTCAATCATATCTTGTGTTGCCTTTTCCACAGCGTCCTTTACTTCCTGCGGGACGGCTCCGTTGTAAGGGGCTAGAAACTCAACACCTTCTTTCACACCCAAAACATAAACCTTTCCCCATTCCAGATCACCATTGATCATTCCTTCAACAGCAATCGTAATATAACGCCCACTATCAAGGATATTGCTGGTCAAAACGAGTTCTGGAGCTAATGAATTGCGGTCCACAGATGAGCCGATGGCGAAAGTGTTATTTTCTTTAGCTGCTTCGATCGCACCAACGGTACCCATACCAGCGTTTCCGTAAACGATGTCAGCGCCATCTTTGATGGCAGCAGTAGCCATTTCTTTTGCTTTGACAACATCATCAAAACTCCCTGTGAACAGATGCAAAATTTCAACATCGGGATTTTGTGTCATTGCTCCCATATACATGGCATTGACCATTTTGAGCGCAATTGGAGATTGCGATACAGTCACCATTGCAATTTTATTGGTCTCGGTCAGCATCCCAGCGACAACACCAGCAAGATAAACTCCTTGCCAATTAGTTGCATCCAGGGCAACCACATTTGGCGATCCTGCCATGTAGCCAGTCACACCAAATTTGACATCTGGAAATTCTGGGGCGACTTCATTCACTGCATCTGTGAAATAAAGCTCGTGTGCATAAACCAGATCATAGTCGTCTGCTGCGTAGCTACGCAGAACATCTTTTACAGTAGCATCACCCACACTCTCCTGAATGCTGACTTCCAAATTGTATTTTTCTTTTAGTGCCATCAGAGATTCATAACCAGCCTGGGCATAACCGCCATCTTTGATGGTAGTATTGAAAATCATCGCTACACGAAGTGGTTTTTCAGCAACAGGTTCTTCAACTACAGGCTCCTCTACAGCAGGTTCTTCAGCTGCAGGTACTTCCGCAGCTGGGGCTTCAGCGGCAGGTTTTTCGGCGACTGGTGCTTCGGCAGCAGGTGCACAGGCAGCCAATGTACCAACCAACAATACAAACATCATTAATACACTAAATTTCTTCATCGTTTCTCCTCATAATTGGGTAACTAGATTTTTACAACAGTTTTACAAGATTAATTGCTTTTTTATTTACCACCTCCTTCAGTATTATGGTTTATGAGAGCCGGCCATCAATAAACCGATTTCCTCAATTTCGGTAGAAGAATCCACCTCACCTGCAATTTCACCCTCATAAATCACCAAAATGCGATCTGATAATTTCCGTACTTCTTCCAGATCTGTGGAAATTAACAAGATTGTTACACCTTTTTCACGTGCTTCCAAAAGTTTCTTGTGAACATACTCAATTGCACCAACATCCAACCCCCAGGTCGGTTGCATGACCAGTAAAAAGTGATTTTTTTTCAAAAACTCTCTACCAACAATTACTTTTTGTTGATTACCACCCGATAAATTTTTTACGGGTACATTAACAGATGGTGTACGCACATCATATTCCTGAATTAATTCATTTGCAAATTTATCAATCACTTTTCGTTGCAATGAAAAACCTTTAGTGAATGGTTTTTGATAATGGGTTTCAAGAATTGCATTTTCTGAAATTTTAAAGTCCAACACCAGACCCTGATTTCTTCGATCCGCAGGAATATACGACATCCCCATCTCAATCAATTGACGTGTTGTACAATGCGTGACATCCTTCCCAAACATGCTGATTTTCCCTGAGGTTGGTTTTCTCAAACCACTGATAATCTCTGCCAGTTCTTTCTGACCATTCTCGTCCACCCCGGCGATGCCAACTATTTCACCTTGACCGACTTTGAAGGATACATTTTTTAACAGATGTCTGTGTTGATTATGATGATCTTCTAATGTAATAGCATCTAATATCAAAATTTCTTCGCCAGTTTTCGTTTCTGCTTTATTATATTGGGTGATAATTTCGCGACCCACCATTAATCGCGAGAGCTCATGTGGTGTTGTTTCAGATTTTTTCACTGTAGCAATTAATTTTCCATCTCGTAATACGGAGATACTGTCGCTTATTTGCATTACTTCTTTCAATTTATGAGAAATAAAGATAACTGTCGTTCCTTTTTTATTTAGTTCCGTGAGCATCTTAAATAATTCTTGACTTTCCTGAGGTGTCAAAACTGAAGTTGGTTCATCCAAAATGAGAAGTTCTGCACCTTTGTACAATGCTTTGAGAATTTCTATTTTTTGTTGCATCCCAACACTGATTTCTTCAACCAGTAAATCAAGATCCACAGTAATCCCAAGTAAAGTTTGGAATCAACATAAAATGTTGATGTATCATCCCGATCCCATGTCGAATTGCATTTTTCGGTGTATTGTGTTCATACTTTTCACCGGAAAGATAAATCTCACCACTATCCTGGTGATAAAGTCCATACAGGACGTTCATTAAAGTCGATTTCCCAGCGCCATTTTCCCCCAGTAAGGCATGTATCTGACCTTTAAAAATATCAAGACTGATATCATCTAGCGCTATCACCCCAGGAAAACTTTTTCGGATGTTTCTAAATGATAAAAAGATTTCTTCTGACATCATATGATATCTCCATAAAGTAAACGATATTAAATTTGAAAAAGAAAGATAAGAAACCTAAATTGTCAACGATGTTATTAGTTCAAGGAATAATTTGCAATTACCACTAGTATAGCGAAAAGGCGTTTAATTTTTTGAATGAAAGATGAGTTGGAAGGATTTTTTGATATTTATAAAGTATTACTTAAACATTAAAGCACTTAATAGAAATAAAGTCAATTCTAGTTTACAGACAATTTCTAAAAGGTAAATGACACTTTACACAATTATCCAAATTGAATAACACCCTTTTTTTCACTTTCGGATATTTTTCGAAATTGAAAACCTTCAGATTTTAATTGTGGAACAATAATATCCAAAATCTCAATCAACCATTCAGTCTTATCGTGCAATGCAATAATCGCGCCTGGCACTGCCTGTGAAATTATTCGGTTGGCAACAGATTGTGCATCTGGTCCTTCCCAATCACGGACACTATAACTCCACAAAACAATATCAAACCCCAGAGCCAAGAAAGTTTCTTCCACTTCTTTTGTCAATAACCCAGCTGGAGGTCGCAACAATGTTGGGAAGAATCCCAACTCCTTATGGATAATAGCCTGGGTGAAGGCAACCTCACGGATACACTCCTGAATAGAGATCTTATCAAATTCTGGATGGTTATATGAATGGTTTCCAATATCATGTCCGGCAGCCTGAACCCTACGAGCACAATCTGCTTCCGTTTCCAGGCGGCGTCCCTCCATAAAGAATGTCGCCTGAATGCCATAAGTAGCAAGGCAATTCAAAAGCCTATCGGTAGCAGGCGGATTTGGAGAACCATCAAAACTCAGATAAAAGGTTTTCAAGGTCATGCTTTGTGTTTCCTTTCCTTTTTTTCATTCGGCGAAAACATATATAATATATTACCGTAATTTAATCGAATAAACAGGTTTGGACTCATCCAATGAACTCAATTTTCTCGAAAGTATCTTATTTCTCAGACCTTCCCAGTGAAGATTTGTTGGCGATCGAAAAAAATGCTCACAAACGAGTTTTCAAAGCAGAACAAATGGTTGTGATGGAAGGTGATATCAGTGGGGGAATGTATCTAGTCGAAAGCGGATGGCTAAAAGTGAGTAAATTATCTGTGGGCGGTCGTGAGCAGGTTCTTAATTTTCTCGGACCCGGAGATGTGTTTAACGCAATTGCAGTCTTTACAGATAAGCCAAATCAGGCATCCGTGATTGCATTGGAGAAAAGCTCAGTTTGGTGGATTGCACGAGAGACAATCTCAGAATTGATCCAGACACATCCAGCACTGGCAAAGCGGGTTATATCTGATCTGGCATCCCGGATACAACACCTTGTCAATCTAGTTGAAGATTTATCATTAAGAACTATAGAATCACGGTTGGCACGCATTTTAGTAGAGAGTATGGAAGAATCAACAGTCAAACGCCACAAGTGGGCGACCCAAAACGAGATGGCTGCCCGCCTGGGAACTGTGCCGGATGTATTGAACCGGACTTTACGCAAGTTTGTTGACGAGGGGTTGATTGAAGTCAAACGCCATCAAATCCGCATCCTGGATCTGGAAACGCTCAAACTTAAAGCAGAATAAGTCCCCCGAATCGCTGATGTGGTCCAGTACTGATCAGGTTTTTCTATTCTTGCTGTAAATCCGACTTATGTCGAGGATTCGGATTACATTTCGATGTAAGCTTTTCTGGAACGAGATAATCTGAACCAGAATAGAATGACTTATGAAAGCAGTTGATAAAACAGAAAATGAGTGGCCTGTTCCACAGATTGACCCAAATCTCTGTGATGGTTGCAATCTTTGTGTGCAGGTATGTCCAAACCACGTTCTGGTACTCCGGTATAATCTTGCGGTTGTCGCACACCCGGAACTCTGTGATTATAGTGGTTTGTGTGAGCAGGCCTGTCCTCAGAAGGCAATTCAGCGGTTGTTTGAGATCTTAATTCTGAATGATGAAGAAACTGAATAGGAGTTAACAATGAATACGCTCGTGAAGGTGATGTGCAGGGAAGGTGAAATCGGGGTTTTGAAAGAGGTGATTGTGAATCCCAGAACATTGCAGCCAACTTATCTCATAGTTGAGCGTGGAAATAATCCATCTATGACCTTGAGGGTACACGTACACTCAATTGTGAAAGTCAATGAGGACAAGATCATTTTGAATAAGAGCATGGAGTCATTGGATTTTTTAACCCGTTTTCAACATTCTGCTCTATCTGCGGTATAAAGTATCTATAAGGTTTTTAAACAAAGTGATTACTTTTGATTTTTTTTATTTGATGAGGAGTATAAGATGACATCAGAAACTTTTATTTTAGGATTGGCTGGTTTTTTGCATAATCTATTCACCGTCATTTGGATTGGTGGATTGATAATGATCTTGATAACAGTTTTACCAGTTGCAAAGAATACTTTGGAAGATAATAAACTGACACAGAAATTGATGCATGGGATTTTGAAGCGCCAACGCGTATGGGTTTACATCAGTTTTGTAGGTTTGTTCTTGACCGGGTTGATACAGGCACGAATGACACAAAATTTCAGTGGGTTGATGCGTTTCGACACGGCTTATTCGAGTCTGGTATCGATCAAACATGTGTTGACCCTGGCAATGATTGGCATTGCAGTTTTCCGCTCTGTTGTGTTTGGAAAGAAGGGAGAAACAGCAACCCCTCAGCAAAATAAATTGAGTTTGAAGTTGGTTTTTCTCAATGCCTTTCTGGGGGTTGTAATTCTTTTGTTGAGTGGATTTTTGGCAGCATTATAATGCCCCACCTATAGACAGGTGTAAGAGAATTATTATTGGCATTATTGGAAAAATATCGAGCAGTTGGTGTTGAGGAAATCAGCGATCGACGAATTTTCCGATTACCGCCATTCTTGGTATGGGGAAAACGGACAGGAGCTTCTGCAATTGAATTCGCAAAAGTCAGTGAACTGCGCTCACCACCTAAAGAGCGGGTAGAGAGCGAGGTGTAAAAAATAAATCGTCTTGTGTCCAACACTTCTGGCCGCACAGTAACCGAAGTGTGAAAGGAAATCAGGCGTATCTCAGGTGTTCTGGTTGGCATTATTCGTGATGGACCGGCGTTGAGGAAAGCCCTGGATGCGATTGCCGATCTTCGGAACAACATGCCGCTTCAGTACCTCGTGGGTCATGAGATTCGTTATAATCTTGAATTAGTGGACGGATTGCAAAACGAGAACCTGCTTGACATCCTAGAGGCTTTTGCTTTATCTAGCGTTTCACGAGAGGAGAGCCGTGGGCGATGTACCGTCTGGACTACCCGCTAGTTGATGATAACAAGTGGTTGTACATCCTGATTCTTAAACATAAGGAGGGTAGTTGGCAAATATGCAAGAAGCCTATACAGGCAGATTATTTGCCGCTATCCACAGGGTAGCAAGCATATAGTAACAAATGTAGTAACAAAAATGGATTGTGAAAAAGTGTAATCAATAAAAGTTCAGGACAGGTGCGAGGATAGGCACTCAAGTCAATTGAAGGTCTATCAGGTGCCTTTTGAGAACGGACAAAGCATACTTGACACCATACAGTTTATAGTTGAACATCTGGATCCTACGCTGAGTTTTCCAGTTTCCTGTCGAATAGGATTCTGTGACTCTTGCTTTTTTCGGGTGAATGGGAAAGTCGTTCGCTCATGTACAACGCTGATCACAGACGATGTTGTGATTGAATCATACAAGCAGAGTGTCGTCATTCGTGACCTGGTTGCGTAGTTGCCTCCGTTGTCACGGAAGAATGAGGACTATCGGATTAAATTATTCGACGAAAACACTTTGGTAGATTAATTCTCTGAAGGGATCATTGTGACAAATGTCACATGAAGGTTTGACAAGTGTCACTATATTTAAGTTAATTGAGTATGCTATCATTTCAGTATACTGAAGTAATTTCTCATATGTGAAATCATTCTGTAATTTTATTTCTCCTAACGCATTTACTAATTTGCATTTCCCCTTACTGTACTTCAACTCATTATAAAAATTGCAGTGGCGTTGCTGTTCATTTTCTTTAATAGTGTTCGTATTTTGTTTACCAATGTGGTAAAGGTGTGTCATTATGCAAGAAAAACGAAATCCAGATTTACCACTAGTAAAATCGGCTGTTCGCTCGCTGGATATCCTTGAGCTTCTGGCTGAGTATTCTGAGGGTCTGCACCTCACTGAGGTGGGTAAGCGCCTCAAGATACCATTAAGCAGCTTGCATAATCTAATGGCGACATTGGTTTATCGAGGGTATTTGCTGAAAAGTGAAGGGGCAAATATATATCAGTTGGGGCCAAAATTTGCTCAACTTCAGGCTTCTTACGACGCCGACATAAACCTGACAAAGATTGTTGAACCCTACATGGACAGGTTGCAGAATCTGACTGGCGAGACAAGTGGTCTTTCAGTTCTTCAAGGATCGACTATTGTTTTCATTAATAAACACTCAGGTAAAGAACTCCTTCAGGTCATCAACCCGGTTGGAACCCGACTACTTGCTCATGCGACTGGCTCTGGGAAAGCAATGTTAGCTCATCTGTCGAATGATGAGATCGATAAAATCTATCCAAAAGAGCAGTTGCCTGTTCGGACACCATTCACAATCAAAAATAAGAGCCAGTTGAAGAAGGCTCTGGCGGTAATCCGGCATAAGGGCTACGCCTTTGATGAACAGGAGTCAGAGATAGGGGTCTGGGCTGTTGCCAGCTGTATCAAGAACCGGGAAGGCGCCCCAATAGCCGCGCTAAGTATCGTAGCCCCGCTTGTCAGGCTTGAAACCAAAGAACACTCAGAGTGGTACGAGCTTATAAAAAGGATTGCGGACGAGATCAGCGCGCGGTTGGGGTATTTGCCAGTAGAGTTACAAGAATTCTCAATGACATCATTCGAAAATAATAATCAAGAATAAATACTTGCATGGAGAAAAATAGAATGGCCTTTACCCAAACTCTAAGTGAACCGCGTCGAATTGGTCTTATGATCCCATCAAGTAATACTGTCATTGAGCCCGATTTCTATCACAATGTTCCAGATGGATGGACGGTCCATACGGCAAGAATGTACATGGAAGACACAACAGTAGAAGGCGAATCAAGGATGTTGGATGAATTTGCCATGCCAGCTGCGCGTGATGTCGCAACTGCACGTCCCCATGTCATCGTTTTTGGATGTACGAGCGCAGGAGCATTGCGTGGAAATACGTATGATACTGATCTTATTGCAAGAATAACTGAATTGACAGGCATACCTGCCTTGAGCGTTATCAAAGCTGTGCAGAATGAATTGAAAAACCTAAATGCATTACGGATCGTGGTTATCACTCCCTATGTTGATGAGCTAAATGAGCGAATCCGTACCAGCCTTACAGACGATGGACTGACAATATTGCGTATTGCTGGACTGGGTATAAGTGAGAACTTTCAAATTGGACGTGTGCCTGGGAAAGAGATCGTCGATTTTGCCAGGCGGAGTGTCATCGGCCTACAGCCAGATGCTCTTTTTGTATCTTGCACGAATTTTCCGGCTGTTAGTGTATTGCAAGAATTAAGAAACCTGTTTCCTTTTCCTGTCATATCTAGCAATCAGGCTATTCTTAATGCGGCGATTACAGCAGCCCGGGCAGAGGATTAGTTACCAGGTGTATCGAGTTCATTGAATAGAAAATTTTTATGAGGATTTGGTATGACGAAAACGAATACTGAAACAGTTTTAACAGATGTCATTGTTGTCGGTGGGGGTGGTGCAGGTATGCGCGCCGCAATAGCAGCCGCTGAGCAGGGAGTTAATGTCGTGCTTCTTACCAAAGGGCAGGCAGCCCATAGCGGAGCAACCCCAATGGCCTGCCCCTCTTATCAGGCTGCTTTTGCCATGGAGGACGATCGTGATAATCCGGATGTTGCTTTTGAAGATACATGTTTTGAGGGACGCTACCTTGGGGATGAAAACCTGATAAAGGCGTTGACATCCGAGTCTGCGGATCGTGCAATGGATATGGCACAATATGGTGTAAAATACCGCACCAAGGAAAATGGCAACTTTCTTCAGGTTGTCCACCCCGGACATTCTTATGAACGCAACTTGGTCATAGCCGGCAATGGCTATGCAATGGCGGCCGGTTTGCTACGTGAGGTCAAGAAGCATGAACAGGTCACTATTTTAGAGGACCTGGTCGCCACACGGCTGCTGACAGAGGAAGATAGGATTACCGGTCTGGTAGCACTTAATATGCGAAGCGGGCAACCCATGGTGCTTCGCGCACCTGCAGTCATCATGGCAACTGGTGGGTATCCGGAATTGTGGCGCTGGACGGATACGGAACCTGGCCTGACAGGTGAGGGTGTTGTACTTGCATATCAGGTTGGTGCAGACCTGGTAGATCTTGAAATGATGCTCTTTTATCCTGCCGGGATATGTTATCCATCCGAGATCGAAGGTACACTGGTGCAGTACGAAGGTTTGTTGACGGATAAGTATTGTGCTGGCGTTATGCTCAATGGATTGAAGGAACATTTCTTGCCAGAAACGAATCGTCTCCCGGTGCGGGATATTATGATGAAACTAATGTTCCGGGAAGTGGAAGAGGGTCGCGGGACTCCACATGGGGGTGTTTACATTGACCTGACAAAGTCACCTCGCTCCAGCGATGAGATCATGCAAATTCTAAAGCGCCTAGATTCACTGCCCTATAACCAGTTGAAAGACTTGGGAATTGATGTGTTGAAAGAGGCCATTGAGGTTATGCCCGTTACCCACTATACGCTTGGTGGTGTGTACATCAACGAATGGGCGGAGACCAATGTTTCAGGCTTGTTTGCTGCCGGTGAAGTATCTGGGAATGTCCATGGGGCTAATCGTACCAGCGGCAATGCCTTGGCAGAAACCCAGGTGTTTGGTGCCAGGGCTGGTGCCAGGGCGGCTGAATATGCAAAACAAACTGGTAGTGCTTCATCATTCGATGAGGCTGCTGCAGAGGCAGAGTTTCAACGAATAGAAAGATTCTTTGCAGAACACACAAGCCCCATCCGCCCAATTGATATCAAACGCAAGGTGAAAGCTGTCATGCATGAGCATGTGCACTACAAGCGTAATGCCGTGGGGCTGACTGCTGCAATCGAGACACTGCAGCAAATGCGAGCGGAAGATCTTCACCGCATGCAGATTGTACCAGGTATCAGAGTATATAACTACGAGTGGGAAGAAGCCATCGAGGCAACATTTATGGTTGACTTGGCTGAGATGGTTGCAGCGTCTGCGCTGGCAAGGGAAGAAAGCCGGGGACATCACTGGCGGACCGATTTCCCGAAGATGCTCCAGGAATGGGAAAAGCACATCATTGTCCGGCGCAAAGATGAGAATTCATATCAGGTTTTGGATGCACCTGTAGTTCGCATCAAAGATCGTTCTAAAGACCGTCGAGAGGCAGACCCTGCCCTTATGGCTGTTGGTGTCTTAGAGGGCTATAAAGGAGTCTAACATGTCACACATCCTTCAATCAGACAACAAAGAAACCCAAGAAATTGGCGAACCGATCACTGCTGAGATATTCCGCTTTGATCCTTCTGTGGATGACCAGCCGCGTATGCAGCAGTATATCGTCCCTTATAAGCACCGTATGAGTATTTTTACCTTGCTACGCGAAATTTATGAGAACATTGATCCTTCTCTGGCATTCCGGAATCAGCAATGTGGGCGCGGTATATGCGGCACCTGTCGCTTCCGGATCGGCGTGAATAACAAACCTGTAAAGGGTTGTACGATACCCCTACTATCGGGTTCGCATGTAGTGATTATGCCCTATAACGAGAAAAAAGTCGTGCGTGATCTGGTCGTTGATTTCTAGAAAATCTTATTCTTTTGGAGGAGAGACATATGGGTAATGAAGCTGGTTATCTAATTGATATGCGTGGGGCGATAGACCTGCATTTTCATCCAGCTCCTTGCTTGTTTCCGCGTATCGCGACGGATTACCAAATCGCAAAAGCAGCTTCGGAGATAGGTTTAGGTGGCTTGATGTTGAAATGCCATCATGAAAGTACTGTCAGCAGGGCATTTACGCTGCGCAAAGAATTTCCCAAAATGTATATCTTTGGCGGTATTGTACTCAATACATATGTAGGAGGGTATAACCCCAAAGCAGTAGAAGCGGCCTTACAACTCGGGGGCAAAGAGGTCTGGTTGCCAACGATTGACGCTGCATATCATGCACAGGTACACGGTAGCACAGGGCGATATGATGTCCAGGTTTCAGAGGGTACAGAAAAGGAGACCTCGGGGATTAGTGCAGTGCGCGACGGAGAATTGACACCGGAGGCCAGAGCAGTTTTTGAATTGATCGCAGAGCATAATGTTATCCTTGGTACTTGTCACCAATCTTATGAAGAATTAAAGATCATAATATCGTCTGCACGGCACATTGGTGTGCAGAAAATACTGATTACACATCCCTTCTTTAAAGTGCCCGGGCTTTCCCTGGAGCAGACCAAAGAATTGGTCGGTTTAGGAGCAATTGCTGAATTTGGATATTGTACTGTTTCGCCGATGTGGGGCTATGCCGATATAACCAAAATTGCGGATGCCATTCACACCCTTGCCGCTGAGAACTGTGTCTTGGTATCGGATGCTGGTCAGCGGCATAATCCTTTACCCCCGGAAGCTCTGCGTGTTTTTGCCCAGAGTTTGTTCGAGAAGGGTATAAATGAGGATGAAATTGATATTCTAATTCGTAGAAATCCAGCCCGCCTGCTTGATCTTGATGTGGATGAAGTTCGCGCAAGACAGGAGACTCGTTCAGATGATGTATAAGACCTATCACGTAGCTCAGTCCATTGAGGAGGCTTTATCGCTACTGTTGAAGTCTGTTGACCGCAAAGTGAGATTCATTGCTGGCGGTACCGACCTCATGCTGCAGCTACGTGAGCGAATTGTAGAAGCTGATATGCTTGTGGATATCAGCGTCATTCCAGAGATGAAGCAAATCAGCCAGGATGGATCAAAGATCAGCATTGGGGCTGTAGTGAGTTATTCCGAAATGCGCCAGTCAGATTTACTGAAAAAGAATGGTTTTCTACTCGTGGAAGCAAGCAAACTTATCGGGGCAACGCAGATTCAAAACATGGGAACCATCGGGGGGAATATCGGTAATGCATCTCCAGCGGGTGATATCTTGCCTTGTTTGTATGCCCTGGATGCTGAAATTGCTTTACAGAGTGCAGATAAGAAACGTTCAATGCCCTTACGACGCTTTATTACTGGATATCGTCAGTTAGACTTGCAGCCGGGTGAACTGATTTCTGGGATTTCCTTTGAAGCCTTGCAGCCAGGTATGGGAAGTTCATTTGTAAAATTTGGCGCACGCCAGGCTCAGGCGATATCAATTGTCAGCGTTGCCGCAGTTTTGCAGGTTCAAGCGGGCAAAATATCTCGGGTGGCAATTGCCCTTGGGTCGGTTGCTCCCACAATTGTGCGTAGCTCTTCAGCGGAGGAATTATTGCTGAGTGAGCAACCATCGCCAGATTTATTTGAAAAAGCCGGTGAAGCCGCGCGCGATGATATTTCTCCGATTGATGATATTCGCGGGAGCGCTGCCTTCCGCCGTTATATCACCCAGCCATTAGTCTCCCAGGCACTGGAAACTGCCTGGAGACGTACCCAAAAACAGATTTGAGAGGTTTGCCTTGATGATAAATAACCAAAAGGATGTCCTGATGGATCTGGTAATCAATAATAAACATATTTCTATCCGCGCCGGAGGGGGGCGGTGCTTGCTTGATTTTCTGCGAGAAGATTTAAGTTTGATGGGAACTAAGGAAGGGTGCGGGGAAGGTGAGTGTGGTTCATGCACGGTCTTACTCGACGGGAAAGCGGTTTTGTCCTGTATGACCCCTATGGAAAGGGCAATAGGGCGTGAAGTCACTACGATTGAAGGTGTGGGGAGACCAGGGAATTTGCATCCCTTACAGCAGGCGATGATGGAAGAGGGAGGGGTGCAATGTGGCTTCTGTACACCAGGGATGATCATGTCAGGTGTCGAACTGCTCAACCGAAAATCAAATCCAAATCGGGATGAAATTGTTGAAGGCATTTCTGGCAATTTGTGTCGTTGTACAGGTTATAGAAAAATTATCACTGCAATCGAACGGGCTGCTGAGAAGATGTCATGACGTTATTCCAGTGTGATATTACGAGCAAGAGGAAAGCTTATGTCTGATACTCAAGAAATTATTGAAATAAAATTCGCGGACCATCGCGGCTATGTTCCGATCGGTTCATCAGTCATCCGGGAAGATGCACTCGCAAAAGTGACCGGCCAGGCAGAATATTCGGGGGATATTTCGAGGCCGGGAATGTTGCATGGCAAGGTATTGATGAGTCCATTCCCCCATGCACTGGTGAAGCACATTGATACCAGCAAAGCAGCACGTATGCAAGGTGTGCATGCTGTTTTAACTGCAAAAGATATCCCTGGTGAAAACGTCTTTGGGATTGCCATTGCAGACCAACAAGTTCTGGCTGATAAGAAGGTACGCTTTGTCGGAGAGCCAGTTGCTCTGGTGGCTGCTGAAGACCCATTTATTGCCGCAGAAGCAGTTCGCAGTATCAAGGTTGAATATGAACCACTGCAAGGGGTGTTTGACCCTCTCGCAGGGATAAAGGAAGATGCACCCAGAGTACAAGAGCAGGGCAACATTCTCCTCCACACTAAAGTTCGGAAAGGGGATTATTTAAAGGGGTTTGCCGATGCTGATGTGGTTGTGGAAAATGTATACCGTACGCATGGACAAGATCACGTCCCGCTTGAACCAGAAGGAGGGATTGCCTGGATTGAAAATGATGGTGTATTGACTATTTATTCATCCAGTCAATATGTATTCCGCGATAGAAAACAGGTTGCCCGCGTTTTAAATTTACCGGTGAACCGTGTCAGAAGCGTCAATACTACGGTCGGAGGAGGATTTGGACGTAAAGACGATGTTACTGTTGAAATCCTGGTGAGCCTGCTTGCCTCGGCAACGCTGAAACCGGTCCGCCTGGTTTATAACCGCCACGAGTCTATGATGACGCAGACACATCGACACCCCACCATCACGCGTGTGCGCACTGGTGCAACCAAAGAAGGTAAATTGACATCCATGGAAGGCGTGGTTTATGGAGACACTGGTCCGTATTCTTCTCTCGGCATTTTTGTCATAAAGAAGATGGCTCTGCACCTGGGAGGACCATATTATTTTCCCAATTATAAGTGTGACAGCATCTCTGTTTATACGAACAACCCTATCGCAGGTGCTTTTCGGGGATTTGGTATTTTTCAATCAGCTATTGTTCATGAACAACAGATGGACGAACTTGCCGCAAAACTCGGAATAGACCCATTGGAGTTCAGACTGAAGAATTGTCTACGAGAAGGATTGTCATTTAGCACCGGGCAGGTGATGAATGAAGCTTGTGGCATTGCCGCCACGCTTGAAAGGCTAAAAGAATACATGGCAGAGCATTCCCTTCGCTTCAGCCGCAATATGGAGGTAGTGTGATGAAAGTTCGCGGCATTGGAATTGGTTCGATGGTATATGGTGTTGGATACGGATTTTCTCGTCCGGACTTTGCTTCAGCCGAGGTTGAGATTGCCCCTGATGGCACTGTCACCATTTGGAGTGGTGCAAGTGAGTTGGGACAGGGAATTCGGACTGTCCTGTCTCAAATCGTAGCTCAGGAATTCGGCGCTGCTTATGAAGATATTCGTGTTATTTCTGCGGATACTGATAAAACCCCTGATTCCGGCCCTGTTTCAGCAAGCCGCTCAACGTATGTACAGGGGAATGCTGTTCTTGCGGCATGTAAAGATCTCAAACAAGAACTTATTTCTCTTGCCTCTGAACTTATGGGCGTGGAATCTAACCTGGTTGAAATTCAAAATGGGCAAATTGCTGCCAAAGATAAGATTGGAAAGATAATCTCATTTTCAAAATTAGCCAGCGAGATGCACGTGCAGGGAAGACGCACCCATGGGTTCGGTTGGCATAATAACCGCACATTAGATGTTGATAAGAACACTTCCCAGGGAGATGCATACTCATCTTATGCATGGGCTAGCCAGTTAGTTGAGGTTGAGGTTGACACACAAACAGGCCGGGTAAAAATCCTCCGTTTGGCTTCAGCAACAGATGTAGGTAAGGCGATCAACCCGCAGTTGATAGAAGGCCAAATTGAAGGTGGTGCTGTTCAAGGGCTGGGCTTTGCTCTCATGGAAGAGATGCAGGTAGAGCAGGGAGTATTTAATAATGCAAATCTCAGCACATACCTCATCCCGACAGCTGCTGATGTGCCTCCAATAGATTCCCTTATCGTTGAAGTTTCTGACCCAAGTGGACCGTACGGCGCTAAGGGCATGGCCGAACCAGCCACAATTCCAACTACGCCTGCTATTCTAAATGCCATTGCC
This sequence comes from Chloroflexi bacterium HGW-Chloroflexi-3, assembly GCA_002842045.1. Taxonomy (GTDB): domain Bacteria; phylum Chloroflexota; class Anaerolineae; order Anaerolineales; family Anaerolineaceae; genus UBA6170. The sequence goes on along the minus strand of PHBX01000035.1, from coordinate 9,649 downwards.
GATGCAATTAGTAAAAGAGTGAGATACTCACTCGCCTCACCAGAAAATGTTTTAAAAGTTTTGGGCAAGATAGATGGCTCAGGAAAGGAAGGTTTTTTATTATTAGAAGATATACCATATCCTGTAGCTTAACTCAATTTCATTTGTTAATAAGTTTTATAGAAAATAGGAGGATTCGATGCATAAAAAGAGTGTTGTACTACTAATAACATTGTTGATACTGATTGCTTTGTTGTTCACCGCTTGCAAACCAGCGGTTGAAGAAACAGCAGCACCACAAGCGAAACTTGAAGAAGTTGCTCCAGAGGAAAAAGAAGCCGAGCCTGAACAACCTGCTTCTAAAGAGCCTATCAAGTTCGGCGTCATCCAGCCGCTGACCGGACCAGTTGCTGATGCGGGTGCTTATGTCGTGAGCGGTCTGAAGATCGGCGTGGACAAGATCAACGCCGAAGGCGGGGTTTGTGGGCGCCAACTGGAGCCGATCATTATGGATGGCAAGAATGACCCTCAGGAGTCCGTTAACGCAGCCGAGTTGCTTATCACCCGTGACGGAGTTCCAATCATCATGGGCGCATGGGGCAGTTCATCAACATTGGCAGTGATGCCCGTTATGGAACGAAATGGCGTACCGCTGATTGTTGAGACTTCAAGTTCAGGCAAGATCACCACGCCGGGCACACCAGGTTTTGATTGGACATACCGCTTTAGCCCAATGAGCCTGATGGAATCTGAAGCAGCCGCACCTTACATCGTCGACAAGCTTGGCATGACAAAAGTAGCAATCTTGAACGTTAACAACGACTGGGGACGTGGCGCAGCCGAGGTCTTTACGAATGTAATCGTAGCTAATGGCGGCGAGATTGTCAGCGAAGATTTCATCGAACAGACCACTACCGACGTGCTGCCTCAACTTACATCCATCAAAAATTCCAATGCTGATTCGATCCTGATAACCACTGGCGCCGGACAGATTGCCACCATACTTAAGCAGTACAAGGAATTGGGCATGACTCAGACTGTCCTGACAACTGGCGGCAGCAACTACCCGGTAGCTATCATGAATCTCTCCAGTGCAGAGATTGCCGAAGGCACCTATCACTTGGTGTTTTACGTGCCCTCCGAATACGATCTTGCTGGAGACCCGGCTGTAGCCAAATGGTACTTTGAAGAGTACTACAAACGCGGTCTTCCCGATGTAGGTTTGGGTGAGTCTTATCGCGGTTTTGATGGTGTACATGTGATTGCCCAGGCTATGGAGTTGGCGGGTTGCGATCTGTCCCCCGAAGCGTTACAGGCAGCCATCCCGTTGGTTGAGTTCAAAGGACTGAGCGGTACCGTGAAGTTTGACGAACGTGAAGGGCACCAGAGTCGCCCCAATGTTTACCTGACAAAAATTGAAAACGGTGTAATGGTAGTTCCCGATTTCCAATTTGATTAGAAAGAATGACGGAATTTGGAGGGGTGCATTGTTGCACCCCTCCATTTTTTGGAGGATTGTGTATGGCTGAATTCCTACAGCATTTGATCAACGGCCTGATGATAGGCGGAATCTACGCTTTGATGGGTATTGGTTTGACTTTAATATTTGGAATTATGAACATTGTCAATTTTTCCCATGGCGAATTCTATATGTTGGGTGCGTTTGGGGTGCTGACTCTTTTTACGATGATGGGGATTCCGTATTTGCTGGCTTTATTGCTGTCTGCTGTTTTCTTCCTTTTGTTTGGGGCTGTTGTTGAGCGTGGTATTCTACGTCCACTCCAAAATCAACCTGTGGATGTGGCTATGTTAGCCACAATTGGGTTGTCCATATTCCTTTCGAATTTAGCTCTGATCATCTGGGACCCAACACCCAAAGATATTGGAATGCCGTTTCCGCTGATAGGTATCAATGTGGGTCCTATCACCCTCACGCCAATTCGTGTCTTTATTTTCGTTGCAGCTATGTTGCTAATACTGGGTTCGCACATGTTCTTACGAAACACTAGGTTTGGTAAGGCTATCCGGGCAACATTTCAGGATCGTGAAGCTGCGGCGTTGATGGGTATAAACACTAACACAGTCAATATGGTAACCTTCTCGTGGGGTACTTCAATTGCAGCTATTGCTGGCGGATTGTTAGGACCCATTTTCCAGGTGTTCCCAACAATGGGTGCAATTGTCAGTGCAAAATCATTTGCAGTTGTTATCGCCGGGGGACTAGGCAACTTTCCCGGTGCAATACTGGCTGGCTTGCTGCTTGGTGTTGCGGAAAGCCTTGGTGCAGGGTACATCTCCTCCGGATACCGGGATGCGATTGCTTTTATACTAATTATCGTTGTGCTGATCGTTCGTCCAACGGGCATACTGGGTAAAGCGAGGCGACTTGGATGACTAGAAGAAAAATTTCAATCTTATTTATATTGCTTGGAATTGGTATTGCTTTTTCCTTGCCGCAATTCGTACAAAGTAATTACGTGCTCCGGATTGCAGTAGCTTCTGGACTCTTCATCTTGCTTGCTTCTGCTCATAACATTCTGATGAAAGTAGGGCAGTTGTCTCTTGGCCCGGTCGCGTTTTATGGATTAGGCGCTTATGTATCTGCTATTCTATCAACAAGATATGGGGTCCCATTTGTCATCTGCTTTCTGGCGGCAGGGGTTTCAGCGGCTGTTGCGGGTTGGATCATCGGGCGGTTGACCCTCAAACTACGTATTGCTTATTTTGTGTTGGTGACCATTGGCTTTGCCGAGTTCTTTCGACTTGTTGCTCTGAATTGGACTGCTATGACCAACGGTCCTATGGGAATTACGGCCATCCCCGCTCCAGCCTTATGGTTCAAAGGCTACGCAATGTATTACTACTTTATCCTATTTCTCGTATTAATTGTTCTCTTTGGTCTCTATCGATTGGAGAACAGCACGATTGGCCGCGCTATGCAGGCCATACGCGAGAATGAAGTCTTGGGCCAGTCTGTTGGAATAGATAGTTATCGGTACATGATGCTGGCTGCGGTGTTGAGCTCGTTCATCATCGGAATTGCAGGTAGTTTTTATGCTCATTTCTTTCAGTTCTTAGGACCTGAGATCCTGTCGTTTGAACTGACTATTACGATAGTTGTGATGGTGATCGCTGGTGGGCGCGCCACTTTGGCAGGACCTGTTCTCGGAGCGATCCTATTTACAATTATCCCAGAACTTCTACGTGCTGCTACAGTTTGGCGCATGGTTATTTATGGGGCGCTCCTGGTCACCATCATGTTGTTTATGCCCGATGGTATCATGCCTAGTCTGGTGTCAGTATATCAAAAACTACGTAACCGTTTTCGGCCTGCGGGAGAACCTTCGGACCTGAGAACCACTTTAGAAATATTTGACACCATGCCGCAAAACACGGGCTGTCGCCAGGAGCAGTTTGCAGTGAGCACTGAAAGGTGCGACAAAGAAGAAATTTGCAAAGAAGCTTCGCTTATCGTTGAAGATCTTTGTGTGTATTTTGGTGGTGTTCATGCGGTTGAACATGTTTCACTATCTGTCTATCCTGGAGAAATTTTAGCTATCATCGGACCAAATGGCGCTGGCAAGACAACACTTCTGAATGCTATAACTCGCTTGGGTCCAATTACATCGGGAATGGTCCATTATTTAGGTGAAGAGCTGAACGCGCTGAAGGCTCATGAGACAGCTCACCGCCATATCGTCCGAACATTTCAACATACCAGTGTTTTCCCCAATTTGACGACCTATCGCAATATGGTTCTGGCTCACAATGCCCTGGAACCTACCGGTTTGGTAACCAATGTGTTCAGAACTAGTGGCTGGCATGATGCTGAACAGGAGATTCGCAGGCGAGCGGACGAAATTCTTGAATTTACCAATCTAAAACAATATGTTGATTGTGTTGCCAGCAGTTTGCCATACGGTGCTCAACGTTTGCTTGAAATGGGAATTGCCCTTGTTGCAGACCCTAACTTGCTGCTGCTTGATGAGCCTGCCGCAGGCATGAATCCGACCGAAGTGGAAGCGCTCATGGAACTTATCTTGCGAATAAAGAAGATGGGCATAACAGTTGTGCTTGTTGAACATGATATGAAATTGGTCATGGGGATTTCGGACCGTGTAGCGGTAATAAACTATGGTGAATTGCTTGCAGAGGGTACGCCTGAAGAGATCTGCCAGGATGATAAAGTAATTCAAGCATATCTTGGGAGGTGTTTCGATGATGCTCAAACTCTCTAATGTGGATGTTTTTTACGGTAAAGTACACGCCCTAAAGAGTATTTCGCTTCATATTGATGAAGGCGAAATGGTTGCACTAATTGGTGCGAATGGCGCTGGAAAATCGACGACGCTCAAAACAATCTCAGGAATGCTTCACCCCTTTAGTGGGGAAATAACATTTTGCCGCAAGCGAATTGATGGTCTATCCCCGGAAAAGATTGTCAGGCAGCAGGTTGTTCATTGTCCGGAAGGTCGCCGTGTTTTTCCTGAAATGACCGTCAAAGAGAACCTTGAAATGGGGGCTTTCACCCGCAAGGACAAAGCTGATACTCTTAAAGACATGAAAATTGTTTTTGATCTTTTTCCGATCCTTGAAGAGCGCAATAAATTACCGGCAGGTAGTCTTTCGGGAGGCGAACAGCAGATGCTTGCAATTGGCCGCTCAATGATGTCCAGTCCCCGGTTGTTGATGTTCGATGAACCATCTCTTGGGTTAGCTCCCATTCTTGTAGAACGTGTTGCAGATGCCATCAAGGAATTGCACAAAAGGGGAACGACGATCCTGCTTGTTGAGCAGAATGCCGAGATGGCGCTGACTATGACCAATAGGGCCTACGTCCTCGAGACCGGAAACATAGCCCTTGAAGGTCAGTCAAAAGACCTGCTGAAAAATGAGCATGTACGAATGGCTTACCTTGGCAGTTAGCTCATTCCAATTCCAACCTGTGAGCTGGCAGGAGCACTCTGGACCAGAGACTGTGGACGATAGCCATACGTACTTTGGTATTTTATATTTTATCACCAGGCATCACCCAGCTCTTCCCTAAATGAAGAAATAAAAGACACGGGTTAAAACCAGTTGTAGTCACTAATGTTACTTTGGCTGTTGATGACTCTTCGCGTACTAAATTTTCAAGATTTTTCCTGACTTTGTGTTTTTTCTGCTCTCCAAGCAGAATCCACGGGCACCCCATCACCACTAACGCAAACTTTTAATTTTAAACCGAAAATAATCCCGCAGATCGACCTCGCGCCTCGAACTCCCATCCAAATCCACTAGCCCTTGACTCCCGATCTCATCTTCCGCGATCTACCCTTGCATTACGATTTTTATTGTTTGCAGTGAGCGTGTCGGCAACTACGCACTGTTGTTTTTACCGTTAGGTCCCCCGCCGCATGGGCAATCTCTCTTTTCAAATGCGCATTACAGCCGCGCTCCCCACTCCTACCCTGCGTCCTTCACCCGCAATAAGGTAAGTTGAACGTGCTCTTGGAGACCAACTGCAGTAGCTGCAGATCATGAGCAAAGTCAGGTTGATTTCCTCCATTAATGCGGGAGAATAACGAATAAGGATCCAATGCCCATTTTATGCCAGATGTCTTAAAAAGATAATTGGCAGATTAGGTTAACCAGTCGGAGATCGATCTTCGAACGGTATCCTGGATATTTGCAGTGTTCCATTACTGGATAGTACGCTGCCAAAGAGCAGGATAATCATGGATTGCCTGGATGCATTGATAAGCAAGATCAGCCATGGAGGTTTGCCGAACATTTTTCGGAATAATATCGTTCGATAAAGGTTTCTACTTCTCCAATGGGCCGATTGAAGACTCCAACCCTTTCCACCTTCAAGCTGGTGGCAGCTGCTGCCCATTTCCTGGCTTCACAAGGTGGCAAATTAATCCGTTTCGCCACATAGGAACCCAAGCAGGTGTCACCTCTGCCACTTCTGCCCGCCATAGAGGTAGCATGAAATTGAAAATGGTGACATTGGCCTTCTGCATAAATCAAAACACCATCAGAATGAGTTAATACAATTTCTTTTACACCCATCCCTGCAAAAATAGCAGCTGCCTTTTCAATATCTTTTGTACCGGTTAGATATTCCGCTTCAACTGCATCTGATTTTAGGATATCCAGGTTCTTCAATACTTCAGGCATCTCTGACCAGGGCTCATAAACCAGGGTCTCATCCCTCAAAACACGCACAAAACCCTGGACATCTACTGCCAGGAGCGCATCTGTTCGTTGCTTTAATATCGAGAAGAAATTTGGCGCAACCTCACCGCGCAAACTGGGGCTGACAGCAACAGCCTTTGCCTGAAAATCTTCAAGATAGGAAGGCTGAATCGTTCCTGCCGTTGATTTTATATACAGGTTGCGTTCATCCACATTCCTGGTTTTATATTCCAGTGTCATAACTGTGGAAAAATCTGAGTAATACGGATAACAATCGATACCAGCAAACTGAATGGCATCCACAACTTGTTGATCCTCTTTTGCCAGTCGGGTTATAATTGCCGCCTTAATTCCCAGCCGAGCACCCACATTCGCAGCGTAATTCATACCACCCCCATCCACCACACGAATACCATCTGGAGTGATGATCGTGTCCTTGGTATAGTTACCGGCGTAAATAACATCATAAGTTTTTTTCAATTTTGACATTATATACCTTTCTAAAAAAGATTAAAAAATGAAAGGAATGGGGAACTCAGCAACCAGTATAAAAAACCACTTAATAAAGCGGTAGCAGGGATTGTAATGATCCAGGCAGTAAGAATTTCCCCGGCCACACCCCATTTCACTTTACTGAGACGTTCTGCAGCACCCACACCCATGATGGCAGTGCTTACCACCTGAGTTGTCGAAACAGGTCCACCGATGAGGGAAGCCGTCAGAATCACAGCAGCCGAGGTGGCCTGAGAAGCGAACCCATGGATTGGTCTGATCTTATAAAACTTCGCACCCAACGTGCGAATTAACTGCCAACCACCCACCGATGTTCCCAATGCAATCGCAGCTGCACAAATCACAATCACCCAGAAAGGAACTTCGAAACTTGAAATTCTACCGCTGATGAGCAAACCAAGGGTGATAATACCCATCGTTTTTTGTGCATCGTTGGTACCATGACTGAGTGCAAGACCCAATGAAGTGATGATTTGAAGTCGTTTGAATAAGCCGTTTACTTTCGGTGTAGCTTTCCAGGATAATAAAAATATCAGGTTGGCGACTAACATTCCAGCGAAAAGACCAATAATGGGTGAGGTAAACAGAACGATCAGGACTTTGGTCACTCCTGCCATCTGGATTGCTTTAAAACCTGCTCCTACCGCCACAGCACCAATCAGACCACCGATCAATGCGTGGGAAGAACTGCTTGGGATACCCAATAGCCAGGTCATAACATTCCAAATGATTGCGCTGACTAAAGCTGCAATAATAATCCCAATATTTAAGAAAATTGGGTCAACTATTTCAGATCCGATTGTGTTAGCAACTGCAACACCGAAAATGAATGGACCAGAAAACTCAGCGACGGCTGTCATAAAAAGGGCAACACGGGGTTGAATTGCTCTGGATGAGATCATGGTAGCAACAATATTGCTTGAATCATGAACTCCATTCAAAAAATCAAAAACAATAGCAAGAGCAATTAATATGAGTAATGGTGTAGTCATGAGCCCTTCTGAATTGTAAAGTGCAAATCTTAGAACAAATTCATGATTAAAGGCATCGCTTTGTCGAATAACCAGTAACAACCAGCACCTGCTGCCATTGTTGCAGGGATGGTGATGATCCACGCAGTTACGATTTCACCGGCAACGCCCCAGCGTACTTTGCTCATCCGTTCAGCAGCCCCAACACCCATGATGGATGAACTGACCACCTGAGTAGTACTGACCGGACCACCTAACAAAGATGCTGTCAGAATGACAATGGCCGAAGTTGCCTGAGATGCAAAACCGTGGACAGGACGAATTTTATAAAACTTTGACCCGAGTGTTTTAATTAATTGCCAACCACCGACTGCTGTTCCTAATCCAATAGCGGAAGCACAGGCTACGATAACCCAAAAAGGTACTTCGAATGTTGATTGGACTCCCGCTATGACTAACCCAAGGGTAATGATTCCCATCGTTTTTTGGGCATCATTGGTTCCATGGCTCAGAGATAAACCGATGGAAGTGATGATTTGCATTTTCTTGAAAACACCATTGATTTTTGGTGAAGCTTTCCAGGAAGACAGATAAACAATGTTTGCAATCAGCATACCAGCGATAAAACCGATGATGGGCGAGGCAAACAAGGCAATTAAAATCTTGATGATGCCTTTCATCATGATGACTTTGTAACCGGCTGCCATCATAACCGACCCTATCAAACCACCAATGATGGCATGTGAGGAACTGCTGGGAATCCCAAGTATCCAAGTGAGGATATTCCAAATGATCGCACTGATACAGGCAGCGATCAATACGATGAGATTAATGTGCACGGCGGAGACAATGTCATTCCCGATGGTAGTGGCAACTGCCACCCCAAAGATGAAAGGTCCAAGGAAATTGGCTAAGGCTGTCATCAGTAAAGCGGTTCTGGGTTGAATGGCTCGCGAGGAAATCATGGTTGCAACCACATTACTGGAATCGTGCACGCCATTGAGGAAGTCAAATACCAACGCCAAGATGATAAGAACGATTAATAAAGTTGGCATGAGCAAACCTTTATGTTGTTTTCACGATTATATCAGCCAGAACATTCGCCGCTTCATCACCGCGGTCGGCAGCATTACTGAGATGGCGGTAGACTTCGCGATATTTCATCATTTTTACCAGCAGTCGGGCATCATCGGTCTCCTGAAACATATCAGCCAGAGCTTCACGATAGACTGTCTCGACACGATTTTCGAGTGCTTTTGCGCGTTGGGCATGTTCAGCAGCCACACCGGGATGATCCTGCAGCCGTTCGACTGCTTTAAGGATTTCGAATGAAGCATCACGTAAGAGTGAACAGATACGGATCATAAACTCGGTAGGTTCAACTTTGAAGATGACAATCTCTGTCATTGTGGTATAGGCGTAATCTAAAACATCATCAATGGCACGCGAGAGGGCAAAAATATCCTCACGATCGAAGGGGGTAATGAACGTGCGGTTGAGTTCATCGATCAAGATGCGGCGGGATTCGTCGGCCTCCTTCTCCTTGGCTGTAAGCTGGTCAGCCACTGTTTCATCGGGATTTGATAGGTATTTCTTTAAGATATCCATCCCCTCTAGGGTCAGAGAAGCCTGTTCATGGATTAAATTGATAAATACGTTGCGACGTTTTCTAAATATTTTTAACATATTGCCTCCGAAAAAGTTGGAACTGAATTAATTTTGGATTTTGTAGAAATCTCATTTTTCATAGAACATAGAAAGTAACAACTTATTTCAATCATTTACTTTTACTCACTCGAATAAGGATAAAGGTCTGATTATTATCTAAGATTATCCTAAAGTCATAGTTTAATATTGTTAACGGAATGTTAACAGATACTCATTATAAACGTTCTTTTTAATTTATGGTTAGTGTAACATTATTTCTGTAAAATTCTGAACCTTAACAAAACGGTGAGTCAGAAGTATCCTAAATAGATTACCACATCAAAAAAGGAGACTAAATG
>PHBX01000034.1 GCA_002842045.1 Chloroflexi bacterium HGW-Chloroflexi-3 | reverse complement strand
AAGTTGTGAAGTCCGCAGAAAAAACGATGACCACTCAGAACAATCCTACTGACGATTTGCGTTACCATGTTTCTAAAAACTTATGACGGTTTACTTAGTGGTTTCAAAAGATCAAATTACCCCCAAGAAACTCAAGCACCTTGTTGGTGATCGGTTAAAAGCAAATGATGTGTATCTGCGTATATTGGATGAGGAAGGCAGAAGGTGTTGGACTTTAAAATACGCGGATAATGCCCAATTTCACATGGATATTCTTCCTGCAATACCAGATGAATATTTTTCCGGCATTCTTCAAAAACAAGGGGTTCCATCCAATTTTGCAGGTACCAGCATTGATGTCACCGATAATACCAAAGCGAACTACAGTATGATCTCTTTGGATTGGCCTAGGTGCAATCCAAAAGGGTTTGCTGCCTGGTTCCAGAGCCGAATGTTAATTCAATACAATGAATTACGCAAACAGATTTTTGGGGAAGCATATAAGGCTGAGATTGAAAAGGTGCCCAATTATCGGATAAAAACACCTTTGCAACGTTGTGTCCAACTTCTTAAAAGGCATCGAGATATTGTTTTTGAAAATGATCAGGAAAACAGGCCAGCATCAATACTAATAACTACCCTGGCTGCGTATGCGTACGAGAACGAAGCAGATTTGGTTGACGCAATGATCAATATCATTGATAGAATGCCATCTTTCATTACAGAGCGAAATGGCGTTTCTTGGGTCCCGAACCCTGTGGACCCTTCTGAGAATTTTGCAGATAGGTGGGCAGATCATCCGGGTCGTGAACCAAATTTCAAGAACTGGCTTCGAAAAGTAAAGTCGGATTTCAATAGAATCCTTACGTGCTACGATTCTGACTCTGCGGGGAAGATCTTAGTTCCAATATTTGGTGAGAGAATTTCCAGGTCCACAATTACAAAGTTTGAGGAAGCTGCACAGTCCCGGTCTTTCAATAGTATTCCTATCCTTCAAAAAGCACCACCTGTTGTTAATATTACAAGACCCAATAAACCTTGGGGGTTTTAGGATGGTAGATTTGTCCATCATCGATAATCAATATTGGGAATTGATTGAAAGTTATCCAGAACTTCGACTTGAATATTTAGGTGGAGAAAACAGGATTAGCGGAAAGCTGATTTTTTCCGCTAATTTTCAATACCAACGGATAGATGATGAATACATAATCGAAGTAATTATTCCAGACACTTATCCCGATTCTTTGCCAACTGTTCGGGAAAAAGGCAACAAAATTTCCAGAGATTTCCATAAATATCGAGATGATTCATTATGCCTTGGAGCCTCTCTTGCCATAAAACTTAAGTTTGCTAAACAACCAACACTACTTGGGTTTATTGAAAACTGTGTGATTCCTTACCTATATTCATACAGTTATAAATGTACGTATGGATATCTGCCATTTGGTGAATTATCGCATGGTTGGTTAGGCGTCTTGGAGTATTACAAAGATTTATTTGATATCAATGATGAACGAACAATCCTTCGACTCTTGAAGACATTGGCTCAAGATAAATATAAAGCTCATTCAAGATGTCCATGCGGAAGCAGAAAACGAATGCGGGATTGTCATGGGAACCTGTTTAAAAAACTAATACCTTTGCAACCAACGATGAATTACTTTGAAGATTATCAAGCAATTTTGGAGGGGTTGAAAAAGAACAAATAATCCTAAGAACCTTCGAATAGCAAATTTTCGGAGAAATCATAGCTGCTTAGTGTTTTTCAGATAAGGGATTCGTCATAAAAGTAATTTTTGAATATCTCCTAATCTTTTTAATCAAGGACGGCTCACGATAAAGCTGATGGCGAAAAAAAAGAAGAGATCGCCAATAGTGCACACTGTATGCACTAATTGACCTTACAATTAATATAAATATTCATCCACCGCTTTTATTAAAAGGGGGAACTAATGACCACACCCAAAAACATGCGAGCACAAACATTTACCCTGAAAAATGGTGGGGCTATACATACTTATAGCAATGATGAAGTCATCCTGCTACAAATTCGACGTTCTACTCCCACGGAAGAGGATATCTTGCAGCCTTCCGTGAAAGTGGCTGTAAATTTATCACAACAAGAAGCACTAGCAATTGCCAGTGAATTGCTGTTAGCGGTATCTCGCCAACTCAAAGATGCAAGCCAATCAAGTGAAACAGTTTCTTTAGGAATAAATCAATGACAACTGAACTTATCATTGCTCCCCCTGTAACAGGAAAGACAACAGCCTGTATCCAACGGATACGGGCCATGCAAACTGATAGCCCTTTGGCAAGAATCTGGGTTGTTGTACCCGATCGTCTGCAGGCCGCCGCATTTCGCCGAAGATTGGCAGGTTCTGGTGGTGCTCTGGGAACCTATGTCGGGACATTTGGGGATCTATATCGGAGTATTCTAGAACGTTCAGGAACTTATGTGCCAGTGGCTTCATCTCCTTTATTGCATCGGCTTGTCCAAGAAACGGTAGATCGTGCTGTGGCACAGGGGGATTTATCGCATTTTGCACCATTACAGTTGCTACCGGGCTTTATTCTTGCTCTTCGTGAATCATTTGCGGAGCTTAAACGGTCGCTTGTCTATCCAGAAAAATTTTCAGATTTTTCTCGTTCTGGATCGGCTGCTCAAAAAGACCTTGCTGTTTTGTACTCCCGGTATCAAGCTCGCTTACGAGAATTAAATTGGGCTGATCCAGAGGGTATCAGTTGGCTTGCAGTCGCAGCGCTTGAACACCAGTCATCAGCAACCGATTCAATTCATCTTCTTGTTGTAGATGGATTTGATTCATTTAATGGGGCTCAGTATCAAGCCCTGAAAATGTTATCTCAGCAAGTTGGCGATTTATTGATCACTTTCCCTGGAAAAATTGGATCCCAGCGGCCGGCACATCGCCGTTTTACAGAAAGCATTGAAAGACTTATTCGCGAGTTATCTCCCCGAATAACTACATTGGACCTTTTACCATACCTGCCACCTGATCTTCGCCATATTGAAAGCCAATTATTTGAGGCGGAAATTAGTGCTATTCAAACAACAGACCAACCCATCTTACTTGAAGCGCGGTCACCTGCCGATGAAGCTCGGGAAGCTTTGCGCTGGATCAAAAGATTGGTCGTGCGGAAAAACGTCCCATTATCTAGCTGCATGATATTTACTCCTAATCCCACGGTTTATCATCCGCTACTCAGGGCATACGCGACCGAATATGGTATTCCGATCCGTTTTACGCACGACGAACCCTTGAGCAACTCACCAGCTATCACAGCTTTATTGAATTTGATTACATTGCCTTCGAGGAATTTCGGTACTCGTTATGTTATTAATGTCCTACGGTCACCCTATTTTGAGTTATCCATAAATCCAGAAACAGCGGATAAATTTGAAATGGTCAGTCGGGTGGCGCAAATTGTAGAAGGTCGAGATCAGTGGTCTGAAACATGGGAACGCCTGACCCCATCCTCGATTCATGGTCAATCAGATTTGGATGATGAACGCATCCTACCAGGATTGCCACGCGGATCTCAGGCATCTGAATTACGCTTGGTCATGGATGCTTTTTTCGATAATATCACCCCACCCAACCACACATGTACTCAGACCGAATGGATTACCTGGCTTGAGGATTTACTGGATCGATTGAGATTTTATGAAAGAGCGAATAGCGAGCGGGACCAGGCTGCTTGTGAGGCTTTTCGAGAGACATTAAGAGCCCTTGTTTTGAGTGAAGCAGTTGCTGGAGAACGTCATGGGGATTATCGTCAATTCCTAATGGATTTGCAGGGTACACTAGAAGGGATAGGACTTCGAGAACCTACCCTTGATGGGAAACCCGCCCTCTTGGTTGGCCGCATGGTCGAGGCTCGTGGATTACGTTTTCAAGCCGTGGCTCTCCTGGGCTTTTCTGAAGGGGTGTTTCCTGCGAATGAACACCCAGATCCTTTTCTAGATGAAAGCTTGCGCGCTACCCTGGGTCTAGAGCAGCGTTTACAGCGTGAGCAGGCGGGATTGTTTTATCAGGCAATCACTCGAACTGACCAATATCTTTTAATCACCCGGCCATATCTTTCTGATGATGGTGAAAAATGGGAGGAGTCAACATTCTGGAAATCGGTTCAGCGACTTTTCGATACATCTGTGGTTGAAACGGTTCACCCCGATGACCCCCAACCCCTTACAGAAGCTGCTTCTTCACAAGAATTGCTTTTTTCGGCTATTCGCCGACGTAGCCTACCTCAGGTATATGAATTTCTAAATGGACGCTGGAATGGATTACGCCATGCGCGCGAAGTATTAAAAGCCAGAAGATCGAAACTTGCTGGTGGTCCCCATGAGGGATTTGTTGAACCTATTGCACCTGCCTTAAGTCAACGATATTCACCAGCCCAAATCTGGAGTGCGTCACGATTGGAGTATTACGGCAGCTGTCCCTACCAATTTTTTGTCAGGACGGCACTCGGGTTAGAGCCGCGTGTTCTGCCAAAATTGGGATTGGATCCCAATCAATTAGGTTCGATGCTGCATAAAATCTTGGAAGAGACCTACAAAAACCTGCCCGATCCAAAGGATATACAGGCAGCTTTGGTGTCTTTGAGAACTACTTCCGAACAGGTGTTTTCAACTGCCCCAAGGGTTTATGGTTTTCGCCCTTCTTCTCTGTGGGATTATGAAAAGGTGCAATTACAAGGCAAGCTAGAAAAAACAGTCCGTGCTTTGGGAGAAGATAGCGGCTGGACACCTTTTGCCTACGAATTGGTATTTGGGATTGACGGGGTCCCGCCGTTAGAGATTGATCTCGGTGATGAAACCCTGCGAATTCGAGGCGTGATTGATCGGGTGGATCGAGATACAAACGGTCAATTACGGGTGGTGGACTACAAAACGGGTAGTTCTCATCTGGCATCTAGCGATCTGAAAGATGGGCACCGTTTGCAACTTCCTATCTATGCATTAGCAGTGAGAGATGCACTCAATTTGGGAACCCCTGTAGATGGAATTTACTGGAAAATCCTTGGTGCAGAAGCCGGCTCTTTAAAACTGGCTAAATTTAAAACAGACTCTGCACAAGGTGTGGGTGCCGCAGTGGAAGTGGTTTGTGAACACTTGCATCGGATTGTAAAAGGTATTCACTCTGCAGAATTTCCTCCTCATCCACCTCGAGCTGGATGCCCGTCGTATTGTCCAACTTCTCAATGGTGCTGGCGTTTTGAACCGGAGTGGTGATTTATGAATGAAAATCTTAGAGATCGTGTTGTTTCTTCCTTTGGATTGACCTCTGATCAACAGACTGCCGCACTTGAACGTGGTCGCGATGTTGTCGTAACAGCTGGGGCGGGCAGTGGTAAAACTCGCACATTAGTAGCCCGTTATGCATCATTATTAGCAGATGGTTATTCTCCACGCAGTGTTGTAGCTATTACGTTTACTGAAAAAGCGGCCCGTGAAATGCGATCTCGGGTAAGACAGTCATTAAATGACCTGGTGCGACAGTCAGCTTCTGATACTGAACGTCATCGGTGGGTAGCTTTGAATGCAGAAATGGACTCTGCTCGGATCGGGACGATCCATAGCTTGTGCTCAGAAATAATACGGGCCCATCCCGCTGAAGCAGGAATTGATCCAAAGTTTAATGTCATCGATGAAGGATTGGCAGCCGCATTACGGGCCCAGCTTGTCGAAGATACGATGGCGTTTCTGGTAGGGCAGCCGGAATTTGCGCCCCTTTTCAGTATTTTAGGAATTAACCCCTTGGCTGAATTATTGGCTTTTCTGCTTGGTCGCCGTTTGGAAGCACAAGAAGCGTTTGATAAGAACATCGACGGCTCCCAGATTATTCGGCAAGCTATTGAAACAGCACTTCAGGACCCATCCATTACAAATGGTATTGCAGAGTTACGTAGTATGGGTAGGACAAGCCTGATCCAGGACGCAGGCGATAAACTTGCGATCCAGGTGGAGGATTTATTAGCCTTGTGGGGACAGGCGGAGAAAGCACTTGTTGCCGATGATTTTATTGCATGCGCCGGATATCTGTACCAGGCGCGGCGAAATAAAATGAAGGGTAATATTGGCAGCAGAACTAGTCGGGCGAAAGAAATCGTTGCCGAACTCCAAGCTGCCTACGATCGGTTGCTTGATCCCTTTGTCGGTGGAGAAGATTCCAAAGTTCAACCTCCGGATGCCGTTACGGAAGCGTGTTTTATCCAAGCCTGCCAATTAATCCGACCTGCATTTGAGCATCTTTCTGCTTCTTACAAAGAGGCTTTGCGCCAACGTCGGGCGCTTGATTTTGATGACCTCGAGAATGGAGCAGCTCAATTATTAAAGCAGCGAGAAATCAAAACTCGATGGCAAGGCGAAATTGCTGCATTATTAGTGGATGAATTTCAGGATACCAACGAACGTCAACGAAATATTGTGGAAGCTCTGGCCGGCTTACCAGGTAGATTGTTTGTAGTCGGAGATGCACGCCAGAGCATTTATCGTTTTCGCCGTGCAGATGTTACCGTTTTCCGCTCAATTCAACTACGTGTCAAAAACCAAGGTGGTCTGGTCCTTGATCTGGACCAAACTTATCGTGCTCATGAAGCTCTCTTAAATGCAACAGGTGATTTGTTACAAGAAGTCATGGGAACAGTTGAAGATTCATCCCGCCCATATTATGTGCCTTTTTCGCCTCTCCGGGCCAATCGTAAGACCACGCCTGAATACCTTTCCGATCCCCATATAGAACTGGTATTGGGTGCCGGGGAGGATGCAGCCAGTGCAAGACCTCTGGCTGCGCGAGCCTTGGCTACTCGTTTGCTTGAACTTAAGAACCAAAAACAAATTCACACATGGGATGATGTGACCCTGCTTCTACGGGCCTCAACCGGTTTTGCCGCTTATGAAAACGCATTTGAAGAAGCATGCATTCCATTTGTAACCGTCGCCGGGCGTGGATTTTACGACCGGCCTGAAATTCGAGATGTCATCAATATCCTACGGGCATTAGCCGACCCTGCGGATGATCTTGCGATGGCTGGGCTTTTACGCTCCCCCGCTTTTGGGCTAACAGACACGGCGCTATACCAATTACGCTGGCAAAATTCAGCCCCTGTCCCTTATTGGACTGCGCTTCAGGGAGATCTTTCGGTATTGGATAACTCTGACCAACCCCGGGCTACTCGAGCATTAATCATATTGAAGGATCTTTTGCCACAAGTTGACCGGATTCCAGTATCCGAGTTGCTGAAGAAACTGGTGGATGCGACCGATTATCGGGCAATCCTAGCTGTCGATGATAACAGTGGAACAGGCGGGCGATTATGGCGAAATTTGGATAAACTCCTTGCAGATGCCCAAACCAGCGGACAGGTAAATGTTCGTGATTTTATCGATTACCTCATAACCATCAATGATGCTGGCGCACGTGAAGGTGAGGCTCCGGCTGAAGCTCAGGGATCGGTGCGCCTGATGACAATCCACAAGTCGAAAGGTCTGGAGTTCCCGATCGTTGTTTTGGCTGATGCCAGTCGAGAGCCCAAGGGTGGCAGCGATGCAACTTATCTCATGCCGAAACTGGGATTAGCTTTTAAGTTGGATCCACCACCCATGCTTTACCGCCTAGCAAAATGGGAGGATCAATGTCAGAACGATGCCGAAACCCAGCGCCTGCTGTACGTTGCACTCACACGAGCGAAAGATAAACTGATCATCAATGGACACACAACATCTACTAACAAGGGGGATTGGACAACTAAAGCCTGGTTGGGTGAGTTGAGTGCAGCTGCTCAGATTGATGTAAATACACTGATTCAGCAAGCAGGCACCGAAATCGAAGCTCGTACCATATCCGGACAGGCTGTCCGCGCCTGGGCGATACCGATGGATTCTAGCCAGATAAAATTCGACGAACCCCAAGAAATAACGATGGTTCAGGAATCAGATATCGCGCCGATCTATGCACCTCTTTTAGAACCCATTACGCCGATAGTAACCGAAGATGAATCCATAGATGTTCATCCCTGGCGTGCAACTGGGTCTGTAGAAGTTGTCCCACCTGGTGTTATTGGACAGATGGTGCACAAAGCCATTGAACTCTGGCTGTTTCCGGATAATCCACAGCTAATCCCCTTGCTAGAAACAGCAGCTCAAAGCGCTGGGCTCGCCCAATTGTCTCAACGGACAAGCAGCCACACAGCATTTTCACGAACTTCCATATTCCAGAATGGTCGATGACTATGCCGAAACAGGTTATATCGATTTATTGTATTGTTCTCAAACTGGGTGGCAGATTGTGGATTTCAAAACGGATTCGATCCGGAGCGCAGCTGAACGTGCTGAATTGGTAAATAAGTACTCCAGACAGATGCGGAGATATGCCAGCGCGGTGGAAACATTGATTGGCCAACAGGTGCAAACGAGGATATGTTTCCTAGACGATAACGGCCGCATCGGATTGGTTACGATTTGATGGGAAAAATAGATTTCGTCATTCAACAAATATTTTACCCACCAGTGGTGATATATATCAATAGTGCACACTGTGTGCACTCTAATCTTCTATACTTTTATTATGGAAGATAGAAAAGGAAGTTGAACCATGTCTCAAAGGCAACAATTGGAACGCATCATGGAAATTGATCGCCGTATTCGAGATGAGGAATACCCGAATGCAGATCGATTATCGGGAATTCTCGAAGTGAGCCGGCGGGTCATTTTTAATGATCGGGATTTCATGATCAATCGTTTGGGTGCCCCAATAGAATTCAACCGGGTCCGCGGAGGGTGGTATTACAACGATAAAACCTGGATTTTGCCAGGGATGATTGTTACTGAAGGCGAACTACTGGCGTTCTTTTTAAGTGTAGAGATTTCAAAAAGGTATTTGGGCACCAGCCTTGAATCTTCTCTTCGGTCGGCAGTTGAAAAGATTTCCAAAGGTGTCAAAGGCCCAGTAACAGTTGATATGGATACGCTTCGATCGCATTACACCTTCTCTGCGCCTATGTTGATCTCAGCAAATGAACAATTCTTGTTGGATATCCACCATGCAATTTACGGAAGTCAATGTTTGTGGATGCGATATTTTGCTGCATACCGCGGTGAATATACTGAGCGAACGGTTATGCCATACCATTTACATAACGTTAGAGGAGATTGGTATCTTATCGCCTTCGATAAACTGCGCAATGAGTTTCGCACCTTTCTGGTGAGTCGAATTGATAACCTGAAAATTTTGCCAGAAAAATTTATTAGGGATGCAAAATTCTCGGTCTCAGATTGGATGGGCAGTGCCTTCCAGGCTGACCGAGGTGGTGAGTCAACCGATGTATCGATCAAATTTAACGCTGTTACCGCACGATATATCCGTGAACGGAATTGGCATGTATCGCAGAAGATTGAAGAACTCGAGGATGGAAGCCTGATTTTACACCTGAAAACTGGTGGCCTTGGTGAAGTAAAACGTTGGGTATTGCAATACGGGAGCGGTGCCGAAGTACTTTCTCCGGAAAGTTTACGCCAGGATTGTATTGTTGAAATAAGCAATTTAGTTGGTGTTTATGGAATCTAATTTGTGATCGTAGGAGGGGCAATGAAGAATAATGAAAATCGCTTTGATACAGATATGCCCAACGAAACATTGTCGTTTTTGATATCGGGTTTGGTTGCCTTTTCAGAGAATAAGTGGATGTACCCGTATCCATCCACTCTGATTAGAGCCCGAGGTTTGTTATTTGGCGCTTGTATCGAACAAGGAAAATTTAATTTCCAATCGATTAGTGATTTTCTCAATTTACTTCAAACGCCTCTCAAGGATTGGTGGCCATTTACCAAACTGCCAGATGGTATTGATCCAGACATCCCAATGCTCGATTCGCAGCTACAGATATCCACCCAGATGGAAGAACTACTACTCGACCTCGATGATCTATCTGGTAATCAAAAATTTAATGCCAACGAACTCAAGCTCGTTTTAGATAACCGGAAGATTCGGGAAGCTGTCCTAAAAGTTCAAAAACATCCTGAATTAGAAGATGCTTATGTGATCCTTCGGCGATTTCTGATTGAAAACCCCTGGATCAATGTGAATGATGGAGTAAATATACCTAACGAAACTGTCCAATTAATGGGAAAAATCAGTGACTTCTACGAAAAACCATCACCCAATATGCTCCATGAAGGGAAATACTGGCTTTGCCCCCGTTGTAATGGAATATTGATCTGGACTGATGGAAAATCCAGATGTGCAACGAAAGGCTTATGCGAGCAAATAGTTGACCTTACCCAGGCAAAAGCGATAACCTCTGATATAAGTACGTTGAAAATGACTTTCAGGAAACGGGTTCAATTGCCAGGATTACCGGAGCTTGATTTATATCGAGAACTCTCTAAAATCCCTGGCGTTAATGTCACATTATGGCCAGAGTCTGATCGTTACGATCTACTCGTTGAGAAAAATAGAACCCTACGCTGGGCAATTGATGTTAAGGATTATGCAAGCGAATTTACCCTGAGTAATTTATTGCGCCAATCCAAGCCGCTATATATGAAGAATGTAAAATTTTATTATGTCATTCCAGATTATCGGGAAAGAATGACCTCAGGGTATCTCCAAAACTTGAGGAAACTAACTCCTCAGTCGAAAATCCAGCTGATGAGTACCTTGGTCAGAGAAGTTACCAAAGCATAGGTCAATAGCAACTCTAGTTCGTTTGCCTTAATCCTAAAAGGAGACAAAGATATATGTATTCTTCACTTCAAGATTTGTTCAAAACCCGATTTCCTACCGAAAGTAACGACAAAGAGATTAGCTTTAATCTCTTAATCAGAGTAGAGACGGGGCTTCGCCTGTTAGAAGTGCTAGGAATACAAGATCAGCCGGTTTTGACCATCTGGGCTCTCAATCAAGGTTTAGTCGTACCAGCTTTGGCCAACTTGAAGCTCAATGAAATCCAAAAACGTTGGCTCGTAAATTACCGGGCTGTCATCCACCGAACGAGTAAAAGGGATTGGCAATTTGATTTTTCGACGTACACCCAATATCCTGAAAATAAAAGAGTATATCGCCTCCCTAGCGATGAGAATTACGAGGCTGAATCACTTTCAAGAACTGAGAGACAAAAACAAAGAATTAATGTCTATGATGAAGTGTTTTCCGGAATACTACCATTCAGGAAAGAAAAGAGGCCGCTTGCGTCACAAGGTCAATATGGATTTTCATATAACCGAGAATACAAGGGAGAAGTGGTCTTTTCGGAAAAAATATTGAGAGAAGCGCGGAAACATACATTCCCGACATTCAAGATTCCTCTTGGAAGAACCACGCAAGCGTACTCACATCAACGCTTGCGTGAACTAGCTTCAGAAATGGATCGCCTGGAGCAGGAGCATGGTGATAAACGCCTCAATAAATGGCTCGATCGTGTCGATACAATGATACGGTACCGAGCCTGCCGCCCAGATGGGAGCCTGAGCGATGTAAATACAGAAGTTTTGGCTATTTCGGGAATGACTCATGTCGCTGGTATGGTCGGCTCTGGAAAAAGTACGATCGCGACATTGATCGCCTTTGACATCGCCAAACACCATCCAGGCCAACGTGTTACTTTGGTTGTTGCAGATGTTGTAGAAGTTCTTCGGATGTCAGAATATTTCAATAACTTACTCGCAGAAAGTAATACCCCAGTATCGGTTCCACTTCTCGGGGCCACAATGCGAGATTCTCACCTCATCAACGTTTATCGCCAAAAGGAATTTTCAATCACTTCCGATCGATGGCGATTGAGGTTCTTGGATACAACTTGCCTTATCAAGCATTGGCTCGCCAATATAGACGACACAGTCGAAGGCCGCATGAATCCAGGGAATGAACCATGTAATGAACTCTATGAACTGAATGACAAGAGGGACCGAAAGAAAAACTATTTATGTCCAATGTTCTCAATATGCCCAATGCAGCAAGCATATCGGGATCTGGTTGAAGCCCCAATTTGGGTAACGACAATGGGCGGACTTGGTCAGGCTAAGGTCCCTTCACAAGTGGATAACAGACAGATACCCTTGTGGCTATTGGTGTACGAACAATCGACTTTAGTGATATTTGACGAGGTCGATACAGTACAAGGATGGTTTGACAAATTATTGGCTCCAGACCTTGTTCTAGACGACACCGGTGCGGGAGGATTGCTGCAAGATACTTTAAGGAAAATCAGCAACTATCCCAGTGGTAAATTTCGAGAAAGCACAGATGTAGATCGTTGGCGACAATCTTACGACCAGACGATGCCCGCGCTGCGTAACTTCTTAGGCTTGCTCGAACGGAACTTAGACTTGAGAAATTGGCTATCTGTTCGGCCTTTCACGTCGCTGCGTATCCTATTCGAACTTGCTGGTCGTATTTCTGGGTTCAGCTTGTGGGAAGGAGAGGAAGCGCCTAAAGAAGTTGTAGATTTATATAAATCCCTCCAAGAACAATTCATCACAATGCAGCAAGCTGATTTATCCACCGAATTGTTTAGCAAACACGATGAAAAATATGAATTGATCCTTCTTTCCTTACATATTGCATCTTTTGGCAGGGGTGAAATTAACCCCGCAACAAATAAGATCGTTTCAGCCTGGATCAAGAAAACCATGGAGAGGTTACCCCAGAATATTCGAAATGAGATCAAGGCGAAGGCGGAAGCGAAGTCAAAAAAACCGACTGATGCCGAAAATACTGGTAATCCCCAAGATCTACTAACGCTCACAAGACGCCTAGAACTCGGACTAGTCGCATCAGCGTTAGACCGTGATTTACGCGGCTTGTTTTATGGTTGGCATTATGTGGAAGAATTATTCGGTGAAAATGGGGGGCCAACACTTATACCACCATCCTTTGCAGGCCTCCTGCCTACCCCACCCCTGGGGCGTTGGCGTGGATTCCGCACAACCGAAGAAGGCGATACAGCCCGCAAAACGCTCAGCCTTGCAGTTTTTGAATATGCAGCCGTAGGCCGTTATTTTGTTCAAAACTTTGACCATCTCTTATCGGATCTAGATGGAAAAGCAGGGCCGAATGTTTTAGCGATGTCAGGTACAAGCTGGATGCCAGACTCGGCGAAATTCCACTTCGCGGTTCCGGTTGCAGGAATCCTCGAACCTGACAAATCGATCCAAGATGCAGTTCGGAAAAGTACTTTTACATTTTTACCTCAAACAACAGAGAGCAGAAATAGTAAGAATAAATCCGTGCATTTTCTGCGGGTATCGGGAGCCGGCAAGGAAATGGGTGATAACCTAGAACAAATGGTCCTGGCTCTGGCCCGCCGCCCTGACAAATTCATGTCCCCGCTCGCTAGAGAGCTGGACAAGCTCGACCAATTAAATAAAGTCGACCCGGATTGGGAGGATCGCGCTCGAATCTTGCTCATCGTAAATTCTTACGAGCAGGCTCAAATTGTGGCAACGATTTTACGCAGCTCGCTTAGGTCTGACCTGGCCGAGGAAGTCTATGCCCTCGTCAAAAGTAATGATACGGTAGATTGGGATTGGAGACCTTACAAAGCGATCAAACGCAGCGAGGTCGAAGCCACAGGTCACCTGGCCCGTATTCTTGTTGCCCCGATGGGAGCGATCAGCCGGGGATATAACATTGTCAGCCCAAAAACAGGTAGAGCAGCGTATGGGTCGATTTATTTTCTAATACGACCTATGACACCTCCGTTTGATGCAATGACGATGGTGGCTGGAATTAACCATAAACTTGATGAATGGCTAAATCCTGAACACAATCTGTGGTTAAAACATCCCAAAAATGTTTTTGACCAGGTTAGCGCTTTACGGAATGAAGCCCGAGAGGCCTGGCAGGCAATGGAAAGAGGAAAGTTTTACCGCTTGATGGAAGAAGCGGACAAGAAAGAACTTGGAGCCAGCACAGCAAGTTCTGTTATTCAAACCTGCGGCCGATTAGTGCGAGGTGGGGTTCCTTTCCGGGCTTTCTTTGTGGATGCCTCCTGGGTTAACAGCAAAGAAACTTCTGAGGGGGATTTTATTGCTCGTCCTGGTGACAGTCTCTTGGCAGCGATGATTGAACGTCTACTGCACTACACCACGAGCGACCTCGGACGAGCATTGTACGGAGCCTTTTCTGATGGGCTTCAATCACCGCAGGGTTTTCAACTCGACTTCAGTGATTACAGCATTTCGTCCAGGATGGATGAAGATTGATCTCAATGAATTAAAAGGAAACGATATGGCACGGAAAATCACCCCCCAAAACCTTTTACCGACTCGTTTTCGCCTGCGCATGGATACTTTAGGTGAAAAAAGCATCCACGTCTTCACATCCACCTGGTGGGGCGAAGCAAGCAGCGTTGCAAAGCAATTGGCCCAGAACTCATCCATGAATGCGAAAACGGGATTCTTCAACCAGGCAGTGACCGCTCTTTCACCGGTACTGGTCCATGGATTTAAGAGAACCAGCGTATATCCTCAGCCCCCTTTGTATCAGATGCTCGCTCTCAGCCAATATCCTGGGGAAAACCTGGTGAATTCGCTTGCACGGCATTGGGCAGATATCTGGTTGGATACTTCGTTTCCCAACGTATCTTCATCAACTATAAAGAATGGTTCCGCAAAATTATATGATCTGATCCATGTCACTCAGGAGAAGTGGACTGAAACGAATGTATCTGAAGCTCTGACCGATGAAAAAAATAACCTTCGGTACTCAGCTTTACCCAGTCTTATCGCTTCACAATTCGTATCTGGTGGTTCCACAACTATTTTTGACCGGGAAATGAAGTGGGGGCTGATCCAGCAAGACGATAATGGCCTGGCAGCTGTGAGTGAACCTCAGAGGTCGGAAAAAGGCCACACATTCGCCTACTTGGTCCGATTTGCTCTTCAATACCAGCCTGGTAGTAAAGAGCCCTGGATCCATACTTTCATAACCTGTCAACGATATATGGATCAGCCATTGATTTCAGGAAACAGGGATCGAAAAGCGACTATTCTCCTACGATGCAATCAACCATTAAATCCTTCCTGGAGTGATCAAAACACGACCCTGGTTCGTCTTCCGGTGTCGAATACTCCGATCAAAGTGACACAAAAAATGTCGCCGCCAATGTTTTCTGATGGATTCCATTCCCTGCTCGACCGTGCCCAGGCCCGAAACATTGAACAAGATCCCTCAAAAATATTCAATGAGCCATTGCGCTATCGTAATTCAAATGAGGATAACTATTTTGTGCTATTTGCAGAAGGATATCACCCCGAACATCCTCTCGGTAGCGGGTTTGGCGCAAGAGAACGGACAGAGGTGTATCGGGCGATTGAAGAACGGCTCGACTCTATCCTCATCCCAGGAAATGCGATGAAACTGTACAAAGGAGCTTTCGAGTCGAAAGCGTTAGCTCCTTGGAAAAACACAGAAAAGAAAAGCCCTACTGACCCGAAACAGAGACAAGAAGCACGGATAGGCGCCTTCTTAGCTGCAGCTCAGGGTCGAAAAATCAATATTCTGCTAGCCTCGTATTCACCCGACATGGGCAAAGTGATGAAATATTTCGTGGAGCAGCGTCACTTTATACTCATGGAGAATGATGAGTGGCCGGCTCAAGTGTGCGTGAAAGAGGTTTCTATTCCAGACCAATTATTCCATCCGCTGGAAATCAACCAAAGGGCTGATCAGAAAAAAGCTGAAAGCCGAGTTGAGGCAGAACAGCGTTTAACTGCAGAATGGCAAAAATTTCTTCATCAATATAAAGACTCCGAAAATGAGAAGGTATTTGCCTGGATTGAATTACCGGACACGAGTGAATATCTATCTCCTCACGATGCCATTCGAATGGCATGCGTCAAAGAAGGAATTTTGTCTCAAATGATCAAGCCGCTCAAATCAGATTATGAGCATCTCACCAATATGGGGCGGTACAGTATGGTTAGAAAGGCCGAGTACGATTTTGGCCGATTATATAATGCATGCAGCGATCTTATCCTTCGACAAGCTGGCGTCACGAGCGGAAATTATGTGAAAGGGCTTAAAGGTGATTATATTTCCGCAGGTTTCTCACCCCAAACCGCTGATGATATTGTAATTATCGGGATGACCTTATTCCGGAATAATCAAAATTATTCCCGCGGTCGAGGAAGCGTGAGTATCCCCGTCGCCGTCCGGATATTAGCGAATGGCTGCGTAGAGGCAAAAATACCGAATGTTTGTGACTGGGTAGATTATTACCAGGCGGCTATCCTCTTGGGAAATGCGTTTATTCTAAATCGAAGAAAAGCATCGTTCACTGTTGAGACACCAACATTAGAATCTTTCCTAAAGGTTTTGCTTGCAGAGCACCGCGAAATTCCAACCTTACTGATCTTAGACGCATACAAGTTACGAACCGTTTGGAAATATTTGAAAGTTGATGAACTAGATAAAGATCGGATCATGGTAGGAGGCGATACGTTTGAACCTTTTTCGTTCGCAAATTTGAATGTTGTTTGGCTCAGGCAATATGGTGACGGCGAAACACCTCAATATGTGGCAACTGATGAAGCATCTTGGTCTGAGGCTGACGATGCGGACCGAGTTGCCCAATCAAGTCTTTACGATGATACTGACGCAGGAGGAGAACTACATCATTACTTTTCGATCGGGCGTCTGGACAATAATAAAAAAGCTGATCAAAAAGCAATGCGTTTTGATGGCGGTGGAGAAATGAACTTTAGAAACCAACAGATGATCGAATTGGTTCCAATAATGGGAAATGAGCCTGAAGCTTCAGTCGCAACTACCCATATTCTCCGATCGTCACCTGCTTGGAGTACTGGGAATACTCTTCTTCCATACCCAATTCACCTGGCGAACACGCTAATCGAAGATATGTTACCACTTTTAGGCGTGGAGGATACTGGTAATATGGAAAATTAGATTTAAGGCAAACGATTCAAGTTCGTTTGCCTTAAATCTAAGCACATAACAACAACTGCTTCAATCTAAATTGCCGGCAGAAATTTTTGTAATAGCCCTCAACTCAGACAGTATAGCCGAATAGTGGTGTGTTTTCCATCAGTATTTTACTGACATAAACTAAACTTCATATCCGTAGGTTTTCCAAGCATTTGGCAAGCCATTCGTTAACCTGCTTTCCAACAGACCCCGGGAGCCTTATTCTACGGTATTCCGTTTCCTGGAAATGGTCGGATAATGAGTAGACTTGTGTTCAAAAAAAGAAGTAGCTGGATGAGGGGGGCATCCAACTACTTCTTTATTGATTATAGAACATATATTTCATATGTCAAGAACAGGACAGATTTTTTTAAACCTATACTATTCAGGCGATACAATTTTGGTTTTATACATCAATTCAGTCTTAACCTATACTGTGCAAGTTGTGTGTTTATTATTTATTTTCAGCTATATCAATAGATTATTGCACTGGCCTAAACTTACACCCATAGGTTGCTGGCTTTCCCAACATTGTCCAGGAAAGTCTTTCAACCGTGTTCCACCAGATACCTGGAACCTCATACCACTCCGCGCCGGCAACCCCTTTGGGAATATCCGGGTCTGGGGCGGTTCCGCGAGCGATAAATCCATCAGGATGAATTCCAACCTCTGTGTAAACTGCGGAATAGATGGGGCCAAGTGCAGCTAGAGATAGAATCATTCCCCATCCACACTGGGAGGGTTTGACCGTTTTGGCAGCATCGATCCGATCGCCCATAAACTCAAAATAGGTCATTCCTTTTGGAGCCTGGGGAACATCCATGGGCAGATTACCTTTATAGGCCACAAAAAGGATACTGGAACAAATCGCCAGGATAACCATTCCTTTGATTACAATCCCAATAAAATTAACCAGTATTCCGATTACTTTCATTATTATCCTCATTTTCAGGATCCACATGGTATTGGTCTTCCACTTGATCCCCTTCTCGTAATATCCGGTTAAAACGAATTTCTTCCCGATACATTCGATCTAAAGCCACCTCAATCACATCACTTTCGCTGCGCCCCATGATTGTCGCCATGGATTTTAATTGGTGAACACCTTCATAGCTTAATCTGAAAGACCGGACCGGTTTATTCGCGGAATTGGTTTTCGGCATGCTCGTTTTCCTTGTCGACAGGATATTTACAATGTAATACTCTAGTGTTCTTTTGTCAAGATAGAAACCGACATTTTATTATTTTTTAACAGTCACTTTCCCCCTGGGATACTCGATTTGATCTTGCTATGATGAGATTAGCAATAAAATTTTATAAAACTGGTCGCTGATTAATTCTCAGTCAACCCAAATGATCCTTGGAGCGACCACCTGCTTCCCTTCTTTTTGTGCCGTCATATTGGTACGAATAAAAGACGCATGTGGTTGCTCATAATTTAACCGACTTAAGAACCCTGTTCACTGGGAAAGGAGGAAAGATTGAAGGAAATCCCTGTTTTAAAACGCAACATTATCGTTGCCATCATTCTGGCATTTGTCATCGCTTTGGGAATCATCGCGATTCAGGCGCTACCACTCCATAACGGATCCCAACCTTCAGTTTCCAACCAAGAAGATACCCTGGCTTCAAAAGCGGCCGCAGCTGCACTGGAAGCCTTCTTCCATGTGGATTACCGGTATGAAAAAGATATCTGGCTTAATAATGTTTGTGCTGTGAGTACTCCAACCGGATGCCAATTTATTTCCGCCGGAGCCGATCTGTTGTGGAGTAAATTTCAGGAGGCTAGGGCTGATGTAACCGCAACCGTCACACCCCAGGAAAAGGTAGCGGAAACTGCCACAGAACAAGTTTGGAAGATGCTGATTGCGCTCTCGGCTCCTTTGCCTGGCAGTAACAAGATCCAGGACACTGCTTATGTCGCAGTGATCAAAACGGATAATGGCTGGAAATTTGACCGTTTTTTGCTGGAGCCTGAAATTAAAGCAATTCTCGTTCGTCAGACAATGACGGTTACTCCTGTAAAGGAAGGTAAATAACCGTGAAGAGATTTATCCTTTTCCTGACCCTCCTGGCATTACTGATCCCTTCAACTGTGTACGCTCAGGAACAAAATCCATGGGGTGAAGTATTCGATGATAACGGCAATTTGCGTTCTGACCTGGTCGATCTGGGTGTAACGACTGAACACCCCGATTGGATGTCTGTAGAACTCCCATTCGGCCAATCACTGAACCTGGACGCCGATTACCATCGCTACCAGACTGCCAATGGCAATGTCGTTGTATTGCCCTCTGCATCAACGTTATTCTTCATGGCAATGAACCCTTATGAGAGCGGCTTGGCCAACTCGGTTGGAATGATGGGTAATGGTTATGGTGGGATGATTACCTTCTTGGGTGCGGTGGCCGGGAACAACATCGATTGGGGCCGGCTGTCCACAGACCATCCGGAATATAAAAATCCGGATCAATTCTGGGGGGCAGTCTTGAATGGGCAGCAGGATGTGTGGACGTATTTTTCCGGTTGGGGCTTTATCACAACTCTGCTCCAGATGTCCTGGAATGATACGGCTCTACGTACGGCTTACTTGATGTATCTAAATGGTGCTCAAAACTGTGCATCCATTCCCGGTGGCTGCTCGGGCGTTGTCAACCCACCACCACCCCAGCCCAAAATCTGCCCCGAGCCAAAGGTCACAATTCAACAACCGACCATATCCATCCAAAAAACCGCCCCTAGCAATCCGCTGGTGGTCGGCCAGGATACCGAGAACCGGCGCGGTGCAGATGTTCAGGCAAGGGTAACCATTCCGCCAGTAATATTTACCTGGTATGAACCGATCTATGAAGACGAGGAAGTATGCGAACCGTCTACTACCGTTGGTGGAGCACCGGTTTGCAGGACCGAATCAGTCTTTAAAGAATGCCGTGAGCATGTTGAACACCTGCCAGATGCAGTTGCATCCATGCAGGCAACCGCGGCATTGGACGCTGCCAGTCAAGCCTGGATTACCGGCAAGTTGGGGCAAACCCATTATGGCGCTTACATACATCAGGCCAATTTCATCTTGATTCCAGGATTGGGTTCCTGGATTGGGGGTTGTGATGGCGGTGGCACCTGCACAGCAACCGGTCAGGCATTAAAAGTCCCCTTTGCTGATCCAGGGACTTTTGACTTGCGATTGAATGTGGTCACGACCGGAACCCGATTTATGGGCATCCCTATAACTCAACCAAGGCAATTGAGCGCAGATGGAAAACTTCAGGTTTATGTAACACTACCGGCCCTGGTGCCATAGGAAGGTCATTGTGCAGATCGTATGGATTGGAGCCGGGGTTATTCTGACACTCTATTTGGCCGTTCTGACGGTTGTTTACCTGTTATTGGTGATCAGCCTGTGGTGTCCAAAAGATGATTATTACGAGTAAGAAGGAAGCATTGCTTTATGACCGATTACTTTGTCGTCTTTGGCGATTTTCTGGTGGCAATACCGACTTACTTGCTTAATGGTGTCCTGGCTACGGTCTATTGGCTCGGAGAGTCGGGCGCTGCCCTGGTGAGTATTCTCTGTGCAGCGTTGATTATTCGGTTTGTTGACCAACGCGTGCAATCCAGGGCAGCTTTCCGGCCTGGTCGGGGTGGAAGGGAATCGTTATCCTCAGATCTCTATACTGCTCAGATTACCACCGGGATCGTGGCGTGTCTGTGGGTGATCAGTCAATGGGGAATGGGCGCTCCGGTACCCTGGATTGGGGCAGCCATGTGGCTAGCCGGTTCAATCATCGTCCTGCTGGTGCGTATGCAAGAGCATACCTTGTTGTGGAACGTAAAGTCAGGGATAACGATTTACGCATTAGCCGTCATCGGCAGCAGGTTGTATCTGGCTTACACAGCCCAGTTATCCGCGGATCAATGGGCAGCCCTGATCGGCACTTCCGAAAGCGCTGCTTCCGTCATTGCCAATACCCGCGGCAACGTGACGACCATCATCCTGTGGGCATTGTGGCTGGTGATCCCCCTCGGATATTTCGCTATGTTGCTGCAGCAGGTTCTGATCAACCCGATGTCATTGGTCAGTCCTTTGGCCGGTGCCAGTGAATTGATCGAACGATACCGAACAAGGAGATAGGGAAACAATTGAAACCAGCGCACTACCTGGTGAGCTTGTTTGATTTGTTACTCTACCTTTTTAGGTGAGAGTCTTATGAACGTAGGTCATTTCTTGAAACGTCAGATTTTATTTCAACGATTGGAGGTCAAAATGTCACAACTCATGGATTTACTGCGTGGACCTGCTTTAGGAGTGGTCTTCATGATCTTCCTTCTGGCAGGCGTCATCATCGTCACGGCATTTGCAGCACTGATTGCCCAAATGAGTCTCTTGCTCAGGTTGAAACCCTGGAACACTTCCGAAAAGAGTAGTACCGGGCAACCGTCAGATGAGCGATCAACTGTAAAAAGCACACCTCAGCGTGCAACCGCTCCCGAACGTCAACGCTCACCACAGGTGGTGGTTTTTGAGCCTAATGTAAATGAAGTGGTTGATGCGGTCTGGTGGCAAGAAGTGCAGTGAGATCATAAATCCAAGGCTTGTGGAGATCGGCGAAAACGCCAGTCTCCCTTGCCTCGTGAGTTCACCAATAAAAGCGTTGGCGGGCCGACGAGGCAAAAAGAGGACCATATGGCAAAGATCATCGACAAATTAACCGACAAAATTCCCTGGTTGCAGGTGAAAAATGGCCTGACTATTCCAAATGATCTGGAAGTTAATGGCACTGAGTTGCTGTTTAACGACAGGAATGAACTCGACTATCTGCTATTTCAGGTTACAGAACGTGAAGGGGGAAAGGAGTACGTTGGGTATCGAGCCGTCCGGCTCCTGCAGCTACGCTATATCTCTCTGGAAGCTCGCCGGGATGCAGGTTTACTGCAAAAAATGCGTACTGTCTTGCGAGGTCTTTACGGAGCCCAGGTCGACCTGGTGTATTTGGCTGCCGGCGTTTTCAACAATCCCAAGATTGGGATTGTACAGTGTTACGGCGTCTCTTCTTTTTCCAAGAATAAAGAAGAGGCTGTTTTACGCTCGTTGAAAGATCTGTCTGCCATGCGGGCCGGATTGCTGGGCGCTTACCGTCAGATTCGGTTTGAACCGCTTTCCACGGATGTTGCTCAATGGCTGGCGAAATCATTGGAGCAAATGCCTTATGCCATTGTTGCAGTTGGACACCCGGATCCTCGCGAAAACGCCCGTGGAGGAGATTCCTCGATGCGGGATCCACTGACATCCGGCAACCAGGGTGCTCAACAATATTCGATTCAACAAAACGAATTGCTTTTCCGGGGGATGAGCAGCCTGGAAGAAGAATTTCTTCTGATGCTGCTGGCCAGCCATGTGCGGCTGGACGACATTACCCGCATGTTATCCGGTTTGCTCGAAGATACGTCTGTTTATGCCTCGCGACAACTGGGGACGCGTGCAGCCTCCTTCGGGATCAGCCTGCCGGCGATCCTGACTGGCGGCTTGGCGGAAAATGCATCACGCTCCTTTGGCACCAATCATTCCACTGGAGTTACTCAAGGGGAAGCCGCTACGGATGGAACAGCCAATTCCCAGGGGCAGGCACACACCGAAGGTCATGCCAGCACCCGCGGGTGGGCGCATACGGTCGGGGTTTCTGAAACCGATACAACTGGCACATCTTCGACTGTTGGTACAGCGATTAGCCACGGAACCGCCCACACCGAAGGAACAGCGGTGACAGATGGAACTTCCCACACCGATTCATCAGGTGTGGCAGTTTCTCATACGGATAGTTCATCCTATGGTGTGAACGGCGGACTGGGAGGCAGTATTGCTCCTGCAGGGGTTGGGCTATCGGCCAATGTGGGTGGCAATGCTAGTTGGGGGTCGGCGGATGGGGTTTCCAACAGCAGCGGTGTCGCAGACTCTACCATGCATTCGGTGACATCCAGCCAATCGGATACGGTTTCCCAGAGTACTACGCAAAGCCAATCTAATACGAATTCCCAGAGCCACTCAACGACCAACTCAGAGGCTTGGACGACTTCTGGCGCTGAAACTGATTCAGTGGCCGATACAAACAGCACGTCTACCACGCAAAGTCATGCGGATACCAAAAGCACGGCGCGTTCTGAAGCTGATGCGGTAGGATTGGGGCAGACCATCGGGCGTGGAATCAGTGCAGGAATGAGCGTGGGAGTAGCACCTTCTTTTTCGCTATCCAACGCTTATCAATGGCAGGATGATCCCTATATTTTATTGACCGACATCATGCGTACCCAACGAAAACTGTTGGATATTGCCAGCCGTGAAGGTGCTTTCTATACAGATTTATATGCTCTGGCTCGTACTGAACAGGGTGTGCAGGCGTTGATGGGGCTCATACCGGAGGCTTTCCATGGCACAGAAGATGTAGTTGCCGGTGTTCAGACCCGTACGCTCAACAGCCAGGAACAGGCTTACATCGGTCTGCATGCCAGAGCCTTTACGCCATCCACACGAATTGAAACCATCCCTGAGGCTATGAGCGGTTATGCCGATTCAACGCTCCTGACCATGCTCCAGGTCGCGGCGTATACTGCGCCAGGGACCTTTGAACAGGGAGCTGCGCTAACGACTCAGGAAGAAACGCCCTCATTTGCTTTTTATCCGGACATGCCGGGGAATATTACCCTTGCCAGGCAGTGGTCAACCGAAACCGGCATTCTGACGGATACATTCCTTAAGTTATCTCCAGACCGTCATTTTCACACAGCCTTTGTAGGTGATACAGGGTTTGGAAAGTCCATTGCTGCTGAGCGACTGGCGTATGAAACCACCCGTTTCTGGCATTACCGCACCATTGTATTGGACTTTGGGCAGGGTTGGCGCAAAGCATTGAACTGGCCTGGCATTGGTGCGAACGGTTCCGAGGATGGGCAGAATCACGTGGATATCCGCCAGCTCCACCCTGGTTCTCCACGCCCGCTACGCTGGAATATTCTCCAGGTTCCGCGACGGATTGAACCCGGACGCTACCGCAGCATGGTAGCCGAACTTTTTGCCAATGCTGGACGCATGGGAGCCAGACAGTTGGGCTTTATGCGTCGGGCGTTAACGGAATTGTATTTCGAGGCGGGAGTCTTGACCGGCGACCCCAAGTTGCAAAATGGTCCCCTGGGTCATCTGCAGGATGATCGTGAAGTGCAGGTCATTCGTAACACTCACCAAAACTCTGCAAACCAACAAGATAATCTGCATCCCGGCACGCTTTTGGAGTCGCTCTCGGCATTCGAACTGCAAGCTTTGGCCGTTTATCGTAGTAAACAACTGGATGTTTCCAAATGGGTAGACCGCCTGAGAACGTATAAGGAAAAATTGGAACGTGACCAGGTCAGTCGCACCAGCCTGGAAGGTGTTCTGCTGCGATTGGAACAATTTTCTGAAGGACATATGGCACGCCAATATGGCCCATCTGGCAGTGGGATTGGGGTTGAAGATCTAGGCCTGATGGGTGACACGGCAAATCCCTGGGGCATTACCGTCATTGAAGGGGGGGCTGAGATGGACGAATATCCTAAAGCTGCCTTACTTTCTTTGTTAGCCAGCATCCTGTATTCCGATGCTGTCGCTCGTCGGCGCGAAACCCTGGATGGTAAACATTTTCCGCCCATGCAAATCTTTTTTGAAGAAGCAAACAAAGTGCTCACTGGTGTTTCCGGGGGAGCAGCTTCTGATCAGGGTTCGGGCGAATCGGGAAATCCGGTCAGCCATCTCTTTCAGACCATGTGGCGCGATGGTCGTAAATACAGCATTTTTTTGCACCTGATGGCTCAGACCGTAAGCGAGTTGCCCTCTGGCATTCTCTCCTCCTGTGCCAACGTGTTTGTATTCCAGACCAAAGATCCGAAAGACCGAGATCTCATCTTACCCCACCTGGGACGATCCGAAAAAGGACTGGTCAATACGGAATACAAACGATACCTGGCGCGCATACCCAGGACGTATGCCATTTCCAAGTTGGGATATAGCGACGATGTGCTCTGGTTGGAGCCTGTGTTGGTGCGCCCGATGATCATTCGCTGTACTGAACCCTCTGATCTTGAAATTGTCCAGGAATTAGGTGCAGTCTCTCTAGAGCGCACTGCTTCCGATATTCTGGCATCTCATCCGTAATTCATTTTTGTATTGACAAGGAGAAAAGTAAAACTATGCAACCTAAAAAACGTTCACCCCTAGCAGCAATAGTGCTGGCCGTCGTCATCGGTTTACTGGTGATTGCCCTCTTGAATGGGGTAATCCGACCGACTCAGGTGGTTACCGCCAAAGTATCCATTGCACCTGGCACGATCCTGACCGATTCTCTGGTCGAATTGCGCACTATCCCGATGGGAGCCAAGCCTGCTGATGCTGCCACACGTATCGAAGATGTCAGCGGTAAAATGCTTGCCGTTGGACGTGCTCCGGGTGATTTTATTGTCACTTCCGTATTGGGTGAAATCGCCGGTGCGGGCATCCCAGCAGAATTACCAGAAGGGCATGTTGCCCTGGCGATCCATGTGGATATGGCAAGTGGAGTCGCCGGCCTGTTGCGTCCTGGCCAAACAGTCACGGTGATTGGGATGATTGCACCAGATATTCTCAAGGAAAATACCACCAATATCATAGCCGCACCGATTACTGAATTTATGCCTCCATATATGACAACAACGCCAGGCGCACCACGGGTTACGGCATCTCCTACCCCGACTCCCACACCCGCCCCGCCATCATCGCCACTGGCTCGCCTGGCGATCACCGGACTGCGGGTTCTTATGGTCCCACAATCTTTCCGTTACGAAGAAGTCCCTGCAGGTGCCAGCGAAGACCAATTGTATTCTTCAGCGCGCACCACCATGTCTGCCCAGGAAGGCAGCGTAATTGTATTGGATGTACCCACAGGATTGATCGAGGTCACCCCTGGATTTAAGGTTGATCCGGCCACCCTGCTCTCGGCTCTTGACCAATATGGGCTGATCCATCTAGCATTGGAGCCGACAAAGGGATTGGGTCTGGATGTATCTGATGTGCTTACCCTCAACCTGGGTGAATTGTACCAAGAGATGAATGAGTACCGAAAAAAGTAGGTCATCATGAGCGATAACGCTTACCAAACCAACAAGGTAACAGTCATGCTGGCAGGCGCAGGCCACGAGGTGGTCTACTATCAGATGCAACCGCCGTTATTGGCTGATCAACGTTTCATGATTTCGGGTCATGCGGCGCAGTGGTCCATGTTTGAAACCAATCTAAATAATTTGCGTCCCGACCTGGTGATTGTTCAATCAGATATAGCTCCAGATCCAGATGCTCTGATCCGTACTTTGCAAAAGATTTCTGCCTGGAGCGGCATTGCGATTGTGGTTTTGCCTCTGGCACATAGGGATTTTCAGGGAGCATTTGGCAAAGTAGACACCGTGCGAGGTGTCTTTGTGGCACCGGTGAACTGGACCGAGATTGTCCAGGCTGCTTACGGTGCAGCGATCACTGCCCGGGCTAAACTCAATCAGGCGGCGCCCATGCAGCAAAGTGTTTCCGGTTTTTCACCAGGTGGCGCATCTGCTTACATCACCGGTACAAAACGGATTGCCGTGTTGTCACACGCGGGTGGGGCAGGCTGTTCAACCATTGCCGAGAATCTGGCTTACGAACTATCTGTCCGGCTCAGCGTAAAAACCTTGCTGGTCTCCATGGGGTTACCACCGGCCGCCGCACCTCACCTGCGTTTACGCTATCTGCCCAACCTGACTGAGTATTTTGACCGTCCCGGAAAAGCCACATTCCAGGCAGCTATACAGCGGAGAGAGAACCTGGAAGTATTGCTGGCTCCTGAATCTTCACTGGATTACATGCGGATTCTGGAAAATTCCAATAAAGGGACAGGAGAGGGCAGTATCAATGGTATGTTGATCGACTCTGAAGATGGGCGTTATGCATCGATTGTGATGGATGTACCTTCGTCAGAGGATTTGTGGATGGCGCATTCGATCATCTTTGCCAATTATGCATTGATTGTCGCCCGACCGACTTTGGCTGATCTGGCTGCTATCCGGCATACGCTGACATTATTACTTTCGGGTCTAAAAAGTGAAAAACGTCTGGCGCGTGAATCCATCTACCTGGTGCTAAATCAATTCACGGATCGAAGCGGGTTTACGCCGCGAAGTTTCCAGGAAGAGTTGTCCAAAACCCTGGGCTGGGCACCGCCATTGGCTGCCATTGTCCCCTATGATCCTGGAGTTCCGCAAGCACAGGATGATGGCACACCCCCTGTGACACGTGGGGATGAGTTTACCAAGGGTATCCGGGCCATCGTCAATACCTTATTCCCATCGGTTGGGAGTTTGATCAATAGTTCGAACGAACATAAAAGCGTCTTACGATTGCCAAAAATTCGTTTTACTTAATCCATAAGATATTATCTTTTCGTCAGGAGTTCCAATATGCCAGGCATTTTAGGGTTATACGACACACCGGCAAACGACATCGTTTTAGACGAAGTTTCCCGCAGCGCTGTTTTCAACGAAGTCATCGACCAGATAAACCAGGAATTCCAACCTGCAGTCTTGCAGAGTCCTAGCGAAACAGATCGGCGACGAATCCGGGAACGCGTCGATGCGCTAATTGCTGCTGCTTTACGGAAACGCAACTGCCGGCCAGGCGTTCAACAAGAGGGCATTCTTTCCGAAGAACTCACCCGGCGCCTCCTGGGATTGGGGTTTCTGGATATGCTGTTACCGCCGGTGCGTACAGATATCTCGGAAATTACAATTTACTCGAGTGGACTGGTGCAAATCATGCGTAAAGGTTCGGTACGATGGGAAACGATTGATCTGCGACCTGAAGGTGGGGAGATCTGGCGCGTGTTGGACCGCTTGATCGGCCCTCAGAATAAAACCCTGAATGAAACCAATCCAAGCATTAACGCCAAGCTGCCGGCCACGCCACATAATCCGGGTGGAGGACGGATCAAGGCGCTACATCCGGTGATCGCTCCGCCGGGACGCAATCCATCGATCAATATCCGTCTGTACGAACAGAAACCGGTCAGGCCGGAGTGGTTATTGGAGCGGGAGGTAATGAACCCTGAGATGATGGATATCCTTCAGCAGGCGATGGAGAAGGGATACCGCATTCTAATTTCCGGAGGAACTCGCACCGGAAAGACAACCCTGCTCAGCGCTTTGTGCAACTTCCTGCCGCAAGGCTGGCGCATCGTGAAAATTGAAGATCCGGAAGAAATCTGGGTAGACCGACCGACAGTTCAGACGGTAGAAGCTCGTCCACAAGCGGTTGGCACCGATGTGAAACCCTACACCCTGGCAGATGGCGTGGACGATGCCATGCGCATGTCCCCCGATTACCTGGTGATCGGTGAAGTGCGCGATGGGATTGCTGCTATGAGCCTTTTCCGGGCATTGATGACCGGTCACAGTGGAGCTTGTACGTTCCACGCCGACAGCCCTCGTGAAGCTGTACGCAGGTTGGCGACCGTGATGGGGGCTGATGCAGGGGTGAAGCCGCATGAAGCCAATCAAATGATTTCAGATGCGGTGGATTTGTTGGTGCAAATTGGAATCCGACATGAAGTCCGCCGGGTAGTAGCCATATCAAATGTTTCCAAGGATTTAAAAAACGGCGATGTATTCTTTGAACCCATTTTTCGCTATTTGGAAGAATCGTTAGCAGTCGAACCTTGTTGGGAGAAATTGGGGGGGTTATTATAAATATTGAGAAATTAAGAATCTTTAAACCGGTTTGAGAAACCACTGTGAATAATCATTGACTGGTAAAATAAATTCTATCCCGTCATATTTTAAACCTTGAACAATCTCTCAACCCGTTATTTGTATTTAAGTCAGGCTGAGTGAAACATTTCCAACGTCCGATTTATGAAATGGATCGCAAAAATTGATGTAAAATGCAGAAATTTATTGGACGTGGATTTTCGGACATAAACAAATTCATATCGCCGGGACAAAATTTGCCGGAGGTCAGGATGATTTCGATTAATGATGGCCCCGTATTATGGATCCACACTTGTCTTCCATCCAAATTATGGGGAATTTAACAACCAGAGAAGAGATAAATTTAGGATATACACGAGAGCAGCCTACGATTTTATAAGCAAAACACATAAATGGAACAGAAAAAATTCTTAGAGCCATGACGCATGTAAACCGTTCATCCAAAGAGTTGTACCATACCTTTAGCCTTTCACCTGATTGTTCTGATGATGAATTACGGCAGGCTTACAGGCGGCTTTTGTTTATTAACCATCCGGATTTGAACCCGAGTAATATAGAAGAAGCAACAAGGCGAACTCAAGAGATCAATGAAGCCTATACAACCCTAAAAGATTATCGAGAAAATCCAGGGACTTTTTCAGTGGACTCGCCTAACGGTATTTCAGTCAGGGTGGATTTTTCTTTTAATTTTGGTTTACAAATTGACCTAAAGGATATTGCTCGAAGGAAGGATGATTTTCACAAGGCGTTTGATAATTTCCAGAATCACCCAACAGATACGCTTGCCGCTCTAAGATTAATCCACGCTTCTTTTGAAGCAGAACGATATAAAGAATTACGTGAGCTATTGAAACACCCGGTTCTAATCGATGCATCAGTAATCCTAATCAAGCTGTTTGGTATTAAAAAAGCTGCTAATACATTAATTCGTTGGGCTGATCAATTACGGCAAATGAATCTCATAGAACAAGGACTGCAAATCCTGGAGGATTCATACTCGGCAGGAATAACTGAAGAGCCAATCCTAGATGAACTTCGAAGTTTCCATTATTCCATTGCTCAAGGGTATCAAACTGAAGACAAGAAAAAACCAGAGCCTTCTATCCGGATTAAGCACTTATCTCGCATCTTAGATCTAGGTTTTCAGCTAGATTATATTTTTAAGTTATTGGCTGAGGCATATTTTGAGACTGGAGATACTATAAATGCCCTTTCCAAATTAAAACGAGCTTATGAAATTAATCCTGAATTAACTGGTGCGGTGAAAATATCACGTGCACTCGGTATATTGCCACAGCAGGAACAGCAATCGAGGTCAAAGAGTGTAAAAGTAAATTATGTCTTTAACCTCCCAGAGCAAATACCTCATCCAAGTCAAATCCGAATTTGGGCGAGTGAAGGAAGCTGGGACAAAATCATTGCTTTCGCTGATTTAAACTTATATTCTCCTCGTATCATCCCTAGCGCTCGCAGCACGATTCGCCAAATTGCAGCATCTCTTGGAGATTGTCCGGATACGAAAGCTAAAGATCTCCTTTGTGCTCTTCAGGATTCTGTTTATTGGGACGTCCGTGATGCTTGTAAGGCATCATTAGATCGTTGGGGAAAGGGGATCAAACCTCTACTGGTCTCTGAGCCATTTACAGACCAACAAAAGGATATTGAAGAGATCTTATGGAATATGCTCGTTTTTGAAGCTTATCACCCCGCTAGCGACGATAAATATGAAAGTGTTATCACTTACTTGGCTAACCGTACATTAACTTCGAACACCCCTTCCGAGGTCTTGGGTTCATTACGAAAATTAACACGCTGGCTAGAAATGCTTGGCCTCGGCGAAATGGCTCAATGGATTCGTGACCTAATCCGGCACGAGGCTCCTGGGACCTATTATGTAGACAGTCATGATCGAGAAAATTATGTGCAAAAAGTTCAGATTAGTGATAATTTACAGGCCAAGATTAATCCAATCCTGGAAAATGTGAAGATTTATGCTTCGGGTAAACTTGCCCAGGTTTTGGCTTCACAAATGCACATAAAGAAATCGAATATACCATCTGGAAACAAGAAGCTACCAAAACAGAAATTGGGTAAATTGTCAATTACCGGGTTAGACTTTACCAGTCGTAGTCGCCCGATGTTTACCACATATAGCCGCCTTATGGTTACCAGACGTGGTCGCCCGATGTTTAC
>PHBX01000013.1 GCA_002842045.1 Chloroflexi bacterium HGW-Chloroflexi-3 | reverse complement strand
GGAACAGATGGCCGCTACGCACGGTTCGGCATCCGTAGGGGTAATGGCTTGTCCTTACCCCGGTGCATGGATTGGTTGGGGCAATGGTTCATCTTTACACCCGAACGGGGTAGGGACAAGCCGGGGCAAGGACAAGCCGGGGCAAGGACAAGCCGTTGCCCCTACCGGTCGGCGTTAATTTCGGCCTGGAGTTGGTCGTAGAAGGCGGTCAGGAAGGCATCGCGGGCGGTGGAGATTTTCCGGGCACTGGGGGTGAAGAGGCGATCTTTGACCTTGCGTAGTTTGAAGAGGTATTCATGGTAGGAGCTGTGCGGTTCGCCGGGTTGTTTGACACCTTCGGAAAGGAATTGGGAGGATGGCTCGGCGTAGATCGGTTGGCCAGCCTGGACGGCATAACCGATCGTACGAGCTACCCCGATCGCACCCAGGACATCGAGCTTGTCGGCGTCGAAGAGGACTTTGGCTTCGATGGTCTGCGGTTTGTTTTCCAGCTCGCCACGGTAACGGTGGGCACGGATGCAGTGCTGGACAGCCTGGATGCGTTTCTCTGACCAACCTTCCTCACGCAGCACCTGCCCGGCGAAACGGGCGGAGGCTTCATGGTGGCTGAGACGCTCGCCGCTGTTGGGATCGCTGCCGCGCGAGTCGTGCAGGAGGGCAGCGGCATGCACAATCTCCAGATCTGCGCCTTCGAGCAGTGCCAGCTTTTCGGCCATGCGGTAGACACGCTCGATATGATCAAAACCATGCACCGGATCGACCTCCGGGTACCAGACGCGTGCTGTTTCCAATGTCAACATCTTTGTGCTCCTTTGTTCCATGGTCAATGCGGACATATGACCAGATTATTTATTTTCAACCACCCACTTACCACGCTTCATGACACGCTGCACGAGGTTGCCACCAAATTTATAGCCCAGGTTGCGGTAGTCATCGACGGAAAGTACCAGCAGGTCAGCCTGCTTGCCGGGTTCGAGTGAGCCGATGTCATCGGCGCGACCGATGGCTGCTGCGGCGTTGATGGTGGCGGCGGCAATGGCCTGTGCCACGGTGATTTTGAGATAACGGCAGGAAAGGGCGATCACGAACTGCATGCTCTCGCACCAGGCGGTGCCGGGATTGAGATCCGAGGCGATCGCCAGGATGCCGTTGGCTGCCAGGATCGCTTGCGCCGGGGTGAACTCGGTGTGTCCCAGACCAAAAGGCGTGGGGGTAAGCGAGACGGCCACCGTATCGGAGACTCCTAACGCCTGGATATCCGCGCTGGAGGTCTTGACGAGATGATCGGCGGAGACAGCTCCCATACGGGCTGCCAGACGCGTGCCACCCAGGTTCTCGAATTCATCGGCGTGGATCTTGAGCGGGAAGCCCAACTCTTTGGCTTTCACCAGGATCTGTCTGGATTGCTCCAGGGTGAAGGCACCGACCTCGCAGAAGACATCCACGAAGGGTAAGGGGCGATTGGGGGCATTGCGCTGCCACCATTGCTTCACTCCCGGCAACATCTGCTCGACCACCAGATCAGTATAGCCCTGGGGGTCATGGGTGTACTCTTTGGGGATGGCATGGGCTGCCAGGTAGGTGGGGATCAGCTCCTGGGCAGTCTCGTGATCCAGTTTGAGGATGGCTTGCAGTTGCATCAACTCGCTGCTGGGAGTGAGTCCATAGCCAGTTTTGGCTTCGGCGGTGGTGGTGCCATAGCGCAGCATGCCCTCTGCACGCGGACGGGCAGCCGCCACCAGCTCTTCCAGGCTGGCATCACGGGTGATGCGTACTGTGTTGATGATTCCACCACCGGCTGCCATGATCTCCTGGTAGGACTTGCCCTCCAGGCGCATCTCGAACTCCAGAGCTCGGTTGCCCATGAAGATCAGATGGGTGTGTGGGTCGACAAAGCCGGGCATGACCACCTTACCGGCCGCGTTGAAGCGTTCTTCGCGCGGGAAACGCTCGAGCAGGTCGTCCATGGGCCCGACTGCTTGCACCAGGCCATCACGGATCAGGACTGCGCCTTCGGGGATCAATCCCAGATCGCCTAGGCGTCGGCCGCGTTGGGGACCTCCTGCCAGGGTGAGTAGTTGTTTAGCGTTATAGATGAGCATAAAACCTCCCCCCATTGATAAGGGTTAAGCTAATTATACAATCGTTGCAGACCAAGAGGCTGGGAAGTGCGGGTTGGTTTTCCAGCAGTAACGCCGAATCCCAGAGCACAAACGCACGGCTGACCTACACGCCAGGATGGGTCGACTCTCCATTGCGGGCGTCGAGATCATCCTGTCCCGCGGGATGGATGTGCTTCAGCAGGAAATAGCCTGTGGCAATCAGCAGGATGGCGGCGATCAGGTTGAAGAGGAAGCCAAGGTTGTAAAGCCAGGGAGCGAGCATGGCACCCAGGGCTCGACCAAGCGAGAAGCAGGCGATGGTGAGTGCCATGACGGTAGCACGCGCTGCCGGGAAGACTTCGCTCATGAGGGGCAGACTGGAGACCAGGGTGAACTCAAATCCCAGGTAAAAGAAGAACAGCCCGGTGAGTGCCCCTGCGACCGAACCACTGAAGAAGTAGAGGATGAACGTTGCGACGGCGGAAGTGATGAGACCGAGGGTGATGGCGACTTCTTTGCCCAGCCGATCGGCGAGTAGTGCGGAAAGACCTTCACCGCCCAGCTCGGAGATGCCGATGATGGCGGAAGCGGCACCCAGGGCTGCCAGCTTGAGGGCAAAGCGATCCTCGAGCCAGACGCCAAAGACCAGGTTGACGACCTCATTGGCTGCTGAGACGGAAATCGCAAAGCCGAGACCCGCCAGGACGGAGGTGATGCCAAGCATCTTGCGGATGGTGGCAATCCCATTGCCCTGCGCCTGGATCTGAGAGCGATTGTTGGGAACGCGCCAGGCGATCAGAATGAGACAGAGCGTCCCGGCGAAGGCGATAACCGGGAAAGGCACCAGCCAGGCTTTATCGGGGTGGCTGCGCGCCATGAGCCAGCCTACGAACGGCACGGTGGCGATGAAGGCAGCCGCCCAGGAGAGCTCGGTGATACCCAGCACCATGCCACGCTTCTCGTATGCGACGCGGTCGCCAATGAAGGCCTGCATGGCGGGGATGAACATGAGATTGCCCAACATGGAAAGCATGAGCCCACCAAAGAAGACCGGGAAGCTGGGGAAGATCCAGATGGTGGACGTAGCCAGGATCACCAATCCCAACCCGAGTAGCATGCTGATCTTACGCCCGTAGCGGTCGGCGATGGTTGCCAGGAAGGGAGCCAGGAATCCCATCAATGAACGAAATGTAAGGACAACAGAAAGCTGCGCCAGATCGACACCCAACCCGCGCGAGAAAACGCTCAGGAAGGGGTAGATCATACGGTAGAGCGTATGCAGCACCACACGGGTGGCGGTAAGGACGCTAACCTGCTCGGTGAGGCTTTTTGACTCGCTAAAAATTACGCGCCTTTGAGGATTGGGTGGCGTTGTTCGTAGATCCATAAGATGAACTGGGCTCCGAGTAAGATGGTCAGGATGAGAATGAGGGTGTAGGAACCCATGATAGAAGTGGATTTGGACGCACCGATGGGGTTGTCGGGGTGCAGGATGTTCTCGACCCCGCCCAGTTGCCACCATATTACGACGCCAAAGGCAAGATTGCCCAGCGCTGTGAGGCGATTGTTGTTGAATGCCCACAACGCGCCCTGCAGCAGCACTGCGATGATACCCAACAGGAAGGGGACACGCCAACGGGGTTCATCGAAGAAAAAGCCACCCCAGTTGACCTGCATGACGATCAGGGACATGGGCAAATAGGTAAGCCAGAAGAAGAGCGCGGCGTAGGCGATGGAGCGGCTGAGGTGCACCAGACGTTCCTGGTGA
Source organism: Chloroflexi bacterium HGW-Chloroflexi-3 (assembly GCA_002842045.1). GTDB lineage: Bacteria > Chloroflexota > Anaerolineae > Anaerolineales > Anaerolineaceae > UBA6170. The sequence continues at coordinate 100,016 of PHBX01000013.1, read as the reverse complement.
AAGAAGAGCAACGCCAGCAGCCCTGCGATGGCAGAGAGACCGAAAGCCAGTTTACCCGTCCAGACCCAGGCGGCATGCACGTAGATGAGACGGATATTAGCGCCGATGGTTTTTTCGACCGGGGCAAGGAAGGCTGTCAGGATGATGAAGGCAAGGGTGATGAAGAGGGCGAGTGGCTGTTTGAGAAAGCGGGAGGAGAAGGGCATAGGGTTGTATCCTGAGTACAGAATTATTGGAGAATTATAGTACAGTTTTAAATAGGTGGTCAGGTGTTCAGGTGTTAAGAAAAAATTGGTTTGGTGCATTGCACTTGGGGATGGGGTGGTTTTGTTGAATGGAAATGAGATTTGGAGAAAACAATTATTCAGAAGTGCATTGCACCTTGCTATTATGGTTTGGCTGAACGCGAAAGGTTGAGAAAAGTCTGAACTGGGATTTCCTCCTCAAAAAGCGTTCGGAGTTCTACGGAAGGATTTTCAGGGTCTTTTTTGCCGGGTAATTTTGCCTGTGAGGATTATTGACATTCAGGGTTCGATGACAGGATTTACAGGATGAAGATTTATCAACTCACGACTCTTGGCTGGTTTGGGGATTTGATCCTTGTACCCTTTCCCTCCAGGGGCACTGCGGATCAAATCATCTGTGATGAATTGATCCTTGAAAACAATTAGAAACAATTCGTATTAAGCGTTAAGGCGTTAACTAAACATGAAACATCTTTCACAGAGAAGGATGAAAATAAAATTCCATCCAATTGGAGAAGCCTTATTCGTGAATATCATGACCTTTGGTCATTCGTGTTCCTATTCGTGGACGGCAATTAAGGGAAATCTCTTATCGTAGCAAGAGTCAAAGCAAAATAGGCCCGGAGGTGTGGTACCGAGGTTGGGGGGTGCGGTATGCGGCTGTTAAGGTGCAGATGTTGACTGAATAATTATAGGATAAATGTTCTATTAAGTCAAGGAGGAAGAGAAAAGTCGCGAAGAATAAAAGAAGCCTTGCGTAACGAATAGTGGTTTCGTTGCCGTGTATGGCAATCAATAATGGTGCCGTATCGGAATGGTTTTCGGGCACCTGGATGTCCAACACAAGCTCATTGAAAGGCGTTTCTCGTTCCTGCAATGCTTTCGAAGCTGCAACGATGCGCTCAAAATTCGAATTTCCCTGCAGATCATCAAATGAGGGAGTCGCGCGCCAGATCGTTTCGCCGTACCAGATCCCATTTTCCAAAGCATTTTCGGCAATTTGAAAGAGCAAAGTCCACAAAGTCAAAGAAAAATGAAAACACGTTTGTCTGGTTAGAAGGGTCTGGTGCGTTTCGGACAGCACTACGGGGGTTGAGGATTGAGCTGTTGAGATCTGGTGGGTCAAGGACCACACCCTACAATTCTAGCTGTTTGGTGGTGTTTCCTTTGTAATTGGATGCCAGTAACCAAAAAATGGTAAAATAAAAATGTGAAAATATATTTTGATTTATGTGCTATTCAGCGGCCACTAGACACAGTAGATCAGATTAGAATTATTTTGGAAAAGGAAATGAAATTTATCACTGAAAAAGAAAAATCTCGAGCATTAGAGTTCTTAATTTTTGGAATAAAACCTCTTGATGCACTTCATTTAGCTTTAGCAGAATCAGGTCAGGCAGATTACTTTTGTACTTGTGATGATAATATTCTAAAGAAATCCAAACAAATAATAGACTTAGAGGTAAAAGTACTTAGTCCAGTTGATTTGGTTCAGGAGATTGAAAAATGATAACTGATATGAAACCATTAATTGAAATTAATCAGCAAGCAATTCACCTTCTTTATAAAGAATTAGGTGTTGTTAACGCTGTTCGTTTCTTTAAACAATTTACTCGAGGATATGGAAATTACACACAGGAACGGGATGTTCTTTTTGCCAATAAATCCCTGGATGAAATTGTTTCTGAAATTGAAAAGAGAAGGAAAAAGAAATAGCTATTGAGTTTTAGCATTGAGGTTTGGGCGGGTTTTATCATGCCCTTTGGGTGCGGACCCGCGCGGTCCGTAGATAGGTTATAGTCTCAAGTCGCAAGGTGAAAGGGAAAAGAAAATAGAGTCTTGGCCGCTGCCTGAATCCTGATCCCTGAATCCTCCTTCCTTTGTCCTTGCTCCTTGTACCTTTTTCCTTTTCATCTTACAATCAAATCATCACTTATGAAGAGGGAAGAACATGCAACCGAGAATAGATGAATTGATCCGCCTGGCAAAAGGCGCTGGCAAGATCCTGAAGGATGGCTTTGGCAAACAGCACGAGATTAAGATGAAAGGTGTGATCGACCTGGTCACCGAGATCGATAAACAAGCCGAGGATTACCTGATCACCAAGATCCGCAATATGCATCCGGGGGATATGATCACCGGGGAAGAGAGTGGGACTCACAATGGTGGCAGCACGGCCGGTCAATGGCTGGTGGATCCGCTGGATGGGACGCTGAATTATGCGCACGGCATCCCGATCTTCTCGGTTTCGATTGCGTATGCCCTGAACGGTCAGGTCATGCAGGGTGTGGTCTATGATCCGATGCAGGATGAATGCTTCAGCGCGGTGCGTGGGCAGGGTGCCTTTCTGAATGAGCGCCGTTTGCAGGTGTCTACGGTTGACAAACTGGTGGGGGCGATGCTGTGCACCGGTTTTCCGTACGATGTGCATACCACCGCGGAGAATAATCTGAACTATTTTGCGGGATTTATGCGCAGCGCTCAGGCAATTCGCCGGTTGGGATCCGCGGCGTTGGATCTGTCCTACGTGGCTGCTGGTCGTCTGGATGGATTCTGGGAATTGCAGTTGAATGCCTGGGATATTGCAGCGGGGATGCTGATGGTGGAAGAGGCGGGTGGCGTTGTGACGGATATGGCCGCCAAACCGATCGAGCTGGTGCCGCCGTACAGCATTGTTGCGTCTACGCCGGTATTGCATCCGCAGATGATGGGGATAATAGCGAAAAGCTGAAAGTTGAAAGTTGAAAGCTATAGACCCGGGATGGGGAACGGAGGACAGATGACCGGGTCATGTTTTGAGTACCCAGAATTCACGTATCGGAAATCTGAAGGGGTATATTTGTAGCATCAAGAAGCTATTTACTATAAAATTCTACTTGAATGACTGATTTTATGCATTATGCTTTCATTGATGAATCAGGGACGGTTGGGGTGCCAGGAGGTACTCACTTCTTAGTTGTCGCTTTAATTAATGCTGATAATCCAAGAGAAATCGAAATGCCTGTTCGGCGAGCCTATAAAAAATATGGTCGCAGTCTAAAACATGGTGAAATTAAAGCATCTGAATTTGAACAAAAAGCAATTTTCCGATTACTCGAAGAAATTTCAAAACAGAATGTATCTATTTTTTCAACTATTGTGAATCAACAGGTAATTGTAAAACCACCCAATAAAATGGAAGATATTTATAGGAAAGCTGTTTCTAACACGATTTATCATCTAGTTGAAAGGTTTCCTCGAATAAATATCTTTTTAGACCAACGATATACCAATAAACATCATCGTTTTGAATTAGAGACAACGATTCGTGAGGCTATTCAGGATTTACCTCAAAAAATTGTATTGATACAACAAGAGGATTCTCTCAAACGGAAAGAACTCCAAGCTGCTGACGCTGTCGCCTGGGCATTTTTCCAAAAATATGAACATAATAATGCAGATTTTTATAATCTGATTACTTCAAAGATTAAATCAGAAGAAATTCTCATCATCAAAGATTGGACAAAATTAAAAAAATGAAAAATCCCCGAAGTGGGGATTTCATGGGCGGCTCACCCTGGGCCTTGATTTCAATTTCTCCCGACGCATTGCAGCGTAAGCTAGGACACTCTACGAGTGACCGGGGTCACCAGGCTTTACAATACCGCTTACCAATATTGTAGCAGAGCAATAATAATAAGTCAACAGGGCATCTCATCTATGTTCGTTGTATTCACAGGTCCTTTTCGTTGTTTGAATTGGAAAATAACGGTATGATTAAGGCATTCTGGAATGAAAATTCACGCCTATGCCTGAGATGAATCCGCTTGAAACGGTAGAGATTATTATCCCTGTCTATAATGAAGAGATGGGGATTGGTGCGTTCCACCAGCAGCTTTGTGCGGTGGTGGATGGGCTGTCTTATCAGGTGGAATTCTTATATGTTAACGATGGTTCCTCGGATGGGACACAGGCGAAGTTGGAAGCATTGCTGGCTACGGATGAGCGCGTGCAGGTGATAGAGCTGAGCCGCAACTTCGGTCACCAGGCTGCCATCACCGCGGGACTGGATCAGGCTGCTGCACACGCGGACGTGGTCATCACCATGGACGGGGATGGGGAACACCCACCCGAGATGATCCCCGAGATGCTGACGCTGGCGCAGTCCGGGTATGAAGTGATACTGGCACAACGCCTGGAGGATCAGCAAGCTTCGTGGTTCAAACGCTGGACCTCGAATTCTTTCTACAAGCTGATCAACCGCATTGGCGATACGCAGATACAACCGGGGGTGGGCGATTTTCGCCTGATCCGGCGCAATGCGCTGGTGGCGCTTAAGAATCTGCATGAATATCACCGCTTCCTGCGTGGGATGGTGGCATGGATGGGTTACCGAACGGTGATTTTACCGTACACCCCGGCTAAACGCATCGCCGGGGAGTCGAAATTCTCGCTGCGCAAGATGCTCAAACTGGCGATGAACGCTATTTTCTCGTTCTCGCTGGTGCCACTGTATATTGCCATTTCGCTAGGGGGCATCTTTTTGCTGTTGGCGCTGGCCGAAGCGATCTACGTGCTGCGCTTCTGGGTACTGGGATTGGAATCCGGGCTGGCGCAAGGATGGAGTTCGCTGATGTTTGTGCTGCTGATTGTGGGCGGCACCATCATGGTCACACTGGGCATCATCGGCATCTATCTCGGCTACATCTTCCAGGAGGTCAAGGGTCGGCCGGTGTACCTTATCCGTCGCATCCTGGGTAAGCGTGATATCGAAACGTGATGTTATTACCCCTGTGCCATTCATGAAACAACTTCCACGTCCACTCGCAAGCCTGTTCAATCTGGTCAGCCAGCCTGCCATCACACTGCTGATTGCTACGCTGCTGGTGTATGGATTCTTCATCCCCTTCCTGGGCTTCTACTGGGATGACTTAATGTTGCAGTGGATATCGCAATCTATGGGAACCAGTGGACTGGCAAATTATTTCTCCACCAATCGCCCGGTGTGGGGGCTGTTTTATCAACTGAGCACCTCGCTGCTGGGGGATGATCCCTGGCAGTGGCAGGTGTTTGCCATCTTCTGGCGCTGGCTGGCGGCTTATGGGCTGTATTACCTGGGGATGCAAATCTGGAAGGAGAAGACTCCGGCATTGCTGGCTGCTTTGATCTTCCTGACCTACCCGGGGTTCGCGCAACAATATATCGCCACGGTGTTTGGGCACTTCTTCCTGGTGTTGAGCGCATTCTTCTTCTCGCTGACATTCAGTCTGATAGCGATCTCCACGCTTGATCGCAAGCGGGACTGGCTTTTGCACGTTGCTGCACTGTTACTCTCGGCACTCAATCTGTTCAGCATGGAATACTTTTTCATGCTTGAGTTACTGCGTCCTGTGCTGTTATGGGTGCTGCTGCGGGAGGATACAGTACCGGTCCGCCAGCAATTGATGACTGTGATCAAACGCTGGCTTCCGTATCTGTTGGTTTTTCTGGCGGCGGGATTCTGGCGGGCTTTTCTGTTTGACTATCAGACCAATAATTACGAGGTGGGATTGCTGCAGATGCTGCGCGCCAATCCATTGCAGACTATTCTGAGTCTGCTGGGTACCGTGCTATGGGATCTCTGGCAGACTGTGTTGAAGGTTTGGGGGCTCGTGGTGCAGTTCCCGGGGTTTAAGGAGTTTGGTCCGCGCGCGTGGATGATCATGGTAGTATTCAGCCTGGCATTACTTGTGTTTGCGGGTCTGGTTCTCTTCTGGCTGGGGAGACAATCCTCACCTACGACAAAACCGGAACGTAGCAAGTATTGGATGAGCCTGTGGGCTGCTCTGATAGCGCTGTTGCTGGCTGGGGTTCCATTCTGGCTGACACAGATTCCCATTGGTCTGACCTTCCCCAACGATCGCTTTACTTTACCCTTCATTTTGGGAGTATCTCTATTCTGGGTGAGCATTGTGATGTTGATTCCATTGCGGCGTTGGGTGCAGGTGTTCATATTGGTGCTGGCAGTGGCGTTCTCCGCAGCGTATCAGCTGCGCATGGGCATCCAGTTTCAGCGCGATTGGGAGCAACAAACACGTTTCTTCTGGCAAATGACCTGGCGCATCCCTGCGCTGGAAGAAGACACGATCATTTTTGCCCATGAACTCCCGCTACGCTTCTTCAGTGATAATTCCCTGACCGGTGGGCTGAACTGGATCTATAGCAACCCGGACAGGCAGGATAACACCATCCCGTATGTGCTGTATTACCCTACCGTGCGGGTGGGGCTGGCATTCAAAACATTGACCCCGGATGAATCCGTTGAGCAGAACTTGCTGGTGGGCACTTTCTACGGGAACATCAGCCAGTCAATCGCCATCTTCTACCAGCCACCGGCCTGCCTGCGCGTGCTGGATCCCGAACTGGAGCCGGATAACTGGATGGTGCCCCTGCAGGTGCGCGAGACGATCCACCTGACCGACTGGGAGATGATTCTGCCTGAACCGCAGCATTTGCCACCATCCATCTACGGATCAGAACCAACGCATGGCTGGTGCTATTACTTCCAAAAAGCTGATCTGGCGCGTCAACTGGGCGATTGGGACGAGGTACAGCGGCTGGGTGAGATTGCCTTCCAACTGGACGACCAGCCAAACGACCCGGCGGAACGTTTCCCCTTCATCGAAGCCTATGCACATCTCAGTCTGTGGCAGGAAGCTGTGGAAATGAGTGATCAGAGCTCAGGAGTTTCATCGGTGATTCGCCCGGCAATTTGCCGTTTATGGGATAGAATAGAGCGAGAGACACAAGATTCCGAGGAAAAATCCAGCGCAATACAACGCGCGATAGAAACATTACAATGCGAAGCACAACCATAAAGGAGTGACATGAAATTTCTGATCACAGGCGGGGCGGGATATATCGGCAGCACAGTCGCATCTGCCCTGGAAGACGTTGGACATACCCCTATCATCATGGACTCGCTGGTCACTGGCCGGGTGGAGTTTACCAAGGATCACATCTTTTATCAGGCAGATATTGCCGATGCAAGTGCATTGGCACGTATTTTTGGCGACCATCCGGATATTCAGTCCTGTTTGCATTGTGCAGCGTTGATTGTGGTACCGGAATCAGTTGCACAGCCGTATCTCTACTACCGTGAAAATGTAGCTAAATCGTTGGAATTGTTCATGAATCTGCACAAACTGGGCTGCAATAAGGTCGTGTTCAGTTCTTCTGCTTCTCTGTATGCGCTGGTGCCCGGATTCATGGTAACAGAGGAATCTCCGTTGAAACCCCTCAGCCCTTATGCCCGCACCAAGTATATGATGGAAATGGTATTGAGCGATTTCTGTGCGGCTTATGGGATGAAAGGTATCGCGCTGCGTTATTTCAACCCGATTGGCGCAGACCCTCAGATGCGATCCGGACTGCATGTCAAAGAACCAAGCCTGGTGCTGGGTAAGATGGTCGATACAGCGTTGGGCATCAATCCGGAGTTTCACATCACCGGAACCGATTATGAGACGCGCGATGGCACCGGGGTCCGTGATTACATCCACATCTGGGATCTGGCGCGCGCGCACGTCTTGGGGCTGACAGATTTCGATGACGTCTTTGAACGCGCAGGTAACCCGAAAGAAAACTACCTAGTGATCAATCTGGGTACTGGTCGCGGTGTAACCGTGAGAGAATTGGTGACAGCCTTTGAGAAGGTCTATGGTCAAACCATCCAGAAACGTGACATGCCACCCCGTCCGGGGGATGTTGCCGGCGCTTACGCCAACGCAGATACAGCCCTGCGCTTATTGAACTGGCAAGCCGATCTTTCGATTGAACAGGGAATCGCCGATGCACTCAAATGGGGTGAGTTGCGCAGACAGATTCTGCATTGGGATTGATTGACCAACCCTTTGACCTCCTGGATTTTTAGTCAATTGTCAGTCCATTTGATGACAAAAGACCGCTACAACAATGTTAAAATTGTGCTATTCTTGGCAACAGAAAACTTTGACCTATTTTATCCAACATAGCTGAAAGGAAATAACGATGGCACACATAATTATCGCTGATGAATGTTTAATGTGTGGGGCTTGTGAACCAGAATGCCCGGAAAATGCAATCTCTGAAGGCGACGGCTACTATGTAATCGACGCCGAACTCTGTCAGGATTGTGGTTCCTGCGTGGACGTTTGTCCCAACGAAGCAATTCGCCCGGCATAACAAATTATTGAATGCAGATAAAAGAGACTGGAAATCCAGTCTCTTTTCATTTTTAGAACGAGTTTTCCACAATTAAGACCAGTTATCCACAGATTTAGGGGTAGTTATCCACAGTTAAGCTTCCAAAATTATTCCAATAACACTTCAATAGCGCTTGAATGCTCTCCCTGAATCCCTGGAATCATAATTTATCCACCGTTTATAAATTGTTATCCACAATTGATGCAGGTTTTTAATATGGTTATCCACAGATATTTACAACTTTCAAAGATTCATCAGAATTTTATCCACAGGGATAAGTATCCACAGGGATAATATCCACACCCCATATCCTTCCACATTGCTACTGTTTAAGACAAATGCTTTTCTGATTTAATGGTTTAATTAAGTAAAAGCGGACGTGAACTGATCCGCATTCATTGCCAGAAAAATACCAACACCAAAAGGAGATTCAATGAAAAAATATATTGCAGTTGCCGGAAACATCGGTGTTGGGAAGTCCACCCTGGTGGAGATGATTTGTCGGCGTATGGGATTTCAGCCGTTTTATGAGCCAGTCACCGAGAATCCCTACCTGGCTGATTTTTATGCCGATATGAATGCCTGGAGTTTTCACTCGCAGATATTCTTTCTCACCCATCGCATCCGCCTGCATCAACAATTGATCCTGACCCCAGGTTCGGTGATTCAGGACCGTAGCATTTATGAGGATGCCGAGATCTTTGCGCGTAACCTTTTCCTGCAGGGAAAGATGGATGAGCGCGATTACCAGACGTACCATTCCCTGTATGAGACCCTGACAGAGTTTTTAATTCCGCCGGATTTGGTCATTTTTCTACGCGCTTCGGTTCCCACCCTGGTGCAGCGCATCAAACAGCGCGACCGTTTTTACGAGCAAACCATCCCGGATGATTATCTGGAACAATTGAATACGCTATATGAAAGCTGGATTGATCATTTCACATTCTGCCCGGTCTTAACGGTTCCGGCCGACTCGCTGGATTTTGTCAAACACCCCCGTCATCTTGACCTGATCATTGCAAAAGTTCAGGAAAAATTAACCGGTAAGGACGAAGTAGTATTCTACCCGGATGAAGTCATTCAGGCTTCCAATTAAAAAATGAAAATTATCGGGGTTCGACGGATAATTTGATCGCTGTGCGGACCTTTCCATCAATCTCTACATCCACAAATTCAGGAATACATACAACATTGATACCATCTTCTGCCAGGTATCCTTTTGCAAGAACCAACGCTTTCACCGCCTGATTGATGGCGCCTGCACCGATTGCTTGCACATCTGCACGATGATGTTCACGAACAACCCCGGCAATAGCTCCCGCAACTGCAGCCGTACGTGAGTTTGCTTTTACTTTAATGACGTCCATTGATTCTCTCCCTTATTGTGTTTTTTTATTACTAGTGGTGGACAACGATAAGCAAACAAAAATTAAGATAATATCGATAAAAGTTTATTTGATTGTACAAGAATTAAATACAAAAAACAAGTTATCTGAACAGAAAACTTTAATGTATAAGGTAAATATAAGGACTTAACAAAATAAAACTAAGTACTAGAAAATTTTATAAAAATTGTCCTATTTCTTAAGCATTAAGAGACCACACCAAATTGTAAAAATGCCATAAAGAAGAACAGAAGACCAGATTACATTATTTGATGATCCCCAAAATGCGTCCGCAAATGCGACGATGAGTCCAGTGATAGCCATAACAAAACTACCGATAATAATGCCACGTACTGCGATGCTATCTGCAGTTGCCTTGCGGGACAGCCAAAGCAATGCGGCTAACCCCAAAAATGCAGAGCCCCAATAACGGGTAACAAAACCTGTCGCGACATCAATTGGTGAAATTCCATAAAGACCTAAACCAATATCGGGTATGAGAATCCAGATTAACCCAAAAATAAATAATACGATGGAACCTACAGTGAAAAGAGATTTGTGATTCATAATAATACTCCTTTTGTCTACATGGAAATCATCCATGAATTTATCCATGATTTTAAATAAATAAAACCATGTAAATAAAGAATATGGCTTTCCTCAGCAATTTAATTTGATTGAATGGTTAAGAAATTTAATGAGTAAAAATGGTATTCAAAAGACAATGTAAGAAAGGAAAGTATTAAGATTTATGTGGTGTGAAATTATAATAGCACGGGATTTAGGGATATTCAATTATCAATATTTTAACTGTTATTGAAAGGATGAGAAATAGGGAAAATAGAATTATATTCTTATTGTATTTATATTTATAGAGTCGTATTAATAGTAGGGATTGTGGATATGTGGATAGAAAATGAAAAACCACAATATATGGGATAAAAATGTATTCCTAAATCCATATATAGTGGTTTAATGGTCATTTTTTCTCCACGACCAGATGTATATAAATTGGGAAAAATTGGCAAAACTTTTTTCTGGAAAATTGGATAATTTTTTGAAAACCAGTATATATGGTAAAAATTTAAATGGTACCCCCATATATTGGATTTTCAGGAAAAAATGTCAAATAAATAATTGAAAAGTTTTACTCATTTCTCCACAGGCTGATTACAAAAAAAGAGTTGTTTATCAACAGTTTTTACGGGCTTATCCACAGGATGCCTTTCCTCTGGGATGATTATTATTAATGAAGAGAACTGAGGTCTATCCCGTTAAGGTCTGCCCACTTTTCGGTGATTTCTTCCACCTGATCCAGAAATTGATCGAAGCTATTCATGCAATTCTGGAAATGCTCGCCATATATACCCAGTTCGGTCAGACAGGTACTCCAATGCTCCAGTGATTCCGGGTCAGCCTGGCAACTGGTGATAGCACGCGTCCAGGTATGTAGCAGAATCCATAAGGCAGAAGCGGGTTCGTCACTGGCGAGGGCTTCAACCGCGCGGGTGTAATAGCCATGCCGGATGGGGCTGAGTCCCAAGGGACAATCTTCCCTTTGACCAACTTTTGCGAGCGTAGCTCTCCAGTTTGTGATCCAGCGCATGATCGTGTCTGTGGATGGCATCTGTGGGGCAATCAGATCCACCAACCCCGATGCCATACCCGGGTAACCTAGATCGGTGACGCGTTCTGGAAATTGGAGCATAAAACGGCGTTCGGTCAGAGGTGGACCTTCCAGAATAGCCAGGGCGTTGGCTGCCTGCTCGAGTGACTGAAGATAAGACCAGATACGCTGAGGGTCGGGATCCTGTGGGTCCAGTTGAAAGTCCAACCAGGTCTGACGGGCTATTTCGGAGAGCGGTAAAGCGCGCTGTAAGACGGTTTCAGGTTGGTTGAAAGTGGCATTCACGGTTGCCTGAATAAATTCGAACCAGTGTTTAGTTCCATGTAAAACGATGGGATCTTTCAACAGATAGGATCCAATCCAGGGATTAATGCGTAATTCACGTGGCTGGTTATAGATGGACTGGTCGTGGTGCGCCAGATCGAGATGTACATCCGGGGTCAGGCGAATGATTTCACGTGGTTGCGGTGGAACATTGTCATGCACAAAGATCAGGTCGATATCCGCAGTACCTCCCAGCAGGGGCAGGTCATCAATCACGGAACCGGTCAGATAGACACATAAAATGTGCTTGTCACGCATGGTGCGTTGTTGAACGACAGTTCTGGCAGCTTTCAGTAAAATATCACGGGTGATGCGCATGGATCTGATCCTTTCGGGCGAGTGGACTAAATGGGTAAAGTGGGTTGGTATGGTGAAAGCTGTAAGACCTGACGGATACGATTTTCAATCCACTCAAGTTGTTCGGGATTGCGCACAAAGTCGAGTTCATTGCAATCCAGGATGAGCACTTTGGCTTTGTGTTGCTGATTGAGAAAATAATCATCATAAGCGAGATTCAGCTCGTGAATGTAATCGCGCTGCATGGTACGTTCATACGGGCGATCACGCATGGCAATGCGTTGCATGAGCACATCGGTATCAGACCGCAGGTAGACCATCAGATCGGGAGGTGGAATTTTCTCCGCCAGGGCTTCATGAATCTTGTAGTACATCTCCAACTCATCCCCTTTGAGATTGATTCTGGCAAAGAGCGCATCTTTATCGAAGGTGTAATCACTGATCAGGTGTTGATCTGCGGCTAATAATTCCGGGACATGTTGATTTTGCTGGCGGTAACGGGAAAGCAGGAAGAACATCTGGGTCTGGAAGGCATACAGTTCGCGGTTGGCGTAAAAATTACTCAGAAAAGGATTCTCTTCAAAAACTTCCAGCAATAAGTTGGCTTCAAAGGCAGGTTGTAACATACGGGCAAGGGTAGTTTTCCCGACGCCAATCACGCCTTCTATTGAAATATACATAACTGGCTCCTGATTTATGATTAAATTTTGCTTGACAGTCAGATAATTAACTATAAACTATTTTAAGGTATTCATGCTTAAAAATGAACACCGATTGGGGTTGGAAAATCATCCGATTCATCACAACCTCATCCCACAAAAATCGTAATAACTAAATAACATAAAAACACCAGGAGGTATGTATGGCATCATTGAACCGTGTGCAGTTAATTGGTCGTGTTGGGAGAGAACCGGAATCAAAAAACACAGCCAACGACAAACATCTGTGTACGTTTACTCTGGCTGTGGAGCGGCGTTGGAAAGATAAGGTGGGTGAGATCAAGAAGGAAACAGATTGGTTTAATATGGAAGCCTGGAGTAAAACAGCTGAAATTTGTGAAAAATATGCACAAAAAGGAAGATTAGTTTTTATTGAAGGACAATTGCGTACTCAGAGATATGAAAGCAATGGTGAAACAAAGTACTTTACCAAAACTATTATCGATAATATTCAATTCTTAGATTGGCACGAAGAAGAACCAGAAACGGATGTGGTGGAAGAAAACCAATAAATCTTTTCGAATTACAAAAAAAAATTCTTCACCAATGGTTGGTTCTTAGATAGCGATGAGAAGAATCCCATTATTCTGGGTATGTTCCGCTTTTCTGCTGGGCATTTCAGTGGCTCTATTTGCGCCTGTTTCGGTGGAATTCTGGCGGATCAGCTTTTTCGTGTGTCTGGGATTTTTGGGTTTGGAATATCTAGCAAGGCGGAAGTGGTCTGGTTTTAAAAATCATAGTCTGCCTGTTTTCCTGCTTCTGGTAGTGTTGGCTGGTGGTGGATGGCGATACACAAGCATTCAACAGAAACCATTCACACCAATCGATATCGCTTATTATAACGACCAGGAAAAAGTAACCATCAGCGGGGTAGTATGCTCCGATCCTCAACACAATGAGAGATCCGTCCGTTTCACCTTTTGTGTTGATCGGATGGAGAAACCTGAAAAAAGAGATATAACGGGCAAGGTGCTGGTTGTCCAGCGCAATGGGGATTGGAAATATGGGGACAGGGTCAATGTGATTGGCACACTCCAGGCACCTGGTGAAAACGAGGAATTTTCCTATAAAGATTACCTGGCACAGCGTGGAATTTATTCCCTGATGGAATACCCTTATGTCAAATGGATAGCATCAGGTCAGGCGGGTTGGGTAAAATCAGGTTTGTTTGCTTTACGGCAAAAGGCGTACCAGCGCATCCAGGCGTTTCTACCGCAACCAGAAGCAGGTTTACTCTCAGGGATTCTGCTGGGGATCGAAACGGATATTCCGTACGAATTGGAAAAAGCCTTTCAGGATACAGGTACAGCCCATGTTGTGGCGATTTCTGGCTTTAATATGACAATTCTGGCGGGTATTTTTCTCAAGGGTTTTCGAAAATATCTGTCGATCTGGTGGGCAGCAGTGTTGGCCATCCTGGCGATGGCGCTGTACACCGTGCTGGTGGGTGGCGCGCCGGCGGTCTCTCGGGCAGCTGTGATGAGCTGTCTGGCGATGAGTGCCAGCCTGATTGGGCGTGGACAATCCGGCATGTATACCCTGGTACTGACCGCTGCAATCATGTGTCTGTTCAATCCACTCTTGATTGGGGATGCTGGCTTTCAACTCTCCGTGACCGCCACGCTGGGACTGGTGCTGTATGCCGATCGCCTGATGAACTGGTTTAGGTCTCTGGCGGGTAAATTTTTACCGGAACAAGTGGTGGAACGAATCACTGGACCGGTAAGCGATTATTTCCTGTTCACCCTGGCGGCGCAGGTGATGACCCTGCCGGTGGTCTTGTACCATTTCGAGCGTTTATCGCTCACCACCCTGCTGGCGAACCCCTTGATTCTGCCGGTGCAGCCGTTGGTGATGATTCTGGGTGGTATTGCCGTGATCGTGGGTCTGGTGATTCAACCACTGGGGCAGTTGTTGTCCTACATTGTGTGGGTGCCGCTGTACTACACCAATCAAGTCGTAACCTGGCTGGCAGGATTTCCTTCTGGGGTGGTGGTGCTGGGCGAGGTCAGTATCCTCACGGTAGTCGGATTGTACCTGTTGATCTTTTTCCTCGCACATCGGAAGGGAATGAATGTCATTCAGGTGCAGCAAAAACCAATCTTGATGCTGGGCATGATGGTGACAGCTGCCTTTCTGGTGTGGAATGCCGTGCTACTCAGACCGGATGGACAACTGCATATATGGATATTGGACGAACCGAATGAAGGTGTTGTTCTGGTGCAGACGCCAACTGGCAAACGGATTTTGATCAATGCCGGAGAACGGGTGAATTCCATGAGCAGCAAAATAACGCAACATCTACCGGTGCTGGAACGGAACATTGATCTGGCATTAGTGACCCATCCGGACGCCAAAACCTCCACAGCCTACCCCACGATTTTGGTGCGATTTAAAGTGCAGCAATTCCTGTGGGGAGAGGAAATACCAGACTCCAAAACGGCCGCAATGATGCAGAAGGTGTTGCAGGAGCGGCAGATCCAGACCGGTATTTTGACCGTCGGGCAGCAGGTGGATTGTTGGGATGGGGTATTGTTGGAGAGGTACACGTTAGCAAAAACCGGGATATCGATGATCCTGACCTACAAAGATTTTCGTTTGATGCTGCTGGATGGAGAAGTCAGAAACATTGATCGATTACAGATGATGGAGGACGCTGTCTTGCTTGTGAAACCGGGGGTAGAAGTGGATATGAATGAAATTCCCTGGAAACCACAGATCTTGATCCACCATGAATTTCAACCAGAAGTTGTGGCCGGGCAAATCAGCACCCAAAATACAGGCAGGATTGAGATTATTACAGATGGGTTACAAATGTGGATGTTGGGGGAGAAAAGATAGGCGTCGCTGACGCACCATAGAGTTCAATAGAAAGATTGGTGCATCACGGATGCACCCTACATCTCGGGTTGACTTCTTCTGGTGAATGCGGACGGGTATCTGGTGATTTTGGATATTTCCACCCAAAATATGTTTACTTCTATCCAGCAGTTGGGATTAACGGGAAGCCTGACAGCCATGATTTTTGATCCGCAATCAAACATTCTGTATGCCGGTGGAAAGATCGAAAAAAATATAGGATTTATTTCAACCATAGAGATCACCCCAGAGAGACAAATGAAAGTCATCCAAAGTATTGACATGCCTGAGTTTCCGTTAAGCCTGGGGTTGGCAGAAGGGAGCCTGTTTTCCGGGGCGGAAGGGTATCAGGGCGGTCTGTACCTTATATTGATTTTTATTATCAATGTTTGTATAATCAAATTGCCTATAATCCTTTTATCAGGGAATCACCCCGTAAATCCATCTCCCCTTTTATTGCCCAGGGCCAATTAAATCCATTTTCTAAGCAGACAGAATTTGTTCTGCTCGTTTGCACGCAACTGGAGGTATATGATGTGCAAAAAAAGTATGTTTATGTTTTCTTTTATTTTGTTGTTTGCATTGGTCGCTTCTACCAATGTGGTTGTTGCGGAGGATGGAACAGATCCTCCGTCACAAATGATCTGGGCAGATCCTTACCACAATACTGTTAATGCCTGGGGTTTGGAGTATGGTGAACTGTTTAATATTTTACCAAACGCAACTGTGTGGGGGGGTTGTTGTGGAACCGACCACCGTCATATCGAAGAAATCAGCAAGGTCTGTACTTGATTATTGAATCACTTCATTATATTGGAAGGAGTATGTGAAATTGCCAGTTCTTTGATAATCGGCAGGATGAAGACCGGGCTGTCGGTGAGCTGAACCACATCGAATTGTTTTCCCAATAAACGGGCATAAGGTAATATCTGTTCCGAAAAGGCTGAACCATCCAGAGCCACCAGGATGCGACCCAGGTGTGGGGCTTCCGGCGCGCCACTCTCGAATACCTGCATCGGCAGCACCGGAATATCCAATAAGTGCACCAACTTGCTGGATAACCCTTCCCGCAGCCAGGTTTTTTCCCCGGAAGCGCCGCGGGTGGTGACAAAGACCAGATCCACGCCTTTTGCAATCCCTGCGCACTGGCGGCGCAAGCCGACATGAGCACAAAGATCCCCACCAGGGAACCAAAATATGGCAGTGGATCGGGAAGGAGATGATCCATGGTTTGGGTGAAGACGGATATATGCGCGTTGCTGGGATCGGATAGCGAGAAAATAGCCGGACCGATGGTGAAGCGCAGATTGGGCGGCAGAAAAGCCTCAAGCGAAAACGCAGGCAGGTGGAGCCCTGTGCGAAATAAGGTGGAGAAAATCATGATCCACAGCAGGATCAATACGCCGGCGGTGGCAGGATCACCTCCACCAGCGAGTGCTCCCTCTAAAGGGCTCTTCAATTAAAAATCAGGTTTTGGCAAACCAAAAAAGGAAAAATCGAGGTTAGAAAATACCTGTAGTGGTAGTGGCTTGTCCCTACCCTAGGGCAACCACAAGGGTGGTCCCTATCGGCAAATGATCGGCAGATAATGATGGTAATCCATGCAAAACAGGTCGGTGCCGTGCCAGCCTATGCCGACCAGAGCTTTCCAGGCAAGAAATTCGGGGGTGGTAGGTTCACATAACTGGGTACCGAAAAAGTAAAAAGCGGTCACATTGGACAGGTTTGTGAAACTGAGCGGTATGCTACCACTTAACAAAGTATCATTAATTACCAACTCTTTCAGTTTTACGAGGTTCCCCAGGGATTCAGGCAGACCACCACTTAAATTGTTTTTATAGACCTCAAAGCGATCTACATTCACTAGTTGTCCTAATGAGTCCGGAATTGTTCCGGATAATCGATTATTGCCCAAAGAAAATTTTGTTAAGGTAGTTAAATTTCCCAATGATGCGGGAATTTCTCCTTCAATCCAATTGTCATTGAATGAAAGCTTTAACAGTGAAGTCATTTCTCCTAAAGTATCAGGGATAGGACCTGATAATTGATTATTTGTCAAGCAGGCTTCTTCGAGAAAAGTTAACAATCCCAAAGATTCAGGAATAGCCCCTGTTAGTTGATTCCCTGCAAGTTCTAATAATTTCAGGTAGGGTAGCTGACCTATAGTTTCTGGAATTATCCCGGTTAATAGATTGCTGTATAAGGACACAATGGTTACATGTTCATCTTTCACAGTAACCCCAAACCATTGGCTAATCTTGGTAGTTGCCAGCCAGCAATCATCGTATTCATCACCACTGCATTCTTGCTGGTTTTTCCATCCCACCCCATTGGTGCTCAGGTAGAGGTCTACCAGGGCTTCGCACTCACTCACGGGTACATCTGTCACATCGTCGCAACTGAAGGAATTCACGTTTGCCTGTGTTTGTGCGAAACTATCTGGTGAGAGAGTCGGGTCGTCAGGATGCGTAAATGCCTGTAATGTGGTTGAGGACAAAAACAGGGAAAGATTGAAGGAAAGAACAAGAAGTAAAATTAATAATTTCTTCATAGGGGGTTAAAATTAGTATATTAAAGAATCCAAAAAAATCCAATAAGCCAAAGGGTGTATTCCTTCAAAATGGAATCAGTTGATCTGGCTGAAGCCCTGTAAGAAAACAACGATCCCCCATTAAAACGTTAAAAAATAAGCCGCAATCGATGACAAATTTCGTTCAGAAAAGTGACGTCATTCGCTGTTCGTATTAGTAATCCTGGCTATAATATATTCATAATCATGAATAAGTTATTGAATAATCCCGATAAAGAAATATCACAACTCTTATCTATTCTGGGACAAAGCGCTCGGGTTCAAATCGTATTCATTATTGCGGAACAGGAAGCTTGTGTCTGTCATCTGGAAGCGTTATTGGACATTCGACAAGCTCGGATTTCTCAACATCTGATGGCGTTACGAAAAGCAGGATTCGTCACCACGCGGCGGGATGGAAGACATGTCTATTACCGCTTGGCCAAGCCTGAGCTCATCCATTTCCTCCTTCAGGCTGCAGAAATTCTACAGATTACGACAGAATCCCTGCAAAAATTATCCAGCAGAACCGAAACAAATTGTACCTGCCCGCGTTGTAAACCAGAACTGGACGCCAAAACAGTTTGTCGACCAAATTCCCCAATAATTAAAAATTAAAGGAGACCTTCATCATGGAACAAAAAAGTGTAACCAAGAGATTGTCATTTCTGGATCGTTATCTTACGCTGTGGATTTTCCTGGCGATGGCGATTGGGGTTGGGGTTGGATACCTGATTCCCGATGTTATTGAAGCGTTCAACCAGGCGGTCTCTGTAGGTACCACCAATATCCCGATTGCCATTGGCCTGATTTTGATGATGTATCCGCCATTAGCCAAAGTCCATTACGATGAATTGGGCAAAATCTTTCGCAATTGGAAAGTTTTAGGCCTGTCACTGGTTCAAAACTGGATCATTGGTCCCATTCTGATGTTTGTGCTTGCGATCATCTTTTTGCGTGGGTATCCCGAGTATATGTCCGGGTTAATTCTGATCGGGTTGGCGCGTTGTATTGCCATGGTGATCGTCTGGAATGATCTGGCGAAAGGCGATACCGAATATGCGGCCGGTCTTGTGGCGTTCAACAGCATCTTTCAGGTGTTGTTCTTCAGTGTGTATGCGTATGTCTTCATTACCGTGTTGCCCACCTGGTTTGGCATGGAAGGCGTTGCTGTGCACATCACCATTGCTGAAATTGCCAAATCCGTATTTATTTACCTGGGCATCCCGTTCATTGCCGGCTTTATCACCAATATGGTGCTGACGCGCGTCAAAGGCAAAGAATGGTATTACAAGACCTTCATGCCCAAAATCAGCCCGGTGACCTTAATCGCACTGCTGTTCACGATCCTGGTAATGTTCAGCCTGAAGGGTAATCTGATCGTATCCATCCCGCTGGATGTGGTGCGCATTGCGATCCCCTTGCTGCTGTACTTCGTGATCATGTTCCTGGTCAGCTTTGTGATGGGCAAAATGATTGGCGCCAATTACCAGCAAACAACCACCCTGTCGTTTACGGCTGCTTCCAATAACTTCGAATTGGCAATTGCGGTAGCTGTAGCCGTCTTTGGGTTGCGCTCCGGACAGGCATTTGCCGCGGTGATAGGTCCTTTGGTGGAGGTGCCGGTCATGATTGGACTGGTGAATGTGGCCTTCTGGCTGCAAAAACGCTTGTTCAAAGGGGAATTAACCCCGGGTGTGCCGAAACCCGATATTTGTAAATGAGGAAGAGAACGGGATGATCAAAAACCCCGCTCTTCAACCACATGAAGTAACCCGAGAATTTACGAATAGAGCTGGATGATAACGGTCATCTGGTAATTCCTGCCGAAAATCCACAGAATATGGACTATCCGATAGAACCCTTGTGCACCCCCAGCATTCAGAGGGCGGATTCAGGATAACACGTTCGACTACCAGCCCGGCACGCGTGTACATTCTGCACCTATTGCAACAGCTGTAACATGGCTGAGGTAAACCTGGAAGACTGTTTTGGAAACGATCATCCCACCTGCGGTGGCTGCCTTTGGGCGCAGGGGTTAATTCAGTGCCCGTAGAGGAGAGGGCTCGTAGCTGATGGCTCACATCTGACCGCGACTGTGACGGGGGACGGGAGACCGGAGACAAGCCGTTGCCCATACAAATCTTTGCATTGGGGCGTGCAAATTGGTATCTTAATAAAAACGATCTGACGATTTTTCACAACCTCCCGGAAAGAAAAATCAATGAGTGAGGAACTAAATAATGATGACAAAACCAAAAATTGAAATGTTGTATTTTGAAGATTGCCCCAACTGGGTATATGGTCTCGAAAATCTCAATTCTGCTTTGAAAGACGAAGGGATGCACAATGTAGATATTCAACTTGTTCTCATTAACAATGAAGAAGACGCAACCAAAGAGAAATTTCTGGGGTCACCTTCATTCCATATCAATGGACAGGATTTGTGGCCTGAAGAACGAACAACATACCAGATTGCCTGTAGAGTGTATCATACAGAAGAAGGTCTTAAGGGCTCCCCAACGGTGAAAATGTTGCGAGAGCGAATTCGCGAAATAAATTTGTGAATCCTGACATTGAGGATACGATGACCAACCAACTCGCTCACACCACCTCTCCCTATCTGCTGCAGCACGCCGGCAACCCGGTAGACTGGTACCCCTGGGGTCCCGAAGCATTGCAGCGCGCCAGGCAAGAGGACAAGCCTATCTTCCTGAGCATTGGCTATGCTGCCTGCCATTGGTGCCACGTCATGGCGCACGAATCGTTCGAGGATCCGGCCATCGCAGCGTTGATGAACCAGCACTACATCAACATCAAGGTCGACCGCGAAGAACGTCCCGACCTGGATGGCATCTACATGTCCGCGGTGGTAGCCTTTACCGGGCAGGGCGGTTGGCCGATGTCGGTCTTCCTCACGCCCGATCTGGTCCCGTTTTATGGCGGTACCTACTTCCCACCGCGCCCGCGCTATGGGATGCCCTCCTTTCACGAAGTGCTGCTCGCGTTGGCGGACTACTGGCACAACCAGCGCGATGAGGTCATCCAATCCGGGCAGCGCATTCTTGATGCGCTCCTGCAGCAAAAGACCGGCAATGCGTCGGGGGGCAGCCTCACGCCGGAAACCACCCGGCAAGCCACACGGATATTGCTCAGCAGCTATGATTGGGATCATGGCGGCTGGGGCACAGCACCCAAGTTCCCGCAGCCGATGGCGCTGGGGTTTCTGTTGCGACGCCACCATGGTTCAGGCGATCCCAATGCCCAGTCCCTGCGGTCGGTGCAACATGCCCTGGACGCAATGTCACGCGGCGGGATGTACGATGTCGTTGGCGGTGGATTCGCGCGCTATTCGACCGATGAAGACTGGCTGGTGCCGCATTTTGAGAAAATGCTGTATGACAATGCCCAGCTGACCAGTGCTTACCTGCATGCCTGGCAGATCAGCCGCGAGCCGCGTTACCGCCGGGTGGTGGAAGAGACACTCGGCTTTGTGCAACGCGAGCTGCTGGCACCGCAAGGGGGCTTCTACTCCAGCCTGGACGCGGACTCCGAAGGCGTGGAGGGTAAATTCTACGTCTGGACGCTGGACGAAATCCATGCAACGCTGGGGGAGGTTGATGCATTGTTTGAGTCTGCTTATGGACTGACCCAGGATGGCTCCCATGGGGGATGGGAAGGCAAGATCGTACTGCAACGGGTCGCGACGGATGAAGAATTGGCGCAGCGTTTTGCAATACCCGCAGCAGAAATCCCTGCGAGACTGGCGCAGCGTCACGCACAATTATTGTCGCAGCGCACCAATCGCGTGCGTCCCGGCACGGACGACAAGGTGCTGACATCCTGGAACGGACTGATGCTCTCGGCCTTTGCCGAAGGCGCGCGTTCCCTGGAGAACAGCACCTATCTGCAGGTCGCGCAATGCAACGCCGACTTCATCCTGCGTGAGATGCTGGTGGAGGGTCGACTGCAACGTTCGTGGCGGCAGGGGCAGACCAGCCCGGAAGTCTTCCTGGAGGATTACGCCGCCCTGATTCTGGGCTTGCTGGAGCTCTACCAGTCCGATTTCAACCCGCGCTGGTTCGTGGCGGCCCAGGCGTTGACCGGGGAGATGATCGAACAGTTCCATGACCCCGACGGTGGCTTTTTCGATACCACCCGCGATGCCGAGACCGTGCTGCTGCGTCCCAAAGATCTGCAGGACAACGCCACCCCGTCCGGCAATGCCCTGGCAACCGAAGCGCTGCTGAAGATGGCAGCTTTTTCGGACAACGAAGAATGGCTGCAACTGGCAGAAGAGTCCCTGGCGCAGGTGGCGGGGATGGCAGCCGAGTATCCGACCGCCTTCAGCCGCTGGCTCTCCGCCGCCGATTTCTACCAGAGTAAGACCCGGCAGATCGCCCTGATAGGGGATCCGCAGGACCCGCAGATGGCGGAATTCCTGCTTGAGATTCGGAGTGTGTATCGTCCCAACACGGTGGTGGCAGCTGCGGGCTTGCCGCTTCCAGAAGGTAGCCCGGCGTTGTTACATGATCGCCCGATGATGGATGGCAAGCCAACAGCCTATGTGTGTGAGGGGTTTGTGTGCAGGCGGCCGGTGACTTCTGTGAGCGAGCTAAAAGAGCTACTCAACGCTGACCGCTGACCGCTGACGGGAGACCTGATCCTGGCGGAGACTTTGCAGGGGTTTCGCTCTGATAAAGATTTTCAACAAGCCCAGGCTGCCCTGTCCAATTTTGAACAGTCCGAAATGGTCAATGAAAGTCAACAGTGGACAGTGGACAGTGGACAGGAAAAAAGATAGGTCTGAATCTCAATCCTCAATCCTATTTACATGATACATCCACCATGATAATTTTAGCATGAGAAAGGAATAGGAATTGGTCATGATTGTCATTCTGAGGATGCGATTGCTATTGAGATTGTCCACCCTCTTTTGATGATTATAGCAAATTTTAAGTAGGGGTAATGGCTTGACCTTACCCCGGGCTTGACCTTACCCCGGGCTCGACCTTACCCCGGGCTCGACCTTACCCCGGGCTCGACCTTACCCCGGGCTTGTCCTTACCCCGGGCTCGACCTTACCCCGGGCAGGAGTAAAGGCCGTCAACGAATATGCACCGAATACCCAAAGGGCATTATGTAAACGAAAATAGTCCAGGAAAATTTCGTAAATGGTGGTTATTTTTAATATGGTTCATAAATAATTTACTCAAAAAAACTTCTTTTCTGCTATGATTAAGTGATAAACCATCAACATTCAGGAGAGCATCACCATGAGTAAGCTTGTCGTCTACGCAACGGGGAATGACCTGACTTATTGAATTAACGGGGCTGCCATGGCGATTCATAACAAGATCGGACCTGGTTTTAAGGAAGAGATCTACGAACGCGCGCTGAAAAATGAATTGATCAACCTGGGGATTGAGGTTGAAGATCAACATCCCGTACCGGTGGAGATGGATGGTGAACAGGTGGGTTTGTTTTACCTGGATTTACTGGTGGAGAATCAGGTGGTGGTTGAAATCAAGGCCTTTGCGCATCTCCTGACGAATGATGAAATTGCCCAGGTGTTGAATTACCTCAAGGCAACCGGCTTACAGGTAGGATTGTTGTTCAATTTTGGTCGACGAAAATTAGAGCATCGCCGCATTTTTCCCAGTAAGGATATTCAATCCGTGCAACGCGTTGGCCGGGACGATGTCATGAAGTCAGAACGGGGATAAAAACATATTATCTGTGTTAACAACAATCAATGATACGCGACGAACAGTGTGTTAACATTCGTTTATTCGATTCTTATTCGTTGACGGCTATTCGTTGACGGCCTCCACTGGCACCACATTCCTGGCTGCCCGCATGACCATCTCCGACCCACATTTCGTGCAGCGGGGTGTCGTCCAGGATTGTTGTGGTTTGTCGTCGGGTGGCAGGGGTTGGCTGGCATCCAGCTGGATGTACGGCTGCAGCACCGCCTGAACTTCCTGCAAGGAGTAGGTGTGCTTGGCAGGGACACGCACCAGTGGAATCCCCGCAGCTGCAAAAACCTGATCGACAAACTGATCGCGTTCCTGGCGGTCATTGCGTTGGTGGCTTTTGTCGTCCAGTTCGATCCCCAAGAAGGGACGCACTGCCTTCGGATTGCACAGTAGAAAATCGACATGTTTGCGGTCAATTTTGTTGGTGTAAATGCGGTGCTTGCTGGCATCACTGGATTTGACATAGAAGATGTCCCCCAGCGAGACCTTGCTGAAGACCTGGGAAGTTTCACCCACGACAGATTGGACTATATGGTAGAAGCTGATCTCGGCATTGGAGAGGAAAGCATCCCGCAGGTGATAGGGAAATTCGATAGGTGATTTAGGTTTTTCCTCTTTGGAACCCAGAAAATCGCCGACCAGATCAACGACATCGTCGACTGCCTCTTTGGACAAACCCAGCTTGCTTAAGATCCCACGGATGAGTGAGAATTTTTCGGACACGTAAACCTCCCCTGGGGTGATAGTGACCCCGTTGATGAAATACTTACCATTAAATTATTGTGAAAAAAACAAAGATTTATACATTTGTTATACGCCTAAATTTTGACAAATATTAATTATTTCTGAATAGGCTGCAGACATGTGGGCTTTCATTGTCCTCTGTTCATTTTTTCGTAGTGTCATAGCTTTAGCATTAGTTCTTTTATCATATGGATGGGAACTTGGAAGTTTATTTCTTCTTAAATGGATAGAGTTCAGGTGAAGATATAAATTAGGATAAACATTTTTAAAATTTCCATTATTTAGCAATAGACCATAATCTATCAACCCCCTATTTGTTGTTGTTGATATTGCTCCAGGTGCGTTTTTTAGTAATAGAATATTTTGGAATGCCCTAAATAAAGCATCATTAAAAGAATCTTGATAAGACAACCAAGAGGAAAAGAAACTATCAAAACTGCTTTCAGCTAAATTTAATAATGAATATGCGTGTGAATATTCAGGACCAAAAAGCACATTCCATTTATTCCAATATTGGATTTTATACCTTCTGGATATTGTTTTCCCCATAAGGTCATATCTTATTCTTCTACCAACAGTTAATAGACCAGCTTTAATGAAAACATTTCTTGCAACTGATGATTTTTTCGAAATATATTTTTCAAAATTATCTAATGTTTTAGCCGATTTTATTAGTGGTTTAACAATACTTAATGAACAATCAGGTATTGTTCTATGAAGGAATTTTGGTATTAGATCATCAATATTATTCTCTGTTAATGTCAACTTTGATCCAGATAATGCTTGAATTAAAGAAGATTTTTCAAACATAATCCAATTACTATAATTTCCTAAATTTAAATTATCACATGTAAATAAAAATTCATAAACCCCCAAATGTTCAGCCGGACAGTCTCTCTTTTTAACTGATTCAACCGCATAAGCCATTAATTTTATTAATTCCTCATTCGAGCACATTCTAGAAAGTATTTTCCAGGACTCCCCTTTAACAAAATCATACGGATTATCTAAAACATCATCAATACATAATTGAATAATCTCATCAACTTTATGATAATTCTGTAAGAATGCGGAAAATGCTTCTATATGGTGAGGATTATGTTTCCATAATTTGATTATTATATTTAATATTTCATCAGAGGTATTTGCACGGAACAATAAAAAACGAAATTTAGACTTATCTTTTATAACAAAATGATTATTTTGGGACTGAATCGACTCATTAATTAATTGTTTTTCATCTTCTTTCGATAAAAATTCTTTACTTTTCGATTCATTATAGAAAAGAATTGGGGGAATGTTTTCAAGCAATTGATTTTCATCTTTAATGTATAAGATTTCAGTCTTTTCTGAACTCGGGATCAATCCTCTTTCCCTACAAAGTTTTTCTAACTTAACTAACGATTTTCTAACCTCAAGTTCAGTTTTTCCAAGAATTCGAATATCATCAACATAGCGAAGATAAACACAAGTTTCATGCATCTCTTCATCAATCGGCAACATAATACATTCTGAAAGAAAATCCGAAGCAGTTGGCCCTTGAGGAAGACCATGTCCGTGCTGTTTAGATTTGGAATCTGTACTCCATGTTTTAAAACATGACAGAAAAAAATTAGTTAATTCAATATTTCCATTTCTTGGAAAAATGGTTTTGATTAATAATTCATGAGGTATAGTCTCATAAAATGCAGTTAAATCAAAATTTACCATCCAAGAATAACCATTTTGAAACCAGTTTTTTAAAACTTTTCTTAATTCAAAATAACCATAACTCCAATGATTTAGAAAAAATATCGTACCTTTTTTATTTGGTAACCAATTGCTAAAAATAGCCTTTCTCTCTAATGGTTTTCTTCTATCACAAACCTTTTCTTCGAAAATATTAGCTATTGCTTGAAATACTATTTGGTCTTCAATACATAATAAAGTAAATGGACGTTGTAGACCTGAAGCTTTTGGATAATACAATCGAGTAGGTGTTTGGGGAGTATATTCACAACTTCGAATTCTTGTATACAATTCAAACAAATTTTCATTAGACGCCAACTCATAAGACTCCATAATATCTCTAAAATAATTCTTATATTTTGCATCTTGAGTTGTTGCAAGGCGATTCCACGCAAGTCTTAAATTATTTTTGGTTATATTTGATGTATTCATAGAAAGTATATTATTTGAATTGTAAAACAGAAAAGTTGTAAAACAATTACCAAAGACTGATTTACTACTCCTTCGTCCAAAAATCTGCCAACAAGGCAGCCTGATCGAGCACCTTATTCACCGATACCGTATATTCACCCGTAGCCGGATCATCCGGCGGGTACTTGTACTTCCTCAGAATTCGTTTCACCATCACCCTCAACTTTGCCTGGACACTTTGCTTATACTGCCAGTCGATAGAGGTGTTGCTGCGGACACTCGTTACCAGTTCATGCGCGATTTGTTTAAGAATCTGGTCTCCCATCAATTCTTCAGCATTGGGGTTGTCTGCCAGGGCATCGTAAAAAGCAAGTTCATCCGGGCGTAAATTCAGTTTTTCACCGCGTTCATCTGCAGCACGGATATCTTTTGCCAGTTGGATCAATTCTTCAATGATGCGGGCTGAATCAATCAGACCACTCTGATAACGCTTGACTGCCCGGGCAAGCATCTCGGAAAATTTTCTGCCCTGCACCATATTCATCTGACCGCGCGTTCTGATCTCGTCATTCAACAGCTTTTTCAATAATTCCAAAGCTAGATTTTTGCGCTGCATGCCCTGAATCTCTGCCAGAAATTCATCCGATAGAATGGATATGTCCGGTTTACGGATGCCCGCTGCATCAAATACATCAATCACTTCGCTGGAGATGATGGCATCATTGATGATCTGCCTTATGGCCGTTTCGATTTCTTCATTGGTTCTGATGCGGGTGGTTTCATCAAATTTGGAAAAACGTGCCTTGATGGCCTGGAAGAACGCCAGATCATCGCGAATTTCAAGTGCTTTCGGGTGAGGAACTGCCAGACCAAAGGCTTTTTGCAACCTGACCACATGATCTTTGAAACGATCCTTGCCATTACGAAAGGTGTTTCCTTCGCGAATCTCTTTTAGTCCACCAATGTAGTTGGCAGCATCCAGGATGAAACTGAGTTTTTCTCTAGGGGTCAACGTGAAATATCGGCGATAATCCCAGCGTCCAAACATATTCACCAAAATCTCGTAGTATTCCAGCATTTTGGCGACGGCTTCCGATTGGTCAAAAGTGATCTGACCCTTCCCCTGGCTGTCAGCATAAACCAGCAATGCCTTCTTTAAATCCTGAGCAATGCCAATATAATCCACAATCAAACCACCTTCTTTGTCGCCAAAAACGCGGTTGACACGGGTGATGGATTGCATCAATGTATGCCCATTCATGGGTTTATCGATATACATGGTATGCAGGCAGGGAGCATCAAACCCCGTCAGGAACATATCTCGCACGATGATTAATTTCAATGAATCTTTCGGGTCTTTGAGACGGTTCCCAATGGCTTTGCGTTTTTCCTTGTTGCGGATGTGCTCCTGCCAGCCCAACGGATCACTGGAGGAACCTGTCATCACAATTTTGATCGCGCCAAGGGCATCATCCAGGCTGTACCAATCCGGACGCAATTTAATGATCTCGTTATGCAGGTAAACACATATCCGGCGGCTCATGCAAACAATCATGCCTTTGCCTTCGACGGCACTCAAACGCTGCTCAAAATGCTGGACGATATCAGCAGCTACCTGCTGCAAACGGCTGGCACTGCCCACCACCGCTTCTTTGCTTGCCCATTTGGCAAAGCGTTTTTGCTTTTCGGTGAGCTCATCATCTTCGGTGACTTCTTCGACGCGTTCATCCAGTATTTTTTGATCTGATTCAGGGAGTTCAATCTTTGCCAGGCGGCTTTCATAAAAGATGCGCACGGTAGCACCATCTTCAACCGCCTGCTGGATATCGTACACATCCACATAATTACCAAACACAGCCTGGGTGTTCTTGTCCTCTTTTTCAATCGGTGTACCGGTAAATCCAATGAAGGATGCATTCGGCAGAGCATCACGCATGTGGCGGGCAAACCCATCGATAAAATCGTACTGGCTGCGATGGGCTTCATCGGCAATCACGACCACATTACGACGTTCGGTTAATGTTGGATATTTGAGGTCTTTGTCTTCCGGAAAAAATTTCTGAATGGTGGTAAAAACGATACCCCCCGATGCAACCGATAACAAAGTCTTCAATTCTTCTCGACTGCCTGCCTGCACCGGGCTCTGCCGTAGCAGCTGTTGACAATTGTTGAAGGTTTCAAATAACTGCATATCCAGGTCGTTGCGATCGGTCAGCACTACCACGGTGGGGTTATTCATCTCCGCTGCCAGCACCAGTTTGCCAGTGTAAAAGACCATCGAAAGACTTTTGCCGCTGCCCTGGGTATGCCAGACCACACCAGCGCGTTTGTCACCTTTCGGTTGCTGATCGACACTAGCCAGACCATATTCAGCTGGATGCTCGCGTACAAAATGATGATCCGGCTCGGCAGCAGCCCGTAGGGTCGACTGAATGGCTTTATTGACTGCAAAATATTGGTGGTAGGCAGCCAGTTTTTTGACGGATTTTTCATACACAATGAAATGGCGGATGAGATCCAGCAGTCTTTGCTTGTTGAGCATTCCCCTGATGAGAGGTTCCAACTCCGGCTCAACCTTGGCATCCACAATACAGCTGCCATCCTCGCTTTTCCATTCCATGAAGCGCGAATAATCGCTGGAGATCGTACCGGCTTTGGCGAACCAACCATCACTGATGATCTCAAAAGCATTATAAATAAATAGCGATGGAATGGCTTGATGATAGGTTTGCAATTGGTGGAAAGCAGCCTGCACATCGGCGTTTTCATCGGTTGGATTCTTCAATTCAAACACTACCAACGGCAACCCATTGATGAAGATCACAATATCCGGACGTTTATTGGTGTTATTCTCCACCACAGTGAACTGGTTGACTGCCAGGAATTCGTTCCGATCCGGTTGATTAAAATCCACCAACCAGACCTTGTCGGTACGAGATTTGCCATCGCCAACACTGAACTTGACATCAATCCCTTCTGTGAGCATGAGGTGAAAGGCTTCATTGCTTTCGCTCAGACCCAGTGAAGGTGTGCGTAAGGCTTTTTTGAAGGCTTCCTCACGCGCGTCTGTGGGAATGTGCGGGTTGATGCGATCGATGGCAGTATGCAATCGTTTTTTAAGAACAACCTCATTGTAATTGCGCTCCGGGGAGCGACCTTCGATCAGATCGGGACCATTCAACGTCAGATAGCCGTTTTCATCCCGCAGCAGCGTCAGTGTGATTTCTTCAATTTCAGATTCGTAAAGGATCATCACAACCCGCCTGAAAATAATTCATCCTGTTCCCATTGTACAGGATTTTTTTGAATGTATTCAACAATCCGGTGATGATCTTCTTCATTCCGGATGATATGATCGTAATAATTAATTTGCCAGAGTTTAATATTCTTCATTCCTGGCATGGCATTGATTTTTCGTGATGTTCCCGATTTGAAATTTTGAATGATGGCGCCGATGGATCCGGGGACGGTGCCATTGGGTTGGTGATGATCGTGGTGTAGGGGTGAAGGATCGGAGAACGAATTTATGGTTGGAAATCGCAGTTTATTCTCCGATCCTTCACCCCTACCGCTTCCAATAATAATAATCCCGTGGATGTGATTGGGCATGATGATGAATTCGTCCAATTCAACATTAAGAAATCGTTGCGGAATTTTATTCCACTGGTGGAATGCATATTGACCCATCAAATTCAATTTCATTTCACCATTCACAATCTCGCCAAAAATGCGTTGTTTCTGATGAGTACAAATGGTTATGAAATAAGTGCCGAATTGGGAATAATCATATCCTTGCAATCGGATGGATCGGCGGTTGTGAATGGTGGGATTATATGTCATGATGGGTTAACCATGATGGGGTTATTAGTGTAATTATGTCGTAGGGGTGCAATTCGCCAAGAATGGTGGTTGAGTGAAAATTTGTGTTGTAGGGGTGAAGGAATCCGGGATTGGTGTTTGGTGGTCGATTTGTGTTGTAGGGGTGAAGGATTGGATAATTGGCATGGATTTGCACAACGGACTCTTATATCCAATCCTTCACCCCTACAGATTCGTCCATCATTGCCATCCATTTTGAGGATCATCCTTCAATCTCCTCAACGTTTGTTTCTTCAATCCAATTCCAGATATTATCGATTGCAGTCTCGCTCCATTTGCTGGTTTCATCTCTATATGCTTTCACGGTAGACCTAACCAAACCAATCTCATCACATTCAAACATTGGTTTGTCCCAATATTGATAGAAATTATGATTTTCGGTTTGTAAAGCCATATTCCCCGTTGAGAATAAAGCGGTGGATAAAAAATTAGCTACTTCGAAAACAATTTTCTGAGCATCCCAAATCTGATGGAAAGTTATTCTTAAATCTTCAGCATTTTGTATTTCACGGCTATCTTGTGTGGCTGAATGGGCAATATTTTTTTCTACATACTCAATTATTTTCTTACATGTACTCAATTTATCATCCAGGCGAGAGAAAACTTGTTCCGGGATGACATCATCAGGCCTGCGCTCAGTTATGTTGATACCACATAGTCGATCGAAAAATCGGTGAGCCTCTTCGATCGGCCACCAATCATATTCAGATGGCACAATACAATTATGATGTGTTTTTAAATATTCATTTTCCTTTTTTTGAATCTCAGAATAATCATATGGCTTTCCTAATAGAAAAAGGAATTTTTCCCTATTTAGCTCTAACCTATATTTTTTTAAATCCTTTAGCAATGCACCTAATGAAAAAACACCTTTTTTCCCTCGAATTACGAACGATGAATCAATTATTCGACGAATATATAGACACTGAGATTGGAAATAATTTCTGTCGATAAAAGAATGGAGTGCCCCATTTATTTCTGGTTCTTCGGAGTTTTTTTCTACCTTTTTCTTGCGACAGGCAACCACAACTCGGAAAATGGATGTGTCCCAGATCATCAAGTTAATTTGTTGAAAAATTGAATTTCGATCGTCACCAATCAAGCAATCGATCCAGTTTTTCCACACTTCTTCAATACTTATTTTCTGCTTTTCTTGCATTACAATTCAATTTCACCATTCATTAATTTTGGTAATATTAATTCTCGGATTGATATCAAATTCTGAGTTTCTTTTTCATTATTTATTAATATTTCTAATATGGATTGATCAATCAAATTAAATTTTTGAAAAAGATCAGTTGGTGGTAAAATACAAGTAATTTCTCTAAAGTTTGACTTTGATATTTCTAAAAAAGTCGATCCATTTGCTCTGCTAATTAATATCTCTATATTTTCTTTTATCCAATGAAGAAAATAATAATTAGAATATTCTTTTGCATTAATCGCTATAAATCCTTGATTTATAGAAACTGGTAAATTTGTAATTGCTAAATATCCTATTGGCGCTCTTGATGACATTAGCAGAGTCCCAACAGGTAATATTCCAGAGTTGATTTGACGAACCCCATCTAAAGTAATTTTTCTTTCCGTAGATAATAAAACCGGAGATTTTAAATTCGACAAGTCTTTTGGAGTTGCAAAAAAATTATTTCCGCCCCAATATTTTTGATCTTTAGTGCTAGGCGTTGTCCCTCCTTTAATTTCTAGAATATCCCCCAATCTCCCGACTTTCCACCCTTTCGGAATCAACCCCAATTCACTTTCGACCATCTCACCAGTAGCACCGGGAAAGTTGAAATCGACAAACCATTCTTTGAAAATTGCCTGGGCGATGGCTTCGAGGGTGGCAATGGTTTGGAGGTTAAGTTCGATTTTTTCATCGAGAGAGGAGAGAATTTGTGCTATCCTTTTTTGTGTTGTGATTGGTGGCAATAATAATTCTAAGTTATAAAAATCTTCTCTACTCGTGGATGGAATTGCTGATCCACTATCCATTGAATTAATATCTTTGGTAAGTAATTGATAATAAGCAAATCTAGTATCCAACTTTTCAATTTTGGGTTTTAAGTAAAATGCAGTATCAATAACATAAAAGGGTCTATTAGAAAAATGAACACCTCGATAAGCTCCCTTCCTTCCAATTATTACAGAGGGAAATTTGCAAAGAGATTTAGTTGTAAAGCCAATCAATCCGTTTGTCCCGTAAACAGGAATATCGCTCTTTGAGTTTTGATAATCTTTTAATGATTTACCATATTCTAAAGTGGCAATTTCACCCCATATGGTTGAAATCCAATCTTTAGAACTCATATCCAATCCCCTTCAAGTTCTTTCGAATGATCTCCTGCAGCTCATTTCCCCTTTCGAATTGATGCGCTAATTGAGAAGTGAGTGCAGTCATTTTTTCTTCAAAAGGAATGCCATCATCTTCAGCTTCTTCAGTGCCAACATAGCGCCCTGGCATGAGCACGAAATTATTTTGTCGTACTTCTTCGATCGTAGCGGATTTACTGAAGCCGGGGATATCTTCATAGGGTTCACCATTCCCGGTTCGCCAGGCATGGTAGGTGCTGGCAATGTGGGCGATGTCCTGATCGGTCAACTCTCGATTTCTGCGATTGATCATGCTTCCCATTTTCCGAGCATCAATGAACAGAATCTCATTCGAACGATTTCTAAATTTATGATTGGTGCGATCTCGCGCCAGGAACCACAGGCAAGCCGGAATCATGGTGTTGTAAAACAATTGTGATGGTAATGCCACCATACAATCCACCAATCCAGCTTCTATCATATTCTTGCGTATCTCCCCCTCTCCACCGGTGTTGCTGTTCATGCTGCCGTTCGCCAACACGATGCCGGCTGTTCCAGTTGGGCTAAGTTTGTTGATGAAATGCTGCAACCAGGCATAATTGGCGTTACCCTCCGGAGGGGCTCCATATTTCCAGCGTGGGTCTTCGCGTAATTGCTCGCCACTCCAATCGCTGATATTAAAGGGTGGATTAGCGAGAATGAAATCAGCTTTCAAATCGGGGTGTTTATCATCCAGGAAGGTGTCTCCCAGTTCCAATTGGGCATCAATCCCGCGGATCGCCAGGTTC
This sequence comes from Chloroflexi bacterium HGW-Chloroflexi-3, assembly GCA_002842045.1. Lineage (GTDB taxonomy): Bacteria > Chloroflexota > Anaerolineae > Anaerolineales > Anaerolineaceae > UBA6170. The sequence continues at coordinate 66,167 of PHBX01000013.1, read as the reverse complement.
ATACGCGCCAGGCGCAAGGTGGTCGGGTTGGACTCCTGCCCATAGATGGAGAGATCCTTGATATTGCCCTGATGGCTGATGACGAATTTCTCACTCTGCACAAACATGCCCCCGCTGCCACAGCATCCGTCGTACACACGCCCATTATAGGGTTCGAGCATTTCAACCAACAACTTGACAATACTGGCTGGCGTATAGAATTGGCCACCTTTCTTGCCTTCAGCATCGGCGAATTGTCCGAGGAAATATTCATAAACCCGGCCGAGCAAATCCTGCGGGCGCGCATTTCCATTGGCATTACCGTTGGCATATTTTCCAAAACCGATTGTGCCGATCAAATCGATCAATTCGCCCAGGCGCTGTTTGTTAAGTTCCGGATCGGCGTATATTTTGGGCAGTATACCTTTCAAAGGTGGGTTGATTTGTTCGATGGCATCCATGGCATCATCAATGAATTTGCCAATTTCAGGCTGTTTAGCCCGATCTTGCAAATACTGCCAGCGCGCTTTTTCGGGCACAAAAAACACATTGCTGGCCAGATATTCATCTGGGTCTTCCGGGTCTGCCCCTTCAAATTCTCCTTCATTGGAAACCAGTTTTTCATACAGATCATTGAAAGCATCCGAGATATATTTAAGAAAGATCAACCCGAGAACCACGTGTTTGTATTCGGCTGCATCCATGTTCGAGCGCATCTTATCCGCCGCAGCCCAAAGCGTTTTTTCAAGTTCGTTGTTATCTGTCATATGATTCTCCTGAATGATCCCCTGACTTTTGGAATTGATGGATCTTGAAGGATAGTGAAGAATTGGAAAGAGTTATTCAGATTTTATTATACAGATTTTTGAAGTACTTTTAAAGCTTTTTGAGAGAAGAAACTTCAATTGAAAGTTTTTTGTAATGAATGAACAGTAATGGGATTATGTATTATTATCGTGTTTGATAAAATCTTTTATTTGTTTTAGGTTTTCACAGAAAAAATGAGTGTATGATTAATTAGATAAATAAATAAAAATCGCAATTCGTATAATTACTGAATAATTTGGGGTTATTATGAGATTCAAAGACGCTGCACATGAAATATTAAAAAAAAGTGGTAAACAACTTCATTATCGTGAGATAACTTCCATTGCATTGGAAGCAAATATGCTCGACACAGCCGGATTGACACCAGATGCTTCAATGGGAGCATTGCTTTATACCGATACGCTCAAACCAAATTCACGATTTCGAAGGGGTGATCAACGGGGTACTTTTGGGCTTAAGATTACCTCCTCCTTAAATATTGATCAACATTTTCAAAACATTCAGACCCAAGTAAAGAAAGAATTAAGAAAACATTTGCTGAAAATTGATCCATCGAAGTTTGAGGAACTCATAAAAATTTTGCTTGAGGAAATGGGGTTTGAAAACACTGAAAATACTCCTTACTCGAATGATAAAGGTGTTGATGTCCGTGGGGTGCTTCGATCTAACCCATTAAGTGAAGTAAAAATAGCCATTCAAGCAAAGAGATGGTCGAAAAATGTTGGCTCTGATGTGGTTAGAGATTTGCGTGGGTCGTTAAGGGTTGCAGATTCAGAACAAGGGTTAATTATTACCCCTAGTAATTTTACAAACGAAGCCAAAAAGGATTCAATAGCTCAAGGCAAAACTCCAATTCGCTTAATAGATGGTGATCAACTGGTTGATTTATTAATCGAATATAAGGTGGGAGTCAAATTGGAAGAATATGTTGTTCCAACAATTGATGGTGAATATTGGTCTGAAATACTAGGGGTTTCTATAGAAGAAACGGAGCAAGATCAAGGAATTTCAAAACCAAGAAAGAAAACGAAAGATAGTATTAAAAATACCTTTCCATTGAAAATTCAAGCTCACCATAAAGAACAATACTTTGAAGCAGAAATGTTAAATATTAATGGAGAAGTTTCATTGAAAAACCAAGTATTTCCTACACCAACAAACGCTGCAAAGGAAGTTGTTGAATGGAAAACCGTAAATGGCTGGGATTTCTGGAAATACTGGGATGAAAAGACAGGGAAGTGGGAGAAGATTGGTCGATTAAGAGATAAATAATCTCAACAAGGAAGATTATTATGTTGTTGCATGAAGCGATAGCTCAAATTCTGAGCGAGAAAAAGAAACCAATGACAACCCAAGAATTAGCGGATGTAATCAACAACCGGAGGTTGTACCGAAAAAAGGATGGTTCAGATATTGAACCGAACCAAATTTCTGCCAGAGTAAGCAATCATCCAGAATTGTTTATGCGGGTTGATGGCAAAATTCGTTTGAGAGGTTAGGAATTTTAATTTACCATCACCGATTTGACTTAACCTCTCCCCATCCTGATCCACCTGGACATAAAAACCCCCATTCTTCGCCCGCACGATGCGCAAACGAATCTCTGAACTGCCGACCGGGGACGGGAGACAGGTGACCGGGGAGCTACCGCTCACACAACCTCCCCCAACCGATTTCAATCGGGTTGAATCCCCAGCCACAGAATTGATTCTGTGGCGATCACGGTAGGGGTGTTCACTCGCATCCATTCCGTTCTCCGAACCTTCACCTCTACGGCCGGCTAACAATCCCATTTGGGCATGAGCGTTGAGCAGGCAGCCGTGAGCGAATCCTCATCCCCTGTCATCGGTCGGTTCCAAAATGTAACGACACTCCTGCCAGCACCTTAATCCAAGTCCTCCTCCGGGATAATTGTCTTCGATTAATCCCAGAGAAAGTATCATGAAAGAGCAGTTGAGCTGTAATTTTCAGTCATGATTTTAGGACTAGTCACTGTCAACTGTCAACTGTTCAGCCATATCATCCCATTTGGGTAAGGGCCGCACACTACGAGTCTTCGCATTTCTTAAACATAAAAGCCAACCGGGTTGTGGGTGCTGCTATGGCACATCCGTGCAGGGCTGCATCCAGGCATCCAGGTCACGGTTTTTCAAGATAAATGAAAAATCCGCTGCTGCACCCCACAGACAGGCGGCGGCAAAGTCCACATCCGTATCTGTGTACTCAGCCGCAAACACCGCTTTCCCCGCATCGATATATGGCACCAACTCCTCGCACCATCCTTGCGCAAAACAATCCTCACTGGTAGCGAAATCAAACAAATCCACCAGGTCGGCGGTCATTTCCGGAGCATTTTTCTGACCAATTGCCAATCCACGCGTATGTGCTTCCTGTGCCAGCCACCTGGCAAAGGTTAATTGTTCCGTATATGTGATCGGAAAACCGGACGCATTGGAGAAAATATCCATGTTATCCGGTTCAACTGCATCAAATCCACGCTGCTGGCACTGGTCTAAACGGGCACGCAGCAGCGGCGCCAGCAGATCCAGGCGGCGGATATCCAGCCAGCGTTCCCCCGGCCAACCGCGGTAGCGTTTCCCCAGCAATTCCTCCGGGAATTGATCGGCATCAGGGCGCCAGTCCTCCCAGGAGCCAACGCTGATATAACAGATAGTGTGGATGCCCTTTTCCTTCAGCGTTGCGATCACCACCGGATCGGTCTCATAATCCAGATCAATCACATCCACAGTTTGGGATGCGTCCACCTCCGCCGAATCCAATTGCCACTGCCAGGAGAACCCGGGAGCCGGATTCCACCAGTACGCAACTGTGTCAGGTGCGTTGGGATTGACAGGTGCAGCCAGCGTTACAACCGCCTGGTCAGGGCTGCACGCGCTCAACAGCAACGGGATTAGAAGCCAAACAGAAAGAATCTTCACAATTCGCAGGAATCTCCTCTTGATGAATGTACATTGATCATACCTTAATCTGGCAAACGCATTCAACCCGCCTCATCTGCCTGCCTGCCACACACCTGTGGTTCAAACCACAGGTTATCAGACTCAAACCATCTCAAGATGGTTCCGGGGGGGTAACCTAGAGGCTTGAGCCGATTTGAAATTACCAGACCCGGGTTCGAGTACTCGGAACGGGTATCAACCCGGGGTGTGCAAGTAATAAAGTACTTCCCTCACCTCATCAACAACCGTGGCCCATTCTGGTTGACCTGAATGTAAAAATCACCATCCCTGGCACGGACGATGCGCAGGCATATTTCAGGATTGTTGAATGGAGGTTGCGGCGGGAGATATCACTCACTCCGCTCGGGTACTTTGCCGGGGACGCGAGACCGAGTTGTCCCTTGTTGTCAATTTGGATATGTTCCAACCATTCATCCTTGGTAATTTAAATCCCATTTCTCAAACTGACTTATAATAAAAATTTGGATTTGATCATACCGATCCAAAAAGGATTTCTCTATGAATGCCAATATTTTCTTAGGTCTCATCAATAACACAGCCTTACTTCTAGCGTTATGGGCCGTGTATGGCATGGTCTCTATGCGCTCAAACCTTAGATCGAATTGGGAAAAAATTCTGTCTGGGTTTGCCATTGGTGGTTTGGGCATTGCAGTTATGTTTTCCACTTTGCCTTTTTCGCCAGGAGTGGTGTTTGATACCCGCTCCATTTTATTAAGCATTTCCGGGCTTTTCTTTGGCTTTATTCCCTCTGCCATCGCTGTCATCATGACCAGTGCCTTTCGCATCTGGCAGGGTGGTGCCGGTACGATTATGGGCGTGTCTGTCATTATTACCTCAACAGCCATAGGCATCGGTTGGCGTTACCTCAGAAAAAAGCAGGAAAACCCCAGTAGCTGGTTTGAGCTCTACGTTTTTGGCATTATCGTTCATGTGGTCATGTTTATTGATTCAATCTCTTTGCCACAGGTTGTCTTTTTACAGGTTCTGCGTAATATTGCCCCCCCGGTTATGATTATCTATCCAATTGCTACCGTAGCGCTGGGCTTATTGTTTTCTAACCAACTAACCAGAAAAAAATTAAGCCTGGATTTGGAAAAAAGCGAAGAAAAATATCGCAATATTGTTGAAACCACCGAAGAAGGAATTTGTACTTTTGATGCAGAAGGTAATTTTTATTTCGTCAATCAAAAATTTTCCGAGATGACAGGTTACACACTGGAAGAGTTAAAAGATCAGTTCTATGGTGATATGTTGAATGAAGAAGGAAAAAAGTTAATCGAGGATAAGATTAAAAATAGAAGAATGGGTGTTCGTGAAAACTATGAATTACAGCTAAAAACAAAACCGGGAGAAATAATCTGGGTAAATGTGGCAGCCAATCCAATTCTCGATGAAGATGGCAATTATGCTGGTAGCTTGGCAATGTATACTGACATATCAGATAAGATTCGCCTTCAGGAAGAATTGCGAAAAAGCACAGAGTATTACCGCATTTTATTTCAGCAATCTCCTCACCCATATCAATCTTTGGATATGGATGCAAGAATTGTTGATGTTAATGGTATCTGGTTGGAAAAACTGGGGTATCAATTAGATCAAGTGATCGGTAAATGGTTTGGAGAATTTTTAATTGAAGAAGATAAAACAAGCTTCACACAACATTACTCGAAGTTGCTATTACAGGGTGAAATTCATGACGTAGAAATTCAGATGTTGCGATCCGATGGAGAGTTGATCAATATTTCCTTTGATGGTCGAATTGGAAAGACGGAAACCGGGTTGTTTGACAAAGCCTATTGCTTGTGGCGTGATATTTCATTAATGAAAAAAGCACAGGCAGCGTTACAGGAGAGTGAAGAGAAGTTTCGTGCGTTAACAAATTATTTGCAAACCGCTATCGAAACCGATCGTGCGCTGCTTGCCAGAGAAATTCACGATGAGTTTGGGCAACTCTTAACAGGTTTGAAAATGGATGTTGCCTGGTGTAAAAGAAATAAATCAGACATTCCAAAGCTACTTGATCGGTTTGAAGCAATGAATAGTCTGATTGATGAAGCTATTAAGATAAGTCGTAGACTTACTTCTGAACTTCGTCCTGGTTTATTGGATGATTTGGGGCTTATTCCTGCCATGGAGTGGTATCTGGGTGAATTTAAACACCGATCTGACATTGATTGTCAATTTGAATTTCCTGAAAACGAACCCGTCATGAGTTCAGCCATTAAGACTATAGTGTATCGCATTTTTCAAGAGTCATTAACAAATATTGCCCGTCACTCACATGCAACGAAAGCCAATATCTCATTGAAATTTTTAGACGACGGTTTGCGTCTGGAAATTTCAGATAATGGACGGGGAATTACTTTAAATGAAATTAATAATAATCATTCGTTGGGGTTGTTAGGTATGCAAGAACGGGCTAGGCAAAAAGGTGGTGAAGTAAAAATAACAGGTAATACTAATAAAGGTACCTGTGTTATGGCTTCCCTTCCCCTTTTTGAAACTAAAAAAATAGAAGAATTGATATGATAAAAATATTAATTGCTGATGATCACTCAATCGTAAGGCGAGGAGTGCGGGATATCCTCACCGAATTGCCTTTTCCATTTGAAGTATATGAAGCGGACAGTGCTGCATCTGCACTACGTTTGATTAACAATCAACTTTTTGACATCTTCATATTGGATATTTCCTTTCCGGATGGTAACGGGTTGGAAATTCTTAACCAAATCAAGAATATACAACCGAATGCCAAAGTATTATTTTTGAGCATGTATCCTGAGGAACAATACGCGCGTAGAGCCATTAAAAATGGAGCCTTTGGATATCTTACTAAAGATAGCGCGCCTACTGAATTGGTTGCTGCTATTCAAAGCATCATCTCTGGAAAAAAATATGTTACTTCAACATTGGCACAAATTTTGGTGGATGATTTAATCTCTCCCAACCCAAAGGAACTGCACAACGCCCTTTCGGATAGAGAATTTCAGGTCATGCTTGAGATAGCTAAAGGAAAAAAAATAAATATGATCGCTGCAGATTTGCATCTCAGCCCCAAAACCGTCAGTACCTACCGTGCGAGGATATTTGAAAAATTAAAAATTTCGACAACTGCTGAATTAATTCGTTATGTGATGGAACATAGCCTTGCATAGTATTCAAGGCTCATTAGTCCTGTAGGAAATATCCTACATATGAAGTAAATAAACCCTACTCTGGGCTTGTCATCCGGATGATATACAACTCCTTCATTTCTTTATATAGTTGTGGTGTGCCAAACCGTTTCTAATCGTTTCACTCACAATTAATAACATTTATATTTGGAGGAGTAATGGTAAAAAAGATTCTATTAGTTTTAATTACGATTTTAATCGTAGCGTCTTTGGTGGGTTGTGGACCTGCAAAACCGGCAGAGAAACAAACTGTCAAAATTGGTTTTATTGGTCCGCTATCAGGCGGAAATGCTGCAGTAGGAATTGGGGCTAAAAACTCATTCCAGCTCAAGGTTGATGAAGTTTTAGCTGCTGGCGATTACCCATATAACATTGAAGTGGTTTACGAAGATGATGCGTCTGATCCAGCAACCGGTGTTGCAGCCGCTACAAAAATTGCATCCGATCCTGATATTGTTGCTGCAGCCACCCACTGGAACAGTCCGGTTGGTTTAGCTACCGTAGATATATTTCATAAATATGGAATGGCACAAATTTTCTGGGGAACCATTCATAGAGATATTATTTACGGAAATGACTACAAGGAACCGGTAAGAGTTATCCCCACATCCGAACAGAGCATGGAACTGGCCGCAGAATATGCTAAAAAATTCGGCATAATGGATTGGGTCATCGTCAACGACACGACAGACTACGGCACAAAAATTCGTGACGAATTTACCGCAGCAATCGAAAAACGTGGTGGAAAAATCCTTGAGGCAATTGGTGTTACGGTTGGTCAACAGGATTTTGCAGCTGTATTGAGCCGTGTTGGAGAGTTGGACCCTCAGGGTATTTTCTACGCTGGTGTAACAACCGAAGCAGCCGGTGTTCGTATTCAATCCATGAAAGCAGGATTAACCGATGTAATGTTCATGGGTCCTCCAGGAATTCAATCTGACACGTTTGGAGAAATTGTTTTAGGCGATGCTGAAGGCACTTTTTGCTCAGGTACGTTTGATGTCAATAGCACGCCTGAAGGGATCGCCTTCGTAGAAGCTTACAATGCAAAATACACGGATCCCTTTGAACAAAATGGTCCGTATGCATACGACTCAGCTGCCATCATTCTGGATGCACTCAAAGCAGTTGGTCCAGACAAAGCGAAAATTGTTGATTATATTCTTGGTAACACATTCAAGGGTGTTATCGGCGATATCCAGTGGGACGAGTATGGCCAAAATGGTGTTGGTGGTTTGACAATGTACGTAAACCAGGATCAAAAATGGGTTAAGTATGAAGATTCTGAATATGCCAGTGGTGTAAGAACATTCCCCTGGGACAAATAATTAGGAATTTTTCCAAAATTAGAAAGCGCGCAGATGATGAGCGCGCTTTCTATTACCAAAATTGACAGGAATAATTTATTGTGAATACTTTCTTCCAACTTTTTATTTCAGCATTATTAGTAAGCAGTCTATATACTCTGGTGGCTGTTGGATTCACAATGTATGTGGGTGTCATCAACCTGGCAAATTTTTCACACGGTGATACCTGCGTGATGGGTACATTTCTTTTAATGCCGATTTTCCTTTTTGCTACCAAAATGGGATGGTTATCAGCAGGAGCAGGACTGTTAATACCAGTAATCATTATTCTTGTAATGCTATTAACAGGTTTGTGGGGCGCTGGAATTTATAAAATTCTTGTGAAGCCGTTACTGGTTGCTCCTCGTCTGATATTGTTACTTGCATCTGTTGCAGCAGGTCAGGTCATTCGGGAAGCCATCCGTGTTATTTATCCGAATGGTAGTAATCCGCAGGTGTTTCCAAAGCTCCTGCCATCCGGTATACTGGAAATTTCAGGATTAAGATTTGGATACGACTCCTTAACCATTATTTTTCTCTCTGTGATTTGCATTATCAGTCTAAACTTCATAATTAAGAGAACAAAAATGGGGCTTGCCATGCGGGCTGTGTCCCAAAACTCAGATGTTTCTCAAATGATGGGCATTAATATAGAAAAGACCATCATTACAGTGTTTATTATTGGATCAGCTTTAGCAGGACTGGCTGGTATTCTTAATGGTGCCTTTTACGGCATTACCAAATTTAATTTAGGAAGCAATTTAGGTATTAAAGGTTTTTCTGCAGCAGTTATTGGTGGTTTGGGCGATTTTCAAGGCGCAATTGTTGGTGGTGTTTTATTAGGTTTTATTGAAGTGTTTGCTGCCGCCTATATACCGAATGGGTCTCAATATCAGGATGTTTTTTCATTCCTGGCGGTTATTGCCTTCTTAATTTTCCGGCCGAGTGGAATTTTAGGCGAAAAAATATTTGAAAAAGTTTAGGTTGTGAAAATATGAATCCTATAAAAATGAATGATTCAACCACAAACAGAACATTAAACAGGATAATTACCCCCATTCTATTAATTGTGGTTGTTGCAAGTGTGTATCTCGTTGTTGTTTATGAAAATGTAATAACAACAATAGCCGGATTGTTATTGGGTGTAGGCGTTTTCTTTGGATATTCCAGATATCCAAAGTTGAAGGAAAGCGTTAATGATGGAATTAAGAAGGACAAAGTATATCTGATCATTACCGGATTGATATTGGCGTTCATTATTCCATTAACCACGAGAACGCAACCGTATATTATCCATATTTTGATCATTGCTGAAATTTCCATCATCCTCGCTCTCGGTCTTAATTTTCAAGTTGGCAGTACCGGCATTCCTAATTTGGGGTATGCAGCTTTTTATGGTGTTGGGGCTTATGCCTCTGCCCTGCTGTCAACCAAATTTGGAATGTCATTCTGGGTATCATTATTGGCTGCCGGATTCATTGCCGCTTTTTTTGGCTGGTTGGTAGGGCTACCAACGTTAAGGACACGATCTTATCATATGGCTTTGGTCAGCATTGCATTCGGCTTGGTTACATATATCATGCTTAACAATTTAGTATTCACCGGTGGGCCGAATGGAATTAAGAATATACCAGCCCCAGAAATATTTGGTTGGTCCTTATTTTCAACCATCCGGCTTTTTGGAAATTCATTTCCTGTTCAAATAAATTTTTATTATTTTGTCTTGCTCTTTCTGGTGTTGATGCTGGCAATTGCCTTTTTTGTTTACAATTCAAAAATAGGCTTGTTTTGGAACGCAGTGCGTGAGGATGAAATTGCCGCGAAATGTAGTGGCATCAACACGGCAAAATTAAAGCTGCTTTCCTTTGCCATGGGAGCGTTTCTAGCCGGGATTGCCGGATCTTTGTACGCCCATTATATCGGTTATATCTCGCCGGAAAATTTTAATTTCAATACATCGCTACAGGTTCTGGGCATGGTCATTATGGGTGGCTTGGATAATATTGTTGGGGTCAGCATTGGAGCGTTTATTCTTTCAGTAGCACCAGAAAAATTTCGCTCATTAGCGGATTTTCGTATGTTGGCTACAGGATTAATCATTCTGCTTATGTTAATGTTCCGCTCTTCTGGAATTATTCGTCAGCAAATCAGAGAGTATAAAAAATCCCATTTCAGAACTGAATTGGCAAATAAGGATGAAGGAAATGGTTGAAAAAATACTTACTGTAAAAAACCTTACAATGAGATTTGGCGGGCTTACTGCCATTGATAACTTTTCGTGGGATTTACATGAAAATGAAATTTTGGGAATCATCGGCCCAAATGGTGCAGGGAAAACGACTGTCTTTAACGTAATTTCAGGATTATATACTCCAACTTCAGGTGACATTCGATTTAAAGGAACAACCATCAATGGGTACCCTCCACACAAAATTGCCAAAATGGGCATCAAAAGAACTTTCCAACAAAGCAGATTATTTGACAATATCAGTGTGTTGGACAATGTTCTGATTGGAATGGCAACTATTTCAGAAAACATTTTCATTAATACTCTTTTCCGAAGAGACTTGTTACAAAAAGAGTTAGCCTCCAATATTAATGAAGCCATGCAGCTTATGCAACATTTCAGTCAGGTTTTGGTCGAAAATCCTTATCGGCGTGCAGGGGATTTGGTCCCGGGAGAACGCAGAAAACTCGAAATTTGTAGGGCTTTGGCTTCAAATCCGGATATTTTATTACTGGATGAACCTGCAGCCGGAATGGATCCAAACGAATCTTCAGAACTAATGGATGATATTATGCGCGTTAAATCTTTGAGAAAAGGAATTGGCATTGTGCTGATAGAACACGACATGGTTGTGGTTCAAAAAACAGCTGATTATATTGTCGTTCTTTCATATGGCAAAGAAATCGCAAGGGGAACATTTAATGAGGTTTCATCGAATTCAACCGTGCAGGAGGCCTATCTGGGAAGCGAGCTGGAAAATGCTTGAAATTCAAAATATAGAAGTTAAATACGGAAAAGCAACCGTTCTTCATGATGTGTCTATATCCATCCAACAAGGAGAAATTGTCACAATCCTTGGTTCGAATGGTTCTGGAAAAACAACCATCATGCGCAGTATTCTGGGATTGGCCCCAATAGTTACTGGCCAAATCACCTTTCTTGGAGAAAAAATAAACCATCTGAAACCACATCAAATAGTCACAAAAGGAATCGTGGTCGTTCCTGAGGGAAGAGGAATTTTTCCAAAACTATCGGTTGAAGAAAATTTAAGAACTGGTTATGTGTTCTTTGAGAATGACAAAGAGAAGATGAACCAGAATATACAGGACGCCTACTCACGTTTCCCAATTCTAGGACAACGCCATAATCAATTAGCCGGAACACTTTCTGGTGGTGAACAAACCATGCTAGCTGTTTCACGCGCGATGATGCGTAAACCAAAATTACTATTAATGGATGAACCGTCTTTAGGGTTATCCCCAAAATTGGTACAACAAACATTCAGTATCATTAAGGAATTACACGAAACCGGTACATCCATATTACTGATTGAACAAAATGCTGTTAAAGCATTAGCCATTTGCAACCGAGGATATATTCTTCAAAAAGGCAAAGTGGTTCTCTCTGGGGATAAGCAAGAATTAATCTCAGACGAGGGAGTTCGCAAGGCTTATTTTGCGATGTAGTAATGTTTCGCTCTTACAGGCGCTCGGCAGCATGTCAGGATCAAATGCTTTATCCATACTTGCTCTGTAAATCATCATGCCATACAACCACGCCATCCACTACTGTTACACCATCCGTCTGCCCGGGTAAGACTACGCCCAACCGGGAGCGTACTTCCTGAAGATCAACAGTCATAAAAATGAACATCTGTATAGACGGATGGAGAATGGGGTGGTATTACTGTTACCAGTGGGCAATATCGTACAGGAGCAGGGGCGGAAGGTTGACCGGAGACGGAAGCCGTGGGACCGGGAAGATGTAATGCTCGCACAACACTCCCCAACCGATTTCAATCGGTTTGAATCCTCGTAACCCCAGGTTTTAACCTGGGGGGTGAGGGTTCACGCCCTCGGCACGGTGGTCAACCTGTGGGGTCTGGTCTGGGAGCAGTGGCTGGAGAAAGGCTGGTGACAGGGGTCCGGAGACCGGGAACCTAACGTTCGCGCAACACCCCCCAACCGATTTTAATTGGTTTTAATCCCCAGCCACAGAATTGATTCTGTGGCGACCACGGTAGGGGTGTTCACTCGCATCCATTCCGTTCTCCGAACCTTCACCTCTACGGCCAGCCATCAAACTTATTGGGGCATAAGTCCATCCTGTAAATCCTGCAAACCTATACAGCAAATCAACAAATCTTAACCTGCAACAGTTCCCGGCAAACCAGACTCCGAAAATCATGTAAATCCCAGTTCTGATTTTCTTGACTTTTACCGTAATTTGCGCAATAATTAGGTCAATCAACCTGAAGGGCAGTTAACCTAAAATGAATTTTTATTATCCCTCTGACCAACAAGCATTTTTTACCAATCGTCGCCAGGAGCTGGCAACGCTGTTTCACTACCACCAAAGTCTCATCAATGGTCCCGTCGAGCATTTGGCATTATTTGGTCTGCGCCGCATTGGGAAAACGTTGTTATTAAAGGAATTTATGCGCCAGTTGCGTGTGTCGAATTCTATTGTCCAGGTGGTGTTTCTGGATTTTTCTATCTTGTGCAGCTCGCCAGAAAATTTTACCCTGGGTTTTGTTGGCTCCATTTGTTATTGGTTGCTGGAAGATGGAAAAACCGACCTGGAGCCATTTCTCAATCCGGCCACTTTGGGTTCAGCTGTTCTACGAGCGGGTGGAGACAAACTTTATGATGAGATTCAACCAATCCTGCAGGAATTACAACGCGCCCGGCCAGATCGCCAGGCTTTGTTGCGTCAGGCGTTTCGCTTTCCCCGACAGGCCGTCCAGATTCAGGAGAAAAAACTCGTCTTAATATGCGATGAATTTCAGGAAATCCGCACCCTGGAGAACTACCCCAATAGTCAAAATGTGATAGCTCTCTTGCGGGCTGAACTGCAATCCCAAAGCGATGTTCAGTATATCCTGGCTGGCTCTGCGATCAGTGTGCTGGCAGGGTTGTTATCCCATCCGGACAGTCCATTGTTCGCTCAGTTTACCCGTATTTCGGTGGTACCATTTGACCGGGAGAGTACCCAGGAATTGGCCAATAAATTGCTATCAGAGCCAATACAAACCGATTTGTATCCTCTCTTGCACTCTCTCACCTGGGGGCATCCTTTCTACATCACAGCCGTTACCCGGCGTATGAGCTATCTGATGGATGTGGTTCAGCGTCCCCCGTCAGTGGATCTTGTCAAACAAGCTTTCCTTGTCGAAACACTCTCACCAGGCGGGCGAATTTATGATTTCAGCCAGTATGTCTATGATCTTTCCTTACAGAAAGCCACAGGCTACGGAGCACTTAAGTCTGTTTTGCAGATTCTTTCACAGGAGGAAGGTTTATCTGCTTCCGAGGTTGCCCGCCAGTTACGTGTCACAGCTGGTAGTGCCAGCGATTATTTGCGCTGGTTATGTGAAGTCGATTTGGTGGTTGAAAAAGACAAAGCCTATTATTTTCGCGATCAGGTCCTGCGGTTTTGGGTTGGTAATGTGATCAAAGGGATTGAGATTAGCCTGAGTGCCGAACCAGTGGATCTGAAAAGGCTGATCCTCCGTTTGGATCAACAATTTCAACGGGTTTCAGAGGAATTAGGGGATGCAAAGGAAAGCTGGGTGCGTGAATTGATGCGCCAATTCAATGGTCAGGTCATTCCTGCTTTGGTGTTTCATCATCAAGACATGGTAAAGCTTCCGATTTTTCAAGAAGTAAAGGATGAAATTTCAGCAGATGGTCAAATCGAGCTGGATGCCATCGGTGAAGGTTTGGAGCACTGGGTGGTGGAAGTGAAATGGCGTAATAAAAGAGCAGGAAGTAAGGAACTCGAAAAGCTTCACAAACATGCATTGGAAAGAAATGCACGAGCCTGGTTCGTGTCTCGCTCTGGTTTTTCCACAGATGCGATCCAATACGCTCGTGAAAATGAGATTTTGATTACAGATAAAAATGACCTGGAAGTTTTGAGAAAACTAATTTTGTAAGGAATGTCCGTCAACGAACCCACAGGGTGATATTAGAAACGATTACCACACGCGAATCGACCAGGTAAACCAAATACCAAAAATCCTTCCGAAGGACTCCGAAATCTTTTTGAGGAGTAAATCCCAGTTCAGACTTCTTGGAACTCAATCAAGCCACAACTCGTCTTATTCACATTGGCGTATTTATTGCACCGAAATTAATTCTTTTGTACACTGATAAATGGAGTCAAGCATGCAACACAGCACTACAATCCCTAATCGCAGGGTGCAGGTTCAACCGCAATATCAAACCCAATCCTCTGGCAAGAGAGTGCTGGGCAGTATCCTGCTGGTGCTGGCCCTACTGGCGCTATTGATCCCCATGGCGACGGTGGCCGGTACAGCGCTGTACGTGCGTCAGGAACAGATGGTGCTGCCGGGGGTGCGTATCGGCCCGGTCGATCTGAGCAACCTGCCCATGGCGGATGCCGCCCAGTACATCGACAATTATTGGAACAACACCACCCATTTTGTGGTACTGAATGAGCAGTACAAGTGGACGGTCACACCGCCCAATATCGGCCTGTGGATCGACCCGGCGCAGACTGCCCAGCAAGCCTATGCGGTGGGACGCGACAGCGGTGGTACGGGTGAGATCCTGCAGCTGGCAATGAGCAAGAACTTTGATATTCAACCGGTGGTCACCTTTAACGAGGATTTTGCACGCGAGGTCTTCCGCGACCTGGCAGCCAAAATTGAAATCCCACCCACGGATGCCAAACTGGTATGGGATGATCAGGGGCGCTGGATTGCGCAGCCGGGAACAGACGGCTGGGGACTGGATGTGGAAGCTACCCTGGCGCTGATCCAGGCGGATCCGGAGGCGGTGCTGCAGGCGGGATATTTACAGCTTCCCATGGTGGCGATTCCCCCTGCCGTGGCGGATCTATCCTCCGAGGTGCAGCGCATCGCGACCTATTACGAACGTCCGTTGCAGCTGCGCGCCTGGGATGCCATCACCGACGAACTGCTCACCTGGAAACTGCCGCAGGAGCTGGTGGCAAGCTGGGTGCGCCTGGATGACCCCTATGGCGAGCCTTATCTGCAGGTGGATGCCGGCGAATTCGAGGCTTATCTGGCGGAGTGGCAGTCCACGATTGGCAACCGCGAGATCGACTTTAAGGATCCGGTGGAGACTCTGGATAACGTCTGGGAGCGTGGGGGTGTCTACACCATCTTCCTGCGTCACAAAGCCACCGAGTACACCGTAAGCTCTGGCGACAACCTGATCTCGATCGGTTTCAAGGTCGGGATGCCCTACTGGAAGATCCAGGAAGCCAACCCGGGCAGCAGCATTTTCGGCGTGCATGCCGGACAGGTATTGACGATCCCCTCCAAAAACGAGATGTTACCCTATCCACCGGTGTTGGGCAAGCGCATCGTGATCAGCATCACAGAGCAGCACATGTGGGTGTACGAGAACTTTGAACTCAAATCCGAACACGTCATCAGCACCGGGATGTCCAATTCTCCCACGCTGCCGGGTGTCTTCCAGATCCAGACGCACGAGATCAACGCCTATGCCTCCAACTGGGATTTATGGATGCCGCACTTCATGGGCATCTACGAGGCGGTGCCGGGCTTCATGAACGGCATCCACGGGCTGCCGGTGCTCTCCAGTGGGGTGCGATTGTGGGCTAACGTGCTGGGAAGTCCGGCTTCGTATGGCTGTATCATCCTCGATCTGCAAGCCGGTGATGAAGTCTACAACTGGGCTGAAAACGGCGTGGTGGTGGAAATTCTCCCCTAATTGCTAAAAGGACGTTACAATTGGCGCAGGAGTTCACATGCGCACGATTGTCATCATCTTTTCATCACAGGCGGAATGGCGGGCAGCCCGCAAATGTTGCAAGGTCACTTTTGTAGAAACGACCCCCTTTGGCGAATGCTTTGCCCTGCTGGAGAACGAGCGCACGCTGATCTACCTGGAAGGCGGCTGGGGCAAGATCTCGGCGGCAGCCAGCGCGCAGTATGCGATCGTCCACTGGAAACCTGATCTGGTAATCAACCTGGGCACCTGTGGCGGTCTGCAGGGGCGGGTCGAGCGTGGGGATGTGATCCTGGCAGTGCGCACCCTGGTGTACGACGTGATTGAACAGATGGGTGATCAACAGCAGGCACTGGATTATTACACCACCGAGCTGGACTTGAGCTGGCTGGGTGAACCCTATCCACAACCCGTGCACTGTGGCTTGCTGCTCTCGGCCGACCGCGATATTCTACCCGAGCAGGTGGCGTGGCTGCAGGACAACTTCGGCGGCGTGGCAGCCGACTGGGAAAGCAGCGCGATTGCCTGGGTGTGTAGCAAGAACCACGTCAAATGCCTGATCCTGCGCGGGGTCAGTGACCTGGTCAGCCCGGATGGTGGCGAAGCGTATGGGAATATTAAAGTCTTTCACAAAGCCAGCGAAGAGATTATCACCGACCTGTTGGGGCATCTACCCGCTTGGTTGGATTGCATAGATTTTTCGTAAGGCAGTAGCTAGGATGGCTTCTGGGCGACCACACCAATCCAGTCGCCCCCTTCGCTGAAGGGCGTTCCCAGCAGATCGTTCCACAGGCTGTCCACACGCAAGCCGGCGCGGGTCAGTTCGGCAGAGATTGTGCGTTGGTCAAAATCCTGGAACCAGTTGCGGTAGACGGATAGCTTGCCATCGGCCTCAATCACGGTCGATTGATCCAGGTAGATGTCCAGTTCGGGGTAATCGAAGCCTTCTTCCAACACCAGATGCGGACCCGACTTCCAGAATCCCGATTCGACTACATACCAGCCATTCTTCTGCCTGAATTTAGCCCGCCCGGCGCGGGTGGTCACATCCAGCACAAAGTGGCCGCCGGGTTTGAGCGCGCGCAACACGTTTTGTAAAAGCTGGCTGCGTTGTTCAGGACTGAGCGGGCAATAATCGCCGTAGATCAACAGGACGAGGTCGTATTGAGCTTTGTCCGTGAGGGTCAGATAGTCCTGATAGCGATAGATGATCGGCAGACCCATCTCATCGGCGGCGCGGGTGGCATATTCGATCGAGTTCTGCGAATAATCCACCCCGGTGACCATCAATCCCTGCTGTGCCAGGTAAGTGGCATACAGCCCGGGACCGCAGCCCAGATCCAGCACGGTCTGGCCGATCTTGAGCCCCAGGTACTCCACCAGCCAGTCCACCGTTCGCGTGATGGTTTCCTGCTTGCGGCTGGCGGCATCCGTCTTCTGGCTGAGATGGAAAGAAAGCATCTGCTGTGCGATGTGCGAATCGTCCCAGAAGAGCGGCTCGCCGGGGGTGAAAGGTTCGGGTTTCTGCTGTGAGCGCAGCAATTTATCGAGGTTGAGATAACCAAAGTTGAAGAGATAATCGGGTTTGTTTATGAGGGGCTCATTCATTATTCAATTCCTGAATTTTGGATATAGAGGCTTACATCTGTATTATAGACTACTTCCAGCATGGTGAAGCGTGCCCAGGGAGTGCCTTCATCCTGCCAGGTGACGGCGCTCAGGACGGGTTGTGTGTAGTCCCCGAGCATCTGCCACTCCATGACTTCATTGATCCACAAGGTTTTCGAGGTACTGTCCGCTCCTTTATAGCGCAAGGACCGCATCGATTGCAACAAACCGGTATCGGGATCGAAAGAAACGGTGAAGCGCTCCACCTCGGTGGTAGACGCGGAAGGGTCATTCTTAAATGGAACGATCAGGGTTGCGGAGTTCTCGTCCAGCGCTTCCCAACAGACGCGTCCATCAGTCAGCCAGAGAGAAGGCATCCAGATTGCTTCTGCCCAGAGAGCCAGATTGGCACCCTGATCCACCTGGTCGCCTTCGCTGGTCCCAAAAGGCAATTCCAGGCGGGCGCTGCCGTTCAGGAAATGTTCGTTGACCTTCAACAGCGGTAGACCAAAAAAGGTGGTTTCGATGTAATAGCGGTAATTCTGCCCGGTGGCATGCGTGAAGCGGAAACGCGCCGGTAATATGATGCCATTGATGCGCAAACGTCCGGAGCCACTGATCACCGCGGAGTCGATAATCGGGATAGTGTCCCCGTATAGCTGGCGATAAAAACGGTCTACTGGTGCGGGTAAATCGTCCGGCAGTGGGATAGTCTGCAGGGGAGTGGCGGGAGCGGTATAGGATGGAAAAGGCTCAGGCTTCATTTGCAACCCCAGCCACAATAAAAGGCCAATCAAGACAAGTAGAGCAAAGATCGTAATTACAGGTTTCATTAGATACTCCTGGCAGTAATGATAACGCACAGCGTAAAGGAAGTGATCGGTTGATGGGTGGAAAAAGAGGCTATGCTTTAAAAGGGAAAAATACCTGGCCAAGAGGATAGTCTTTTCATACAGGCGACTTTTTAAGCCAAATATCCTTGACTCCATTGGAAACAATGATACAATCATACAAATATACAATTATACAATGATACAATATTGATAAAATAACCCAAAAATTAGAAACAAAGGATAGAAAATGACAGAAGCTGTCCCCCTGTATATTGAAATCGATTTTCGTTCAGGCATTCCGATCACCGATCAAATTGTGGAACAGATCTATGATCGCATCGTGTTGGGAGAACTGCGCACCGGCGAACAATTGCCAACCGTGCGTGATCTGGCGCGGCAGTTGAAAGTCAATTTCAACACGGTTGCACGCGCCTATCGCATTTTGGATCAAGCCGGTGTCATTAACACGCAGCATGGGCGTGGCACCTACATCCTGCCAGAGGTACCCCCTCAGGAGACCGAAAAATCCAAAGAGTTGGACCGCATGATAAGGGATTTTCTTGATCAGCTGGAAGGACAGGGATTTGTCAGCCCAGAAATACAGGCAATGTTCCAGCGCAATCTACGTGAAAGGCGAAAACTGGAAGAATTCAGCAGCTCATAAACAAAAAAATCAGAAAATTGTTTCACGTGAAACATCGAGGAGAAAAATGAAAACAAAAAACGTAATATTTTGGGTAATTATTTTAGCAATTGTCGCGCTAATCCTGGGGCTGGTATTGGAACCTTATTTCCCTGATAAAATTGCCATCCATTGGAATGAACAGGGGATCGCAGATGGGTACGGTTCGCGGTTTATGGGATTATTTTTTATGCCAATCATCATTGTTGGTGTATCGTTGCTGTTACTGGGCATTCCACAAATTGACCCATTGAAGAAGAACATAGAAAAATTTCGTAAGGAATATTATCTCTTTATTTTGATCTTTGCCATTTATTTTGTGTATATTCACGTTTTAACATTGCTTTATAACATAGGATTGAAATTTAATATATTGGTCATGATGATTCCTGCAATGGCTGGCTTCTTTTATTATCTGGGTGTCATGCTGGAAAAGGCCAAACAAAATTATTTCATAGGTATTCGCACTCCCTGGACCTTACAGGATGAGGATGTCTGGAATGAAACTCACAAGGTGGGCGCTCGTGGTTTCAAATTAGCAGGCATTCTCGCGCTGGTGGGCCTCCTTTTTCCTGCGGCAGCCATCTGGTTCCTGATGATTCCGTTATTTGCCGTGGCAATATACGCAATGGTGTATTCATTTGTGGCTTATCGTCGTCGTCACCCCAATCATAATGGTCATGGCATAAAATCATGAAGTGTTATTAACTGGGTTGGCATGTCGTCAGATATATACCGACAAAAACACCCGACAAACCAGGTTTGAGAAGAATTCGTGAACGATAATGTTTCACGTGAAACAAGTAGAAAATAAAAGCATGGAAAAAATTATAGAAGTATCGCATTTGAAACACAAGTATGGTGATTTTCAGGCAATTCAGGACCTTTCTTTTGACGTGCAAAAGGGAGAAGTGTTTGGGCTGTTGGGTCCGAATGGAGCCGGAAAAACAACCACGGTTCGTCTTTTGAATGGCATGTTCGAAGCCAGCGGAGGGGAGATCTCAGTGATGGGTTTTGACCCAATGAAATCTGGCGAGAAAATCCGTGAGAAAGCCGGTGTGCTGACAGAAACACCGGCTTTGTACGAGCGTCTGACCGCCCGACAGAATTTGCGCTTCTTCGGCGTACTGGCCGGGATGGACGATCAACAGATTGAACGCCGCAGCGATGAATTGCTGGAGATGTTTGATCTCAGTCATCGGGCGGATGATCGCGCCGGGACGTTCAGCAAAGGTATGAAACAGCGTCTGGCGCTTTCCAGAGCCTGGTTGACGAATCCGAAATTGCTCTTTCTGGATGAGCCCACCTCCGGATTGGATCCTGAGGCAGCTGTCCAGGTGCGCGAATTAATCGCGGATGTGCGCCAGAAGGAAGGCATCACGGTGTTGATCTGCACCCACAACCTCGACGAAGCGCAACGCCTGTGTGATCGCTTATTGATCATGCGGCAGGGTAGTGCACTGGCGATGGGTAGTCTGTCGGATCTACAAAAGTTGGTCTCACCGGGTATGTGGTTGGAAGTACAACTCTTGAGCCCGTTTGAAAAGATGGATCAGATTCGTACAATCGCTGGTGTGTTGAACCTGTATGTCCATTCATTGCAGGAAATAAAGATTGAAGTTGAATCGGAAGCTGCGATCCCGCAGGTTGTCTCCGGTCTGGTCGCTCTGGGCGCATTGATTTTACGTCTGCAACCGCAGCAAATCCCGCTGGAGCAGGTGTATTTACAATTACAAAACAATAATCACAAGGGTCACAACGGAGGAGTAAAATGAACTGGCGCAAAATTCGCATTATTGCCTGGAAAGATATATTGGAAGTTCGCCAGAATAAATCTGTGCTGATATCCATGGTGATAGTTCCATTAATAATCATGATGGTTTTACCAGCGGTTATGCTGGTGATCGCCAACACGACCGGTTCAGCTGATGCCTTGAATGATCCGGATATTCAGATGATGTTTGAGCGCATTCCACCCTCAATTTCCAATATGCTGGCGGGTATGAATGAGGTACAGCTCTCGATTGCAATGATGCTTGGATTCCTGTTCGCGCCGATGTTCTTGATCATGCCATTGATGTTCTCGGCCAGTATCGCGGCCGAGTCATTTGCCGGGGAGAGGGAACGCAAGACTCTGGAGGCGCTGCTTTACACCTCCGCCACCGATGCAGAATTGTTCATCGGAAAAGCTCTGGCAGCATTTATCCCGTCTGTTTTAGTGTCGTGGATCAGCTTTTTGATCTACATTATCGTCTTGAATGCTGGTGGCTATCCCTTGTTTGGCTATCTATGGTTCCCGCTGCCCTCCTGGTACCCGCTGGTGTTCTGGGTCAGCCCGGCGTTTGCGGCGTTGGGGGTGGGCGCCACGGTCTTGATCTCCGCCAAAGTGCAGACCTTTATGGGTGCCTATCAAGCCAGTGGCGCGTTGGTGATCATTGTGCTGGGACTATTTGTTGGACAGGCTTCGGGATTGATCTACCTGAGCGTTTGGGTTGGTTTGGTGTTGGGATTTGTCGTCTGGCTGGCAGCCGGTGTTCTGTTCTTCCTGGCGATTCAACAATTCAATCGTAAAGCCTTGTTATATCAGAGCGCGCATTAAGAGACAGTGAGGTAAATGATGGAAAATAGTCCGAATGTGGTATTAATCGTCACTTTTCTGTTAGCCGGAACATTTAATGTCATCTTTCCACTCATTCTGGGCTGGTGGATCATTAAGCGGAAAGGCACCAGCTGGAAGTTGTTTGGTGTGGGTGTGCTGACCTTCATCGGCTCGCAAATCTTCCACCTGCCAGCGGTCAGTGGTCTGACCCGCGCTTTTTCGTCCGGATTGCTTCTGCATGTCGATCCGGGGTCCGCACCCTTCTTTAATGCGATTGTCCTGGGTCTGCTGGCCGGCATTTTTGAAGAGACAGCCCGATGGATTGGGTACAAATTGTTGAAAAAGAAAGGAGATTCTTTTGGTTCAGCACTCACCCTTGGCGTCGGGCATGGTGGTATCGAAGCGATCATTATTGGAGGAAGTGTGCTGGCAACATTGATTTCGATCCTTTCTCTGTCGAGCTCGGATACTGTATTGTCAGGTTTAGGTCCAAACCAGGCTGAGTTGGCGCGACAACAAGTACAGGCATACTGGGCGACTCCCTGGCATATGCCACTGGCCGGTGCAGTAGAGCGGATTGCTGCGTTGGGATTACATATCAGTCTGAGTGTGATGGTCTGGGTGGCGATCTCTTTCCGTAAACCGCTATGGTTCTGGTTGGCAGTTTTGTATCATGCCGTGGTGGATGGTCTGGCCGTGCTTGGAATATCCTTTGGCGTGAACATCTGGTTAATCGAAGCTGGTTTGATATTGATCTCGTTCGGGATGCTGTATGTGATCATCAAGACGGCCAAACGGCTGGATCAGGAGCGGGTGGTTCTTTTGAACCTATAATTACGTTAAATTATCCATAGTAGAGCTGCTTTCTGATATGAATGCAGCTCTTTTGTTTAATTGATATTTCTGGAGTTTAAGTAAAAAATCGACATAATAATATATAGAACATATGTTTTATTATATAATAAATATTTACAATATAAAAACATTTTAATTTGTCCAGTAAAAATAAAAGATTACAATCAAGATCAGAGTACTATCAAAAAAAGATATTCTTTGATTTAATACTGGATAACCAAGGAGAGTAGAATGATTTCAGAAACTGATATTGCTATTCGTTTAGGCATAGCATTTTTGTTGGGTGCCATTATTGGCATTGAGCGTGAACTGGACAACCAACCTGCTGGTTTACGCACCAATATCATCCTGGTGATGGGATCGGCGCTGGCGATGATCCTTTCGGTGTCGCTTGCGCATGTATATCAACCGATGGGTGGCATGGGGGATCCAGCCCGTCTGGCAGCTCAGGTGATCTCGGGTATCGGGTTTCTAGGAGCCGGTGCGATTTTACACGCCGGAGTTAATATCCGCGGGTTGACCACAGCTGCGACGATCTGGACGATGGCGGTGGTGGGTCTGGCAGTTGGTGCAGGATTTTTCTCTGCGGCAGTGATTGTTACCATCGTTCTTTTTATTGTTCTATCTGTATTGAATAAATTGGAGAATAAACTGTTTCATCCAAAAACAATTGCTCCCATTACCATGTGGATAAAGGATGGTCCCCCCGACCTGGCAGCAGTGCGCAAAATTTTTGACCATAAACACGTTCATCTTATCACTTTCAGCCATGAACATGATTTTACAGATGATGAAACCAAGATCAATTTGGAATATAGTTGTAAACGCGCGGAGTTGATTGACGAAATTCAAATGAAAATTTACGCTTTACCGGGATTGCGGAAGGTTCATTTTGGCAAAACGATTCAGATCTAATTTATTCTGACAGATGGGTGAAATCCATTATATTCAGACGTATAATGATATGGATGTGAATGATATCCCCTGACAGGGTAGACGAAATGCAAATGATTATCCCTGGTTCCAAGATGAGTACATTTAATCGCTTGAGCGAAGTTCATGCAAAAGCAAAACGACTTCCGATTGATAATGATTCGCGCATCATCATTTTCAGCGATTGCCATCGGGGTGATTATGGCTGGGCGGATGATTTCGCTAAGAATCAGAACCTGGTTTATCACGCCCTGTCTTACTATTTTCACGAAGGGTACACTTATATCGAACTAGGTGATGGGGATGACCTCTGGAAACACCATAATTTCCACGAAATCTTCACAGCGCACCGGGTTATCTTTGAGATTCTCATGCGTTACCATGCCGAAAATCGTTTTTATATGATGCTAGGCAACCATGATATTGAGAAAGCGTATCCTCGTTTTGTTAATGCACAGTTGCATACCTTTTTTGACGAGATTTCACAGACGAGAAAACCATTTTTTCCAAATTTAGAAATCTTTCCAGGCTTGATTTTGGAGCACGAACCCACCAGGCGTGAGTTGTATCTGGTGCATGGTCACCAGGGTGATTTAATGTCCGATTTGCTCTGGCCGGTGGGTCGCTTCTTTGTACGTGCGTTCTGGCGCAATTTACAGCTGTATGGATTGGGTGATCCCACCAGCGCTGCCAAGAATTTCACCATCGCCAAACGGGTGGACAAGAAGTTGATCTATTGGAGCAGGGAAAATCGCAAGATGATTGTAGCTGGTCATACGCATCGACCACGTTTTCCAGCGTTAAGTCATGTGCCTTATTTCAATACCGGCTCAGTGGTTTCACCGTACAGCATTACAGGAATTGAGATTCGCCATGGTCAAATTGCAATGATCCGCTGGAGTGTCCGACCGGATATTATTGGTAATTTGCGGATTATGAGGGATGTGATGTCAGGTCCGCAGCCATTGGATGCGTGGATGTATTAGTAGCCGAAAGCTCAAAGCGTAAAGTTTAAATTGCATTACTGGAAAAGATGCGCTGCACCAAGAAGTTTCTTCTCAACACCTAAAGAAAAAAGCTGATCCAGGTTAGAGGGTCAGCTTTTTCGATGTTTTGACCGGTAATAAAATTACGGATATGAAATATCCACGTATTCAAATTCTGCAATCACGGGTGTGACGTTGTAGGAAGAAGTACCAATCCCAATCAAGCCTTCTTTGAGATCAGAATTTTTGATGGTGCTGGTTTCGTAACCATTGATCCATAATGTTAAAGTGTTGCCTTTACAGCGCATGGTGTATTCATTATATTCTTTGCCGGTTTTTATACGGGTTGATCCACCATCACCTATTTTTTTGTATCCGGAATTATTATCATATAAATAAGCAGTATATAAGCCATCACTTCCGATATTAAATTCATACCAGCCGCGATTTTCATCGTAACGACATATTAAACTGACATCAAAGGAGTTTACCCCACGATTTTCAACCAGAGTGCTGATTTGAAC
The DNA here is from genome assembly GCA_002842045.1 of Chloroflexi bacterium HGW-Chloroflexi-3. Taxonomy (GTDB): domain Bacteria; phylum Chloroflexota; class Anaerolineae; order Anaerolineales; family Anaerolineaceae; genus UBA6170. The sequence goes on along the minus strand of PHBX01000013.1, from coordinate 40,869 downwards.
ATCATCGTAATAATATTCATCGTAAGTAAGATATACAAATGTTTCAACATCGTCAATTTCAAAAATTATTCGTTGGTTATCTTGATACACATTAAATACAGACCCATCTTCACCAAACCAGAAATATGTCCACCAGTCGATATTTCCATCGAATTCTTCGGTGCGGAATGGTTCGTTTTCTGTGGCTGAGTAATCATAATCATCCACCCAGTCCTGAACCTCACCGGACAGACCAGCATATCCCCAAAGGGCCAAATTTTCACCGTTCAACGAGCCTTCGAAGAGTTCATCCGACTCCCAACGGTACACAAACACCTTGAGTTCATCACTCAAATCGTGACTCTTGAGAATATCGCAATAATCCTTCATGGTGCCATCGGTGGCAATCAGGATATCCTCGACTTCATGGATGATGTCACCCGGTTTAATGCCGGCTTTATCGGCAATACCGCCGGTGGTGACAGAATTGACCCAGATACCCGGGTATTCACTGTTAGGACCAAAGACGATGGCTAAACCATCCAATCCGATGGAGGCAACATTCTGTCGTTCACGCAAACGATTGACAATCGGGATGGATTGGTCAGCGGGTATGGCAAACTGCATATCATAGGTGGCCTGGGTCATGTAATTGACTCCTACCACTTTACCTTCAGTTGTAACGAGCGGTCCACCTGAGTTGCCAGGGTTGATTTTGGCATCATGCCCGTAGATGTAAGACATGGATGACCAGGAGGTTTGGCCGTTGGCGTTTACCTTGGAGATGATGCCTTTGGTGAGGTTGTACTCCGGATCCAGCAGTGGGAAACCAGCAGCATACACATCCAGACCGGTTTTTACTTCCCCTTCATACCACTCCAGGAAAGCAAAATCACTGCCTTCCACCTGCACTACGGCCAGATCAGCGCATTCGGATGTGCCCAGCACACGAACATTGCGTGGTGTGGTCTCTCCATTAACATAGGCCTTCAAAATGGCTGCACCAGCTACCACATGATTGTTGGTGACCCCGATCCCAGAAGGATCGATGAAGAAACCGGTGCCACCCCACTCGGCGTTCAATACCAATCCCTGTTCAATGTCGTTATATGTGCCGGTTGCCATCAGCTGGAAAACAGCCGGGCGAACCTCGTCTATATTTTTGGCTGCCGTACTACGAGCAGTGCTAGGGACGACTGGATCAGGTTGGCTGGCTGGTTCTTCCGAGACAGCCACACGTGCTGGTTCTTCCGTTTCTTTTGCTAATTTATCAGCTGAAAGGTTGCAGGCCAATGATAATAAGATCAATACCAGTATGGGAATAAAGAATTTCTTTTTCATCTTACCTCCGAAAAGATCATTAAAGTTAAAATACGGGTTTATCACCCGTCTTTGATGAAAGATTATTGTTGTGTATAAATGATCACAAATATTCCTGACGATGCTATATATTCCATTTTAGATTGCTTTCAAATATTGTCAACCAACAATTTGGTTAGAATTCAGGCATAAAAATCTAACAAAATTGATGGTTTTAGCCCATCCACCTGAAGAAAAAATGAGACAAAAACCGGTTTTCTATGGTTTTTCAAGTACAATAAAGCATATGAATCGAATCGCCATTGACGAAGATCAGATCATCCTGGGGGACTGTGTAGAAGTCATGCGCCAGATGGAGTCTGACTCAGTGGACATGATCTTCGCTGATCCACCGTACAATCTTCAACTTAAACAACAGCTCTATCGCCCGGATTTGTCGCATGTAGAAGCGGTGGATGATCATTGGGATAAGTTTGACAATTTTGAGACCTACGACCAGTTCACCCGCGATTGGCTGGAAGCCGCTAAACGCATACTGAAACCGAATGGCACCCTGTGGGTGATTGGCAGTTATCACAATATCTACCGTGTGGGGTCCATCATTCAAGATTTGGGCTATTGGATTTTGAACGATGTAATCTGGGTTAAATCGAACCCAATGCCAAATTTCCGTGGGGTACGACTGACAAATGCGCACGAAACCCTGATCTGGGCGCAAAAGCAACGTGGCGCACCTTATACCTTTAATCATCACAGCCTGAAGATGATAAACGATGATCTTCAGATGCGCAGTGATTGGTACTTCGCGCGCTGCAGTGGCAAAGAGCGCTTAAAGGAAAATGGATCACGTGCCCATTCCACCCAGAAACCACTGGCACTGTTGTACCGGGTGTTGCAGGTATGTACCAATGAGGGCGATGTGGTGCTCGATCCATTCTTTGGTAGTGGCACCACCGGGGCAGCAGCACGCCTTTTACGCCGGCATTTCATCGGAATTGAGCGCGAGGAATCCTATGTGCGCATTGCTGCAAAACGAATCACGGGTGTGACCCCATTGGGTGAGGATTTCCTGCTGTCGCAGATCAATCCACGCCGCGAACCACGCCTACCGTTTGGTGAGTTGATCGAGAATGGCTTTCTGAAGCCGGGGACGATGTTATTTTTTGGGGAAAACAGCGACCTGGCAGCCCAGGTGATGGCGGATGGATCGCTGGTGCTGGATGGCAAACGTGGATCGATTCATCAGTTGGGACGACAGTTAAAGAATGGTCCGGTCAATGGATGGACCGCCTGGTTTTATCACGATGAGACCAAAGGGAAACGCTATCCAATTGACTGCTTAAGACAACAATTGCGTGAATATCTAACGGAAAAAGGAGATTTGGAATCATGACCTGCCAACAAACTCGCTGGAGCCTGGGGGATTTATTCCCAGGACCGAAGTCTGAAGAATTGGAAGCTGCTTTTGTAGAAATAGAAAAACAGGTGGAAATATTAGAGAAACGCCGTCCTGAGTTGACGGATGATATCAACCTGGAAACTTTTCTATCGATCGTGAAGGAACTGGATCAAAACACTGCACTGGGACAGAAGATTTACACCTTTGCTGGACTATATTTCTCAGAGGATACCCAGAATCAGGTGGCGCAAAACCTGATGGCACGGGTAGAACAGTTCGTGGCAGAAATGTCCAACCGTATTTTGTTCTTCAACCTGTGGTGGAAGGCGCTCCCGGAAGAAAAAGCGAAAGAATTAGTGGTGGGTAGTGGGGATTATGCTTACTGGTTGGAAGCCATGCGCCTGTTCATCCCACACACCTTGAGTGAAGCCGAAGAAAAGATCATCAACATCAAGAATGTCACCGGGCAGAGCGCATTACAAATGGTGTACTCCTCGCTGACCAACCGCTATGTTTTCAAACTCGAAGTGAATGGCGAAGTGAAGGAACTAACGCGCGGCGAGTTGATGATGTATGTGCGCACTGCTGATCCCGACCTGCGAGCCAGGGCATACCAGGAACTTTACAAGGTCTATGGCGATGACGGCTCAATCTTGGGTCAGATTTACCAGACACTGGTGCGCGATTGGCGCAATGAGCAGGTCAACCTGCGCAAACATGCATCACCGATTGCTGCCCGCAACCTGATCAACGACATCCCGGACGCAGTGGTCGACACGCTATTGGATGTGTGCCAGAAGAACGCCGGTGTCTTCCAACGCTTTTTCCGCCTGAAGGCCAGATTGATCGGGGTGGAGAAATTACGCCGCTATGACGTCTATGCACCGGTGGTTAAGTCTGATAAGACCTATGCATTCGATGTTGCCACCCAATTGGTGCTGGATGCGTTTAATGTATTTGATCCTAAATTCTCAGAAATGGCAGAGCGGGTCTTTGCCGAAAACCATTTGGACAGCGAGGTGCGTAAGGGGAAACGTGGCGGTGCATTCTGTTGGCCATCCGGTCCCGATTTGACCCCGTGGGTGATGTTAAACTACCAGGGCAAAGCGGATGATGTCTCCACCATGGCGCATGAGCTGGGACATGCTGTCCACGGCATGCTGGCAGCTGATCACAGCATTTTCACTTTCCATTCCAATTTACCGCTGGCCGAAACCGCGTCCACCTTTGGCGAGATGGTGCTGGTCGATCATATGCTGAAGCATGAAACGGATGAGAGTGTGCGCCGTGACATCCTCTTCGGGCAGGTGGATGGCGCTTATGCCACCATCATGCGTCAGGCATACTTTGCCCTGTTTGAACGCCAGGCACATGAGATGATCCAGAAAGGCTCCTCGGTGGACGAACTGGCAGAAGCCTATATGCAGAACATGAAAGATCAATTTGGAGATGCAGTGGAAGTCAGTGATGAATTCAAATGGGAGTGGGTTTCCATTCCGCACATTTATGATGTGCCCTTCTACGTGTACGCCTACACTTTCGGCCAGCTGCTGGTGCTGTCTCTCTATCAGCAGTATAAACAGGAAGGCGAGAGCTTCATCCCGCGCTATACGAAGATCCTTTCCACTGGCGGATCCAAGGCGCCCGTGCAGGTGCTTTCGGAAGCCGGTATTGATGTGTATGATCCAGCCTTCTGGCAGGGCGGTTTCGAGGTGCTGAAAGGGTTGATTGGGGAGTTGGAAGCGTTGTAGGTGTCAGGACTTAGGGCGTAGGGGTTAGAAAAAAATAATTGGGGCAGGTACCAAAACCTGCCCCTTTTTGATTCTGATCTATGACTACGGGGGATTGGTATGTCGGAAAAGATTTGAACTATGATTGCAGGGAATTGATATGATGGGTTATGATGAGAAAATCATAATAAATCTCAAAATCATAAAAATCCCAGTTCAGACATTCTCTCAATACCCAACACTGCGTTGAATTGCCCACTCAATGATCTGGGGATCACGGGACTGGGGAGTGCAGAGACGGTCGGGATGCGGGCGGATACCGGCGCGCATCAGATCCAGACGATCGGCGTCCCAGCAGGTGTTGATGGTGACGTCCGGGTGGCATTTCCCATTGGTATGACCGGAAGTGGCCAGGCAGAGAAGATTGACTTCATCGGGGGTCAGGTCGATACGATCGAGCAGATGTGTGCGGATGAATTTACAGGCACGGGCACCATGACCGGGGTCAAAACCATCGGATTGACGTTGAATATCGTGTGTGAAAGCAAAGTATTCGACTACCTTCTGATTGGCTCCGTTTAGGGATGCCAACATCAGCCCATTCTCGCGCACCCGCACCCAGTGTTGGAAGCCATGTAGCCCATCCCAATGCAATGGGTAATGGGATTTGAGAAAGCCGAGTAGATCTTTGGTGATGATCGGGCTGATGTCCATGGGATTATTCTATCAGGTAAATGGAGTGTTGATTGTTGTTTGTTTAAAGTTGACGGTCCAAAGTTGACAGGGGAATGGAAGGATGGAGGAGATAGGCCAAGGGTGAACGGGAGAAATGTGTTGTCCTGAAATCATGACTGAATATTACAGCTTGCTACGAACAAGGAAATACGCGAATTGTCGTCAACGAATAAAACCAGATGGCAAGGACACGATGTAAACGAATACAACTCTCCAAATAGAATGAATCAATTTTATCCTTCTCTTGTAAAGGATATTCATGATTCGTAATTGTGGATTTAAGATTCTTTATCTAAACACAGTAAGTCTAATCGTGTTTAGATAAATTGTTTTTTTGAGTTATTTTGAAGGATGACGTAGAACGACTTTTATCTATAATACAGCCCTGCCAGTTGCATTTGTTTGTTGAAGGTAATGGTGTATGTAAATGATTTGTTATCGTATTTTGCGGTGACAACAGCGGTGGCGAATTCCTCTCCGGTAGATTTGTCGGAGGATCCCACCACGGTGATGTTGTCAATGGTTTCAAATTTTCCACCCCCTTCTATGGCGGCGTAGATCTGAACAAATACATCATCGGTGATGGCAGTGTTCATTTGATCGGTGAACAGGGTGCGCAGGCCTTCAGAGTCCAGGGCGTTCAGTAGAGAAACGACATCCTGGGATAACAGTTTGACATCCTCTTCATTGAAGTCGGGGGAAAATGGAGGGGGGTACTGCAGGCGGTGAGCGAGATGGCAATTAGGATAGTCGTGAAGGTTAAAGTAACAAAAAATTTAAATTTGATTGTATTCATTATGAATCCTTTGTCAGTGGAATTTTTAATTGGTTAATTAACTTTCAATATAACACACTGGTTTTGATCTTCGCACCTATCATAACCCAGTTTGGTGCATATTTATATTAATTTGTATTTTTTAAAACAAAGAGGATATTCAAAAAAATTTATTTCCATGAAACTAATCTTTTAAACAACACAATGGCACTACCAAAACTCCATCTTCTCTTTTATATGCAAATTCAGAAGCAGTAATTACTGCCAGGAATGAGGGGTGGGGCATTTGATTATTATCAATTTTAGATTTCAAAGCCAGTAAATTTTTGGCTCCCTCATCTATCCATTTAGCGCCTAATTTTACTTCGATTGCGCCCCATCTTCCATCATTTAGATGAATAACTGCATCTGCCTCTAAGCCATCTTTATCCTTGTAATGATAAACGGTTCCTTCAAGACTTTGAGAGTAAACTCTTAGATCCCGGATAACCATAGATTCGAATAAAAAGCCAAATGTTTCTGGATCATAAATTAAGTCCCTGGATGTCGCACCTAAATAATACGCTGCTATAGCTGGGTCTATAAAATGTCTGGTATCAGATGTTCGGATTGTTGTTTTTGATCTTAATTTTGGACTCCAAGCTGAAAGATCCTCAATAATATACAGTTTTTTCAATGCTGTGATATATGCATCGAGTGTGTTCTTGTGCAAGGATTCGTTATTTGATAGTATGTCTTTTAAAATTGTGGAATTTGGTGTTTGTGTCGAAATATGACGCGAAAAAGACCTAAGTACAGCTTTCGTTTTTTCCTCATCTCTTTGAACACCATCAATCGTCTTGATTTCAGATTTGGCGATTACATCACAATATCCAGCGATTTGTCTACGAGTAATTTCCTCTTTTTTCCCGATTGAATTTGGCCAACCACCTCTGACCACTAATTTTGCCACATCTGTGATCGTGTTCGATGAAACTCCATTAATTTCACTTGGATTTTCAAATAATTCTTTTAGACTTATTGATCCATTTGAATCTTCAGATTCATAAAGGCTCATGGTTCTCATCATTATGCGAGAGATTCTTCCAGCCCCAGAGTGTTCAATCCTCTCTTCGTCTACCGTTGTTGAACCAGTTAAGATATATAGCCCTTCAGTTCCTTGTTTATCAATATCGAACCGCACTGCATCCCATAATTGTGGTGCCATTTGCCATTCATCAATCAGCCTGGGTTTATCTCCTATTAAAAGAGCAGAAGGCTGTAGCTCAGCGGTTCTTAAATAAGTCTCCCTCTTATCTGGATCTTGCATGAATAAAGCACTTCTAGCCAATTGTTTTGCTGTTGTTGTTTTTCCACACCATTTTGGACCAGTAAGTAAAACAGCACCAAATGCTTCTAATTCTTGGACAAGAGTTTTATCAATGAGTCTTTTTAGATACTTATACACCTTTATCACCATACATATCATAGCCCTAAAACAAACCAATGTCAATGATCATTGTGGAAGTTGGCGCATTTTTATTGTGTTAGTAGGCGTAATATTATTGTGGAAGTTGGCATATTTCTTATGTTTCAGTTGACGAATTGTAAATATCAGCCAAACCGCAACAGCTATTCCCACTCAATCGTTGCTGGAGGTTTGGAAGTGACATCATACACCACGCGATTCACCCCGCTGACCTCGTTCACGATGCGGCTGGCGACAAGGGATAACAGGTCGTAGTCCAGGCGTGCCCAGTCTGCGGTCATGAAATCATCGGTGGCGACGGCACGCAGGGCGACAGCCTCCTGATAGGTGCGCGCATCCCCCATGACACCCACCGAGCGCACGGGCAGCAGTACAGCAAATGCCTGGGCGATGCCCGGCTCATCCACGCTTTTGCGTTTGCCCAGCAAGCCCGCTTTGGTTAGCTCTTCTGTGAAGATGGCATCCGCGGCGCGTAAGGTCGCCAGACGTTGCATGTTGATGTCCCCCAGGCAGCGTACTGCCAGCCCGGGACCCGGGAAGGGTTGCCGCCAGACGAGTTCGACGGGTAAGCCGAGAGCTTCTCCTACATTACGTACTTCATCTTTGAATAAATAACGCAGCGGTTCAACCAGCTCGAAGGAAAGATCGTCCGGCAGACCACCAACGTTGTGATGCGATTTGATTTTGTGTCCCTTGTTGCGATCAGGCGCACTGGACTCGATCACATCCGGGTAAATGGTGCCTTGCACCAAAAAACGTGGCTTGCCGACATTAAGGGCGGCCTGTTCAAACACACGAATAAAAGTTGCGCCAATCGCTCGGCGTTTGGCTTCGGGATCGGTGACCCCGTCCAGCGCGTCCATGAAATCCTCGATGGCGTCCACGGTGTGCATCTCGACACCAAGGTTGGCTTTAAAGGCAACCTCCACCTGCTGGCGCTCATCCTGACGCAAGAGGCCATGATCGACAAAGACGGCTACCAATTGATCCCCGATGGCATGATGTACCAATGCAGCAGCCACACTGGAGTCAACGCCACCACTGACGCCCACCAGCACGCGTTCTGTCCCAACCTGGTTACGGATGCGTGCGACACTCTGCTCGATAATCGAATCAGCTGTCCAGTTGGGTTCTGCACCGCAGATCTCGACGGCAAAATGCCGGATCATCTCGACCCCGATGGGGGTATGGCGTACTTCCGGGTGGAATTGCACACCGTAGTAGTGGCGTTTCAGATCCCCCATAGCGGCGAAAGGGCTGTTGCCACTGGTAGCCAGTTTCACGAAACCCGGCGGGAGTGCTTCCAGACGATCACCATGCGACATCCAGACCGGGTAATTACCGGTTTCGATCAAAGGGTTGGATGCCAGCACTGTGATCTCGGCCGTGCCATATTCGCGTTCCTGGGCAGGCGATACTTTGCCACCCAACGCTACCGTGATGGCTTGCATCCCATAGCAGATACCCAGCACCGGCAGACCAGATGCGAGCACATATTCCGGTACATAAGGAGCGCCCACGTCATAAGCGGAATTGGGTCCACCGGAGAGGATGAATCCTTTGGGCTGCAACGCCATGACCTGGTTCGCGGGAGCATCCCAGGGAAACATCTCGGCATAGACCTGCACCTCGCGTACACGCCGGGTGATTAGCTGGCTGTATTGCGAACCGAAATCAAGGACGACCAGGGTATCACTCATGCTGGATCAATCCAAAAATTCAATCTTGCCGTCGTCCATGTTACTGATGATGACCAATGATTCAATCGGGATTTTGAGAGCGGAGAGTTTCTGGCGACCACCCTCGAAGGACTTTTCCACCAGGGCACCGATGCCGACCAGTTTGGCACCCGCAGCCAGGGTCAATCGAACCAGTCCCTGAATGGTGTTGCCGGAAGCCAGGAAGTCATCAATAATCAGGACCTTTTCTCCACGGGCGATGTACTCGGGGGAGACGATCAACTCCACCAGGCGTCCTTTGGTGTGGGATGGGGCAGTGGTCAGGTAAACCGTATCCGGCATGGTAATCGGTTTAGTCTTGCGGGCATAAACGACAGGAATACCGAGGTAGAAGGCAGCCATCACAGCAGGCGCAATCCCGGAAATTTCTGCCGTAAGAACCTTTGTGGCTCCAATGTTTTCGAAACGCTTTGCCAGTTCCTGACCACAGGCATTCATCAAAACCGGATCAACTTGATGGTTAATAAAACCATCGACTTTCAAAATGCCACCCCCCAGATTTGCCCCTTTTTGTAGAATCATATCTTTCAATAATTGCATGCCTACTCCTCGATATTTAAAAACAAAAAACTAAGCTTACCGCCAGTTCATTTAATTTTACAATGAAACTGATTTTTACATGGTTAAATCATGTTAACAATCAAACTCAATACGGTCAAGTAGACTGACGGAGTGTTTTCAACCAGCGCTCGGTTTGGCGTGGATGGGTGAAACGCAGCACCTGCAGATGAGCATGCTGTGGCTCCTGAAATGCCAGGGGGTAGTTCTTCTTGTGTTTGGAGCGCGAGGTGACCAGCCAGACGAATAGGGAATCGCGTGAGAGGAAGTTCTCACGAAAGCGCTCGCGGTTTCCATTCCAGAGTTCGACTTTGAGAAAGACTCTTTTAAGGGTGCGGATAAAGAGACGCAAGAAAATGAAGAGGAAGGGATATTCCAGCCAGATGATCGTATCCGCGCGTGGCCAGATCAGATCGCGCACCTGGCTGTAGTTGCCATCCGTGATCCATCTGTCCTGACGGGTCATCGGATCCAGCTCGGCGCGGATCTCCGGCCAGGGCTTCTCGGTCCAACTGGGCATCCAGTGCAGCGCATCCAGCTCGATCACCGGTAGAACCAGAATATCGCCCAGGCGCTGCGCCAGGGTGGTTTTGCCACTGCCGGTGGCGCCGATCACAGCAATGCGGCTACCAGGTTTGGGGAAGGATGGTGGGTTTCGGGTCAAAGTAAAGGTTCCTACCAGACCTGAACCATCACCCGGTGTGTCTCGGAGGGCGGATTGGCATAAACCCGATCGGGATCCGGGCTGTAGGCTTCCAGGCGACCCTGATCTATCCAATAAAAGGAAGTTGTACCGACTGCGTAGGGTCCCTGGGTAGCTGGAAAGACATGCACAGGTAACAAGGCTGGTAACGCTGCCCCGATCAGCAGCAGGATGGCAGCCAGGATCGTGAATCCCCATTTGAATCGGTGTGCAGGTTGAATGATCTTGCGGATACCCATGGGAATGAAGGCGATCGCCAGGATATAGAGTGGAATCATTTGCCAGCGCGCACCTTCGAAAAATAGGTGGTAACCAATGGCTAACAGGTTCAGTGTGGGCAAGAGATACAGCCAGGTAAATTTCTTTAAAGGAATGAAACGCAACAGGAAGGAAAGGAAGGTAATTGCTAATATGATGATTTCAAATAAGCGCATGCTGCACCCCGTTAATGAATTGTATGCATAGCTTATCATTGATGAAGGCGATGGGCAAGGGAAAATAGCTGAATAGCTCATCGCTGATGGCTGATGGCAAAAAAATGTCTGAACTGGGATTTTTAGGATTACAGGATGGACTATGATGGGGAAGAGATTGGGTGCGTTGCACTTAGGGATCATCATGATACTTCAGAATGGAATCATATTTCCTTCAATCCAAAATTCAAAAGTGCGTTGCACCTGGTCACTAGACATTGTTCGCATAATGTCAGGTGCATCGCACTTCTCGATTCGTGTTAAACAATCTCTTTTACCATGATGGATGGTAGTTGTAAATCCCCATGTGCAACGCACCACCGCGCTTATGAATCGTCATCAACCTTATGAATGGAACCAAATTTCCCTCAACCCAAAAACCAAAAGTGCATTATTTTCGACCTTTAGGTTGCACCTATCACCAGATCATCTACTGTGTATAGACGCACACCTTCACGATTTGCGATTTCTTGAAATTCAGGCGTGAAACCACGACGGGCAAACAGCATGAATTGGACTTCCTGAATATCATGCTCTTTCTTCAAGACCCGTGCTTTTTGTTTGAGCTCGTTCAGAACACCAATCCCCACCGGGTGGAGGTTCCATTTACACTCTCCCAGCAAGGCCACCTTCTCGTTCAGGTTGACTGCCAGCACATCGATCTCTGCATTCCTGCTCCACCAGCCACCAATTTGCTCAGGCAGGAAGGACAAATTTCCAGTATGTGCAAGCTGACCTGTGAAATGAATCGCAGCTTCCTCAAAGGCAGTAGCGACAAAATGATCCAGATCGGGCAGGATGCGTTGCTGGAGAATGGCGTCTGCTAATCCCAGATCCAATCCACTCTGATTGGGATGCACATAGCGAAACCAGAAACGCAAAAAATGATCATCAATTTGATAAATTCCCTTTTTACTCTTTTCTGGTCGAGTCTCGGTAGCAGGCACACGCCGGGTGATCAGTCGCATCTGCTGCAAAATATCCAGATAACGAACTACGGTGGTCACATCCCCAATCCCTGCAGATTGTGCAATTTCATTCATGCGTGTATTTCCCTGGGCAATTGCTCTTAATACAGAAAAGTAATTGCGTGGCTCACGCAGTTCTTCCATCAGCAACAAGCGTGGCTCATTGAAAAGTGTACCAGATTGTTCATCCAGAATGTGCTGATGGATATTGGCAGGTATCGACTTATTGTCTTGAAACGTGAGTAAATAGTATGGCATCCCACCTAAGATTGCCCAGGCTAAAAATTTTTCTTCCGGTGAATAGTTTGGAAAGAAAAGGGCAGATGAAGTCAGACCCATGGGGCGCAGGAGAGAGCTGGCTGTTCGCCTTCCATATAAAGGTGCCTGATATCCCAACACCTTGGTTTCCATCATACCGATGTAAGAGCCACACAGCACGAGCATCAGATTTGAATTTTTTAAGGTTTCATCCCAAACCTTTTGCAGAATGGAAGGAATGGCTTTGTTGCCACTAACCAGGTAAGTAAACTCATCCAAAACAATGATCGGTCGTGGTTGCATTGGGATGTCCACCAATGCCCGGAAAGCAGCCTCCCAGGAGGGGAAGGTGAACCCGGCTGCGACTTCCGTGTGGTTGAAGGCATAAATTTGTTGCGAAAAGGTAGCCAGTTGCTCGGAATCGCTACTCAATGTGGCTATAAAGAAAATATGAGGTTTGCCCACACAAAAAGCACGTAACAACTCTGTCTTTCCTACCCGTCGGCGGCCATACAAAACGAATAGTTCTGCCTGATCCGATTGATAGTGCTGTTCTAACAGATTGAGTTCTTTATTTCTGTTGATAAACATGGCTAGCTCCATTGATATTATTAATATAATCATATTTATTATAATCATAATTATATTAAATTCAAATAAGGAAAAATATCTGAACTGGGATTTTTTTGATTACAAGATAGACTATGATGGGGAAGAGATTGGGTGCGTTGCACTTCTGGTCTTATGCTAAACAATCTCTTCTACCATGATGGATGGTGGTTGTTAATCCCTAAGTGTAACCGAGGGTCATAAACAACTCACCTTGCCCATAATCTCAGAGGGTTCTACTCCTGCCATTTTACTGTAGCGATCGAGCAATCTCCAAAACCTGGTCTTTTGTAAATCCTCCTCCAAATGCAGTTTCGGATGCATAAAAACTGATGGATATTCGCATTCCATTCTCTTCCCAACTAACTGCGTGATTGTATGAACCACCGGAAGTATAAAATCCTTGGTTACCGTTAATATCAACGGATTCTCCCTCCACTGACCAATTCTCGCCAGGGTTGGCAGCAATTTCAATCAAAGGACGTATCACAATGAGTATCTCGGCAGTTCCAGGATCAAAACTCGTTGGACTGTATGATAGGCGAATTTGCTTCAAATCGGAATCATAAGTCCCATGGTCAAAAACAAATCCTTCCGGTAAGATGGTAGGCGTGAGGATTGAAAAACCACTGATTAAAGCTGCTTCTTCAGGACTTTTCAAATAATCCGGACGCAATTCAGAGCTAGGCTTTGGGTCATAAACCAAAGATTCAGCAATACGAATCAATTGATCTGGTGATGTACAAAATTCATATCGAAGATCTACACAACCATCATGCCGAAGTTCAAATCGCCTTTCCCCTTCAGTCCACCGTAAGCGATAAGTACCATGGTACCCCCATTTGTAACTGGAAGAACTACTGTCTGAAAAATAGTTTCCAATTACATATTCACCGAAATATTCACCTACCTTAACTTCTTGAATTGCATCCTCGGGTACACTACCATACATCGAAGCCATATCTCCGATAGCCTGATACAAATATAAGTAACTTCCTCCACCAATCCTTTCGTAAATAATCCAAACCTCGTCACTTTCGGTTATATAAAGTTCTGAAAACTTGAATGTGTAAGGATCTGCAGGAAGCTCTTTCAGATCAAATCCTACTTTTCTTTCTGCCTTGGCAATCTGGCAGTTGTAGCCTTTCGGATCATCTTCGCACGCCGGATCAGTGGAGGATAAACTGGCAATTTCAGGTGAAATGTAATTTTCTTTGACACCTGATTCAGTTGCTGGCATTAATGTGATTTCAAATGTAGGTACAAAAGTTGGAGAAGCTACCGTTTCTGGATCATCGATGGGGATTTCAATAATATCTGTCGTTACAAATAAATGTTTGATTGACTCTGCAAACGCCTTTCCTTGCGGGGTAAGAACGATGAAAAGAAACACAAGTGCTAAGAGAATGGCTAACCCGAGGGCAAACCGAATCCTAATTGATGAGATTTTCGGTAAGGCTCGTTTCTTCTCCGCATGAGCAATCAACTCAGCGTATAAATTATTATAGAAATCTCCACTGATAGGAGGGATAGCATATGAATTCTTAACCAACTCCTCAAAATTAATTTTCCCATTTTCTCTATTCATTCTTTACCTCTACCTGGCTTTGCAATCGTGCCAGTAAACGATAAGTAGATTTTTTAACAGCATCTTCACTCTTATGAAGTAATCGAGCAATATTCGAAAAACTTAACTCAGCAATAAAACGTAAACGCAGCAATTCCTGTTCATCTTCGGTAAGCTCTTTAATCAACGACTGAACGATTTTTGCCTGATCGGATTGAATGGAGTGAGCCAATGCGTCACTCCCATCGGCAATTAATTCAGCTTCATGGATAGGCGCAACGGGTTTACTGAACCGAAAATGATCATTCACTTTGTTTCTTGCAATAGTGAATAACCATGATCCAAAATTACCATCCTGACGAAATTTACTGAAGGACTCTAACGCTGACAGGAAAGTCTGTGAGGTGATATCTTCGGCGATTTGTTTATTTACGGTACGAGTGAAGATATAGCGATAGACTGGATTTGCGTATTTCTTGTATAGCAATCCAAATTTTTTTGGGTCTTTGCGAACATCAGCAATAAGTTGGTGTTCATCAAGATTTTCATTGGTGGAATTTGAGATCAAATGATTTACCCTTTCAGTCATTCAACTCGTTATTTATTGTAGTTCATGACATGAATTAATTTTGAGCTCTATAGTTAAGTCGTTCTATAGATAAAAAAGTGACAATGTCAATTCTAAATAGCCAGTCAAGAAAAAAACTATGAGACAAAATTAGAAATAAATTATGGTGCGTTTTATTTAAGGATAAGAAGACTACATAGAATGGGGAATAACGATTGAGAATCAAGATACCAAAAGTGCATTGTTTACGACCTTTAAGTTGCACCTCGTTCCAAGACCTTGTTGGTTTGAGTTCAGGTGCAGCGCACTTCTGGACTCGTGAAAACCAGTCATTTCTGCCCGGACGGATGGTGGTTGTTAATCCCCAAGTGTACCCTGAAGAGCATCTTCGACAACCTTTCTTCGAGGTCGCCCCCTTTACACGAGGGCAGGCAGGCAACGCACCAACCCCTTCAAATTGTCACATCTTCATAATTTTGTCTACCCTGGACCGATGATTAGAATATAAAGCATTTGCACGATCTGGTAGATCACAATAACAATGGTTAATAAGATCATGACCACATAGAATTTATTGATTTTTGTAGTTTCATTGGATATGAAAGAATTACCAAACTTGAACACAATTACCAGTATGATCAGAAAAACCAGAATCGAAGGCAGGCTATGAAGACAACTGGAAATCTTGCCAAATCGTGTCATAAGGTCTGGCTGTGTGTAGCACCAACCCGGGATGATAAACATGGTTACGATAGACCGTATAAACCCATAGATAAAAATCAAGGTGTTTGAAAATAGACTGCCAATTGTCAACCAGAGGAGGGTTTTCTGGGTAGGTGAAAAATGAAGGGAACGTTTAGGATTTTTTTGTGCCCAATCTACGACTTGGGGGGAGAATTTATATCCCAACCAGAAGCCTGGAATGAGAAGAAGTGCGGAAATAAGCTGATTGATCATTATAAATTTCCCTCCAAAGAAAGTATAGCTGAAAATAAAAAAAAACAACCTCCTGCTTTTTAATTAGATTGAGCAAATATGTACACCACTCATAAAGGCAAACGTGATGCCCACTCATTGGATTTCTCCATTGGTGAGGGCAGAAAAAAATTACCCATGCAAGGAAAATAGGAATCAAAAAAGTGGACAGGGAAATTGAGAAGTATAATTTGCTAGTTTTTTTACCGCTGTCGCCGCGATTACAGGGTTAAGTGCAGAATTCAAAGTTGACCTGGTAGATGCTGAAGCGTGTAAAGCCTCGTTACGCGTTGCGATTGACCGGGACGGGATTGCGCTGTGAATAGCTCTTTGATAACACTGAGGTGTTATATAATTAAGTTGTGAAGAATAAGAAATTGCCAAAATTAGATAAAAACACTATAACGATATCATCTATTAACGCGGAGAGCGATGAAATTGCGTATTGGTATTCAAAGACACCTCAAGAACGAATGGAAGCGATCGAGGTGATGAGGCAGATTATTTATGGCTATGATCCAGCTACTACCAGACTTCAAAGAGTTCTTGAAATTACTGAACAAGCATAAAGTCGAATACTTATTAGTAGGTGGTTACGCAGTTGGGTATCATGGATATCCTCGAGCCACGGCTGATATGGATATATGGATTGATATTAGTCCAATAAATGCAAAAAAAATAGTCAGTGTATTGAACGAATTTGGATTTGAATCACCGGAATTAACCGAAGAACTTTTTTTAGAAGAAAACAAAGTAATTCGGATGGGCGTTCCTCCTGTCAGATTGGAACTTATTACTTCTATCTCTGGAGTTGAATTTAATGCATGTTTCCAACAAAAAAATATTGGAAAAATTGATGGGATTGAAGTAAATATTATCGATCTTGAAAATTTGCGGAAAAATAAAAAAGCCAGTGGGCGGTATAAAGATCTCAACGATCTGGAGAATCTTCCAGAATCGTAACATTTTGATTTATCGAATTTGTTAGAATTTGTTTGATTTCACTTTATCCTGTAAGTTGATCTTGAATTTTATGCCGGTAGAGCGACCTGCTCCACCAACACCCCATCCGACATGCTCCAGACCTTATCCGATCGCTCGGCAATTTCCAGGTTGTGGGTGACCACCACAATACAATAACGTTGCTGGTGAGCCAGTTGTCGAAGGATTTCAATTACCCTCTCGCCATTAGCCTTATCCAGGTTGCCGGTGGGTTCATCGGCCAATATCACCCTGGCACCGCTCGCCAGGGAACGCGCAATGGCCACGCGTTGCTGCTCCCCACCGGACAGGTTGGATGGATAACGTCTGTGCTTTTCGGCTTCGATTCCCACGGATGTTAGCAGCTCTCTTGCTTTAGCCTTCGCATCAGTTTTTGATATGCCATTCAATTCCATCGGGAAACAGACGTTTTCCAACACCGTCAGTAATGGAAAAAGATGAAAAGCCTGAAAAACCATGGCTACCCGTTCACGTCGGTATTGGTCCAGGTCCATGTTGGTAAGCTCTTCCCCGTCCAGGTAGATATCCCCTTCTGTGGGTTGATCCAATCCAGCCATCAGGGAGAGGAGGGTGGTCTTACCGCTGCCGGAAGGGCCAACAACCGCGCTTACCTTTCCGCTGCCAAACATGCAGGACACATTGTTTACCACTTTCCGGTCACCATTTTTATATTGGTAACTAACCTCTTCCAGTTTTAAAGTTGACATGCTTTCTCTCCTTATTCTTTGACCTGAAGCAATCCCAGTGGGTTTTTATTGGTGGTCAGATATACTCCGAGCAGAGCACCGAGTAAAGCACCTCCAAGAAATAATACAACCCCGAAAATGAGTTGATTTTCAAGTAACGCTGCAGGTTCATTGTGAATGATTGCTACACCTGCCAAACCCATAAAAATACCAAACAATGAAAGCAACAATTGCTGTATTGAGTACATTCCACGCACCTGACCGGTGGGTATACCGAGAACCCGAAGAATGGCAGCATCTCTTGCGGATTGCAGCACCAGCAGCAGGTTCAGCCCCAGCCCGATCAATACCGCAACAGCCACGGTTACCGGGTAGAGCACCTGTAACAGGGAAAGGCTTTTCTCCAGCGGCTGCACCACCGAACGCAGTTCCTCATCCCAATACACCATCTTTAATGGCACAGCCCGTTGATAGCTTGCAAGCATATAGTCCACCCTGGTGCGAAATGTTTCCAGTTGCCTGTTTTTGGATGGGTCCAAAGTAAAGCGAGCTGCCTGATAAAGGATATTCTCTCCTTCCATTGCTTCCAATGCCGACAGGGGCAGTAAAACCGGTTCCTCTGAAGAACCTACATATCCTCTGGTATACTTTCCGGCGACAAGATAGGAGTAGGAAACATGACTGCCATCCGTTAGAACAACCGTATCCCCCGGCTTGAGGTTATATTGATCGGAAAAATCCTTTGGAAAAACAGCTGGGATTTTTGAAGCTTGAATCTCTTCCGTTGTCCAGGTTTTGGTGAATAAATTTCCATCCCAACCATCAGCATATTCCACCGCTGCACCTTGAAGTTTGATGTTAAAAAATGTATCGGCATGGTTAATCCCCCGCAGCGCTATATCAGCCTGATAACTTTCGTTTTCCCCGTTAATTCCGCCTATCCGCGTGCGCCGGGCAATTGCTTCCAAATAAGCGCTTTCCACAAAACCAGTGCGCAGCACTCCTTTAACTACGTCTTTTCCAAATACACCGTAACTGAACGAGTACGACACATCCGGATTTTTGTACAGGATCTCCGCCTGTACAAACGTTGTGTTGTATAGCCGGTCTACTTCTGCTTGATTGCGGTCGATCATCCAGCGCAACCAACCTATCGCGAGGATAAAACCCGCGGCGACCGCAATTGTCAGAGCAGATTTTAACCCGGATCGCCTGATCCAACACAGCATCAACCTCAGCAAGGCGCCCTTCTTTTTGGGTCTGGAAACCTTATTTTCGGCCTGCTTTATCTGGGCAAGACCGGTTGATGGTTTCTTTTTGGTGGCAACCGGGGTCTGCATTTTAATTGCAGATTGAGGAGGAAAAATGATTTCGTCTTGCGCATTCGGAGGGGCTGCTTGTGTCTTGACCTTGGGGGCATTTTTACCCTGTAAAAGCTCAAAAATATTTCTTCTGGAGATGAGCCAAATACCAATTCCTGTGAGAATCTGCAATAAAATAAATATTCCCGTGCCCATACCAATGAGTATCCCAGCATGTAAAGATGCGGATGGTGCTATCCCTGAAGGCAGCAGTAACGTGGAAAGCGATTCGGCGGCTTTGTTAAGCGCAAAATTCCAGGCTGAAACACTGCCCGCCGAAATGGACAGCAACCCGATCAACAGGATTGGGATCAGCATCTGTCGGTTGGCGCTTTTTCGAGGAACACCTAAAGCACATAGAATGGCGTAATCACGTCTGCGTTGGGTCAGATAAAGAAAAATTACCAAAAGCAGGGTTAAAAGCAGCACCAGCCCGTACACCGGCAAATTGGCAGCAGCGGCTTTTCGCAGCGGGTCAACACCGGCCCAGAAGTTTTTGCCTTTATTTTCAACGAAGGATACTTCAATACCAACTTCAGCCAGCCTGTCCTGGGTTTCATTAATAAATACATCCTGGTCTTTGGAAGATTTCAGCACAAAGCTGTAATTCATCGGATGCACTTCATCTTCTATTATTCCGATTTCGACTGGTAATGTAGATTGAGGAATAAATACGAGGTTAGGATCAATTCCTACCCTTGATTCAAAAATTCCAACGACTTCAAATGTATCCGGATAAGTTGGATAAGACCGCCAATTCTGGCGATCATCTTCACCATAGATATATCCTCCATGGAAATAGTCTTGTAAATCCCGAAAAATTAATGAAAT
Organism: Chloroflexi bacterium HGW-Chloroflexi-3; assembly: GCA_002842045.1. Taxonomy (GTDB): domain Bacteria; phylum Chloroflexota; class Anaerolineae; order Anaerolineales; family Anaerolineaceae; genus UBA6170. The sequence goes on along the minus strand of PHBX01000013.1, from coordinate 21,165 downwards.
CGTATCCCCGACTTGAATATCTCTCAGTTGAGCAAATGAGTTCCTAACAACCATGACCTTACTGGCATTTAATTCGTCTTCATGATTTAACCACCTGCCAGATACCAGGTGAAGATACTGAGATACTTCCTGGGTATTGGGCATGGCACTCATGTCCACAGTCGCAAGAACCAGTAAAGAATGTTGTTGCTGTTGGTCAATCTCGATCTCATTTTTAATTTCTTCTAACCCTGGTTCATTCAAGTCAACTTCTGACTGTTCCAGTACTGGTAAAAACCAGGTATCTTCTCCATCCAACAGCTTTAAAATTAGATTGGAATCAGCATTTGTCCAGGTAGGGTTGGGCGTGAAATAAGCATCCAAAAACCCGCGGATAAAATAATGTTGGCCAACTTTCATTTCCTCTATCCATGGGGAAGATTCGGGGAAAAAATCCAACAGGAACAATAAAGTTATTTCCTGTCCTTCCTCAATGTGCTCTGGGTAACCTGCAGCCACCTTGCCCACAGAAAATGTGAGTGAATAACCTGCTGAAGGTTGGTTATAATCTATGGTTTTAATCATCTCCTTTTTTGAATCCAATGTGCCATAGAACCAGAAATTATTATTGGTAATGTTCTTTACCAACTCTCTCAATGGTCCATTGGTTTCTGAAGCACGTGCTTCAATGTCGGAATTGTATATGTCATTCATAACTGCGGAAACATCCCGGCGGTAGTCTTCATAATCGAGGTAGGGGCTGGTTCTGACAATTTCGGCACCTTCAGTGATATACCCGTATAGAGGATCGGATATATTTCGCAGGGTGCCGATAGAACGGTAATAACCACCCAATCGTTCTGTTTCTCGCTGGACAACCAGGTACTCTGTGACTTTGGAGACAAATGCGAAGGATATTAGTCCCAGTATAAATAATAGAAAGATTGTGAATATCGGTTGTCGTAAGGTGGATTTCAGAAATACGTTTGGTTTAGACATTTTGATCGTTTCCCCAGTAAACAAATTCCGTTAACGATTATTTAGCATGAAAGGACAACTGTGTGAAGAAGAAAAGTGCTCTCCAGTGTATACCGGTAATCCTGATATATTGTTAAAAAGTTGCTGAAGGTAATAAGGATTTTTTCCTGATTGTTGGAATTGTGTAACACCAACATATTGCGGATCATTTTGGCTTCCGTGTTTGTCCGATCGTATGACTTAGAGTATCCGTCCTGATTATTAGTATAGCAAATTGTGAAATTCCGTTCAAGCATTACTGGTGAATGCAAGATAAACTAACAAATTATTCAATTCATAAACCAGATTGAAGTAATGTACAATTACTGCAGCTTACTTTATAAAATAGGAAAAAATCTATGCCCAACCCCAGCTTAACCCCAATTAACATCTACACCGATGGCGCCTGCACCGGCAATCCCGGGCCGGGAGGGTATGGGGTTATCATCGTGCAGGATGGCAAACGCAGGGAGCTCTCGCAAGGCTATCGCCTGACGACCAACAACCGCATGGAGTTACTGGCAGCCATTATGGGACTCAAATCCATTCCACCCGGTGCGCGCGTGCGCTTATTCACGGATTCAAAATATCTCTCGGATGCGATTAATCTGGGTTGGATGGATATCTGGCGGGCGAAAAACTGGAAAAAAACCGGCAAGGGCAAGGTGCTCAACCTGGATCTGTGGAAAGAGCTGGTGGAATTACTGGACCGGCATCAGGTGGAATTGGTCTGGGTCAAAGGACATGCCGGGCACCCTGAAAACGAGCGCTGTGACCAGCTCGCGGTGCAGGCTGCCCAGGGACGCCATCTATTAACGGATTATGGCTACGAAATCAGCCAGGAGGACAACACGCAACAACCGGGTTTGTTCTAACCAGCTTTGACCACCTGCTTGAGTAAGGTGTTGATCTGCAAAATCTCGTCCGCATTGACGGTGTGTCCCATCCCGGAGTAGATGCGCAGACGCACATCTGCCTGCATGCTCTCGAACAGGCTGGCAGTCTCGTTGACGCGTACAAGTGGAATATGATCATCCACATCGCTGCAGCCGATGAAGACCGGCATACCGTTCAGATTGGCGTCCGAACTGCGCTGCATGGTTTGCGGACCAATCCAGCCGCCACTGAGCACAATCAGCCCCCCATAGCGACGCGGGTTGCGGATCACGTACTCGCTGGCCAGGCAGGCGCCTTGCGAGAACCCCGCCAGAACGATCTGATCCAGGCGTTTGCCGGAGGACAGCAGGCGGTTGACCAGGGCATCCACCCGCTCCAGCGCGAAGGAAAGATCAGGCTCATTTCGCTCGAGGGGGGAGAGGAAGCTGTTTGGGTACCAGCGGTATTGATGTGCCTGTGGTGCCAGAAAGTGCGTCTCGGGTGCATCGAATTCAGCGGCCAGCGAGAGGATTGACTCAGTGCTGGCACCACGCCCATGCAGCAGGACCATGACCTGCTGGGCATCCTTGAAAGGTGCACCCAGGCTGAGGACTGGCTGACCTAAATGTGGGTTGATTGTTGCACTCATTCATTTACCTCCTGTGGCAAGGAGCGCCGAATGGCTGGTAAATTGGCTTCTATCTCATCCCGACGCGCTTCATACCAGGGAGGCAGCACCAGGTTGGAACCCAGTTCTTCAGCAGATTCATTTACCATGAAGCCGGGTTGATCGGTGGCGATTTCGAACAGGACGCCACCGGGGGTACGGAAGTAGACCGAGCGGAAATATTGGCGGTCGATGACCTGGGTGGCATGAATACCCATGCGGCGCACCTGCTGTTGAATATCCTGCTGGTGTTGATCGGAGGAGGCGCGGAAGGCGATGTGATGGATCGAGCTGGCGCCAAAGATCCCACGCCCGGTGTTGGGCTTGTGTACCAGGTCGATCACCTTGCCGGGCGCATCGCCGGGCACACTGAAGCGGTAACGATTACCTTCCTGCCCCAAGTTTTGATACCCCAGAATTTCGGTCAGAATTCGGGTGGTGGACTCGATCTCATCCAGCCACAGACTCACGCCATAAAAACCATGCAGCTCGTGTTCTTCCGGCACCGGGCTAGCCGGCCAGACTTGCACGGACGGCAAATTTTCCTCAGCCACCAGTTCCATGCGCATGCCTTCCGGATCGTCGAAGGAGATGACGTCCTGCCCGAAGCGCGACTCAACGCGTGCGGGCGAGAATCCCAATTGCTTGAGGCGCGCATTCCAGTAGCTGACCGAATGCTGCGGGATGCTGTAAGCCACGGCTTGCGTCTCCCCGCTGCCAACCTTGCCCTGGACGGTGTTCAACCAGCCAAAGAAGGTCATGGCGGTGCCTGGGACTCCGGTGTAATCGCCATAGTAGAGGTGGTAAGCCCCGGGATCGTCGAAATTGACGGTAGTTTTCACCAGGCGCTGACCGAGCACCTGCTGGTAGAAGTCGATATTGGTTTGTGGGTCTTTGGTGACGGCTGTGATGTGATGTAAACCGGCTGTTTTCATGTATAAATCCTTTCCAATAAAATCGTTCGATATCGAAATAATAACGGAACGGGGAAGTAAAGGCAATGGGGTTGTATAATGTTCGATGTCGAAGGGTTTTTTAGTGGACAAGGGACAGGTGACAGCGGACAGGGGAAGAATAAGGCTGAAGGCACATGTAAAAGATGTTGATAGTTGACAGCCGCCAGTTGACAGGGATGGTCGGATCCGATTTGTTGATATGATCATAAAAATCTTAGTTCAGACTCGCTCAAAACTCAAAACTCAGCCCTAAATCCTGCCTTTTGGCAAGAAACTTGCTATTATTACAGTATCAATAAATCACACGGAGATGTAACCCGATGGAATCAGTGCTTGACTTGCAAAATGTGTCCAACAAAAAGATGATCGATATCACCAGTCTGGTGACGGTGGCTGCGGAGAATGTTTATGCCAATGTGGGACCGGGATTTGAAATCCAGATTTATCAGCGCGCCATGGGGCTGGAGTTGGATGCATTAAAGATTCCCTACTCACGTGATTTATTGATCGATCTGGTCTATCGTCAGCAGCGTATTGGTCAAAAGCGGGTGGATTTTGTGGTTGAGGATCTGATGGTGCTGGTGCGTGTGCAAACAAGTTTGGAAATTCAGGACGAGATTCAAGCCAGTACCTACCTGCGCAATACGGGATGCAAAGCGGTGCTGCTGGTCAATTTTGGTGCAGATCAGTTCGAGTTTCGACACATTCAGCCGGGGGCTTACGTGAATTTCTAATCCCAATGGAATTGATGGCTGTTCTGTTTAAGCCATTTTCGTTTAGCAGCATAATCCGGCACCATGGACTGCACCAATGACCAGAAGGTCTGGCTGTGATTGTGGTGAATGGTATGTGCCAGTTCATGCAGAACAACATAATCGATGATCTCCGGCGGCGCCATGATCAATCGCCAGGCGAAGTTGAGCGTACCTCTGGCACTGCAGGAACCCCAGCGGGTACGGGCACTGGTGATCTTGATCTGTTTGTAGTGAAAATTGTATAAATTCGCAAAATACTGCACGCGTTCCATCAGATAAAGCCGTGCCTGCTCGCGGTACCAAAGCTCGAAGCGCTTTTTTGCCTGAAGAGAAAATTTTTCATCCAATGTATACGCCAGATGAAATTGTAATGCCGGGCGTTGTTGGGTCACCAGTTGTAAGGGGTATTGTTTACCCAGATACCAGAATAGTTCTCCAGGGGAAAAATGCCTTTTAGGAAAGAACTTGCGCCTGGCAACCTGCGATTGGCGTGATTTTTCAATCCAGTCGGATTTACTGGCGACAAAGGCATCGATGATCTTCTGGCTGATCCGCAAAGGAGCGCGTACCACCAGGCGACCATCAGGATGCATCACCAGTGCGATAGTTTTTCGGCGGCTGCGTACCACTTCATCGATCGCAATTCCACTCATGCAGGCGATTGTAACACAAAGCGAACACATACAAACAGCATTGCCAGGTCAAATAATTATACAAATGCTACCGCTGGAAGATAATTGTTGGTTTAATAGAAACAAGGAAAAAATACAGGTATCTCTGGTTGGTTTTATTGGTAAAAGAGGTCAATAATGAAGAAAATAGATCGATCTGAAATAACGCCGAAATGGCTGTATATGAACCGCAGGCAGTTTTTATCACAAGTATCATTGGTCGGAGGGGCTGCAGTATTGGCAGCCTGTGCTCCTGGTGTGATTCCCACTGCCGAAGAAGAAAAGATTATTCAATCTGACATGCTCACTGATATCGAATCCATCAAAACGTACAACAATTACTATGAATTTTCACTCAGTAAAGATCGGGTTCATGTCGTCTCGAAAGATTTCAAAACGGATCCCTGGAATGTGGAAGTTTATGGATTGGTTGAAAACCCCACCAACTTCAGCATGCAGGACATCCTGGAACAATTCTCACTGGAAGAACGCATTTATCGCTTGCGCTGTGTGGAAGGCTGGTCAATGGTGATCCCGTGGATGGGGTTCCCACTCGCCAGGCTGCTGGAGGTGGTTAAACCGACTGCCGAAGCGAAGTTTGTACGTTTTCAGACCATAGCAGATTTTGATCAGATGCCGGGTCTGGAAGCGAATTTCCCGTGGCCGTATCAGGAAGGCTTGCGACTGGATGAAGCCATGAACGATCTCACCATCCTGGCAACCGGGATTTACAATGAGCCGCTATCGCCATCAAATGGTGCCCCAATCCGCCTGGTGGTGCCATGGAAATATGGTTTCAAGAGCGGAAAGTCGTTGATTAAGATAGAACTGGTTTCAGAAATGCCCGACACTTTCTGGAATCTGATTGCTCCACGTGAATACGGTTTTTATTCGAATGTCAACCCGGATGTACCCCATCCGCGTTGGTCACAGGCGACCGAACGCCGCATTGGCGAATTGCACCGTCGTCCAACCCTGATGTTCAATGGGTACGAGGAAGAGGTGGCATATCTGTATGAAGGGATGAGTTTGAGGGCGAATTATTAGTTAGCTAGGTGGTAGGTCTTAGTCCTTAGGGTTTAGAGTTGAAAAGACCATGAGTTTTTGATGTAGTTCTTTAGCGCATTGCACCTGGGATTTCAATTCAAGATGCAACTTACTTTTGTACTTTTAGACTGTGATAGGTCAGTACGAAAAATAAGTGTGAATGGCGATCCAATAAGCAAGGTAATTATTTCCATCATCCAGAACATATTCGAGATCGTCTTCAAAAAAATGACCGCCCTATTTTATTCCAGAGATGGTGAGGTGCATAAATTTATGGGTCATTTTTCTGTAAATAGTATTAAGGGGTGGGCAATTTCGGAGAAAGTTCAACGATCAAGTTTTCGAGTTGTAAATTTATTTAAATTTACCTATAATTTATTTAATTGTATCTATCCAATAATTTGGATTTCACCAAATAAAATGAAATTTGGATGGAAGTTTAAAGGGGGGAACTACTGTGTTCCCGTCGGTTTGGCATAATGGATGTAAACATCAGGAGTTGAATCATGCGGGAAGAACGCGACAATCAGATACGCAGAACGGCCAGGATACTGGAGATTATTCAACAGATCGCCAGTGCACCCCGTTACTGGACGCGCAGGCGGCTGGCCGAGTACCATCAGATCTCTGAGCGCATGATCCAAAAAGATCTTGAACTCATCCGGCTGCGCCTGGGATTAACCATAAAAACGGAAGGGGATGGTTATTATTTTTTACGGCTGCCCCAATTGCCTGCCACATTGTTTTCTTTCTCTGAGGCAATTGCGCTGCTCTCCGCAGCACGGGCAGCCCAGGCGATGCCGGGGGTAAATTCCACCGAACTAGCGGTGGCTATTACACGCCTGGAATCCATTTTCCCGCAAGAAATCCGCCCTATTTTAAAGGAAACCCTTGACCACCTGCCGCGCAGTGCGGTCAAAACGCACCGTCAAACGATGTTGACACTCTTTTACCGCGCCTATTTTGAACAAAAGCAAATTTTGATGACCTACCAGACTCAAACCGAAAGTGATGGCAAGCAACGCGTGGTAGAGCCGTATTTCATTTTGCCTTATGGACGCTCCTGGCATGTGGTTGCCTACGATCATTTACGCCAGGATGTGCTGCAGTTCAAACTGGATCGGGTGCTGGAAGCAGAGCTGCTGGACACCCATTATCAAAGGCCGCAGAATTTTGATATCGATGAATATCTGGGTGACACCTGGGGGTTGATGCGCGGTGCGGCCGGGGAAACTGAAGCGGTTGAACTGCTCTTTGATGAAACCGCCGGGCGTTGGGTCTCGGAGGAACACTGGCATAAGAGTCAGGTGATTGAGCAGAACGATGATGGCAGTTTCCGTGCCAGGTTTTGGGTGGGCGTAACCCCCGAGATGGTCAGCTGGATCTTATATTATGGCGCGCGTGTGCGGGTGATTGAACCGGAGTGGCTGAGGGGGAAGGTTATGGAAGAACATAGAAAGGCGGGGTGAAGGATTAAAAAACAACGAAGGATATATATGATTCAAAAAGAACAATTAATGGACCTAGTAGAGATAACATGGGGAAAAAGTGATCGGAAGAACCCCGAGAAATACCACTTATTAATTTATCACCTTCTTGATACTGCAGCAGTTGCGTGGGTTCTTTGGAAAAATAGTATTAGTGTGTCGATTCGGAAAGAAATTTCCGAACTCCTTAAATTGAATGAAGATGAATCTGGGATATTACTCTCATGCTGGATTGCTTTACATGATATTGGAAAAGCAAGCCCAGTTTTTCAACGAAAAAATAAATTTTTAGATAATAAATGGAAAGAACATGGAATCCATATAAAAGATAACCTCACGCCAGAAATATATCACCCTGAAATTGGGTGCCTTTTTCTCCAAAAAGAGAAAATCACACCTGATTGGGTAGCTATTGCTATCAGTGGCCATCATGGAGCATGGCGTTTTGATCCTAGAAATTTTGTAATAAGAGATCAAATAGGAGATGAAATTTGGGATCAATTACGATTACTTTTATGTGAAATAGTTTTTTCTGTTCAAGGAATTAATTATCGAGCCGTTCTCAGTAAAATAAGCGATTTGGAAACTGAAAATGCTTTAGCAATCTGGTTCAGTGGCTTTATTTGTATGGCGGATTGGGTAGCATCGAACGATGAATATTATGAAAATTGCACAAACCTTATTAAAGATTTTCGATCTTATTTCCAGAAGTCTTTGGGAACAGCTTCTCTAATACTTCGCAAACTTGGTTGGATAGGCTGGAAAGCCAGAGGAAATAAAGTTTCATTCAATGAAATGTTCAGTCATTTAAATTTTTCAAACCCGCGGCCTGTTCAAAAGGCGATTATTGAAAAGTATGAACAATGGAATACTGAAAACGATCCATTTCTGTTAATCATCGAGGCACCAACAGGAATTGGAAAAACCGAAATTGCGTTGTATATTGCCGATCAATGGCTTCAAGGATATCAAGGAAGCGGTATATATATTGCAATGCCAACAATGGCTACTTCCAACATGATATTTGATAGATGTCTTGGAATTTTTGAGAATCGCTATCAATCATCAGGAGCAATAATAAATGCCGTATTGGCACATGGGCAGGCAAGATGGAATGAGAATATTAATCGAATTAGATTAAAGGAAATTAATAACGATTTGGATGGTCAAACAATTGCTGCAATGGAATGGTTTCAAAATAACCGTAAACGTAGCTTATTGGCTCCTTTTGGAGTTGGAACAATTGATCAAGTTTTCTTAAGTATTTTAAAAACAAAACATTTCTTTGTTCGACTGGCGGGACTTAAGAACAAAGTAATTATCTTTGATGAAGTGCATGCCTATGATATTTATATGAATGTTCTATTTATGCGTTTGCTGAATTGGTTAAGGGTCTTAAATTCCTCGGTTATTATACTTTCGGCAACATTGCAGGAAAAAAGTAGAGAAGAAATAATAAGAGGTTATTCAAATCAACCATCTCAATTGATTAATCCTAACTATGATTATCCGCGAGCAACATATGTTAAACATGGTCATAATCCAGAAATCTTATCTTTAACCGATTTGATTAAGCCAGAGAAACCTAAGATAGTCGAAATTCAATGGATTAAAGAAATGGATTTGGTTCAAACTTTACGAGTATCCTTATCATCTGGTGGATGTGCTGCAATTATCTGTAATACAGTATCCAAAGCGCAAGAAATATATGAATTGTTACATTGCGAATTTGAAGAGGTTATTTTATTTCATGCAAAGTTTCCTAATGGATGGCGGATTAAAAAAGAAGATCAAATTTTTAAAAAGTTTGGAAAGAAAAGTAATTTACAAAAAGGAACCCGGCCACAAAAGTCTATCATTGTCTCAACACAAATTCTAGAACAGAGTCTTGATTTAGATTTTGATGTAATGTTTACGGAATTAGCACCGGTTGATTTGGTATTACAAAGAATTGGGCGTTTATATCGACATGAACGTGAAAGGTCATTATTTTTTACAAATCAAACACCGAAACTTTTTGTTTTTGAGATTGAGCATGATGAGAATGGAACGGCACTTGTAGAAAAACGAGAAATGTTCTACGCAAAAAGTGTATTATTGAAATCGTATCTCGTTTTGAAACAATATCAGACACTTGAAGTTGAGAAAGAAACACGTAATCTAATTGAACAAGTCTACGGAGAAAAAAATATCCCAAACGCTTTACAAGCAAGTATGGAAAGAATCCGTGAATTTGAAGTAAAAGAGAAAAGAGACTTAGAAGAAAAGCAAAAAAAGGCTAGCTCTACACTAATCAGTCCATGTGATGATGAAGATTTGTTATATAAAGAAATCCTCGCGTTAAATGATGCCGAAGATATTCTCATGCACGAAGCTTATCAAGCGAAGACAAGGGATTTTGGATTTAGTCTTCAGTGCATTTGTGTATTTAAAGAAGACAATTACTATTATTTAGCCGATGATTCAATAGTTGGGAAAACAAAAATCACGTTGGAGGAATTAGACAGTGAAAATCCGCCGATGCGCAAGATAATGCAAAGCGTAATAAATGTCACCAATCCAAAAATCATAAAGACTATATTAGATGATCCAGACAGCATTAAAAGATCATCAAAACTGCGATATTTTCGGATTTTAATATTCGAAGACAGCCGGTATTTAAATCTTTCATTGACTCAAGAACTTGGGTTGAAGATCTTTTAGGGAGAGAAGAAGTGGAAATATTTGTTATTATTTACCAGAAATCTTGTTATAATGTTGGTATAATTCCTCACGCTTCTAGTGGGGGTGAGCCAATTGGAGTGAGCGTAAATGTTCACATTAAGGGGAAATTCCCCAATTCGTTGGGGGTAGTAAAAAGGAACATTTTTGTTCCTTTTTTAATTTGGCTATTGACAAACTTATAAAATATATGTAAGATTGGTGTGAGTGTGAATTAATTAATACAAGGAGGATAAATGAATTTTTCTTACAACTTAATTTCTCAGCCGTGGATACCGGTATTAACAAAAAACGGAGATTATAAAAATATCGACATGAAAGAGTGCTTAATAAATGCACAGGAATACCTTGATTTAAAAGATCCTTATCCTATCGTAAATTCGGCAATATTTCGATTATTAATTGCAATGTTGATAGATATATTTCGTCCGAATACAAGTATAGATTTTGAAAATCTGCTTAAAGATAAATATAAAGAAAATGAAATTGAAAATTATTTAATTAAATATTTTGAGCGGTTTGACATTTTTGACAAGCAGAAGCCTTTTTATCAGATATCAGATGACCGAGTTAAACCAAAACCTGCGTTAAAAATGGTGCATCATTATGCCTCTGGTAATAATGCCACATTATTTGATCACCACACCGAAACTGATGGTGTAGGGCTCAAACCAGATCAAGCCGCTCGATTTTTAATCACAATTCAAGCTTTTGGATTGTCCGGATTGAGTGGAATAAGTGAAAAATTTACCAATGCTCCTATATCGAATATTATTAGTTTTTACCTGAAAGGTGCAAATCTTTTCGAGACACTTTATTTGAATCTGGTGTCATATAATCAAGATCGTAATGGCTTTTTTCCTTCCGATGAAAGAGATAAACCGTTTTGGAGATTAGATGACCCGTTTCGTTCGAGAAATATTCCATATGGTTTATTAGATTATTTAACCTGGATGAACCGAAGGATAATTCTTTATCCTGAAGATGAGAATGGAAGGATAGTTGTTCGTAAAATCAAAGAAGCTCCAGGCTTAAGGTTAGATGAGGATTACATTGATGGGGCCAAAATTCATGATCCGTTTGTGTACTACCGAAATACTAAAGATGGACCAAAGCCGCTGAAATTTCGTGTGGACCGTGCTTTATGGCGAGATAGTGCTTCATTATTTCGATATGAGAGACAAGATGAAGGAACTAATCTGGATGAGGTAATTCCCATTGAAACGGTGTTGAATTTGAGGAAATTAATTAAAAGAAATGTTCTTCCAATGGATAAAACATTTTTCTTGCAAGCAGTGGGGATGGCCAGTGATAAAGCAAAAATATTATTCTATCGATCCGAAGAGTTACCTCTCCCATTAGAATATGTTAATGACAGAAACTTATTATTCAAATTGCATTCTGCATTATCGTATGCTGAAAAAATTAGTCACAAGTTGTTTGGAGCAATAAGAGAATTTGCAAGAATTGCAACAGAAATAAGGCAAAATAAAGAGGAAGGAGAGAAAAAAGAAAAACCAAAATTAAGTCTCGATGGAGAAAAGTTACTTAATCATTTAAATGCTGAACGTTTTTATTGGATAAACGCAGAAAGAGGGTTCCTGAACTTATTGGAAATGCTGCCAAAAGATGATACTGCTGCAATTTCTGATTGGATCATTCATATCAATTCCAGTGCGATAAACGCCTTAGAAAGTGCCATAGCACTTGCTGGAAACAGTCCCAAGTTTTTAAAGGCACAGGTTCACGCGGCAAAAATCTTATATGGTGGGATGGAAAAATTAAATTCAGGAAAGGAGAATGCTGAATGAAAAAATATTCTTATGTTAGCGAGTTAGAAAAATTGTGTAATGACCCTTTTAAACGGGGTGATGTCTCATTTTTGAGACGTGGTTTGATGTCGTCTAATGGAGTTGATCCAATCATGTATAAAATCATCTTTTCGTTGATAAATAAAACAAGGAAAAATGATCTCAAGGAAGCAAATATTCTTGCCAGTGAAAGAATCTTTCCTGTCACATGTCAATTATCAGCGTTGTTTACCATTCATCCTTCGGTAGAAGAAGAATATTCCTTAGATCATAATTTTGGACATCATATGCGTTTTGCATCTGGAGAGGGTGTTGAAGCCTTTGAACGGCGTTTCACCACAATTTTAAAATCAAAACAAGAAGATTTGTTTCAACAGCTAAAACATGCAATCGGTTTGGTGGGTTCTTCAAAGAATTCCACAAAAATTAATTACCATTCTTTGCTGTTGGCTATGATCAATTGGAATGATCCTGATCAATGGGTACAAAGAAAATGGGCATTTGGATTCTGGGGCTACCAGATTAACTCGGAAGAAAATTAAATCTGATTAACTATTATTTTAAGGAGATAGTCATGAATACAAAAATAGAATTTCACATTTTACAAAGTTTTCCGCCTTCTAATTTAAATCGTGATGAATCGAATATGCCAAAAGATTCTTTTTTTGGTGGTGTTCGCAGGGCAAGAATATCAAGCCAGTGTATTAAACGATCGATTCGGCTAAATCCATACTTCAAAGAAGAAACAGAAATATCACCATCAGACCGCACACGCCGGTTGAAAAAGCTTCTATTTGATGAAATGAAAAATCATAATAAAAATTTTGATGGAACAAAACTGGCAGTTGAATTTACCGAAAATTTGCTGGGTAGTATGGATAAGAAAAATCCGGAGAGATCAAGTGTTTTGTTTTTCATAAGTAAAGAAGAAGTTACACAAATTAGCAAACTCCTTTTAGAAAAGCAAAATGCAGAAGATGTTGAAAAAGAATATAAAAAGATTTTTATGAGTCGCACCCCTGCACCGGATATTGCTTTGTTCGGTCGTATGTTGGCTGAAGATCCAAAAATCAACGTCGATGCTGCTTGCCAGGTTGCTCATTCCATTTCAACACACAAGGTTGATATGGAATTAGATTTTTATACTGCGTCCGAGTCAATCAGTACTTCTGATGAGCCGGATATGGGTGCAGCAATGATGGGTTTAACAGGCTTCAACTCTTCATGCTTTTATCGATACGCTGCAATCGACTGGGAGCAATTGCTATCCAATTTGGATAATAATCAAGATCTAGCATTAAAAACGGTAAAGGGGTTCATGAAAGCTATGATTTATGCCACTCCAACCGGAAAACAAAATGCCTTTGCAGCAAACACGATGCCCTACTTTATGATGGCTATTATACGCTCAGATGGTCAGGCATGGTCTTTAGCGAATGCTTTTGAGAAACCAGTATCTTCAAAAAATGGATATCAAAAAGAATCTTTAACAAAATTGATAGATCATTGGCAACAAATCAATTCTGTTTTTTCTGACCCTGATAATCCACCTAAAGTCTTTTCACTTTTAGTTGATGATAATGTCACAGAAACAATCATACCAGGGGTTAAATCGAATTCTGTAAATAGATGGGTTGACGTTTTGATATCATCTTTAGTGGAGTAAATAATGGCTACTTTAGTTTTTCCATTAAAAGGTCCAATGCAGGCTTGGGGAATATCAAGCCATTTTGGTATTCGAGATACATTAAGAGAACCAAGCAAAAGTGGAATTATCGGTTTGATTTGTGCTGCAATGGGTAAACCCCGAGACAGTGATTTGTCCGAATTTCAAAATTTGCGCTATGGGGTACGTGTGGACCAAGAAGGTAAGATGTTGGTAGATTTTCATACTGCAAGTCGAGTTCTTAATGCTTCGGGGAGTATATTGCCGAATGCAGTTATCTCAAACCGCTATTTTCTTGCAGATGCATGTTTCTTGGTTGGGCTTGAAGGTGATCAAGAAACGCTTATAAAAATCTATCGTGCCTTAAAACACCCCAAATGGTTTTTGTTTTTAGGGAGAAAATCGTTTCCATTAGCTTCTCCGCCATGGTTTCCGGAAACGTTAAATCCAATTCAAGATCAAGTGATTGAGGAAGTTCTGAAGACATTTCCGTGGCAAAGTATTCCGAGAAAATACTCCAAAAAAATAGTTGCTGATGAAATAGTCCAAAATGCTGGTTTTTTCCAGTTGGTTAAAACACCCCTTGAGATTACATCTGATCCATTGCTAAACAAGTTGCGCCTATTAGTTGAACCATTAGGTGAAAATAAAAAAGCTTACTTGACCAGACAAGATCAGCCACTCAAATTTTCTGAACGTTCTTTTTTGCATACCAAGGTAAATACTTATCACATCCAAGTCCCCCAATATTATTTGAGACATGGATCAATAAAGGAGGAGGAAAATGTACCTCAGTAAATTGACCATCGATCCAACCACCAAGATAAGCCAGGATCATTTTGACAACCCATATGAGATGCATCGAACGATTATGTCTGGTTTTGACCAATTTACGAATCGTGAGAAAGCAAATGCTCTTTACCGCCTGGAATTTCCCAATAAGAATTCGTATTCTAAATATCCTGTTTTATTAGTCCAGTCTTCAATTGAACCGAATTGGGAAAAAGTCAAAAATATTAAAGGGTTATTACTATATATTCCGGAGCAAACAAACCCATCAACCAAGCAATTTACACCTTCATTTAAAGAAAATCAAATATTAAGGTTTCGATTGGTCGCAAACCCAACCAGAAGAATCAGCAATTTCCGAAGAATTGTACCAATTCGTGATGAGAACGAATTAATCGAGTGGCTTAATCAGAAAGCACAATCTGGAGGTTTCGAAATTTTTCTCAATTCTCTGGCAATTGAAAGGAAGGATATTTATCAGTTTGAAAAGAGAAAGAATGACCATAGTTCATTAATAACACTCCATCAGGTTGAATTTAACGGATATTTGCTCATTAAAGAATTCCATTTTTTCCTTCGATCTGTTGAAAAAGGAATTGGGAGGGGGAAAAGTTTTGGAATGGGTTTATTGTCTTTGGCATTTATGTAATTGGAAAATCTGTATTTTCAGAACCTTAACAATTAAATAATAAAGGAGAAGACCAGTGATTAATTTTCACGAAATACCAAAACTACGCGATAGTCTGAGTTATTTATTCATTCAATATGCAATTGTCGATCGAAAAGACAATGCTATCGAATTTATTCAAGAAGACGGACGGGTTATGGTGCCAATTGCAGCTCTGTGTGTGCTGATGCTTGGCCCGGGTACGAGTATCAGCCATGCTGCTGTGAAAGTTCTTGCTGAAAATGGGGTGACAATTTTATGGGTTGGAGAAGATGTAACCCGCTGTTATGCCCAAGGTTTAGGCGAAACTCGAAAAGCATATCATCTGCTGCGCCAGGCAGAACTTGTTAGTGATACTTCTCTTCGTGAACGAGTTGTCAAAAATATGTATCGATTTCGTTTTTCAGATATTGCTGATGCAAATGTATCCTTACAACAATTAAGAGGAATGGAAGGTGCCAGGGTAAAAAACGCATATTCTTTGGCAAGTAAAAAATACAATGTGCATTGGCATGGTCGAAATTATAATCGTGGCGAATGGGATTATGCTGACCCAATTAATCGAGCTTTATCTGCAGCCAATGCATTATTAAATGGAATATGTCATGCAGCAATCGTATCAGGTGGTTATTCAACGGCATTAGGTTTTATTCACACAGGAAAACAACTTTCATTTGTCTATGATATTGCGGATTTATACAAAGCGGAATTAACGATCCCAACTGCGTTTGAAATTGTGGGACAATCATCACAAGATATAGAAAAACGTGTGAGAGAAAAATGTCGAGAGAGATTTCGAGAATCTCGTTTATTACAAAAAATTCTTCCAGATATCGACCATTTACTTGAAATCGATGATCCATCTGAGGAAAATTTTGGAGTCGAACCAGAACCGGAATTATGGGAGGAGTTGTACTAATGGTCGTAATGATACTAGAAAAAGTTCCGACCTCTTTAAGGGGAGAACTAAGCAGATGGTTAATTGAACCTCGTACTGGTATGTTTGTTGGGCATGTTTCCGCACGAGTAAGAGATAAGCTCTGGGAAAAATGTTCGAATAATAAAAGCATGGGTGGCATAATACAAATATGGACTACGAATACAGAACAACATTTTCAAATGCGGATGATAGGAAATACCAGTCGATGGATCGTTGAAGAAGAAGGATTACAACTGGTAAAGGTACCTGGAGAAAATAAAAAAGCAAAAAGGTTAGAAAGAAATGGTAGAATAACAATAGAAAACAATAGAAATCAAAAATAATAACGTCCCATTATGCCCGCTACCCCCATATATGGCGTCTGGGACCGGGAGCAGGAGAAATATAGTGTTTTCCCCACACACGTGGGGGTGATCCGTCGAGCGAACGATCGATAGACGGCGCCTGAACGTTTTCCCCACACACGTGGGGGTGATCCGTAAGAACTCACACCCGAAACCACCGCGTCAACGTTTTCCCCACACACGTGGGGGTGATCCGCGTATGCTGGCTGGCAATATGCTAATTGGTTGGTTTTCCCCACACACGTGGGGGTGATCCGTTTACAGCGCTTGCGCTGTAGTGTAAGCCAACTGTTTTCCCCACACACGTGGGGGTGATCCGGCGGTAGAAAACTCTTCCAATATTTGACCATAAGTTTTCCCCACACACGTGGGGGTGATCCGGTTCGACATATTAGGAAATCAAAGGGAATGACTGTTTTCCCCACACACGTGGGGGTGATCCGATGAGCCATCTTTAATCAATTTTCTTAATTCGTTTTCCCCACACACGTGGGGGTGATCCGTCCAAAAGTAAAAGAAATCTTGATGACTTCCATGTTTTCCCCACACACGTGGGGGTGATCCGTTCAACCCAAGGCATTACGGCAAGGCAAATAACGTTTTCCCCACACACGTGGGGGTGATCCGGTTGCGGAGAGATTATCCAAATCCAATGTGAGCGTTTTCCCCACACACGTGGGGGTGATCCGCGCTGGCAGAATCAATACTGAAAAAGTACGGAGTTTTCCCCACACACGTGGGGGTGATCCGCTGCCCTGACTTTCTTCATCATCGATTCTGCCGTTTTCCCCACACACGTGGGGGTGATCCGTTATGAAAAATTAGCAAAAAATTTACCTCCAGAGTTTTCCCCACACACGTGGGGGTGATCCGATACGGAGATTGGCGATGGCGGTGGATGCGCTGGTTTTCCCCACACACGTGGGGGTGATCCGTAGCCTAGCTCCTCATTTATGCCAATTTTATAAGTTTTCCCCACACACGTGGGGGTGATCCGGCAGCGGGAGATATCATTGAACGATTGGTCAAAGTTTTCCCCACACACGTGGGGGTGATCCGGTCAGGGTCAAGCTCCCCAGGGTCAAGCTCCCCGTTTTCCCCACACACGTGGGGGTGATCCGGTAAGCAAGGTTTCATGGCAGTCGATAATAAAAGTTTTCCCCACACACGTGGGGGTGATCCGGAGTTTGCTTACGAGTAGTAACTGCAAAGCCAGTTTTCCCCACACACGTGGGGGTGATCCGCTCACCCCTCTACTGTATCTCCAAGGATACGGGTTTTCCCCACACACGTGGGGGTGATCCGCATCCGCCCCAGAGCCAAAAAGCGGTGAACTAGTTTTCCCCACACACGTGGGGGTGATCCGTTTTTTATACTCAGTCAAAATTCGGTTTATTTTGTTTTCCCCACACACGTGGGGGTGATCCAGTTGATAAATGTTGGATTACGTCCCCAGGAAGCGTTTTCCCCACACACGTGGGGGTGATCCGTTGTTTTCCAACCTGCGCATAGCGCCCTTTTACGTTTTCCCCACACACGTGGGGGTGATCCGCTGCCCATGTCCCCAGCCCGCAGGTAAAAAACGTTTTCCCCACACACGTGGGGGTGATCCGCAGATTGCGTCTTCCTTTGTCAGTGGGCGAAGCGTTTTCCCCACACACGTGGGGGTGATCCGAATGACAGCCAGCTGGCGACATTGGGTGTGACGTTTTCCCCACACACGTGGGGGTGATCCGGCTGGTATGCGTTGGAAGTTGCTAATCGTACTTGTTTTCCCCACACACGTGGGGGTGATCCGAACCTTCATTTTTGGAGACCATCAACCATCCAGTTTTCCCCACACACGTGGGGGTGATCCGATAAGCAGCCATTGCTTCTCCCCAAAGTTTTAGTTTTCCCCACACACGTGGGGGTGATCCGAAACCTGGAGTTTTTATCTTTTACTTATTCCAGTTTTCCCCACACACGTGGGGGTGATCCGATCATAGGGTGGGGCAAGGTAAGTTGGTATGAGTTTTCCCCACACACGTGGGGGTGATCCGTATGGAGCACCTGTACCTATAGCTTCCATCAAGTTTTCCCCACACACGTGGGGGTGATCCGTATGGAGCACCTGTACCTATAGCTTCCATCAAGTTTTCCCCACACACGTGGGGGTGATCCGTAAAAATGAGATTTGGAGAGGTTCCGCAACAGAGTTTTCCCCACACACGTGGGGGTGATCCGTTACGTGCCATTTGCCAGGCAAGGCTTGATTTGTTTTCCCCACACACGTGGGGGTGATCCGGTGTGCTTGGTTGTAAGCTGCCCATTGGAAAAGTTTTCCCCACACACGTGGGGGTGATCCGGACGGATCTGCGAGTGTGTGATACAGGTCTGTGTTTTCCCCACACACGTGGGGGTGATCCGTTGCCTGTTACTAACCCACCGACCGAGATACTCGTTTTCCCCACACACGTGGGGGTGATCCGTAGTATGGTTAATACCACTGGTGGAGCTACTGGTTTTCCCCACACACGTGGGGGTGATCCGTCTATAGACTTAATCGTCCAACCGTCAAAGTAGTTTTCCCCACACACGTGGGGGTGATCCTGTTGAAAGGCGATGCAAATACCACTCCTATTTTGTTTTCCCCACACACGTGGGGGTGATCCCTTATATCCAGGAAGTCGCTGCCAAATGGGAAGTTTTCCCCACACACGTGGGGGTGATCCGAAGAATGTTACGCTGTTAGAGGTGATAATTACGTTTTCCCCACACACGTGGGGGTGATCCGGATACGACGGAACCATAAGAATCGACACAAAAGTTTTCCCCACACACGTGGGGGTGATCCTTCATTCTGGATGGTATCGAGATCAAACTTTTCGTTTTCCCCACACACGTGGGGGTGATCCGGGATTTCTAATCAAGAGCGTGAAGCACACGCGGTTTTCCCCACACACGTGGGGGTGATCCGTGTCGGCCAAACATAGGCGTTTAGCCAATTTTCGTTTTCCCCACACACGTGGGGGTGATCCGTTTTGCCAGAATTTGGTATGCGTGGCGTGGATGTTTTCCCCACACACGTGGGGGTGATCCGCTGCTATCATGGCTGGCTATTCTGAAAAAACAGTTTTCCCCACACACGTGGGGGTGATCCGTTATTCAGGAATGTTGCTTGATAGGATCGTACAGTTTTCCCCACACACGTGGGGGTGATCCGAACGAGAGCCGGACAGCCAACCACAAACAAACCGTTTTCCCCACACACGTGGGGGTGATCCGAAAAGAACCAATTTCAAAACCTTCTCCGCCCGTTTTCCCCACACACGTGGGGGTGATCCGCAATCAAGCGCGTCCCCCAGGCAGAAGGATAAGGTTTTCCCCACACACGTGGGGGTGATCCGAATGGGAGTCTAAAGCGGAGCTCGCCGCAATCGTTTTCCCCACACACGTGGGGGTGATCCGGTCTGGCAAGCGCCTAAAGGGAACGAGACAACAGTTTTCCCCACACACGTGGGGGTGATCCGCATTGAAATAGTCGGAGCGAACGTCGCAAACAGTTTTCCCCACACACGTGGGGGTGATCCGCGCCGGTGAAAAATTCAGGGAAGCATTGATCGAGTTTTCCCCACACACGTGGGGGTGATCCGAAAGGGCTAGCGATAATTGCAGTCTACTTTGAGTTTTCCCCACACACGTGGGGGTGATCCGACCCCTGACCAACCCTGGGTATCGGTAATTCCAGTTTTCCCCACACACGTGGGGGTGATCCGGAATATTTGACCAGTCCGCCGTAGGTTGAATAGTTTTCCCCACACACGTGGGGGTGATCCGAGTAAATACACACCAGCCACCAGGAGACCGCCGTTTTCCCCACACACGTGGGGGTGATCCGTAAGAACATAACGTCCATATCTAACAAGATTCGTTTTCCCCACACACGTGGGGGTGATCCGAAATTCAACACCTTCAAAATGAATTACAAAGCGTTTTCCCCACACACGTGGGGGTGATCCGGTCTTCCGATATACACAGCATGAGTATATTCAAGTTTTCCCCACACACGTGGGGGTGATCCGCAGGAGACGATAAACCAGGAGTAAATTATTTCGTTTTCCCCACACACGTGGGGGTGATCCGCATACAGACTCAAAAGAAAACTACTTTTATTCGTTTTCCCCACACACGTGGGGGTGATCCGGCTACATTTTTAGAATTGATCCAGAACGAAACAGTTTTCCCCACACACGTGGGGGTGATCCGATGGACGGCGATTGTACATGAGAATGTGAAGTGTTTTCCCCACACACGTGGGGGTGATCCGCTACAAAAAAAGAAATTCATTCAGCACTTATTAGTTTTCCCCACACACGTGGGGGTGATCCGGTTTGTCCCGCCCTTCCCGGAAGATGCGATGACGTTTTCCCCACACACGTGGGGGTGATCCGTAGGACACTTGGTTCTCAATCAATCGAATTTAGTTTTCCCCACACACGTGGGGGTGATCCGTAGGACACTTGGTTCTCAATCAATCGAATTTAGTTTTCCCCACACACGTGGGGGTGATCCGTGAATTATTCAAACGAGGTGGACGAAGTAAACGTTTTCCCCACACACGTGGGGGTGATCCGCGGAGACTTGATTTATACAGACCCGCCCTACGGTTTTCCCCACACACGTGGGGGTGATGTCAATAGCCGGGTTATTATTACCACCCATAGTCGGGTAATGTTTACCAGTCATGATCGGGTACATGTTTACCACCAAAACGAAAAGATTAAGATTAA
>PHBX01000012.1 GCA_002842045.1 Chloroflexi bacterium HGW-Chloroflexi-3 | reverse complement strand
TTAATCATAATCTTTTCGTTTTGGTGGTAAACATGTACCCGATCATGACTGGTAAACATTACCCGACTATGGGTGGTAATAATAACCCGGCTATTGACACTGCACCCTCCTCCAACACTGGCAAACCTACACCCGCCGCCTATTTAAGGCTCAAAGCTCAAGGCTGAAAGCTCAAAGCCAAAATAGAAATATTCTGTATCGTTCTTGATAATCAATCAGATTCGATGGAAATCAAAAACCAGTCAAAACCCAACCCCCAAATAGACTATAATTACCAAAACGAATCTTTCAACTTTCAACTTTCAACTTTCAACTTTGTGCTTTCGCCTTTCACCTTTCACCTTTCACCTTTCAACTATAAACTATGAACTTAATCAACTGGAACTCCCTCATCTCCAACACCATCTGGATAATTGCCCTCGCCTGGCTCCTCGCCGTCCTCTCCATGTCACTCTGGTCTGCCCGGGAGAGTAACCGCAAACTCAGCGCCGAACTCGACCGCCCCAACCGCCAGATGCAACTCAACCTGGGTGGCATGCTCTTCTGCGTTGGGCTCGCCCTCGTCTCCGAACAACTCTGGCAAATGCTCATCCTCATCGCCCTGGCAGTCCTCTTCTTTGTCCAGCTCGTACTGGCTGCCCGAGCCATGCAACAATAAGGTGAGTCCTATCCAATCCCAAACAAATTCGCCAAAATCTCTACATATTTCACAAAATGTGGCATAATACTTGTATTCAGTTTGCAATCAGGAGGGATCTTTGCCCGCAGTAAGACGCTGTCCCAGTTTGGGACTTGATGATGATAAAGATACCTGCATGACTTTTGCCACCGAGAGCCATCATTGCTATCGTCTTGCCAGACACAAAGCCATCCCGGTCGATCATCAATACCAGTACTGCCTGAATGAG
Source organism: Chloroflexi bacterium HGW-Chloroflexi-3 (assembly GCA_002842045.1). Lineage (GTDB taxonomy): Bacteria > Chloroflexota > Anaerolineae > Anaerolineales > Anaerolineaceae > UBA6170. The sequence goes on along the minus strand of PHBX01000012.1, from coordinate 75,370 downwards.
AACCACATACGCTGTCCAGTGTTCCTGCGTGGGGATCGGCTCTTCCCAAAGGTAGCCCGAACACAGGCAACCGCAAAACCCGCATCCCGTACGCCATTACACCTATCCATTCCAAAATCGGTCATCAAATGGGGAATTGCCCTGACAGTCATCTTCTTGTTGGCCTTCGTCAGCTGGTGGGTCTTCGCCAAAACCGACATATTTACCCGCACCGATCCCCCTGTCCAGGCATTCGGAGACCTCCCCCCCGGTGTCACACCCACCGTCACCCGCGCAACACAGGATTTCTTCCCAAACCAGACGATGATCTACAATCTGACAGCCGTCACCACCGCTACGGGAAATTCACAATTATTGCAGATAATACCCGTAACCGGTGAGGGGACACCCAGCTTAACAGTAACACCAACGCCGACAGCCATCGCCTGTTCACTACCCGATGGGTGGGTGGTTTATACCGTCAAGCTTTGGGACACCCTCTACTGGCTCAGTTTGTCCGTGCGCAGCAGTGTCGATGAATTAATGGAAGTCAATTGTCTGGAAACGGAATCTTTGACAGTCGGCCAGCAGATCTTCCTACCCTATTATCCCCCGAAGGCTAACTTCACCTCCACAAAATCTCCCACTCCCACCCGCACCGATATTCCACCAACCCGAACCTATACCCTCACTTACACAGCCACATCAACACGCACCTCAACCCCGACTTTCACATTTTCACCTGTCACACCATCAAACACGGTAGTTATTCCCACCGACATACCACCGACTTTGACCGCAACTGCTGAATTTCCACCCACAGAAGTTCCGACAGAAATCCCAACGAAAATCCCCACAGAAATCCCAACAGAAACAACTGATCCAACCACTGACCCTGGGGGATAAATCAACTCCCCAAATTAACTTCAATAAATCATGAAGCAAAACAACTTCAGACACTACATCTTTAATGCACTAAAAATTGCTTTGGGATTGCTATTGCTCTACTTTTCCTTCCAGCGCGTCGATTGGACCCTTCTGCTGGATGCGTTGCGATCAGCCTCCGGGACCTGGTTGCTACTGGCAATCCTCAGCATTCTCCTCAGCCTGGCGCTTAAAGTTCTGCGTTGGGATCTGCTTCTGCGCAATTACCATCTCCGCCTACCGCTCAAACGTCTCACCTCCGCCTTTTTCCTCGGTCAGGCAGCCAATATCCTGCTGATCATCCGTGGGGGCGAGGTTGTGCGCGTCACCACTGCCCACCAACCCGGGCAGGACGATTGGGTCGAGATCACAGCCACCATCGCCATCGAAAAATACCTCGATCTGCTCTTCCTGGTGCTGCTCATGCTGGCCATGTCAACTAATCTGCCCCCTTTGGTTCTCGAGACGATGGGCAGCCTGTACCCACTACTCATCGTCATCACAACTCTCCTCTTACTGGTAGTGTTATTGGGTCCCACGTTCTGGCGCCGGTGGTTCCCTGGTGAAAGCCAGGCACCCAGGTGGGCAAAAGTCCAGCGTAAACTCGACCAGTTCCTGCAGGCCAGCCTCTGGCTGCGGGATCCGCGCAAGCTGCTTCCATCTCTGGGGATCACACTGCTCATCTGGGCTGTGATGGTGCTCACCAATCGGCTGGTGTTCCAATCCCTGGCGATCGATCTGGGATGGGATGCTGCCATCCTGGTACTGATCCTGGTCTACCTGGGTGTCTTACCCGCCTTAATGCCTGGCAATGTCGGTCCGTTCACCTACTTCGCCCAACTGGCGCTCATCCCGTTTGCTGTTTCGCAGGAGTTGGCCGTTGCATTTGCCGTCATCCTCTACGTCATCGTCACCTTGCCACCCTTGTTGATTTCCGGCTTGCTCCTGCTTCTGCCATTCAATCTCAAACCAAGGGTGTCTCCATGACTGAGTCAGCACCAAAGCTATCCGTGATTATCCCTGCCAAGGATGCAACTGCCACCATCGCAGACTGCCTGCAAGCGCTCCTCCATCAGCAAGGTTACGAATTAGGTCGCGATTATGAGGTCATCCTCGTCGATGATGGCTCCCAGGACAACACCGCCAAAATCGCGGAAGAACTCGGCGTAAGAGTCATCCGGCAGCCTAATTCGGGACCGGCAGCAGCCCGTAACACCGGCGTACAGCATGCCCTTAGCGAGCTGGTCTTCTTCACCGACGCCGACTGCATCCCCACCCCGGATTGGCTATCCCAAATGGTCGCACCCTTCGCAGATCCGGCTGTCATTGGTGTCAAAGGCGTCTATCTCTGCCGTGAGAAGAACCTGGTTCCACGCTTTGTCCAGCAGGAGTTCGAGTACAAATACCAATCCCTGGCAAAACTGCCCAAAATCGACTTTATCGATACTTACTCTGCTGCCTACCGCAAAAGCATCTTCCTGGAAAACGACGGCTTTGATGCCCGCTTCCCCGTTCCCTCCGTCGAAGATCAGGAATTCTCCTTCCGGCTTGCACGCAAAGGCTATCACCTGGCATTTCAGCCCGCAGCCAAAGTCTATCACAGCCACGATCTCGACCTCTGGCAGTACATCCACCGTAAATGGGGCATTGGCTACTGGAAGGCCTTTATGCTGCGCTGGTTGCCGGAAAAGACCCTCTCCGATAGCTACACACCCGCTTCCCAACGTGCACAGATTTTACTGACAGCCATCCTATTGGTTGCATTGGGTGGGTCAATATTCTACACACCGCTTCTCTGGGTTGCATTGGTAGCCATACTGGTATATCTTGTCAGTGCGCTATCATTCCTTAGACTGATCGGTGATCGGGATCGAAGGATTCTCTTGCCAGCCATCCCGCTCTTATTCGGCAGGTCAACTGCGTTGGGATTTGGTCTCCTGGCCGGGTTGCTCTTTCCACCGCGGTTAAAAATTCCACCACGCACAGGGCTCACTTTCATTGAACGCTTTGCAAAACGCATGCTGGACATCATCGCATCCATCGTCGGTCTGATCCTCTTTTTGCCAATTTTGTTGGTTGCCAGCATCCTCATCCGTTTGGATTCGCCTGGAAAGGCCATCTTCTCTCAGGAACGCATAGGAGAAAACGGCAAACCTTTCCGCATCTACAAGTTACGCACCATGGTATTCGATGCCTCACAAAAATTACCACGGGTCCTGGAGAAACATAGCATCCAGCTCGATCAGCCAGCTTTCAAAATTCAGCATGATCCCCGGGTAACACGCGTGGGCCGCTTCCTGCGCCGCTGGAGCCTCGATGAAATTCCGCAATTCTGGAATATCCTGCGCGGTGAGATGAGTCTCGTCGGTCCACGTCCGGAAGAAAGCTGGGTGGTCGCCCTGTACAATGACCACCAACGCCAACGTCTGGCGGTCAAACCCGGTCTCACCGGTCCCATGCAGGTCAGCGGGCGTGGCGATCTCAACCTGGAAAGCCGTCTGGCTGTCGAATTGGACTATATCCAGCATTACACCTTCTGGTTGGATCTAAAAATCATCTGGGAATCATTGGGAGTCATCCTTTCTGGAAAAGGTGCCTATTGATCGATCACATCGCCACAACCATCAACAGACATCATCAAAAAGCAATTCTTGTAATAATCTCCTTCGGCATCCTTCTCCTTAGCTTTGGGATGTATAAACTTCTGACACCCACTGTCCGGATCGCATGGACGACGGAAAGCGAAGTCGATACCCTCGGCTTCAACCTGCTTCGCGATGATTTCGCAGACCCAGGGAATGGGCAACAAATCAACCCGCAACTCATCCTGGCACAGGGATCGCCCATTTCAGGCATAAGCTACTACTATATCGATCGTGAGGTTCAGGCAGGAAAGTCATACATTTACCATTTGCAGGAGATCAATAGTAATCATGAAATCGTGGAGCTGGAATCCATCGAAATTCGTGTCAAACACAAAGGTTTTGTAGAAATCGGGATTGCTATGGTATTGATAACCAAGGCAATCTTGCTCTACATCACAAGAAAAAAAAACCATTCAGGCGACCAACCATGACCGATTATGAATTTCACCTACCGGTTGGAGAATATTATCTGCAGATTACTTCAAAACATGAAAGGTTGCATCAGAGCCTTGTCCGGTGGTACCAGTTTACTCGACCCCCATCAGATTTAAAATTAGGTACCATCCAAATCGTAATAACCGAAGAAGATTTTTCTTTGCACCCCTTAGAACCATCAACGGAATGGGACGGAAAAAATTGCCAATATTACGGTAAAGATTGCAGAGGTATTGTTGATGATAATGATCCTGTAATTCTCTGGATTAATCCAAATGTAGGTTTTCAGTACATAGAGTTATTCTTCAGAGTTGTGACCGCTATTCGAATTTTCTCGCTGGGTGGATTGATGATCCACGCTGCTGGTATCGTGAGGGATCAACTTGGCTACATATTCACAGGTTACTCAGGTGTAGGAAAAACGACGGTCTGCAGGTTGTCGGAAGGCTGTACAGTCTTGAACGATGATATGGTCATTCTCAATCCGACTGAATCCGGCTGGAAAATCAGCGCCACCCCTTTCACCAATCCAACCCAGGTACTTCCTGGCGCAGGTAATGCTCCATTGCATCAGATTTTGTTCTTGAAACAGGATCAAAATCATCATCTCGAAGATGTCCCAAATTCCAAAGCGGTTGCAGAATTGCTGACTCATGTCCCGGTCATTTCACATTCACCTCAGCTCACATCTTCATTAGTGAGTCGCTGTATGGATATCATTCTTAAAACACCAGTAAAAGAATTGCATTTTCTTCCAGATAAAGGCTTTTGGGATCTCTTATGAGTAATTGGTTGTAAAAATATTTCCATCAAATTAACAGAAATAAAATAAAGTCCCAATGGAAAATATTGGGACTTTTTAATGGGGGACTATTCATACAACAGTATCAGATAATAACAACCTAAAAAGTGTTCAAATTCTTGAATTTTTATTTTGACACTTTACACTCAAACTATGTCCCATTTTTTGTGTAGAAATAAAAAATTTTCAATCCAGCATTCTCATTCTTATGGGCGTTTGCCATCAACACCTGGGAAACGCAACAACACCTTTTGCCAGTGAGCCATCAAGTCTGGCTGGATACCAATCAGGATGGTATTGACGATTTTGTTGTGCTTAATCGGGATGCTTCTGGATTGGGAACCATATCAGACGGCCGCCAATTGAGTTGGGTATTAAACCTATCAACTGGCTCAGCGAGTGCATTTTTCTATGCTGAACATTCCACCAATACGGGTAATACCGTTTTGCTGATTTGTGGTGAACAAATTGGTATGAATGCAGCGAACCTTTTGGTCACGAATGTAGATATGGATGTTTATGCTCAGGATTTCTACTTTGGTGGTCCCGGAGATCTGGTTGAAGGACTGACTGTAACCCCCTTAGGTGAGCAATTCTATGGTGTTCCATCAGATGTACCAGGCTTCTCATATGCTCCTGCTGGTCTGGCTGTATACGATTATGGTCTATTCCCAGGCAATACACCAGAACTTGGATTATTGCTGGTCACGAATGGCGACCGCGGTGCAGCTACTCAGGAAACAGAAGCATTGTTATTCTTTGCTCCATAAATAATTCAGGTAATCAAGTAAATAACATATGTTTGAGATATGAAAGCAAAAACGGAGTTCTATTCGGAGCTCCGTTTTTGTATTTCAAAATTCTTATTGATCAGATACCCTGATTCATTGAGGATTGTTTCAATGCAGATTGGATCATCAAAAATTCGCCGATATTTTCCATGGTAACCAATCCAATTAATTGTTCATTTTCAAAAATTGGCACCGTATGGCATCCGCAGGATTGTAAACGCTCAGATACTCTTTCCAGCATTTCAGTAGAGTCAGCGGTGATAAAGGATTGATCCATCACACTCGCAATATTCGCAGTGGGACCATCTTTAGACAATCCCTGAACCAAGGCTGAACGAGTCAGAATGCCAACCATCTCATCCCTTTTCATAACCGGAAAATCCTGTTGGTAACCGGTGAGAATGGCATCTACGGCGTCAGACAATCTTTGGTTGTGATCAAGCGTTTGAAATTGAGTCAGCATGGCGCGTCTGATGGGGATACCTGAAATGGCTTCTTTGACTTGAACAGAGCTGGATTCCTGACTGGCACCAATCCAGACAAATAAGGCAATAAAGATTAAGAAGGGATTGAAGAGCAGGCCGACCAATCCGAATATAAGTGCAAAACCCTGTCCTATCATTGCAGCTGTTTGTGTTGCCTGGGTGTATTCCATTCTCATAGCCAGGAATGCTCGTAACACTCGACCGCCATCCATTGGAAAGGCAGGAATAAGGTTGAATAATAAAAGTGTCAAATTAACAACCGCTAAACGTTGTAATAAGGATCCGTCCGTTACGGTTGTATTGAATATTCCTCCCAGTCCATTTGTCAAAAGTAACCAACCGAACAAGATCACTGCCAATACTAAGTTAACAAGTGGACCAGCAAGTGCCACCCAAAATTCCTGTTTCGGCACTTTGGGCATTCTTTCTAATCTTGCCAGACCTCCAATAGGCAACAGAGTGATATCACGTGTAGTAATACCATATTTCCTGGCTGCCAATGCATGACCAAATTCATGCATCAGCACAAATAGGAACAACAACAGGATGAAGATGATTCCATTGGCAACTGCATTTAAAGAACGCTGAGTGACCCAATAGGAAAACCCTATCCAGGCAATTAATATGAAAAATGTGCTGTGAATAAACACATCAACTCCTGCAACTCTGGCAACTTTCCAGGACCATTTCATTTTTATCTCCTTGAACTCCTTACCAATAAATTAGTTCTATTTTTTATAATCATACAATTTTTGTATAGGAATCAGATTAAAACGCAGAAGGTTTTATAGATTTCTAATAAAACGCTTATACAAAGTTGATTGACATTTCCTTATCATGAATAATATAATAATTAATATGATAAATATCTAATAAATTCCCAATTGGGGATCATAGAAAGAGGTGAAATAATGTCACAAAAGTTTGTATTACCTGAATTAGGTTTCTCATTCGGTGCTTTAGAACCAGCAATTGATGCTCAGACAATGGAAATCCATCATGGAAAACATCATGCGGCCTATGTAAATAACCTTAACGCAGCACTCGAAAATGCTCCTAAATTCTTTATGGATCCAATAGAAGATGTTCTTCGCAACTTTAATGACGTTCCACAGGAAATTCGTCAGGCTGTAATCAACAACGGTGGTGGTCATGCTAATCATTCATTGTTCTGGAAGGTATTAACCCCAGGTGGAAGCAATCAGCCTGTAGGTGATGTTGCCAGTGAATTAATGGATGTGTTTGGAACGTTTGAGAATTTTGTTGAGAAATTTTCTAAAGCTGCTGCAACCCGCTTTGGTTCCGGTTGGGCATGGTTGGTCTTAAATGGTCAAAAGAAATTGGAAGTTTATTCCACAGCCAATCAGGATAGTCCTCACATGCAGGGTCACATTCCGGTGTTAGGCCTGGATGTCTGGGAACACGCATATTACCTGCGTTATCAGAACCGTCGGCCCGATTATGTCAAAGCATTCTGGTCAGTAGTGAACTGGGATAAAGTAGATCAGTTCTACCAGGAAAATAAGTAATTTCTTTATAGATTAAAGATTTATAGAGTTTATGTGGAAACTTCTCTACATAAACTCTATTCATTTAATTTGAAAAATTTAAGATGTAAACCTTCACCAGAACTTACTAAAATTGTTCCATCCGGGGAGAATAGCACCTGTGATATGGCTTCAGTTTCGGACATGAATTGATTGGCAATTTGTTGAGTCTCGATGTCATATAATGAAATGGAATTTCCCAAAGACAAAGCCAACTTTGAATTGTCTGGTGAAAATTGAATGCCATAAACTGCCTTAGCCGTTGTGAATTTGTGCATCAACTCTCCCGATTTAAAATCATATAGAAAAACCGTTGGCAAGAATTCATCATCGACAGCTTCGGCAGCAGAAGTAGCCAGAACAGTCCCATCTGCGTTCAAGTCGAAACCAATAATGAAGTCCTGGTGATAGATGGCCGGGAATAATTGATTGGTGGAGATTTCACTGACCTGGATTGTAGCTCGGGAGATCCAAGTGGCGTAATCATTACTCTGTCCAAAGCGCACATCATACACTGGAGCAGCAGTCTCAAACCCGGTTAGTTTCACCATCTGTGCACCGGTATCAATATCAAAAATAAGAGCACCCCATTCATCCATACTGGTCACCATGATATTCGATCCATCGGGAGAAAATTCAGCTCCCATAAAGAATGTGCCGGTTGGAATAACATTTTCAGTTGCTAGTTCCCAATTACTGATAAGTAGATCTTCATTATTATTCGTTATTGCATATGTTTTTCCATCTGGGGAAATATCTAATAAAAGTTCATTTTCACCGGTCTCATAGGAAAACAATTCATTGAAATCAGGATAGGAAAGCACCTTCAGATAATCGTACCCGATAACCGAAATACATGTTTGGTCTGTACACCATTCCAATCTGGCAGGTTGATCCAAAGTAAATTCAGCAATGAGTTCCATGAACACAGATCCTTCCATGGGTGGCGTGTCTGTGATAATTGGAGCCGGGTAGGCAACTTCAAGTGTTGGTTCCTTAACAACCGGAGGATATCCACTCATCTGTGAATCGGTATGAAGTGGAGCAGGGTATGATAAATCTGGAGTGTCCGTTAGAATGACTGTTTCAGTATCTTGATTTGTTCTTTTACAGGACGATAATACGAGTAGACACACAACAAAAACAAGCAAGACTCTTTTATTTAATTTCATAATTTTTCTCTTAGTTTGTATACTTTCAATTATTAACGTTCACCACCAATCCCGGATTATTGGATGATACCTTTGTTAATTATATGAACAAGACGTTTAGAAAACATTAATTGTTCCCGAGTGACATGTTTTCTTCTATTCTATCAAATGATCGGTTGAGAAGGTTATACACTTCTTCCTCCGCCCAATCCAAAGCTTTTTCGCCCAGCTTTGATATCTGTGTATTAACCCAGGAATCTATGCGACCTTTCTGCTTGTTGACTAATTTCTCCAAACCATCATCCATTCGGTGGGTGAGGCTTGAGATCAAATTTGGATTTTGTTGGATAAGAATTACCGGGAATTCATTCACATAAATCGTCAACGACTGATCCGAAGATACGGTTAATTCCATTCCGCCTTCAATACTCAAATCTTGTGTGTTCGCTGCATACGCTCGGTAGTTCTTTCCTGGCAGGTCATTGAAAGTAATCGGGAAGGGAGATTCTCCACCGGAAGCCGTCCATGCATAGATAATCAGTCGCCCTTCCTTACGAAATCGAAACTCATAAATTCCCAAATCTTGGGGTGTCGCATAACTACTTAATTGTTGGAATTGACCCAGAGATCGTGCTCCTCCCAGAAGTCTTCCAATATTCCGCAGTGCTTGTTGACCTTCTGATCCCAAAACAAACCCGGAATTTTCAGGGTCTTCATATAATGAATACCAGAATATTTTCTCGACTTTATCTTCTGAGATTAGGGGGATGATACTTCTGACAACATAATTGGCTTCAACCTGATCGGTTGTGATCAAATGTTGTGCAGCGGGATATGATAGCCAATCTTCATGCCATCCGATTTCAGTAATCCAGATAGGTTTCTTGCCATTCTGGTTGGCAAAATCACGAATCGTTCGTATCTCATCAACCAGATTGGAACTACTTGTACTGGATGAATCGCAACTCAAAGTTTCCAGATCAACTTCTGGTCCGCGCGGCATCCAGGCTTCTGGAGGATTGTTTTCCCAGTAAGGATTCGCCGCAATCACATCAAAGTGTTTCCAGGCTCCGGCATTTTTAATCTCATTTAAAAACATAATCGGGGCTGTTTCGCAGGTGTTGGCAGGTGAACTAAATAAACCACCCAAAATGACAGTGTCTTTCGAATTATGCTTTTTAATGACTTTTTCAGCTGTTGTGAGCAGGCGTGCAAATAAAAAGGGATTAGGTTGGCTGTTTGCATCCAGATTTGTTGGGAACATGACATTTCCCCAGGTGTCTGAATTGTTGGATTGGGGAATGATCTCCCAATAATCGATTTGGTCCCCGAAGCGGTCTACAACTGCCTGGACGTAGTTTTTCCAATTCTCAACCAATAGATCCACATCTACGCTCTGATCCGGATAGACATGCGGCAGATAAGCGGGACCGGTGGATAACACCGCCACGACCTCCAGATCATGCTTCTCAGCTTCTTCCAGCATAAAATGGAAATCACGGTAAGTGTTACCATTGGAGTAATACCATTGATATTGACCGGGTGTCTGCTCCACCTCTCGCCAGGGGATCTCCTCTCGCACCCAGTGTACATTCATTTCTTCCAGTTGTTGGTAAGCGCCAGGTAGTCCATCCGTCCCCACTCTTAAATGGATCGAAGACCCCATCCCAATGCTATCCAGTTTCGCCTGACCAATCTCTTTCTCTTTTGGTTTGATGAATGCACTGAGCATTAGCAAGATAATTACAACCCCAACAATTTTTATCCAAAAGAACGAAAATCGAATACCCATAACAACCTCACAGTTTTATTATGGGTTAAGGTGCAAGATGTGTGCGAGGAGAAGGGAAAATTTGGAAATCAAACCTCATTTGGAAAAACAAAGAGGGATTTTCGAATAAGTTTGAAAAATGATGGTGTAAAATTCAAACAGAAAACAGATATATTTTAGATATATTTAATAGGATAATCCTGTTTATCTTGTATATTGAGAAGAAAAAAATTTCATAGATGAGTACTGGATTTCTAAATGAAAAGAAAAATTAAGAGAATTTTCCAAAAATCTAATTTACTTCAAATCTATGAAAAGTACTTCTTTCTTTTTTTAATTTTTTTCATATCGTATATTATTCGTCGTATAGGCTTACAGTATGGATTTCCATTATTAACTCATCCAGATGAAGTGTTTAGTTTGGACCCTGTTTTCAATATGACTGTAAATAAGTCTCTAAACTCTAATACTTTCAATAGGCCAGATCAGATTTTACTTCCATTAAATTTTTTTTATTTAAATCTTGTCAGTTATTTTCACTATGGAAAAAGTATGGCTCATACGTTTTGGGAAAACCAATTGACTTTCTATTATTATGGTAGATTGTTAATTTGTATTCTAGGTTCAATAATTCCTCTGGTTGCATTTAAAATAGGCAAAGAATTTAAAATAGATTTCTCAATACCTGCTGCATTTGTGTTCTCATTTTTTCCATCTTACGTAATACATTCTCACTTTATTACTCCAGATATTCCAATCACATTAATTACCTTGTTGATAATTCTTTTTTCAATAAAATTTTTAAATACCCAAAAAGTAAATTATCTGTATTTAGCGACTATTTTCTCAGCAATCAACACTGCTGAAAAATATCCTGGTCTTTTATCGATTGTAATAATTTTTGCTACTTTCCTAATTCATGTATTTCAAAAAGATGAATCCACAACTCTGAGTAAGGCCTCATTTTTATTAAAAGGTGGACTTAGAATTTTTGGTATATTTTTCATTGCTTTATATGCATTAGCTCCTAATATATTTATTGAGTTTGGTAAAGTAATTCAAACAATACAATATGAAGCAAGAAGCACTCATCTTGGAGCTGATAATTTAGGGTGGTTCGGTAATATGGTTTTTTATTTTGAAAGTTTTTCTTCTTTTACTAATATATTTGCAATAATATTCTTAAGTGTTGGATTAATCTACATAATTAAACATAAAAACATCAATTTCGTACTTCTTTTTTATGGTATATTTTATTGGGTTTCTTTGAGTTATTTATCATTGCATTGGGAGCGATGGGCGTTGCCGATGTATATTACTCCACTCTTGATTGTTTCTATAGGTATAACAAATTTATTTTATATTACCAGAGATAAAAAGATCCTTCGAATAATATCCTCAGTAATAATTGTTGGTTTTATTGCTCATCAGCTTTTGTATTCATTATCTGCGTCGATAAAATTATCTTTCACAGATACAAGGGTAGTTGCTCTTGAATATTGTATAGAAAATGGAATAACAAGAGAAAACAGCATATATGAAGGATATACACCATTCAATTCCCAAAATCCAGGCAATATATTTGATTTTGATATTAATAATTTAATTGATAAAAAATATATTATTTTATCCTCTGGGATGTACGATCGATACCATTTTGAACCAGTAAGATACAAGGATGCGGTAAATTTTTATAAAGAGTTACGTAATAACAACATAAAATTAATAGAAATCAAAGATACAGTTGTGAACCATGGAAAACTAAGAGAAGCAGTGGATAATATTGTGTATTATATAAAAATTTTTATAAGGTTAATTCCAGTTGAGAGATATAATGGCCCAACAATTCAAATATATGAAATAATAAGAAATTAAATGATGTCAATTTTATTAATTAACAATTTATTGGAAGCCTGAAATAATAGTAAATTTTATTATTCCTGAGGAAGCTATTGTAGTCAACTTATATGAATGTTCTTAACAAAAAAAATGGTGAGATTAAACCAAAAACACAAATTAAGGTATGCTATTTTGGTACCTATAGAACTGAATATTCTCGCAATCGGATTATGATCAAAGGATTACGAAAAAACAACGTAGAAGTTATTGAATGTCATGAAAACCTTTGGACTGGAATTGATGACAGAGTAAATGCTGTAGAGCACGGGATTATCAACCCTAAATTATGGAAAAGAATGTTTGGGGCTTATTTCCGATTATTTAAAAAATTTAAAAATTTACCTGATTTTGATGTGTTAATTGTTGGTTATCCTGGACAATTTGATATATTTTTTGCTAAATTTCTAACAATATTTAAGAGGAAACCAATTATTTGGGATGTTTTTATGTCTATTTATTTAATTTCCAAAGAGAGGAACCTACATCTCAAAAATCCTATCTCTGTTAAAATATTAAAAATTATTGAACATTTAGCTTTAAGATTACCTGAGAAATTAATCATCGATACAAAACAATACGCTGATTGGTTTTATCAAAATTTTAAAATTCCAATTGAAAAATTTTGCGTAGTCCCCACAGGGGCAGATGATGATGTTTTTTATCTGGATCAATATGTGGAATATCAACCAAAAGAGAAATTTATTGTGTTATATTATGGTACTTATATTCCCAACCACGGGGTCCCCTACATGCTTGAAGCTGCAAAATATTTAGGTAATGATCCCACAATAATTTTTCAATTTATTGGAGAAGGTCCAGAATTAGATGATTGTCAAAAACTAATAAAAAAACACAACCTACAGAATGTAGAACTATATTCTTGGATGGGACAAGAAGAACTAAAAAAATACATTCGTAAGGCGGATGTTGTACTTGGAGCTTTTGGCATAACCCCCCAATCCTTAATGACCATACAAAATAAAATATACGAAGGTATGGCCATGGGTAAAGTAGTAATTACTGGTGATAGTGAGGTAATAGATGATCAGTTTGAAAATTATAAAGAAATTGTTGTGTGTGACCGCGAGAAACCTGAAAATCTCGCAACAACAATAAAAGAACTGTATGACAAACCCGAAACAATAAATTTGATTTCTAAAAATGCAATAAATATTTATGGATGTGAATTTTCGACTGTAAAAAATGGTTTGAGATTTGTGAATTGTCTAAAGGCAGAACTTTCTAAACCATAAATCAATTCATTTTTGAAAAAAACATGTTGTGAATTTAAGGTTGAATTACAGGTGCAATGTCGAATACTATCCCTATTAATGGTCTGTCAATGTACTCTTCACTATACGTAAAATCTTCATATTTTAGGTCTGTTGAACTTAAATCACCAATTTGTAGGCCAATCGCATTATAGGCGATAAGTTCTTCATCTAAATTAAAAATAAATTCTCCATTTTTATCAATAATTGTTTGTCCTAACAAAGCTCCCATCTCAGTTACATCAATCAGGATTATTGGTACATTTGCTGGACCAGTACCAGTAACAATTTTGCTTCCTCCAACAACAGGTTCATTAATTTCAAATTTTGGTCCATTCATTTTTGGATCTTTGGTCGGCGTAACAATCGGATAAGCGATTTCAGCAGCGAAAGTCGGAAAAGCTGGATATCCTACTTCACTACTATAAGGAGAGGGATAACCTGGAATAGGATAAGCTTCAAGGGTTTGTGTGCTCACAATCATTTCTTCTGTTGATGTTATCGGTTTTGTTTTAGGAGTGCAACCAATGATAACAGTTGATAAAGCAACAAAAAATAATGAAAGTTTAAAAAATTTCAAATTAACACTCCTTATCAATTAAGTAACAACGAGCTGATAATAATTATACAGCTCGTTGTTACTTTTACAAACTACTTTTGTTTACTTGAGCCCAAAACCCTCGTAGTTTTTCACATCTAATAATCCATCCCATGGATATTGATCAGATTCTTGAGCCAAAGCAACAATTGGTTGAATACCATCACTCTCTATCACAACACTATTTTTTGTCCCATATAAGGCTGAGAAATTGGCTAAGCCTGTAAATTTATTATTTAGGTTCTTATAGACAGTATAGAAAGATACTGCTGCGCCTGGAGCAACTTCTTCTGTTGTTCTAAACTTACGGACTATTCCATTTTGGTCAGTATAAGTTGCATAGACATATGTTGAGTCAGTACCAACGTTTACAACTGCTACTCCTGTTGTGCTATTAGCAAACATTTCTTTTACCATAGGTAAACCAACTTTTGTTGTTGCAGAGTCTTTAGAAAATGCAGAATAGGTTGCTTTACCAAAATTATTAGTTTCATTAACTGTTCCAACTAACGGTTGTGGATCATAGGTTACAGTATCGAGAGATGTTACTACCGCTGCTGCAAATGTTCCAGTCGGTAAACCACCTAAGTTATCTCTGAAACTACTAAAGACAGTTGATCCTCCGGCTGGAATTACTTCTTGGTGTTTATAAACTTTTCCAATCAATGAAGTATTGGAAGCATTGGTCACTGTAAGTACAATCTCAACAAGTGCAGAACCTGTACCTGTATTGAGAACAGAAAAGCCTGTCATTCCGCCATTGAAAGCATTCTTAATTGTCGGAGCTATTATTGTTGTCCCAGAATCAGTACCAATAAGACCTCTGGTTGAGAGAACAAATGGGGCTGGAGATCCTGTATGAGGATGTTCAACAACGACACCAGCGATCTTGCCTGTCGTAGAAACAACTGTAGCAGCGCCAAGAGAAGGATTAACTGCTGCAGGGGCAGTACTGCCAGCAGGAACTCCAGCGTTCAAGGGATCAAACATGAACATTCTGTTAGCTAAAATGGTTTTTGTTTGAGTATAGGTTTTTCCATCATTCATTTTATAAGTAATAGTCACATTAGCATCTGCACCAGCAGCCTGAACATAGAATGTAGTGGTCTGTCCAGCAAAATTGTGTTTAACAGTTGGGAAGCTAACCTTTGTATCCGCAAAACTCCCACCAATACCTTGGTAGAAAGAAGTGGCATTTCCTCCAGAACCCACAGTACCTACTGTGTTGTTTCCGATCTGAGCGATTGCAACAATTTCAACATTTGATGAAATTGCTACTGATCCTTGAAAACCAGATGGTAATTCAGTTGTAAATCCAATTCGGTCTCCTGAGGGATAATTGGGTAATAATCCTGGATTGTAAGCTAATGCTTCACCGGGATCAAAGGAGAATGAACTGCTGGAATATGTGGCTGATGATAAACTGTCATAAGCCATCATTGTCAGTTCTCCAGTCGTTGAGCCTACATTTTGAATTTGATAAAATGTCCACCATCCTGTCCCAGGAAGAGCGGCCGCACCTGTGCCTGCAACTAACATTACAAACACAAGAGCAAAACATATTGATATATATACTTTTTTCATATTAACCTCCAAATAATTTCATTTATTTGTGTTTATTATTTCAGATATACCTAGTAGATACCATAACACCTTTGGGTTAATAGTGAATAAGCCATTATGGTTAATAACACAAATTTATTCAAATAATTAATAAATCAACCAATGAGAAAGATCACGATTAATTAAATTTTGTAATTTATTTATATCGTTTCTAAAATAATCAACTAACCCAGAACGAACTTCAGGTGACATCTTGATCTTTTGCAGGTTATGATTTCGTATATAACTTGTAACTCGCCAACGAATTTCCTCAGAAAACAAATTTCTCGAAAAAGTGCGGATAATGTTATCTCTGTCAAAGAAATAACTCATTATCCTTTGAAAATATATATTTTTTGGAATTCCAGAGACATTGGGCTTAGCACTCATGTCAGGGAGAAAGCTTTCATCTACATTAAGAAAATTAAAAATTGATTTATTAATTCTTGAAGGATCTTTTTTGTAATCATCATAAATAATTATCAATATTTGATTGTTGCGAAATAAATTGAAATATGAAGTTAATTGTTCGTGATATAAGCCTGCTTTTTTATAATGCCAGATTGGCCCCCAGTTTTTCTTAATTCTTTCATTTTCTAGGTTTAACGCTTCACTAAAATCAAAAACTGTTTCATAACCATCTCTTACAAGGTGCATATAGGCTGAAAATGCTCTATCTGCTGGGTTACGTAATATTGCTATCAATTTAGAATTTGGTAATTCTGAATAAATTCTCTCGGCAGTTCCTGGCACATAAATATAAGTTGGTGATGCTTCTCCGACAGCTTTCTGATTATTGACACTACTAAAAAGACTTTGATATTCTTTTTTATCAGTAATAGCAGTGCGGACATAATCTCCAGGACCTTTCGTATTTTTTGTTATGTCATCAAATGAAAAGTGGTGAGGTTCTTTTCTGTCTGGCATAAAAATTTCTGGGTGTTGTTTTAAATAACGATATAAAGCAGTAGTCCCTGACTTTGCTGCTCCAATAATTAAAAAATTTGGTATGTTCACTTTTTCATTCTTTCATAAAAGGAATAATTAACCGCATTATACCAGTAATAGTAAACAATGTTTTACACTAACAATTAATATTGTTAACTTTATTAAAGTATCAAAAGGATAATATAAGTTACTTGGATTAAGAGAATTGGGAAATGATATCCAAGGAAAATTCTAAGTCTATGATCGGAAGTTCAAATTTTTCAACAACCCTTGCAAAAGTCCAGTCAAGGTTGGTACCAAAGGACCTCGATTTCCCCTGTCCTCTTTCGGAATAATTGCTCGAAAAATTGAATACAAAAATGCATAGCAGATTAAGATTAATAAATGAAACCAATTATTTGCATGTTTTCGATAATAAATCATCTTACTCTTATTCCAATTTATCGCAGTCCAGGATGTTTTCTTGTTGGAATATATCTTATGCCACAATTTTGCTGCAGGCACATAAAGAATCTTTTTACCGGACTTCTTTGCTCTTAAACAAAAGTCAAAATCTTCATAATATACTAAATAATCCTCGTCAAACCCATTCAAATCCTCAATTGTTTTATTTGATATCAACATACCGGTAGAAGGCACTAAGTCAACATCGATTGGATCATTTTCTTTAAGGATTTGATTGTTAATATTACGTAAAAATTTTATATTTAGATTCCAATTTATTAAATGCCCACCTGTAAACCAGATTTTTTCAGGTTGATCGTAATAATAAATTGTACCTGAAAGAACTCCTTCGAATGTATTAGGTCGTATAGATTTTACTAATATACTTAGATAATTTTCATCCAAAATTGTGTCTGAATCAAGCCGTAAAACAAAATCCGCATTATTTTTCAATGCAAATGTAAAGCCCTGGTTCGTCGCATAGGAGGCCCCATAATTTTTTTCTAAAACAAGTAGATCAATATCAGGGAAATTTCGATATAGCTGGTTTATTGTGTCATCATCTGAATGATTGTCAACAACAACAATTCTTTTATTATTGTAAGTTAATTTATTAACTGAATTTATGCAATCAATTAAATCTGCTGATCGATTTCTAGTTGGTATTACAATCCAAACCAACGGTTGAATAAAATCCATTATTGTCCTATTAGATCGTTTGAGAATCTAAGCATTGAATGTGCCAGGCCTAAGCACCAAACAATTTTTAAGAAGAAGATTATAGGTATTGTGTGCCAATATTTTATTGGTAATTTTTCAATGAATAACATTTTGAAAATAATGTAAATGGACATTAAAGGAGATAAGAATATCGTTAGCCATTTATTTCTCAACACTAGAGGAATATGTAAATCTTCTTGGAAGTTTTTATTTCCTTTTATGGAGTATTTTCCAAAAAGATATGAGTGTTTGATTATATCCAATAATGATTGCCGATTGTGTTTATGATAAATAAAGGCTTCAGGTTCAAACCAAAGACAATCATATCGTAGAAACAATTTTGTTGTAAATTCAGCATCCTCTCCTGATGGATAAGGATACTTGGGATTGAAGCCACCTGTTTCATCCCATAAGTCTCTTGATAAACTCATATTTAAAGAAGGCAATAGTGATTTTTTACCTGCTTTAATGTGCCTCATATTCTCATGAAAAGTGGATACATTATCCACCAATTCTAAATAATTTGATAATCCAAATGTCACACCGCCTCCAATAAGAATCGGCCCCTGTGATTTTTGATGCAAACTCATATGGGTGTCGATCCAATTTTGGGAGGCGATACAATCAGCATCGATAAAAAATATAAAATTTCCTTTTGACTGAGAGACACCCATATTTCTGGCGATTCCAGGTGGGGTAGGTTTTTCAGTTTCTAAAAAGATTATATCTTCTCTTATAAAATTTCCTGTTAAGTTAAATTTGTCCTGGCCAATAATTATTATCTCATAAGAATAATCTGTTTTTTGATCCAAAAGAGATTGAATGGTTCGATCAATAATGGGAGAATGGAGGTTCGGGATAATTATAGATAAGTCCATTAATTTTTTTGATATCTGCATAATTTATAAGTTGTGTTTATATTGAATATTACTACAAAATTTTTTATCACAATTATTAGGTGTCATCGGTAAAAATTGTGGTAATTCATTATTTTCGAATAACCAATTACTTTTTTTTTGTAAGTCTCATGAACGCCAAACTATTAATTCTTAAATGTTTATACACTAACCACCATAAAATAATATTGGAAACCGCTATGCTAGTAGCAGATGCAATTGCTGCTCCGTTTATTCCCAATAAAGGTGAAAGAATAAACGACAGTAAGATATTAATAACTACAGCTGTAAGGCTTCCTCGAATTGTTAATTTTTCATTATCTGTCATGTTGAGTAGAAATGCTACAGAACCGGTTGCAGAATTAACAAATTGACCTATTAACAGTATTAACATTGAACCGTATCCGGTCACGTATTCTGACCCATAAATTAATTGGAGGAATAATTTTCCATATAGTATGAAGAATATTGTGATTATAAGATTGATGACTAAAACCACTCGAGCACTAATGGTTGTAAGTCGTTGAAGGCGTTTGTGATCCTGTTGTACGAATAAACTGGCAAATTGTGGAGCAACGACAAGATTTACTGCTTGTAATCCTGATGAAGCAAGAATGGAAATTTGAATGGCAACATTATAAATACCAATTTGAGAAGAACTTACGAACAAACCAAGTATGATTAAATTAATCCATTTGTTCAATAAACTTATCCCGTTTACCAAAGCTAACGTAAAAGTACTGGATAACCATATCTTGGATTTATATATCGCCTCAACCTGTTTTAATTCCTTTGGTTGGCTATATATAAGCAAGATTGTTCCTACTCCAAAAGACAGTCCAACTGATAATGTTTGAATGCCCATAGCCAAATCTGGAGATAAATTTTTTGAATTTATAAAAACTATAAAAAAAATGATTAACAAAAAACTACCTGGTCTAATCACACTTTCAACAATTTGACCAAGGACAACCCTTTTTAACCCTCTTAGGGCTGCACTCCGCAAATTACTTAAAGCCAATAATGGAACGATTAGTATTCCCCATAGAAATGTGGTTTTGTAGATGATATTGAATTGATTCCCCCATAAAAAATAAAAAATAAATGCACTTATAAAAATAATTAATGTTATTATCAAAACAATTTTTACTGACCAAGCCCAAATACCTTTAATTGATCCAAAATTTCCGAGTACTATGTTTTTGGATGTCTCACGCATTACAAGCGTTGAAAGTCCAAATTCTGCAGGGATGGCGAGCACTGAAACGATGGCAAAAATATACCCATATATTCCGTATCCTCTTGTCCCCAATATTCGGGCTAAAACAATACTAATCAAGAATGATAATAAAATGAAAAGAACCCGTAAAATTAGACTACCAAATCCATCACGGATTAATTTTGACCTAAGCTGTGATCCACCACTGATTTTTTTATAATGATTTGTAATAAAACTAAATAAATTCATGAAAAAAAAACTTTTCAATTAATCAAATTTTTGATTTATCGAAGTTGATAGATAAATTTCTTGAAAATCTAGTTGTGATTATTAATGAAGAGTTTACTAGTTTCATTCGGTTATTATAAAAACAATAATTGGTGCAATGGGTTTATCCACTTTTGAAAAACAATTGTTTTTCCTCCAAATATTACTGAAATTGGAATGATGACCGTGTAGAAAGGCCATAAGAATCTTCCGCTCATAAAAGCTGAAAGTAAACTGTAGATAAAAAGAAGAAAACAAGATAAACCGATTGCAATTAAGAGGATCTTATTTTGTTGTTTGATGAAATTTAACTCTGCTATATCTAATTTTTTGATTTTCCATGCCCAAATTATTATAACCATAAAAGGAAGAATGGTTGCTATTGTAGTTGCCCATGAAATTGGGCGTGATAAATTATTCATTAATCGATCCAATGAAATACTCCAATAAAAGCTTGGTAAAAAACTAAAAAATAACCTTACAAAAATTAGGGCAAAAATTGGAGGAAGTATATAAAAAATATATTTATTGTATTTACCATTTTTATTAAGGAAATTTCCGAAAATGAAAAGAATAAATGCAATAATAATAAATAAGATTGCTTCTCTAGCAAAAACTCCAATTGTGGTAGAAATGGAAAAATGCAAATACTTTTCACGTATAAGAAATAGGGTTGATAAAATAAAAAAGAAAAAACCAGCTGAATCTGTTAACACAGCTGTTGAGTAATTGAATGTAGGAAAAGAAATAATAAGGAGAAGTATTCCAAACATAATTTCTTTATTATCAGTAAAAAGTTCACGTAAGTAAAAATAAAATGTTACATACGCTCCATAAGTAAAAAATAAATTAATCAATGCAAAACTAGTTGTTGTATTTTCAATTGGTATTGAAGATGTAATCAAAGGCGCTAGAAATCGATATGCAAATGGTGTTTTTAATTCTATATTATTCAAAGTGCCTTTGAAAAAATTAACCAAATCAATATAATATTCTGAATCTGGAGTGAAATGAGCAAATCTAGGCAACGATATTATTGTTGTTAATACAATAATAAAAAAGAACAGTTTGAATTTTGAATTTTTCATTTGATGATATTCAAGAAAATGATGATTTTTGAAATCTTTGGTAGTTATTTTCTATTATTATTTTTTTGTCCTTCATTCTTATCAGTTAGTAAAGTTTTTTGAGGAAACATTTTTTTAGTGTAGGTTCTTTATAATCTAGTAATTATTATTTCAGTGAAAAAATAATTACTATTTTTTAATAAGTGTATTCACCTCTTCCAAAATTTTCCGATTACTCGCAATCAAATCAGCCAGTAAACCATTCAACATCGTCTGGAATCCAACGATAATCAACACTGCCGAGACGATCACCGACTGCACATGCCCGGCGCCCTGTCCTTGGATGAAAAACACGAAATACCTGACTGCTAATACGCCTCCTGCTACAATAAGAACGATTCCTATACTGAAAAATACCCGAATTGCCCGATACATGGCATAAGCACGTATGATCGTTATCGTAGAATGCACCAAATAATCCCAGATGCCATGCATCAACCGCGAAGGTCTACGTGGAGGATTGGTGCGCACGGGAACCGAGGTGACACTGATATTGCGGTTACCAGCCTGGATCAATGTTTCCAGAGTGTAACTGTAATTGGATAATACATTCGTTTTTAGAGCTGTTTCGCGAGTCATGGCTCGAAAACCACTGGTTGCATCAGGGATGTCCAATCCTGATGCTTTGGATACTACAAAACTTCCAAATGTCTGGAGTTTTCTTTTTAGCGGAGTAAATGATTCTTCCGTTGCCACACCTCTATCGCCTATCACTAACTCCGCATTTTGTTTTAAGATAGGTTCAATTAATTTGGGTATATCTGCAGAGACGTATTGATTATCCGCATCGGTATTGACAATAATATCCGCTCCCAGGCGAATACTGGCATCTAACCCCGCTTTGAAAGCTCCAGCCAAACCCTGGTTCTTTTTTAGCCGAATGACATGGTTTGCACCATGCTCTTTTGCCACTTCTGCGGTATTGTCCTGGCTTCCATCATCAACCACTAAATATTCGATTTGATCAATTCCATCTATCGTTTTGGGAAGATGACTGAGTGTTTCTGGCAATGTCAGCGCTTCGTTATAACAGGGGATTTGAATGATTAGTTTCATTTATTTGTGAATTGGCAGCCAAATTTTGGTTAAGTATATCATATGCAAAATTTGAAGAGATTATTTTTTGAGGTCGATTTAACCAATAACACCCCGTGTTTTATTAAAAAACAGGCACAACTCTTGCACCTTAATATCACATGATCAAGTGAAATTTTGGAGGTTCTGATGAAACGTGCTTTAGTGATTTTATTATTTGTCTTGATGTTGACCGCTGCCTGGTTTCGATGGTTTGATGAAATTGATCCAGATACAGTGAAAGCGGACCTGAAGTCACAGGCAACTTTACTCAAGGAAAAATCAGCAACTTTTTCCTTCAAAGAGGAAGTTTCGCAAGTCATCACTGCTTTGGATCGTTTCTTCTCTCCTCCCGAAGAAGAAATGCTTGTGGAAGATGATTTGGTTGTACTATTACCTTCTGAGGCACCAATCGAAAGTGTTACTGTTGAAGAAGGTGTAAAGACTGATGAATCTGAAAATACAGTTGAAGAATTTTTGTTCGCACCCACAGAAGAATTTACAGTAGGTGATTCTGAATCACCGATTGATGCTCAGGAAACTCCCCAATTTTCTCAAGATCCTAATCTGGGATATCCTGCTCCAGTTGTAAATCCGGTGGTGAGCTCGGCTACAGAGCAAGCAATAGTAGTTCCTGATCAGGTTGAAGGTGAATTTGAAACCACGAACCAGGTTGAGCTCCTCGAAGAAGCTGATGTATCTGAATCCCCAATAATTGAATTCAACCAACTTCAGGAAACAGTTCCAGGATCATTTTTGCCTTATGATCTTCAGTCAGTTGATCCACTGTATACAACCAATTTTGTTCACCCCGAAGCTGGTTGCAATTGGATGGGGGTAGCCGGGCAAATATTTGCTGAAAATCTTGAGCCAAAAGACGGGTTAGTTGTCGTGGTAGAAGGCGCAGTGAATAACAGTATGATAGAAGTTTTAGGATATAGTGGGTTGGCACAATCCTACGGTCCTGGTGGTTATGAACTAATTTTAAGTCAGGTGAATAGCCCTGGAATTTTCTGGGTCCAATTATTTGACGTACAGGGCAATCCTCTCAGCGGTATCTACTCGTTTCAGATGAATGGAACTTGTGAACAAAACCTGGCTGTCATAAATTTCACTCTTAAATCTGATGCAGAAAGCAAATATGTACCAACAGTGACTCCGTAAAAAATTGATAGAATAATCACTCATCATTCACGTTTCACATTAGATAATCGTTAGCACATCATCTTTCCCACTGATGGTGTGCTTTTTGTATCATAAAGATAATATCGCTTTCACGAATAATCTCATTTTCAAACCATTGTTTAATGTAGAGGATATGAGGTATTTCGGCTTGACCTATAAGGATAGGGGGTTTATAATTCAGCAACTGAATTTTGAATTATGATAACATACACAGAAAATGAACACCGCGAATTAGCCTTACTGGAGCAAATATCTGTTGATCCAGATGCTACTCAAGCAACACTTGCTTCTCAATTAGGTGTCGCTGTTGGAACGATCAATTGGCATTTAAAAAGATTAATAGATAAAGGCTATGTAAAGGTTCGGCGAGCAGAACGACGGAAACTTCGCTATATTATTACACCAGAAGGTATAGCATTGCGCGCACGATTAGCCATTGATTATATTCAGACATCGATGAGTCTATACCGGCTGGTGCGTGATCGCTCCTTAAAAGCTATTCAACAATTGAGAAAATCTGGATTTCAGGAAGTACGCATTGTAGGTGATGGGGAAGTTGCTGAAATTTGTCGGTTAACCTGTTTGGAACAAAATATATTAATCCTGGAATCTGGCGACCACACTCCCATTTTCCGAATAAACGAATTGAAAATTCATGTTGAATTCACGGAGGACCAATTAAAATGAGTGAATTTTGGAAAAATCAGCGTTTTGTTGTTACCGGTGGGGCTGGATTTCTCGGAAAAGTAATCACCCGAAAAATGCAGGAACGAGGAGCGAAAGAAATTTTTATTCCACGTATAGAGGATTATGACCTGGTAGATCCAATAGATATTGATCGTATGTTGTCAGACTCCAATCCAGATGTCATTATTCATCTGGCTGCTCATGTGGGTGGAATTGGAGCGAACAGTGAACATCCTGCTGAATTCTTTTATGATAATTTGATGATGGGTGTGCAATTAATGCATAAGGCCTGGCAAACAAATGTTAAGAAGTTTGTTGCAATTGGCACTGTTTGTGCTTATCCAAAATTTACTCCAGTGCCTTTCAGAGAAGATGATATTTGGAATGGCTACCCCGAAGAGACGAATGCCCCTTATGGTCTGGCCAAGAAGATGTTGCTGGTACAATCTCAGGCTTATCGCGAGCAATATGGTTTCAACTCCATTTTTCTTTTGCCCGTGAATCTATATGGGCCTGGTGACAACTTCAACTTGAGATCTTCCCACGTAATTCCAGCATTAATTCGTAAATGTATTGAGGCGGAAGAGAATGGTATAAAGGAAATTGACGTGTGGGGGGATGGATCTCCAACCAGAGAATTCTTATATGTCGATGATGCAGCTGAAGGAATTTTATTGGCTACTGAATTTTATAATGAATCCTTACCCGTCAATCTGGGCTCGGGTTATGAGATCAGCATTAAAGATTTGGCCGAGAAAATTGCTCATTTGTCCGAGTTTAGTGGAAAATTGGTCTGGGATACAGACAAACCGAATGGCCAACCCAGGCGAGGTTTAGATATTTCACGTGCTTTTAATAAGTTCGGTTTTAGAGCAAAAATGACATTTGACCAGGGTCTATCAAACACTATATCCTGGTTCCGGGAACACAAAAACGAAATTCGATAAATGTAGGAACCTTTTTGAAACAGAATATGGTAACCAATCAAAAACAAATTCAAATAACCTATTTAAAACCTGCTAAAGGTTTGGCAGCTTTGAATTTAAAGGATTTATGGGATTACCGAGAATTGATTTATTTCCTTACCTGGCGTGATCTTAAAGTTCGTTATAAACAAACAGTCCTTGGTTTCACCTGGGTGATTTTACAACCATTGATCAATATGGTAGTTTTTACTGTTTTGTTTGGGCAATTACTTAAAGTGCCCACCGATGGAATCCCATATCCAATTTTTTCTTTCGCAGCGTTACTTCCCTGGTTGTATTTTGCTGGTTCCTTAACCAGATCCTCGACAACTTTGGTGGGTAGTGCAAACTTAATTAGCAAAGTGTTTTTTCCCAGAATGGTAATTCCGATAGCTGGCGTTTTGTCAGGAATTGTGGACTTTCTGGTATCTTTGATTGTCCTAATTGGCATGATGTTGTTTTACCAAATCACCCCTACCTGGAATTTACTTCTGTTGCCAATATTTTTATTCCTGGCAATGTTGACAGCATTAGGATTTGGATTATGGTTCTCTGCCTTAAATGTGCGTTTTCGGGATGTCAATCACCTGGTTCCGTTTATTATCGAAATCTGGAAATATGCAACCCCGGTTATTTATGGTGCTACATTAATTCCAGAAAGATTCCGCTTTTTATTAGGTTTGAATCCAATGACTGGTGTTGTTGAAGGATTCCGATGGGCTATTTTGGGAAGTAAGTACGTGGAAACTTTTAATCCTGGACCATTATTTATTATTTCCATCTCGATTACATTGGTAGTTCTGATTTCAGGGGTGATCTTTTTCCGAAATACGGAAAGAACTTTTGCGGATATTATATAAATGACAGATATAGCGATTCATGTAGAAAAACTCTCAAAAAAATACAAATTGGGTGCAATGTATGAACGGCAGGATACATTGCGAGATCTGCTTGTATCGACTTTTCGATCTCCATTTCGCAAAAAAGAAAAGCGAGAAGACCAGACTCTTTGGGCGTTAAAGGATATCAGCTTTGATATTGAAAGAGGTTCAGTCGTAGGAATCGTAGGGCGCAATGGAGCAGGTAAAAGCACATTATTAAAAGTACTTTCACGTGTCACTGATCCAACCAGTGGTGTTGGCGAAATTCGCGGTAGAGTGGGTTCTTTACTTGAGGTTGGTACTGGTTTTCATCCAGAGTTGACAGGGCGAGAAAATATCTACCTGAACGGTGCGATATTAGGCATGAAGCGGACCGAAATCGAGAAAAAATTTGATGAGATTGTAGATTTTTCTGAAGTGGTGAAATTTATCGATACTCCCGTTAAAAGGTACTCAAGTGGAATGTATCTTCGGCTCGCTTTTGCAGTTGCAGCTCATCTCGAACCTGACATTCTTGTCGTTGATGAAGTGCTTGCTGTTGGGGACGCAGAATTTCAAAGGAAATGCCTTGGGAAAATGAGTGATGTCGCTGAACAAGGAAGAACAGTACTGTTTGTTTCCCACAATATGTCAGCTATTCTTCGCCTGACGACTGAAACATTGGTCATGGAAAAAGGAAGAATTGTCAAACGTGCACCTTCAAATGAAGCGGTAGATTATTACCTCTCCAGTGGATTTGCAGAGACAGGTGAAAGAGAGTGGGATCAAGATGAAATCCCAGAAAATTCTGCACCTTTCCTACCTAAAGTATTACGAATTAGAAATGAACAAGGTCAGATTGTAAATACAATCCGGTCCACTGAAAAAATGTCAATTGAATTTGAATATAAGTTAGAAGAAGCCATTACCGGATTGCGAGTAGGATATTACTTAATGAGTTCACGTGGTGAGTTTGTTTTCACTACTTTTGATACAGATGAACCTCAAATGTATGATCGTTTTTTAGCGAGAGAAAAAGGCCACTATATTAGTCGCTGTGAAATTCCAGCAGATACATTTAATGATGGACGTTTTATAGTAGGGATTAATGCGAGTACTTATAGGATTCACCGGTATTTCCAGGATGAACGAGCGATTTCATTTAATGTAGATCCAGCTGGTGCACCTGGAATGCAATGGCCAGAACAAAGATTGGGACCAACTCGTCCTAGACTACATTGGGAAATTGAGAAGAAATAATATGGCAATCGTTGGAAAAGAAGCAATTAAAAAATTTTTTGGGAATATTCCTTACACTGCAGAATTGTATTGGTTATTCAGGCAACAGGGAAAACCAATTAACAGATTTTCATTGCAAAATCTGGATAAAAATCTTCCTGAATTAATCAATCAGGCAGCTGAATTAAGATCCATTGCTCCAAAAGGTAAGAAAGTTTTTATTTTTGCCACATTACATTACTGGATTGAACATGCAACACTGATGAGTTTAGCCTTATCCTCTCTAGGACATGATGTCACATTGGGGTACTTACCATTTTGTGAATGGCGCTTCCCCATTAACCGTTTTGATTTAAGGCGTCAGAATGCTTATGCAAAAAATATTCTAAGAAAAACTGAACCGATCATTAATACAGTGTCTTTCTTATCAAAACGTGCACCTTATGTACCCTTGTCTAATGATTTAGAAAATTTGGTTAAAGAAGTAAGTACTTTTGATTCTCAGTATACCGAACAAATAGAAGACATAGATCCGAATAGTGACATTTATAAATTAAGATATCGCAGAAACCGTGATGCTGCTCAATCATTATTAGCATGGTTACGGGCAGAAAAACCCGATGTGGTAATTGTACCCAATGGAACTATCATGGAACTAGGGGTATGTTATCGTATAGCCAGATCGTTAAAAATTCTTACTACTACATACGAATTCAGCGACCAAAGAAATAGATTCTGGATTGCCCAAAACAATGAAATCATGCGACAGGATACAAATGAACTTTGGAAAGCTAGATTAGAAGTAAAACTTTCGGAAGAGCAATTGGAAAAAGTACGAGCATTAATGATCTCGCGCCAAAAAGCCAGTTTATTTGAAAACTTTTCACGTCTATGGCAAGGAATCCCGACTCAGGGATCGGAAAAAACCCGCAGGAATTTAGGCCTTGACCAACGACCGATTGTTTTGTTAGCTACAAATGTTTTGGGTGATAGCCTCACCCTGGGGCGACAGGTTTTCACAAAAAGCATGGCTGAATGGATCGAGAGGACAGTCCAATATTTTGTTGCACGAAAAGATGCCCAGTTAGTAATTCGGGTTCATCCAGGTGAAATTAAATCACGGGGTATCTCCATGGTTGAAATTATTCATAGACTTTTGCCTGAATTACCCGAACATATCCATCTGATTAAACCTGAGGATAAAGTTAACACTTATGATCTTGTCGAAATTGCGGACATCGGTCTGGTTTATACAACAACAGTGGGCATGGAAATGGCTATGAGTGGAATTCCCGCTATTGTGGTGGGTGAAACCCATTATCGTAATCGAGGTTTTACAATAGATCCGGATTCTTATGTGAATTACTATAAGCTTTTGGGAGCAATGTTGGAAAATCCAGGTTCTTATCGTCTTCCGAAAGAAAAGATTGATTTAGCCTGGAAATATGCTTACCATTTTTTCTTTGATTTCCCGAAACCATTTCCATGGCATCTTGTGCGCATGTGGGAAGATTATAGACAACATGACTTGAAGGCGGTATTAAGCCCCGAAGGTCTAAATGAATATGAAGATTCCTTCCAGAATTTAGTTGGGAAACCTTTGAATTGGACAATTTCAAGGAATGAGGATAAAGAATAGTGAGTGACTTAGAAGTCAAACAACAGGTACGAAATTTTTATGATCAAATTGGTTGGAGGATGGAATCCGATGGTTTTTATCAGAATGCAAGATATGAAGATTTACGACCTGTCGCAAAAGAATATATAGAAAAATGTCATCTACGAATTAATAGGCATCTGGTTTGGCCAGGTAAATATCTTCTGGATGCTGGATCAGGTCCAATCCAATACCCGGCGTATTTAACTTATATGGATGGTTATCAATACCGATTATGCATGGATATTTCGATTATCGCTTTACAGGAAGCTCGCAAAAGAATTACTGATCGCGGTTTATACGTTGTTGGAGATATATCAAATCTTCCTTTTAAATCGGATATTTTTGAAGGAATTGTATCTTTACACACATTACACCATTTACCAATATCAGATCAAAAAAATGCTTATAAGGATTTATATCGTGTGCTAATGCCTGGGAAAAATGCAGTCCTTGTCAATGGTTGGACTGAATCACCATTGATGGACCAATGGTCATGGTTAGCGAAATTGATGGACAAAATCGATGGACTTCTCCACAAATTGCCTGGAAAAAAATCTGTTCTGCAATCAGGAAAAAAAGAAAACAATAAAAATGAAAAGAAGATTAAAAAAGAATCTACCGGCACGTTCATTGAAAAATTAACTGCTGAATGGTTACGCAAAGAATTTTCTGACATGAATATTGATATTTTAGTCTGGCGGACAGTCAGTGTGCGATTTCTTCGTGCCGTATTCCACCGAGCTCTTGGAGGAAAATTTTGGTTAAAAATATTATATCTCCTGGAAGAAAAATACCCTGAGTATTTTGGGAAAAACGGACAGTATCCTTTGATTGTTATTCATAAATAAAAAACTGGAGTAAAAAAATGGATTGGTCAAAAAAAGTAGTCCTGATAACAGGCGGGACGGGATCATTTGGAAAAAAGTTAACGAGGATCTTGTTGGATGAATATAATCCAGCAAAAGTGATCATATTAAGTCGGGACGAATTAAAGCAATATGAGATGCGAGCATCAGGGTATGATGCCCCTAATCTACGGTATTTTATCGGTGACGTCAGAGATCTGGATCGACTTAGAAGAGCATTCGAAGGTGTGGATATTGTTATTCATGCGGCAGCTTTAAAACAGGTACCTGCTTGTGAATACAATCCCATGGAGGCCATCAAAACGAACGTTTTAGGCAGTAGCAATGTGATTGATGCTGCTTTGGATGCAGGTGTTGAGCGGGTAGTTGCGCTGAGCACTGATAAGGCAGTTAATCCAATCAATTTGTACGGAGCTACTAAATTGGCTGCTGAAAAATTATTCATTCAAAGTAACTCTTATGCAGGTGGCAGAAGAACGCGATTCTCCTGTGTACGATATGGAAATGTTGTTGGCAGTCGAGGGAGTGTCGTGCCTGTTTTTCTGCGACAAAGGGAAAATGGTGAAATAACCGTTACAGATGATCGTATGACCCGTTTTTGGATCTCGTTGGAGCAGGGTGTGCGCTTTGTGATTCGTTGCGCTGAGCAAATGCATGGAGGTGAGGTGTTTGTTCCAAAAATTCCCAGTATGTCAATCATTGACCTGGCAAAATCAATTGCACCTGAAGCCAAAGTGAATGTGATTGGAATTCGTCCTGGAGAAAAACTTCATGAAGTTCTCATTTCAGAAGATGAAGCACGTACAACAGTGGAATTAGATGATATGTATGTTGTTCAACCTGCTGAGGCATTATGGTTTGGTCATGATTGGGAAAAACAAGGAAAATTAATCTCAGATGAATTTCGTTATGCCAGTAATTCCAACACTCAATGGTTGGATGTGAGTCAAATTAATTCAATCATTGCACCAATCGAACATGATTATTTGACAGGGAAACTTTAATGTCTAGGTTTGTTGTAACTGGCGCAAGTGGATTACTTGGTCTGAATTTGTCATTAAAAATTTCTGCTAATGATGAAGTTCTAGGTATTGCTAATACAAACCCCTTGATAGGGTTGCCTTTCGAGATTCAGGTCATGGATCTTGTGAGCGACAATTTTGAAAAAGATGTGCTTGAGACTTTCAATCCAGATGCTGTGATCCATTGCGCAGCCATAGCAAATTTAGAAGAGTGTGAAAAAAATCCTGAACTTGCAAACCAAACCAATGCTGTTGTTCCAGGCGAGATCGCTTATCAATGCAAGAAAAGGGATGTGAAATTTGTTCATATCTCTACAGATGCAGTTTTTGATGGAAAATCCGGTAATTATTCTGAACTTGATCGACCCAATCCACTTTCAGTTTATGCAAAAACAAAAAGAGTAGGGGAAGAAAATGTACAAAACCAGAATCCTGATGCCATTATTGCAAGGGTAAATTTCTTTGGATGGAGCCTCAGTGGGACTCGAAGTCTGGGAGAATTTTTTGTCAAAAATTTACTTTCCAGAAATCCAATTAATGGATTTATTGATGTACATTTTTGCCCATTATATGTTTCCCATTTATCCGAATTACTACTTAAAATGATCCATGCGGATTTATCAGGGATTTATCATGTTGTCAGTTCGGATCATATGACAAAATACGAATTTGGATGTGCAATTGCCGATCAATTTGGATTAGATCAGACACTCATTTATCCGATTTCTGTATCTAAAAGTAATTTATTAGCTGAAAGATCATTAAATTTAACGCTTTCAACGAAAAAGTTATCTACTGACCTAAATTTATCAGTACCTACCGCTTTGACCGGAATAGAACAATTTTATGTGGATTATCATTGTGGGTATGCTCAAAAAATCAGGAATTATTCAATAGAAAATTAGCACCAATGTTTTAGAAAGGCAGGAAAAAATGGAATTCAAGATTGGAAATCGCATAATTGGGAAAGCTCATCCCACTTATTTCATTGCTGACATTGCGGCCAACCATGATGGAAGTTTGGAGAGAGCTAAATACTTAATCCGTTTGGCAAAAAAAGCTGGTGCGGATGCCGCAAAATTTCAAAATTTTCAGGCAGCAAAAATCGTATCTGATTATGGCTTTAAAAATCTAGGCGGACAGCAATCCCATCAGGCAAAATGGAAAAAAACGGTCTTTGAAGTGTATCAGGATGCATCCGTTCCGTTTGATTGGTCCAAAGAATTGAAAGATACGTGTGATGAGGTTGGGATCGATTACTTTTCCTCGCCATACGATTTTGACGCAATCGATTATCTTGATCAATACATGCCTGCCTATAAGGTTGGCTCTGGTGAAATTGATTGGATTGAGGCATTGGAACATATGGCGTCTAAGGGTAAACCTGTGATATTGGCGACTGGTGCATCCAACATTGGTGAAGTGCAACGGGCAGTTCATGCAATTTTGAAAATCAATCCCCAATTGGTTTTAATGCAGTGCAACACGAACTATACGGGCAGCCTGGAAAATCTTAAATTTGTCAATTTGAATGTTCTGAAAACATATGCAATTCTATTTCCCGATGTGATTTTGGGATTATCAGATCACACACCGGGGCATGCGACTGTTCTTGGTGCGGTAACGTTAGGTGCTCGTGTCATTGAAAAACATTTTACGGATGATACCAAAAGGGAAGGTCCAGATCATCCATTTTCCATGGAT
Organism: Chloroflexi bacterium HGW-Chloroflexi-3; assembly: GCA_002842045.1. Classification (GTDB taxonomy): domain Bacteria; phylum Chloroflexota; class Anaerolineae; order Anaerolineales; family Anaerolineaceae; genus UBA6170. Next base: position 42,587 of record PHBX01000012.1, on the reverse strand, counting down.
CCAGAATCATGGGCTGATATGGTATTGAGAACAAGAGAATTAGAAGCAGCTTTAGGTAGTACGGACAAAATTATTGTTGAAAATGAACGAGAGACTTCTATCATTCAAAGACGTTGTGTAAGAGCCTCAAGAGATTTAAAAGCTGGTGAAGTGATCACCAGAGATATGCTGGATGTGCTTCGTCCTGCGACCATTGGAGCTATCAAACCTTTTGAGATTGACAATGTGATTGGCACCACGGTTAATATAGATATTCCGGTTGGCAAAGAAATTCGTTGGACTGATGTAGTCTAAGGTATTGGTAGGTAATGAATTCTCCCAGGCGTGTTTTATATTTCAGTCGCAATTTAACCACCCATGATGTTCGGTTTCTGACTTCATTAGCCAAAACTGATATGGATGTGTATTATTTGAGACTCGAAATTCAAAATTCTAACTTGAGTGAGAATTCTTTACCAGAAAAAATTCATATTCTTCCAAGCCTTAACGATCGAAAATTCACGTTTAAAAATTTAATTGGTCAAGTAAAAAAATTGCGAAGGATTATTCATCAGGTTAATCCTGATATTATTCATGCAGGCCCAATCCAAACATGTGGATATTTAACCGCAATAACAGGTTTTGCCCCATTGATTACCATGTCCTGGGGATCGGATATTCTGGTTGATAGTGAGAAAAATTTCTTTTGGAAATGGATAACAAAATTCACATTAAAAAGAACATCCATTTTCATTGGAGATTGTGATGTTGTAAAAAATAAAGCAAAACGATTGGGATTCCCAGAAAATCGAATAGTGCTGTTCCCTTGGGGAATTGATTTAAAACATTATCAACCTGGAAAGAATCTTCAACTGAGAAATCAATTAGGATGGAATGATAAATTCATTTTACTTTCATTGCGCTCATGGGAAAAAATATATGGGGTCGACCTTGTTGCCCAAGCATTTGTTGAAGTGTCAAAATATGATCCGGATCTACGATTAATTCTTTTAGGGAATGGTTCTCAGGAAGTAGAGATAAAGACGATTTTCGAAGAAGCAGGCATGTTAGATCGAGTCTATTGGGGTGGTGTTATTGGCCAACAAGAATTACCAGATTATTATCATGCATCGGATTTATATATCAGTGCTTCATATAGCGATGGTTCGTCTGTTTCTTTAATGGAGGCATTAGCGTCCGGTTTGCCTGTTCTTGTTTCGGACATTCCTGGAAATAAAGAATGGATCGATCAGGGCAGAAACGGGTGGTTGTTTAAAACTGGAAGTGTTGAAAATTTGACAAAAAGCATGTCAGAAATTTTTAAAAATAAAGCGCACCTTTCTCAAGTTGGAATAGAAGCTAGAAAGTCAGCTGAAAAGAAAGCGAATTGGGAAGTAAATTTTCAGAAATTATTGTTTGCATATCAGTTAGCTTTGAACCCAGAAATAAGAAAAGGAGACTGATCAGGTTAATCCTGATATTAGTCAATGATGCAGAAACAGAAAATTGTCGCAATTATTCAAGCTCGGATGACATCAAGTCGTTTACCAGAAAAGGTATTAATTGATATTGCAGGCTTTCCCATGCTGTATCATGTGATTAAACGTGTTTCCTCTGCAAAATTGCTCGATCAGGTTGTTGTTGCCACGACTAACGATCCTGCTGATGATCTAATTGAAGAATTCTGTAATTCAAATAGTCAAAATTGTTTCCGGGGACATCCTTATGATGTTCTGGATCGCTATTATCAGGCGGCATTGCAATTTGAAGCGGATATTATTGTAAGGATTACCGCAGATTGTCCAATAATGGATCCATCATTAATCGATTCATTAATCCAATCCTTTTTAGAATCGGAAGTTGATTTTGCAGCTAATCGTCTCCCACCACCCTGGAAAAGAACTTACCCTATTGGATTGGATATTGAAATCGTACGTTTTAAGGCTTTAGAAAAAGCCTGGCAGGAAGCTAAATCTCAGTTTGAACGTGAACATGTCATGCCTTATCTTTATGATCGTCCAGGACGATTTAAGATATTGTTATCTCATCACGAACCTGACTATGGGGAGAAGAGATGGACGGTTGATACTCCGCAAGATCTTGAGTTGATCAATAAAATATTTGATCACTTTTTTCCACGCATTGAATTTTCCTGGTTGGAGGTAATTGATCTCTTCAAAAGCAATCCGGATTTAGAAAAAATCAACACAGGAATCAATGCAAAAAATGTTGTTGATGTTGATAATCGATATATTACGAACAAGTGACGATTATGATAAATCCGAAACTGACAATTTTTACTGCTCCTAAGCCTTTCAAAGATTCTCATATCTCCACGATACAATATAACGCTATTTTTTCCTGGAAGAAATTGGAACCCGATGTTTCCATTGTGCTCATTGGAAATGAAGAAGGAGTCGAATCAGTAGCCAAAGAATTGGATGTTTATTTTGAACCTGACGTGAAAAGAAATTTACATAACACACCATTAATTTCATCCATATTCGAAATTGGAAGAAATATGAATAAAAGCCCACTTCTGGCATATATCAATGCAGATATCATTATATTTCCAGAATTTTTAGAAGTATCACAAATTGTATTTCAGAAATTTGATAGGTTTTTATTGGTGGGTCAACGTTGGGATATGGACATCCAGAACCGGATGGATTTCTCAAATGATTGGCAAACAGCCTTAAAAAAAGAATGTCAATTACATGGAAAAATCCATCCCAGAGGTGGAAGTGATTATTTTATTTATCCCAGAATATGCTTTCGGCAAATTCCAGAATTTGCAGTTGGAAGAGCTGGATGGGATAACTGGATGTTTTATCAAGCGCGCAACAATAAATGGCCTGTGATTGATGCCACAAAATCTATCCAAATCATTCACCAGAATCATGATTATTCTCATTTACCCGGTGGGCAAGTTCATTATCGGCTACCTGAAACCAATGAAAACGTTCGGCTGGCTGGTGGCCGTCGCACCATCTTTACATTAATGGATGTAAATTATGAAATTGAAAGTGAAAAAGTAAGAAAATTTGCATTGGATTGGAAAAAATTCTGGCGAGAGGTAGAAATATTTCCGCTCATCAACCTCAAATCAACTTGGATAACGCAAATTTTCTTCGCAATCCTTCATCCCAAACGGGCTTATATGGAGTTGAGGAATTGGATAGCCTCAAGGAAAAATACAGAGAGGAAAGATTATGCGTAAAGGTCAAAATCCGGCAAAATTTGTGAATACTGTAGCAAAACCTGCTAATATCACGGTTGCTGTCTTAAGTTATATCCCTTACCTGAGCGGGTTTTATGGTGATGCCTTAAAGGTACTGGATGCATGCCTTTGCAGTATCAGGAAAGAAACAAAATTAGAATTTGATTTGATGGTATTTGATAATGGAAGTTGTGAAGAAGTCCAGGATTATCTATTGCAAGAACAAAAATCTGGTAATATACATTTTTTGATCCTTTCTGATAAGAATCTTGGTAAAGGTGGAGCCTGGAATATAATATTTGATGCTGCACCAGGGGAGATCATAGCTTATGCCGACAGTGATGTCTATTTTCATGAAGATTGGCTATCCAAAAGTGTACAAATTTTAGAAACATTTCCAAATGTAGGTATGGTCACATCCCGGCCATTTATTACCAAAAAAGAATATATCACCAGTACAATCCAATGGGCGCAGGAAACGAATGAGGTAATAATTGAAAGTGGTAAATTTGTGCCCTGGGAGGTTTTTGCTGAATTCAATTTGAGTCTGGGCCAAAATATCAATGATATTCAAAATGATTATGATCAAAATGATATAGAAAAAATTAATTATAAAAATGAAATTGTTTTTGCTGGCGCATCTCACTGGCAGTTCTTAACGAAGAAAGCAATTATCAAACAATTTCTACCTTTTAATATGGATCGTCCAATGGGACAGGTACGACAGTTAGATCAACGCATGAATGATGCAGGTTTTTTACGGCTAATGACTGCTGAGCCGTTGGCAGACAATATGAGCAACAGTCTTGAAAAAATTGGTGTCAATGTCGCCAAAGGAAAAGAAAATGAGAAGAGGTCATTAAGGATCATCGATCTGCCTTTTATAAAACGATTCTTATTATTTGTTCATCATCGAATTTTCATTGCTTACTATGATCGGTGAGCAATTCGGGAGAGAGATCATGGACTCAAAAACAATATTCATCTCAGCAGATCATGGACTGGCAATAGTATATTTTTTACAAACTGATGTTGTGAAAACCTTGCTAGAAAAAGGCCTTGAAATCGTCTTTTTAACAGATGATGCATTATTAAACCAAATAGAAAAGAAATTTGGCCAACCAGGACTAAGGTTTGAAGGTTTGCGGATAAATCAAGCAAGAAAATATAGTGATCAGAAAGAGCCGATTATTCAATATTGGCTTCACCATTTACGTCGGTTTGGTGCATCCAATCAAATCAACACAGCCGCTTTAGACAGCCAGATCCCCCAGGTTGAGTACGAAGCAAAAGGAAAAAGACGATTCATACTGCCGTTCATCAGGTCTATTCTTTTTTTAATGCGTCATTTCAAGATCGTCAGAAAGCTTGTTTATCAACAACAATTGAAATACACACCGGATATCTATTCGGACCTATTCAAAAAATACAAACCAGGGTTGGTGGTGGCCAGTTCACCAGGATGGCGATATGACCGCTATTTATTACGAGAAGCAGCTAGACAAAACATTCCGACGGCTGCGGTTATAGTGGGTTGGGATAATCCCAGTAGCTATAGCATTTCCGGGGCTCCGATTGATTGGATCAATTGTTGGTCAGAAATTCAGAAACAAGAATTGGTGGATGGATCAGATTGGGATCCAGGACAGATTCACGTTGGTGGAATACCAACCTACGATGGTTATTATAAAAAAATATGGCTGATGCAAAAAGAAGAGTATTATAAATTGCATCAACTTGACCCTAATCGAAAATTGATTTCATTTGCATGTAGTTTTGTCACATTCGCTCCCAATATTGAGAATATAAAAACTTTGGTGGATCTTATTGAAAATGATCAATTGGATCAACCTGCACAGTTACTCATTCGATTGCATCCAAACCACTTTTTGGATGATCCGCACTTTAAAACCGAACAAGAAGCAATTCGAAAATTAGCATCTGACAGCAAGCAAATTCACATGGTTGAACCGGTACCATTGGGTGGTGAATTGGGATATTACTCCGGGGAAGATATGCCTGAAAAAACCTCCATGATGGCATATTCTGATGTGTTTACAACTGTTTATTCCACGATGGTTGTAGAAGCTGCCATTCATAACAGACCAATAGTTAGCATTTGTATTGATGTTCCTGGAGGATGGAATGATCCAAATAAATATTCACTCTCCCTGAAAGAAATAGGTGAATGGCCAACCCATAAAAGATTCAGGGATGCGCAGGCTGGTCAGGTAGCTTTCGACAAAGAGTCAGTCAAGAAAGCCCTGAACCAGGCTTTGAATCAAGAATCATATCAAGAAGAAAATCGAAAGAGATTTGTTGAAAGTGAAATTACATTTACAAATGCCAGTTCTGGAATTCAGGTTGCTAATTTCCTGTATTCAATAATTGGCCAACATTTTATTAGGAGAGAATAGCCATGCGTTTTCTAATCACTGGGTTTGGATCGATTGGCAGAAGGCATTTTCGAAATCTTGTCACCCTGGGTTATGATGACATCATTTTGTACCGTTCCAACAAAAGTACACTGGATACAGATGAAATTAAAGGTTTTGTCGTTGAAACTGATTACGAAAAAGCATTATCACATAAACCAGATGCCGTTATCATCTCTAATCCCACTGCCTTGCATCTGGATGTAGCAATTCCAGCTGCTTTACAGGGATGCCATTTGTTTTTTGAAAAACCTATTTCTGACTCAATGGATCGCATTCCTGAATTACAAGATGCACTGAAAATTGGTGGTGGCAAAGTCATGACAGGATTTCAATACCGCTTTCATCCAGGATTGAATCAGGTAAAAAATTGGATCAATCAAGGCTTGATTGGAAATGTAATTTCAGCACGTTCACATTGGGGAGAATACCAACCTGGTTGGCATCCCTGGGAAGATCACAGACAAAGTTATAGCGCCAGGAAGGATATGGGGGGTGGAGTGATCCTCACGCTTTGCCATCCGATAGACTATTTACGCTGGATGTTTGGTGAAATTCATTCAGTGTGGAGTGCCTATAATTCTATCGATCATTTACAAATTGATTCAGAAGGTATTGCAGATATATCCTTATTGTTTGAAAATGTTATTGGCCATGTCCATCTTAATTACATTCAAAGACCTGGAAAACATGTAGTAGAAATCATTGGTGATTCGGGTACAATAACTTGGGATAATAAAGACGGATTAGCCAGATGTTATTCTGCCAAAGATGAAGTCTGGTATGAGTATATTCCTTCTCCCGATTTTGAAAGAAACACATTATTTATTGATGAAATGAAAAATTTCGTTGAATTTATCAAAGGTAATCAAGACCCAATCTGTACGCTTGAAGATGGCATTAAAATACAAAAAATTGTTTCTGCCATTTATCTCAGTCAGATTGAAAAAAGAAGAGTCGACCTGGAATAATCATTATGATTTAGAAATTGTTCGAAAAAATTATTAACATTCAATTAGAGGATACGATGATAGGTAATATTTTTGAAAAATTTGACATGAAGAACAAGGCAGTGATCGTTACAGGTGGGGCTGGTCTCTTAGGGCGTCAATTCTCAAAGACTCTTGCTGAAGCAGGTGCAGGTGTGGTGGTTGCTGACTTGTTGATCGATAAAGCTGAAGAAGTTGCCATTGGATTAAGGAAATCCGGATATCAAGCGATAGGTGTCCAGGTAGATGTAACAGACAAAAGTTCTGTTGAAAACCTGGTCGCAATTACCATCAAGGAATTTGGGATCTTAAGTGCACTCATTAACAGTGCCGCTATGGATCCAAAATTTGATCATGAACATGTAGGTCAACATAATAATAGTTTTGAAGATTATCCTGTCGATATGTTTAGATCAGCGTTGGATGTGAACCTTACAGGTATGTTTTTGTGTTGTCAGGCTGCCGTGAAAGAGATGCTGAAGCACAATAAGGGTTCGATTGTTAATATTTGTTCGACCTATGGTCTGGTTGGACCTGATCAGCGATTATATGAGCGGGATGGACAACCCAAACAATATAAACCTGTTTTTTACACTGTGTCAAAAGCCGGGGTGTTAGGTTTGACCAAATATCTGGCAACATACTATATGGGGACTCAAATTCGAGTAAATGCACTGACACCTGGTGGAGTATACAACCAACATGATGAAACTTTTACAGAACGCTACTCAGCCAGAACAGTTTTGGGAAGGATGGCTGATCAGGATGAGATGAATGGCGCATGCTTATTCCTGGCTTCTGACGCATCCTCTTATATGACTGGAGCTAATTTAGTGGTTGATGGTGGATGGACAGCATGGTAGAAGCAAGCCTTGAAATTCTGGCGGTGATCCCAGCCAGGGGAGGATCAAAGGGAATACCCCGAAAGAATATCAAAAACTTTGCTGGGTATCCATTAATTGCATATAGCATTCAGGCAGCATTAAATTCCAAATACGTTACCAGGACCATCGTTTCCACAGATGACGAGGAAATTGCGAACGTGGCCAGAGCTTTTGGGGCAGAAGTTCCATTTCTGCGCCCTTCAGAATTTGCACAGGATTCCACGCTGGATTTTCCGGTTTTCGAAAATCTTCTCAAAACGCTTCTGGAATCAGAGAATTATGTTCCAGATCTGGTTGTTCAATTACGACCAACTTCTCCCATTCGACCAGTAAACCTTGTCGATGAAGCAATCGAGATCATATTAAGTGATCCTGCGATTGATTCTGTTCGTGGGGTGGTTCCTTCGGGGCAAAATCCCTATAAAATGTGGAGAATTGATCCGGTCAGTAAGTTGATGACAGGTTTATTAAGTGTTGATGGGATCAATGAACCATACAATTCAGCGCGACAAGCATTACCGGATACTTATTGGCAAACAGGCCATATTGATGTCATTCGCACGAATGTTATCCTTGAAAAAAAATCGATGTCTGGAAGTAAAATTAAACCTATCCATATAAATCCGGATTTTACAGTGGATATCGATAAGCCATCCGATTGGCAAAGAGCTGAATGGTTGGTCTGGTATGGTGGTCTGGAGATGGTTGTCCCGGGAAATAAAAGAAGACCAATTCCGGAAATCGTTGAACTGGTTGTTTTTGATTTTGACGGGGTTATGACGGATGACCGAGTCTATGTAAACCAGGATGGTGTGGAAATGGTAGCAGCTAATCGCCGGGATGGAATGGGTGTGAATATGTTACAAAAAGCTGGTTATAAAATGATTGTCCTGTCTTCTGAAAAAAATCCGGTGGTCCAGGCTCGCTGTAAAAAATTGAATCTACCGGTTATTCAAGGTATTGATGAAAAATCAATTGTTCTAAAAAAATATTTAATGGATCATGAGATCAATCCTACACAGGTTATTTATGTTGGCAATGACATTAATGACTTGCCCTGTTTCCCTGTGGTAGGATGTTCATTCGCAGTTGCTGATGCGCATCCAGTAGCTTTGCGACAGGCTGACATTGTCCTGCGGCATAATGGAGGACAGGGAGCTGTACGTGAGGTTTGTGACTTGTTGTTACAATCCAGAAGATCATGAACAAAGGAGTATAAATGACAAAAGCGATACAAATCGATAATAAAATGGTTGGTGAAGGTTATCCAGTTTATATTATTGGAGAAATCGGAATCAATCACAATGGTGAATTACAAATAGCCAAAAAATTAATTAAAGAAGCATATCTGGCAGGGTTAGATGCTGTCAAATTCCAAAAAAGGACACCTGAAATCTGTGTTCCAAAGGAACAACAATCCCAAATGCGTGATACCCCCTGGGGATACATCAGCTATCTGGATTATCGATATAAGGTTGAATTTGGTGAACAGGATTATCGTGAAATCGATAAATTATGTAAAGAATTAGGAATTACGTGGTTTGTTTCCGTCTGGGACGAGCCTTCAGTGGATTTCATGGAGCAATTTTCTCCAGCCTGTTATAAGGTGCCTTCTGCTTCAATGACAGATCTGCCTTTGTTGAAGAAACTAAGATCAACTGGACGACCACTGATTCTATCAACAGGCATGTCCACGATGGATCAGATTCGAACTGCCATCCAGGAAATCGGAAGTGAAAATCTGGTTATCACCCATACCACCAGCGCATACCCATGCCCTCCGGATGAATTGAATTTACGGATGATTGAAACTTTGCGAAATGAATTCGATTGTCCAATCGGATATTCCGGGCATGAAGTCGGTCTGGTGCCTTCAGCAGTTGCTGTGGCATTGGGTGCATGTCTGGTGGAACGGCACATCACATTGGATAGAGCAATGTGGGGATCTGACCAAGCTGCATCTGTAGAACCGCAAGGAATGGAAAAACTGGTCAAATATATTCGAGTTACCGAGCAAGCCCTGGGGGATGGAGTTAAAAAAGTTTACGATAGTGAAAAATCATCCTTACAGAAATTGCGCAGGGTTACTTCCTTCTGATGATTCAAAAGTTTAAAAAGATCAAAGCTGGTGTTCGACAACGATGGATTCATAATGCAAATGATAAGCGCCTGGCGAAACTGGCAGAAGAGATCAAAAAGCAATCAAAATTGAGCAACCAGCAGCCTGTGGTATTTATGGGTGTGTCGACTCGCTTGCAAGGGATGAGTTTAAACGCTGGATTTGCTTTGATCACGAAATGGAGCCTTCAATTACAGGGAGTACCCGTTATTCAATTTGTTTGTGATGCCGGGATGGATCATTGCATGTTGGGGAGTATTCTCAACCAACCATTAGATAACCCTCCCTGCACAATTTGTATCAGACAATCAAAGAGAATGTATAAGTATTCAGAGGTTACCTGGTTTGGAAATCAATCTTCATCAGAAATTAAAAAACAAATTTCTGATTTATCCATCCAACAATTATCTGAGTACAAATATCATGAAATTCCTTTTGGAGTGTTGGTATTACCTGCTATTCGCTGGGTTTTACGCTGTTATCATTTACCAGATAATGAAGAGACCAAAACATTGTTCAGAGATTATATTCTTGCTGCAGAAAGCATCGCTTCTCAGTTTTACAAATTAATGGAGAAAGAAAACCCACAAAAAGTAGTTTTATTTAATGGTATGTCTTTTCCTGAAGCGACAGTTCGATGGATAGCTCAAAAAAATAATATTCCGGTTATTACGCATGAAGTCGGATTACAACCATTCAGTGCTTACTTTACCTATGATCATGCAACCGCCTATCCGATTAAAATAGCGAAGAATTTTTCACTCAAAGAAAATCAGAATAAAATTCTTGACCAATATCTTGAACAGAGATTTCAAGGCAATTTTACTATGGCAGGTGTGCGTTTCTGGCCTACCATGCGAACCTTAAGTGATTCATTTAATAAATTATCAACTAAGTTTAAACAAATCGTTCCAATTTTTACGAATGTAATTTTTGATACGAGCCAGTCTCATGCAAATGTGATATTTAATCATATGTTTGATTGGCTGGATCAGGTTTTGACCATTATCCAAAAAAATCCAGAGACGTTATTTGTCATTCGTGCTCACCCTGATGAAGCCAGGCCAGGAAAAGCTAGCCGTGAATCTGTTGCTGAATGGGCAAAATTGAATCGGGTGGATGCGCTGGAAAATGTTGTGTTCGTTGATGCAACTGAATATTTCAGCTCATATGAGCTAATTCAAAAATCTAAATTTGTGATGATTTATAACTCCACAATAGGTTTAGAGGCGACATTGTTAGGAATTCCTGTATTATGTGCAGGTAAATCACGTTTTACACAGATAGAGACAGTTTACTTCCCCAAAAATCGAAATGAATTCATCAAGACTTTTGTAGATTTTCTGGATGCAGAACAAGTGTCAATGCCTGATAAATTTATTGAAAACACAAGAAAATTCATGTATACCCAGTTGTATCGAGTATCATTGCCTTTTGATCAATTTTTGGAAGAGGATCGGGTCTGGAAAGGGTATGTTCAATTAAAAGATTTTAATTGGCAAGATCTTCTCCCAGAAAATTCCGAATCTTTACGAATAATTTCAGAAGGGATTTTGAAAGAAACAGCTTTCGAATTGGAAAGATGAAACCTACCTGTTCTATCGTCATTCGCGCTTTCAATGAAGAAAAACACATAACCAGACTATTGGATGGAATTCGCCATCAAAGTATTCAGGATGTGCAAGTCATTCTGGTTGATTCTGGTTCATCTGACCGTACCGTTGAGATTGCAACTGAATATGGCGTTCAAATTGTGAATATCCAACCTCAAGATTTTACATTTGGAAGATCGCTTAATCTGGGAATCTCACATGCAAATGCAGATTTTGTTATTATTGCAAGTGCACATGTTTACCCGGTTTATCCAGACTGGTTGGAACGACTTATAGAACCATTTGAAGATGAAAAAGTGGCTATCAGTTATGGTAAACAACGCGGAATGGAAACCACACAATTTTCAGAGCATAGAATTTTTGAACATTGGTTTCCAGATATCTCAACCTATAATCAGGATCACCCGTTCTGTAATAATGCCAATGCAGCCATTCGAAAAAAAACCTGGGAACAAAATGCGTATAATGAGACCTTACCTGGTCTGGAAGATTTAGCCTGGGCACGTTGGGCTCATGAACAGGGGTATCGAATTACATACGTGGCTGAAGCAGAAATCATTCACGTTCATAATGAATCCTGGCGTGGGATTTCCAATCGGTATCGCCGGGAAGGCATGGCGTTTAAAATGATTTATCCTCAAGAACAATTTGGTATTTTCGATCTATTATCCGCATTCTTTTCGAATGTAAAAAATGATCTGAAAATTGCCAGAAGGGATAAAATATTAAATAAGGTTTGGAAGAGTGTGTTTGGATTTCGCTGGAACCAATTTTATGGAACTTACCGGGGATATCATCAATCAGGCCCTTTGACATGGCAATTAAAACAGACTTTTTACTATCCCAGAAACGGTCATCAGATTAAACAAATGGAACGCGAAATCAAACCGATTCATTATCAGGAATTATCTGGAAGGGATGAGAAATGAACAAAAAAATGAAAATTGCGGCTTTAGTTCCTATGCGTCATCATTCGGTTAGAGTTCCTGAAAAGAATTTTCGATTGATTGCCGGAAAACCTTTATACTTTTATATTTTATCCAGTTTGCTGGCAGTACCGGAAATCGACCAAATCGTTGTTGACACGGATAGTGAAAAAATTATTGAGGGGATAAAAATTTACTTTCCATCCATAAAGGTCATTCACAGACCAGAGCATTTACGCGTAGATACAATCCCGATGAATGAAATTTTATTACATGATACCGATAAAATTGAAGCCGATTTATATTTGCAGACTCACAGTACCAACCCCCTTTTAAAACCTGAGACAATCTCAAGAGCTATTAACCAGTTATGTGACAATATGCCGGCATATGATTCACTTTTTTCGGTAACGACACTTCATACACGATTTTGGGATCAATTGACCAGGCCGATCAACCATAATCCATCTATTTTGTTAAGAACCCAGGATCTCCCTCCAATTTATGAAGAAAACTCCTGTATTTACCTATTTCAGAGAAGAACATTGGTAGAACACCGGAATCGAATTGGTGAAAGACCCATGATGTTTGATGTAGATCGTTCGGAAGCATTTGACATTGATGAGGAACTTGATTTTCTTTTAGCTGATTTAATGATTTCTCATCAGTCCAAAAGCGATTTGGTATAATCCATATCGATACCAACTTCCTGGGAGAATTATGAAACCAACAGTTTTGCTATCTGCACCTTATATGATTCCATTTAAAGAAAGATTTATTCCTGTCTTAAAATCATATGGCATCGATGTGATTGTCCCTGAAGTGCATGAGCGATTATCTGAAGAGGAGATTCTGAAATTTTCCGGACAGATTGATGGAGCCATTTGTGGTGATGATCGCTTTACAAAAAAAGTGATTGATGCATGCCTACCACGGTTGAAAGTAATTTCTAAATGGGGAACGGGAATTGACTCGATCGATATATCTTATGCCAGTTCAGTCGGTGTAATGGTTGGAAATACTCCGAATGCCTTCACGCTGCCGGTTTCTGATAGTGTTATTGGATATATTCTGGCGTTCGCCCGGCGGTTACCCTGGATGGATGCTGCTATAAAATCAGGTGAATGGGATAAAATTCCAGGACGATCATTAAGTGAATGTACCCTTGGGGTAATTGGGATTGGTAATGTGGGGAAAGCAGTGATTAGACGGGCAAAAGTATTTGGGATGAAACTCCTGGGTAATGATATCCGTGACATTGAACCTGATTTTATCCTTGAACAGGGATTGACGATGGTTTCGCTTGAAGAATTAATGAGACAATCTGATTTCATCAGTGTCAATTGTGATTTGAATCCGACCAGTATACATCTAATTAATCAAGAAACTCTTAGCTATGTAAAAAGGGAAGCTGTTTTAATCAATACCGCAAGAGGACCTATTGTTGATGAAATAGCATTGGTTGCAAAGCTACAAGCAAGGCAATTAGCTGGTGCAGCACTGGATGTATTTGAAATTGAACCATTACCGCTTGATTCTCCATTATTATCCATGGACAATGTGATGCTGGCACCACACAATTCAAACTCCAGTCCACAAGCCTGGGAAAGAGTCCACTGGAACACCATCAAAAATCTTTTGATTGGATTAGGGATTGAACCAACAGGCTTAGACAATTTTAAAATCAATTAATGGCAGGAAATAATGAATAGAAATCCGAGAGTCATGTTAATAACAGGTGCGGCTGGTGGAATGGGCCGGGCGACCGTCCAATTGTTTAATGAAAAAGGTTGGATCGTAATTGGTGTTGATCGAAATGAATTTGGTGAATCATTTCCAAGCCATGGCTTATTTATTCAGGCTGATATATCTGATCCAACCCAGCTTGAGGAGATTTATTCCTCTGTCAGGAATTTTACCGTTTCCTTGGATGCGGTGATTAATAATGCTGCTCTTCAAGTAGTAAAACCGTTGCTGGAAACGTCAGTCGAAGAATGGGATGCTGTCATGGCATCAAATTTAAGGTCAGTATTTTTAGGGGCAAAATTGGCATATCCTTTATTAAAAAATAAGGGTGGGGGAGCAATCGTAAATGTTTCTTCTGTGCATGCAATTGCTACATCTTCTGGTGTGGGCAGTTATGCAGCCAGTAAAGGGGGCTTGCTTGCACTGACACGATCCATGGCAATAGAGTTTGCGCAGGATAATATCAGGGTGAATGCCATCCTTCCAGGTGCTGTAGATACTCCCATGCTTTCAGCTCACCTCGATCAGATACGCCTGGAAAATCTGGCAAAACGGACTGTAAATGGTCGCATTGGTATGCCATCCGAGATTGCGCATGCTATTTATTTTTTGGCTGATGACGAACAATCCTCCTTTATGACTGGACAGTCCATTGTTGTGGATGGTGGAGCTACAGCGAAGCTGAGTACGGAGTAGTAATGAAAAATCAGATCAAAAAAATTCTTCCGGTGCCAGTGTTAAATGCCGTAAGGGATTCGTTAGATTTTTTCAAACGAAGCAATGAAATTCCAGAAGCATATTTTGATTCCTGGCGAATCACATCTCGCAAGAGTCTTGAACAGTTTCGCAACATTCATCAAGGAAAACGATGTTTCATATTAGGAAATGGGCCTAGTTTGAAACAGACTGATCTGACAAAATTAAAACATGAATATACATTTGGAATGAACCGGATTTATCTTGCCTTTGATGATATGGGCTTTGAAACCAGTTATTATGTATCAGTCAACGACCTGGTCATTGAACAATGTGCAAATGAAATTCTGGAATTACAAATCCCTCGATTTGTTTCCTGGCGAGCCGGAAAGCGTTGGTTAACGCAACAGGAGAACTTGTTCTTCCTGTATACAACCTACACTGAACCAAAATTTGCAAAAGATATCCGAAATCGTTTGTGGGAAAGTGCGACCGTCACTTATGTAGCATTACAAATTGCATATTATATGGGATTTAGCGAAGTAATATTAATCGGTGTCGACCATAATTTCGAAACAAAAGGAAAAGCGAATACGACGATCATCTCCCTGGGAGATGATCCCAACCATTTTCACCCAGGTTACTTTGGAAAAGGCTTTCGATGGCAGTTGCCTGATTTAGAAATGTCAGAAGTGGGGTACCGGATGGCAAAAGAAGCATTTGAAAAAGATGGACGAAAAGTGCTGGATGCGACCATTGGTGGGAAATTATCCATTTTCGAAAAAGTTGATTACAACAAGCTCTATTAAGTTCTTTCCTTAATGAAAAAAATTCTAGTAATCCAAACAATCAATCATGAAAAATAAACCGCTTATTTCCATTATCACCCCGTCATTTAATCAGTCTAATTTTCTGGAAAAGGCGATGGTATCCGTCTTGAATCAGGATTATCCCAACCTGGAATATATTATTGTTGATGGGAATTCTTCAGATGGTAGTCAGGAAATAATTAAGAATTATGCGGATCGGTTAGCCTGGTGGGTATCTGAAAAAGATAATGGTCAGGCTGATGCTTTTAATAAAGGATTGATGCATGCAAACGGAAAATATATTGGTTGGTTGAATTCGGATGATTTGTATATTGCAGGAGTGGTTTCAGAAGCAATTGAATTGTTAGAATCCCACCCCGAGGTTGCATTTGTATTCGGAGATGTCCAATCGATCAATGAACAGGGTGAAATAACCAATATCATGAAATATGGACACTGGAATCTGGTGGATTTGATGCAATTCAAGATCATCGGTCAGCCAGCAGTATTCATGAGAAAAGATTTGGTGATATCTTCAGGAGGATTGGATACATCTTACCACTTTCTATTAGACCATCATTTATGGCTAAGGTTGGCGTCTAATGCACAAATCAAATATTCAAATAAAATTTGGGCTTCAGCTCGTTTTCATGCAACCGCAAAAAATGTTGCCCATGCGGTAGAATTCGGAAAAGAAGCATATCGTCTGGTTGAATGGATGGAAAAAAATCCAGCTCTGAATCAAATTTTCATGTCCAACCATAAGAAAATTTTGGCAGGTGCCCATCGCATGAATGCCAGATATTTGTTAGATGGAGGTCAATATTCACAAGCAGTAAATGTTTATTGGCAAGGCATGAAATTGGACTTTTTCACTATTTTTCCAGAATGGCATCGCATGGTCTATGCAATCTTAGCTCCCATAGGTTTATTCAAATTAAAAGAGGTATATCTCAAATTGAGATATTGGGTTAAAAGACCTGACCTAAAGGGAAAAGAGAAATGAAATCTGATCACGAAAATATTGAAATTGAACAAATGGATGAAAATTTATTTAATAAACATCGTTTGCTTTATGTGATTTCGATTGTTGTAATTTTATTAATTGGATTAGGCATTCGTTTTTACGACTTAACAGAAGCACCTCTTGATTTTCATCCAACCAGACAACTTTATTCTGCGATTAAAGCCCGGGGTATGTTTTATCAGGATTTGCAAACCGTTCCTGCCTGGCAAAAAGAATTCGCAGTGGGATTATGGAAAAAGCAGGGATTAATTGAACCCCCGGTGATGGAAAGATTAACAGCTTTCACGTATAAGATCATAGGACAGGAGGTTCTTTGGATAGCACGTATC
Source organism: Chloroflexi bacterium HGW-Chloroflexi-3 (assembly GCA_002842045.1). GTDB lineage: Bacteria > Chloroflexota > Anaerolineae > Anaerolineales > Anaerolineaceae > UBA6170. Next base: position 25,815 of record PHBX01000012.1, on the reverse strand, counting down.
TATTCAATTTTTTTCTGGACTCTTGGTGGTTTGGCTTTATTGAGTCTAACCAAAAGAATGATCGATAAGAATGCTGCAGTGTTTGCACTCCTGATGTTTATGGTAATGCCTTATACAGCAATTGCCAGCCGGGCATTCCAACCTGATCCACTCATGGTCATGCTTATGATCTTTGCGATCTGGGGTATGGTACGTTGGATTGACCAGGATAGTATTAAAAACGCTATATTGGCAGGTCTTTTTACTGGATTGGCGATTTTCATAAAATCTGTTGTGATCTTTCCATTGGCATTTGCAATGATCGGAATTGTTTTTTCACAAAAGAAAAATTTTTTGTCATTGCTGCGGAGTAAATCTGTTTGGATCATTGGTATACTGGCTATCCTGCCATACATTCTTTACATGATTTATGGCTTAGTCATCATTGGCGATTTACAGTCCCAATTTAGTTTGAGATTCTTCCCGCAAATGTGGATCGATCCAGTATTCTGGCTGCGCTGGATAGAAATGATAAACCATGTGGTTGGAACCGAATTCTTTCTGGCTGCAATCATTGGTATATTTTTATTAAGAAAAACCAGTTATAGAATCCTATTATCAGCTTTATTTATCGGTTATTTTGTCTATGGTATTACCTTCCCATACCACATGTCCACTCATGATTACTATCAATTACCATTGGTACCGATTGTTGCCATAGGTGTCTCTGTTGTTTTTAGTCAGATTATTTCTGGTATAAAGCTCCCAAATTGGTTAAGTACGCTGGCGATACTGAGTGTTTTGGGGTTTTATATGATATATAACGCCTGGAATGTGCGGGTGACACTGGCAAGAAATAATTACGACAATGAAGTCAAATTTTGGGAGAATATGTCTGGTGTATTTGAACCTGATGATCGGGTTATTGGGATTTCCCAGGATTACGGATATCGATTGAATTATTGGAGTTGGACAGGTATCGAAAACTGGATGTCTACATCTGATTTTTCTGTTCGTGAACTGGCTGGACAAAAATTTGATCTTCTAAATTTGTTTATGGAACAAACCCAAGGTATGGATTATTTCCTGGTTACTCAAATGGCAGAATTGAATAATCAACCAGAAATAAGAAGAATACTCTATGATAATTACCAAATTCGTGAAGAGACTGGTGATTATATTATTTTTGATTTGAACCAAAAGATTGAGGATTAATCAATGCAACCCCTTGTTTCAATTGTTACACCATCCTTCAACCAGGGAAAATATCTTGAGAGAACCATACGATCGGTTTTGAATCAGGATTATCCGAATATTGAATATATCATTATGGATGGAAATTCTTCGGATAATAGTGTGGAAATCATTCAGAAATATTCCTCAAGAATTGCTTACTGGCAATCAGAAAAAGATCAGGGGCAAACCGATGCAATTAATCAGGGATTTGATAAAGCGAATGGGCAAATATATGCATGGCTTAATTCAGACGACACCTATGAACCACATGCTATATCTCAAGTAGTGGATTATTTTTCCCAACATCCTCGTTTGGGAATGGTATATGGCGATTGTAATTTTATTGATGCAGAAGATCGAGTCGTAGGCAAGTTTAATGCTCAACAAACGGATTATCAGAAGTTGAGAACTGGATTTGTGCATATCCCACAACAAGCAGCTTTTTGGCGGTCGGACTTGTGGAAAAATGTAGCTCCATTAGATGGATCTATCTATTTTGCAATGGATTATGATTTGTGGTTACGGCTGGCAAAAATCAGCAAAATAGTCTATGTAACAAAATTATGGGCAAATTTTCGCCTCCATGGTGACACAAAAACGATATCTGAAGACGATCGTTGCTGGCCGGATATGCTGAAAATCCATTATCGGGATGGGGGCAAGTGGTTGCATCCGATTGTGTTGAAATATTACATCCGAAAACTTGCAGCTCCATATATCAAATATAAACGTAGCAAAATGATGAAAAAAAGTTCAAAATTTTCCTGAACAATATATATACTCTCGAGATTTTAAATTCAGGTTGCTATAATTGGATTAAGAGGTAGGTAATTTATGAAATTAAAAGGAATTATGATTTTAAGCAGCCTGATTGTTGTTGTGTTGACTTCATGTTCTGGGAGTGATGTGACTTTTACGCCATCGGTTTTGGAAATCCCATCTGCCACAAATCCAGCTGAAAACACTCCCATTCCGACTGGGACGAACACTCAAACAATAGAAAATGACCCAACACCGGATGTGGAAAAAATAAAAGAAGGTGCTCTTAATACTGTTAAGACATTCCCCGATCCTTCCCAGTATCAATGGCAGGAAATCACATCAGGTTTGATCAAACCACTGGGAATGACCACTTATTTTGATGAAAATTTGTTGATTTATGTTCTTGAACAGGATGGCATCATTCGTGTTCTGGAAGAAGGTGATTTGCTAGAAAAACCATTTTTGGATATAAAGAATAAAACTACCACAAGAGGATCAGAACAAGGTTTATTAGGTATTGCATTAGATCCCAATTATGCAGATAACGGAATTTTCTTTTTGAATTATTCAGGTCGTGGTGGAGATACTGTGATTGCCAGGTATGTTGCCAATGAGGATCGGAAATCTTCTGATCCAGGTAGTGAGCAAATCATTTTGACCTATGAACAACCTTATTCAAACCACAATGGTGGAAACCTCGTATTTGGTCCGGATGGTCTCCTTTACATTGGTTTGGGGGATGGTGGCTCTGGAGGTGATCCTGAGATGAGGGCACAAAATCCAGATACATTATTGGGAAAGATGCTTCGAATAACTGTGCAGGATCAGGAAATTTATGCAATTCCCTCTGATAATCCTTACCAGGGTGGTGGTGGCAGAGGCGAGATTTGGGCAATGGGATTGAGAAATCCCTGGCGGTATTCTTTTGATCGCCTGACAGGGGATTTATGGATTGCTGATGTCGGGCAGGGGAATTGGGAAGAAATTAACTTTACACCAGCCAACCCTGAACCAGGTCTTAACTATGGATGGTATTATCGCGAAGGGACGCATTCTTTCAAAGGTGTCCCACCCGAGCAAGTGGATTTGATCAATCCAATTTATGAATATGACCATAGTATGGGTTGTTCGGTTACAGGTGGATATGTTTACAGAGGAAATGATTTGCCAGAATGGTACGGGGTTTATGTGTTTGGTGATTTTTGTACTGGAAAAGTCTGGGGTTTGTTGCCTGATGATGCAGGAAATTGGACTTTATCAGAATTGTTTAGTACAGACGTAAACATCAGCTCTTTTGGTGAAGATGTGTTTGGAGAGTTGTATTTGATTTCTCACAATGGAACAATTTATAAAATGGTCAAAAATTAAAAGAATCGAAAATGATATAATTAAAAGGTTGAATTCGAGATTTTTCTCGAAGGAGGTGTAAATGGCAGAAAAAAGATGGTATCCAGCAAAAACCCAATATTGTAAACATGCTGGCGTTGAAGTTCAATTAGAAGTTCACGTTGTTTTGCCGCCTGAATATCTACCTGATCAACCACCACACGTTGTAGGGCATCGATGTTCACATGGTTTACAATGTAATCTCCTGACTCAACCCTCATGTGTATGGGCAGGTACAAACCCAACATATGATCCATTCACCGAAGAAGAATAAGTCAGCATATATTAGTAAAAACACGCCTGATAGCGTGTTTTTACTAATATATGGGTTTACCAATAGAATTCACTAAATAACATTTAACTTTTTTCCTACCCGTTCAAAAGCCTGCAAACAAAGATCGAGATCTTCTTTTGTGTGGGTTGCGGAAATCATGACACGAATTCTGGCTTTTCCTACTGGCACAGTTGGAAAAGCCAATGCCATCGCAAATACGCCTTCGTTGAATAATTCTTTGCTGAAGTCTTTTGCCAATTTGGCATCCCCTAACATTACCGGGGTAATCGGTGTTTGGGATAATCCAGTGTCAAATCCCAATTTCTTCATTTCAGCTTTGAAATAATTACCATTCTCCCATAATTGATCAACCAATTCAGTGGATTCCTCCAAAAGGTCTACTGCCATCAAACAGGCAGCTACATCAGCAGGTGTTAATGCGGATGAAAAGATGAATGGTCGGCCACGTTGTCGAATCCATTCGATTAATTTTGCATTGCCTGCAACCATTCCACCCATGACACCGAAAGCTTTGGACATGGTACCAACCTCAATATCCACTTTTCCATGTAAGCCAAAATGATCCACAATCCCACGTCCGCCTTTGCCTACAACACCTTCTCCATGAGCATCATCTACCATTAACATAACTTCGTACTTGCTGGTGACTTCGTAAATCTTGTCTAATGGTGCCAGATCACCGTCCATACTGAATACACCATCCGTAATGGCTAATAACCTGCGATACTTGTCTTTGTTTTCTATAATTTTTGTTTCCAAATCTTTTACATTAGCGTGACTGAAACGAATGATGGTAGCACCTGATAACCTGCAGCCATCTATGATCGAAGCATGGTTCAGTTCATCCGAGAGGATGCCATCTTCTTTACCAACCAGGCAAGGGATGGTCGCCAGATTAGCTGTAAATCCTGATTGGAAGGAGATGCAGGCTTCCACACCTTTGAATTGAGCCAGACGACTCTCTAATTCCAGATGCACATCCATTGTTCCAGCGATGGAACGAACTGCTCCAGGACCAACACCATATTCATCCACCACTTTTTTGACAGCCGCTACCATTTTTGGATGATTAGCCAGCCCTAAGTAGTTATTCGAACAGAAATTTAAAACTTTCTTTCCATCCACAATCAACCAAGCGCCCTGAGGAGAACTGATAGTGCGAATATGATTGTATAATCCGTTATCACTTAAAGATTGAATCTCTTCTTCAGCCCAAACTAATCGGTTTGACATATAGACCTCTTTTCAGGTGAAAAAATTTGAAATTTGATAATTTGATTATATCCGAAGCATGTTGTAGCCCATGGTTACAAAGAACATGTTTAATTCGGAATTTTGTTGATATTTCCAGGGATCATGACGGAATTTCTTCACTTAAATATCCAATTTCAATTAATGCTTTTCGAACTTGTTCAATCCCATTTGGAACTACAGCAACAGTATTTGGATTGAGAACTGCTTGAATAAACTTTTTTACAGATGTTGTTTGTAAATGATTGATTGCTTCCGGGTTTGCAACATGTAAAAGAATTGCTTGCGTGAAATGAGCCTGCGTTCCGAGATTTTCCCATTTTTCCAATGCATTTTTTAATTTAGGCGGAAATGGATGGGGTAGTACAGATTGGACAATTTTCAGGAAATGATTGATTTTTAATCCCTGATCTTTCGCTCTCTGCAAGGAAACGGGAGAAATTTGAAAAACATATCCATCTTTGGATTTTCCGTTCCAGTCGCAAAATCTGGAAATCTGATATCGAATTGTTCTGGAAAACCTTAGAGGGATGACAATTTTTCCATATGAATCAATCAAAAATTTGACATCTTCCGGTTTGATCCCTTCGGGAGTCTTGTTGGATAACAAATCCGAGCACCAATTTGAACATTTGAAAGCCTGGATTTTGTTATCATTTTCGCTGCACGCCAGGTCAACCAATCCCAACCAGTATAATGGTCCGGTGAGCATGAAACGAATAAAAGTGCCGTCAATGGCATCCCAATGCTCAAATCCACGCAAATATTCACCTGTTTTAGCCTTCTTGATGTACCATGTGTCATAATTTCCCGCAGGGCGCTGAAAATCAGGATTGATCTGATAGACATATGAGATGAAACTTTCGAGATTCCACCAATGACCGGCTGGTATCAGAGAGATTTGATCGAGTAGAAATTGGCGGACTTTGTGGTGATTGCGATCAAGAACTCCTTCTATGATGAAATCCGACATTAATTCCATTTCGTTTAATTTTTTATTTTCAATCCAATGATTGATAAGCATTAAGAATGATTTTTCACGCGATGTTTCTAAAAATAATCGTACCTGATCAGGATCCAATATCCCCTTTTGTGAAATTAATTTTAAATCAATGATAAGTTTATTTAAAAAATCGGCGGGAATATCACAATATTCTTGAAGAATTTCAATCGAAAAGCTATTTCGGATAGCAGCCAATAGAGTGCAGATATCATCCAAAATTCTATCTGAAGCAGTAAAAATGGTTTGGGTTTCTTTGGATGTGGCAGAACGACCAGGTATTTGTTTTTTTTGTATATGGACGGGTTCCAGGTAGGAAAATATTTCTTCAGGGATATAAGCATATTCCTGAGATTCTGTTTCTGTGCTTAAAAATGCACGTCCTACAAAAGCCCTATACCAAAGATACTCTGTTGGTGTTTTTGGATTTAGGTCTGGTCTTTCACGATCCCTTCTGGCTGATCCCATTACCTGGATTTCACCAAAATCACGTGCAAATTTTGCCCAGGGAATTTTTCCTTCGTTATCTAACAGGGTATCAAAGGCTTGACGAACATTTTCAGGAAACACTTCGTAAATTTCTTTAATAATCTCTGGATTATCCATTTCAAATGCTAATTGAGTTCTGGCGGTATAGGCATCAGGTGCTTTGATTTCTATTCCCCAGGTGTTGGCAACAATCTTTAGGAATCCCAGATCCTGACCATTAAGTGAACTGACAATATTTAGCATAGAAGTGAACACATCCTTATTGGAAAAATTATACAGGAGATTTACTAGCAAATGCAGGCGAGATTAAATACTTATCGAATTCGTAAATAAGATTTAATTGACTTACATGCTGCTTACCTGTATAATTTCTCAAGTCTTGGTTAAGATATGGAAATCAAATGGCCTTAAAAGGTAACCTGCGCGATTTTACTATCACCCAATTATTAAATCTTGTAAATCTTGCCTGTAAAACAGGTACCCTGGTCGTTGAGGGACCTGCCGATGTAGCCAAGATTACTTTTCGTGAGGGCAAATTGATTTATGCCCAGTTGGATCATCTGGATAATTCCTTAGCAGGGATTTTAAGAAGAAGCAAAAAAATAAGCTCTCGCCAGTATTCCATCCTGTCTGAACGGGCAGCTAATATGAATGATAAGGAACTTGGTATCCTATTAATTAATGCCGGGTATTTAAGTCAATTTGATATCATTGAGAGTTTACAACAGTATTTTGTGGGCATCGTTCGGCAGTTATTCACCTGGGTGGAAGGTGTTTTTCATTTCGAAGTTAATTCATTGCAGCCTTTTGATAAAATTCCAGTCCGTATGGATCTTGAAAACCTGATTATAGAAGGGTCTCGGCAATTAAGGGAGTGGGAACAATTACAACAGGAAATTCCTTCCCTGGATATGTCATTAAAATTTAGTGATCGTCCCGGAATCAATATCAGGAATGTCAATCTTAGCGTTGAAGAATGGCGGGTGGTTTATTACGTAAATCCCAAAAACACAATGCGTCAGATTGCAAAAGCAACAAAATTAAATGATTTAGAAATCAGACGAATCGTGTACTCTTTACTACAAGCTGGTTTGGTTGAAGTAATTCGTCCTCGAGAACAGACTGTTACAACACAACCGAGAGCGTTTCCAAAAACGAACAAACCAGAACAGAAATCATTGATTAATCGAATTATCGATAGAATTCGTGCCATTTGAAAACAGGTAAGGTATGCAAACAGTAAAAATTGTAGTAACAGGCCCATTCAGTTCAGGAAAAACAGAATTTATCCAGTCAATCAGTGAAATTGATGTCGTCTCCACCGAACGAAAAATATCCCTCGAATCGGAGAAAATCAAGAATGCTACGACTGTTGCCATGGATTTTGGGCGGATCACGATCGATAAGGAATTAGTACTCTATATGTTTGGTACACCAGGCCAAAGAAGATTTGATTTCATGTGGGAAATTCTATCTGAAGGTATGCTGGGCTTTATCGTAATGGTGGATAGTGCCCGACCAGAAACTTTCCGAGAAGCACGTTATATTCTTGAAACGTTTCGTGCCTATGCTCCAACTCCATATGTGGTAACTGCCAACAAACAAGATTTGGACGATGCGTGGGATCTTGAAGACATGCGTTTTGCTCTAAGATTGGATCCAAAAATTAAACTTTTACCCTGTGTAGCACACGATAAAAACTCGGTTAAGAAGATCCTTCTTGAATTACTTTATACCATTTTGGCCGAGATGGAGGCAAAATAGTCTGCGCTGATGTCGTCCATCACAACTGATAAAGGAATATTACATTATGAGGTTTTTGGTAAGGGGATACCTGTAATTTTTTTACATGGCTGGCTCGGTTCATGGGGACTATGGCAGCAAACCATGTCGGAGATCGGAAAAACGAATAGAGCTTATGCACTTGATTTTTGGGGGTTTGGTGATTCAGATGATAAGCTAACCTCATATAATGTACAGGATTTTGTAGATCTGATCAGGCAATTTATGGATCAATTAGGAATTCAAAAAGCTCCTCTCGTTGGCCACAGTATGGGTGGGACGGTAAGTCTGATGGCAGCAATCAATGATCCGACCCGCATCCAAAAAGTGGCTGTGATTGGGTCCCCAATTGAAGGAAAATCCCTGAGTTTCCCCTTAAGATTGGCTGGTAAACGAAGCATTGCGGAATTCTTATTTCGATATTTTGGATTATTCCGGAAAACATTAAGAAAAATATCTCCTATGATATGTAATGACCCTCAATTTCCTGAGATTATTGATCATGATTTGTCAAGAACAAATCTGGAATCATTTCTTAACAGCATTCGTTCACTTAATCAGGTAGATTTGAGATTAGAGCTTGATAAAATCAAAATTCCGGTATTGGGAATGTATGGAAAACGTGATAATATAGTATCACCCGCTCAATATAAACCATTACAACAAGGGATTCCCCACGCACAAATTGAAATTTTTTCTAAATCCGGTCACTTTATTATGCTTGAAGAACCGAAGTTATTTTTACAACTAATCCATGAATTCATAAATCAGGAGACTGATTAAGAAATGACTTATCCATCAACTTTAAATTGCTCTGGTACAATGACCGACATATTGCTGGAGGGGGTAAGAGAAACGATTGGAATTCCAGAAAAAAGCTTATTGGAAAGATCCGCTTCTGTATTTGATAATTATTTGAATTTCGACTCACGCACACAAGATGAGATTTTCAATTTATTGGAAAAAGCTCCATTGCTATATGGAGAACGAGGATCTTGTGGTATTGCTCATCGAATTGGTGAGGCAAGTTTTCGGTATTTTCTGAGGAAAAATGGTAAACAATATTCATTAACCGAGAACTCCTATCGGTTATTGAATTCTCAACAAAGAATCTTGTTTGGATTGAAGCAGCTGGCTAAATTCGCGCTCCAAAATTGTGGTGCCTGCATAGAAATCCATGAGGATGAAATTAAATGGTATTGGCAAGTAGTAGCAAACGACTCAGTTCCATATTGGAATCGCTTCTACTCTCACTATATTTTTGGTTTATTACGCGAATTTTTCACCTGGACGAGTGGAGGCCGTTACTATCCCATGGAAGAGGAAACGAGCGATCCCAGCTCAGACATATATTTCCAGATAGCCATTAATAAAAAACCTCTAGGTAATTAATGCTAGATTATCGAATTGTTCTGCGCTCCAACAGGCAGGTATTACCGTTTAATGAACCAGCCAGAGATCTGAGAATCCTGAATAAACCTTTATGGTTAATTCAAAGAGATGCTCTGGCTGCATATACCAATCAGGAGATAGATATTTACCCCGAAGAGAAAATTCCGATTGAAAATAAATCCTGTATTGTGTTTCGGGATAATCTATTCTTTGATGAAACTTTCATCAAATCGTTTATCGACCTAGCAATGAAAAAAAATTGTGCTATGCGAGCGGCATTTACCATCGAAGATGCAGCTTTTAGAGAGCATTGTCTACCACTATCAAGCTCTTATGAGAAAAAGGATAACCTTTATTTCGCTGATCTTTGGTATTACCCGAATGGTCCGGTGGATGAGGTTGAACCGTTAGTCATGGATCTGCAGGCGCAGGAGATTGGTTACTATCATGTGCCAACTTACATGGCATTTAACCAGGGAGATCTGGTTTACCAGGTTCCATTACAGAGTCTGATTGCCATCGATTCCTGGGTGCATGTTTTCATTGCCGATGCGATATTTGGATTATTTGCCAGAGGTGCTCGATTTGAATTGCGCTTAAAGAATGATCCGAAATTTATGTTAGGCGTGTTATTCACATCCATGTATGAAGGTAAGCAATTATTAACCTGTTCGAAATTGGTCACCGTTGGAAAAAATTGTTCCATTGATCCCAGTGCTGTTATTCATGGGCCATCAACCATCGGTGATAATGTTACGATTGGTGCTGGGGTGGTCATTGAAAATTGTATTATTGGGAATAATGTAAATATTTCGCAGGGGTGCAATTTAATGCTGTCTGTGATTGGTGATGGCACATTTCTTCCATTTCGCGCCTCGCTTTTTATGACCACCTTAATGGATAATAGTATGGTTGCTCAGAATACCTGTCTTCAGATGAGTGTTGTCGGCCGAAATTCATTTGTTGGGGCTGGCACCACATTTACAGACTTCAATTTATTGCCAGTCGATTTACGGGCGAAAGATGCAAATGGTGAGTTGGGCAGTGCAAATCGACCGGTCTTAGGGGGATGCGTAGGACATAATTGTCGTATTGGATCCGGTCTGGTTGTTTTTCCAGCCAGAACGATAGAGTCAGATGTGGTTTTAATCAGTTCGAATAATAGACGGGTGATCGATCATGATATCTCTTATGAAGAAAGTGACCACCACAAATTAAAACAATCTGACCTTCACCGCCAATTCTATCCGAGAGAAAACGGATAACGGATAAAGGTATGTCCAGTTTTCCAAATTAATCCTCGTCGCTTTGATCCCATTTGTTAATCGTATTAAGTATAATTAGTATATCATCCGAATTCCGAAATTTGAATTGTAAGGATTGATAATGGATGATATGCAATTGTTCGATTGTTTGTGTCCTTTCAATAATTAGCGGTCTGGGTGTTTTTGGCGGGCGTGCGTCCGCCAAAAACACCCGTTTACCCCGATTTATTGAGATGATACGATTATTTCTCAGTTACTTTTTTGGAGGTATAGATGGGTAAAGGTCGCCTATTGGTTGTTGAAGATGATCATGATATTTCGAATATGTTGAATATTTATTTTTCTGGTCTGGGATATGATGTGGATATTGCTCCTCGAGGAGAAGTAGCCCTTGATAAAACCAGACAAATAATGCCCCATTTAATTATTTTAGATATCATGCTACCCGATATCGATGGTTATGAGGTGTGTCGCCGTTTGAGAATCAATACACGCACCAGTCACATTCCAATTATCTTCTTAACGCAAAAGGATGAGCGCGGTGATAAATTACAGGGATTGGAATTGGGGGCGGATGATTATATTACCAAACCATTCGATATTGAAGAATTACGCTTACGGGTCCAAAATGCAATTGCCAGAGCAGAAAGAGAAAGCCTGACGGATGCCCAATCCGGATTACCTTCAGGAAGATTAATTGAAGATCAATTGAGAAAAATCATTCGCGAGAAGAATTGGTCGTTGTTCGATATTCGCATCAATCATTTGGAGCCATTTAAAGAAGCATATGGATTTATTGCAGCCAATGATGTTTTGCGTTTTACTGGCATGTTATTAGGAGATATTTTGGACGAGATTGGCACACAGGATTATGATTTTATTGGTCATGCAGGCGGTGATAATTTCGTCATGATTTCAGATTTCAGCCAATCACAAAAGTTATTCCCCCGTCTCAAGGAAAAATTCGCTGAGACCATAAAAACCCATTACAACTTTATCGATCGAGATCAGGGTTACCTGTCTGTCCATGATGAAAAAGGTACTCAGGGTTATGCTCCATTAATGACATTATCTATTGGAATGGTATCACCCAATACTCATCAATTTGCAGATATCCGAGAAATCACAGAATTAGCTGCTGAAGAACGAAGAAATGATAATCAGAAATAAAATTGGATATTTAGGGTGATTATTTATCTTTTCAGTGGACTTATCACATTGGCAATAATTGGCATCTTATGGGTTTCAATTATGCCATTGATTAAACTTAAACAGCAAAACAAAGATATCCCCACGGCTAAATTGGACGAAGTGATTGATTACTCTCATCCAGTTTTATTGGTTGAAAAAGGTGGCAGGGTAAGGTATCAAAGTTCGGGGATTAGCGAATTACTGGATCTAAAAGATGCCCAAGAATTTGATTTTAACTTACTCACCAAAAAAGCGAAAAACAAAGATTTTTATAAGATATTCACCCAACCCGGTAGATACGATTTTGAGTTAAATGATGAAATGTATGTTATTTATAGTTATCAAACATCTGACGGGATGTTGGTATCGTTCATCAAAGATCAAATTCAAAATAAATATCGAGTCGTCGAAGATGAAATTCCTGAATTATCACTGAAGATTCTAGAAAAGATATCAAACAACGAAGACCTGGATCGAATTATTCAAATCTTGTTTGAAGAAATTCAAAATCGACTTTCAGCTGATTATGTAGAGATAGCGATTTGGAATGATGAAAAAGAAGAGATAATTTCCTATCCATCCCACAAATTCCAAATTATAAAATCTCAGCAATCCCATAAACGGTATTACGTGAATGAGTGTTTTGCCGGGCAAGTTATTGAGAAACAAGAAAAAATTTATCTTGAAGATTTACAAGCTACCCCATATATAATGACTAACGATATTTTGGAATTAGATCTTCATGAACTTATGGGTATTCCATTGTGGATCAACAATGCCCTAACCGGAGTGATTGTCTTAGGAAGTAAACAATCTAAGGGAATCTTAAATATAGAAGAGGAATTGGAATCTGGATTTCTACATCAGATCTCAATTGGTTTATATAACGCCTGGATGAACCAAGAAGTTAAGCGGAAGTCATTGGAATTGAGTGGTTTAGCGAAATTATCCTACTCATTCAGTAAAATTCAGGAACCACAAGAATTATTCAAAAATATTATAAATAGTTTTGAAAACCTCATACCGATTGATATCTTTGGTTTTATTCTTTATGAGGAACAAACGAATATCCTGGAGGCCAAGAAACCATTTAAAGGTTTACCAGATCCAATCGTTGATGTAATCCGTATCAATATCGATCCAGACAGCCTTGCGGGAAGTATCGTATTATCTCAGGATATTTTGATTGTTGAAAATGCAATGGATAACCAGCAATGGATTGACCTTGGTTTATCACATCTTGCCAGTGCTGCATCCATTCGGGAAGCTGTTTTGATTCCATTGTCTCCAGGCAGTGAGCCCATGGGATATATACTGGCGGCCAATCATCATAACGGTGCAACAACATTTTCACAGGATGAGATGCATTTATTAATGATCGTTGCAAATCAAACTGCCCCTCTCATAGAAAATCTTTACCTGCTCATTCAATCAAGACAAAGAACACAACGAGCAGAAACATTACGAAGAATTTCATCCTTAGCCAGTTCAAATGCTACATTGAGTGAAGTGTTAGCATTTTCTATCAATGAATTATCACTGTTGTTGCATGCTGATGTGGGCGGACTATTTCTGGTAGATCAAGTCAGCATGAAATTGGAGTGGAAACCGGATTCGAAATTTGGACAATGGAAACTTAATCTGAACGAGGGAGAATTATCTCTTTCATCCTCAGATTTTATTGGGACTGTTACCCACACGAAAGAACCTTTATTAATTGGAAAATTTGATGAAACTAAACCTATTCCCAACTTTTATCAAAATATTGTGGATCGATGTAATTTTCAATCTGCAATTGTCGTTCCGATGATTGTGAAAAATCAAGGCATTGGGGAAATTTGGTTTGGAAGTCATACACTCAGCTTTTTTGATCAGGGTGATATTCAACTGATCCTTTCAGCGGCGAACCAACTGGCGTATGTAGTAGACCAGGCAAATTTATCCATGCAAACACTCGAAGCGATCAATGAAAAAATGGAACAGGATAAATTAATTGATGAATTGAAAAAAATCAATCTTTTTAGCCAAAAGATAACCAGTCTTCGACCAGGACTTATTTTGAAAGAATTATTGGAAGAATTGATGGAATTTGTCCCTTCTGCAGACGCAGGCTGGATTGGTATGTGGAATAAACATGATCAATCTATCAAACCTGAACATTTTAATAACCATTCTGAAAGCTTACTCCAAATTCATTTCGTGAGTCCTAGTCTCCCGGTCGAAATTTGGGAACATCAAAAAACAATTGTATTGAATGACATGAATTTTCCTATGAGTTACAGATTGACTGAATCAGAGGCTATTCAATATTTACGAGCTACTCAAAATCAAATTCCGAGTGCGTGTCTTCAAGCACCTTTAATCTCATCCAATCAATGTATTGGTGTTCTGGTATTGGAGATTTTCAATAAAGAGAAAGCGTTTTCTGATGAAGATGTATCGATCACCCTTTCATTATTACAACAGGCTAATTTAGCATTAGCGAATGCTGATCTCTTCATAACCTCTGAAAAACATTCAGAACGATTAAAAATTCTTTCAGATCTTTCTAAATCCATTTCAGCCAGTTTAAATAGACAGGAATTACAAGATTCAATTTTGAATCAATTGAGACAGTTGATTGATTATCAAACGGCAACGTTGTGGGAAAAAGAAAAGGACCATTTAAGAATTATCGCAGCAGACGGATTTGCTGATCAAGAAGACAGAACGGGCTTGAAAGTGCAAATCAATGATTCATTGCTTTTTCAGGAGATGTTTAACACCAAAAAATCCGTTGTCATTGCGGATATACGAGAAGATGAGCGTTTTCCATCATTCATGGAAATTGAAAATTTATCCTGGCTGGGTATTCCACTGATTTCGAAAAAGGAAGTTATTGGAGTGATCGCCTTAGAGAAAAAAGAAAAGGATTATTACAAAGAGGAGCTGGTGCAATTGGCGGAAGCCTTTGCTTCTCAGGCAGCTATCGCTTTAGATAATGCCAGTTTGTACCAGGATTCGCTCAGAAGAGGATCAGAACTGGATGAACGCGCTCAAAAATTAACCTGGTTGAATCAATTTTCGTCTGAGGTAAATCGCTCGTTGGAAATATCCCACATCACAAAGTTAACAGCCGACTATGTGTCGAATATTATCAATTGTGAAATGATTTCTATCTTTTTATTAAGAGGAAATGGTGATATTAGATTGTCATTCCAAAAACCAGCGTTCGAAAACTATTCCGATATAATCGTTAACCAACAACCACTTTTCGAGAATTTAATTCAATCTCGAGGTATATCCCATATTCAGGAAATAGCTGAAGAAAAAGATATCGATTCATCACTCCACCAATATTTTTCTCAGCGAGGAACAAAATCAGTATTATTAATTCCCTTGTGTAGTTCAGACAGAGTGTTTGGCTGGATTGGATTGGAATCTCCAACATCAAGACGCTTCTTACACAATGAAACAGAGTTGGCATTGACGATAGCAAATCAGGCATCTTTGGCGATAAATAATGCGTATTTACTGTCAGAAACAGTTGAATTGAAAGAGAACCTTGAAGAAAGAGTGGATGAACGCACCAAAGAACTGGTTTTGGAACATCGCAATACAGAAATGCTTCTAAAAATATCAATCGAACTTTCTGGTAGTATGGATATCGATCAGATTCTGGATAGCACATTGAATATGATAAATTATTCAATGAATGTGTCAGGTAGTCTGGTGTATGTTCTTGAAGGAGAGAAAAAATTCCAGGCAATTCATCAACCAACCAACGATGAATCCGTAATTCCACTAGATTCAGTAGAAACCTATTTCAATAAAGTATTTGCAGAGAAAAATTCAATTCTGGTTGAAGATTTTTCCAAAGAAAACCTGACGATACCTTTTTCAAGTTGGATGTTTATCCCGTTAAAATTTGGGGAGTCGATTTTGGGCATATTATCGATTTTCCATAAATCACCTGCTTTCTTTACCAATCGGGATCGGGAATTAGGTGAAGCAATCGCCAGTCAGATCAGTATGGCTTTGAACAATACTGAGATCTTTAAATTAGTACATGATCAATCCGAAAATCTTGGGTCAATGTTACGAGATCAGGAAGTTGAAGCCAGTCGATCACAAGCCATTCTGGAAGCAGTTGCCGATGGTGTCCTGGTTACAGGTGTCCATTCGGAGATTATGCTCTTAAATAAGTCCGCAAAAATCATTTTGAAGATAGAAGAGAATGCATTCGATTGTTCATTACAGGGATTGCAGACTTATTATGGAGACAAAATAAATCATTGGATTTCAAGGATTTATGAATGGACAAATCATCCATCAAAAATCCACTCGGATGCAGTAATTTCTGAAAAAATTAACTTAAATGAAAATCAAATTATTTCTGTACATCTATCTCCTGTAATTTGGCGTAATGACTTTTTAGGTACAGTCTCTGTTTTTAGAGATATTTCTGTCGAGGTACAGATAGACCAGTTGAAGACGGATTTTATTTCCAATATCAGCCATGAGTTACGCACGCCAATGACATCCATCAAAGGATATGTAGAAGTTCTACTGCTGGGTGCTTCAGGCATGATCAATGAACAACAAAAACACTTTCTTGAGATTATTCAAACAAACACGAACCGACTAAAATCACTGGTGGATGATATTCTGGATGTTTCCAGGATTGAATCCGGGAATATCATTCTGAGACCTGAATCATTCGACCTGCTATCAAAAATTAAAGATATTGTTGAAATTCACAAAAATTCCACAATGATTGATTCAAAACAGATCACTTATCAAATCAATCCAATTGGAAAAATCCCACCCATTTTTGCTGATCCGGAAAGATTTGAACAGGCATTATTAAATATTCTCAATAATGCCCGAATATATTCGTATGACGAAAGTGTGATCACAATTTCAGTAGAATCCCTGGGGGAATTTATCAAAATTTCGGTTGCAGATCTTGGGGTTGGTATCGCCAGGGAAGAACAGGAACATATTTTTAAAAGATTCTTCCGGGGCAAGAATGCAATTAATGTGAATTCTGCAGGAACAGGTTTAGGTTTGTCAATTGCGCGAACCCTCATTGAAATGCATGGAGGAACCATAAAAATGGAATCATCCGGCATTCCAGGAGAAGGATCAACATTCACAATTATGATCCCCATTAAACTTGAAAAGGTTAATGCTTAATGTCAAAGATACTGATCGCTGAAGATGAACAGGATATTCGGGATTTAATCGAATTTACCTTGAAATATGGTGGACATGAAGTTGTCTCTGTTGCTAATGGAGAAGAAGCATGCCACATGGCAAAGAAAATCATGCCAGAGCTAATTTTATTGGACGTGCGTATGCCTGTCATGTCTGGATATGAAGCCTGTGAAAAAATAAAAAAAGATCCGAAAACCAAACATATACCGATCGTTTTTCTTTCCGCCAAAGGACAGGACTCGGAAATAAAGGCTGGTTTGCAAGCAGGAGCGGTGGATTATTTATTAAAACCATTTGCACCCGAAGATCTAAACAGACGGCTAAAAGAAATTCTTGACGGGGTTGCATGAGCGCGATTTTCATTGACGGTCAATTAGCCCATTATGAAGTGATCGGTCGCGGAAAGCCAGTTTTGTTTTTACATGGCTGGGTTGGATCCTGGCGGTATTGGGTTCCAACCATGCAAACAATCTCATCTACGAACAGAACCTATGCGCTTGATTTATGGGGTTTTGGTGATAGTGCAAAGAACAATCAATACACGATTAAAGACCAGGTCGAATTTGTGAGGGCTTTTATCGAAAAAATTGGATTATCCCGGGTTTCGATTATAGGACATAGCTTTGGTGCTATCGTGGCACTTGAATTTGCGCTCCTTAATCCTGAACTTGTAGAGAAAATTTTATCCATTTCATTGCCTTTATCATTTGAATCACTGAATACCCGTTTACTTTTAGGAGACCACATTGGCCTTGTGGATAAATTATTGGGAAAAGGGATCGAAACAGAGGCGATCAGAAGCGACGAATCTAAAAATGATCCCAATGCGATACAAACAACGGTTTCGGAACTTGAAACGACCAATCAACTCAGAAATTTAAATTCCTACGAGAAAACTTCCTTAATGGTCTTTGGTCAAAACGATTCTGTTGTCCGGGTCCCATCTTTAGAAATTATTCAATCACTTCGGTCAAATATACACTCCATTGTTTTTGAAGAATCAGGGCACTTCCCAATGTTGGATGAAAGTAGTAAATTTTCAAGGCTTTTGAGCGAATTTCTGGAATTAGGGGAGGATGATTCTCCCCGCAATTTGCAAATCAAAGAAAAATGGCAGCGTCGCGTAAGATAGATGAAATGAGAAAGAATAAGGATCTGAATTAATCATGGATACGATTGTTTTTTACGATGGCACCTGCCCATTTTGTGTTTTCAGTGCCAGGAACCTGAAGAAACTGGACTGGATGAATCAGTTGAGGATCCTTGATTTATTTACCCCCCGTTTATTAGAAAAATATAATATCCCCTTAGAAAAGGCTATGAATCGAATTCAAGTTGTGAAAAATGGGAATGTGCGTAAAGAAGGAATGGAAGCTCTCTTGTTAATCTCAGGTCATTTGCCGTTACTTTGGATTTTCATTCCTTTTTTCTGGTTATCGATTAAGCTTGGACTTGGATCAAAAATTTATGATTGGATTGCGAGAAATCGTTTCCTTTTCCCTGTGCCTGGATATTGTCCAATTCCAGACGATAAGACTGATAAAAGTTAACAGGATTATGCTCTCGTAACAGTTCGAGAGCCATTATTATATTGAAATTGAGAGGAGAAAAAATAGGATTTTCATCAAAAATTTGGAAAACAATAACAAGGTGTGTCAATGTCCTTGACATTGACCTCATTTCTCATATACTATGAAAATATAAGGAGCAACGGGGAGTCCATTTGGGCTGAGAGGAGAACAAAAAAAGTTCTCGACCCGCAAACCTGATCCGGATCATGCCGGCGGAGGAATATGCGCACAATGATTTATAACCCGCCGACAGGTGGGTTTTTTGTTCTTCGAAGTTTAAGGATTGAAATGAAAGCAGCTTTATTTGTAAATGGCGAATTTGAAAAAGATGACCGAATTGTGAAGCAAATCAATCAGTCGGATTTGTTGGTTGCTGTTGATGGTGGATTGCAACATTTGAAGAATTCTGGATTGACACCTCATATCATCATTGGTGATCTGGATTCAATTGATTTAGCAGATTTGGAATATTACCAACAGACCAGTGTAAACATTGTTAAATTTCCTGTTCAGAAGGATGAGACCGATTTAGAACTGGCTGTTGATTATGTCTTGAATTTGGGATTTGAAGAGATTCTCATACTGGGTGCTACGGGTAGAAGAATCGACCATTTCCTTGTGAATTTTCTGTTTTTCTCCAATCCAAAATACCTAAACGTAAATCTCAAAATATTAACGAAAAATAGTGAGATTTTCTATTGTAAATCCGAACAAATAATACAAGGTGCTTCTGGCGATTTAGTAAGCTTAATTCCCATCAGTGAAGTTGTTTCAGGCGTTAAAACAACCGGACTTCTATATCCACTGAATGGGGAGGATCTGCTTCGATGGAAATCAAGAGGTATCTCTAATCAATTGACAGATCAAAGCGCAAAAATCACATTTGGATCTGGAGAATTATTATGTGTTCATGGATTCAACTCACGACCTAAAATAGATGAGGAGTATGATGAAAATTAATAAATTAATAATATTGATAACCAGCTTTTTTGTGATCCTTTTAGGTGCCTGTAATGGAGGACAAGATTCTTCCATACCCACAGTTAAGGATACCCAACCAAGCGTATTATACGTGATGACACACGATTCATTTGCAGTCAGTGAAAATTTGATTGTTAACTTTGAAAAAGAAAATAATATAGAAATAAAATTTGTATTATCCGGAGACACAGGGGCTGCATTAAATCGCGCAATTTTAACAAAAGAATCACCTCAGGCTGATGTTTTTTTTGGGGTTGACAATACATTTTTATCCAGAGCACTGGATGAGGGAATCTTTGAACCTTATAACAGTCCAATGCTTGTAAATATTGATAATTCACTCCGGTTGGATCCTGAGAATAATGCCTTGCCGGTCGATTTTGGCGATGTCTGTATTAACTACGATAAAGCCTATTTTGCGGAAAATAAGCTCTCGATTCCATCATCTCTCAGTGATTTATTATTACCTGAATATTATGGATTGTTGGTCGTAGAAAACCCGGCCACATCTTCGCCTGGTCTTGCATTTATGCTGGCAACCATTGCTGAATTTGGAGAAGATGGATATCTGGATTTTTGGACGAATTTGAAGGCAAATGGTGTTATGGTTGTAAATGATTGGGAGAGCGCTTATTATAGCAATTTCAGTGCGTCTGCTGGTAAAGGGAGTCAACCCATGGTGGTCTCCTATGGATCCAGTCCCCCAGCGGAGGTAATATTTTCAGAAACGCCTCTGGATGATGCTCCAACAGCATCTATAATTGCCACCAACACATGTTTTCGCCAGATTGAATTTGTAGGTATATTAAAAGGTACTCAGCAACGGGAATTAGCTGAGAAATTTGTTGATTTTCTTCTGGATGTACCCTTTCAGGAAGATTTACCATTACAGATGTTTGTTTTCCCTGCCAATGGAAAAGCCCAATTACCCCCTGAATTTGAGAAATTTGCCCAGGTACCAGATCAACCTGCAAAATTGGATCCGGACTTAATTGCACAGAACCGGGAGAAATGGATACAGAATTGGACACTGGTCGTTTTGAGATAGACTGTTGAAACAAGCCCTGAAGTACATTCGGACGATCCCAGCTATTTTGCTCTGGAGTCTGCCGTTTGCATTCATGTTGATTTTCTATTTTCAGCCGCTGCTAGCAAATTTCAGAGTGGCATGGCAGGCAACAACATCGGAAGTGCTTGCATCTATACCTTACAAGGTTATCACTCAGCCTTTGTTTTTCACAATATGGCAAGCCTCCCTATCCACTCTGCTAACAATTATTGTTGGTATTTCACCTGCCTATTTAATGGCAAAATACCGCTTTTTTGGAAAATCATTTATTCGCCTGCTGACAACTATTCCCTTTATCATGCCTACAGTGGTTGTCGCAGCAGGGTTTAATGCGTTATTAGGACCTAAAGGTTGGTTTAATTTACTGTTACAAACAATTTTTTCTCTCGACAATCCACCGATTCAAATCTTAAATTCATTAGGTGCCATTCTTTTCGCCCATGTTTTTTATAATTCAACAGTGTTCATCCGTGTTGTGGGTGGAGCGTGGAGCCAATTGGACCCCAAAATAGGATTTGCTGCCAGGACATTAGGTGCATCCCCGGTGCGAGTCTGGCAAAAAATAACCTTCCCCTTATTGAAACCTGCTCTCCTATCTGCCATTCTCCTCATTTTTTTATTCAACTTTACCAGTTTTGCCGTGATTTTATTATTAGGTGGGCCAAAGTTTTCGACGATGGAAGTGGAAATTTATATTCAAGCCTTACACATGCTCAATCTACCAGTGGCAGGCTTGCTTTCAGGAATACAATTACTCTTCACACTGGTGTTGACAATTTTATATTCCAGAATAATTAAAACAAAATCCGTCGCTTTAACCCCCAGAGATCCTGAAGAAGTTGCCAAATCGATTACGGGATGGAAACAAAGATCATTTCTGATTGGTACAATGTCTTATCTGGTTGTTTTATTTGCGGCACCTTTGTTCTCGTTGGTTTTGCGTTCTTTTTTATTGACAGATACCAATAGAAATGTAGAAGGGTTGGCTGGTAACCGATTTTCTCTGGTTTATTATCAAGAATTATTCTTGAATCGGCGTGAATCGCTCTTTTATGTCCCTCCCATTGATGCAATTCTCAATTCATTGTATTTTGGACTTATAACGGTTGGAATCGCTTTATTTTTAGGTTTTTTGGCTGCGAGCGTTATCTCATCACGCTCAAGTTGGGGAAAACTCCTTGATCCCATCCTGATATTGCCATTAGGGACCTCGGCGGTTACATTGGGTTTGGGGTTTATACTGGTCTTCAACAGCCCGCCGCTTGATGTTCGGTCAATTCCTTTGTTAGTCCCCATTGCCCACTCCCTGGTAGCCATGCCTTTTGTCGTCAGGATTTTACAACCCATAATTGCTTCCATTCCACGCGAGTTGAAATATTCTGCCATGGTATTGGGGGCATCCCCCTGGAGGACATTCTGGCAGGTGGAATTTCCGATTTTGTTTCGCGCTATTATATCGGCAGCGTTGTTTTCCTTCACAATATCACTGGGTGAATTTGGCGCAACAACTTTTCTGGCGCGATCAGAACAGCCAACGATACCGATTGCGATCTACCGCTATCTGTCACAACCAGGTGGACTGAATTATGGGCAAGCTATGGCAATGTCCACCATCTTAATGATCATTTGCGCACTTTCGATTTTCCTGATTGAACGATTAAAATTACCAAACATCAAAGAGTTTTAGAAATGGGTTCAATATGTTATCTGTGAAAAGCCTTTACAAAGAATATGAAAACCAGCCTTTATTGGAAGGTGTAAGTTTTGATATTCAAAAAGGTGAAACAATCTGTCTCCTGGGCAGATCAGGCAGCGGAAAAAGCACGTTATTGAGAATCATTGCCGGAATTGAAGCGCCAGAATCCGGAGATGTATATTGGAATAATCAAAATCTAAAGGACATACCAGTACACAAAAGACAATTTGGGTTCATGTTTCAGGACTATGCTTTATTTCCACATAAAAATGTGTTTGAAAATGTAGCCTTTGGGTTGAAAATGCAAAATTTACCTTTTGATTTAATTGAAGAAAAAGTAAACTTGGTGCTCGACAAAGTAAAAATGCAGAAGTTCAGACACCGTCAGGTCGCGGATCTTTCAGGAGGGGAAAAACAAAGAGTTGCTTTGGCACGAGCTCTGGCACCTGAACCGCGTTTATTAATGTTGGATGAACCGTTAGGTGCCCTGGATCGTAATTTACGCGAACAATTAATGGATGAATTGAGATTACTTCTGCATGAAAGTAATATTCCTGCCATTTATGTTACCCACGATCAGGAGGAAGCGTTTACGATTGGAGATCGTTTGGTTTTATTAAATGAAGGCAGGATTATTCAAAATGCAACACCGGAAGATGTGTATCAAAATCCAAAAAATGCCTGGGTAGCGAAATTCATCGGTTTATCCAATTTACTTGAAGGTGTTATTCAATCCATTCAGCCGTTGAGAGTTATTACAAAATCTGGTGATTTTTCAATACAAACAGGATTACCGAAAAATGTTAAATTGGGGGATCCGGTTATATTGCTCTTACGTCCTGATGCATTAACTCTGAATGACGAAAAAATGAATCAATTCCAGGCACATATTCTGGATGATGTCTTCCTGGGAAATCAATGGCGGGTGAAATTACGAATGGGCGACATGGAGTTTTCCTTTCTAGTGGACGAACCTATATCCATTGGATCCATCATTAAAATTTCTATAGATCCGAAGCGGATAAATCTCCTACAGGCTGAAAAATGAAAATAATTACAGTGATAAAACAAGATGCGAACGGTGTTGAGACCTGGCGATATGAAGGTAGGGAATTGCTACGTGAAAAAAATATAGTGATGGTGGAAGCTTTGTTTAATCGGGAGGATACGAGTTTGCTCGATATTGTGATTAAACGTAATGATCGATTTCTGGAAGCTTTTTTTAAAGATAGATGGTATAACATTTTCGAAATACGAGATCGGGATGATAACAGCTTGAAAGGCTGGTATTGTGACATCTGTAAACCTGCAGTCATCACAGATCACCTGATTTCCTATGCAGATCTTGCCCTCGATTTATGGGTTTTTCCTGATGGCAGGAAGAAAGTTTTTGATGAGGATCAATTCAATCATCTGGATTTGGATGACAAACTCCGAAATCATGCGCTTGTAAGCTTGCAAGATTTGAAAGACAATTTTTTTGAGATTGTAAATAAATTACCTAAGGTTCAAGCGTAATTTCAAAACTGTATAAATATAAAATACCGGGTAAGCGGGATGCACTTTCCTGTCGCACTGTGAAGCGAATGTTTGTACTTTCATCAACTGAATAAGGAATATAAGCTTCGAATGAAATGTGGCTTAGGATTTGATTGGGAGCTTCTACTTCAATTATTGCATCTCCCACGATATTGCCTTGAGGATCAATACACTCGAGGATAATTGGTGTTGTACTGAGTATACGCGCCAGACCCTGCACGACAACCACACCACCTTGAATGGTATCACCTGCAGCCGGTCGTCGAATAATATAGGGCTCGGTTAAGTCTTTTGGCGGGGTTATTTTATTACTTCCCAGCTGTAATAATACGAGATCCACTGAAGTTAATGCCATCATTCGACTATAACGATCTTTTGTATAAATCGATAATCTGCCGTATTCCGATACTCTTTGTAATTCAAAACTCACTTCTGGTGCAATGCCAAATCGTCGTCCCAGATAACTTTGATAATTAATATTTTCCTTTGTTATCGTTCTGCCATCCTCACCTATTAATTCAACGATGATCAAACCATCTTCACCCGGGCTGACAATCGCTTCAGGCCGAATGGGGGAGGTCACAAAAGAAAATGGACCAATATTATTGATCCGGAAAAAGGCTAAAGACGGGGTGGGTGTTTTGGTAGGTATAGGTGTGCGTGAGGGTCTTAGTGTTCGTGATGGAATCAATGTGCGCGTAGGTGTGAGTGTAATTGTGGGAGTCAATGTAGCCGTTGCAGATAAATCAGGTGTGTATGTTTGGGTAGGTTCTGGAGTGTATGAGGATGTAATTGTTTCTGATGGTGTAGATAAATCAGTGGGTGGGTTTGTAGGAAGAAATTCAGAAGTATCTGAAAATGAACTCGCAGGTGTTGGAATCTCAAAATTTGTTGAAATCGTATCTGGTAATGATGTTTCAATTCGAGGTGCTTGTCCCTCACAAGCAGAAATAGAAAACATGAGAAATGCCAGGCAGATCGGTATTATGTGTCGTTTTGATTGAAAATACTGATGAATGACTCTTTTTTTGTTTCTCATAATTAATTACTAAAGGCTGGTGCAATTTCTTGCATAAACTGTTTGATGGCTCTTTCTCTCTCAGATTGAGAATTTACTCTAAAATTAAGTACTGCATAATTCATACCGGCATTTTGATAATCGTTGATTTGCTGAATAATTTTTTCCCTGGTTCCAGAAATTATTGTTGATAATTCTAACTTACAATGATCTCCGAGAAAAATACCTGATCGGACAGCTACCGTAAATGGACGAACTTGAATAATTGGTTGTACATCATGTAAGGATTCTTTTAATTCCATGGGTGAGTTTGCATTTGGATGCCAGCCATCCCCCAGTCCGACTGCACGTTTTAAAGCTTTTTGAGAATCTCCAGCAACCCAGAGTGGAGGTCCACCTGGTTGGACAGGGGTTGGAGAGAAAACCATGTTATCAAATTGATAGAAGTCACCATGAAAACTCACATTGCTTTGACCTCTCCAGCAAGTTCTCAATATTTTTATCGCTTCGTTCATGCGCTTTCCCCGGGTATGAAAGTCATATCCGAGATTCTGATACTCACCTTTTGACCAGCCGATACCCACACTGACGATTAATCTACCCCCGGATAAGTTGTCTAATGTTGCCAGAGATTTCGCTACCTCGATGGGATTACGTTGCGGTAAAACCAATGTTGATAATCCAAGTTTTATTGTTCTGGTGCTGGCAGCCAGA
>PHBX01000033.1 GCA_002842045.1 Chloroflexi bacterium HGW-Chloroflexi-3 | reverse complement strand
TTTAGCACCTCCACCTGATCTAATCTTGGAGAGAACCCCAAGGTATGCCGGACGACGATGTTCACCTCATCCTGGTGTCAATTAGTTGGAACAGATGGGCTTGCCCTTACCCCAATGGTACTCGGGCAACCACAAGGGATTGCCCCTACCCCATCCACCATTCGGGCATCCGTAGGGGTAATGGCTTGTCCTTACCCCCGGTAGATTGTCCTTACCCCCGGTAGATTGTCCTTATCCCCGTGGCTTGCCCCTACCCCATCCACCATTCGGGCATCCGTAGGGGTAATGGCTTGTCCTTACCCCCGGTAGATTGTCCTTACCCCCGATAGATTGTCCTTATCCCCGTGGCTTGTCCTTACCCCGACGGCTCGTCCTTACCCCCGTGGCTCGTCCTTACCCCCGTGGCTCGTCCTTACCCCAGCGGCTTGTCCTTATCCCAATGGTACTCGGGCAACCACAAGGGATTGCCCCTACCGGTATTGGTCTTCCTCCCATTTCAATGGATTGTTTTCAATATAATCAACGATACGAGAATAATCCTCCTCATCTCGAATAATGTGCTCATAATAATTGCGTTGCCACAATTTCTCAATGGGTGAATTGTTGGATTTACATAATTTCAAATATTCATTGGCTGCCAGAGATTTATAAGCACCAACAATTTTTCCAATGGTTTGATCTGGCAAGGACTCCATAATCGAAATAATGCCGTGAATATGATTTGGCATGGCCACAAATGCGTCCAATTGAATACCTTTGTAGCGAGCTGGTAATTGAAACCATTGACCATACACAACCTTCCCTATTTGGTTCATTACCATTTCATCCATTATTATTTCTCCAAATAATGGTTGGTGACCTTGTGTACAAATGGTTACATAATATGAACCCTCTTGCGAATAATCAAACCCCTTTAATCGTATGGATTGTCGATTGTGAATGGCTTTGTTGTATGGCATGATGATGGCTCCTATGAATGATTTTGTTGTGTTAATATTATTCTATTCAATAATTGTAGAGTGAAAAAGAATTAAGCATTATTTTATAGTAACCGTAACTTTCAGCTTATTAAACCGATAACGCGCCGATCATCGCCGCGTTATCTTATCCAAAACCCATTCAATAAAGGAGTCAAACTAACAGAGGCTCACCCAACCACTGTAGTATGCACATTAAATTGCGGAGGTTGTTCCATGTGCTTTTTGACCGCACATTGCTCCGCGGATCGCACCAGCGCGTTGTAATACTTTTCCGGAAATTCCGGCGGCACCTGGATTTCGATCTCAACATTGCCCACCAATCCGGTAAATGGATTGGACTGTAAGCGCTGGATCAAGCGAATACCCTTGGTGTCCAGTCCGCGCTGCTTGCAGAAACCGAGCACATAAATCCCTGCACAGGTTCCCAATGATGCTAAGAAAGTTGCAAATGGTGTCGGCGCCGCACCTTCTCCGCCACCCATCGGCGGCTGATCAGTCATAATTGTATACGGCCCAAAATGAGCATCCACTCGCGCCCCACCTGGAAAATCTACTACCATTTCCATATTTCACAATCTCCTCGTTCTACAGTGTTTTTGTATTCAAAGAGTTAGATGCAGGGATTTCAGAAAAGTTACAAGTCAGATGATTGTTTTGAGAAATAAGATTTGAGGGTTGAGTTTTGAAAGATCGAGGTATAGCATGCCCTTTGGGTATAGCATGCCCTTTGGGTATAGCATGCCCTTTGGGTATAGCATGCCCTTTGGGCATGAGCTAGGAGCTGCCAGTCACGACCTTATTCATCTCCACGCTAAGCACTAATAGCTGCTCCAGAACATTCACCGTTTGCCATATCAGGGCTTCCCAGACTTCTTCAACTGCAACACAGCGCCGTTCAATGACTTCAAATTGTGGGGTAAATTCCCCCAATCGCACCTTTGCCCAAAAACGTGCCTGGTAATAAACAACCATCCCTTCCGGATTATCAGGATCACTCACTTCCTGTGCACCCAGATAGCGCATCTCCAACACCTCCGCGCTGGTTTCTTCCGCTACCTCGCGCACAAATGCCTGCTCGATGCTCTCCCCCGGCTCGGGATGCCCACCCACCAGCTGCCAGGATGCACCGTCTTTGGTTTCCAGCACTACCTTGCCATCCTCGCTGAAGCACACCCCGCTGGCTTGCGTCACTAATGCGCGTGGAGGGGTAAACTCTGCTCCCCGCCAGGTCACGCGAATTTGCCTGCCATCCTGGATGATGTCGTCGTCGATGGGATCAGTCACGAGCCGGGAGTTGCTCTAACAATTTGCGCAGTGCATCCAACTCTTCCGTGGTCAATGTCACGCCTTTACCCATCGTCGTCCCGTCTGGTGACCATTCACGAATGTCGTACTTGGGATCGCGGTCATTCCACGAGACCAGATTCAACTCTTTCGTCCAGCCCTTGCTGGATGTAGATAACACGCCAATTCGTTTTACAATATCAAATTTGATCTCTGCCATGTAGTGCCTCCTGGTTAGTGTTGATGGAATAATTGTATACCAGGGACGTAGAGGCGCAAAGGTGGCAAAGGACGGAAGGAACGCAGTGTGCGCCAGACCACAAAAACGCGTTCCCAAGATCGGTTGGGACATGACAAATGCTATTCCGGGTACTCTGATAAAGTGATTCTTCCTCAAAAACGAAGAAGTTCTCTTCAAAAAGGACAAAACCGGGAAGACCTTCCAGTGCGTCCCTTACTCCTGGGAGTGGATGCGCGATGATCATGTCGATTGGGATATCACTGGCATCACCGGCACCTCCGACAACTTCCGCGTCATCAGCCTGGAAGAAGCCACTGAATTCGTCCAATCACGTGGTGGAGATGCGCACAAATTGTTGAAAGAGTGAGTGAAATTGAGGGTTGTTGAATCAAGAAAAAATCCAGGCGAGGTCTCCCTCACCTGGATGGATCTGAATGCTTGCCACGGTTAATCTACCAATAAGATCCTGCGGCATTCAAGCGATTAATATTTGTACTCCACTTCATCATCGACGAGCATACCCGTCACAACATCGCCATCCGCGGACACAACGTACCAGACCTCATTGACACCCTGACCATTTGTATCACCCGGCTGTGCATCTCCCACCCAGTAATACAGGGGCATCTTATTATAGGTCACGATCCTGGAACCATCTGGTAGATCTGCCTCCCCCAGCAGGTTGGCATCCACGCCAGTACCTGCTGTCACAGTGCCATCAGCCAGCAAAGGCGGCCAGGATTCCAGACAGGCACCCGCGCAATTCGACACGTTCGGTCCATCCTTGGTGAACATGTACAAAATCATATTATTGCCATCTGCCAGGATTTCACCATATTCGGGGTGATTGTAGACCTGCAGCAGCACCACGCTCATTTCGGCTTCTATTCCAATGGGATCGCCTCCTGGGGAGACCACATACCAGACTTTGTTGACATCCTGCCCGGTGGTATCACCAGGGTTGATATCGCCCTTCCAATAGTACAGAGGCATCTGGTTATAGGTCACAATCATAGTGCCATCCGGCAGAGGTGCTTGACCCAGCAGACTGGCATCCACTCCAGCCCCCACCGTCACAGTGCCATCTGCCAGCAAGGGTGGCCAGGCTGCCAGACAATCCCCGGCGCAATTGACCTTGTTGGGCTCGTCCTTGGTGAACATATACAGGGTCATGCCATTGCTATCCACCAGAATTTCTCCCAGCATAGGATCATTCGATACCTGAATACTAACTTCCTCCGCTTTTACTTCTATGGTTGGAATGGTAACCTGTGGCGCATCTTCTGGCACGTCATCTGTCACTGGAATGACCTGTGATTGACAGGCTGCCAGTAAGAGCGTACTGAACGCTAATAGTCCGAGAAAGAGAACAGTGTTTTTGGAAAATTTTCTTTTCATCTTTTAGTACTCCTTTTTAATCAATATGCAACAACCATCGGTATGCTGTTTTTATTTTTGCCAGGCTGCCCGTTATGGTTTATATTTAACAATACGCACGATTGATCAAATTGGATCATTTTTATCCAATTTTATTCACATTCATTTTGACTCAAATGTCCCCCGGGGGAAATTACAACTCTCCACCCAGTACCTTTTCCCCGGTGGGTTGTGGGCTGCCACCCCAGGGTTCAATGGTGATGCCGAAAGCGTCGAAGGAATCCAGGGGCTGCTCGGCTGATACCATCAGATTGCCATAGCCGTCCTCGTTGACCGAGAAGACCCCACCACTGGTTCGAACCCCATCCCGGATCAACCAGATCTGGTATTGCTGATCTTCGGATAACAGCGGGGCATGCGTTACCGCCAGCGACCCGTTATTTTGATCCCTGAAAACCATCACGTAACCGCTGGTCTCCGGTGCCAGATTGCTGCCCTCCAGGTGCACAATCTGCATGTAACCCGTCGGGATTTGTGCATGCAATTCGTTCACCTGCTGTCGGAGGAGGATGTTGTTGATGCCCAGAATAAGGATAACCAGCAAGGTGAGCACGCCAACTACCAGACCTACCGGCTGCCGGAACAGGTTGCGTAGAACCTGGCGGAAGCTCATTTTTTCGGATACCGGAAGGAGAGACCGGGATTGGTGATATCCTTCCGCCTGTTGCGCCTTTTGCAGCACTTTCGATCTCAAGTCAGGTGCCGGGACGGGCTGGGTTGTGATGATTGCCAATTGTTCAGCTGTCTCGGCATAAGCGACGTACTCACTCCGACAGACATCGCAACGCTGCAAATGCTCCTTCACCAGCGATAACTCTTCCTGGTCGAGTATCCCTAAGGCGTAACCGGGCAATAAATCAAAAACATGCTCTTCAGACATTAATCCAGTTTCTCCATCCATTTTCCATCTATCTCATTCGTATCCATTTCATCGCAACCCTTGCTGTTAGAATATACGCAAAAAAACGCAGGTTGGATGAGGTCAATCCAAAGAAATTTCGATCATTCCACAATCCTGCAGGGCGTCCCGCAGCCTTTGCATAGCCAGACGAATGCGCGATTTGACCGTCCCTAACGGCTCACCCAAGGTGGCGGCGATCTGGCTATGGGACATACCTTTAAAATATGCTAACCTTAACACCTGGCGTTGATCCGCCGGCAAGCTCGCCAGCATCTGCTGGATTGTCTGCTGTTGCAGGGTGGTCTCGACCTCACGCTCGGGACCCTCTGCGACTGGCAACCCATCCCGTTGCTCCTGACGTTCCCCATCCACCCAGTCTACGATTGCCTGCTCGGATCGCACACCACGCCGGCGTAATTCGTCGATGGCGCGATGCCGGGCAATGCTCACCAGCCAGGTGCTAACACGCGCAAGCTGGGCACGGTACCCGTGAGCACCTTCACAGGTGCGTACAAAAACGTCCTGGGTGATCTCCTCACTGGTTTCGATATCGCCCACCAGGTTGAAGGCAACGCTGAACACCAGGCGCCCATAACGATCGTACAGCGTGCCAAGTGCCCCATTCAGAATTGGCTCGACGTTCAATTTCCCATAAGTATTGGCGATCATCTCCAGCAGGCTGGCGTCATCCAGGGCAGAATAATCCATGGTTCCTTTCCATACACGTAAATCAGTTTAGATATTATAGCGCTCAGAAAATGAAAGTAAATTGAATGAACAATGAGGGGGATAGCTCAAAGATTAAGGCTGAAAGAAATGATTTATCGGCTATCAGCGATGAGCAATGAGCTATGCGCCAGCAGTCCTTTCTTTTTCCTTTAAAATATGCTATGGTAATAGATAGTTTTTCGGAATTCAACCCAAAGGAGGAAAGCATGGGCAAAGATAAGGACAAAGGCAAGGATAAAGACAAGAAGAAGAAAAAAGACAAGAAAAAAGATAAGAAATAATCTGATCTTTTAGCCCTCTCTCCCAATTTCCACTTCAAAGCAACAAATCCAAATTCACTCCTAACCTGGATGATGTGTATGATATTCCACTTGTGCCCAGATGGGGTATTTTGGTAGCCCTGATTTAGAAGGTTTAAATTTGGCAGCCCAGTGGTTTTACGGGTAATTTATGCATAAGTGAAAGTGCATTGCTCTTTTGGTTTCTGGTAGATGGTTCTTCAGTTTCTAAGGCATGGTGGTGGTTAAAAAAATAAATGCCAGATAGAGGAGAGCAGACTGACATTTATTTTTATGTCCGGAGACATTACAACCATCATTCTTATTATAATTTATCTATTACATAATACAAATAAATTTCACAATTAATTTTAGCGATAACCAGTAAGTACAACCACAGCCCGATGGGGGGATATTTTAAGACCCATTCTCACGAAATCGTCCCTGACCGTCAGAAAATAGTATAATCGTAGGTAATCTTAAATCAGGCAGGGTAAAACTATGAAAATTTATATCACTGGCATCAGCGGTTTCCTTTCGATCAATCTGGTACGCTATCTCCTCGCGCACGGCTACAACGACATCAGCGGTATCGACCTGGTGGATTTTACCTACCCCGAGCGTGATCAGATCCAGTTCCTGCAGGGAGACATCCGCAAAGAAGCCGATCTGCGCAAGAGCATGCAAGAAGCCGACGTGGTCATTCACACTGCTGCTGCCCTGCCACTCTACACCCCCGAAGAAATCTACTCCACCGATGTTGCCGGCACGCGTCTCGTACTGCAAACCGCCCAGGCTTACGGTGTCAAACGCGTCATCCACATCTCCTCCACCGCTGTGTATGGCGTCCCCGATCATCACCCGCTCTACGAAAGCGATCCGATGATTGGCGTGGGTGATTACGGCAAAGCCAAAATTCAGGCTGAGCAGGCCTGCCATCAGTTTCGTGAGTCGGGATTGTGTGTCCCTATCCTGCGTCCAAAGTCCTTTGTGGGTCCCGAGCGTCTGGGGGTGTTTGCGATCTTCTACGAATGGGCATCTGAGGGTAAAAACTTCCCCAATATCGGTAACGGGAACAACCGCTATCAGCTACTGGATGTGGAAGACCTGTGTGAAGCCATCCATTCCTGCATGACGCTGGATGAGGATGTGGTCAATGACACCTTCAACATTGCCGCGACCGAATTCACCACCATGAAGGGCGATTACCAGTCTGTCCTGGATGAAGCCGGATTTGGCAAGAAGATCATCCCATTCCCAGCAGGTCCGGTTGTGCTGGCGCTGCGTGTGCTGGAAGCCCTCAAGCTCTCCCCGCTGTATCCATGGATCTACGAGACTGCCTCGAAGGATTCGTTCGTCTCCGTAGAGAAGGCGCAGGAGAAGCTCAACTACCAGCCGAAGTACTCCAATAAGCAAGCCATGATCCGCAACTACCATTGGTACCTCGCCAACCACGAACGTCTGCAATCCGAACCCAGCACCGGCGTGACACACCGCGTGCCGTGGAAGCAGAAAGCGCTCAAGTGGGTGAAAATCTTTTTCTAGCTCACAGCTGACGGCTGACAGCTTGTTCCCAAAGGGCATTATATAGCTGGTACACAAAGGACATTATATAGGTTGTAGCGAAAGCCACTAATCTTTATTTTAGACTAGTACTTTTTTTCCTACCAGTTACAGGTAACGAATCGTACGGGCAGTGTCCGTGACCTGCCCCATTTCTTCAACCTCTTCCGTAGTGGGTTAAGCTATGGTTTGGACACATTGCCTGTTGTCAAATCCAAAATCTGCTGCTCGTTGTCGATTGAAAGCAATATCTTATTGGATTCGCTCCATTCAACGACGGACAAGGTTTGGTTTTCTCTTTCCAACAAAGTTGTCACTTTGCTGGTTTGAGTATCTATCAGTCGCAGAGATACCCCACTCACAAAGCAGGCATCACCATAATCGATGATGAATATAATTTTTTGTCCATCTGGAGACCAGGTAAAGTCACCGGCACCCCAATTATCCATCCCTGAGGGTATGTCAAAGGCAATGTGTTTTTCATATTGGTCTAACAAGTTGTAAATTATCACTTCTGACATTTGATGGTCGTAAAAAACAATCATAGAGGCATCCGGCGAAAGGGATATTCCACGTGTCTGGTCGACCGGATAGGACTTTATTGTCCCAGTGTTTAAATCCACCTGATATAGACCTCTCCCGAAACTTCCTCTTGGCTGGCATCCATCAGGGATAATCTTATCGTAGAAGTACGCATACTTTTCATCAGTCGACCAACCCAACAGGCTTGTAAGTGGATAACCCAACCCCTGTTCAGCCCAACTTTCTACCAAAACCCAAGGTTTATCCTGATTGACACATGTGATGGTAGCATAAGTGAAAAATTGGTTATTGTACTTGAAATCAGTTGACCAACCAATGATACGCTTCCAATCACAATATCCCGTGGGCGAGTATTCATGAGTTACCTCAATTGAAAGGTCAGTTAGAACCGTCCTGGCAATATCAAGAGAGTTTAAAGTAGGACGAGGTGTGATCGTCAGTGGCTTTGTTGGAGAAATTGTTGTAAGGCTTGGTGAGGGTTTGTTTGTTGGAAGAGAAGAAGGTAAGGAGGTGTTGCCAGGAGATGGAGAAGTGGTTCTTGCTTCCCCACAGGCTTCGAGAAATAGCGTGAAAATTATCAGACATAAAATTCTTCGTTTCATTTTATACCTTCACTATAATCAATAAGGGGATTCAACTACTTTATCATTGTTTCTTAAATATATGATAATCATAGATTACAAATTTTCAATAAGAATTCTTCGCGATTATTATTCCAGGCGGAAATCTTCGAGCTTTTCTGCCGGGTTATGTAATGTTATTGTTTCTGTAACTTTCCTAGAATGAGAAGTTCTTCATATCATGGTAGGACTTGCGCACCAGCTTTTCCAACACGTTCATGTCCACGTCTTCCAGTTTGTGGATATACAGGCAGGATTTGCCTTGTTTGAACTTGCCCAATTTGCTGAATAATTCGTCGTATTGTTTGTCGTCGGGGTGGACGTAGCAACCCATCAGGTATAGGGTCAGATTTTGCTTGCGCGGTGAGAAGCCCACCAGACCAGCATCGCTTTCATGACCTGTGGCGTAGCGGTAGTGATACTTCCCTAAGCCGATCATGCTATCCCCCCACATTTTGGGTTCCAGCCCGGTTACTTTGCGCATTAACTCCAGAATCTTGACACTGTCCGCGCGTTTCTTTTCTGGTTCCACATTGTTGAGGAAACCTTCAATGCTGCCGTCATTCTTTTTTGTTTTCAGTTCTGCCATCGATCTTCCGATATTTCGTTCCATTATGCCGGGAATTACGGGTGATTACAACGGTTAGCATAATCATTTAATTGAAAGCTCAAGGCTCAAGGCTCAAGGCTCAAGGCTAAAAATCAAAATTTACATCCTGCATTGATAAATTAAGAAACAGTCATATGGTGAAATTGCACCTGAGAATCAATTCTCAGGCTGGTAATGTTCAAATCCTTTAATTGGGATTCAAGAACCCAACAGTACCACAGCTACAATCACCACCACAATCATAGCAATCACTCCAACAACCATCCAATTCAACGGTCTGGACTGCGGCTCACTCGATGGGCGTTCGGGACGCGTCAACAACTCGCGGTGACAGTAATAGCAGAAGATCGCCTCCTCGGGCAAACTCTTGCCACAAAACTTACACTTCTTCATCTTCTGCTCTGCACTCATGCTGGCTCCCATCATCCGGAATGTGCTTTGATTATATCCCAGTGCAGGAGGTATCTTTGCACCTTATTCTTTATTAACTTTGCGAATTTGCGTCCATGTCTTTTGCCGTCAGCGGTCAGCAGTGAGCCACCAGCTAAAATAGAAACGGCAGCCCTACCCCTTCCAAAGTCAACAAAGCCTGCTTGCGCCACAATCCCCCGGCATACCCCGTCAGACTGCCATCTGCGCCAATCACACGGTGGCATGGCACCAGAATCGCGATAGGATTGCGGGCATTCGCATTTGCCACCGCCCGGCTGGATTCCGCGCTCGAGCGGCCAACCTTGGTTGCCAGTTGTCCATAGGAGATGGTGGTGCCATAGGGGATCGTCAGCAGCGCATCCCACACCTCGCGCTGGAAGGTCGTCCCACGCAATAGAAGAGGTAGATCAAATTGACGGCGTTTTCCCTGAAAGTAGCGACCAAGCTGCCTGCCCAATTCCTCCAGCAGCGCATTCCGTTCGAGTGTGATCTCATCCGTGAGACCCTGCCTGTTTGCCAGCGCTCGCAGCCCATCCTCGTCCAATGGATTGTCCAGAAAGTCAAGGCGTGCGATTCCATCCTGCTCAGCAATTGCAAACAGGGTGCCCAAGGGGCAATGAAATTGGGTGATATGGTTCATCGTTCATCCTTTGAGAGTGATTTTCAACTATTACTCACTTTCCTGATTTGATTATACCGTTTTCAAAAATTTATAGGCTTATTGTTATTTTTTTGTGCCGTGGATTCAAATCCAAAGATAGTGAGAATCCAAACAGATTGTAATTATTTCGTCATAATTCCGTAATTCTTTAGTTTATGTTAGAAATAATGTATACTATTATCAATACAATGTCATGTTGGGGAAAACAGGAGGTTTTATGGCTGAAGCAAAAGATGGTTGTGTCAAACCTTCCAAAGGCGTGATCGTGCCTGAAATGGAAGTAGTAGCTGACCAACCGCAAATGAAAAAGGAGGTACCAAAAATGTTAGCAAGAGTAGGTAAACCTGCCCCCGATTTCGAATTGAGTGCTTTTTTCGAGGGTGGTTTTAAAAATTTCCGTTTATCGGACTACAAAGGAAAGTGGATCGTCATCTGCTTTTATCCCGGTGACTTCACCTTTGTCTGACCGACAGAATTGTCGGCAGTTGCCGTCAAATATCCTGAATTACAAAAATTAGGTGTTGAACTCCTTGCAATTTCCACCGATAGCCGTTTTTCCCACAAAATCTGGCAAGAAGAAGAACTCTCCAAAATGGTAGAAGGTGGAGTGCCTTTCCCACTGCTGTCTGATGCAGGTGGACGTGTTGGCAGTGTGTATGGTGTCTATGATGATGATGCCGGCGTGGACATCCGCGGCCGTTTCCTCATCGACCCGGATTTCAACATCCGTGCCATGGAAGTGATGACACCTGAGGTTGGCCGTAATGTTGCCGAGTTGATACGCCAGGTCAAGGCATTCCAGCATGTTGTCTCCACCGGTGAGGTCACACCCGCTGGTTGGGTACCTGGAAAACCAACCCTAACCCCAGGTCCCGATCTGGCTGGCAAGGTTTGGAAAGTCTGGAAAGTGGACAACGCATTCTAATATCGAAAACCCCCGACATTTGTATCAAAATTAACACCGCCTGCGATCAAATCAGGCGGTTTTTATTTGCGGTAGGATATGATCAGCTAGCTTGCTTGAAAGCGAACTGCCCCTCAAAAGCAACCAGATGGTTGGTCAGATTCGTTGCCACAGCCGAAAACACACCCGGCTGGTCTGCCAGTTCGGTCATCTCAATGTTGATGCTCTCCTCCGGCCTGACCTCATTGCTATAGTTGATCTGCAGCCACTCAAACTGGTACTTGCGCCAGAAGGAAACCGGAAAGCAATCGCAAAGCCAGTCGATATACTGGGTGTTGTTGACATGCCCCATCAGATCCAGGCTGGAATAACGAGCCTCAAAGACATGCTCCTTGCTGAAGCCGGTCGGGTGGGTGAGCTTATCCAGTGTTTCATCCAGGATGAATTTGCCTTCGTTATCCGGTAATGATACGGACAGTGTCTCGGGTTTAACAAACTTACGGGTTTTGGTATTAACCAGCAACCAGGCTGTGGTTGCATGAGCCACCGATTTACCCTTCTCATTTGCCAGCGAATAATCGCGCATGCCAAAGATCTTCTGCTGCCAACCACGTGGCCAGGTCTGCGCGATAATCCGGGCACCCACGGAAGGGAATTCATAGAAACGCACTTTGGTTCGCACTAAGATCCACGCCAGATTCATTTCCTTCAGGCTGTAGTAATCCACCCCCAGGTGAAACGAATGGTGCACGGTGATTTCTTCCATCACGCGCAAGATGGCGGCTGGTTTCCAGCGTAATGCAAAGTCGGTCTCATGCGACCGCACTTCAAAATTTTCCTGCCAGATCGTCTGTTGTGCCAATGTACTCTCCCTGATTGATAATATTCTTTATTCTATCGCCATTTTTTACTTTCCGACAACTTTTAGTATCCACAAAAACATGCAGGGGGAAGGCAAATAACAGGATTGTAGAATAATTACCAACTCATCTAAAAACTGGCCCAAGAATTGCAACTACACTATTAACTTGAAATACCAGCCTTAGCCTGAAATCATTATGACTCCCTTACCCCTCGGACTGGTCAAATCAATTTGTCAATTATTGTTTTAGGAAATTGGAGGACATCATGCAAATATTCTTAGTTTTAGCCCTGATCATCGCTTTGGTTGCCGTCGTATTTACCATTCAAAATACTGCCATGGTCACCGTCACATTCCTGGTCTGGGAACTGAATCACTCACTGGCATTTATCTTTTTACTGGCAATTTTAGCCGGTGTGTTGATCAGCCAGTTTGTATCTGTTCCAGGGAAAGTCAAACGGACCATGGAAAACACAAACCAGAAAAAGAAGATCAAAGAACTGGACACCGAATTGATGAGCACCAAAGTGAAGTTGGAAGCAGCAAAACAAGCATCGGAAGTCTATCGCGCAAAGTTAGATTTACCTGCAACCAGCGAAATTCAGGAGCCGGTCAACATGCCAGCTGCGAAAAGAATTTTGAATGGCTTTAAAGCAAAACTGAAACCATAAGTCCCCATCTTCAATAAACAAATTCCGCTTACCCCTTAAACCGTCAACTTCCAGGGATTGTTTGAGGGGTATTCTCCTTAAACTAATTTTGAAATATGACTACATCATTTGGTCTGCATGATGTAAAAAACATATCCATACCACTGATTGTATTTGTTGAAAATATCTATTTCTTCCTGTTCAAAATCCAACTGTTGCAGGCGATCTGGATCCGACTGGTATTGTTCGCGCAGTATGTTAATCCGCGCCAGCATGGGCAGGTAATATTCATCCGTCCAGCTGCTATTGG
This sequence comes from Chloroflexi bacterium HGW-Chloroflexi-3, assembly GCA_002842045.1. Lineage (GTDB taxonomy): Bacteria > Chloroflexota > Anaerolineae > Anaerolineales > Anaerolineaceae > UBA6170. The sequence continues at coordinate 24,499 of PHBX01000033.1, read as the reverse complement.
GCAGCACGAAATAGTCTATCAGGTAATATTCACAGGCATGGACGATATCCAGATTCTCATCCAGGCTTTTCATGGAGGGATAACCATTCTTCCAGAATTCTCTAACCTCGTCCGGAGGAGGGGAATCCGAATTCAGCCAGGTCAGTTCGGTGACGGCGATGTAACCACCCGGTTTCAGCAACGGTTTCCAATTGCGTAAACCAGCTTCAAACCCCATGATGTAGATAGCGCCTTCCGACCAGATCAGATCAAAACTGGCGGGTGGAAATTGCAACCCCTTCATTGATTGATTGAGTACATGGATGCGTTTGTCCAGCCCCAGCTCTGTTACTTTTTCTTGCAGACGGTCCAGGAAAGGTTGGTGTGTATCAACGGCGTAAATCACCGCATCCGACAGATCTGCCAGATCAAGCGTCTGTGCGCCAGGACCACAACCCACGTCCAGGATAACAGTCTCCTCAGGTAGTGCGGATAACTTGCGGAAGGCACGCCGGGTTGATTCCGAATCACCCGGACCCTCTCGTGGCAAGTCTTTATGTATTTCGAAGAAAAAATCCATCTCTCACTCCTGAAGTTATAGTTAGATTGAAACATGTGTCAATTAATTTTGAAAACAATCCAGTCCTTCATGCTTTTCTGATATTCATACTCACCCAACGAACAGGCAGGGTAGTCCGGGTTACTGGCATCTACCAGGATGAATTCGATGCCCTGACCTAGCAGCCACGTATGATCGCAAACCCTATCATCCAGGTAGATTGGTATGATGGTGCGGGTAAAGTGCTCTCCAAACAATCCGTATTCATAATAAACGATCGCCGGAGTCGCGATGCCCAGCACCCCGTCTTCCGGCACAGTCTGATCCACCACATACAACATCTCTTTGGTTGTGTATGATTGTGCAGAGATTGAATCGAAGCGATGCTGTTTCCAGAAGGCCTTGTAGCCCCAAAAGGCCTTGGCAGGATTGCCATAAACCGACATTAACAGCGTCAGGATCGATAAAGTACTGATGAAGTAGATCAATACCAGTCCGAGTTTTGGTTTGAGTGCATCCAGCAAGACAGTCATCCCCAGACACAGGAAGGCAAATAAAATCATGAAGTAGCGTCCATCATATGGGGTCCAACCGGACCGCAGGAAGGCAAATGCCAGTGGCGCTGTCAACAAAAACAGACTGGTAAGTACCATCAGGGGTTGTTTATGGCGGATCGTGACTACCAGACCGTAGATGGAAAGGATGAAGAAAATGAAAATACCCACCAGTCCAAACCAGGATGAGTCTTCGGAAAAGGGGATATGGTCGCTGTATCCAAAGGTGTGCTGATTCAGCAGGGATTTATCCACCTCCAGTGATAGACCGGTTCGGGTACCTAGATAGTTCGGAACTACTGCTTTTAACTCCATTAATTTGGTCAGATAGGGCTCCGGGATGCCCTGAAAATCCACGATCTGATACGCCCAGCGACCAGCCATCAAACCAGTATGTTCGATAGGGGAGGCGTCCTCCTGAAGAGCGTTTTGGGAGGTCATCTCGAGTGCATCTGGTCCCAGAAAGGATCCAAAATGCACATAATTGCTGATATACACAGGCGAACTGAACAGAATAAATGCCAATGAAGCCGATGCAGCCAGGATGATAACTTCTCTGAAATTGATCTTTCGGAATACCAGCCAAAAGATCAGAAAGAAGAGTGCTAATCCCGGTAGATAACCAGCGACAGAGTAATTGGTGCCAATCGAAAGGCCCAGCCCCAATCCGGATAAGATCAGGTAACCGGTGTTTTTCTCCTTTAAGTGATGATAAAAGAAATACACCGCAGCGATCAGCATAAACGAACTGACATGATCATGCCGGGTGGAACTGAAATTCATCTGCACCACCGGGAAAGCAGCCCAGGTGAGAGCGGAAAGCAACGCCAGACTTTTGCGATTGCTGATCTCCAAACCCAGGTGATAGATCAAAAAGACCGATAAGTAGCCCGAGAGATAGGCTATCAAACCCAGCAAGTGCTCACTCCGGGTAAAGAGCAGCGTCCAGTAACTGATAAGTTCAGCATTCATCGGGAAGGTCAACTGCCAGACCACTTTTGTGTTCCATGGCAACCAGCTGCCCGACTGATCCCACATCCCGATCCGGGCCAGATGGATGGTCAGGGAATCATTGTTATTCGGCGGCACCAACAAAACATACACCAGGTTGAGAATGGCTACGGCAGCATTACTAATCAGGAATATCCAGACAGGGAAAGTGATGTTCATTTCCTTTAAATTAAACTTGGGAAACGGAAAAGGAATCAAAGGTTGTTCAGGCTTCAGCCAATAACGGCTTACCGCAGTGGTGATGGATAGGATGATGACCTGAAATACCAGCACAAACAACGGCTGGTTCATCTGGTAAAACAACCCGGCTGCTGTCATGACCAGAATAATCAGGGAGATCAGAATTAGAAATGCCCCCAGGAACCAATCAAACCATTTCCTGTAAGAAAAATATTGATTAATTTGCAGAGAAATGACTAGAAATATGATAAATGAAACAATCAACAAAAGCATACAGATGCCTGAATTTCCATATCTTCGTTAAGAATAAGCGACCCTTTGAATAGATTGTTACTCACATTTTATCATAAGTATGGGTGGGGATTTTCACCTGAATTCAAATCAGAATAATTCGTGCTTGACTTCGTTCATGGAATCATTATAATTTTAACTGGTAAGACCTCTTACCAATTTTAGTCCATTCGTCTTCACCATTTACTTCCGCGAGGTTCTCATGAAAAATCCAGGATGGCGCGCATCGATGTGGGCTGATCTACAACAACCCTGGGATATTATCGTCATTGGGGGTGGTATCGTTGGGGCTGGAATTTTCCGGGAGGCAGTTGAAGCCGGTCTGAAGACTTTGCTATTGGAAGGAAATGACTTCTCCTCCGGCACTTCCAGCCGTTCTTCGAAAATGGTACACGGCGGTTTGCGATACCTCAAGAACGCACAGATAAAACTGACCCGCGATTCCTCGCGAGAACGCCAGCGTCTGATCCATGAGGGCCAAGGGCTGATTGATCCACTGCACTTCAACCTGGTAAATTATCAGGGAGATCACACCCCCGGTTGGGTATTCGGTCTGGGTCTGATTGCCTATGATCTGCTGGCATTGCGCTGGAAACATTCGCACCTCTCCAGGCAACGATTAAAAGAGATTTGTCCACAGCTTAATGAAAAACAGCTGGAGGGCGGATATGGCTTTTACGATGCCCAGACGGATGATGCCCGCCTGGTCTATCGGGTCATTCAGGAAGGACAGTCGGCTGGCGGTACTGCCATCAACTATGCTGCTGTGGTAGGGTTTTTACGTAATATGAAAGGCAAAGTATGTGGAGTGCAGGTCAAGGATGCCCTAACCGGGGCGGAAAAAGAAGTCAGAGCTGGATTGGTGATCAATGCCACCGGTGCTTGGGCGGATGAACTGCGGAGCAAGATAGACAGACCTCCCCGCTTGCGGTTGCTGCGTGGCAGTCATTTGATCTTCTCCTGCAAAAGGATTCCCCTGGATGATGCCATCAGTTTTTTGCACCCAGATGACCACCGTCCAGTGTTTGCCTTTTCCTGGGAAGGTGCCACATTGGTGGGAACAACCGACGTGGATCATGATCATCCCATGTCCACCAACCCCTGGATATCACCCCATGAAATTGATTACCTCATGAAAGCTGTCAACCATATTTTCGACTGCCTCAACCTGACCACCGATGACATCCTATCCACCTTTGCCGGGATACGCTCAGTGCTGGACACTGGCAAGGCAGATCCCTCCAAGGAGGCCCGTGACGAAATCCTGTGGGACGAAGATGGTCTCATCACCATTTCCGGTGGAAAACTGACCATGTTCAGTCATATGGCGCAAAGAACTTTACGATTTGTCCGAAAATATTTGCCAGAAAAAATCAAGATTGATAAAGATAAACGTGCTTTGGATCGCATCAACGGGGACCAATTTAAATCCATTCTTGATTATCCCGGTTTGTCTGCGGAACAGAAAATCCGTTTATTAGGCCGCTATAGCCACAACACCCCTAATTTGATCCTCTCATCACATGGGACAGATTTTGGAAAAATTCAAGAAACTCCCACGCTCTGGGCAGAGTTGAAATGGGCTGCGCGCCATGAGCAGGTAATCCATCTTGATGATTTATTGCTACGGCGTACGCGTATTGGCAGCCTGATTCCTCAGGGTAGCCTGCCAATCATGCAGCAAATCCGGGAGCTTTGCCAACCACAGCTGGATTGGGACAATTTACGCTGGCAAACTGAAGTGCTGGCCTATCAGCAGTTGTACGCACAATCCTATTCGCTTCCCCAGGCCATGACAGCTTGAAGGAAAAGTAAAATAAACTGATAATTCGCCTAACGGGCTGCACTGATGATCAAAAACCACAGAATGGTGAAGATAACTACCATCCATTCCAGAAATGCCATCCACCAAAAACGTGGCCGATTGGTGATCGAGGATGTATCCAACACACTTGAATCTTTTTGCCGGGTGGATTTCCCCAGGTGGATGAGAAACGAGAAATAGGCAGCAAAAGCCATTCCTCCAATAATCAGTGAATAAAACGGAATGACACGTGAATCTGCTGGCTGCGCGAGAATGGCAATACTGAACAATAGCACAGTTGCCAATCCAGCCCGAAAATAGGTCATGGCTGCCTTGATGTGCGGTTTGAAATTATTCATTGGGTAGACCCCCACAAAGAGACAACCAACAGCAGCAATCATACCAACGACAGACCCCAGATAACCCAAAATGTTATCCAGACTTAATCCAACCCCCGGCATCATCAGGAGAAAGATAAAACTACCGGTGATGAGCCCACCATTAAACAACCATGCCAGGCGTGAAACCCCTACTTCACCTAATTCTGAAACGAAGTGGGTGCTGATTTTATAACGCTCCCCTTGTTTCCCTCGATAAGCCAAAGCTGCCAAAAAACTGGAGAGCAAAATAACCAGACTTCCTGTCCAGCCTAATATTGGATAAATTTTTAAAACCCATTCAATCATTATTGTCTACATCCCTCTGGTCGATGATGATATCAATTGTATAACCTGTTGACGATAATGTGAACATTTTTGCAATACAATATTAATCTCGAATAAATCAGGATTGCGAATGCCGTAGAATTCCCCTGGAGGACTATGTACAACACATTTTCGGAAAATTATGATCGCTTTGTCAATTGGAATGACCGATTGTCATTCGAAATACCATTCATTGAAAAACAAATCCACTTTTTACAGGGTAACTTGCACAGACCATTGGATATTCTGGATACGGCCTGTGGCACCGGCATGCATGCCATCGCCCTTTCCAGTGCTGGTCACCGGGTCTGCGCAGCAGATCTCTTTCCGGAAATGATTGCAAAAAGCCAGCTGAATGCCCGCAGCGCTGGTGTAGAAGTGCACTTTAAAACAGCAGGATTGGGTGAAATGGTGCAATCCTTTGGACAGGATCAATTTGACCTGCTGCTTTGTCTGGGGAACTCTTTGCCACATCTGATAAGCGAGCAGGAATTAATGGCTTCCCTGCAGGATTTTGCATCTACACTGTGCTCTGGTGGCATGCTTCTCATTCAGAATCGCAATTTCGATATGGTGATGCAGCGTAAGGAACGCTGGATGGACCCTCAGACCTACCAATCCGATGGGGATGAGTGGATCTTCCAGCGCTTCTATGATTTTCTCCCGGATGGGCTGATCTGCTTTAACATTGTCACCCTCCAACGCAAAGCAGATTCCAATTGGCAATCCGCTGTCAACAGCACCCTGTTGCGTCCACAAATAAGCACTGAACTTGAACACCAATTGGTTCAGGCCGGATTTACAGATATCCATGCCTATGGAAGTATGCAAGCGGAGTCATTCTCACCCGATTCGAGCGGAAACCTGATCATAACCGCCATCAAACCTTAAGTTTCAGTCTACTCTCATCTCACTCTGTAGGATGTAAATTTTCTGTAATTAAGTTTACAGAATAAAACAGAATCGAATCTTGACTTCAGACGGGGAATCATTATAATCTTAACTGGTATGACCTCTTACCATTTTTTTAATTTTTATCTCCGAATCATAACAAACAAAGATCCCCGACAACCGCTTTACTGAATTTATAGTTTCTTGTACAGACAAGAATCGAGGTGGACATGAGCAAATCCAAGAAATTTCAACCACTCTGGCTGGAACAGACAGCCTCCCCGCGTTCTTATCGCAGTTTGTATAAATGGGGTCAGCCGGATGGGTTTAAGCATCCCAATCAGGGGATGTATCAGGTGCTCAAAGATGTCTTCGAGTTGGATGATGCTGACTTTCAAACTCCCATCAATACCGGTCTGGAGGAATTTAGCGAGCATATCCCCTGCCAGATGTCAACACGGCATATTTCCCGTTTGACAGAAATCGCGGGTGAAAAAAACCTGTCCACCGACACTTATCAACGCACACGCAGCTCGTATGGAGCCAGCATGATCGATGCCTTGCGTATACGTCAGAGAATCTTTGAGAATCTGCCGGATGTGGTGGTTGCTCCGCATAATAATCAGGAGATTTCCGCGATCCTGAATTATTGTCAGGCAGAACGATTGCCGGTTTATATCTATGGTGCTGGTTCAACTGTTACCCGAGGTGTGGAAGCGGTTCATGGCGGGGTTTGCATGGATATGAGCCGCCACATGAACAAGGTGCTGGATTTCAATGAGACTAACCAGACCATCACTGTCCAGGCCGGGATCTACGGACCAGCATTGGAAGACATTCTGAATAATGCCCCCACGACACTGAACGCACAACGACCCTATACCTGCGGACATTTTCCCCAATCTTTTTTGCATTCCAGTGTCGGCGGTTGGGTGGTTACCCGCGGTGCCGGACAAAATTCCACTTACTATGGCAAGATCGAAGATCTGGTGCTCTCGCAGAAATACATCACTCCGATTGGCGAGCTACAGACACCCGCTTACTCGCGTTGTGCCACTGGACCCGACTATAACCAGATTATGATCGGATCTGAAGGTTGCTTTGGCGTACTGGCAGAAGTGACCCTGAAATTGCATCGATACCAGCCAGAAAATATCCAACGCTATAGCTACTTATTCAAAAACTGGGAAGATGCCCAGCTGGCCGTGCGGGAAATCATGCAGGCAGAAGCCGGGTTTCCATCGGTGTTTCGCTTATCCGATCCGGAAGAGACGGACGTTGCCATGCGGATGTATCACATTCACGGCTCTCCGGCCGATACGGTACTGAAGACCTTAGGCTATCAACCCATGCAACGCTGCCTGTTGTTGGGTTCGTGTGATGGAGATAAAGCTTATGCGCGCCTGGTGAAGCGGACCATTGCGAAAACGGCCCAAAAATACAGGGCATTTCCATTAACTCCTTTCGGTGTCACGCAACGCTGGGAAAAGAGTCGTTTCACCGATCCTTATCTGCGCGAAGATTTAATGGACTTCGGCATCCTGATCGACACGCTTGAATGTGCGGTCACCTGGGACCAGATGCCAAAGGTGAATGCTCACGTTCGCAAGTTCGTCAAAAGCCATCCAAAGACCGTCTGTATGACGCACCTTTCACATGCCTACCCTCAAGGGACGAATCTGTATTTTATTTTTATCGCGAAGATTACCGATATTAACGAATACCTGAAATTACAGTATGGCATCTTACAGGCGGTTCAGGAATCCGGTGCAGCCATGAGCCACCATCACGGCATTGGCAAGCAAACCGCACCCTGGCTGGAAAAACAAATCGGATCCGGAAACATGGATCTCCTGCGGGTATTAAAACGTCATTTTGACCCGGAAAATATCATGAATCCAGGAGGTACCCTGGGGCTGGATATGAGTGAAGAACAACGTGAAAAACGCTGGGGGGTTCGAAATTTAAAGGAAAAATCTGGTTAAAATATTTCCTATCAACAATCCTTAAAAATCAGACCGACCGGGCTTCCAGTTGGTTTGCTCCGCCCAGTCTTCTGCTGCGAGGTAGATTAAATCCACAGCCGGATCTTTGACATCCGGATACATGGAAGGTTCAGCCAAATGCTCTGCCAGCATCCTTTTCAAGTGTGCGTACGCCTCAGCAGTTTTGGGATGGGAGCGAAGACAGTCACGAAACAGCAAGGGGTAAAGCTGGTCACCCAGTCCTTCACGGAGTTGTCTGGCAATTTGGGCAAATTCCTGCGGCCAGCTTTCTTTGTAATCAACAATCTGGTATTTTGGATTTGTCATTGAAGCCCTCTGTTAAGCCTGATCAAGACCAAAAATTTCGTTGTGGATGGTTTTTTCCATTGGCCAGAGGGCATCGTTTGTATTCGCCAGCAATGTGATTTGCAGATTTGCATCCGGGTAAAAGCTTGAATTAAAGTCCACCCCCGGATCCTCGCCGGTGATCGAATAACCCTTTTGGCCAGTAATCTCATCCATCCAGACGCCATAACCATAATGATGAGGGCTGCCGGGCTTGATCTGAATATGTGCGTGAGTCATACTAGCCAGCATCTCAGCATCAAAATAAGCACGGGAAAACAATGCTTTCCAAAAGCGACCCATATCAGCTGCCGTGGTGTAGACGCCTCCGTCTCCATGGCCTATCACCGGAATGGAGAATATATTCGATCGCCATGTGCCATCCGGCTCAAGAATATACCCTGTCGCACAATGGGCTGGCAGGCAGTCGCTGGAAAAATATCCCGAAGATCGCATCCAGGCAGGTGCAAAGATCTTCTCTTCAATATACGCCTGAAAACGCATACCTGCGACCTTCCCAATCACCAACCCCAGCAAAACAAATCCCATATTACTGTACCCAAAGCGCTCCCCGGGATTAAACTTCATTTTCTTATCCCGAATAAAGGGAATAAAATCCAGGGCTGAGCGCATCTGATAAACCGGTACCTTCCGCCAGCAGGCTTCATAGTCGGATTCGTCTTCCTCATCAAAGTAATCCGGAATACCACTGGTATGGGTCAGCAAATGCGCAATGGTTACGCGAGGATCGAGTTTTGGCAATAAATCCGGGATAATATCTGCCAGAGGTTGTTCGAAAGATAGCAGCCCGGCTGAGACCAATTGGGAAATCGCTGTGGCAGTGAAAATTTTGCCACCGGAGGCAATCCCAAAGCGGGTGTTGAGACGATTGGGGATTTGATCGCTTCGATTGGCTAATCCATATGCGTGCGAAAAAATTGGTGTATCCTGATGAGCAACATGAATCACGCCACTGAAAGGGATTTGTCTGTGTTGTTCTTCAATGGCCGCGCTCAAGGTATCAAAATTCAATTCACTCACAGAACACCTCAGTGCTGGGATGATTCACTGCCTTAGATATTGAAACGAATATTCAGGATGTCTCCATCTTTAACCACATACTCTTTACCTTCGAGGCGTAGTTTCCCTTTGGCCTTGACTTCATTCATCCCCCCAAAGGTGATCAGATCATCATATGCAACGACTTCTGCCCGGATGAATCCTTTTTGTAAATCTGTGTGGATGACACCGGCAGCTTCGGGTGCCAGCGCGCCATTGCGAACAGTCCAGGCGCGGCATTCATCAGGACCAACGGTAAAGAAGGAGTGCTGCCACAGCAGGTCATATGAATATTTGATCATGCGGTTCAGGCTTAATTCTTCTATCCCATACTCTTCCATGAACATTTCAGCGTCTTCAGGGGGCAGTTTGGCCATATCCATTTCCAGCTTACCCTGTAGATCAACCATCAGACTGTGCTGGTGCGGATAATTAATTTTTGGAGCGGTTTTTCCTTCTGCCATGTTCAGCAACAGCATAACCGGTTTAAGGGTTAGGAAGCCAAAACCGGAAAGACTGGCGATTTCATCTGTATTCATACCCATATCGCGTAACGGAATCTCTTCGTTTAAGGCAGTCTGCATTTTTTCGAACAACTGGATATCACGATCAATGCTGGCCTTATCCCGCCCGGCTCCTTTGCGGCGTTCATCCGCCAGACGTTCCAGCTTGCGTTCCACGAAGATCAGGTCATTGATGATGAATTCGCTGTCCATCATGTGCAGATCGCGCACCGGATCCACCGAGCCTTCCTGATGGGGCACATTGTCATCTTCAAAGCAGCGCAGCACGTGAATGAAGCCGTCCATCTGGGTCAACTGGTTGAGCAGGCTACCCGATATGCCACTCTTCCCGGCACTGCCATCCAGACCGGCAATATCCACATAGGTAATCTTGGCATAGATGGTCTTTTTCGGATTGAACATGGCGGAAAGTTTGTCCACACGCGGGTCCGGCACATCAACGACGGCAGTATTAACCTGCACACGTCCAGCGGATATTCCGGTGGGCATATCTCCACGCGTAACAGCATTAAAAATGGTGGTTTTTCCAGTTTGGGGTAACCCGATAATTCCTAAACGGTGGCGGAACAGGCAGACGCGCACGACTCAAAATCGTGTACCTTCGGGTATGTGGGTTCGATTCCCACCTTCGGCACACAGCGATTATATCATAGGCGTTACCCATGAAAGAAGTTGGCAAAAGCAGCCAGCTTTTTTGTTTAATCCGGTTTTTTTACATCCCTAGATCACAAACCGGGTGCGTACATCCTGGTTCAATGCCTGATAAACAGCCTTTAATTGTTCACGATTCTGAGCAGTAAAAGGTACAGTCACCGCCAGGTACTTGTTCCCATTACTTAAACGCGTGGTAATCTCTCCCTGATCCAGTTCACCCACAATACCAGCAACAGTATCAGTTACAAACTGCCGATAATCATCATCCTCGCCAATTGATTTAATGGAGAACGCACATGGGAACTCTAAAACTTGATCTTCGGGTATCATAATTATTCCTTTGCGATCATGAAGTATGATCATAAAATGATACCATAAACAGTTTACAAAAAATTTTACTTGATCACAGATTTTGAGGATAGCACATGAAAGCATCAGTCTCACAACAAGAATTGGCACATGGCTTAAGCACCGTTTCACGCGCAGTTTCACCTCGCAGCACTTTGCCTGTTTTGGCAAATGTTTTGATTGCAACCGATGAGGGACGAATCCGCCTCTCGGCTACCAATCTTGAATTGGGCATCTCCTGCTGGATCAAAGCGACCGTGGAAGAGGAAGGTTCCATCACCATACCAGCCCGTACGGTTTCTGATCTGGTGAGTACCTTGCCCAATGATCGGGTCGAAATGTTGCTGAACGATCGCACCCAGACACTCAATGTCCGTTGTGGGACAAACAGTACCGATATCAAAGGAATCGATGCCCAGGAATATCCGCCCATGCCGTTGCCTGAAAAATCAGGTGGGGTAGAACTGAATGTCGCCGATCTCAAAGAAATGATCCAACAGGTTGCATTTGCGGCTTCATCCGATGAAGCGCGCCCGGTTTTACAGGGTGTGCTGACCCAAATCGAAGGCACCACCATCACGATGGCAGCCACCGATGGTTTCCGCATTTCGGTGCGTTCTTCTACGGTCACCAATCCTACAGACAAAGCCATCTCGGTTATCATTCCAGCCCGCGCTATGAATGAGCTGGCAAGAATCGCTGCCAATGGGGATACTACTGTCAGCATGAGTGTCCCGGCTGGAAGAGGACAGGTTGTTTTCAATCTGAAAGATGCGGAGCTTGTCTCACAATTAATAGAAGGTAATTTTCCCGATTACAAAGTGATCATCCCACGCAGTTACAAAACGCATACTGTGGTTTCCACGCCCAGCTTTCAGAAAGCATGCCGCCAGGCTGAAATTATTGCCCGTGATGGCAACAATATTATACGCATGCATATTCAGCCCAAGATGGAAGGTCCTGGCATTGTGGAAATATCTGCACAATCGGAAGAAACAGGCAACTCTGAAGTTCAGCTTGACGCAAATATTGATGGCGATGGTCTGCTGATTGCATTCAATGTGCGTTATTTGCGTGAAGTATTGGATGTGGTAAAAACCCCGAGTGTTGCCCTTGAAACCAATGCCAACAATACACCCGCCACCATTAAACCCATTGGAGAAGATGAATTCACGCATGTAATCATGCCCATGCATCTGGGGTAAAGATCACAAAGCATCCCGATTCCCGGTTATTTATTGTGATTAAAATCGTAAAAAAACAAAAAATCTGGTCAGTGATGAGGTATTAAGTATGGCATCCAATTCCAATTCCACCGACCGCTTATTAACCATCTATCTGGCTTTAGGCCAATACCCCATTCTCAGCGGTAGGATACGGGCAAGAATGCGACGCCTTATGTTTGAGCGTGGCTTGATTCAGCCTCAGGCTTTTGAATCCCGTGTGCACGAAATGGCCATCCGCTCTCAGGAACGCGAGGGATTAATTGACCCTTATAACGAAGAGGACTCGGATGTATGGGATGCACGGATACAACGCATCCGTGATCAGCTAACTGATTTACTGTTCAGTCATCAGGTTTCATTTGATGAGTTCGAACATATTACCAATGAAGTTCTCTCCGAACGTGGTGTTTCGCAACAGGATCACCTGCTTTCTGTCAATCCCGAATTGGCACCTCAGGAAATTGTCTTCGAACAGGCCATGATGTTCGAAAAACTGAGCCCTGAAGATCGCGCCCGCTATGAAGCCAGAATGCATGAGGCAAAAGTCGTATTGATCCGCAACCTGATCAGTGATCAATTGCAATATATCAACATCGCCAAAGAATGGTTTACATTGGGAGATTTACTTGAGATCCGTAAACGGAAAATTGGCGCCGGAAAAATTGGTGGTAAAGCAGCCGGTATGCTTTTGGCACATCGGGTATTGGCAGATACAGAAGAGTTTGACCTCAGTACCTGTATGAGCCCACCCGAATCATATTACATTGGATCCAATGAAATTTATACTTTCATGACCATCAATGATCTCACGCATTGGAATGATCAAAAGTACAAAAGTGAAGAAGAGATGCGCGCCGAGTACCCTGCGATTGTGCGTGAGTTTCAGGCAGGCGGATTCCCGCCTGATATTCTGGATCGATTATCCGCGATCCTGGAAAAAGTTGAAAAACAACCCATGATTGTTCGCTCTTCCAGCCAACTGGAAGATAATTTTGGCACCTCATTTGCAGGTAAATATGACAGCGTCTTTCTACCCAACCAGGGATCAACGGATCAAAACTTGAAAGATCTGACCCAGGCAATCGCCACAATATACGCATCCACCCTCAACCCGAATGCATTGCTATACCGGAGGGCACGCGGCTTGCAGGATTATGACGAGCGCATGGCTGTCCTCATTCAAGAAGTTCAGGGAAATCGCTTTGGAAAATATTACCTCCCGCATGGCGCCGGAGTTGCCTTCAGCCGAAACACTTATCGCTGGGCTCCCCAAATTCGGGCAGAGGATGGTTTCGTGCGTCTGGTATGGGGTCTGGGAACGCGCGCTGTGGATCGGGTAGGGAATGATTATCCACGGGTGATTGCGCTTTCCCATCCTTTGTTGCGCCCATCCACCATACCAAAACTCATCCGGCGATATTCACAGCAATTCGTGGATTTAATCGATCTGGAAGAAAACGTTTTCAAATCTCTCCCCATTCATGATGTGTTGGATTCAAGCTATAAGCCCTTACGGTACATTGCTCAGTTGGCTCAAGGTGGTGACTTTCAACCCATACGCAGCCGGATTATTGATGGAGATCCTAAAAATCTGGTGGTGACTTATGATGAGTTTCTCAAACGCACAGATTTTGCTGAAACAATGCGCGAAATGCTAACAGCCCTCGAGCATGCTTATAAACTCCCCGTGGACGTGGAATTTACCATTGCAATCGACGAGCCGGAATTGGGAAAACCTGAGATTTGTATCAGTGTGGTGCAATGCCGGCCACAAGCGCAATTGATGTCATCCGCCGAAGTGAAAATCCCAAAAAAGATCCCGGAATCCGATATCATTTTCGACACTCATTTTGTGGTGCCTCATGGAGAGATTCAGCGAATTACCCACGTGATTTATGTGCCACACGAGACTTATTTCTCATTGCCAACCAACAATGACCGCTTCAATCTGGCCCGTGCCATTGGTCGCCTCAACAAAGCCTTGGAAGGTGATGTCTTCATTTGTGTTGGTCCTGGCCGCTGGGGAAGTTCAAATGCCGATCTGGGTGTGCCGATCGATTATGGAGATATTTATAATTCACGGGCATTGATTGAATTAGCTGGTGAACATTTCGGGTTACCTCCCGAACCATCTCTGGGAACTCACTTTTTCCAGGACTTGATGGAATCTCAGATTTATCCATTGGCAATCCCACTGGATGAAGGTCAGAACATGATTAATGAAGAATTCTTTGAACAAACCCCCAACCATGTCTCTGATTTTATTGATCTTGATCCAAATTTGAAAGATTCCCTGCGATTAATCCAGGTCAGTGATTTTCGATCCGAACATCAAATTCGTGTCTTGATGAATGATGATGACAGTCGGGCAGTTGGCTATCTGGTGCCGGAAACTTTTAATTAGCTAAAAATAGTTCTCTGCCTGTGGTCTAAAAAACGTTCATTCATTGATTTCAAAACCGTCCGCCTCATCCTCTACATGTGGTTGATCCTTTTCAGGCACAATCTCTTCTTCCAAACTATGCGTTGTTACCTTGTAATGACCACGCAAATCATCTTGTATGGTGCCTTTCCATAAAGGTACACCATCAAAATACGCAGCACGACCCAGCATGTGGGCGGCTACCGGTGCAGTAACAAAAAGAAACGCAATCAGAGCAATCGCACGGGTATAAATAGCAAACTCATTAAAATAAATGGCTGCTCCCAACACCATCAGACCAGTACCCAGTGTTCCAGCTTTTGCAGTGGCTGACATCCGCAGGAAAAGATCAGGCATCCGCAGCAAACCAATTCCAGCAACCAGTACAAGGAATGAACCCAGTAAAAATATTCCCAGAATGATGTATTCAGCCATGGCTACACCCGCCTTTCAAGATAATAAGCAAAAGCCACAGTGCCTAAGAAAGTAATAATTGCCAGGATGATTGAAACATCCAGAAAACTGGATTGATCATAAAGAACAGCATATGCCACGAAAAAACCAATAGCCATGATCGAAATCAGATCCAGAGAGATGATCCGATCTGGTAAATGCGGTCCCTTTGCCAATCTGATGAATGCTGAGATAAAACCGATTGCCAAAAAGGAGAAGATGACATACCAGAGAATTTCAACAATCATTCGAGTATCTCCCGAACACGTCGTTCGTAATTATTTTTTATTTTTTTAACAAACTTTTTAGGATCATCCAAATCAAATATATGCACGTATAGCGTATGTTTGTTGGAAGATATATCTAAACTGAGAGTGCCTGGTGTAAGCGTAATCATATTTGCCAGAAGAACAATACCCACTTCGCTTTTTAGGTCCAACGGGACAGCTACAACCGCAGGTCTTAATTGGGGGTGGGGAGAAAGAATCGTGATTGTCAGCCGAATATTGGAAACAACAATCTCCCACAGGAAAAAGAAGCCAAATTCAATCACTAAAGGGACTTCTCTGAAATATTTCTGGGTTCTGGGTGGTTTTTGGAACAACCATAAAATAAAATAACCCAGCACAAAACCAAACAATAAATAAGGTGGGTCGAAATTACCCATTAATGCACTCCAGGCGAGTGCCAGCAGAACATTCAATAACAACAGGCTCATCGCACCATCCCCAGAACAGCACGGATATATTGTGTTGGATCCATTAATTGAGCCGCAGCCATTTGGCAAACCTCAAAAATCGGATTGGCTAATAACCCTAATAACACAGAAAACAACACGATTGTAATGCTGGGCACCCATCTCCAGGCGGAAACCGGTTTTTGTTGATCTGCATATTGTGAGTCCTTTGGTGGTTTCCAATAAGCTTCATTCCAGACCTTGGTCATCGAAAATAATGTCATCAGGCTTACAAACAGTGCTAACCCAATAATGAAGTATTGCTTGCTTTCCAGACCAGCGATGATCAAACCCAGTTTCGCAAAGAATCCAGAGAACGGCGGTAACCCGGCCACCGAAAGCGCAGGCAACAGGAATAACATCGATAATCCAATCCGGTGCTTATATAAGCCACCCAGCTTCTTCAAGTCAAACGAACCCTGTATGGATTCGACCATCCCGGCTGAGAGAAAGAGCGCAGTCTTTGCCAGAATAATATGAACCAGGAAATAGATGCTGGCAGCGATGGCATATTCTGTAAAAAGACCCAAGCCCATGAAAATATACCCAATCTGGCTGATGATATGGAAAGAAAGCAATCGCCGTAAATCCGTCTGTGAAGCAGCCCCCAGCACACCGGTCAGCATGGTGAATCCCGCAGAGGTTAAAATGATGGTGTGTGTGAATTCACTTTCAAATGGGAACAACAATGTGAAGAAGCGAATCAGGGTGTACATCCCAACTTTCGTCAATAAGGCTGAAAACAAGGCTGTAATGGTAACGGGTGGCGTGTGGTAGGAAGCAGGAAGCCAGAAGAACAGGGGAAAAATCGCCGATTTGATACCGAATGCCACCAGGAAGAGAACGGCGATCACAGTTACCTGTCCGGAAGTTTGCACAACCTGCAGACGTAAAGCCAGATCTGCCATATTAAGCGTACCAGCCAGGTTATAGGTTAATCCGATGGCAGAAAGGAATAGTGTTGATGCCAGCAAGTTGAGAATTACATATTTGATCGCTCCTTCAATTTGTGTGCGTTCGCCCCCCAGAGCGATCAACACAAATGAGGACATCAACATAACCTCAAACCAGACGTATAGGTTAAAAAGATCTCCAGTACAGAGTGCTCCATTCACGCCCATCAATAAAAATTGGAAGAGGGGGAAATATCCGAATTTTCGGCGTGCCAGATCGATTCCGCTGAAACTATAGATCGCCAGTAAGAATGCGATAATGGATGTCGTTAATAGCATGATGGCGCTGAAAAGATCGACCACCAGAGAAATTCCAAAAGGTGCCGGCCAATCACCAACCTGGACAACCTGAATACCTTCCCGATAAACCAGAAAGAAGATATTGATATTCACAATCATCAATAAGCCAGTGCTGATGATCGAAAGGGCACGTTTTACCTGCTGATTCTCCCAGAATAAAACAGTAATGATTGCAAATATCAGAGGAAGGAGGATTGGATAGATGATCATATAATTTCATCCTCCAGATCGCTCAGTATTTCTTCAGATTCACAGGGGATATCCGTGCAATGCATATTATCCAGATCGCCTGTTCCGGTAACAGCATAGGCTCTCCGAATCAACACCACGGCAAAAGCGGTCACACTGAAACTGATCACGATGGCAGTTAATATCAATGCCTGGGGAACCGGATCTGCATATTCTGCCGGTACGCCATAGATAGGATCAATTAATGGCGGAACTCCGCGCATCAATGGCGCTGCATTGAACAAGAGCAGGTTAGCGGCATATCCCAATAGAAGAATACCCACCAACACTTTCACCATGCTGCGTCGTAAGATCATGAAAATCCCTGCAGCAAATAAAACACCTGCGGTGATGGCCATTAGGTAAAGCATCCTACTCATCCTCCGCAAATTCTAATAAAATCCAAACCACCACACCGATTACCAGAACATAGACACCCAGATCAAACAGGGTTGGTGTACCAATTTTTCCTAACACTGGCAATGGTGTTTCAATCCATATACCGGTCATGAAAGGTTTTTCATAGAATAATGGAATGAACCCGGAAAACAAGGAAATTAGTAAGCCAATTCCAGCAATAAAACGTGGATCGAGGGGTAATAGCCTCCAGAGTGCGCTGGGTGAGGTTGAAATGGCATACAACATCAACGCACTGGCGGCTACCAGACCACCCACAAAACCACCACCGACTTCATTGTGACCCCGTAACAACAGAAAGATGGAGAAAACCAGCATGAGTGGCATTAAGAAACGGGTAGCGACCGGAAGGATGATGGAACGTTGCATCTTAACTATTCCCCCCTCCTTTACTGCCTTTTTTCAAGCCTAACAGGGCGAACACCCCAATGGCAGCAATCATCAAAACGGTGATTTCTCCCAGGGTATCCAATCCTCGAAAGTCAACCAGGATCACATTAACTACATTGTGACCTTTTGCCAATGGCAGGCTGTTCTCCATGAAATACGGTGCCAGGGTGGAATTGGATGGAATGGCAGATGTGAGCAACATAAGACCTGCCATCATAATACCGCCAGCCACCGAAACAATGATATTCAATGCATTTGCATGGATTGGATAATTGGTTTTGGTATATTTCGGTAGCTGATAAATCACCAATACAAACAGGATGACTGTCAGCGTTTCAACAGCAAACTGCACCATTGCGAGATCAGGCGCGCTATATAAAAGGAAAAGTATAGCGATGGAAAAACCGATTGCTCCCAACAGGGTGATCGTTGCCAATCGTGATTCAGCCCGGGTGACCAGAAGCGCTGATATGATAATGATGACAATGAAAATAACATCATAAAACCGAGGTTGAGTCCATTGCGGGTTGGGTAAGTTGCCATAACGGGTAGCAAGCGTGATAACTGCTAATGTCACAGTTGTTACAATGATTGTGATGATGTAATATCGCAAGTAGCCGCTCTGTAAAATTTTTGTTTGCCAGCCAGCCACGGACAGAAAAGCCCGCATCGAACGGCTGTAAAATATATTGGGGCCAACAGAGCTGAGTTTCTTCCAGCATGCAGCCAGCCTGGGAATGAGGGTGCGGGATGTAAGGTAGACGACAATACCTATGATTAATGTGAAAATGCTCAGAAGCAACATAGGGGTGATACCATGCCAGAGTGAGAATTTCACTTTGGTAATTTCCTGTAAAACAGCCGAAGTCGAAGCTGCCACCCAGGTTTGTGCTGCTCCCTGGATGAACACACCCATGAATAATCCGGTGATAGCCAACACCAAAGGTGGAATCCACAACCAGACCGATTCTTTATGGGGATGTAAATCCTCATCTTTTTGTTCCGGTTGTTGCCAGAAAGGACGGATGCCCACCCACCCTGCCACTGCCACATTGGCAACATTCGCCAAAACTGCCAATCCTGTCAAAATATAAGGTAGATTTGAATAATAATATGTGCTTTCATAGACATATTCTTTGCTGATAAAACCAATTAAAGGTGGAATTCCAGCCATGGAAAGGGCAGCCAACCCTGCAGCCAAAGTTGTAAATGGCATTAACTTTGCCAGTTTTCCCAGTTTGCGGATATCGCGGCTGCCTGCTGAGTGATCGACACCCCCCGCCACCAGGAAGAGTGTACCTTTATACAAAGCATGCGCCAGCAAAAAGAGCATGGCTGATTTGACAGCAAGAGGTGTGCCTAACCCCAGTAAAAAGACCATCCCACCCAAGGACGAAACCGTGGTGTAAGCCAACAGTTTCTTAAGATCTGTTTGTCCCAGCGCCAACATTGCTCCACCGACCAACGTCAGCAGTCCAACCCAGGGGACAACCTGATTCCAAAGCGCCAGACCACCCAGAACAGGGAAAAGTCTGGCCAACAGGTAGACGCCTGCTTTGACCATGGTGGCGGAATGCAGGTAAGCGCTGACCGGTGTCGGTGCTTCCATAGCGTTTGGCAACCAGAAATGGAATGGAAATTGGGCAGATTTGGTCATTGCGCTCAGCAAAATCAGGATGAAGGCAGCCGGTGCCAGTGCGCTCTCCTGCACCAGGTTTGGGTTTTGCATCCATTGATTGATCTCAAAACTACCGGTGATCTGACCCAGTAAAACAAGCCCTGCCAGCATCGCCAGTCCACCAGCACCTGTTACCAGCAGTGCCTGCCAGGCAGCCGCCCGGGCACTTTCATATTCAAATTTATATCCAATCAGAAAAAATGAGGAGATACTGGTCAGTTCCCAGAAGACGAATAGTACCAATGCATTTCCGCTGGTCACCACACCGAGCATGGATGCCATAAAAATGATTACCCATAGGAAGAAACGCTCCAGATGAGGATCATCACGCAGATATTCTCCACCGTACAGGATCACCAATGTCCCTATTCCGGCGATCAACATCGCCATCAGGAATCCCAGCCCATCCAACGTGAATGTCATCCATAATCCCATGCTGGGAACCCAGGGGAATTGAATGGAAGGAGCAGTTAAGGTATCACGTTGTAGGGCCAGTAATTGAATCACAACAGCCAAAGGATAAAGAGCCAATACAAAAGCAGCCCGGTGCTTCATGAGCCTGGTTAAGAATGGTGCAAGGATTGCAATCAAAAATCCGGCGAGAATGGTAATGCTTAAGGCTGTCATCAACTCCTGAATACCTGATCCATTATCAAAATAAGTTCAGAACGCCTGTGCAGGTGACTGTTTCAACGGTACGCTCTGCATTCCACCACTGGCATTCACATGTGCTAATTATACAGGGATTTTGTGCCAGAAATCATCGTTTGCATCGTTATTTGGGATTTATATCAGTGCTTGTGGAAATAGAAAACCCGGAATTCATCATTCCGGGCTTCTGTTTGTTAATAGATATTGATTTACCTTACTTCTTTGGACCTTTTACCTTGTCTTTATTGTTATTGGCATGCTCTGGAGGACCAACTTCTTTATCTGGTTTTCCATTGCGGAAGGTTTCACCTTCCTCAAGCTGCATCTGCTTACCCTTCTTGAAGAGCCAACCGATGCCGCCCTGAAGACCTGGGTGTAGACCTAGCTCCATATAATACTCACCCCAACCAACCGCTTTGGCAGCTGCCAACAGTGTTCGTAGTTCATCCAGCGTAACAGTTGGCGCAGTAGATTCAGATCCTTCTTCTGTTTCAGTTTCCTCTACAACAGTTTCATCTTCCATTGTGAGGAGGTAATATGCTTTGGCAATTTCTCCCATGCCATAACCTTCTGATTGCAAGGTTAGAATTTCCTCTACTGTTAATCCTGTTAATGTTGCCAGATAACCAGGCAACGCCAAACGTACCGACAAGGAGTCCCATCACGAGAATGATAGAAAAAAGTATTCGATATTTTTTCATAAGCATATCCTTTCTCTAGTTGACAACCCCATTATAACCACCGAAATAGGAAATTCAACCCCTCAGGGTTTACAAAGCTACGACCTTACAAATTTGTTAGTTTCCAGCGCTAGAAAATGGACTCATGCGGATGGCGTTCGTCAACTTTGGATAAGGCGTAAGAAGAAATAACGCCGACCACGAATAAAACGGCGCATACCAGAATCGTCCAGCTGCTGACACCACTCGGGATAATGGCGATGGTCGATCCCACCACCACGCCCAGGATAAAGTGGTACATGAAAGTGTATGCTTTTTTGAAAAGCCAGTTAATTAATTTAGCGAAGACCAGAACACAAATCACCACACCAATTATCAATGGAATGATGACACTAAAATCCAACTGACGAATACCACTGGCCATCGGTTGGTAAAGACCCAGATAGATCAAAAAATTGGAGGGGCTCATGCCCGGAACGACCAGACCCAATCCAAAAATGAAGCCGCTTAATAGCCAGGTGAAAAGATTGGTGGTGATATTGCCTGCCGTGATGGTTTCCCCCCAGCGCATAAACGCCAGTGTTCCGGCTGCAAACAGCACCAACACCAGCCAATGCCACGGCTTTCTACCCTGCTTCCCGGCTGTCTTAAATAAGGTAGGGAAAGTACCCACAATGAATCCCACAAATAGCCAGATGAACTGAGCCGGATATTTATCGAAGGCAAATTCAACCACAGCAGAGAAACCAACCACACCTAACACACCACCGATACCAATCGGTAAAAAGAAGAAAACATTCTGCCAGAACTTGTGAAATACATTCGCCAGAAACCTCACCATCGGTTCATAAATGCCAAAAACAACCGCCAGCACACCACCGGACATGCCCGGCAGAATGGCTCCAATGCCAATTAACACACCTTTCAACATTCTTAATAACCAGTCAATTGTGTTGGCAGGTGTGAGCATTTTTTTTATCGAGGGTTTGGTCTCATTCATACAAAATTCCACCTTAAATGATGTTTTGCCGTTGGCAACCTTCTGATTGTACATGAAAAGTACACCAATTGGCAAGACACGAAATTCAGGGATAGGATTTTACTTAAAGCTCATTGGACAGTTAATGTAAACGGGAAATGGACAATACAAATCCATCGTATAATACGGATAACCTCTGTATATCCCATGAAACCTAAAATTATTCTATTAGCCTTGATAATCATCCTCTCTGGTTGCAATCGTCAGGAGACACTTCCTGTCAATTTTCCGTTACAACCCTCTACAACTGTAGAACTGCCGGCAAGTGAATTAACGCTGACATTCACACCAACTTCTCGCTCCGCAACCATCACCCCGCTGCCAACCCGTGCCCAACCAACCAGTGATCCACCCTATGATCCCCCCGCAGATTGGGTGCTGCAAGCAGATGAAAATCTGGGGTTCGCCATGAAACTCCCGAATAACTGGGAAATGGTTGAATCACAATCCTGGGGTGGGACAAGTGAGTCGATGGATTATCAGATACGTCGAAGCCATTTTGCTGGACCAAACGCTATCTGCCAGATTGAAGTTAACAGTAATCTAAATCTTGGCAGCCAACCTACCCTGCAATTGTGGAACAATAACCTGGGTTTTTACGGCTGTGAGATCATACCCTCCCTTGATGCCATTGACCCAAATGCTTTGCTGCTTGCCTGGTATCCCAATTCACATGATACAGGTGCCATTCTCGAATTCAAACTGACGCCGCGCTATCTGAACCCGATCAAAAATGGATTACAACCCTGGGGAACACAACTTCATCAATCAACAACTGGCTCCCTTTGGTGTTCAAATCAATGGTTGTTTGGCATCCTCCTGTAATGCCCTGACTCTTGAATTGGGGGAGTATTATGGAGATCAAAAATCCATTTCGGTGCTGCGAATTGGCGATCTGGTGATCAATCAATCCGGGACCAGGTTCTTTCTGCCCGTCGATGAGCTCAACACCTATAAACGCTATTTAGTCAGTGAAGAAAAGATCGAATCAACGGATTTTTCCCCGTTTTATTCCTCCCTTAGCCACGTCCCTACATATGCATTTATTGGGGATGATCTGATTCAGCTGGCATACGATCCGGACTATCTGGCAGGCGCTGGTTATTCCCTGGGATTACAGGTTCTACGCAATAATGAATTAATTTTCACATACACAGTGCTGCCACCCAACCCCGCCAGCGGTCCCGTGAGAGGTTTGTACGTGTATGAGAATCACTGGATTCTGGAGGTAGCCGACATTCTCATTCGGGATGGGGTTGTGCTGAATGAAGATTCCACAGCCAACGAGATTTTCAGCTTTCATTTTCTGGATGGCAAACCATTTTATTTTTACCGCCAGGAAAAGGATATCCACCTTTCTTACAATGAAGAAACACTACCCATCACTTACCAGCGTATCATCCATGAACCGATGTGTTGTTCAGGTGGTATGGTCAACATGACCCTGGCACATGATGCCCTGGGTTTCTACGCTTTACGGGATAGCAACTGGTACTATGTGGTCATTTCCCCAAAAAATAATTGATCAGGAGGAACTTCCAGCATTAAAATTGGTGCAGTCATGATATGATAGCCCATCACCCCAAATCAGGAGTTGGACATGAATCGTAGTATGCGTCGTAAAGATCGTCAGATGAGCCAGGAATCTGCTATTGAGCTGTTGGTGCGTGGAGAATATGGCGTGCTCTCCAGCGTAGATGAGGACGGTCAACCCTATGGTGTTCCGGTCAATTATGTGTTTGACGGTAATGACAGCATTTACTTCCACTGTGCCCGAGAAGGGCATAAACTGGATAATTTACGCACCAATCCCAGAGTCTCATTCACCATCGTCGGCAATCCCCAGATCATGGATTGGAAGTTCAGTACTGCCTATGAAAGTGTAATCCTGTTTGGAACAGCGGAAGAAGTGGAAGGGGATGAAAAATATCAGAGATTAAAAATGCTCGCACAAAAATTCAGCCCAAATTATATGGAAGAATTTGAGAAGGATATCGAGAAAGCCATGATCCCAACGGTAGTGATCAAAATTAATATTCTACAAATAAGCGGAAAAGAACGAAAGTGGGAAAACCCGTAGGGGTAGCGGCTTGTCCCTACCCCGTGTGGCTTGTCCCTACCCCGTGTGGCTTGTCCCTACCCCGTGTGGCTTGTCCCTACCCCATGTGGCTTGTCCCTACCCCGTGTGGCTTGTCCCTACCCTGGCTCGTCCTTGCCTCGGTTAATCCTTGCCCCGTCCCCTACATGCGGGCAACCGCGAGGGATTGCCCCTACAAATCCAATCTTCTCGTACGGGCAACGGCTTGTCCTTGCCCAGGCTTGTCCCTACCCCATGTGGTTGTAAAGATGAACCATTGCCCCAACCAATCCATGCACCGGGGTAAGGACAAGCCATTACCCCTACGGATGCCGAACCGTGCGTAGCGGCCATCTGTTCC
>PHBX01000011.1 GCA_002842045.1 Chloroflexi bacterium HGW-Chloroflexi-3 | reverse complement strand
CAGACTTGTCCAACGTATTCAGGCGGCACAACAATCAGGTGGTGTGTCGGATATCGACCAGGCTGTTACCAGTGCTATTGAGGAGTTAAACGAGGAAATTGGCTACCAATCAGAAGAACAGATGCAGCGATTGCCCCTGCGCATCACCCTGCTGGCCATGCCATTTCTACTCGGTCCTATCGTTATTTTGTTGTTTTACCCGCTTGTTGACCGGATCCTGAAAACCCTCTCCGGGGTCACGGTCGGCGGTGGTTTCTAGTCTCTTAAGAGACGTATCAACCCATTTTTTGTCAGCCCCGATGAGGGGTCAAATATCCCTGCACAAGGTGCTGGGAAAAAGGAGATATGTGTATGTTGTTTGATAAGAAAGCATCCGAGATTCCGCAGTTTGTCGTCGTTCTGGGTATTGCCGTTGTTCTGGGCGCAGTGGCCATCTGGGCCATCCTGAGCAATGTCGGCACACAGGGCGGCAGTATCGCGGACTGGATCGACAGTATCGCGGTGCCTGCAGCGCACCCGTAGCCATCGACCAAGCCCTCTAACGTTACCGGTTGGGAGGGTATAGATAAAGGGCGGTCGGCTTCCATAGGAAAAAGCCGACCGCCACTATCCCCCATATTGCTAAGCGTGCCTTCGGGCTTCTGCGGTGTGGGGGTGTTCCGGGAGAAGGAGGAAGTATGTTGCATGATCGTAATGGACAGAGCGTTGTCGAATATATCGTTATCCTGGCAATATTGATCACCCTTGTAGGCGGCGCTCTTTGGGAAATTTTTAGCACATTAAGGGTCAAGTTTAATGATGTCAACGCTGAAATCGGGTCTTAGTAAGGATCATGGCGTCTGCCCGCCTGCGGCGAAGGGACAAGCTGCGGTAGAAGCTCTGCTGGTTTTGATGATTCTTGCTCTGGTCATTTTCGGAGGGATTGAACTCAGTCGAGGTGTGGCAGTTCGTCAGGCGTTAGATAGTAGCGCTGGGGCTGCCGTTCGGGCGTTATCGCTGGACCCTGCACAATGGAGCTTCGCAGGCAATGTTGTCCAACAGGGTGTGAACCAGAATGTGATGTGCGCAAATGTAGCCACCAATCTGCAAGTCTATGATGCTTCAGGCAATCTTCGCAGTTCAGCCTGGCTTTCTGGAAGCCCCTTTGGCACATCTTTTATTTTGGAAGCTTCTGCTCCATTTCAGGCTGATATTCCATTCCTGGCTGAACCTGTGATGACGATTCGGGTACGCCATTGGGGAATTGTGGAGCGCTATCCATGACTCTGTCTTATTCAAAATTTTCAGATGGTAACGGGATGATCCGAGAACGGAGAGCCCAATCGGCAGTATGGGGATTGTTAACCATCCTGATATTTATCATCATCGCCGCTGGGTTGGTGGATATATACCGTCTTTATGCAGCTCGCAATTGGGCGTATACAGTCGCGCAAGAAGCTGCTTTAGCCGGCGCTTCCCGAGGACGAGATTGGGCTTATGTGTCTGCAACCGGAAATATTCGGCTAACTTCGACTCTTGCCACTTCAGGTGCACAACAGGTTGTCTCTGCAGAAATGAACACCCGAGGTGTATCGGGTTACACCCTTGATATCCGAGTGTTGCCTGATCCAGCCGGTGGAACAATTACGGGCTACCCTCCCCGTCCTGTGCGACTTGGAAACGGTCGAGGAGATTGGAGCACCAATGAACCTGCAGTCGGGGTCTATCTTACTGTTCCCGTAGATTGGTTGTTATTGGATCGTTTTGGAATCGCAGGAAAATCGATCTCCGTCTTTGCTTCGGCAGGCGTAGTCCAGTAAAGGATCGTATGATCAGGAAAAAATATTTTATTGCACTCTTCACCGCTTTATTGATGGCAGCCATTGCTGTCCAGACTGTTCTTGCAATTTCACCGGATTATCTCAAAAGCGGTCGTACGTATGACCAGGAGCGCACCTATATTCAGTGGAATGGCTCAGTAGCGTATGTTTCACTTTATCACCGCGATAGTACCTCTTTACCGCCTTCTGAGGGTGGAGGCAGTTGTGGAAGTGGTTGTACTGAAACCGTCACCCGAATTCAAAGTGGCAGTTCAATATCTGGAAACTTCACTTTCCTGAAAACAATTAATGTTCAGGTAGCAACCACAGGTGATTCAAGTGCTGGCACTGCTATCATCCGTGCTTGCGGACAGGTAATTGCTTCTCAAAATCTATACTTACCTGGTGGTGGTACACCTGGTTTTAACAATATTCCTAACCCTGCCTGGAATGTTCCTACCTCGGGGGATTGCACATGGTCAATTACGGCTTCCGGTGGATATGTCGATTTCCGGGCAGTAACAACCTCCTACCGGGCTTCACCGCCGCCAACTGTAGATATCCAGATCAATAACACCCAGGGGCCTTTATCACAGACAGCTCCTGGCGGTTATACCCTCAATTGGACAAGCGCCAATGCTTCCACATGCACTGCTTCAGGGAACTGGAGTGGAGCGAAAACCGGATCGGGTTCACAAGCATACAGTAATGTAACAGCCGGTACGTATACCTATACCCTGACCTGCACTAACCCTTCAGGATCAGCCTCGGACAGTGTGACCGCTTATGTGTTTTCACCACCTTCCGTGGATGTAAAGGCCAATAATTTGGATGGTCCTTTATCATTTTTTGAGCCGTCGGCTTATACAATTACCTGGAGTAGTTCAAACGCCAGTTCATGCCAGGCAGAGGGTAATCTCACAGGTTCTATCGGATTAAACGGCAGCCAGACTTTTAATAATATTCTCCAGGGAACCTATAACTATACCGTTCGTTGTTTCAATCCGGTTGGTGCCCAGGTCGTAGATACCGTTCAGATCAGGGTCAACCCACTCCCTCCCACGGTTGATTTACGAGTGGAAGGAGGCAACGGGCCAATTACTCGCGTCGCTCCTGCCAGTTACACGCTGAGTTGGACCAGCCAGTATGCTACCAGTTGTTCAGCCTCTAGTTCAGATGGAGGTTGGACAGGCAGTGTTGTGCTGAGTGGGAATCGGGCATTTGCAAGCATTCCGGCGGGTACCCATACTTACACAGTCACCTGCACAAATATATCCGGAACAGCCAGTGATTCAGTCGCTATTTACGTGGTAGCACCGCTGAGTGGAACGATTACTGTTACTTATGCGCGTTTGCTTTTGTTCGCTCCCAACCTGGGACAGCCTGCACAAACTTTATCGGGAACTGTAACTGGAGGGGAGCCTCCCTACTCCATCACGGTTCATGTACGAGTTCCTTCCGGGGTTGAAATAAGCCTATCCCGAAGTGGCCCCACCTGGTCAGCAACTCCCCAAAATTCTGGAGATATCAATTTTGGCACCACCGAACAGGGTATCTGGACAGCCTGGAGCGATCTTACTGACAGCGCAGGGCGTACCTATCGAACATCGAGCGTGACTTGGGAGGTAGCATGGCATCCCGTCCATGGTCGTCCTTAAAACGATTTGCCTTGGTGGCTATCTTGGTGATTTGCACCGCTGGATATTCTCCATATACGGTTAAGGCTGAGAGCGGAGGAACGTGCCAGGCCGCCTATGGCGCATCACCGACATCCCTTCCAGAATGGCTTGAACCCACTCAATCCAATATGGACTTGAGTACAACCTATCGATATGATCTTCTATCTGGCAAACTCTTATTGACAGGGTTGGTTGATGGAAGTTCATGTCCCTCCAGAGGATTAAACCTAGATGGTTCTCCCAACGCGTGCGGATTAGATGTGACCAGGGAACAAACAATCACCTGGCAAAACCAATACGACTCGGTCATCCTCTCAGCAGCTCAATCCAATGATTTGCCACCCAAGATAATAAAAGCAGTTATTGGGGTTGAATCTCAATTCTGGCCGGCGGCGAATTGGATCCGGGGAGAGATCGGGTTGGGGCAGATGACTGAATTTGGGGCAGATCTGGTTTTAACCTGGCGTCCAGAGTATTTTCAGGGAATTTGCAGGCAGGCATTTGGAAATGGTGGGTGTAGTGCTGGCTATCGGTTTCTTGATCTATCCACACAAAGACTTTTGCGTGGATTGGTTTTGAGGGAAATTGATGCTACCTGCCCTACTTGCCCAGGTGGTGTCGATATCGAAAGAGGAGAGCTGGCAGTGCGTGTTTTAGCAGAATCCCTCAACGCAAGTTGTTCTCAATCTGCACGAGTGATTTCATTGGCGACTGGTCAAACGCCATCATCCTTGATGAGTTATGAGGATTTTTGGCGATTGGTATTGGCAAATTACCATGCCGGTGCCGGATGTACCTATCAAGCAATCCGGAGGGTAGGTACGCCAAGTAGTTGGAATAGCATTGCTGCCAATTTTTCAATCGGGTGTTCAAGTGGTGCTGAGTACATCCGGCGAATTGAAGAGCAAATCAAACCTTAGGAGGACACAGAATGGATTGGATTATTTTTGGGGTTATTATTGTCTGGTTGGGGATTGTTTCATGGTTCGATATTCGCAAAAGCGAGATACCGAACAGCGCCTGGGTGATTATTCCAATCATCCTGGCAGGTGCTTATCGAGTCTGGCAAGGTGGTTGGGCTCTTGTTCTGCTCACTGCATTAGTTGTAGTTGTCAGTGAAAGGGAAAGGATCTCAAATCTATTCCAGATGGATGAAATTGGACGAATCATCACCTGGCTTCCGTTATTATTCCTGGGCTTATTCTTTGCAGTGCAACTATCACCTATAACAGCTTTGGCGATCATTGGCTTTTGGGTAGCATGGGAATTGAAATGTTGGGGGGGAGCTGACGCCGTTAGCGCGATAACTATCTGTTTAGTCTGGCCAGGTTGGGTCTTCATTCTGGGAGTCCTGGTTTCCCATCTTATGGTTGTCATGGGCATGGGGGTTTATTCAATGATTCGTGAGGGGAAAATCAGGTTACATCGGCTACCTGGATTACCAATCTTGTTGGCCTCTGTTCTGCTATTAAGAATTGGTCTATTCTTTTCAAACTGAAATCGATAAGAGGGTTATTTATCCTTTTGAATTTAGGACAAATTTTTCGAGATCCTCTTCGCGAACTCTTACGGCCGTACCAATTCTCACGACTGGAATTTCTCCAGTTTTTAATAGATGATACGCACCCGATTTACTGATTCTAAGGTATTTTGCGACTTCTTCTGCTTTTAAAAGACGCTTGATGTTGGCCGGTGTTTGTTGACTTTTGTCAGCAACTGGTTTTTCAATAGATGGGTTCATGTTGATCCTTGTTAAGTCCTTAACCCCTCGTCTACCACGTAGCTCGCCTACTTTTTCGCCAAGCGCCCATATAACAAACTCATTCAGTGTGATATTTTCTGCCTTTGAATAAGCTTCGATTTCTTTCAAGATTTCGTCAGGAATAGTAATTTCCGTTTTCGGTTTCATGGGGCGCTCCTTTTGAATAGAGTACTTACATTATCCAGATAAAATGTAAATACACTTGTGTCTTATTTACATTTATATCATAAAGTGTTAATATAGATATACCATATTTACACTTTCGTATAAACAGGATTTTTTAAATGGACCCTAAAGATTATCATGATCAAGAAGCAGGTCGGACTATTCTTACCTCAACAGGTTATTGGGCTTTCATTCCTAACCAATTACCGCCTGACATAACCTGGACACTGCCTCTCGTTTCAGCCCTTTCGGATGCCGAGCGTAATCTGAGCAGGCTGGCAGCTCTAGCAGGTACTTTTCCATTTCCACGGCTATTAATTCAACCTTTTATTCGCAATGAAGCGGTAATTTCTTCCCGCATTGAGGGTACCCGAGCTTCTTTAGAAGATTTATATACATTTGAAACTTCACAATTGTCTTTTTTCGAACAGACCGATGATGTGCGCGAAGTATATAATTACGTTCGCGCAACCGATTATGGATTGGAACGTCTGAAAACACTTCCGGTCAGTCTGCGCCTGATTCGTGAAATTCATGAAAAATTGATGGAAAATGTGCGGGGCGGGACACTTACACCAGGTGAGTTTCGTCGCAGCCAGAACTGGATTGGACCAGCTGGTAGTACACCATCCAGTGCCCCTTATGTACCGCCACCAGTAGAGGAGATGCACCAGGCGTTGGATGCCCTGGAAAAATTTATCCACGCTGACACGCAAATTCCTCCCCTTGCTCGTGCTGGGATGATCCATTATCAATTCGAAGCCATCCACCCTTTTTTGGATGGAAACGGCAGGGTTGGGCGGTTACTGGTAGTGTTATTACTCTGTGAGTGGGGGTTGCTACCGCAACCATTACTCAACTTGAGTGCGTACATTGAACACTACCGCCAGGAATATTACGATCATCTTCTGGCTGTTTCTCAACAAGGAACATGGGAAACCTGGCTGCGTTTCTTCTTACGAGGAGTCAGTGAGCAGGCACGTGATGGCCTGGTTCGTATGGAACGATTGCAAGCTATCCGGATCAAGTACCAGTCCATGGTGAACGCAGATCGCAACCCAGAGCGAATGTCCGCTGTGGTGGATTTCCTGTTCACTCGGCCAATCTTATCCGTTCGACAAGCTTCTGATGGGTTGGGAATTCCCTTCAAAACAGCTCGCGATTATATTGAGAAACTCGTACAGAGCGGCCACCTTCGAGAAATTACCGGCTATGCACGGAATCGGATTTATCAGGCAGATGAGATATTCAAAGTAGTCCAGGGAATTGATGTTGAATGAAATTTTCTTGTTTTAAGGTCTTGAATTCAGTTGGCTTTAGAGACATTTATTAACCGATTAATTTCCCCCTGGGATAACACAATCAAATTGCTACAATAAAATTGTAGACACAGTTTAGATTCAAATCGTTGGCCGGACATTTACCTGCTGGATACGCAGTGTGTGTCCGGCTTTTTTTATTCTAGAGCACCCTTTTTGAGATGAGGGCAATGGAGCTAAACCTGATCGCCAATTCTGTACTGCTTGTCCTGCTATTCGTTTGCATGATTTACGATCTGAAGGACCGTGAAGTGCCCATGCCATTAACCCTGGGATGCCTGATTGGAGCAGGGGTATT
The DNA here is from genome assembly GCA_002842045.1 of Chloroflexi bacterium HGW-Chloroflexi-3. Taxonomy (GTDB): domain Bacteria; phylum Chloroflexota; class Anaerolineae; order Anaerolineales; family Anaerolineaceae; genus UBA6170. The sequence continues at coordinate 267,587 of PHBX01000011.1, read as the reverse complement.
TGGCCTGTTTCATGGGCTTTGGTCTCCTGTTTTATTGACCATTGCTTTAACTCATGTAGCAGACTTCAACCCCAGGGAAAAACGCCTGGCTTTTGCCTTTACGCTATCGGCTTTTGCCGGAATATTTCAACCTGCAACTGCCATAATCTGCGTGGTGATTCTAGGTGTTTGGATGTTATGGGAGTTCGGCATCATGGGTGGTGCAGACGTAAAGCTTCTGATCGCCATAACGTTAATAACGGGGAACCCTGCAATTCTGATCCCTGTTTCAGTAGTGGGTGGTATCCAGGGTGTGATTGCCAGTCTGCGAAAACAAAGGGAAATCCCATTTGTGGTTTCGATTTTCTGCGGATCGTTGTTATTTGTTCTATACCCGCTAATCTAACAAAGAGAGGAGGTGATTGGCTTTGCGTTTTCTGAAAGATAACCGAGGAATTGAGTCGACTGAGGTCGCCTTGATTATTGCAGTGGTTGTCCTGGTCAGCTATGGCGCTTACCGGCTGCTGGGCGAGAATATCGCCGCCAAAGTGAATGATATCGCCGGAAAAATCTAATAGGTCTTAAAGTTCTGCCGGCCCAGGAGAATCCGGCAGAACCTCATTTTTAGCTGGAGGTTTATGAAATTTCTAAAAGATAAACGAGGAATGGAAATGCTTGAAGCGGCCATAACAACCCCGATTGCCATTTTAGTCATGCTGGCCATTGTCAACCTGGGGATGGTTGTCTATGCTCAACAAGCTGTCCAGGCCGCAGCCAGACATGGCGCACGGATGGGAAGTGTTGCGCAACAGTGCCCGGCTTGTTATGCAATGAGTGGGGCAAAATCTGCCATTGCCCAAGCAGGTATTTTGGAAAACACTTCTGTTAGCGTTCTGGCTCCGGGTGGCAGTGCCGGAAGTATTCTTAAAATTCAAGTAAGTGGAAGCGTACCTAATTTTCTTGCTCCTTTGACCAGTCTGTTTCCTGGGCTGCCTGGGCAAACATTCAATGTCCGCGCCGATTCCACATTCCGGCAGGAGGGGTGGTAATGGGTAACTTGCGAGACAAATTGCTTCACGATCGCCGCGGTTATTCCATGACATTTTGGGCAGTGTTCATCGGTCTGGTATTGATCCCCGCCCTGGCTTTTGCCATCGAACTGGGGCGGTATTTCTATGCTATATCTGAGGTTCAAAAAGCAGCGGACGCGGCGGCTGTGGCCGCTGCTGCCGAGATTAACCAGCGTGTTTTCCAGGATACCGGTAGTCTGATTTCCACCTCAAAAACCTGGGCGAACGCTCAATCCTATGTAAGCTCAAATACAATCGGCTTATCAGCCAAAGGTGTTCATGCCTTCGTAACCGGCATTCAAGTTAGCGGTGGAGATAACACGGTACAAGTCAACGTATCGGCCAATTTATCCATCTTGTTTCCATCAGTGGTACCAAATGTTACTGTAACTCAGACTGGTATTGCAAAACTGCGAGCGTTTACCCATTGAAGATGGTTCCACACCCTCTTGTTTTAGCAATCGGATTTTTTATTATGGTTGGTGTCACTCAAGGCGGGGTTCACGCTGAACCGCAGTTGCTGATTCAGAACAATAGTGAAATAACGCAACACACAGAAATCGTTGACATCACAAAAATGGGGTCAGCGGCTTCTGAACCAATGCCAGATATAGAAATCTCACCTACCATCGTCCCAACAGAAACGCCAACTCCCTGGATTCCCAATTCTCTTTCTGAGTACCAGAATTTGGTTGAATTTTGCAAACGCAGTCAGGTGGATAGTGATCAGTGGCGGCACGCATTAAATCAAGTGACTTTTCCAAGCGATATTAGTGATGAAGCACAGAAACGATTGCCAGATCGAGTCGATATCCGTCCTTCCTGTAATTTTGATTTTCAAAATCAACCCAGAGCAATTGTCCTTCACTATACTGAAGGTTCACTAGAAGCAACCATTGCAACCTTCCAACAACCCCACAACAGCAGCGCCCATTATGTTATTGACCGAGATGGCAAGGTATATCAAGTTATCCCCGAGCAGTTTGCAGCTTATCATGTCAATTGCTACGGAAATCGGAACCTTTGTATTCCATCATGCCCGGTTTGTACAAACCCGGATGGTAGTTTTGTTGAACCGCGATCTCAAACGATAGGCATTGAATTGGTGAACTTGGGACACGTTGACCCTCGTTATTACATTAGTCCGACTTCATCGGCGAATGGTGGCCTATTCGAGGACTATAACAATTCCTTTGGTTATCGCTTTTGGGAAGAATACCCTCAGGTGCAGATCCATTCTCTTCAAATATTGGTTGAGGATATTTGCTCCCGCTGGAATATCCCTTTAGATATGGTGATGGGGCATTCGAGGATAAACAATAACGTTGATCCAGGTCCAGCCCTTAACCTGTTTTGGCCGCGATATGGGAACCCCATGCGTCCAAGCATTTTTCAGTAGGTGACAATTATCCCCCTGGGATAAAGACCTGGCTGTTGCTATACTGAAATTAACAAAACGAATATATTTTTATTCTATCGTTGGCCGGACTATACCCACAGGGTGATGTGTCCGGCATTTTGTTTTAAAGATTCCTCTATCGTGAGGATGATGACACAAGGAGGCTCGATTGATCAATGAAGTTGTTGTCGAAGGGATCGTTGTGCGCGATCCATGGAAATTCATGGAAGATTTGTTCTTCCGTCTGGTGGTCTATCGTGACAGCGATCAGCCATCCAAAAAGTTAGACCAAGAACGGGATGCCGGCGATTACATCAATGTTCGAGTAAGTGGCGGCGCAAATGGTCTAATCCATATCCACCGGGGTATGCGATTACGAGTGCATGGTTTTCTCCAATCAAGAGATTACCGTGAAAGTCTGGAGGAATTTGTCAGCAAAGCCCGGAGATCAAAAAGCTTTGGAGAACTGGTTATCGATATCAAAGGTGGTGACTTCAAACCCGGTCAGGTGCTGATCGACCGCAACGTAGTTGAAATTGTAGCAAGACGCATCATCGTACTGGAAAAACCGGCTTTGCCCGCTTCCAGTGTCCCGACCATACCTAAAGGTGGGATAGATGCTGCGATACAAAGCGAGAAAAAACCGAAATCTGCGAACAAAAAAGGCCAAACCGGTAATGCTGAAGTTGAGAGTGGCTTCGGAGAGGCATCGTCCATTTCTGATAGCAAGGATTTAACTACAGACTGACTCGTCCCGATCAATACTTTATGCCTGTGCGCTCGAAGATTCCCGGTGTTCTTCCGGGGAATGGCATCTGATATAGCCTGTACCATGCGCAAAGAGGCTCAAATACACGTTATGGGATATGAGTTCAAGTGATTGGTTAATCTTCTACCAGAAACTAAGCCAGGTCATTACCTGCGGATAAAAGGTTTTTCCTAACCTGAAGCGAAAGGTTTTTCTGCTTCGGGCTCACATGGAGGATCACAAGATGGCGCTTTACCCTCTTGCTAAAAGTGCAAGAAGGTTACAGAGAGTTGCCATCTCAAAACTCCCGATGATTTTCGGGAGTGAGTGATCCTCCTTTTTGTTTTACCCCCTTGGATTTGGGGCTGCACTTTAACAAATAACCTTTTCCTATTTTGGGGCGCTTTTGGCGTGCTGAGAAGCATAGAGGTTCATATTACATGGAGAAAAAAAAGCCCCCTTGAAGGGGTTTCATGGATGGGTAGACGGGGATTTGCCCTGCTTACCCATCCATACTTAACGATACAGGGCGATAAATGCCAGCGAAGAAGGGGTTAACTTCTCCCCTGGCGTTTGCTGCCCTGTAATTTCACACGGGTGGTTTTTTAACGCTGGAACGTCCTTGAAGCTCTTTTTCAAGGATCGGTATTTCACATTAATTGGACTCTATTCAACGTTGGATATTTTCACAAGGAGGAACATGCAAGAAACCAAAGAATTGATACAAGCACAAGCTGAGCGCACCGACCGTGCGCGATCTGCAATCCTGGCTGGTAAGTTTCTAGTCACCCGCATAGCTCCCCAACAATGGACGGTCAAAAATGGCGACAAGTTGCCATACGCCGTTGCTTTAAAAGGAGACACCTGGGTATGTACCTGTATGGACTACCAACAGCGAGGACCACAGATTCTCTGCAAACATATTGAAGGCGTCCGGCTCTCAGAGGCGGCGCAAAATCGATCAAATTCAGATAGAGACAAGGAGATTCACATGAATGAGCAACCCTCAATAGATGGGAGCCTGGGGAATCGGCTAAACCGTATTCTCTGGGAATTGCGCCAACCGCTGGATATGGCCAGGGTAAAACGCCGGCAAGCTCCAGGAATGGGTTCTGTCCCTTACCTGGAAGGCTACGATGTCATTGATCGAGCAAATACTGTGTTCGGTTTTGCCTGGTCGTTTGACTTGATTGGCGAGCCAGTTATTGTACGCTGGCAGAAAAAGGTGTTGGTCTGGAACCAGCAGGAAAAACGCAAGGTTCCGCTGATCGATGCCAATGGCAATGTTCAGACAGAGGAAGTCGGGCTGGTGTATATCACCGGCAAGGTATCAGTAGACCTGGACGGCAAGCCCTATAGCCATGCTGATTTGGGACGCTGCGTTTTCACCGGCGATACTCCGGAAGCATTGGACATGGCATTGGCTGGTTCTGCGACAGACTGCTTGAAACGCTGTTTCCGCCAAATGGGTGAACAATTTGGCAATTCACTATATGACAAGGAGATTGCCCAGAACGCCGGGTTAGATCAAGGTCGTGAAAGTGGCCAATCAAATAATTCGGCTACATCAACGACTTCACAAACCTCTCGTTCATCGGCACCATCGTCTTCACCATCTGCACCGATAGTACGCAAATATGGTGACGGCGTCCTGGTTAATGGGAATGTGCCCGAGCAGGAAGCCTACGACCAGTTCAAGACAAAAATGGGCAAATCGCCTGCATCGAAAGATGAACTTCGTAACTGGTTGGCAAGTCAACGTAATCAACCTGCACCGGCCTCTGTTGTCGCCTGATCCACCTAACCATCACATAACTCAGAAAGGAAAATCACAATGTACCAAACTATCATCCTCATCGGAAATCTGGGGAAAGACCCTGAAATGCGCTTCACACCCTCTGGTCAGCCGGTCACTACTTTGTCTGTTGCCACGAACCGTCGTTATAACAACACGAATGGGCAACCTGTCAAGGAGACGACCTGGTTACGCATCACGGTTTGGGGCAAACAAGCTGAAGCCTGCAACCAACATCTTCACAAAGGGAGTCGTGTCCTGGTTGAAGGCCGCTTAACACCTGACCCTGAAACCGGGGGTCCGCATATTTGGGAAAACAACGGCAAATATGGCGCTTCCTTCGAGGTAACTGCTTCTGCTGTGCGCTTCGTTTCCAGTCGTGAAGATACCGATGAAAGCGAAACGCCCATGAACACTTCAAACGAAAGCGACATCCCGTTCTAATCCATTGATTTTCATCGAGAATCACAACAAAGGACACGCCTTAGTTGGCATGTCCTTTGTTGTTTTTAGAAAAAGATACAGGAGGAACACATGATCAAAGCAGAAATAACGGTTGGTACTTGTTATGGAGATGTGGTTATTCCCGTTGAAGTATTGGGAAAGGGACCACGACCCGGTACGGCTTGGGTTCACGCTTTGAATGGTCTGGAACCATTTACCAAAATCAGTCATGGCGGACCGTATCAGGACTCTACCTCAATTGTTCTCATACCCCATCTACGGGAAGTACACATCGAAAATGATCCAGACGAAGATCGAGAAGAGGTTCTGCCTCAGGAAAACGACTTCGAAATACAAATCCCGATTCCTGAACAGCACATTCCCGCAACAAATCAAGACATCCTCGTAGATGATCGAAAGATCCCTGTAGAGGATCGGAACATCCCCATAGTGGACTGGTTCCTGGAAGGTGCCTATGAAGACCGAACTTTCATCGAATGATCTGGATTTATTGGAAAGGAGGAATATTCCAATCCAGAGATATCGGAAAGGACCTGGTATTCGAGAAACTGTATTGGTGGTTACACCTACCGTCACAATCCAGGGATATCAATACCTGGTGGACTTTGGCTCTGGCTACCCAACACGCTTTCACCGGGTCAACAAAAACAAAGAATGCTCGTGTGGCGCACCCTATTGTGAAGCCATAGAAGCCGTAAGACTGTATCTTCAATCTGGCGGCGCACGCGCTCCTGATCCAGAAGGAATGCCTCTTTGTCCGATCTGCGGCAGTAAGACGTTCCGCGACCGTGATTGGGATGGCAAATACACCAAAGAATTGGGATGGCGTTGCACAAAAGGTGGTTTACGCCACTTTCTGGATGTCAAAACTGAGCGGATCAAGAAACAGTTCGCAGAAAATCCCTGGCTGATCCCGCCAGCGCCTGGATACCCAGGTGTCAGGCGAGATGAACTGATGACTTGGGAAGAGTGCGAAGCGATTAACCGCAAGATCTTTCTCGAAACCGGCTACGATCCGACCTCATGAATCACACGACCCCAACGGAGGGGGCAGCATCCCTCCAGGGGTGGTCTGTCCCCTTTTTTTCATAGGAGATAGACATGAACGACTTTCAACCGTACCTCATCCAAAACACCCACCCGCAAACCTATAATTTGCCCCGGCTCAAGCACCTGCCTGTTCGTGAGCAGCCCGCTTTCCGGGTAGCCAAAGACTCAGATGCATGCAGCCTCGCTGAACTGCTGGCCGTCATCATTGGTGGTTCGACTCAAATCGAAACCGCTGAACGATTGCTGGCTCAGTTTGGCACGATCCAGAAGATTGCTCAGGCGCATGTGAACGAAATTGCCAAGGTGCAGGGTGTAAGTAACCTGACTGCCCTGCGGCTCAAAGCTGCCTTGGCGTTAGGGCGCAAGCTGCTCCAACCGGAGGACGAACGTCCTGTTATTCATTCACCCGGAGATGCAGCCCAGATTCTGATGCCGATGCTGGCCCACCGCGAGCAGGAATACATGGTGGTGATGCCGCTCGACACACGCAACCGAATGCTGGACGTGATTGAGATCTACCACGGCTCGCTCAATTCCTCGATGGTGCGCGTCGGTGAGTTATTCAAACCGGCGCTGCAGCGGAATGCGGCTGCGATCCTGATCGCTCACAATCACCCATCCACAGACCCGACCCCCAGTCCAGAAGATATCAGTGTTACCCGTGCCATTGTTCAGGCCGGCAAGCTATTGGATGTGTCCGTCCTGGACCACCTGGTCATCGGATTATCCCGATGGGTATCCCTCAAGGAAAAAGGGCTGGGATTTTCGTAACTCAAGAATCATCACAAGGAGAATTACATGAAACCGATTTTATTTTTTGACATTGAAACGACGGCCAACCCGGATGCAATTGCGCTCCTACCCGAGCCAACTGCTCCGGCCAATTACAAAGACGCTGACAAAATTGCGCAGTACATCACTGAGAAGAAAACCGAACAGATTGCGCAGGCTCCTTTGGATGCCGATCTGGGCAAAGCCATCGCCATCTCGCTGCAAAGCGGGATTGAAAGCCAGGTAGAAGTTCACCTGATCGGCGACCCTGAAACCAAGGCCGAAAGCGATCTGATCCGCTGGTTCTGGACCGCGTTCGCGAAAGCGGATGGCCGGTCCTGCGGTTACAACATCATCGGCTTCGACCTTCCTTACTTGCTCAGGCGTTCGTTTGACCTGGGCATCCAGGTTCCGATTCAGCCACAACTGTCCAAATTTCGCACTGAACCTACCACTGATCTAATGGCCATACTCTACAACTGGGGGCCGGCCAAAGGGTTGAAGTGGGTCTGCAAACGCTACGGGATTAATAACCCGTTGCCTGACCTGGATGGTTCCCTAGTGGCCAACATGGATCCGGAAACACTGCGCAAGTACGCTGGAAATGATGTTTACCTGGTTGTGGAACTGTACAAACGCATGTGCGGCGTGTACCTGCCGGCGTTGAATTCTTACCAGCCCGCTTTCTTCAATCGCTAATACAAGGAGGATCAAATGGATCAACTCACCACATTACAACACCTGGAATATCTGGAAACAGGCTTTGAGGTGTCCAAAATTCTGGCACACGCCGGATACCGGATGGAAGCCCCCGCATTTGTCATTACCTGGGGGCAGGTAGCTGAAGTTTTGGCGCATACCCTGGCCGATCACGGCCTGACCTCTGACCGGTTGGACGAAAGCATGCTGCTCGATCTGGTGCAGGGCGCACAGAAGGCATTGGAAAACGATGATGTGCTTTCCTGGCGCGACATCCTTCGCCTGTACACCACTTCCGATCCAGAAATTATGGCGTTCCTTGAACCGCCAGATATGGAAGACGACGAAGGACCGCTGACTGAGCTGTATGAGAACGCCACCCGCCTGGGTGATGACGAAGCATATTGGCCAGACGGTGGCGCCTCTGCCGACTTCTTTGACGACTTTTAGACCTAAGTCACGCAAGGTGGAAAACCATCTTGCGTGACTTTCCCAATGTCGATATGGAGAACTATGGAAAAACAAATGACTCAACTCAACATCCCTGTACCGCCTGCGCCTATTCTGGAGCAGGCAGTGGGATATCGAAATTACCGCAATGTTCGCTTTCTTGCCCTCTGGTGGGAGCCATGCGGGGATGAAGCCATGGTATCCGATGGTTTGGTGACCTTTACCGGACTTTGGCCAGGATATTTGGCTTATTTGCAGCATCGATCAGTTCATTTCCAACTGGCTGTTTATAACCTGGGCTCATCCGAGGATCCGGCAGAATATCGCCTGGTCATCGATCTTGAAGAGAGGCTGGCTTTTATCGCTCCCTGCAAGGAAGCTGAAAAATTCCTGACTTCCCAATGGGGAAATCCTCATGAGAAACCTGTCGCTATTTCATCGGAGGAAATGGAGAAATGGCTGGCAGATTTGTCCGAGCAGTTATCCCACTTTCCCAGCATGGATGAGCTGTTAAGCCAGATGGCTGAGGATCAAAAACATGTTGAGACTCTCCAACATTGGCTGGATGAACTAATTCAATAAATCAAATAAAAGAATTCACAAGGAGGATCATTATGACCTGCAAAGTAACGGTACAAAAGAATACATTTGCCGAAAGCCTGGCGATTGTCGGACGGGCGGTGGGTTCTCATACTCACCTACCCATTCTATCCAATGTCTTGCTCAGGAAGGATGAAGGACAACTACGGCTCTCGGCCACCGACCTGACCCTGGGGGTGACTGTCTGGATGGATGCTCATATGGATGGCGATCCGGGATTAACCTTACCAGCCAAGACGCTGACCGATGTGGTCAATTCGTTGGCAGACCCTGAGGTGGTATTTTCGGTAAATGGAAAACCGGAAGCGGCTTTAAAATGCGGCACATATAAAGGAGTTGTCAAAGGGGTTGAAGCATCCGAATTTCCGTCAATACCGGAGTTCGATGTCTCAAGTGGTATTCCTCTGGATGCAAACGCATTCAAGAAGATGATCCAGAATGTTGCTTTCGCCGCTTCGGTGGATGACAGCCGGCCAGTTCTGACCGGAGTTCTGATGAACATGGACGGAAAATCCGCTTCAATGGTAGCGACGGATGGCTTTCGCCTGGCGATTTATAAGGTTGAACTGCCGGTGACACTAGGTAAGAAGCAGTTGATCATCCCTGCTTCTGTCTTGAAAGAAGTGGTGCGGATTTTAGGAGCCACAAAGGCAAACAAGACCACCCTGTTTCTACCTGCCACAGGCAGTCAGGTGGTGCTGCGCTGCGAGAATGTGCAAATTGTTTCGCAGTTGATTGATGGGAAGTTCCCGGACTACCAGGCGATCTTGCCAAAGGGCTACAAAACCCGGGCGGTCGTCAATACCAACGATTTGCTGAAAGCCTGCAAGCAGGCAAGTATCATCGCCCGCGAAGGAAGCAATGTGGTGCGCTTTCATCTCCAACCTGGACCTGATCAAACTGGGAAAGTCAAATTATTGGCTGAATCTGACGAGACCGGTACCAGTGAAATCGAGATAGGTGCCACTGTTGAAGGCCAGGAATTAGAGATCGCATTCAATGTGAAATTCTTGCAAGATGGCCTGGAAACCATTTCTACAAAGAACGTGGTCATTGAAGCCAACGCCCATAACACACCGGCTGCGATACGACCTACTGGTCGTGCAGCATCCCCGTCAGGGGAAGAGGAGGATTATTTATACGTACTGATGCCAATGCATATTGACGGGAAATAATTGAATGGGGGAGCACAAGCTCCCCCATGATCTAAACGATGCTTGCTTTGCTAGAAATAATAGAGTTCTTGATACCAGCGGACCCATTCATTCAATTCTGGATCGTTGATATCCTTCGCTTGGTTAATCAATTTATCAGATGAAAACTCGAAGAACCGGTCGTTGAAACCAATTAAATTTTTATATTCAGAAATTGTAGGCTGTAAAGAATCATTTCGGGGATGGTACACAACTGAGAAATAGACCTTTTTGTATGGCCATTTCGATGAGGTCGATGCTTCAAGGCTTGTAGCGAGTAACTGGTTACGCCATAACTGGTTCATTCCGCCCTTAAAAGGACATTCGTTGTAAGCTCTTATATGTCCAGCATCAAAAGGTGAGGTATCCTGCAGTGTAATATCCCAATATCGGAAATTACACCTGCTGTGATAATAGCAAAGTTTTTTATTATCCAGAATTGCGGAAGCTGGCGCGCATGTATGTGAGATAGTACGTCCCAGACTCTTAAAACCACCGCAAGTTGTAAACTCCGCTTCTGTTAATTTATGCTCAATTAACCACAGGTTGAGATCGCCTTGATGATCATAGTAAGCAATTGCAATATCTGCATCTGTACCGCTTACATTCGTATGGTCATTAAGTACATTATCAGGTTCATCCCAAAACTCAATTCGATATCCCATGTCCAGATAATTTATCGCAATCTCATGGAGGTCTGTTTTTACTGAGCCAAGAACCTTGGCAGCAATCAATGGGTCCTTCAATAGAGGTAAGAACAAATTAACGCATGCGGCCTGAGAGCTTGCCATATGTCCAAGAAACTTATGGGATTTAAATTGAAATTTTTGTTGATGATCCAGGAAACGTTCTTTAATGGGGTCATATAACGGATAATGTTGAGCCTTTATTTCATCGGGTAATAGAGCATCATAGGGAATATGTTTATACAACCCTGGTTCCTGGGTCAAATGAGCCCACTTCCAATTGATCAAATGTACGTACATTTGGATCTGAAATTCGGAAAGCTCATTGGGTAGTCGATACTTTTTTCCATCGATTTCATATATTTTCATAAAAACGTCCGTTTTTCGAATGAATTTGGATTGTAAGAGAAGACCTTATTCATTGTACATGGGAATGGGCAGGACAAAAAACCTGGTCGCTGAAATTCTTTCCTTATTTCAGGCACTTGGTTTGTTGTTCTGATATGCACGGCATACAGAGACATATGAACGTTGGTTTGGTTTTTCGATTTCAACGTTGGTCATTCAACCCATATAGAACCCAAAGGAGGATCACATGAACGTTTACGAAGACAAATACCTGCGCGAAAAAGTGAACCGCATTATCGCCAGGCAGAAGGAGGGCAAGGTTGTTATTGCTGCCCATAAGGATGGCAGTGGCTTGCCGACCAGAGAGGATCTAGGTCAAGAACTGACCCGGGCAGCGTACCCATACGATTACGCAATTGGAAAAGCCGGCTTTCTGAAGTACGATTCGGAACTCGGCGCATACCTGTTCACTGCAAAATCGGGTGAGAAACTGCCGCAGGTGTTAGCGAACTACCGAACCCTGTCCCTGGCAGAAGCCACCCTCGATGTGCAAGACAGGAGAATCAATATCCAAGGCGGCGAAGCCTGCATCACATTCACCGGCGTGCAGCCCTGGAAGGGGTTGTACGAAGTTCTACGGGAACTCAACGAAGAACTGGAGCGGGTTAATGCCGGAATCGTCGTCTGGAAAATCATTCCAAAGGAAAATAACAAGGTCAGACTAGGCGAGCGCCTGTTTTCTGAAGCGGTGCCAAAGTTGCGAAATGGCCAAGCCATGGCGCATGTCACCGGTTATGCTTACGATAGTGACCACAACCTGGCATACGTCGGTCTCGCCGGTTACAAGACCAGTCTGGAATCACTGCGAGTGACGCTCATGTGCGGTAAACCGCTGCAAATGACGCAGGATGGTGTGGGCGATGTCAGCCTTATCCCCACCGACAAGTATGAGCAAGCCTGGCAAGCCATGCCCGAATACACCAGTCATCATGTCGGGTTCGTATCACGGTTGGCGCTACCCGGAAAATGGGAACCAGAGGACCTCAATGCTTATCTGCTAGTCTTTCGAGAAACGCCTGAACCAGGAAGAGAAATGATCCGGCTCTTCATCGAACGGATCAAAGAAGCCCTGGAGGTGCCGATCCTGGATGAGTGGGCAACCATCATTTGGAAACAGGCTCGTAATCGCAAGCTGGTTCATGATCTGGTCACGGTCGGTGATTGCATCCTGGGAGCCAGAATCGACCTGCAAGCGGACTGGCAAGAACTGCTGACCGAGTTGTTGGCACAAGAGGATATCTCGCTGATCGCTGCCTGAGCGAACAAGTAAAATATTACCAAATTCACCCCGGAGGGGGCGCTTTTCATCCCCTCAAGGGGTGGGACGCGCCTCCTCCGGGGAATTTATTTCTCACACAAGGAGTGAACAATGCGTCCACCAGCAATTGAAAGAATGGGATACTATCCCACTGATGATCCGGTTGTCGAGATCATCCGCACTTACCTGAAACCGCCTGTAGAAAAAGGGCGGTTATTTGATCCCTGTGCAGGGGAAGGCAAAGCCGCTTCAATCCTAGGGAAAGCTCTTAACTGCGAAACCTGGGGCGTCGAACTCTCCCCGGATCGGGCTGAAAAAGCACAGAACGTGATGGATAAGGTCTACCAGGCTCCCTGGCAGACCTGTGTCTTGAGCGACGAAAGCATTTCCTGGCTCTATCTAAACCCGCCGTATGAGTTTGACCGTTTTGACGGTCAAAAGCGGCTGGAATGGGATTTTCTCAAGACGACCACATCCAAACTGATGCGCGGCGGCTTGCTGACCTACATCATCCCTCAGAAAATCCTGGGCATGATTGAAGTCGCTCGCCTGTTAGCCGGGCATTACGAGGCCATCACAGTCTATCGTTTTCCGGATGGATTGTATGAAAAATTCAAGCAGGTGGTAGTGCTGGCGTACAAACGTAAGCTATACCAGCTTCCCACCGACAAGGAGGTGCTTTCCCTGCAAAGCCTGGTAACCACAGAACTGGAACCTATAGAAACCGCTGTTGAACCGGTCTATGAACTACTGTCAGCACCTGCACGTGGTGTAAATGGTAAACCGATTGTGTTCAAGCGCACGGATTGGGAATCGGAAGAAGTGGTTGAAGCCACAATTGAAGCAGGTGTTCACAAGACCAACGAATGGCTGGATCTGATCCACCCCACACGCAGCTTGACGCAGCTCTCCCAACCGGTCATGCCCTTAAAAAAGGGGCATATTGCGATGCTCATGGCCTCTGGCATGATGGGCACCGTACGGTTGACCGATGAAGCGGGTAAGCCCATGCTCATTAAGGGGCGGGTGATCAAAGTAGTTGAAAAGACAGAACAGCCTGATGCCAAAGATGCGGATACTGTAGTCGAAACCTACAAAGACAAATTCGTAACCACTGTAGCGGTTCTCCGACAGGACGGCATCCAGGTGATCCAGGATGTCAAAGGACTTTCCGACTTCATGAAAGTTCACGGCGAAAAGATCGCTGCTCATGTGTTGGAGACCTATAAACCGCTCTACAATCTGGACCCGACTCCACAAGAGATTGCCGTTCTTGATACCATCGGGACACAACGAAAACCGCTACCTGGTCAGGAACGGGCTGGATTGTTACCTGCCCAGCGACATGCGGCTGCGGCGTTGGCGCGCTCGATCCGTAAAAACGGTGTAGCCAATTGCCAGGCGGAGATGGGTTCGGGAAAAACTTCCATTGGATCAGCAGTGATTGAATTGCTGGATGCCTACCCGGCTCTGGTACTCTGCCCGCCGCACCTGGTTCCCAAGTGGATTCGGGAAATCGAAGAGGTCATCCCCGGTGCACATGCACGTGAACTGCGCCGGATCGGGCGAAATAGCGATGAAGCGTTTGACGTAAATGACGTTGGCAACTTTCTGGAACAGTTCCATCAGGCAAATGAAACAGCTAATAGAACGGGAGGGAATAAACCGAGATGGGTGGCAGTTGTGGCGCACACCTCAGCCAAGTTTGGCACAGGTTGGCAGCCGGCGGTGATCTGGCGTAAAACCAGGGATCCATTGACTGGCAAGATCGTAGATGCCTGCGCCTGCCCGGACTGTGGCAAGGTGGTGATGGTCGAAAAGGATGGCTTTGTCATCCCTGTAACCGACCTGAAAGAGCTGGCAGAAAAACGTCAGTTCTGTCATAACCGTGTCCCTGGTTGGGAACTGGACCCGGATGGGAGGATCAAACTGGATACCAATGGAGATCCGGTGTGGGGCTCACATGCATGCAAAACGCCGTTATTTGAGTTCACCGGTGCGCGCCGACATAGCATTGCGGACTACATTGCAAAACATGCTCAGGGTAAATTTAAACTGTTAATCGCTGACGAATCCCATCAGTTTAAATCCAAGAGCTCCGACCGGGGAGTGGCTTTTCACCAGCTGGTTACCGCCGCAAAGTGGACGTTGACCCTCACAGGCACGTTCTTTGGTGGGAAAAGCACCTCAATATTTTGGCTGCTGCACCGTTTGAACCACGGCGTTCGACGCGACTTCGCCTTCCATGACGAAAAGCGCTGGGCAAGGCTGTATGGGGTGCTCGAAACCACTCGCCGAAGGAGACGGGATGATGATGCCGATGAGGATGGTGTATACACAGGCAATCGGCGGTATCGCAATCAAGCGAAAGAACAGCCGGGTGTCAGCCCGGCCATCGTCAGCCGGTTGTTGGACACAACCATTTTCCTGAGCTTGAAAGACCTGAACCTGGCGTTACCAGCTTACAAAGAGGAGGTGGTTGCCCTGGATATGCTCGACGATCAGGGACAGCAGTACCACAGCATGGACAGCAGTCTGAAACAACTGGCTGTTCAATCCAGCCGCTATCTCTCCACCTGGCTGCAATGGAGCCTGGCGCGACCGAATTCAGCTTTTCGGGATGAGGTTGTGCTGGTGGATGAGGTGGATGGTGAGGATGGGAAGTCAGTACGCAAGGTTCCGCTGATGGAACTCCCGGCGATCAACCCAAATGGTCACAAGTGGCTGCCGAAAGAAAACTGGCTGGCCGACTTCTGCAAGCTGGAAAAACAGCAGGGGCGTAAGGTGCTGATTTATGTACGTCAGACTGGGACCCGCGATATTCAAGATCGGGTGCAGATGCCATTGCAGGCTAACGGGTTGAGGGTGTCCATCCTGGGCAATAACATTGACCCACGCAAGCGGGAAGAGTGGATTGCCAAACGGGTGAATACCATCGATGCATTGATTTGTAACCCTCGGCTTGTAGAGACGGGACTCGACCTGGTGCAGTTCTCGAGTGTGGTGTTTTTCGAGATCGAGTATTCACTTTACACGCTTTGGCAAAGTGTCCGGCGTGTGTGGCGGTTGGGACAGACCCAACCGGTCAAGGCCATTTTCTCGGTCTACTCCTCTGCGATGGAAGCGACAGCCCTGGCCTTGATGGGCAGGAAGATGAAGGCTGCTCAGCTCGTCTACGGCGATGAGGTCGGAGGTGCGATTGTCCCAGAAGAGGAAGGTGACTTTCTGACTCAATTGGCACGTGATGTGTTGGATGGGGCGAAGCTCTCTGATTTACAGACCTTATTTGCTGATGACCTGCAGGTTAGCCACAACCCGATGGGTAGCTTGACGACCCCGAGTGCAGTGATTGTACCGAGTTCGAAGGTGATGACCTGGGATGACTGGGTAAGTCAGAAGACAGTGGTTGTTAGAAGGACAAGAAGAAAGGAGGTGGTTCCGGAGGGACAAATGGGATTTGGAATCTAGAAGGAACGGGCTTCGATATTTGTCGAAGCCCGTTCTAATATCTACACATAAGTTTTTTTGTTGATATCACAATCTATCATCTGAATATTACTTTATCATGACCATTTCTTCATCCAAGCCTTGGCGAAAAAATTCCAGATCAGAGTAATTCTCAGATCGGAAAGGTTCTTCAAACTTAAAGGGGAATAACTTGGGTGAACGAATGGCGGTGTTTACTGGCGCTAGAGTTTTTCCTTCACTAATTAGAAAAGCCTTTAATAACCATTCTTGCAGCTGATGGTCCTTTAGATTTTTCGTTTCAGATAATCGATATACACCTCTTTCAGAAGTTTCAATCAAAACTCCCCATTCAGTAAATGAGTATAGAACAAAGCGTGTAGATCGTATAACTTGTTCGCGTTGCCCATATATTTCACGCATCCTATTTTTTAATGTTAATGTACTTACCGTTTCTTGGAGGCCGAGCATTCGACCTGCCGTGTCAGCTACAACACCAAAAAAGGGGTATGCTGTCATAGTCATTCCCCAATGCAAAGCCAGGTGTTCGCTCGCAGAAAGATGTCTCATCAAAAGTAATGCATCATCTCGTAATTTTGTAAGGTGCTTCGGAACTGTGACCCAAATGCTCAATAAGATAGAAATCGTTTTTCCACGACTTCCACGAACAGCATCGCTGCCGATTGAGAGTCTATCTTTTAGGTATTCATCTAAGGAAGATTTTATGCTTTGTGGCGTTTCTCCAGATGCGATTAATGATGCTGTAAAATCCAGCCATTCCAATTCTACCTGTCGGTTATACCCAATTTGACCATCTCGTTTATTACTCATAATTTCTCTACCTTAATAAGGGGTACAATCACTTCCTCTAAAGTTATACCGCCATGACAGACAGTATGTTTTTCTTTTTGTACAAACGCTGTCCGGTTAGCTGCTAATAAGGGGTAATAGTTGGTTGGTAATCCAACCGGTTTCCACTCAACAGATTCAGGAAATTTTTCTTTCACGATGGCTCGTAACGATTCATTAGGATAAATGCGGGTACGTTCGCCACGCAAATCCGCGGTTGCTCCTTCATCTGGTCGTCCAACACCGGTAGCTTCAATATTACCATGATCAGAAGACACATAAACTTGATATTGATTTTTAGATAGCAACTGAATTAATTTTGCTAAATCACCTTGGTCTGTCCACTGACGTACTTGATTTAACATTCCAGCGGTACCAAGTTCCATACCATGCATTATTTTATCAACTTTATCGATTACTAGACCGATCACTCTGAGCTTCGGAAGAGAAATATCTTCTTCAATTCGATCGAATTTTGCAAATTCTGCGGTCATGCGACGATAGTAAATCTGACGATCCGTAAAACCTGAATCAGCCCATAATTGGCTCCAGAGTGTATTTTCACCGTTGGTATCCCATATTCGATCTGGGAAGAACATAGGCGGTTTCCCGGCAAAAATTGATTGCCGCGAGACCGATGTCAACGTTGGAATCCATGCGAAAGTGCTGGTTGTATGGAATTTATAGTTAGGGAGTTGGTTTTGAAGAACCCCTCTGACGACAACCCATTGATCAAATGATAAGCCATCGATAATGACCAGCGCTGCCCGGTCATCTGGGAATTGTAGACCTTTCATCATGAACCGAGGAATTTGATGAACCATAACTGGCTCAATGGATGGCAAGTTATACAAGGTTCCGTAGCGCTGTTGCAACCATTTTTGAAAACATAAATCGATATTCTGCCGTAACGAGTCATATTTGGACTGAAGAGGTTCATATCTATTTTGGATATCGCGACGCGACTTGGTTATTGGGGAACTGTACCACAATACATTTGCCTCAGCCCATTTAATAGCAAGGTTTAACCAACCAGTATGTCGGGCATTCTCAGGTGGGAATTCCTCTTCGATAACTTGTAGGATTTTTTGTAAACGGTTAAACCGTTCTGTTTCAGGATCAGATTGAATGCCCATTCTGACCCACAATGGTAGGTTATGGCGCTCGGAACTGTCAACTCTTTCTATTTTAGTGAACATAGACGAAGGAATTGGTTTTAAC
Source organism: Chloroflexi bacterium HGW-Chloroflexi-3 (assembly GCA_002842045.1). Lineage (GTDB taxonomy): Bacteria > Chloroflexota > Anaerolineae > Anaerolineales > Anaerolineaceae > UBA6170. The sequence goes on along the minus strand of PHBX01000011.1, from coordinate 249,481 downwards.
AACCCTTCTGCAAACATATTATCGATATAGACTCTAACGTCATCATTCCCAAATGGTAGAATCGCTGGGCCTGCAAAAGTTGGGTGATAACTTGTACAAAAATCCCGAATTACTGCCTCTTCACCGACTTCTAATGAGTGCAGATAAGCAGGCCAACGTTCTTGTAAGAAAGAAAGAAAAGCCCCACGTTCTAGAATAATACTTTCTAATGGCCAATCAGCGAAGCGACCAGTTCGCTGGATCATCTGTAGAAGCCATTGATCCAGCGTAGCTGGAATTTTTTGGTCACGATAATGTTTTCGCAGAAGAATCCGCAATAAATCTGCCGGGGTTTTTACCATTTCGGGAGCAATTTCAAACACGTGTCTGAGAATAAAGTCTTTTGTCGCATTTTCGCTCAATTGATGTGGTGAGTAAATAAACTGAGCTTGATATAAAACATCCAATAGGCTGCGATCTAACTGGGATAAAATACTACGATTCAATTGAGGAAATAGGCGATCCAAGCCAAATCTTAACTTTCGGGAAGCAGACAAGATATCATAAGGTAACTTTACAAAATTATCTTCTTCACTTCGCAGGAGGATGATAAGTTCCTTTAAATCCCCCGTTCCCACACGGGACCGATAGTTTAGTTCAAATAAATACCGAAATGGAATTGGTTCATCGAATACTACGAGATCAAAACCTCTGGCATGAATTTCCTGGATAATGAGTTCCTCAGATAGTAAAGCATCCGGGTCGGCCACTACGGTTATTGTAGCTACCTCTGGAGTAAACTCATTGAGGATTGTATTTCGCCAGTTATTCATGCAAATTCCTTAATCATGCCACTTTTGGTTGAATATTAAGAATTAATATTGCTGTTAGCTCAGGTTGGATGGCGGTTCTACGTTCTATTTCCGCTGTCCAGGATTGTTGTTCTTGTGCTAATTGTGCCAGGCGATACGCTCGAACTGTCGGTAGTCCGACTCGTTCAATCATTCTCTGGCGAATCTGGAACGCATAATTACCCTTTTCCCGATCCATGCCTAACTGCTTATGGTGCATTTGCATTAATTCAATGAAAATCCCTTTTCCATGTGATTTTGCAGCAGAAAGGCAATGTTCAAAGGCAGTGTTGGATGCAGATCGATCTAGATAGTCATCAACCTGAATCTCCTGCTCGAGTAACATCTCCCATAACGATCGTCCTGTGGGCAAAAACGAGCGGCCTTGTTCATTCATAAAAATTGGAAGCATCCTTTCAGCAGACCAATCTGCCGAGGAAATGGATATTCGCCACAAAGACCATAACCCTTGTAAAGTTTCTGGAATGCCCGGCAGGGATACAATCGGGGTTGACTCTTCTGAGGTGAAGTGAGGAATTTGCTTTAGGATGAAGCGTAAAAGGGCTGAATCCAGACTTAGATGATTTGATTCGGAGGAAATCCATTTGTCTTGAGGTGTAAAAACGAAAGGTTTCCCCTCAATTGTGCGAATCAACACATCAGACGAATTTCCATCCGATCTCTCTGAGTGTATATTACGATTTGCCTTTGAGTGGTCGGCTTTCAAAATCCAGGCATACCCTTCTCTTTTTGGATGATACCCCTGTCCCTGTAGATATTGAATGGTCATCTTTTCCAACCAATAAGGCATAGGGTTATCCAACGTTTCTCTGGCAAGCAAAGGATCCAATTCACCTTGCGATCCCAAAAGGTGAGTACTTTCCAATCCATTGCGAGCTTGATCTTCCACTAATTGCATGACTGTTTCTACCGATTCTTCAATTTGATCAGGCTTAACCATTGCTTGAATGTAAACTTTATCAAACAATGCTTCAGCTTGACTGGTATCCAACACGTCGCTGGTTTTATCGATACCAAATTCTTTAAAGATGACTTTTAACTTTTCTTCTAACACTTCCTGAACACGGTTTTCGATCGTGTCTTCCAGTAGAAAATTCAAAGCCCGCACTGGGTGTGCTTGACCAATCCGGTCAACCCGCCCAATGCGTTGTTCAAGGCGCATTGGATTCCAAGGGACGTCATAATTCACTACGACATGGCAGAATTGCAGGTTCAAACCTTCGCCACCGGCTTCCGTCGAGATCAATATCTGAGTTAGTCCGGCAAATTGGGTTTGGACTTGCTGCCGTTCTTCCATGTTCATTGACCCGTTCAAACAGGTTACTGAAAAGCCGCGCTGGCTGAGAAAGCCGGCCAGCATTTCTTGAGTGGGTACAAACTCGGTAAAGATGAGCACCTTGAGGTCAGGTGAACTTTCTTCTTGTTGAATTTTATAAATCCAATCCAAAAGGGCTTCAGCTTTAGCATCAGGCCCTTGTTGTTCACAACGGCGGGCGGTTTCCAGTAACAATTCGACTTCTTGTTGTTCGTTCTTTAATCCAGAGAGGCGAGCATGAACCAGGACATCCAACTCTTCTTCACTCTCCAGATCCCCCCAATCGGCTTCATCCACTATCGGGAAGAGACTTAACTGTTCTTCTGGAGAACGTAATACTTCCAGACGGCGTTCTAATGTGGTGCGAATAGCAGCGGTAGACGACGTGACCAGCCGCTGCATTAATGTCATTAAAAAACCGATATAATTTCGTTTTTCAAGTAACGCCTGGTTGTAGCCCTGCCGCACGTACTCACTGACGGCTGCATACAACAATCGTTGAGTTTGATGTCGAGATTGCCATGCAATTGGGATTCGCCTGGTGGTGCGCGGTTTAAAAAGCGGTTGACCATTCTCATCTATTGCCTGTCGTTTTTCTGTGCGGATCACATACGGTTGAACCCGTTGTTGATTCACACTGTTTTCGTCCGGGAATTGTTGTTCATCAAGGAGATTCATTAAACGGAAGAAGGCATCGGTTTTACCTTGGTGGGGAGTGGCGGAGAGAAAAAGAACATAAGGCGCTGCTCCAGTCAGGCCTTCACCCAATCGATAGCGCGCTACTTGATCTGTACTTCCACCTAAACGATGCGCTTCATCTACAATGACCAGGTCCCAACTGGCTGTAACCAAATCTTCGAAACGCTCTCGGTTGTATGCCTGGATTTGTGCCTGGCTCCAGCCACGCCGGCGTTCCATCGGCTTGACTGAATCCATTGGGACAATTACCTGGTCATAGGCTTTCCATAGGTTCTCATTACCATCTATTCGCCGATAAGCACCAAATTCACCAGGGACAAGGAGACGAAACTCCTCGCCAAATCGATTCTTCATTTCTGCAACCCATTGAACCGCAATGCCTTTGGGTGCGACAATCAAGATCCGTCTGATTCGTCCGCGCAGTTTCAACTCGCGCAAGATTAAACCAGCCTCGATAGTCTTTCCTAATCCGACTTCATCTGCCAGCAGGTAGCGCACCCGCCCACCAGCAACCGCTCGGCTGAGAGCACGTATTTGATGTGGTAAGGGGATAATATCGGCTTCCAACGGGGCAAGCAGTACATTTTGTGCCAGTGCTTCAGAAACGCGCGCTGCGGCGCTGATCCATCCGATTTCTTCTGCTTTTTTTCCCTGCGAGGCATCAACGGGCCCAAGGTCTTCTGCTTGCACTTGAACAACAGTATTGGTTGTGGGCAACCACAATCGTACCAGGTGGTTTTCCCAAAGCGTTTGGGTTTCAATCACGAGGCAGGATTGACGGAACGTTTTGCTCCAGGTCCAATCTCCTACTGACCAATCTGTCATAAGAATTAATTCCCACTGCTACGAGTGATAGCCTGGTCATACCACATCAGAAGTTTCGGATCTTCTTCAAGAACACCTTCGGGTATTTTTTCGGCGATACTTACAATTGTCTGGTAATCTCGGTCCTGCCAGGCCTTTTTAAAACCTGCACGAACAGCTTCAAGACGAAATAGTTTTAATTTTTTCTTTTCCGCCTTATAACTATCAAATTCCCGAAGCAGCGCTCGTTCACGAACCTTTTCCAGATCACCAGCTTGATTAGGATCAGGAACATACCAACGATCTTTGGCTTTTGTTTTCAAGGCTGGGTTATCTCTTTGCATAGCACGATATTCTTCAAAGGAAGATATTAAAAATGTATAAATTTGTGAAGGAACATCCTCTTTGCCGTCATAACAAAGAAAATTTTGTTGCAATAGAGCTGATAGTTCTACCGGTTTCTCATTTTTTTTCCAGGAACGCTGGGCTTCCTGAATAAATGAAGGATGTATTTCTTGATATGTCTGAGGCATTTGAGTTAGCTGTTGGTGCAGCCATCGGATGGCAGATTCCTCATCCGAAACGAAGAAGGAGCCTTGAACCAGCTTTCCGGAATTTAATTTCGCCCGATCATATCTAGTGACCTGCTCTGGGAGGAAGAACATTCCATCCCGCTCTGGGAAACGTTGGCGAAGTCCAGCTTGAAATTCCTGTGTGGAAAGAGGTACCAAGAATCCATTGCGTACAAAATAAGCTACTACCTGATCGTAAAGAATCCGAGGATCACGTTCGGGGATGTTTTGGAGAGCATCGTCTTTTAGTTTTATAACGGGTAGATAACCCAGATGGGTTCTAACAAAATCCCAAACGCCAATCTCACTTTCACCCTCTGTTTTGAACCGGTGGCTAAACCCACCATTAGGTTTGTAGGCTGAAATCACTAAGTCTTGTTTGACCGCAGTAGGAGATGTCTCAGCATTAAAGCTTTTCTTGAGTTTGTCCAAAGCAGATACATTGGCAACAATAAATCCCGCATCCAATAAAGCAGTTTGAATATTATTCCAAACATAGGCTTGAGTATTTGAAAACTCAACAGTCATCCAATGTCCAGGCTTCAATAGGCGAAAAGCTTCCTTGAAACACTCGGTCATAAGAATTCTATATTCATTTATTCCTTTTCGTTGAACCGAATTCTCAATTGCTTCTGGTTTGTTGTTCGTCCACACTTTTAACCAGGACTCCCATAGGAAAGCTAATTCCGAATAATTTAAGTTAGATCCAAATGGCGGATCTAAAAAAATGTAATCGAAAGATTCATTTGCAGATATAGTTAAACGAGTTGTTGAACCTGTCATAGCACAGTAGTTTTGAAAACTTGCACTCGTTTCATTTTTTACAAAATCATCTTTACTTGAAGATATTTGCTTCAATATATTTAATTCTTTTATTAAAGATGGAATATATAAGGTGCCTGATAATGGTCCGCCTCCGGCTCCCCACGTACCCGATTGATAAGTGAAGCGATATAGTTTTGTGATTTGCATCGCAACTTTAGTAACTAATATTGTCAATTTAAAACTTTTTGATTTATCCAAAAAACTTGCTAATGCCCACAAATTACGTTTGGTATAAAAGTGATGCACATTGGAGATACCTATCCGTATTGGTTCGGTTGTTTTTACCCCTAAAGGAATACGCTTTACCGGAAACCAATGTGGGACAGGTAAATTTTCGATTTTGTCAATTAGAGTGAGATCATCCGCATCAACTTTTTTCTCAAAACGGTGATTGTTCACGGAATAATTGATCAACACCGGAACTTGTTTCGCCTGGCGAATAGTCTCAGAAAGTGCGCTGTCAAAAAAAGTCACCCAAGAGCGCTCCATCCTGCTTTTATTTAATTTTGTGTTGCAATGAGGGCATGGGAATTCATCCAATACTTGCCCAGCCTCTTTGTCAACCGCTGCCTCCCAAAAAATCAACTCTTTTGAACATTCGGGGCAAATAAACACATCTGACCAGACGGTGTAATTAATCTTTCCGATCCGGCCATCGTTATGTTTGGTTTCAAACATCCAACCACATTCTTTTTCAACCTCTGTTAAAACTTTTTTTGCTTCTCGCTCAAATTCCTGCACATCGGTCGGGGAGTTAAAATTGTAGGCAATAAAAGTTGCTGCCGGCGATAGGTCATTAAGAACAGCACGCCTTGCTCCCATCTTTGAAAATGGTATCCATTGTTTTCTTCCGGTTTCATCTGTTTCTTGTCTTAAGATCGTTCCATCGGGATCAACGTGGTATCCAAGTTCTCGAACTTCATTTTCATCCGCGCACATCTGTGCTGCTACCCCGGTCATACCTGTGCCGCAAAAACCATCGAAAACAATATCACCAGGCTCGGTGTAATGAAGGATATAGCGCATAATTGCTCGATGAGGGACTTTCGTCGGGTAAGGATGCAATTTATAGATTGGATGGTATTTCCCCTCGCTGACATCAGCCACAAACGGGTCCCTATGGTAATGGAGGTGTGTGTTAGACTCCTGTCTTTCGATTTGCCATTCTCCAATGATCTGATCCAACCAGGGATTGGGGCAAGCGGTATGATAAGGAGGGTCTGACAAGCCGAGAATATCCTCATCCTCTCCGATCGGAAAACCTTCAATTTTGCGAAAATCTGGGTCGTTCAATTTTTCGCGCAACCGCTCAATGAAATATGTTCTTCGCTTCTCGTCGTTTTCAAAGGTCATGCCCAAACATTCTATCGGCCCTAGTTGGACCGCTCTATATGGTTTAATAAAAAGTTCTTCCTGGTTTGGATTTTTTCCAGACATAAGTTCTCCTCAGTTACTGCACACTGCTTGTGTGCTGAGATTTCAATTGAATTCCAACCTCTGTCAACACATAGGTTTGCCGAGGATGGTTGGGAATTTCAGGGTAAGACATTCTTAAGATTCCACCTTCGATCAAGGGCTCAAGATAGGTTTTTCGAAAAAACTGGCGGCTAGAAACCCCTGCTTCATTCAGCAATTCTTGCATGGAACGAGGAACATCACAAAGCCGTACCAACCGCCATTGAATTTCACTTAATCCGCGAAGTGGTTTAGGTTGGTCAGTGATCAAGCTCGAAGCACGATCAATAAGTTGGTCACTGACCAACTTGTCAGGCATAACTGCTGTAGGCTCCTCTTTTTCTGGTATCTTCGTTTCAAAGAAGGGTAGAAGATGTTCTGCCAAACGAATAGAAGGTTGCGATTTACTGGTTAGGATTTCAATTAAGCCCTGCAACTTTAACTGTTCTACGATTTGCTGCGCTTGACGGGTTGAACCAGCGAGCGCTTTCATCTCCATAAATGGCAACTGTATCTTCCGACAAACCAAGGCAAATGCTTCGGCTTCATCTGAAGAAAGCCTGACACCTAAACTGGCCTGGAATAGAATTTGTTCTTCCGTAATCAGAGGCTCTTTGAGCAGACAAATCTCAAAGGATTTTCTCGCTTTATCATTGAGGATTTCCGGTGGTACCCGATCCAGGTTGTTCCACGAACTGTATATTGCTCGAATTCCTGTTCCAGCCTGTTCGCTCAACCCTATTCGACGAAAGGCTGAAACGATCGTTGGGTTACGGATTTCTTTTTCTCCCGGCTCTAATAACTCGTTGAGTGAGAACGCAAAAGCATCACCTGGATTGGATAAAACTAAACGGTCTCTATAGAATTTTATTGACGCCTTTCTGTTGAAATCTCCATAATCCTGGTGGATTAATAAGTTGATACTGGCTTCACGAAATGCGACGTAATCGGCAGGCAGGTCTTGCCTTTGTAAATTCTCACTTTCTATCCGAAAAGGCCGCTCGGAATGCCGCATGTAAAATTCCGTCAATAAACGCCAGGAATTCAACAAGTTGTCTTCACATTCCAAACGATCATCCCAACGTTGATCCAGCATGGCCTCATCAAAGTTTGCATTGATCCATTGGCAGTCAACCACCATACGGGGTAAATGCTTAATTACAGCCGGCTGCGCGCCAAAAAGCAAAATTGAGGCACGAGTAGGTACTACTATTCCATTCTGATCGGTAACAAAACCCCAATGTTGCAGAAAATTAACATCAGGCATGGATGGATCGGAGCCTGGGTTACGCCGATGAAAATTTTCCCGATACCAGTGTACTGTATCCAGGTTATAGCATTTCGTGACATCCTCACCAACGATCTCACGATCAAACGGAGAAGATGAAGCATCTCGGATAAATCTGCGCAGTTCTTCTTCACTACATTTCATGTCTGAACCGCCTTTACGAATAAATGAGCGGGTCAGATCATTTCCAAGATTAATCGGCTTATCCTGTCGCCTGGCTTCTGGAATGTAGAAAATTAACAAGACTTTCTCATCAATTTTCATGTGACTTTCTTCAGGGGTAACTATTTTGTTGATTCTTTGCGGATTCCGTAGAGAAGTTAAAAAGTCCCCTTGAACTTTATCTACATCGATCACTCCGATCACTTCAAATCGCCCTTTTGACTCTTTTACACCAAAAACCAGCCACCCACCTGCCGTATTTGAAAAAGCAGAGACGGTTGGAAAGGCTTCCTTTGGCACATCATGGGCTGCCTCTTTAAATTCAACATCATTCCATTCAAAACCTGCAAGAATTTCTAATAACTTTTCCCGGGTCATTGGTTCCATAAAACTTTGCTCCATGCACCTTCTGGTCATTTATAGATTGACCAGCTGATTTATTTTAAGAACACCATGGAATATCAAACATGTTGTGCGGGCCAACCGATGCAAATTCAATCGAACCGTCTGCACACTCCCAGTAATGTAGGTGGTATTCGCGATCAATATCGCGCCGCCAAGCTTTATCTTGTCCGCGCATCTCTTGTGGATCGCCGCCGCCTGGTCCTGTGCGTTTGGGATGCACGGCACGCATATTCTGTTTATCCACCGTCTCAGCTAGGGCGCGCAGCGTGCGTTCCACCAATCTGGGGGTACCGCCTTGCTCACAGGTGCGCATGCGCCGGAAAAATTCGCAGCCAAAACGGAATCCCTGAATGTCATCCCAACCTGGCTCGATGGCGCGTTCCAAACGGTACTTATAAACCGAGATTTTGACTGCTAAATTTAACCCGATTTCAGCTTCTGCAGCTTCCCAGATGGTAACTTCATCCAGATTTAGCACAAATTCGCGAAAATTCTGACAGGTTAAGATGTCGCCTTCGAAAAATTCGGGTGGGGTGGGAAACGCTACTAAATCATCACGTGTGGTTTCAATATCATGAACATGGGCATTTACCTGAACAACTGAGCTTCCCTGCCAGGGCTTGACAATTAGGCTGTGATCTAAAACTGGATGGCGACAGAAAGATCGTAGAATCGCGATGATCACTACGATTCGTGCCAATTCACTGGAAAGTTCAGGCCCAGTATGAATTGAAAGCAAATCAGGCAGTGTGATAATATCCTCGGATAAAACATCGCGGATCCGGAAATATGTTTCAAAGCCTGGAGTTTTTTTTAATAGATCTTCGGCCAATAATCCAACCGTATTAGCATCATATTCCTGAATCCCTTTGGCTGAAAACAGACGTTTCAATTCATTCCGAAGGGGATAAACCCCTGCATCGATCATCGCTTCTGCGGCATGTTCACTCATGTAAATAGCAACCCATGGTTCGTCCAGCAGTTTCTTCCAGTCAAGCAGAGTTTCCACATATTCTAGAATATCATCACGAAGGGCACTCAATGGAGGAGCTGCAAGTACACATGTATCAATGGTTACACTGGGCATATCACTTCCCCTTCTCTGCTTTGCGTTTCAATGTTGCAGCCCGAAGAATTTCTTCAGCTTCTGATTGGGATTGATCAAAGAAGCCATCCGGCCAATCCGTGATTGCGCCATATTTATTGACCTCAACCGGACGAAATTCAGAATTTCCATCATTCTTCTCTACGAAATAAACTTTCATTAGTGACGAAATAGATTCCGATCTGGCAGCTGCTGCACGGAAACGCAATCGATTAATGATATATTCGCTGTGGGTTTCAATAATGCATTGCTTTCCTAGCAATGCCATTGAAAGGAAGAAATCTCCCAAGAGTGTTTGCACCTTTGGGTGTAAATGCAATTCCGGCTGCTCAATAATTAGTGTTGTATCTGGTTCAGCCAATAGGCACATGACAAGAATTGGTAATACCTGGCTAATCCCAACACCGACATGGGTTAGATCATGCAGAACACTGGTGCCGGGAGTTGTAACTTGAAGTTTATGTCCTAGTTTTCCACTATCTTCGGTTTGTATCTTTTCTGCTACCCCCATGTATTGTAGCCAGTCAATAACAGCTGCTTCCAGGGAACGAGAGATTATGTCTGAATCAACATTGGGTTTCTTAAAAATACTTGCAGGTATATATTTGATCTTTCTTCCTTTATTCAGATCCAAAACTGCTGCCGTGAATTCCCCTCTAAGACCAATGTCGGCTGGATCAACCGAAGTAGCTAAAGGATATAAAGGTTTTGGTTCATCCCGTAAAGGGCCAAGATACTTTACGCGGTTTGTAAAAACGAAATCAATAAATCGGATTGCATCAGATAAATAGGAAGGTAGCTGTTTGATTTGGACAGCATTTTGACATTCTTCGGAATTCATCACAAGAGCATGGATTTCTTCACCTAAGGTGGGTTCATGTTCTTGAATTGCTTTTCGCAATTTTATGCGATCTGTTGTGTTGATCCTTCTTAAGCCTTCCAGCCAATCTTCCAAAGATACTGGTGGATATTGACTTTCTTGGAAAAGGGTTTGTTGTTGTAAGTTTGGAAGAACTTGCAGGATTAATTCTTTGCCGATTTTCTTAATAAGCAATTCGATTATTGGTTCGGGAATTATTGTGTAGCCATCTATAGGTCTTCGATAAGACAATGGGCGAGAAGAAAAATCTGTAATTGTGGCGGAGATTAGGTTTGCTTTCTGTTCCCTAAAATCAAACCTAGCAGCTATTATCCTGGGTAAAAAGTGGCGTAATGTACAGCCAATAGGGGTCAGTGAATTTAGGTCCTCTTTAAATTCACTCAATGATGATGCGTCGAGTTCCAAATCGTAAGACAGGCTCTGTTGTGTGATTTCATCTTCGGGTTCTTCAATTTCCAGCTCACGAAACTTTTCCCCATATGGCTTTGATCTGGTAACCTGGATTGATGCGCGATGTTCTAGACTGTCATCAGTCTGATAAATCGAGGAAATATTACTGGCAAAAAGCCGTGGGTTTAATTGCAATAAATCCTGTTGAGGGAAGGTAGGGTCCACGTCAAATGACACATCGCAACTGATGCTTCGAAGCGTTCCATTTCTTCTTCTACCCCCATACACTCTTGAGTATGGGGATATCTCGTCAGAATCAACAAGCTGATATTCCCATCCTATCGTTATCTGGTTCGAATTGCTATTGAAAGAACGCAGATCATCAAACTGGCCAAGTTTAGTTATTGGACCATTCAAAACAACTGAGCGAGATTCAACTCTACTAAGAATGGTCTGGTTTATTAAAAGCATTGATTGGAGAATTGTGCTTTTTCCGCTGCTATTTGGGCCAGCAAATATCGTCAACTGTCCCATTGGTAGTTCGGTCAGACTTCGAACGGATTTAAAATTAAAAAGTTTCCATTTTGTAATCATTATTCCTCCCGAAGTCTAATCATTCGATTACGATTCTGACCTTGCTGGAATCTTTCCCTTTGGTCAGATTTGTCAGGTGTTCTTCAAAACGCTTACGGTATTCCTGAACAGTCACAGGCGATCCACCGTTTTGTAATACTGTGCGAAGCTCCTCCACCTTGATGGTGATCTTAGTCAACGTGGAAAGCACTTCTTGCGCCGCCAGAATAAATTCATTGGAGACAGGATCCGGCAAGTGGCGTTCAGCGATAAAGTTATGAATAACTTTTTGATATTCCGGACGTAGAAGTTCCAGATTCGCTTGTGTCATTGGATCTTCCAGATTGTCTAACAACCCTTTTGCCCATTCAGAAACCAGAGCATCTAATTCCAGGTCCAATTGTTTCAGCTGAAAACCGGCATTAATATTTTCTGGTTCGGCTGCCGGCTTAAAACCGCAATGAGGACAAACGGGGGTTGATTGCAGATCTGTTTCGGTCATCGCAAAGCACGTCTTTAATCCAATTAACCGGTTCTGAAGATCATTTAATTGACCAGAATGCATTAATTCAATCGTTGCCAGTTTGCGCAACTGCTCTAGTCGGCTGTCATGGAGTAATGCCGCCTTGCGTTTATCTTCGGTTAGATTTAATCGAGCCTTCGTATGGAGACCGATGTAAATAACCTGATATTCCTTCTTCAACTGCGTCAGGCTTTGAAGGATTTGTTGGCGAAAACCAATTTGATTGCGCTTCGATGGAGTTTTGAGATGAGCGATAATTTGTGCTTGCTGATCGTGAACCTTTTCAACCCAAGGATGTTCAGAGGGCAATGCCAACGCAGCTTGAGAACAATAATTAGCCAATGGGTTTAGATCAGCAACTAATGCCTGTATAGCTTCCGATTCTTTGAGTGTATCGAGTGCTGCCTGGTGCTGCTGAATAATTGCCGTTTCAACGGTAAAATTCTTTAGTTTTCCAGGTGTATTGAAAGCCTGCGAAGTTTCAAGGAAACTCTTCGCTGAAGCAATTCTTGACATAAATTCATTGCGCTCATTCTCGGAATAAAGCGGTGTTCCCCAAAATGATAGTCCAGATTGAAGAGTTTGTTGTGCCATTACGAAGCGATTGACCATCTCGCCAATCTTTGGGATCAATTCTTGGGACACGATTGTGTCTGCAATAGAACTACCTTGTGTAATGAGAATAGCTTTACCAGGTTCTAATCCAACCAATTCCATTAGGGCTTTTAGTGCAGGGATGTTCCAATCTTTGGGGAATTCTATATATTTAAATCGGCATATATCATCAATCGATGTTGCAGCCATGGCATCCATCATACTCGCATCGAATTTTTTACCAGTAATGGATAATACTAGGTTGCCGTTGTAAACCAGAGCTGCTAGCAGAACGGCAACCCATTCGGGTTCTAATCGGAAAAGGTCTGGCGACATATACTCGACACCGTAATCATCAGTAATCAATTCACTACGGTTGAGTACCTGCCCATTACCTTTTTTACGAAGTAAATCCATAATGTGGTTGGCGTAACGGGAATTGCCTATGGATAGTCGGTCGCCATCCAATAATTCCAGAGCATCAAGCACCGCGGCAGCCTGCTGTGTCTTGGTTACTCCTCGAATCCAGCGTATAGCATCTTGGGCGGCTTGTGGCCGACTTTTATTCGTGATTGTAAGGGAAAAAACTGGGTACTCGGGAGCATCATTTTGGAAGCTCGGCACCAGGCAAACGCTGCTTACAAGATTAACTAAATCACGAACATTAAGCCGATTGCTACTAAATGAAACGGAAATTTGCCCATGCTTGATCCATTCGGCAACGTTTCGGCTAACACCCTGGCAGGTTACCTCATATGCAGTCGTAATATGCTGCTGTAGCCACTTGACCATTGTGGTTAGGAATTCTCCCGCTTTTGTTTCATAAGTTGATTTATCTTGTCCGGAAGAAGTGGAAGACAAGTCAAGTGCAGCAGCATAGCGTCTTAATGCCATCCTGAATTCATCATCTGAATTAACCAACTTCCAAAAAACTTCGTCTGACTTCTTCTCATCGGAATAAACAGGCGCATCATGCGGTTGAATAAAATAGATATAGAAATCACGTTCAGGTTGGGCTGTGGATCGCTGGTTTGGAGTGCCAAAAAATAGATACCCGGATCGAGCGGCATGGCGATCTCGCCATTCTATACCATCATCATATTCCCACGCCAGGTGTGTTCCTGGATAGTAACTATCCGTACGTTCTAGTATGCGAGTCAGTGCGCCATAATAAGCGAGGTCAAGTCGGTTTGTATCTAAGGATTCAATCCGTTTATCAATAAGTGCGGCATGGTCAATATCTTTATCTACATCAAGAAATACCTGACCACTGTCATCCACACGGGAAATAAATTGTCCGTTGACTGTCTTGAGGATTTCCCGGAGGATCGTTTCAACCTGGGTGAGTAAATTATCAGCCACCTCTCCCCCCATATCTTCAATTCCAACTTGATATAGGCATAAAGTATCGCGTAATTCTGATGCGGTAGGACCTGTTTTTGCGCGAATATTATTAGTAGATAACCGGTGGACAGAAAGTGCCTGAATAACTCGACGAGCCATTGGGAGATATGCTTTACGGGTGAAACCCTGTTCGATACGTGTTTCAAGCGTCTGGCTGACATCTATAACTTTTCGAATATCCGGAACTGCCCTGAAAGCCGGATTCTCACGGAGGTTGGCCCAATAACTATCGTAAGCGATAAGTTTGGGGTGGTCCTGAGGAATCTCTTCATCCAGAATTCGTTTCATTGCCAAAGAAAGAGTCTTTAATACTTCACGCTTTTCGACAACGGTAATACGTTCAAAAATATCAATGTAGTCAGGGTGAATTGGGAACATGCGAACATATTCGTCAAGACGCTCATTCATATTCCCGTAACACCGGGCGAAACGCAGCAAATATTCGCGAATCTTGGCTTGCTGGTCAACAGTTTTTTTCAATAACCTTTCGGAAACAACAAACTTTACATCTTGACGGGCGATGAGTATCTGCTCAAAACGAGCTTGCACGCGGCGCATACTATCGGCCACAAAAGAAAATCGTTCGTTGTCAAAAAGGGTTTCCTGGACTCCAGCAATAAACCGAAAACGCAGGTCTTTTGAAACCTCTCCGATTTCGCGCAGGAAACTCAAATCCAATATTAATTCTTGATCTCGTCTTGTCCGCAAATAATCTAGTAATTCATCAACCACCAATAATAGTCCATGATCAGGGTAGATACTTTCAAAGGCAGCCATCATCCGCTCGAAAGGATCTTTATAAGAAGATACCTGATTGGCCGGAGGAAAAGTAAAGTTAACACCAATTGAGGCTAGAAATTCTTCCAACTCTGCAACCAGAATGTCACGGAGGGGCATCGTGGTATAACCGATTTCTGTTCGAATTACCTTGAACTTGCCAGTGATTCTCTTTACTTCATCAGTGACGGTAGTATATTGACCATCTGCTCTTTTTATTTTTTCCGACTGGCGAATAAATGATGTCAGTTCAGGATGTTCGACTACTGCTGAAATAAACGACATCAAGTGCGATTTACCAGTTCCATAATTTCCTACAACCATCAATCCTTTGTTATCAAAGGGTTCTTCAAATTGCAGATTTGGAATCACAAGATTCACAATTCGTTCTGCCATATCTTTCGAAATTACATACGATGCCACCAAGCGCTGAGCGTTAGTCAGTTGATCTGCAGAACGGAGTTGGATTACAGATTCAATGGGTTCAAATTGGATTAAGTCACGAAATTTCATACTAGCTCCTGAGGCATTAGCGGTTTATTCTGAATAATCAGATAGTGATAATATATTCAAATCGCGGATGGAATATTTGCGATATTCGGGGTGTTCTGTTGCTGCGTAGGTCAAATACCCATTATTAACTTGGCCATTCCAGATTGCGAGGATGGTCCTATTACGAGACATGCCTTGTAATAAACGCAATGGGTCTTGTTGTAAGCTTGGCTCGAATAATATCTCTATATGGTCAAGTACGGCTGGTTTATCCTCAATACATCCAATAATTTGATCGACCAGTTGTGGCATCTTTAAAGCCTTTTGTCGCTCGGTTAGATCAAGAAGCATTTGGCTGAGAATCAAACCAAGATTGATGTATCTTAATCCAAATTTGCCGGCGATGTCTAACTTGGACATGTCGACAATCCGACTATCTGGATTGAGAATTATTATCAATCGATGATACTGCTGTGGTGCGATAGCTAACCGGACAAGCAGTTCATCTTGAAAGGCCTGCATAATGCTATTGATCCTTTTTTAATTCATTAGCGTGATTTTCATCCAGCCAATGATCTATCGTTTCTTTACGAAACCGCCAATGCCTGCCAACTTTCTGGCACGGGATTTTCCCATCTTGTGCAAGTTTGTAAAGAGACGACAATGGGATTTGCAGATATTTTGATGCTTCCTCAATTGTCATGACTGGGGGAAGGTTATCTAACATTTTGCCTTCTTTTTTAGAAAGGTAAGAGAGTAACTATCATAATTATATACTCATTATTGATAGTTGCTAATGAAATTCGGCTTTGAATTAGCAATTGGATAGATAGAACACTTACCTGCAGTCCACTCATCAAAAAAGCACCCAGACCAGGTGCCTTTAATTTAATTAAAGTACATTTCTGAATGCCCCTCTGTTATTTCACTCAATTATTTAAAACTTAATTCCCTGAGAAGTTGAATCCCCACTTGTCAAATACTTTAGCAAGTATCGCTTTGGCTTCATCAGATTCGGGAAGTAATTGTTTTTGTTTTATTTCCACATCGGCTTCCCAAAGTGCATGCGCTGCTTTGCTGCGAAGTTCCCCTGCAAGATTTGAGAATGAGTTGAAAGTCTTTAAGAGTTCTTTATCTGGTTCTGGCAATCCCAAAACCTTATAGATCTTAATGCCAAACAACCCGGCAAGACTCAAAACTTCGCAGTTTTGGGGAGTAGATTCTCCATGCATCCAGGATAATACAGTTTCCGGTGTGTATCCTAATAGAGAACAAAAAGCCAGGAAATCTTCTTCACCTGGCTGGGATCGACTCCATCGCCTATATTCTCGCTTAAACCAGTCCGGGAATTTGGACATAATGATCGTTTGGGTGTGCTTCTAAGATCTATGCTGATAATGAAAATTTTGTTCTTTGTTAATGATAGTATATTTTTTCATTTATAGCAACGATCTCAACCCACTAACCGGTGGTTATTTAATTTTCGTTTTTCGGGGGTGAGAACACTCTTTGATACGGGTTACACAGCCGCAGGTACCCGGCTCTTGCCATTAATTGATCTCGGCTACCCGTCTTGAATTTTGCTTCCAGATGATCAAGATGCTTTCTCACCGTCCTAACTTTAATATCCAACTTGAGAGCAATCTGGTCAGGAGAGAAGCCATTGGCTAAATATTGCAAAACTTCACTCTCCCTCATAGATAATTTTGGGCCTTCAATTTCTGGCGGGGGCGCTTCTTTAGATGTAATGGTGAATTCATAACCATGATAATCACCAACCGCTCTACAAGGATCCGATAATTCAGGCAGCATATTCTCCCCACCATCCAACCCCTTGAAGTTCTGGTCGAGAATATCACCCTCGTCGCTGTTGACCTTGATGAACGGCATTTAAGATTTCCTCCCCTATGAATGATCTGGAAGCATCGTTCTTAAAACACAGATTCCCCTGCTCGCTATACTTAATCGTCGAGGGGGGAAGGATGGAATTTGGCAATAGTGAAAATAAAAAATCGTTTCGATCATTTCAGGATGTTATGGATAAGGACGGTAACGGCATTTTATTGTTCTGGTATTATAGAACATAAGTTCTGTTTGATTATAGAGTACATTCAAAGTTTATGCAAGCAATCACAACTAATTTTCGCAGAAAACAGGATAAAAAGCAGGTGTCAATATTGACACCTTGAGCAGGTCATTCCTGGGTGCTATTCTAATCACAGTTTTTACATAGACAAGGAGCGCTTATGACCTGCAATTTAGATAAACACACTCAAAAACAAAACCGGCGATTGGCTGACCAAGTCGTGACTTTACAAGAAGACTTATCCCGCCTGTCTGGTATTGTGACGCATCTGGCCGAACTGTCGGATGAAGGGTTGGCTGCCTTTGATATAGCGGACCAGTTGGATTCTATTCATCGTTGTCTGAATCGTTTCGAGGCGCGTTGTTTGTCGATCCAGGTTGCGGCTTACGATAATGAATTTTCCGAGCCATTTATTGATGAAGAAATTTGTGGTGAACTGGTCTTCCCAAATCATAAATGGGAGGATGTACGCAAAGATGCCAAACGCGCCAATAAACTGGCAAACCAGTTGACCTTGACCCTTACCAAGATTCGTGCCGGTATGGGTGGGTTACAGTCGCAAGCCCCTTCTCCCGAAGATATCGAACGGATCAACCAGGTTGTTTCCAATGCTGTCCACGGACTGACCTCGGAATGGAATGGCAATTTGGGGTAACTCCCTAAAGATGTTACCAACTGACTTGATTTTTATTGATTGGAGAATCGTTGGATGGAAGCACCAAGTAGAACGAAAATCCCCCACCTCGTCATCGTCCGTGCCCCTGGCTTGCTGCCCATGCTTTACACCCTGCGCGAGATAAGCGAAGAATTGGGTATTCCAGACAGCACCTTACGGGATTGGCTTCAAGCCGGCGCACCGCATCAGCGGGATAGCCGGGATCACTTGTGGGTAAATGGTGAAAGTTTTACCATTTGGGTCAAAGCCCAGCAAAAGCCAAGGACACATCGTAAGTTGGAAGCTAGTGAAGGCTACTGCATGCACTGCAACCAGATCACCCAACTTATCTCACCCGAAGTACACCATATCAAAGGTAAGTTAATCCATATCAAAGGAAAGTGTCCTCAGTGCGGCCACATTATCAATCGCGGAGATCGGTATGATCGAACGACAGAATTATCTTAAGACCAGGAAACACCTTACCTATCTCCAAGAGGTGATGCAACTGAACCCGGCATCTCTGGATCGCTACCGTTTTTATTTGCGCCATTTACTTCTTTGGGCGGGGGAGAAAGATTTTAAGACTGTCCAGGATATTCGCCCAACCCTTCCCAGTTATCTGGCGAGTTTGCCCGGTAAAGATGGAAAAGGCACTTTGGCCGGTACCACCCAGAAGAAAATCCTGGATACCAGCAAACGCTTTTTCCGTTGGGCAAAAGCAACGTATCCGCGTGAACTGAACAATTTGCCGTTGACCTGGATAGATACGCTCAGACTGATCCGTCAACCTCAAGTCACGGCAGAGAATGTTTTTGTATCCGAAGATGAAGTCAGGCAATTAATCGCTTATCCGGTTGCTCAAGATGACCTGGCATTATTGCGTGATCAAGCCGCAGCTGCGCTCCTGTTTCTTTCAGGGATGCGCGGCAGTGCCTTTGTCACTTTGCCAATCTCGGCACTTGATCTGGAAAACCTTACCGTTCGCCAGTGGCCGGAACTGGGCGTCCACACCAAGAACACCAAGAAAGCCACTACTTTTTTGTTGAACATTCCAGACCTGCTCGCTCCTGTACGACGATGGGACGCCATCGTTCGACCCAAACTACCACCAACCACACCCTGGTACGCTCCCATCGAACACTGCTGGGGTGAACAGAGCCTTTCTAATGAAGAGCCAGGCAAATGCCGTTTGAACGGGTTGGAAAAACGCTTGAAATTATTATTCTCATTGGCAAAATTGGAATTTAAATCGCCACATAAATTCCGGCATGGACACGCCGTTTTCGGATTGCTGCACGCTCAAACCATGGCCGACTATAAAGCCGTATCCATGAACCTGATGCACGACAGCATCGAAATCACCGACAGCACTTATGCACCCATGTTGTCATCGGATGTTCAGGATCGCATTGCAGGGCTGTCTGGTAGGGCAGTGTCCACGCCGGATTGCGAAGCACCCCGTGCGGGTAATGAGTTGGAAACCTACCTCAGCAGTTTAGGCAAAGAAAGCCTGGGCCGTGCTCTGGTCTTCATAGCCGGGAAGCTGACCCAATGAGCAACCTCTTACAGTCTCCAATTATCCACTGGGCTGGCCTTGCGATGCGCGTTCTCCACGTCTACCTCAGCAATCTGGGCATAGTGGCGCACCATATCCAACGAACCGTGGCCGAGCAGCGATTGGAGAGTGAAGACATCTCCACCCGAACGCAGATAGGTAATTGCAAAGGTATGGCGAAATTTGTGGGGATGGACATGCGCGATCTGAGCCCGCTCGCCCAAACGTCGGATC
This sequence comes from Chloroflexi bacterium HGW-Chloroflexi-3, assembly GCA_002842045.1. GTDB lineage: Bacteria > Chloroflexota > Anaerolineae > Anaerolineales > Anaerolineaceae > UBA6170. The sequence goes on along the minus strand of PHBX01000011.1, from coordinate 229,834 downwards.
AGGATGCGCAGGCTGTCGCGGTTGAAAGGACGGTCGCCAGCGCTGATGAAAAGCGGCGCTTTAGGATCGCTCCCATCTTCACGAGTGGCCAGGTAACGCCAGACTGCCTTGCGGGCAACCTTCCCCAGGTAAGTGACACGGCCTTTCCCACCTTTTGCACCTCCACCGACCCCATGCCGGACATTCACCTTGCCAGTCTTCAAGTCCACATCTTCGACAGTCAGCGAACAAAGCTCGGTTGCACGCAGCCCGGTATCCAACAAGGTCAGGACAATCGCCTGGTCGCGGTTGGCGCTAGGCCGGCGCATAACAAATTTATGCCGCTGTTCGGTTTGGGCTTCACGCGAATAAATACAGGCCTTGATCAGCTTTTCAATATCCTCTTTGGAGAACGTTTGAATAACGTGTTGGGGAAACTTGGGTGGGGTGATTTCTTTGGCTGGATTAGGCAGATTGAATTCTTTGTTCAACCAGGTGTAAAAGGCGCGCAAAGCGATGTAAACATTCCGCAGCGATTTAGCCGACAGGGGATCTTCATTCCCATTCCAACGCTTTGGTTTGTACTCGGTGCGCATCCAAGCAAGATAATTGGTGAGATCGGACGATTTGATTTTGGCAACATCCTGATCTCCGATGTGGTTCATCCATTGGTTCAGATAGTATTCATAGGAGTCAACCGTGCGCTGGCTTAACCCCTCTGCTACCTTAAATTTTAGGAAACCGTCGATGGCTTTTGCTATGGAAAGTGTAAATTTCTTATTTGACGAGCTTAGAGTACTGCGGTTCATTGAAAAATCCTCCGTTTATGAGAAAATCTCAACCGCAGTACGCCGGGTTAACGAAAAACCAGAGTACATAGTACTCTGGTTCTCTCTCAGTAGCGGGGAGTGGATTCGAACCACTGACCTCCGGGTTATGAGCCCGACGAGCTACCTCTGCTCTACCCCGCATCGTTTATTGAACGATGAGAATTTTACCCCACCTTGCCTGATCCGTCAAGCTAAAGAATTATCAGCCAAAGAATTATCAACCCCCTCAACCACATTCAGAAGATAAACCCTGTATATTATCCCTTTTTATGGATTTTCTTCAATCAATCTTTTTTGTACTTTGTGACTGTATTTAAGTTAAATGTCACTTGACAGATGAACAGGATTTTGTAGAATCGTAAATAGAAAATATATTTTTTCTACAATCTCCACTTTATCAATGGTATCCTGATTTCATCTTTTATAATCAAAAGTGGTTCATAATCAGACACTTCATTCACGAGAATCACTTTAAAATCGGTGATCGTCAATCACGATCAATTGAGGAAAAAATGGCTAAAACTGCATGGATAAATCTGTCGACCGGTGTAATCCGGGTGGAAGAAACAGATCCGGAACTGCTCCAGCAATATTTGGGGGGCCGTGGATTAGGAGCTAAATATTTATATGACCTTGTGCGACCCGGGGTTGATCCATTTGGACCGGAAAATTATTTAATTTTTACGAATGGATTATTCAGTGGTACTCCCTGGCCATCTGCTTCTCGCTATCATGTAACTTTCAAATCCCCGGCTACCGATGGATATGGATACGCCAATTCTGGTGGTGGATTTGGTCCTGAGCTTGCCATAGCAGGCTACGACGCCCTGGTTTTCTCGGGGATTTCCTCCACACCTGTTTATCTCAAGATCACCGATGAATCCATTTCCCTGGAAAATGCTGAGCATCTCTGGGGAAAACGCACCGGAGAAGTGCAGGATATTTTATTAGGTGCAGGTACCCCAACTGGCGCGAATGGTCGCGTATCCTGTATTGGCCCTGCGGGAGAAAACCTGGTCCGGATCGCCTCTATCATTAATGATTATGGCCGCGCTGCTGCTCGTGGGGGACCAGGGGCTGTGATGGGGTCCAAAAACCTGAAGGCCGTTCATGTCAAAGCATCATCAAAAGGACAGAGCAGCGCAAAACTGCATGAAGAGATTAAACGCCTGAACCAACACCTGCGCAAAGACCCCAAAATGCAGGGATTGATCGATACCGGTACTGTTTTTCTGATGCGTATTAAAAACATCAGTGGTGATCTCCCCGCCAAGAACCATCAATTAGGGCAGGTACCTTTCATCGACAAGGTGGATGGAACCGCCTTGAAGGAATATCGTACCAAACGTATGGGGTGCGGTTTCTGTCCGGTGCAATGCTCCTGTGAATCGGTTGGGCAGGGTTCCGAAGGTCTCATTCATACTGAAGGTCCAGAATATGAGACCACCGATGCATTGGGGCCTGTAGTCTGGAATGATGATGTCGATGTCATCATTGAAGGCAATTATCTCTGTAATGAACTGGGACTGGATACGATTTCAACCGGTAAGGTGATTGGATTCGCGATGGAATGTCATGAAAAAGGGATTCTCTCGGATGCTGACTTTAGCCTGGAATGGGGTGATTCCTGCACCATTCTTGGTTTGATGAAGAGTATTTCCTATCGCAAAGGAATCGGTGATCTGCTGGCAGAAGGTACCAAACGTGCTGCTGAAAAAATTGGCCATGGCGCTGATGCCTATGCCATGCATGTAAAGGGCCTTGAAATCCCAGAGCAGGAACCCAGAGTTTCGAAAGGTTTTGGGTTGGGACATGCGGTGGCAAATCGAGGAGCAGATCACCTATACGGTTTACCCGCCATTGATCTGGGAGGTAACTTTGAAACCGCCAAAAAGATTTTCCCGGCAGAAATTATTGATGAATTGATGGAAACTTATAACGAAAAATATAAAGCAGACATGTTAATTTATGGTGAGCATTTCTGTGCTTTATCAGACGCTTTTGGTGTCTGCAAATTCACCACCACCGAGGAATACAGCCTCTTACCATCTGATTTCTTGCCTGGTTTAAAGATTCTGGGATACGACCTCGACGATAAATCACTATTGAAAATTGGTGAGAGGATTGTGAACCTGGAACGACTTTTCAATATTCGTGAAGGCTTTGACCGGAAAGATGATAACTTACCCAAGCGGTTCACTACAGAGGTAATGCCAATTTTTACCAATGAAAGAGATCCAGAAACGGGAAAGACAACCCTGGGCAAGCAAATTGGATCTGCTATCATTCAGGATTTGGATGCCATGCTGGATCGATATTACTTGCTACGAAATTGGGATCAACAGGGAAAACCAACACCAGAAAAGTTATTGGAATTGGGAATATTACAAGAAGATGAAAGAATAACCAGTTAATGGATGATTTCATTCGCTTGAAAATTTAAACGAAAGAATGGATGTATTGGATGGCAAAATATGATTATGTACTGGCAAAATCGTTGGATCACGCTGTGGAATTATTGAATGAATCTGGGATTCGCAGTATTCCACTGGCGGGGGGTACCGATATTTATGTCGCAATAAGAGTGAACCCGGTCTGGTTTGATCGGCTAGTGGATATCCGCCGAATTCCTGAATTGAACAAGGTGTCATTAGATAAGGATCAGGTCAAATTCGGTGCTGCAGTAACATTTTCACATGCGATTAAAAATCCCATCCTGCTGAAAGTTGCACCATTTCTTGTGGAAGCCTGCAAAACAATCGGCGGACCAGCCGTCCGAAATTGTGGGACATTTGGCGGTAATGTATCCAATGCAGCCGCCTGCGCTGATTCACTTCCTTCACTGGTATGTCTTGAAGCTGTTGCTCATCTCTGTTCTCCGAAAGGTCAACGACAGGTTAAAGTGGAGAATCTGGTTAAAGGACCACATGAAACGCAAATCGAAACGGGAGAATTACTAACCCATTTCACCTTCCAAGTTCCTCCCAAAAATGCCAAAAGTTGTTTCATTAAGATAGGTCGCCGTAAAGCTCAATCCATTTCTCGGTTAAGCATCGCTGTCATTGGAGCTGTAAATCCAGCTGGAATGGTTGATTACATTCGTGTCTGTCCTGGCGCTGCTGTGGCAACTCCTGTTCGTTTTCCTCAAGTGGAAGCTGTTTTATTGGGGAAAAAACCAAATAAAGAAAGCATTACTGCAGCATCGGAACAACTGGTTGCAGATATGATCCAAAGCACCGGTAGGCGCTGGTCAACAGAGTATAAGGAAATAACCCTGAAAGCGATTGCTGAAAGATCGCTCACGAAAATTTTTCTGGAGGATGGGCATCATGTTAATTAATTTCATTTTGAATCATAATCCTGTCTCGGTGGATGCGCCGGCAGATATTACTCTACTAGCTTTACTGCGGGATCATTTTAAACTAACCGGCACAAAAGAAGCCTGTGAAGTTGGTGAGTGTGGTGCCTGTTCTGTCCTGCTGGATGGAGAACTGGCGAATAGCTGCCTGGTGGCTGCTCCATCTGTTATGGGACGCGACGTAGTTACCATCGAAGGTATTCATGCTGAAGACGGCGGACCCAATGATTTGCAGCGAAACTTCATTGAAAAAGGTGCTGTGCAATGTGGATTTTGTATCCCTGGTATGGTGATCGCTGGAGAAGCACTTCTGGCGATCAAATCCGAACCTTCTCGTCTTGAAATCAGAGAAGCATTGGCAGGCAATCTATGCCGCTGCACCGGTTATATGCAAATAGTGGATGCGATCGAAACCACAGCCAAAGGTCGTGCAGAAAAACCTCATCCAGAAAAAAGGGAGAATTAATCTCAATGACAAATCTAAAATTTGTTGGACATCCTGCTCAACGTGTCGATGCATTGGATAAAGTGATGGGCAAAACCAAATATGTTGGTGATATGTCTCTTCCTGGCATGTTGTACGCTCGCACCCTGCGCAGTGAACTTCCGCATGCCCGCATTGTCAAATTGGATACTTCCCCGGCATTGAAAGTACCTGGCGTGGTGGCAGTAGTCACCAGTGCTGATTTTGTGAATCATAGTAATTTTGGCTTTCCCATATCGGATATGTATATGCTTGCCTACGAGAAAGTTCGTTATGTGGGTGAAGGAATCGCGTCTGTGGCTGCAGAAACGCCAGAAGCAGCTCTGGAAGGTGTTAATGCCATCATCTGTGAGATGGAACCGCTTCCAGCAGTGTTTGATATGGCTCATGCCCTTGATCCGGATGCACCACAAATTGGTCCAGACAGATCGGATGGCAAACACCCTAATTACATTGGACATTATCCCGTCTATAAAGGAAATCCACAAGAAAAACTGCCACAATGTGATGTCGTAGTCGACCAAAATTATGAAACGGTGATGCAGGAACATGCCTACCTGGAAACGGAAGGTGGGTTAGCCATTCCCACCCCGGAAGGTGGTGTGGTGGTTTATCTATCCTGCCAGAGCCCATTCATCCCCCGAAATGATCTCTGCAAAGTTTTAGGGTTACCAGCGGATCGTGTCCGTGTGATTGTCCCTCCGGTTGGGGGTTCATTTGGTGGAAAAGATGACCTGAATTACCAGACTGCCGGTCAGGTAGCTGCCCTGGCATTGAAAGCCAAGAGACCCGTGCGAATGACATTCTCACGCGAGGAAAGTATCATCGCCAGCTACAAACGGGGATCCATGCGTATGAACATCAAACTGGGTGCTGATCAGGATGGCACATTGCGAGCCTGTGAATTCAGAAGCCTGTATGACTCTGGTGCTTATTCTTCCCAAAGCCCGTTCACCAGCTGGCGAGCCAGCATTCATGCCATGGGTGCGTATCGCTATGAAGACTGCACGGTCGATATTGATACAGTCTATACCAACACCGGATATGCTGGTGCTTACCGTGGGTTTGGCAACACCGAAGTCTGTTCCGGAATAGAACAGGCGATTGACGAAATGGCCGATGCTTTGAAAATGGATCCGCTCGAATTTCGTTTGAAAAATTGTCTCAAGGTGGGTGATGTTACCCCCCATGGGCAACTGCTTTCTGAATCCGTGGGTTTGAGCGATTGTCTCCTGGCTGTTCGCAAAATGAGCGATTGGGATCGCAAACGCAAAGAATTCGCCAACCAGTCACCTTCCTCCGAAAAACGGCGCGGGGTTGGCGTCTCAGCACTGTTCCATGGCACTTCTTTGGGTGCTGAGGGATTGGATGAGGCAACAGCCACAATTGAGATCCATGCGGATAACCAGGTCACCCTGACATCCGGATTAACAGATTATGGCACCGGTGCTCGCACTGTCTACACCTTGATTGCTGCAGAGATTTTAGGTATTCAACCAGAACGTATCAAAGTCCACAATCCAGATACCAATACCGCTAAAGACAGTGGCCCGACTGTCGCCAGCCGTACCACAATTCTGGCAGGCAACTCTGTGCGGGTTGCTGCGCAAAATCTGCTTCAGAACCTGGATTGGGCAGCTGCAGATTTATTAAAGTGTGATGTTTATCAGGTTCATCGAGTTAGCGAGGATTATATCGGCCCCAGCAAAGAACCGGTTTCCTGGGATATCGTCGTGAAGCATGCCCGTGAAATGGGATTGGTGCTTTCGGCATTTGGCAGATGGTCTGCCCCACAAATTCACTGGGATGAAGAAAAAGGTACCGGCACACCTTATTTTGCCTATCATTTCGGCGCACAGGTTGCAGAGGTCGAGGTAGATCTGAAAACCGGCCATACTGATGTCATCAACATTTGGGCTGTTCATGATATTGGAAAAGTGATTTTTCCACAGGGTGCTTACGGTCAATTGTATGGCGGTATTTCTCACGGTCTAGGATATGGACTGTATGAAGATCTGGATTACCAGAATGGCTACGCACAATCCATTAACTTTGATACCTATCTCATTCCAACCGCAATGGATATGCCTGAGATTCAGGGTGGATTCGTGGAAGCATCTTTCTCTGCCGGACCATTTGGCGCTAAGAATATCGCTGAGCCTGCGATGGTACCCACTGCTCCTGCCATTTTAAATGCAATCGCCAATGCCACGGGAAGAAGAATCCGCAAGCTGCCAGCCAATCTTGAACGAGTGATGCTGGGTAAGGAACTCACCAAAAAAGGTTCCCCCTTTAGTTGCAAAGTGGCTCTCAAGATCACATAATTAAGATGGATCCCAGGCATATTACAGTAAAGGTTCGTTTCTTCGGTATTTTGGAAAAGTATGCTGGTGCACGTTTAATTGTTGTTGACGCACCTGAAGGATATTCACTAAAAGAATTATTAGATAAGCTGGAAGAAATCAATCCTCCAGCTTATCGTGATTTATTGCATCAAATACCGGAATCTCAGCCCTTTTTAAGAATCATGATCAATGATGTTCTGATCCATGAGAATGACGAATCTCCCTTGACTCAGGATGATGTCATTACCTTACTTCCTGGAATTTCTGGTGGATAAATCATTCGACTGGTTGGAATTGATTCCTAATCTTTATTGATTTTTTTAACGAAAATATCCAACCCAAATAAAAATAGTGCAACCAAACCGATTGGGACTAATCCGCCTATTAAGCACAGCAAACCAACTAAAGCGGCTCCGGTTCCGTAAAAAATGGCAATTAATCCCAGACCCACAACAAATAACAGCCCAAAGCCCCCAATGATCAATTGTACATTGGTTTGAGATGCATACTTCTTTAAATCACGTGACATGTGTACTCAATCAATTTGATCTTGAGCCAGACAAATTATGACCGTTTCTTAAAAACAATAAAAATGGGTGTCCCGGTAAATGGATACTCTTCACGAATGGTATTTTCAATAAACCGAATAAATGTGAAGTGAGCCAACTTGGGTTCATTGCAGTAAATCATGAAGGTCGGTGGATCTGAACGCACCTGGGTACCATAATACATTTTGAATACCCGCCCTGCTCTGGATGGTGTGTGCATATCCTGAACATGTTGGATAATCCTGTTCAAAGCAGATGTTGTCATTCTGGCAAGACGTTCTTCCTGAACTTTCAATGCCATTGGCATTACCTGTTCTACACGTTGCCCGGTTTTCGCTGAAATAAAAAGTAAGGGCACATAATCCATAAAATTCAGATCTTTACGAATTTGTTCGGTAAATGCCACCATGGTATAAGTGTCCTTCTCAATTGCATCCCATTTGTTGACCACCACCACACAACTTTTTCTTGCTTCCAGGATATATCCAGCAATATGAGCATCCTGGGCAGTAATGCCTTCAATTGCATCAATCAATAACAGTGCCACATCCGCCCTTTCAATGGCACGCATGGATCGCAGAACTGAATATTTTTCCACGCCTTGTTCAACCTTCCCACGGCGTCGAATCCCTGCAGTATCAATTAAGGTGATTGGCAATCCGTCAATCTCCATTTTGCTATCAATCGCATCGCGCGTTGTGCCTGGTATGGAGGAAACAATCATCCTTTCTTTACCGATCAAACGGTTTAATAGACTGGATTTACCAACATTAGGTTTTCCCACCAATGCAATTTTTACAGATTCGTCTTCTTCCTTTTCAAGGTTTTCTGGAAAAGTAGCCACCAATGCATCCAGTAAATCCCCGGTTCCAGTTCCATGCACTGCAGAAACTGCAAAAGGTTCACCCATTCCCAACTCGTAGAATTGATATACTTCTTCACGAAATGTTTTACTATCCGCTTTATTTGCAACCAGCAAAATGGGTGGAACGAGTTCACCGTTGATGGTCTTTTGTTTTCGGCGTAAGATCTCAGCCACTTCCTGATCGGCAGGAGTGACACCAGAAATGGCATCCACTACAAATAGGATCGTATCTGCGTCTTCAATCGCGATTTCAGCCTGAGCTTTGATCTCTTCAATAAAATTTGCAGAGCCAATCGAGAGAGGTGTTCTTCCACCAACAGATGGGTCAATCCCTCCCGTGTCGATTACATAAAATGGGCGTCCTGTCCATTCAGCTTCAGACATCAAACGGTCACGGGTAGTGCCTGGGATATCATCAACAATCGCTTTTCTCTCACCGGTCAGGCGATTAAACAAAGTACTTTTACCGACATTAGGACGTCCGACAAGTGCAACAATCGGTTTATTCATTACTTACTTTCCGCATTTATCCACCCGGTGTGGGTGTTGGCGCTATGATTACTTCAATATCGATTAATCCGGGTTGGATACTCTCCATCGTAATTTCCTCGGAGGGTAATTCTACCACTGGTTCCAATTGGTATGTTCCAACTTCATAATCGGTTAGGTCAAGATAGACCCGAATATCTTCTGGTTTGATTCCATCCAGAAAAGGAAGTGGTCCTGAAATCAGTATCGTGATCATTTCAGGAGCAAGGATAGCCTGAAAATTTTCTGGCAATCCAATGATCTCAATTGGTAGGTTTGCAATCGGCATACTGGATTGAACAGCAGCAATACTAACCCGCACTAAAACAGTTCGGTTATCACCCACCACCAGAATACCCTCTGGTAAATCCAGAAGCAGGGAAACATCAATATCATCTTTCATTCCCTCCAGATTCAATGGCATTGTTTGCACATAGCCCGGAAGATCGTTAACAATCTGAGGGTTGGATGAATAAACCGTCACGGCTAATGGAATTACAGAAATATTGGTCAGCCGGTATCCATCTGCCACCTGACCCTCGATGGTCACAGAAACAATCACATTACGATAACCGTAACGCTGGTTGATTTCCAGAAACAAATCGACACGATCGGGCGTAAGTGTGACACCATTAATAACCATTTCATTTTTATCCAAAGCTACAACATTGATCACCCTGGAAATATCCTCATACGCCAGGTTTATGTCCAGGGTAGCTCTAACTTCAGCCACTCTATCAACCTGTGAGATTGGGCCAGTAACTGTTATCTGTCTTATATCTACCACAGGATCCTCAACCTGATACCCGATTGCTGGTTCACCACGAATATCCAGAGATAACGGGATTACCTTGCTGGAAAGGCTTTCCAGTGTAACAGAAACGGTTTTGGGGGAATAAGAAACAACTTTTACCGGTCGAATGTTTACCTGAATCTGAAGATCCACGATATGGGTTCCTGGTTGCAGGCCCGAAAGGTCTAAAACCGCACGTACCGGAGATTGAGTGCTGATCATTTTATCCCATACCGATTGTGGTGTGTTGAGAACAATCGACACATTCGACGGTAAATCGCTGGTCATTACCAGATTTGTATCCTGCCCAACAATTTCAATGGGTACATTACGTGGATATGTTCGATTTTCTGCAGGATCACTGGCTGTAACAGCAATAATCCAGACAGTGATCGCTAAAATCAGCGCAGTCAGGAAAGTTGGAAAAATCCTTTTGGATTTTCGGAGGAACCTCCACATGATTAATCTTCCTCCTTATGATGTAAACCGGGTATTCTAATTTTCCATCCAAATATATTTATATAATCAACGATACCAGGTACTGGCCGGAAAAGAGCTATTAACATATTTTCCAATCGATCAGAATCCAATCCTCGAATCAAACGGCCGGACTGAGCGACCGAAATAGACCCTGTTTCTTCCGAAACCACTATGACCACTGCATCACTGGCTTCAGAGGAACCTAACGCTGCCCTGTGACGTAATCCCATTTGTCGTTCAGGTGTGCGATTCAAAATACCACTTGCGGATAATGGCATGACACAGGAGGCTGCTAAAATGCGGTTACCTGAAATCACCACAGCGCCATCGTGTAAGGGTGAATTGGGATAAAATATCTGAAGTAACAATTCTGGTGAAACAACGGCATCCATATAAACACCAGTTTGAACATATTCCTGTAAAGAATCAATTCTTTCCAGCACAATTAATGCTCCATGTCTACGAGCGGAAAGCCTGGCGCATGCAATACTGATAATATGCATGGTATTTTTAATAGCTTCATCCGAAGCCAGATTTCTTCGAAACAGGTTTGAAGATCCAGCTCGTCCCAACCTTTCCAACCCTCGTCGTATCTCAGGAGCAAAAATGACAGGAATAGCCAATAGAAGGGCGGGTAAGGTTGTTTGAATTAACCAGGAAAACGCAGGCAGTTCAATGAATTGTGTCAATAATGCCAACAAAATAACCAGGAATATTACACCGCGCAATAAGATGGTTGCCTGTGTATCCCGTAAGAGTGTCAGAATCGTGAAGAAAATAAGGGTAACCAACACCAGGTCAAGCACACTTAACCAGTTGATGCGTTGGAAAATAAATAAAATTTCATTCAAAAATTCTGGCACTATAATCTCTCTTTAGATTGGTTTTAACACACGATCCTGTCTTAATTTTTTGAATAATAATATGGAGCCTTCTGGCATGGAATCTCGTGCTGCAAACATCCAGGCAATCACCTTTAATTCATCCGGGGAGCGGATTTCATAACCTAATGGGTGCCAGATTTGTTCCAACTTTGCCATCTTTTCGTTCAGAAACAACAATGAAATCTCACATTGTAATTCTCCTGAAGCTATTTCCATTTCATTGATTAGAAGAGGTATGGCTTTGTCAAATGGAACATGATCAAGAATGCGTAGATCTACAGTTCGGGCAATCAGATTTTCAACCTGCCACCCCAAAATTCCGACCATCGTCTCACCAGTCTGTAAAATCAGAAACGCTTTCTCTCCAAAAGCTTCCATGATGTCCCGACGCGTGAAAGACCTACCGTTGTCAGGAAATTGGTTGAGAAATTCAGCAATCTCGTTGGATCGACGAGGAGTACCTCTACGAATGGTTAATTCACCACGAATGGATTGTACAGTAGCCAGGGTTGCTTCGCTCTCAGATGCCTGTTTCGGTACAAGCTTTAACCAATTATCATAAACGTGTTTCCAGGTATCCTCCACAGAACCGGCATTATCAATAACTACCTGGGCTGCTTTTGTTTTTTCTTCCTGTGGAGGTTGGGCATCAATCCGTTGTTGGGCATCTAAAATACTCATTTTCCGGCGTATGACCAAACGCTCAAGCTGAACATCGGGTGGGGTTTGCGTGACCCAGATGCTATCGCACGCTTCTTTGATTTCTGATTCCAGGAGCTTGATGGCTTCAATCACAATGACTTTATGTTTCACGCGTTTAATAATGTAATCCAGCGCCTGAAAAACCAGAGGATGAACAATGTCCTCCAGGATTTTCAAAGCCTCAGGATCATTAAAGACCAATCGACCCAATTTTTTCCGGTCAATCTCTCCATCTTCGCTTACCATCCATTGACCAAATTGGGAAACAATCTTCTTGTATCCCGGCGCGCCTTTGGCAATCGCCCGATGTGCAAGCGCATCCGCATCAATACCAAAAGCCCCCAGATGTTCCAGCATGCGCCGAACAACACTTTTTCCTGTACCAATATTTCCGGTTAACCCAATAACGAGCTTACCAGCCCATTTGCTCAATTTTCCTCCTTAATTATGGAAAAAGATCATTGATCCTCTTTCATTTTAGCTTTGGGAAGCAAGAATGTCAAAGGTTTGTGATTTGTAAAATTCATCCATCCACAATTATTTCGTTGAAACAATCGGTAAGAATACCTTATGATTTAACCCTTCGGGAATTGATAAGGTGCGTAGTCGAATGGTACCTTCAAAGTTTTGACCTTGCCAGGCTGGTAAAGACTGCCAGATTCCTCCCGGATCCCTGTACCAGGTTTTATCAAATGATAAAGGGCCAAGATGATCCAGCATAATAGGAAAAAATTTTGATTCATTCTTCACATTCAACACAACTGCAATTTCACTATTTTCTGGTATTTCCAGGTACTCGTTTATCTTAATATGATGGTATCCAGCGTAGAGAATATCTATCTCAGCTGATTGATACAGGAGATTTACTGGTTCGATTCCATTAAACTGCTCGTAAATTTCAAAGGATACAATCGCTGCATCATTTGTCCAAAATTCAACGGCCCGCAGAATTTCATTTGGGGCAAGTGGATACAACCCCATCGCTGAACCACTGTAGAAATTTGTGTCACTTACACTCATTTGATTGGTGTGCCCGGCTTCATCATAGAAATGAATTTTATTAAATTCTGAATTTCTCTCCCAGCCTGTCACCGTCGCCAATGAACTTCCAATCCCGGCTTTCCCATAGGCAATGGCAAAGTAACCACCATCACCCCACTCTGTCCCATAGCTGTTCTTAACAATCCATGCTCCTGCTGAGCCTAATTCATCATCCCAACCGACAATTAAAACCCCATGCGTCCAATTATTAGGATCTGTTGATGTTCCATTCAGAACATACCCTCCAGTATAGCCTTCAAATCCTGAAATCTTTGGATCCATCTGAGTATAAAGAGGCCCATATTCAATCAATTTTTGTTTGATTAAAGGTATAGTTGCTTGAGAATAACCCTGACTGAATTGTTGCCATTCGGTGATATAGTATTGCGATTTACAGCTTGTATTACAGGTTGTGTCATAATCTACATAAGGATCACAGGTTTCAAGAACCAAGCCTTGCTGGGTGAATAGATTGGTTAACATCTTAAAATTTCCACCTTCACAGGTATTGGGTAAGCCTGCATAATGATTCAATGCATGCCAGTTGCATTCTTTGGCATGATTTTCAGAAAAATCTAATTTAATTGAATCTTTTTTCCAGATGGCGGCCTGCACCGCATCCACGGCAGCAAATGCATAACCAGCGTTACAATTGCCCTGATCTCCCACCGGGAAGTCATAGCCATGATCTCGCCAATCGTATTGAGTGGGTAAATCTAGTTCTGTAGCATGACTGACTGTTTTTGGGAAAAGAAGTATAGAAATGATACCAACGAAAATCAAAATTCCTCGTAACAATGTGAGTTGCATTGAAACCTCCGGGGTATTTGATACATTGATTATAGATGAAAATTAATTTCAAACTTTAATTACACTGGTATAGATCATCCATGTTCAGGATAACAAATCCCGGATATAATCACGGCTGTTTCATTTAAATACCATCACCACAATGATTTTTGAAACGAAACAAAATGATCTCGATTTATTGGTGAAATTCAAAATTTATTAGACCGAATCAGTCAAAAGCTGATGAGATGAGGGAGTTCTATGTCCATGAAAGACTTTAAGAATCAATTAAGCCGTGATATTTCCACGATGAAATTTACCCGTTCCACATTCAAAGATTATTTCTTTATCATTATAGGTGTGATCATTCAGGCTTTTGCCATGCGCATCTTCCTGGTGCCTGCCTATCTGGTGAGCGGTGGCGTCAGTGGAGCAGCCCAGTTGATCAATCATCTCACTAATTTTCCGATCGGCCTGATGATATTAATTGGCAACATTCCCCTTTTCATCCTGGGATGGCGCTATCTGGGCGGTCTACGATTTGCCTTACGGACAGCTGTAGCTATCCTGATATTCTCCTTCTTCACCGATTTTCTGGTCTTATTTATCTCCCCTGAAGGGGTAACCGATGATCTGGTCCTTAATAGTATTTACGGTGGATTGATGTATGGTATCGGTTTGGGTATGGTCTATCGTGGAAAAGGTACCAGTGGCGGTAGCGACATTCTTGGACGTATCCTTAATCATCGATTTGGAATTTCCATCTCCACATCGTATCTGATCACAGATTCCCTGGTGGTGTTATTGGGCGGTTTGGTCTTCGATTGGGAGCGTGCGCTCTATGGTCTGGCTGTCATTTATGTCAGCGGATTGGCAGCTGAGATTGCCTTTGAAGGGAGAGCTGTGTACCGCACCGCGATGATCATTACCTATGATCCTGAAGAAGTATCCAAAAGAATTTTTACAACCCTTGAACGTGGCGTCACCATGCTGCATGGTATGGGGGGATACACTCATGAAGAACGCACTGTTCTTTATTCTGTCATTACCCAATCGGAAATTCCGCAACTAAAGGAAATTGTCAAAGAAGTTGACCCGCGGGCATTTATGGTGATTGGACAGGCACATGAAGCTCTGGGGGAAGGTTTTCACCCATTAATGGAAGCTAAGAACTGACATGTTAGAGCAAACCCAGCATTAATAATGCGCCAATCGCAATGCCTGATTGGCCTAAATGATAGGTGAACATCACTAAAAAATTTCCGTACGGCACCGGGCGCAGAAACCTGCCAGTCGCCAGAAGTGTATCCGAAATTGTAAACAAAAGAGCACCAACACTGGCAATTAAAGCTGCTTCAACTGTCCATTGATCGCGAAACCAGGTCATCAAGGCAGATAAAAACATGATCGTGATGGTTACCATATACAAAACCACAGGTAACCACAATTTCCTGTGTTCCAATCTGCGCCGTACACCTCTTACAATGCGAGGATAAGCGAGAATGACCAGACTAATCACTAAAAGTAAAGGGATAAACCCCCACCCGTTTAGATTGAAGGTACCGATGCTAAATCCAATGATATAGAGTACATGTGCAATCAGAAATGAAAATAAACCCGCTATAAAGAACCGCGAGCGTAATAATAAGACTACATCCCCAACCAGTGAAAATAGAAGACCAGCACCAAACCAAAACCCTGGTTGAACCCATCCACCCAGATGTGTAAAAATTAAAATTAACAAACTCAATGAAAGTGGTTTTGTAATTAAACGCACCTTAATCCAGCGTTTTCCTGCTGCAACCCATTCTAATGGCATAACAAACGCCAGTGCAATCGCCAGAGGAAAGATCATGAATCCTCCTGAACAAGACGCATTAAATTATATTCATCAGGATAATTTCTCCAATTTAAATGCAGGCTAAATCGCAGATACAGATCCATAATTCCCCATTTCAAACCTTCGATCTCTTTTTTTGCAGTCTTACCCATTTCATTGATCATACTACCCTGTCTATTGATGATAATCCCCTTCTGAGATTCCCAATGAAAAATACTTTCGTCAAGATACAAACCAAATCTGATATCAAATCACTTTGAGAGAGCTTTGGAAATCAATTCAAACGCGATTTGATAATAATTATAGTTGGTAATCAGTCTTTAAAATGCAAATTTATCCGCCGGCAAGATTTCGTTCTTCTGATCCGTGCTCCAAGTTATCCTTTCTTAAGTGATTGATGACAATCAAAGATATCCAAACTGAAGAAGCAGTCCAGAATATTTTTTAATTATACAAAACCTATCGAAATTTTCCTTGCATCTTTATACCAAATCAGTATAATGATTAAGTCAATTGAGTAAAAAGATAAAATTTGTAAACTCTGTATAGTTTGTTCTTTATCAGAAACAGGCATGGAAAAATTATTTGTCTTTTAACTTGATTCAAGCTCATCAAACTTTTTTTAATGCCCGCTTCAATCAGAAATTTTTCCTGAAAAATCTATAAATTAGTCAATAACGGTATCTGTCTGATCAATGCTCTTCTTGGAACTGGAGGTGATGACTATAGGTTTTTTTAACTTTTTGATGTATACGGATTGAGGGTAACAATCGTATAACAATCTCTTTAAAAATAACTGGTGTAGTTTGAGAAGGATGAGAAAATGAAAATTAAAATGCTCTTTAGTATTGTTTCTGTCTTACTTGTCACTGCGTTTTTTGCTTCAGCGTGCGCTGCTGGGGGTGGAGATACTATCAAAATTGGCATCAATGCTGAGATCACCGGTGATAAGCCAAAAGTTGGCGAACAAAGTAAATTCGCAGCAGAAATGTATGTAAAAGAAATTAATGAGGCTGGGGGGATTGATGTAGGTGGGAAAAATTACAAATTAGAATTGATCATTGAAGATAACAATGCAACAGCTGAAGGTGCAGCTGCAGCAGCAAATAAATTGATCAGTCAGGATAATATCCTTGCAATGGTTGGACCTAACCCCAGTAATGCTGCAGTCCCGGCAGGTGAGGTTGCAAATAACCTAGAGACTCCAATGATCAGCCCCTGGTCAACCAATCCGAATACGACTTTGAATCGACCCTGGGTATTTCGAGCTCCATTCCTGGATCCCTTCCAGGGGCCTGTGGTAGCAAACTTTGCCACAAACAAATTCAACGCTACCAAAGCTTGTGTTTTATTTGATATTGCGAGTGACTATCCTAAAGGTTTGGCAGATAATTTCAAGGAAGCATGGGAAAAATTACATGGTGCCGGTTCTGTTGCTAAGTTTGAAAGCTTCACGACCGGTGATCAAGACTTCAGTGCCCAATTAACCTCCATCAAATCCTCTGGTTGTGAAGTACTCTTCACCCCACAATATTACCAGGAAGTTCCTTTAATCGTTTCACAGGCCAAAGATCTTGGTTTGGATGTACCGATTGTCGGAAGTGATTCTTGGGGAGATCCTCAACTATTAGAATTATGTGGTTCTGATTGTGAAGGCGCTTATTTCAGCACCCATTATGTTGCCAGTGGAGCAACCGGAGCAACGAAGGATTTCATCGATAAGTACAATGTAGCTTATAAGTACATACCAGGCGATGTTGCAGCATTAACCTGGGATTCTATGATGCTTGTGACACAAGCTATTAAGAATTGTGGGAAAATTACCGGAAACCTGACCGATGATCGAACCTGCATTCGTGATGGTATGGCAAAAATTAAAGACTTTGATGGCATTACAGGCAAGATGACGTTTGATGCACAAGGTGACCCAATCAAATGTGCAGTCATTGTCCAGATTCAAAAAGGTGAATTCATCGCTTATGATTCAGCCTGCCCATAAACATAAAAGTGAATAAATTTTCGGGTTAATCGTTGAAATCCAATTTCCCGGCTTGCCTAAACAAGTTTGGGAGATTGGATTTTCTCGTGAACATTCCAGAAATCATCAAGGAGGATTTAGTGACTCTCGATTTCTTTATCCAGAATTTTATTAATGCCATGCAATGGGGTAGTTTTTTAGCTTTGATTGCAGTTGGGTACACGTTAGTATATGGAGTACTGTTACTGATCAATTTTGCGCACGGTGATATTTTTATGGTTGGGGCTTACACAGGTTATTTCATTGGTACGTTTCTAACCAATAATTTTGAAATAAAATTACCATTTGATCTGCCAAGTTGGGTTGTCATTCCATTAACCATTGTAGCTACCATGTTCATTACTGCCCTGGTAGGTGTGGCAATCGAACGAATTGCTTATCGGCCTTTGAGAAATCGAGGTGCACATAGACTATATCTGGTGATCACAGCACTCATGTTTGGTCTTTTGTTGGAGTATGGTAACCTTGCATTGCTGGGAGCCAGTGATCGTCAGTTTCCGAATTTGTTCGATAAAATTATTTACTCAATTGGCGGGATCACTGTTACCAATATCAAAATTTACGTTATTTTACTTTCATTCCTAATCATGGGAATTCTCTGGTGGATTGTGCAAAAGACGCGTTGGGGGATGGCAATGCGAGCTATCTCTTATGACCGACTTGCCGTACCATTAATGGGAATTTCTGTCGATCAAATTATTTTGTTTACTTTTGTGCTCGGATCATCAATGGCAGCATTAGCTGGTATTATGTACGGAACCGCATTTCCTATTCTTCGTTTTAATATGGGCATGCTAGTTGGATGGCAAGCATTCATTGCAGCTGTGGTTGGTGGTATTGGCTCCATACGTGGGGCGATGGTAGGAGGATATATTTTGGGTTTTACCCAAATATTTGTAGCAGCGTTCTTACCTTCAACGTATCGTGATTTAATTGCCTTTGTTGTCCTTCTGCTAATCCTGGCAATTAAGCCGACGGGGCTGTTTGGTGTTCCTCGTCGCACCAAAGTTTAAATTAGCAAATCTTTAGAAAAATCCAGGAGGATCTATGAAACGCTTTGGTATGCCTACGCTCATCGGGATCTCATTTCTCTTTTGTATTGTGCCATCCTGGTTGGGTTGGTTCAGTAATTACATTCAATTCATTATTACATTAATAGGCATTAATATCATTCTGACCGTGAGTTTGAACCTTATCAATGGTTATATGGGTGAGTTTTCCGTAGGACATGCAGCTTTTATGGGTGTTGGAGCTTATACCTCTTCTCTGCTAACGGTCTATTTACTTACCGAAAATCCATTTTTTGGAAAAGCTATCTTACCCGAAGAATTATCAATTCTGATTTTCCCCATTTCTCTTCTCATTGGTGGTGTTGCTGCAGCTCTTTTTAGTTTATTGATAGCGATTCCTTCTTTTAGAACCAGGGGAGATTATCTCGCGATCGTCACCTTAGCCGTCAATTTCATTTTTAAAAGTGCTATTGAGAATATTGATGCAATTGGTGGCCCACGTGGATTTATGGGAATGGGAAAAGTTGTAAAAGCGATGGATAATCTGGTCAGTTTTCCTTGGTTAATATTTTGGACTTTTCTGGTCGTTGTTTTTTCAATTTTTATCATCCGGAATTTTGTTAACTCAACAATGGGTAAAAGCATTGTAGCCATTCGGGATGATGAAATTGCATCTGAATTGATGACGGTCAACACACGCTGGTTGAAAATTGTTGCCTTTATGCTCTCTTGTGGATTGGCAGGCGTGGCTGGTGGATTACATGCTCATACAGTAACTTTTATTAATCCCTCCAGCTACTTTATTTTGCAGTCAACTTATATCCTGGTTATGGTTTATCTCGGGGGTATGGGTTCGCTCAGCGGATCGGTTATCAGCGCAATTGTGTTTACTATTTTACTTGAGTTACTACGACCATTGGATGTTTGGAGATGGGTAGCAACTCCTTTGCTGCTAATCATCTTAATGTTGTTCAGACCGACTGGCATCATGGGAAGTCGTGAGTTATTGGACGTGTTCCCAAAATTGAAAAAATATTTTTCATCTCTGCAGGAGCGATTAACAAATGCCTTTATTAAAAGTTGATAAACTCACACATTACTTTGGAGGTCTCCGTTCAGTCGATAACTTCAACCTTGAGTTAAGCGAAAATGAACTTGTCGGACTCATTGGCCCCAATGGGGCTGGAAAAAGCACTGTTTTTAATCTGGTTTGTGGACTTTACCGCCCTACAGAAGGATCAATAACTTTTAATGGCAATAATCTGATTGGCCGTTATCCTCATCAAATCACTTCACTGGGAATTGGTAGAACATTTCAAAATATCCGTTTATGGAACGAATTATCAGTCATAGATAATTTGCGAATTGCTCACTTCTCACAAATAGATTATAAGCTGCTGGATTCGCTGTTTTTCACCGGGAGATTGGTAAGAGACGAACAAAAAGTTACGCAAGAAGCAATGGACCTGCTTGATAAGTTCAACCTGGTTCCTTATGTTAAGGAATTACCGCGCAACCTGCCTTATGGTATCCAACGCAGGGTTGAAATTTGCCGGGCATTGGTGATGAATCCCAGTTTATTACTCCTTGATGAACCCGCTGCAGGCATGAATCAAGGTGAAATTGGCGAATTGATTAATTTAGTGCGCTGGGTTAAAGATGAGTTTAAAGTCACAGTTTGGATTATCGAGCATCAGATGCGTGTTATCATGAACATATGTGAGAGAATCCAGGTACTTGATTTCGGTTCAATAATTGCTGAAGGAACACCCAAAGAGATTCGCGATAATCCACTTGTTATCAAAGCTTACCTGGGTGAGGAGGTTACATAATGTTGCTGAGCATAAAAGACCTGGTAGTTTCGTATGGAGCCATCGAGGCACTACATGGAATCTCCTTTGATGTTGAAGAAGGGGAAATTGCCACATTGATAGGTGCAAATGGCGCAGGAAAATCAACCACTTTATGGTCAATTGTTCGTCAGATCACAGAAATGGGTGGAAGAGTTGTTTCAGGTTCAATCGAATTCAAGGGCGAGGATTTGTTGAAATATCCACCGCATGATATTGTCAATCAACTGGGTATTACTCTTGTTCCTGAGGGTCGTAGGGTTTTTGGAAATCTGAGCGTCCTGGAAAACTTGAAAATAGCTGCCTATGGTCGCAAAGATAATAAAGGTATTGAAGAAGATTTCAAGCGTGTCTTTAAAATTTTTCCTCGCCTGGAAGAACGGAAATCTCAATTAGCGGATCTATTGAGTGGTGGTGAGCAACAAATGCTGGCTGTCGGTCGTTCGATGATGAATCGAGGTAAATTGATGTTGCTCGATGAACCTTCCATGGGATTGGCCCCGATTTTAGTAAAAGAACTATTCGAAAACCTGGCAAAAATAAATCAAGAAGGGACTACCATTCTCCTAGTCGAACAAAACGCACACTTAGCTTTACGATATGCGACCAAAGCATATGTAATTGAAACCGGTACAATTACCCTTTCAGGCACATCGGAGGAAGTGGAAAAGAATCCGGAAGTTAAAAAAGCTTACCTGGGCACATAAATTAGAATCTGGTTAATAAGATTTGTTTCTTACTTTCCAGATTTTGTACTTAAATCCTTGTAGAGAGCTCAATTGTCCTGAACAATGTATCCCATTAAATTTAATGCATCAGGATTGTTTCTCCAATTTTTATGAACTTTAACACGAAGATCCAGATAGACTTTTCGCCCGGTCAAAGTTTCGATTTCTTTTCGTGCAGCTTTGCCTATTTCACGGATCATGCTACCCTGTTTACCGATCACAATCCCTTTCTGAGAATCGCGTTCAACAAATAATGTTGCCATGATGTAAGCCTGCTCCTCACCCCGATCCTCATAAGTATCCAACCGAACGGCAACAGCATGCGGAACCTCTTCCTCCAGATGTCGCATCACAGCCTCCCGGATTAATTCCAAAGCAATGTCCCGCTCATAATAGTCTGTTACCTGTTCCTCATCATAATATGGGTCTCCAACCGGTAATTTTTCAATGATAATTTGCACCAGTTCAGCAACCCCTTTTTGTAAACTTGCACTGAGAGCAATACATTCAGACCCTGGCACCAGATTCTGATAAAGTATTTGATTCTGAAATAACTTATCAGGTGAAATTAAATCGATTTTATTAATAACAACCAAAAGTTCTGGTCGTCGTGTGAATGCAGATAATTTTTCGGCAATCAAGCGATCTTCTTCAGTGGGCTGTACAGAAACATCTACAATCCATAAGATCAAATCCCCATCAAACAATGCCAACTCAGCAACTTTATTCATATAATCACCCAGCTTGTGACGAGAAATGTGCATGCCAGGTGTATCCATGAAAATAATTTGTGCCTGATCAGTTGTGAGGATTCCCAATTGTTGTTTGCGGGTCGTCTGTGGTTTTGGGGACACGGCAGCAATTTTTTGCCCTAGAATTGCATTGAGCAAGGTCGATTTTCCTACATTGGGTCTTCCTATCACAGCCACAAACCCAGATTTAAACGAGCCACCTGGTTCAGGATTTTCTATCATTGGATCAATATGTTGCATTCTTTTCCTCGATTTATAGTTGGACTATCATATACATTATACGTAAACCCAATATACCTCTAAAAATTGGCTGCATACCTATAGATTTCGAAAATCATGGGTATACCCGACAATCAATCTCCTATTGATTCATTATATCAATTCATCAAATCTAAATAACTATTCATTCCAATAGAATCTACTTCGAAAAATTTTACTTTCGGTGAAAAAAGAGCATGATTTTAGGAAACAAATGTTCTGGTAATATTGTAAACAACAAAGGGCGACTTCTCTTCTTCTCCTCCTTAAAATGAGAGCCGGGGGCGGCGTACCCGGCTCTCACTAAATTAAAAAAAGGCAACCTGATTTTTTCAGGTTGTTTTTTGTTAAAAATAATTTTTCAGATACAATAAAGTTAAGATCAAATTGAAAGAGGGAAGTTATGAGCAATAATCGAGATTTCTATCTGGGAAAAGAATTTGACTTCAAAAACAAAGTGCTAACCGATAACATCATTTATTATGATCCTGCTGATCTCACAACACACATGTTTGTGACCGGGATGACTGGCTCAGGTAAAACTGGTTTATGTGTTGGATTAATGGAAGAAGCAGCATTACAAAATATCCCGGCTATTGTTATCGATCCAAAGGGTGACCTCACCAACTTACTCCTACATTTTCCGGATTTATTACCCAAAGACTTCGAGCCCTGGATTGATCCGGAGGAAGCTCGCCGTGAAAACAAATCCACACAGGTTAAAGCGGAAGAAACAGCTTCATTGTGGAAAAATGGTCTGGCAGAATGGGGATTAACCAGAGAAAATATCCAAAAACTAAAGGACTCCGCTGAGTTTGCCATCTTTACGCCTGGTTCCACATCTGGTATCGCAGTTGACATTCTTTCTTCATTTGCTGCCCCAGAGCTGGATTGGAATGAAAATCAGGAAATACTGCGTGAACGGATTGCATCCAATATAACAGCTTTATTGGGATTAATTGGTTATAACGATATCGATCCTCTCAGTTCGCGGGAGCACATCCTGCTTGCAAATATTATGGAGTATTACTGGAGCAAAGGAAAATCATTTGATTTGAGTGATTTGATTATGCAAACGCAAAGCCCGCCTTTTGACCGCCTGGGTGCATTTCCAATTGACCGTTTGTTCCCAGAAAAAGACCGATTTACACTGGCTATGAAACTTAATAACTTTCTGGCATCCCCTTCTTTTCAAACCTGGATGCAAGGTCAATCCCTGGATATTCAAAAAATGTTGTTTGCTGGGGATGGCAAACCTCGACAATCTATCTTTTATCTGGCTCATTTGAGTGAAAATGAACGCATGTTCTTCGTTACCTTGTTATTTGGCGCAGTCGAATCCTGGATGCGACGCCAAAGTGGTACCAGTGGATTGCGCGCACTCATTTATTTTGATGAAATTCTTGGTTATCTTCCCCCAGTTGCCAACCCACCTTCCAGACCGATTATGTTGCGCATGTTAAAACAAGCCAGGGCTTTCGGTGTCGGTTTGGTGCTGGCAACTCAAAATCCCGTGGATATGGATTATAAAGCACTCTCAAATGCTGGAACCTGGATGATAGGGCGTTTACAAACGGATCAGGATAAAGAACGTCTGATGGATGGATTACAAAGCGCCAGTGGCAGCATTGACAGAGCCGAAGCCAACAATTTACTATCCAATCTGGGTAAACGAGTTTTTCTGCTCCATAATGTCCATGAGAAGGGATTAAGATT
Organism: Chloroflexi bacterium HGW-Chloroflexi-3; assembly: GCA_002842045.1. Classification (GTDB taxonomy): domain Bacteria; phylum Chloroflexota; class Anaerolineae; order Anaerolineales; family Anaerolineaceae; genus UBA6170. Next base: position 206,016 of record PHBX01000011.1, on the reverse strand, counting down.
ATTCAATACGCGCTGGGCAATGAATTATCTGGCAGGACCAATGACGCGATCTCAAATACCAGCCTTGAATGCACTGGTTGGAGCAGGTGTCAGCAAAGCAAAAGTTGGTCCGCGGTCTGCCGCCAATGAACCAAAGACCCAGCCAGTCAAATCACAATCTGCAGCCGCTGAACCTGTGTCAACTCAATCAGTGCTGAGACCGGTTCTTCCCAGCGTTATTATTGATTATCACCTGCCAAATAATTTAACTCTTCAAAATGCTGCTCAAAAAGCAAATATTTCCTTATCAAGTGGTTCAAAGATGGTGACCATTGAATACCATCCTCGTTTACTCGCCCAGGCAGAAATCCGTTATCTGGATAGGAAATACAATGTGCAAAGCATGCAAAAAAAGTCTGTATTGGTGGAAGATGAAACTGGCAGAATGATCAGATGGGAAGATCATTTAACCGGAGCCATTGACCAGGATAAAATTGAACGCTTTTCATTACCAGAAACAGGCTACCAACAAATGCCAGTCTGGATGGCTGATCCCAAAACAATTAAGATCCTCGAATCAGATTTCCTCGATTGGGTGTACCGAACTGATAATATGAAAATCCGTGCCAGTCAAAGCTTAAAAATCTTTGCCGGTCCTGAAATTTCAGAACAGGAATTCAAAGCTCAAATCAGTCAAGCCATCAAAGATCAAATGGATCTTGAAATTGAAAAAGTGAAAGTGAGTTATGAAAAGAAAATAACTGCCCTGGAACAAAAACTCGAAAAAGAAAAACGCGACGTGGAAAGTGCTGAAGACCGCTTGGGGCAACGCCGATTGGAGGAGGCAGGCACACACGGGGAAATGCTGCTTGCACTTTTATCAAAACGCAAGAAATCAATTTCCTCTTCTCTTACCAAGCGTAGAATGACAGCCGAGGCAAAAGATAAACTTCAGAATGAAAAAAAGGATGTAGATAATGCAATCGCCAACCTGTCTGCAATGCAAACTGAAATGAAGGATGCAATTGCTCAATTAGAGAAGGAATGGTCTGGTAAAGCGAATGATATTACTGAAATAACAATTACTCCGTTGAAGAAAGATATTTTTGTTGAGCTTTTTGGAATTGCCTGGGTACCTTATTATGTTGTCGAAATAGATGGTCGTAACTGGCGCATCTGCTCTTTCAGCAGTAACTAAGAAATGATCCCGCTCCATTAGAAGCGGGATCATCATTTTTAATCCAATTCTTGCCGTCCAGCTAAAGCCCTCAAGAGCGTATTCTGGTCAGCATACTCAAGGTCTCCCCCCATAGGAAGTCCTCGTGCTAACCGAGTTAAACGGACCGGGAATAATTGCAATTGCTGTTTGATATACAATGCAGTTGCATCTCCCTCCATGGATGGGTTGGTGGCAATAATGATTTCCTTTATATTTCCTGCTTTAACGCGCTCAATCAAAGGCCTGATTCTTAAATCATCAGGGCCAATACCTTCAATGGGAGAAAGGGCACCATGAAGAACATGGTACTTCCCCAAAAATCCACCGGTTCGTTCCAATGCCAATACATCCAATGGCTCTTCCACCACGCAGATCTGTCCATCATCTCGTTGATTACTGGCACATATTTCACACAATTGATTTCCTGCCATCGTGATATTAAAACACTGCTCACAGAAAGTTGTCGAACTTTTCAAATTTTGTAAAGCGTCGGCTAGATTCTTGCTGACTTCAACTGGAGCACGTAATAAGAAAAAGGTTAATCGGGAAGCTGACTTCGGTCCTACTCCCGGAAGTCGTTCAAACGCATTGATTAAATTCTGAACAGGTTCAGGTAAGATTGGCATATTTTTCCAAAGAGAATTTTGATTTTAGAATCCCAGGCCGGGGATTCCTCCAGCCAGTGGTCCCATCTTCTGAGATTGCAACTCTCGGGATTGATCCAATGCCATATTAACTGCGCTTAAGATCAGATCCTGTAGCATTTCTGCATCTGCATCCTGCAATAAATCAGAAGAAATTTCCACGGATTTGCATTTCTGGTCGCCCGTTATAGTTACCTTTACAGCACCTCCGCCTACACTGGCTGTTACGGTTTCATCAGCCAACGTCGCCTGAGCAGCTTCCATTTGCTCCTGCAATTTTTGCAGTTGCCGCATCATTGCATTCTGGCTACCGCCCATGCCACCACCCATTTTTCCACCAAATCCTTTTGCCATTTTTTACTCCTTATCTACAATTTTTCCACCCAGATCAAGGGCTGCACTAACCAGACTATCCGGTTCGAACTCTTCCTCATGATCATTGAGATTTGATTTTGCATTGATAACAACAGCTTTGACTTTAGTATCTATTCCCAACACATGAGAGAATGCACGTTGAATAATCTCCTGGTGGTCTCCTTTTTCCAATCTTTCTTTTAATACCGGACTTTGAAAACCGATAATGATCACTCCATTTTTCATTGAAAAACTGCGGGCAGATGCCAGTAATGCTTCGGTATTCTTTCGATAATTACGAATTAAATTCTTAACTTCAGTCAAAGATTCCCGTACTTCGTTGATACCAATAGTTGCTTTCACATCCGGAACTTCGCCTTCAGTCACCGGTTCCTGAGAATCAGATATATTTTCCTTCGCGGGGGTTTCGAAAACCTTTTCAACCTCGCTCTTTTCCGTTTCTTTGATTACCCGATTAACCTGTTTCTGGTGGTCCGGTTCTTCTTTAATCGTTGTTTGTTCAGGGGGTTTGGATTCAACATCTCTATTTACATTTACCATTTGGTGTTGGGAAGAATGCACCCCAAATAATTGCACTCCCTGCGCAATTGCCAGTTCTAATGCCAGACTGGGTTGCCATGCCAGCCTGCTTTCATTGGCTGCGTTGTTAAACAATTTCACCAATTCAGTCAACTGATGCATGGAAATGTCTTTCGTTTGTCTTTCCATGATTTGTCGAACCTCATCGGTGACATCCATGGATTTTTCATTTCCCAATTGAATTAACATCAATCCCCGCAAATAATCTACCATCTGTCGGGCAAATTGGCGTGGATCGGTGCCAGAATCGAGTGCAGTGTGTAATTGATTCAGACAACCTTTTGTATCCTGCACACAGATCATATCAACCAGATTGATCACTGTCTGGTTGGTGGCTGTGCCCAGGACTTGTTGTGCTAATTCAAGTGTGATTACATCCCCGGTGGAGGAAAGTTGATCCAGTAAGGAAATCGCATCTCGCATGGCTCCAGTGGATTGTCGTGCGATCATAAAAAGTGTGTCTTCGTCCACTTTTAATTTTTCACCCATCACTAACTCTTTGAGTAGTTCCACAATGGTTATCACAGGAATGCGACGGAATTCATGTCGCTGACATCGTGAGAGTACTGTAGCGGGGATTTTATGTACCTCTGTTGTTGCTAATATAAAGATGGCATGGGGTGGAGGTTCTTCAAGTGTTTTCAACAATGCATTAAATGCTGCTGTTGACAACATGTGCACTTCATCGATGATATAGACCTTAAATTTTCCCTGTGAAGGTGAAAAACCTATTTTTTCACGAAGATCACGCACATCATCCACGCTGGTGTTGGAGGCAGCATCAATTTCAATCAGATCCAAAAACCTGCCCAGATTCACTGCCAGACAATTTTCACAAGTGTTGCAAGGTCGATTTTGCAAATCAGGATTGGTGCAATTTACTGCTTTTGCCAGTAATCTTGCGGTTGTGGTTTTCCCTGTACCCCTAGGACCGGAGAATAAATAGGCATGTCCAATACGATCACTGCGGATAGCGTTTTTCAGGGTTTGAACAATATGATCCTGTCCTACAACTTTTTCCCACAATTGGGGTCGCCATTTCCTGTATAATGCCTCTGACATGCGAGTTCCAATCTACTTTTTTTCTTTTTCCTGTTTGATATTGAATAGAATTTCTTCAATATTTATCATCCTTCTTTGCAGTCGGCTGGCAGGAACACTTAAATTGTAATCGAAAATTTTCTTATTTATCTGCAAGATTTGATTTGATATTTCATCCTCAACCGCTTTCCTTAAAGGTAGAAGGAGCTTCACTTGATTCGTCAAATCAAGTACCAAATTCTCAATTTCTTTTCTCAAATCCATCCATGGATAGGACAAATTATTCTTCCGGAGAAGATCCTCAACCATCCGCCACTCTACCGGTGTATATGGGTTATCCTTCCATTCAATGGGTTTTCCGGCGCCAGGCAAATTATCAAATTCCCCTGCTTCCATTGCTTTTTTGATGATCTCGTCGATTATACGATCTGTGGTTGCCATATCAATGATTATGGAATCTCAAAAACTGCGCGTTCCTGTCCGGCTGAATCAAAAATCCGCACAATTTCGCCCTGAGACCAGATCGATTGATCGCTGCCCCAAAAAAGCGTATTTACGCTGTTGGTTCCTGATCTAGAATAAACGGATATCTGACCCTTAACCAAATCAATTGCCGGGAAAACAAATGCATTTTTATCCTGATCAATAATTTGCCAACCAGATAAATTTAGTTCACCCTCCCCAATGCGTTCAACGATCAACAATTCATTTTGAAGATCTCCTGCAGCGAATACATTTGCAATTGAGATTACCGGGATATCGCGTGGAGGTAACTCTCCCAGCGTTGGTTGCTCGTTCGAGATTGGAGCAGATGCAGGTGGCGGTTCAATCACGATACTGTTTGCTATATTGATACGATTCCATATGGTTAATACCAGCAATGTAGTAGCTGCAGAGACAATAATATTCACAATCAAGAATGGTAGCCACCGTTTCAAATCAATCTCCTGGTTTCATAGATTACGGGTAAAATTCCAAGTTATCCAAACCTTCTAATTTGTTTGAATCATAGCACACTTTCAGCGTAAAATAAAACCAGAAGAGGAAACCAAGGCACATGATTTTGATTGATGGACACAATTTGGTACCCAAAATAAAAGGTCTTACCCTCAGTATGGAGAATGACGAAATGGCGTTAATCCAGGTATTGAGTGAATATACACGCCTTACCAGAAAAAAATTAGAAGTCTATTTTGATAATGCACCAATAAATAAGGCAGGTACCAGAAAATTTGGTTCGATCACTGCCCATTTCGTACGAGAAGGATCGACTGCTGATGAAGCGATCATCCAGCGGATCCGCAAAATGGGGAAAAAAGCTCGAAATACAAAAGTAATCAGTTCTGATCAACACATTCTTCGTCAGGTGCAGGCCTACCAGGCTGAGACTCAAACCTCAGATTTATTTGCTAAGGAAATCGAAAGAATTCTTGCATCAAGTCCGGGTGGTGGAAAACCAGACCCGCAAAAAATGTCTGATTTGGAAATTGAAAACTGGTTGAACCTGTTCAAGAAAAATAATTCTCAGAAAGATTAAATTTCTCTTAGTTTCTTTTAATATAATGTATACAAATATGATCTATAATATCCAATAGACATCTATTAATGGTTAAAGTAAGGTGTCTCAGTCAGAAGATCTGTAACATTTCCCCCAATGTTTACATCCAGGATCTTTCTGATGGCATTCCCTCCCTGGAGACCGTCATGCATTCCCCAAGTGCATGGCGGTCACGTTTAATTTTTATTCAAACGCTACTTTGCTTGACGTAGATTTTGAATCTACTACAATCCTTATAAAGAAGTATTCTCCATGGAGGAGATAAATGAATAAACCCTTTATCAGTCTGATATTTTTACTAATTTTTCTTTCTGTTGCCTGCAGTCTCCCAATCATTAATAAAGAAGAAATTGCTAACACAATAGAGCCAACTGTGTTGATTATTCAACCCACAGCAGTGCTCTCTATTGATCCCACACAAACCGTTTACTCACCTCCGACTGCAAGACCCACCAGCAATGAAACACCCTCCCCTGTACCATTGGTAGAAGAGGTAAAACCAACAGAGATATCCACACAACCAGCACCTTTGTGTTCACCATTTATGAAAGAAGAGTTTGACAATCCTGGAGAATGCTGGCCAGCTTCGATCGATGATATTTTCTCTCCAGCATCCATTTCTAATAAAAATAAAATATTTGTTCAGGTAAAAGATGGGCATCTTGAATTTGAATCTCAATTGAGTGAAGACGTTTTTCTGTACTCCTTTTATAAAGATAATGAATATGATGAAGTAATAGTACGGGCTTCTGTAACAAAAATTGAACCGAGTGCTAACCAGAACGGATTTACACTTGCCTGCCATGTAAACCGGGATGGCTGGTACGAAGTCCGAATCGAAAGTAGTGGCACATTTGAAGTGTTCCAATATGATGCATTCAAGAAACAGAATGGAGAAAATCCATATGTACCTCTGGGAAATGGTGGAGCTGCTGCTTACCGAATTGGTACCGGACGTGAAAATATCATCGAATGGCAATGTAGATATGAGAGTCTAACTCTGATCATTAATGATAAACAGACCTGGATTAAAGAAAAATTTACCAGTATGAAAAGTGGTGGTGGTGTAGGTGTTGGGCTGGCATCATACTCAGGGGTTGTCCCCCGCCACATCGGTTTTGATTTTGTTGAAATTCTTGAACCGTAGGCTCGCTCACAATAGTTTCCTGCCAAAATACCTGTCATGGTACCTGTCAAAAGCCTGTCAAAAGCCTTGTCGCATCTTGTGCTGAATGCTATAATCTCGTTGATGCCCCAGTAGCTCAAAAGGACAGAGCAAAGCACTCCTAACGCTTAGGTTGGGGGTTCGATTCCCTCCTGGGGCACTTTTAATTTCAAATTAAACCCAATTATCCTCTTGCAATTTTTTGTTTTTATGCTAAAATATTGTTTAGATAAACGCTTGGGTGCCCCCCTCACCTAAGCGTTTATCATTTAATCAAATGCCATCATGTAATTAAAAAAAAGACCCTGTTTTCCAGGGCCTGTTAAGATTTTCAACAATTGCATTAATTGTCAAAATTTGGTGTGTCGTCATCCTCATCATCTGCATCAAAATCAAAATCGTATTCGACTTCACCTGCTTTTCGGCGTATCCACAGGTAAAGTACCTGTCCTTCATTGGAATCTGATGAACGGGCAGCCATGATCGGCACTTTTTCTTCCAGCCCATAATCATTACGATAATGGAGAAAAATGGTATCCCTTCTTCGCCAGGCTCGATGACAACGTTCCACCAATGCCGGGCCATTAAAGGTGCGCAATCGAGTCAGTGCCAGGTCGTACAAACCGGGTCCTTCGTTTAAACCTAAAGCCCAACCATCATCAATCAATTCGAAACTGGGTGGTGGTCCTTCAATAATTGTAATTTTATCGTCCATAAAACTCCCCGATCCATAATTGTATCTTTAATGAATCTGAAATCATTTTACCGCGAATTTTATAAAAGTCCATGAGAAGAATGTTAATTCTTTATTAGAGTTTCTTCTCCAAAATTTATAAAACATTAATATTTTTCATTCAAAAAACTTATGTTCAGCATGTAAGATTATCTCAACGTACAAAACAAATAACAAATTATTGGAGGAAATAATGCCTACTCTTTATGTAAGAAACCCTTACCGTCAACTGACCCGCCGTCCCGTGGGTTTCATCAATGAAAATAACATCGAAGAACCAAAAGTAATCTTCCCTGTAGATATCAGAGTTGCAGAAGACGAATACCTTGTCGAAGCATTCCTGCCTGGTGTTTTAACGGAAGAACTTGATATCCAAATTGAAAGCAATGTAGTCACCATCAAAGGTGAATTAAAAATTGAAGGAAACGAAGATGATCGTTATCTCTTACGGGAACGACCATCAGGAATGTTCCAACGATCAATCGAATTACCGGATGATGTGGATGCTGATAAAGTGGAAGCAGAATTGAAAAATGGTGTTCTCACATTGCGTCTGCCAAAATCTGAGTTAGCCAAACCACGCAAGATTAAAATATCCAACAATTAGTGGTTTAATTCAATCCTATTCCAGGAGTCTCGGCAATACGCCGAGGCTCCTGTTTTGATTTTTGTGTGTGGGTTTATCTGGTATGGATTCTGGTCAGACATTGAGGTAAAATCATCACATGTCAGTTCCAGCAGCATTTATCAACGCGATCCAGCGTACAAGCGTACCACAATTCAAATATTTCTCCAGTATCGATTCCACCAATCTGATAGCGCTGGAATGGCTGGAAAATAGCGCCCCGGACGGATCGATTGTATTTGCGGATCACCAGAGATCCGGTCGTGGACGATTTGATCGCAATTGGATAACCCAACCTGGAAGTGCCATCGCAGTTTCCATTATCGTCAGACCTGAATTACATGAACGGAAATATTTACCACTATTTTCACCGCTCGCTGGGATTGCTCTAACAGATGTTTTAAAACACAATCTGCAGATTGATGCCCAGATTAAATGGCCAAATGATGTCTTGATCAACCGCATGAAAACATCTGGCATTCTGACCGAATCAGTCTGGAATGGAGAAGAATTGCTTGGATTGGTGGTGGGAATAGGAGTTAATGTTCTACCAAAATCAATACCTACATCCGAAAACTTACAATTTCCAGCAACCTGTTTACAGGATCATAGTCAATTTCCAATCGATCGATTTGATGTATTGGCAGCATTGATTAACGCCTTTTATTATTGGCGATCACAAATTCATTTACCAGAATTTATGAATCAATGGCAAAAAACACTGGCTTTTCACGGAGAAAAAGTATATATTAAGCAAAAAGATGGAAGTGTTCAAATAACTGGCACATTATCAGGCTTGACCTCCAATGGAGATTTGGAGATCTTATCCGAGAATAATCAAAAACAAACCATAACAGTGGGAGATGTCCATCTTCGACCTACTGGACCAGAAAATTGAGAGGTAAATATGTTAGATGATTTACGAAACACAGCTGAAGCATCTTTTATTGAAGAAGAATCAGTCATTGAAGCCAAACGTTTATTGACGCCAAAAGAGAAGAGGTTCCTGGGAATGACAGCTTCCCAACGCTTTATTCTGGCTTTTCTACTATTGATCCTGGTTATAGTCTTGGGCACTTTATTTCTCTTAGTCTCGGGAAAAATGATTCTGCCTTGATGTCGAACCTTAACCAAAAAATGCCTGGCAATCAGGCATTTTTGATTTAATTTAGCTATATTATTCAACTACAGCATTTTCGGATGTATCACCTTCACCCGCCAGGATTTCAGCGCTAATTCTGGCCATAGAGGCTACGCTATCTCCGTCATCAATATCCATCACACGCACACCTCGGGTTGCGCGTCCCATTTGTGAGATATCACGCACTTTCATGCGTATCATCACACCATTGGTGGATATCATCGATACCTCATCATCCAATTTAACAATTCTGGCAGTCGAGATTAAACCGCTCTTCTCAAGATTGTGTTTATCAATGGTGGAAACACCTTTTGACCCCCGACTCTTGGGATTGTATTGCCCTAATGGTGTTCGTTTTCCATAGCCTTTGTCGGTAATGACCAATAATTCAGCATCCGGCTCCAGTACATCCATGCTGGTAACACGATCTTTGGCATCCATACGGATTCCAGTGACCCCACCAGCTGGCCTACCCATGCAGCGAATTTCACTTTCATCCATACGCAGGGCGCGCCCATATGCCGTCACCAACACCACTTCATCTTTTCCGCTGGTTAATCGTACCCAGCCTAGTTTATCTTCTGGTTTCAAGTCCATGGCAATCAAACCCGATGGGCGCACATTGGCAAATTCAGAGAGCTGCACGCGTTTAATTTTTCCCTGTTCGGTTGCCATCGTACAATATTCAGCCTGCTCAAAGTCCGGTACCGGAACAGCTGCTGTTACGCGTTCACCCGGGTTGAAAGCCAGAACATTCATGATCGAGATGCCTTTATCGGTTCTTCCCGCTTCCGGAAGGTTATAAACCTTTTCAGAATATACTTTTCCGCGATCGGAGAAGAACAATACTGTGTTCAGGGTTCGAGCTGGAATTAACAGCATGACTTCATCTTCATCGCGCATGGATTGACCAATCACTCCACGACCACCGCGCCCCTGTGTGCGAAACAAATTTGCTCGTGTACGTTTGATATATCCTTTTTCAGTGACGGTGATCAGAACTGCTTCGTCCTTCACCAACTCGGCTTCAGAGAATTCTTCTTTGGCATCAAAACTGATCAGCGTCCGGCGTTCATCTCCGTACTTGGCAGCCATTTCGGTCAAATCATCTTTTATTAATGTTAATATTTTCTGTGGATTTGCCAATAAATCTTCCAGGAAGGCGATGGTATTGAGAATTTCTTTATATTCATCTTCAATTTTTTGACGTTCCAGAGCTGCCAGACGGCGCAATTGCATATCCAGAATGGCCTGTGCCTGGATTTCGGTTAGATTGAAGCGGGAAATTAAATTCGCCTTGGCTTCCTCCGCATCCATGGCTTTTCGAATTGTATTAATCACATCATCCAGATTGGCTAATGCGATTAACAATCCATCCAGAATATGGGCACGGTGTTTGGCTTTATCCAGGTCGAATTGTGTCCGACGGGTGATGACTTCCTTACGATGCTCAATGAAGATCTGCAACATCCTTCTCAATGAAAGCGTACGTGGCTCACCATTGATTAAAGAAAGCATATTCACACCAAAAGTGGATTGTAATTGAGTGTACTTGTATAACTGGTTCATGACACGTTGTGGCTGAGCACCACGCTTCAGTTCAATCACAATGCGCATACCCTTACGATCGGACTCATCGCGCATATCTGAAATCATATCCAGGCGGCCTTCACGCACCAGGGCAGCGATTCTTTCCAGCATGGTTGTTTTGTTAACCTGGTAAGGGATCTCGGTGATAATGATGGCATGTCTGCCGGCTTTGAATTCTTCAATTTCTGCTTTTCCACGCACCACCAGACGTCCACGCCCGGTGGAGTAAGCCTGACGAATAGACTCCTGACCGATGATGATGCCACCCGTTGGAAAATCAGGACCGGGCAGGAATTTGATCAAATCCTCTACCGTTACATCTTCCAGATTCTCATAGTTATCAATCAGGTGATTAATGGCTGCCACCAACTCGCGCAAATTATGCGGTGGGATGTTGGTCGCCATACCAACAGCAATTCCGGATGACCCATTTAACAACAGGTTGGGAAGGCGGGCAGGCAAAACCAGTGGCTCTTTGAGGGAGCCATCAAAATTATCCGTGAAATCAATGGTATTTTTGCCAATATCCGCCAGCATATCTTCCGCCATTGCAGAAAGTCTGGCTTCGGTGTAGCGCATGGCTGCCGGAGAGTCCCCATCGATGGAGCCAAAGTTCCCCTGGCCGTCGACCAACATGTAACGCATGGAGAAATCCTGCGCCATACGCGACATGGCATCGTAAACCGATAGATCACCATGGGGATGGTACTTGCCAAGAACTTCACCCACAATACGAGCAGATTTTTTATAAGAAGTATTCGCTCGAATGCCCATATCATGCATAGCAAACAGAATACGGCGGTGAACAGGCTTCAATCCATCCCGAGCATCGGGTAAGGCACGGGCGACAATCACGCTCATCGCATAATCTAAGTAGGCGGAACGCATCTCACTGTCAATGTCCACCAATTTAATATTGCCTATATCCATGTTCGTTCGTCCTCCAATTATCAGCGCGTAGGCTGGTAAATCTTCATTTAAATGACTTCCCCAAACCCTAATTATACCTCACTACAGGCGTGTTCAGGCTGTATTTGCTATAATCACCCTCACCAAGGGCGCGTGGCTCAGCTGGTTAGAGCGCACGGTTCACATCCGTGAGGTCGTGGGTTCGAGTCCCTCCGTGCCCATAAATGGCTACCGAAGGCATCACAGAATAACAATTCCCCTTCCTGTGATGCCACAGGTAACAAAATCACTACCAGTATCTTCAACCTATATATCCACGGTTAGTTTCCAGCGAGGTCATCAGTTACCCGCATTTTTCTTAAATAAGTTTTTCGCTTTGTTATTTAATTCTGTTTCAATATTTTTAATTGTTTATAATTAGTAAAAACATATTAATTATCATTTCTTGATTTATCTTCTTCATTAATTGGCATTTTTTCTAGTAGTTTCATGGGGGGATAGTTTTCGATTATTGGGTCCCAAATTGTTTGAAAATTGGCTCCTTCAATATCCTCAATTCTCAATTTCGTGATATCAAATTTTGAACCATTTTCAATAGATTGATGTAGTAATTCATGTAATTTCCGTAATGCACTTTCGCTTGGCGGCCAATATAATGCCATCCACCTAATTCTAGGTAGTCTGTAATTACCAACAATTAATTTTATTTTTCCTTCCCCCTTATGAAAAAATGATTGTAATTCCTCATTTGACGTAAATGTAATTTCTTCAAGGGTTATTGGTTGATTTTCAAAACTTGTTTCTATTTCCCATTTTTCTACAGCGTTCGATGCTGCATTAATTAATTTATTTTGATGAATTAATCCTGGAATTGTTATAACATGACCTGTTATTAATATATCAACGCTTATTTCAATTACTTCAACGACAATTCCATTCACTATCTGAAACCAATCTTTTGGTAAGTTCAATTTTATTTTTTGTTTTCCCAAATCTTCTGGAATTCTTCTCTTTACCCATTCAATCCAAACCAAGTCCGCAATAGAACCACAGTGATTTCCATTACTGTCAACAAAGAATAGCATTTCGTGTGCTTGTGATTTTCCACCATAATTATTTGTTATAGTGATATTTGTAATTGACAAGAGAAGGTAAATAATCGATTGGAAAGCCTTAATTAATTCTCGATGAAGATTATTATTTTTACCGTTAAGTAAAAATGTTTTTATCCCCGCATCATTCGCTCGTGTTATTGCTCCTTTAGTGAATCCACTTGCAGAGACAAATACACCTAATTGTTTTGGAATTCCCACATCCTGTAATTTTCCAATAAATTCATCAATTTTTCCTACTCCAATTGGTTTATTTTCATTTTTGCACTCTATTGGAATATTCACTGGGTATCCAGCAACAAATGTTGAAATAAGTACATCAATTTCTCGAGTCCTTTGACTTCCATCCATGGTTTTAAGAAACACATTTCTTTCAACCATTACATTTTGGTTTTTATGCATTGAAGCCACTATTTGTTCGACAATATCACCTTTTGCTCGTGTTGAATTAGTTGGTGCTTTAGTGTTTTTTCTTTTTCTATTACTTCTCTTCATCATACACATCCAATTCGAACGTTTACTAAAAAAATAAATCAAGTACTATACTGAAAAATTAAGTTTATAAAGCTCGCTTATGAAAGATAATATTTTCATTATCGTTTTTTAGTTTAATACTGATTTCCAATTGCTATACATACTTAATTACATGTTTTTCTTCAATTCCTTTAATTAAATTTTAATGACACCAAAAAAATTATATTTTGCCCAACCAAGAAATTTCTCAGAATTATTTTGTATAAATTCAAAGTCACGTGAAACTCCTTAAAAAAATTATTGAATAATGAATTTGTGAATTGATAAATTTTGAATATATTTTTTTCATTTGCTATAATAAATTGTGAATACTATAAGTTACCTCATCATTTTTCGAGGATGATCTACACAATAATAAATTATTTTTCTATCGAATTTGGTAAATATAGATCAATAGTTCTAATAATAAAGCATTTTTCCAAATTATGCAAGATAGAAATTCCTGGAATTTAAGAGGGAAATCAATGCAAGATAACTCATTCGTAGTAATAGATGTAGAAACCGCAAATTATGATGTTTCAAGCATTTGTCAAATTGGAGCTGTAAGGTTCATGAATTATGAAATCGTTGATGAGTTCAGTACTTATGTAAATCCAGAAGATTTATTCAATGATTTTCATATTGGAATCCATCGTATTACTCCAGACACCGTAAAGCATTCATCGACATTTCCAGATACTTTCAATGAGTTCTTGAATTTCTTAAATAACGACATTCTTCTATCATACACAACCTTTGATTTAGGTTCCCTAAGAAAAGCATGCAATAAGTATTCAATAAATATGCCAATTTTTAAATATATAGATGCATCAAGAATTGTCCGTCACACATGGGATCAATATGCAAGAGACGGATTTGGATTAGCTTGTGTTGCAAATGATTTAGGAATTTTGTTTAATCACCACGATGCCCTAGCTGATTCACGTGTTGCAGGTCAAATAGTTGTCGAAGCTATAAAAGAATCGAATATAAAAATATGTGATTGGTTGAAAAGAGCAAATAAAACTATCGATTTGTCGAGAGACCTTGTTCCACCTCCATCAATAAGCCAACCGGGAAGTCCTGAAGGGTTTTTATATGGAGAAACTTTACTATTTACTGGGAAGTTGTCCATTCCAAGAAATCAAGCCGCGACACTTGCCGCAAATGCAGGGTGTAATGTTATCAATAGTTTCAACCTATCTACAACCATTTTAGTAATTGGTGAATTGGATCCACGAAGTTTGAAAGGCAACTCGAAAAGCTCAAAACAAAAACAGGCAGAAAAAGCTATCTTGAATGGCCAGTGTATAAGAATATTGTCCGAAGATGATTTCTTTGAATTGATTGAATCATCTTAGAAAAGGAGGATGGAAGAATGGAAAAGAGTGTGAAAAAATTTATTAGTTTACCGCCCGAAAAAATTATGGAAGGTGTCATCTTGATGGCTGATCACATTGGAATTTCAGGATCTATTTCAGAAGTTTATGACCTTTATGACGCTGTCTTTAAAGAACAACAAAAAGCCAAGCATTATGTAAAAGAATTCAACGAAGCTATGGAGAATGATTTTTCAGAGTTGAAAGATAAGAAAAGAAAAAATAATAAATCTTAAGAAGGATTTCAATGCAAGCCAAGCTCACTGAAAGTCAAAGCGATCTGAATGAAATCATAAAACTTTGGGTCAAAAAAGACTTCATAAATAACCAGTTTTCCGTGGTTGTCCAGGACAACATCACATACATCTCAATTAAAAACAGCCTGATTAGACTCCCCTTTCCGTGGCAAAAATTCAAAGACGACTTTGTATCACTGGTTGAAAATGACTACCTGATAAAAATCTCGAATACCATCTTTGAATGTAATCATAGGTGATTAATAAGTAAAAGCTAACGAAAGGAGTTGAGGTATTACTTATATTGTCATAAAATAATAAAAATCCATTATCACTTTCATGAGGATAAAATGAAAAACAGAATTGGCATGAAATTGTATGGTGAAGTGCCTCTTGATATTTACGCAAAATCCTTACAAAATCTTCATACCTTAATTACAGAATTAACCAAACAAATTGAGCCAGGAACAAAAATTGAATGGAGTATTGACGAGTTAGAAGTCGGATCGGCATATACTGGCATTAAGGGCTATTACCATGAAATGGATAAGGTCGAAAAGGTGGTAATCGGCTTTGAAACAACAGGTATGGCTTTAAGCAAGAAAAGACCTATTCCATACAATCAAAAAGTAACCAAGGCTGCTAACCAATTAATTAAAGTAATAAATGGAAAAGTTAGCTCCATTGACTTTATTACGACCCCAGATTTCTTTGTTGAGGTATATCAATCTCCAGATATTATTAGTGAAAAAGATAAAACCCTTGTTTATGGAACAATAACAGGCAGAGTTGAGACCTTATCCAGTAGGCAAACTTTAAGATTTATTCTTTATGATAACCTATTTGATAGAGCTATTAAATGTGTTGTTGACGAAGATAAAAAGGAATTACTAAAAGAGATTTGGGATAAAGATGTTATTGTGACTGGCCATATTAAAAGAGATGTTACAACCGGCAGGCCAAATGAAATCAGAAATATTGAAGATATAAAAATTCTTACCGATAAGCCCCAGGGGAATTTCTTAAAAGCCAGGGGGATCATACCCTGGAAAGAAGGTACTGAAAAAGCGGAGAACATCATAAGGCGGTTAAGAGATGAAGAATAACGACTCATTAATTTATTGGGATAGCTGTATTTTCTTATCATACATCAATGATGAACCTGAAAGAGGAAACATAATTGAAGACGTTTGGAGAAATATATTAAACGAAAAAAAGAAGGTACTTACCTCAACAATCAGTATTGTTGAGGTAGCTCATGGGAGTGAGGAAAAAATAAAATGGAAATTAGATCCGAGCATTATTTCTGTAATTGACCAACTATGGTCTGACCCATCTATTAATTTAGTTGAATTCAACGAATCAATAGCAGAAATTGCTCGTGATTTAATTCGCAATTCTTTACCTAAAAGAAGAGTTTTAAAATCAAAAGATGCAATTCACTTGGCTACCGCAATTTGGATAAATAAACATTATCGGTCAATCAGTGAATTTTTTACCTATGACGATGGTCTTGTGAAATTTGGTCCAGAAATTGGTTTAAAAATTTGTCATCCTTATACGCTTCAGCCAAGTCTATTAAATAAATCTGAAGATCTTACAAAAAAGAATTAATATGAACACACTCTACTACGGCGACAACCTCGACATCCTCCGCAACTACATCCCCGATGAATCCGTAGATCTGATCTACCTTGATCCACCGTTCAACTCAAACCGCACTTATAACGTCCCCTTCAAAGACAAATACGGAGAGCAATCTTCAGCCCAAATCCGCGACCTGGTCGGGACTATGAACCGCACCCAGGCACCAATAGGAATTTTCATCTCCCTGGAAGAACCTACCAAACCCATGCTCAAAGAAGCAGCCGAGGTCGGATTCTACCATTCCAAACTCTGGAACAAAGACTACCCAAAACTGCAGATCTTCACCATCGAAGAACTGCTCAAAGGCAAAGAACCACAGCTGCCACCATCAAATGTCACATTCCAGAGAGCCCAAAAACAAAAAGGTAAGTCATTTACAAACCAGCTCAGTTTGCTAGGTGGAAAACCAGAGCAGGAAGATGAATAAAGAAATCGTAATTCTAAACCTAAGTTAAGTTGTTTGAGTGCACGGTTCGGGTCCGTGAGGTCGGCGGTTCATCCAACCAATGTATCGGCTGGAGATATTTTATTGAGGATGTTTTTTTCTTCTTTGGCAGCAAAAAACATCTCCCATCTTAGTTGGACATTCATCCAAAAGTCTGGCGAGGAGTTGAAAAATTTTGCAAGTCTTAATGCGGTACTGGGAGTAATTCCTCTCCGGCCATTGACGATGTCATTAATCCTCTGATAAGGAACCAGGATGCCATCGGCCAATTCTCTTTGTGTCAATCCCATAGGGTTGAGAAATTCTTCCAGAAGCATTTCCCCTGGATGGGTAGGCGTTCTTTTTGTGGGTATACGAATCATTTTCTCACTCCTGTTACTTAATGGTAATCCACAATCTCAACATTATCCGGACCATTTTCTGTCCATTCAAAACTAATACGATATTTATCATTTATTCGAATGCTATATTGTCCAAACCTCGAGCCGGACAACTCTTCTAACCGATTTCCAGGTGGAATTCTCAATTCGTTCAGTGATATCACAGAGTCTAGAAGATCCAGTTTCCGACCAGCAATTGTCCACAAAGATGCGGGACAAGTTCTTCGTGCAGATTTTGTATTTTCGCCATTGAATATATCGCTTGTACCTGCATCCTTGAAGGATTGTATCATAATAGCATGATAACACAGATAATATATTATTTCAATATTTTTAATAAATTAGGTGAATATTATTTTTTTTTAAATTTATCCATTAAAATAACCATAGGCATTAATCATGAAATCTCAGAAAATCCTGATCGCGACCATAAGTCTGTTGGTACTGGTGCTGCTATGTGCAGGTCTTTATTTATTGCCACCGGTGCATTCGCGGCTTGCCTGGCAGTTGGCTTCGCTGCAGACCAAAATCCACTACTTTCTCAATCCCCCGGATCAAGTCTCTTTTTCTCCCGTTCAGGAAGAATTAAGCCTGGCTACAGAATCAAACACTCAGATTTCAGTAATCCCCCCTTCAGCGACTTTCGCACCAACGGAGACCCCCACCCCCATAATTTCACCAACAATAACGCAGACACCAACGGCAATTCCTGAGTCAGTAATCCTCTCCGGTGTGCCGCATGAGTATCAAAGTTTCAACAATTGCGGTCCCGCAAACTTATCCATGCTACTTTCATACTGGGATTGGGAAGGAGATCAGCGCACAACCAAAGCAGTTTTGCGGCCAAACGAGGATGATGCCAATGTGATGCCGGAGGAAATGCTGCCCTTTATTGAGCAGCAAACAGAACTGTCGGCTCTCTTGCGGTTTGGCGGTGACCTGGATTTAATCAAACGATTGATTGCAGCCGGTTTCCCAGTACTGATCGAGATCGGTCATCACCCACCAAACGATTGGTGGATGGGACATTATGTGGTCGTCAGCGGATATGATGATGCCCGTTCGGTGTTGATCACCCAGGATTCATTAATTATGCCCGACCTGCCCGTTGCTTATATGGATTTAGAAACACGCTGGTGGCGTGATTTTAATTTTGTCTATCTTGTCGCCTACCCTACCGAGCGTGAGAACGAGTTGGCATCCATTCTGGGTGCAGATTATGACCCAATTGAGAATTTCCAGAGAACCTTACACAAAACCGAAGCGGAACTGAGTGATTTAAAAGGCCGGGATTTGTTTTTTGGATACTTCAACCAGGCAGAAACCCTCTTCCGGTTGGGTCGAATCGATGAAGCAGCCGCTGTTTTTGATCAGGCGTTTGCCCACTACAACACCCTTGAGGAAAAACAACGGCCCTGGCGCGTGCTCTGGTATCGTGTGGATGCCTATCAGACCTATTTTGAAAACGAACGTTACCAGTCTGTGATCGACCTGGCACGAGCGACTCTGTCCATGTTAAACAAACGCGGCCTGGAGGAGTCACATTATTGGCGCGGAATGGCTTTCGAAGCATTGGGAGAATTTGACAAAGCCCGGCAGGATTACGAGATAGCCCTGCAGTTGCGCCCAACCTACCGGGACGCCTTGGAGTCTTTGTACAAATTAAAGTAAAAGGTGCTGGAAGATCAATTCCAACACTTTTCTCGAATAGAAAATTTGGTGATTACTAAATTATCTTTCCCATTTCATTTACTTAATGATAAAATCTTAAGGACAGGCTGATGAACCTCTCAGCCTGTCTCTTTAAGATTTTCTGAAGATGACAGATCATTCATCGAAGGCTCCCTGATCCTGGAAAAGCCGCTTCCCTACAAGACAAAAAAACCTGAAGGAAGCGGCTTTTATCGTCCCGGTAAAATCACTCTGGGAGACGTGACAAACCTTGAATTAGTTTTTTACCATACTCCTTCTACTGCGCGTTTCATCTATATTGAGAGGAAAAAACCCGATCCCCGTTTAATGGAGTTCATTGGGATTTCTCCCGAAGAATTAAAAGGTATCGAAACTTTGAGTTTACCCGGGCAGGTCTGGATGGGTGCTGGCCGTGCAAATTTGATGTGGAAAGCGATGCAGGATATTTTCAATGCTCCACCATTGCGAGAAACAATCACTTCCAACAAACAGGAAAATTTAGCCATTTTTCCCATCGCACGCGAAGGCTTGAAGTATCAGGTGCCCGAAGCTATTTACGAAACCTATGGCTACTACACCGATGAAGTCGTCCTGGATGCCCACCATGTCTTTGATAGTTCGGTTCCTGTTTACAATCGCAAAGTTGAAATGACTCTATTCAAAGATAAAGACCTCAACCAACCACAACATGATAATGTCAAAGTCGCTTTCATTGCGGATAGTATTGCCAGTGGTTTGGTGATGAAAGAGGTGATTGTTCGCATTAAGGAACGCTTCCGCAATCTTGAACGGGTTGAAGTACTAGCACCTTTAGCCACCATCCGTGGATTAAGTCGCATTGCTGACTCGGAATGCTGTAACGGTGTTCAAGTGCGGGTTCATATTTTTGAAACTATCCTGAATGCGCTTCCCCCGGATTATTATTATTCAGCCCATTTCAATGTGCCTGAATTACACATCCGGCCGGATCTGGAAGCTATTTATCGTGAATGGTGGGGGTGGGATGATAAAGGGAATCAGATCGCTGATACAACCTGTGCAGGGTACGGTTGGAGTGAAGCCTTCTACTCTCCTCGCAAGCAGATTGAGATGATTAACGAACAACTCACCAGCAGGCATAATTTGACCATTGCAGAGATGGTTCGTAGAAATATGCGAAAATAATTACTCAAATAAGCGCAATTAGCCTTGATCCAGCAATTTCTGGATCATTTTCTCAATACGTTTCTTACGCGTTTCTTCTCTTTTTGCTTCAAGAATCCAGTTAATATATTCCTTTTGATGGGTGAAAGCAAGTTTCTTGTACGTTTCCAAAGCCAATGGATGCGACTCCAAACCCTTCTGGACATCATCTGGAATGGTAATTTCCCGAGTTTTATCATCCAGCTCTATTTTAACATCCACTGTTTCAGGTGCTTGCTTTTTAATTGCTTCCCGAATTTTTTCACAATGATGACAATGTGCTTCTCAGTCCCCAGGATACACGGTCGATGTGTTGAATGCAGTCGCCTCTTTAAAGCAATTTCCGCTGGCAAATCCGGAAAAAATTGGGGTGTGGGGACATTCCATGGGTGGTTATCTCACATTAAGATCGATGGTTATTTCGGAAGATATCAAGGCAGGCGTCATTTGGGCGGGTGTTGTCGCTTCCTATCCGGATATGATGTCCAAATGGCGTCGCAATACCCCCGGACCAGCACCAACACCTCCTACATTCGCACGCCGCTGGCAACAGGAATGGATTACTGAACATGGTACAACAGAAGAAAACCCCGATTTCTGGTCATCCATTTCTTCGAATAGTTTTGTGAGCGAGATATCCGGACCTATTCAGTTACACCACGGTACAGCTGATGAAAGTGTTCCTGTCGTATTTTCAGAATTATTATGGAATGAAATCCTGGCTGTTAATGGGAAGGTTGAGTTTTACACATATGAAGGTGATGACCATAATTTATCGGGATATTTCAATTTAGCCATGGCCAGAACCATTGAATTTTTCGATAGATATCTTAAATAAAATCTAATACTCTTCTCCCTGTATAATTTAAGTTAATGCATTAAGAAATAGAAACACTATAATATTATTGAAATTCTAAATATGATATATAATATAGTAATTATCTTCATTATCCGTAATAAAATACCTGATTCTATATAAGAGTTTTTCCATAATCCAACAATTTAATCGGAGGAATTGCCCATGAAAGTCTATCTAAAATTTTGTATTGCGCTGTTTGCTATTCTGCTTTTAGCAGCGTGCTCCAGCCCCACCCCCCAACCAACCCAGGAGCCAGCAGCCCCTCAAGTTGAAGCACCAGAACAGGATGAAGTCGAAGAAGAGGAAGGTGGTGATGAATTGATGCTGGCATCTGAGGGTTTCATAAAGGGTGGTTGTGGTGCCTGTCATGTTATCCCAGGAATAAAGAACGCTACAGGGACGATTGGACCGGATCTTTCTGAGATTGGTCAAACCGCCCGTCAGCAATTAACCGGTACAGAATATAAAGGAAAAGCAGAAAACATCGTTGAATATTTGCAGGAAGCACTATTTGATCCAAATGCCCAGATCTCTTCAGATTGTCCCGGAGGTACATGCGCAGCTGGTTTAATGCCATCCTATGCGAATAGTAATCTCAGTGAAGCGGAAATTGATGCAATGATCAATTTCATGGCCAGGTTACCAGGATTGGAATTAACAGCACCCATCGTAACAGAAGAACCCTCAGAAGTAGTGGAAACAGGACTGGTTGATGAGGATATGGACTGGGCAAAACAGGTCTACTTTGAACGCTGCGCTGGCTGCCACGGCACATTACGAAAAGGAGCCACCGGACCTGCCCTTACTCCTGACCTCATGCAACCCAAAGGAACGTTGGCACTGGCAGCTATCATCTTCAATGGTACTCCTCGAGGTATGCCTGATTGGGGTAATCAGGGTTTTATGACCAAAGAGGAAACCGAGATTATGGCAGAGTATCTGCAAATTGAACCACCTCAACCTCCCGAAATGTCTCTGGATCAAATGCTGGCATCCTGGAAATTGCTGGTGCCGACAGAAGATCGTCCTACCGAACCACAAACAGAACGAAACTGGGAAAACTACATGGCAGTTACTTTACGTGATGCCGGCCAGGTCGCTATCGTTGATGCTGATACATATGAAGTGGTTGCCCATGTAGATACAGGTTATGCTGTACATATATCCAGAATGTCTGCTACTGGAAGATATGTTTACACCATTGGAAGGGATGGAAAATTAGCATTGGTTGATCTCTGGACTGAGATTCCCACCAAAGTTGCTGAAGCTCAACTTTGTTACGATGCCCGTTCGGTTGAAGTTAGCAAATACTCCGGTGAGTTGGGAGATTTTACAGATAAGTTAGCTATCGTAGGCTGTTACTGGCCACCTCATTTTGTCATTCTGGATGGAGAAACGCTCGAACCATTTAAGATTGTCAGCACCCGAAGCTATACCTATGACACCGAAGAATATCATCCTGAACCACGAGTTGCTGCCATTGTTGCCTCCCATTTCAAGCCAGAATGGATTGTCAATGTCAAAGAGACCGGGCAGGTCTGGCTGGTAGATTATATGGATCCCATCAATCCGACCATCAAAATGATCGAAGCAGAGCGTTTCCTGCATGATGGTGGTTGGGATGCCAGCAAACGCTACTTTATGGTGGCGGCTAATAATATGAATAAAATCGCAGTTATTGACGCCTTGGAAGGCAACCTGGAAGCATTAGTGGACACGGCCGGTATTCCGCATCCAGGTAGAGGAGCAAACTGGGTTGATCCTGAATTTGGTCCAGTTTGGAGTTCATCTCACCTTGGTGAAGGGATTATTACTTCGATCGGTACCGACCCGGAAAATTATCCGGAAAATGCCTGGCGTGTGGTTCGAACGACAGAATTGCCAGGTTCAGGCAGTTTATTTATAAAGACGCATCCTAAGAGCCCATGGATTTGGGTGGACATGACCTTACATCCTGATCCTGCAACATCGCGAACAATTTGTGTAATTGCCAAAGAAAACCCGGACGAAGTTTATAAATGCTGGGAAGCATCCTCTTATGGCCGTGCCACTCATTTTGAATACAATATGCAGGGTACCGAAATCTGGGTCAGCATTTGGGGTAATGCTGATATCCCCGGAGAAGTAGGTGAAATTGTCGTCTACGATGACAAAACCCTGGAAGAGGTAGCCAGGATTCCAAATCTGGTCACACCCACAGGAAAATTCAACGTATACAACACCATATACGATATATACTAGAAAATAGCTATCTCTTAAAAGGTCAGGATTTCCCTGACCTTTTTTTTTAAAATTTCGGTAGGATCAATTTGATATTGATTCAACCCGAGTTTCTCACTTTTGAAAAAAAAGACCCGATTTACGCCTGGAAAATCAATTTTCAGGACACTAAAGCAGGGCACTAAAGCAGGACACTAATATGAGAAAATTCAGGTCAATTAACTAAAAAGCAGGGAGTTAATGAAACTCCCTGCCAACTGGTTGATTTATAAATCTAGACTAAAACTTCTTCTGGAACAACGAATTTTTCATTTGCCTTGCGAACTTCATCAGTTACATTAAAGTCGAGATCAGCGCCAACCATCTGGCGGACATACTCTTTTACAGTTGAATCCCAGTATTTTTTGGTGACATAGAAAACTTTTGCGCCACCGAGTTCATGCTGAACATCCGGCCATGGGTAGCTGGGTTGTGCCATTCCAAGACCCCAGCGTAACCAACCATTGTAAGATTCGTAGGTTGCCCACCATTCTTTGTTTCCGATGATTTCAAAACCATAATAGGCTTTAGCATAGTACATGGCAGCGCCAATGCGACCACCGCGGATGAGAGCCATGGTATGGAGGCTGATATTGATATCTTCATTCATCAAACGACCATTGGCAAAACCAGCCCAGACACCATCTACCAGACCAACCAGGGTGTAAGGGTCCTTAAGGCGTTTTCGTTTCCAGCCCAAAATTTCTGAGTAGACGCGTGAACCAACGATATCATAGAAGTCGTGTTCAACTTTCATCAATTTTTCCATGTAGCTTAACATGGCTGGTACTTCTTCCATTTTTGCTTCGCGGATATAGAGAGTGCGACCGTCTTTTAACTTCAGCATACATTCCGGGAAAGCAGGAATGGCGAGCTTTGGCCCTTGCAACATAGCTTCGATTTCTCGAGCATCAATGCTTAAAACTTCTTGAGATGCTTTGGTTGGTAATTCGTATTTCACAATAATTCTCCTTTTTATTTACAATAAAAATTTTTAATTAAATTAGCTCAGATTTTCTGCGCTAATTTTATTTAAACTTTCAACATGGGCCTGGTTGGTGGCATCACCATGTTTTGTCTTTGTCATGGTTGCTTTCTTTGCCATCAACTTTTCATATTCATCATCCTCAACCATGGCCACACAACGACCAATAGAAGATTCACCATCCACAAAACGCCAGGGGAAAAACCCGACCTGCACACGTCGGTTGAGCAATAGGTCGAGATCACCGCCCAGACACTCTGCATGAATGATGTGATCCGGGAACATTTTGATGTGCATTTGTTGGTATTTATCATCATCGAAGAACTCAGCTAACTCCATACCCAGTTTCTTCTTGAATACATATTCGGCTTGCTTTGTTTGGCGGGGCATCCAGTTACGAATGATGGTATTCATGGGATGATCAGCGCTACCGCAGTCAACACCAATCCAGCGTAATTTTTTGGATTTTGCCCATTCAACAAATTCAGCACCTGGACCTGGATGCATGACCATGTAGCGGATTTCATCAGCTGTGGGTTGATCCCAACCAAAGTGATGATAACCGGTATGAATAATCAGAATGTCGCCTTCTTTAACTTCCACACGTTCTTCAATCATTTTGCTGGTGTACACATCATAATCAGCAACCACATCACTCAGATCAACAATTGCTGCTTCATGGATAAGGAAATCCATATCAAGAGAAGCAATATCTTTTCCTGGTGTGTAGAAATGAATTTCTCCATCTAGATGGGTACCGAGGTGATTTGAATGTGTCAAAAGTTGACCATTGGCTCCATTTGGGGCTAAGCGTTTATTATATTTAACCTGCAATGGTTCATAGGTTGGCCATGGAGGTGTGCCAATCCCTAACGGTATAGTGAGATCAATAAATTTCATTTTTTCTCCTCTTCTATAAAATTACTTTGCTATATTCTAATAATACCAATTCTTGACAAAAAAACGATACGATAAAAAAACCGTATCGAAATATACCATCAACATAATAGATAGTTGCAATACCTCCTGAATTTTTCCACAATAATCACCATTAAAGTTGTCAGACAACATCATATCCAATTGTTATTATGCACTATTTTTTTTGAAAGTCAAGCTACATATACATCATTCATATGTGATCTTAATCCCTATTTAATCAAATCGATGGTTTAATATATGAGAACATTATGGAATCTGAAATTGTTCTTATCAATAACGAAACGATCATAGGAAAATTCGCTCTGGATTTACTGTCTGGCTCAAAGATAGGAAAAATTTGGGGAATTACTTCCAGAGGCTTATTTATTAATCTCCAGGGTTCAATCGTATTTCTTACAAATACCAGATATTTAGGACCTGTTAATATCATTGCAAATCTTCCACTCATTGAGCAATGGAAGAATGAAGATGAGTTGGAAATTAATATGTCAGACCAAACGATTAATTTTGATCATTCTAAGTATCCAGTTTCCATAAAGATAAAGAAAATCTGGAAAACACCACCAAAACCTGTTCTTAATATGTCCGATGAAGAACAACAGAAACGCATTTTGGCTGCTGCCCGACAACTCAGTTTTTTGAAAAACGAACAGGGTTATGCCCCCCTGCTGATGCCGTTTGTTTCTGATACGCTCTATTTGGAAACTGACAATACATGGCTCTTTTCATCCTGGAACACAATCAAACTTCTAAGAATATCGATGAGCCTAAAAAATATCGAATCCATTCTTTCGCTAGCCAATCTTCTGGTTGGATCAGGTCGGGGACTAACCCCTTCAGGCGATGATCTATTAACCGGATTGACTTTTATACGGAGACGCTGGTTTCCTGAAGTCAATTGGATGACAGAAGTCGAGGATCAACTATTGGCAACATTTAAGATAAAAACAACTTCAGTCAGCAGTACTTTGTTTGAATGTGCCATGCAAGGAGAAGCAGATGCGAGGATTCAAGAAATGGCTGATGTATTGATGAGCGCAGATACCCCTTTCCAACAGCAAGCCCTGGAGCTTTCACGCTGGGGAAATTCATCAGGGGCAGATGTTTTCCTGGGGATGATTCTGGCGATCGAGAGTTTTCAAAACTATGTTTGAGGATTAAGAATGTCATTACCCATACAATTCCAAATCAAATGTCCTTCCTGTTCTCAATCAGATCAAACAATTTTGATTGAAGACCTTTTTTTTGGATTAATTGAAAAGGATCAGAAAGTCATTGCAAGGTTTAGCATTCAACCTGATCAAATCAAATCTTTAATCCGTAAAATTAAACCTCCCACACTGGAAAGGTTACCAATCTGGCTAATTATTCCTCCAGATGTTTTAATCAGCATCTTTGTGGGTATTATATCCTACTGCTGGTTATTATTTCTGGAATGCAACAGGAATTTGATGAAAAGTTCGCATTTCCGGTGATTTTTCTTTTGGTTTACTTTATATTTCGCCGTTATCTTAATGAGCAATATACAGCCAAAAAGAAAGAACGAGAAAAAGAAATCAACCAGGCTCAAAAAGCAGCAGATCGATGGTCGTCTTTATTCATTTGTCTTCATGATATGACTGTTTTCAGTGGTCATAGTAACAACTTTTTTCCAATCAATGAATTTCAAAACAGAATCCATCCAGATTTCACATCCGATTAAGCCAGATCAAAATAAGAAGGCTCAGATTTCTTGAACCTTCTTTTTTTGTTCGATGGAAATTAATTATGCTTCAATTTCTTTTGCTCGCTCTTGCATCTGATCCCTTAATATCTTCGAGTCACGAGGGTATGCCCAATAGAATAATGTAAATAGGGCAGCACAGATAATCCACGGGAATGGGATTGTCCAGATCATTGCTTCAGTGAATCCAATTTTGTCTGCCAGTACACCGGCAATGTAGGCAGCAAAAGCTGCAAATCCGCTTTCGATAAAAGTAACCATCGCAAAGGCGGTTCCACGCAATTCAGGTGGCACCGCCCCCTGCATCATAGGCTCTTTAGCACCTTTTCCCGGCCAGCTGATGAGCAAGGCAGTTACCGCGCACAATGCAACCAGTTGACCAAAAGACCAGTTGTCGGTTTGGGTAAATAATATATAGGTCAACGGAATACCCGAAATAATGGAAATTTGGCCAATTGCTGTACGACCATATTTGGGGCTTTTCGTCTCTGCCCAATCGCCTAGAAATCCACCAATGATGTTTGACAAAGCTGTGCCAACCACAATACCCGCAAAAGCTACAGACGCCAACGACTCGGTTAATCCGCGCACATTCACAAACCAGGTTATGATATACAATCCCATTACCACCCATGGCATTGTGCCTGCCAATCCTTGCGCAATTGCTACCCAGATAGTTGGGATCTTTAGAACCTTCGGAATATCACTGAATTGGACTTTGTATTTGGCTGCATCCTCAGCAGTTATTTTGCCCATAAGCTCTGGCTCGGAAGCACCACGAACAGGTTCATCCACCAGAAACCAGATAACCAGACCGGAAACCACACTGAATAATCCTAACGAAATAAAGCCCCAACGCCATAAAGTGGGTGAGGCGAGTAGTCCCAAACCAAGCGTACCAATGACTATCCCAAAAACTCCTATTGCCTCTAATACACCTAATGCCCGTCCTCGCTGCTTGGGCGGAAATGCATCGGACATAATCGAAAATGTCGCCGGCATCAAACAACCTAATCCAATTCCAGAAATTGCCCGGATGATTAATAATTGTCCAAAATCCTGTGTCAGACCGCAAACCGCTGTCCATATACCCCATAATCCAGTCCCAATCAGAATTACTTTTTTCCTGGAATATCGATCAGCAGCATACCCCCAGAAAGGAGCACTGACTGCCTGTAAAATACTTTTGATGGTTCCAATCAATCCCAGATTGGTATAACTTAACCCCCATAATGCCTGTAATGTGGGAAATAATACTGACATGGTCTGACCTTCACCCTGGTCAATAAAATAACCAAAGGATAAGGCAAACAATGTTCGCCAACGCCGTTGTTTTTTCTCAGGCTTTTCTACTGATATTGCAAGACTCTCTGTTGCCATAAACAACTCCTCAATTATAAATGTTGAAAAGAACATCTTTAATTGTAGTTTTTTTGGGATACTGAATTCTAGAAAAATGGATCGTGATTGTCAAGCATTTTTGTCTTTGTTTTCCTGAAGACTTTAATAAGTTGATAGATAGGTGAAAAATAGCTTCTTTCTGTGTACAATAAAAACATGCTATTGGGCAGATTTCCATACCCACCATATCGCAGGATGCGTCATATTCTTATTGTTTGGATCGTTGAAACAATAACTTTATATGCATTAGGACGTTGGTTACCAGGGTTATATATTTCCAGTGAGGTTGATGCATTTTTGGCTGTTACATTGATTGGGCTTTTAAATGCAATCCTGAGACCTCTTATTCTGAAGTTGACAATAACTCTCACTGTTCTAACACTGGGACTATTTTCATTTTTCCTGAATATTGTTGTTATTGTATTGGTAGCTTTCATCATGCCCGGATTTAATTTTATGGATTATCAAAGTGTTATTTATGTGGTTCTGGGTATCTCATTTATGAATTTGATAGCTTCCAATTTATTGGCGTTAGATGAAAATGATTCATATTATCGTTCGGTCATACCCAAACTTAAACCGAAGGATCTCCCACCAGAAAGTGCCCAACCAGCAGGACTTATCATTATCGAAATTGATGGCCTTTCTTATAATGTTCTTTGCGAAGCAATTGACCTTGGTTACATGCCAACCCTGCGGAATTTTGTTGCTAAAAATTATCAGATCCATCCCTGGAATTGTGGGCTACCATCACAGACATCTGCAAGTCAGATGGGTATTTTATATGGAGAAAACACAAACATCCCTGCATTCCGTTGGTATGAAAAGGATCGCGAGAAACTGGTGGTCTCCAATCATCTAAGCGATACAGCGATGATTGAACGACGTTTCCAACATAAGGGCGGTTTATTAGCCGTTAATAGTTCCAGTCTGGGGAATATGTTTTCGGGAAATGCCGGTAGGTCTGTTCTGACCATGAGTAAATTATCTCAATTTAGAAAACTCCCCAAAAAAAGTGGTATTTTTTATAATTTTTTCCTTAATCCCTATAACTACATTCACACAGTTCTTCTGATGATCCTGGAATTAATCCGTGAATTTTATCAATCCACCGTACAAATTTTATCCAGACGAAGTCCTCGTATTCGAAGAACTATACTATTTGCATTGGAGCGTACTGTTTCAGCCGTTCTCATTCGTGAGTTGACTACTCATCTATTGATCGAGGATATGTTTCATGGGAGTCAGACCATCTACGCGACTTATTTTGGTTATGATGTGGTAGCCCATCACACAGGAGTTTCCAGCCCCGGCGCTTTAACAACCCTGCGTGATATTGACAAGCAAATTCAGCGCATCAACGATGCTATTGAACATGCCCCGCGTATGTACGAAATTGTCATCATCTCTGATCACGGTTTGTCCGAAGGAGCAACTTTTCAGCAGAGATTTGGTATTACGCTTGAACAACTCATCCAAAGAATTCTTGAGGACCAATTTTCGATCGTTGATACTGGCGCATCCGAAGAAACGAAAGGATATGTAAATTCGTTATTACAAATGGCGCTGGCTCCTCATAAAAAATTGAACAAAACAGCCCGACGCATTTATGAACAATATAAGAAAGACAAAGGAAATTATTTTTATTTTGACCTTCCTCAAAAGGATACCCAGGTAAAACAATCAGATATGGTTTTATGCACCTCAGGCAGTCTGGCGATGTTGTACTTTACACACATAACACAAAGACTTTTACTGGAGGAGATCAAAGAGCTTTATCCAAATTTGATTGAAGCATTGATTTGCCATCCAGGGATCGGATTTCTGGGGATCGACTCATATATCAATGGACCAGTTGTTATCAATGCAGAAGGAATTTACTACCTCAATTCTAAGGATTTTGAAGGTCAGAATCCGCTGGCTATATACGATGAAACCGCAGCCTGGCAATTAGAAAAATTATTTTCGTACTCAAATGTTGGGGATATCGTTATCCAGAGCCGATATAACCCTGAAACGGGGCAAATACCAGCATTTGAGAATCTGCTTGCCCATCATGGAGGTATTGGTGGTGACCAAACTTTGGCATTCGTGTTGCATCCTGAAAAATTACACTTTGATAGGACTATTAACGACGCTACCCAAATGCATTATCAATTACAAAAATGGCAAAATATTCTTTTCAGTTCTCTGCTCCATCAGGATTTCGAAAGTAAGTAATATCATAAGCTCATAAAACCTGACATTTTTCTACATGATTAAGAATAAATGACCTTGAAGTACTCCTCCATCCTTAATGAAATAAGAATACTTTCTTAGAACGGTGACAAATACCGACACGATATTTCCTACAGTATAATTAACCCAATTTTATGCCCTGAAACAATGATGGATCCTTTTTGTACATGAAACAACCAAATTTTTTTATCGCTGGTGCCCCCAGATGCGGAACAACTGCGCTTTACCACTACCTGAACCAGCATCCACAAATCTTCATGTCCGAAGTAAAGGAATTGAATTATTTTGCGCATGATTTTCCGCATGTACAAAAAATTTCTTTCAAATCAAAAGAAGATTATCTGCATGTTTTTTCAAAAGCCAATTCAACCCACCTAGCAATTGGTGAAGCAAGCCCATTTTATCTTTACTCCAAAGTTGCATTTTCAAATATGCTTTCTTTTGATCCAAATGCAAGAATTATTCTCAGTCTGCGGAATCCAATTGATTTTGTGCAATCCTTCCATCAATTAAATCTAAGCTTACTAAGAGAAGATCAAAAGGATCTAAGGAAAGCCTGGGCATTACAAAAACAACGTTTATCTGGAAATAATATCCCCAAGAGCTGCCGCCAGCCAGAGTTAATCCAGTATGGCGAATTGGGATTGTTCGGTAAGTATGTAGAAAAACTTTTGGAAATATTCCCCCGTAATCAGGTTTTGATCATAATTTTTGAAGATTTTCGTAAAGAACCTAAAATTATATACGAAGAAATCCTGAGGTTTATCGGTGTACCATCCGATAGACGGCAGGAGTTTCCGTCTATCAATGCGAGTTTTGAAAACCGTTCAAAACTCATGGCAACCTTATTTCATCCTCCTCAATTTGTTTATAAACCTTTCATGAATTTCATATCATTGTTTGGTCCGGATTTTATGAAAAGTTTTTCTGTGTTTTATAATCGTATCGAGAAATTGAATGTAACTCAAGCAAAAAAAATATCATTAGATCCTGAGTTTCGCCAGGAACTACAGAATTTTTTTAAGCAAGATATTGAGAAACTGGCTGATATTCTGGATCGCGACCTATCAGAGTGGTGATAATTATTCTTTTTCCGAAAATCACATCTAATCTAATACAGAGGTATCATGAAAACTATCAAAATTGCCAAAATAGATCCAAGTGCCTTTCTTCCCACCCGAAAACATCCGGCTGACGCTGGTTTGGATATCTACGCCAATTGTAATATCGTTATTGAACCTCATTCGGCATCAATTGTCAGCACCGGCATAACGCTGGAAATAACCAACGGTTTTGTAGGTTTACTCAAACCAAAAGGACGCAACAACCATCTGCTGGGTGCAGGTGTGGTCGATGCAGGTTATCAGGGGGAAATTTTAGTGAAGGTGGCAAACATCAGTGATCATCCTTTGAAAATCAAACCTGGTGATGCTGTTGGGCAGTTGTTGATACTCCCCATATACACGCCAGAAGTGCTTGAAGTCAATCCTGATCAAGTTCACCATGAAAACTCTTCACGTGGAAATTCAGGCGGTATTGTCGATCAACATGTAGCCTGAAATTATCAATATGAGTGTATTTATAAACAACAATTCAAATTTTCCCATACAATTAAATTATCAGAGAATTTGACTGGATTATACAAAGATTGTACAAAGTCTGATTTATTTTATTTTGGCTTGTTATAATTTTGTTTAAATTACGATTATGTGCCAGGAAAGGAAAATGAATGGATGCTTTCATAACTGCTTATCAAAAACTGGCAGACGCAGGTGCAGATGGAATAATTTCCATCCACTTTTCTGAAACTTTAAGTAATATAAACAACGTGGCAAAAATAGCCGCTGATGCTTTTGATGCCGTTCCAGTTCGAGTCATCGACTCCGGTCAGCTCTGTATGGGGTTAGGTTTACTGGCTTTAATTGGAGCGAAACTGGCCAAAAAAGGTGCCAGTCTGGATGAGGTGGAACCAGAGATACTCAAGAAAAAACCACTTACCAATGCCTTTGCCAAGCTCGAAACGCTTGAATATTTGAGACGCGGTGGCCGTCTTTCTTTTGCAATGCTTGGCATTGGAAATCTTCTGGAAATCAAACCAATAACCAAAATGACCAATGGTATTTCCGGAGTGGAAATGAAACGCATCAGAAAGAAAGCCCATCAGCGCTTTTTGGAAATTGCCAGGGAATTAGGTCCAGCTGAAATCGTTGGAATTATCCACACCGATGCGTATCAGAACGCATTACAGATTCGGGATGAATTACAGGATATTTGGCCAGGTATAGAACCCATCATCTCTTCTGTAACTCCTGCTATCGGGGCGCATGTTGGTCCAGGAACAATATGTATTGTTTCCATTCAAAAAGAGATTCATAAGCCACTGTTTGAATCGAAGTTCTCCAATCTCCGAGAGCGAGTAAATAAATTTCGAAATAACATCCATGGAATGACTAATAAAGGGCAGGAGAATTAAATGGGTTACTGGTCTGTCTATGGACTGGCAGCATTAACCATCTGGTTTTTGATGACCCTGATGTGGTTATTGAGTTTGAAATTAAAAAACACCAGCATTGTTGATATCATCTGGGGTTTTGGTTTTGTTGTAGTCAATTGGGTAGCATTTTTTGTAACTCCTGAAGAATTTATGACCCGCAAATGGATCGTCAATATCCTGGTCACGCTTTGGGGTCTACGCCTGACAACCCATATCTTCTTGCGAAACAAAGGG
Source organism: Chloroflexi bacterium HGW-Chloroflexi-3 (assembly GCA_002842045.1). Classification (GTDB taxonomy): domain Bacteria; phylum Chloroflexota; class Anaerolineae; order Anaerolineales; family Anaerolineaceae; genus UBA6170. Next base: position 172,740 of record PHBX01000011.1, on the reverse strand, counting down.
AAACCTGAAGATTTCCGTTATGCCGCCTGGAGAAAAAAGTATGGGATAAAATGGTGGTGGTATAGCTACCTGCAGACATTTATGCTGCAAGGCACCCTGATGTTTCTCATCTCCGCCCCATTAATTCACACTCAGGCAACATCCACACCAGCCAGCATTGGTTTGTTAGAAATTATAGGGATCATTATTTGGGCAATCGGTTTCTTTTTTGAAACAGTGGGAGATATTCAGCTGGAAAACTTTAAAAAAGACCCATCCAACAAAGGTAGGTTATTAAATACCGGTGTGTGGCGTTACACCCGACATCCGAATTACTTCGGCGACTCAGCGCAATGGTGGGGGTTCTACCTGATTGCTGCCGGCTCCACTCTCGGTTTCCTGACGATCTTCAGCCCCATTATCATGTCTTATTTCCTTATTAAAGTTTCGGGTGTCGCTATGTTAGAAAAATCAATGGCAGAGAAAAAACCCGGATACAAAGAATACATGGAGACAACCAATGCCTTCATCCCCTGGTTTCCGAAAAAATCAATATTTATTCTAAGAGGTATATGATGAAAATAATTCGCATTCTTAATCTTATTTCTTTACTGGCAACGATCACTGTCAATGCACTAGCAAATATTCTGCCGATCAATAATCTCCAAACCGGAGAAGTGAGTGATTCTTTCGGGGCCTTATTCACCCCAGCCGGATATGTCTTCGCTATTTGGGGTGTTATTTATTTGACGTTGGCGGTTTTCGCAGTCTACCAGGTATTACCCGCACAAAAAGAGAATGCAAGACTTGATCGTGTCGGAATCTGGTTTATTCTGGCAAATCTTTTTAACGGCGGTTGGATTTTTGCCTGGCATTATTTATTATTTCCATTGTCGATGCTGCTCATGCTCGGCTTATTGGTCTCATTGGTGGTCATTTACCTGCGATTGGGTATTGGAACTGGCAAAATCTCTCTTAATGAACGCTGGCTGGTAGATATGCCGTTCAGTATTTATCTCGGTTGGATATCTGTCGCCACAATTGCAAATGCTTCCGTCTTCTTGTTGGACTTGAATTGGGATGGTTTTGGTCTCAGTGAAACTATCTGGACCGTTATCGTTCTTCTGGTAGGCGTAATCTTAGGGCTAATAATGACATTAAAACGCTCTGAGGTTTTTTACACATTGGTGCTCATCTGGGCATTCATTGGAATTACACAAAATGGGAGTGGTGATAATGTTGTCACCACCACTGCCTGGGCAGGTTCAGCCATTCTGGGAATTTTCCTGGTGATTGCTCGTGGTGTTCTCCGAAGAAAACAACTAATCGCCCGGTATAAACGATCCTGAGATTTAATTTATCCAATCAACAAAATACACCTATTTTCTCAGGAAAAATAGGTGTTTTTTAATAAATCTCTAATGGAATTATTACAAAAATAGTAGTACATTAATTGAGTAAATATCCTGATTTCAAAACATGGGAGGCACAATGATTGAAATTCGTAATTTATCCAAATCGTACGGTGAAATTCAGGCACTTCAATCTACAAACATTGATATCCAAAAAGGTGAAATTGTTGGCTTACTCGGACCTAATGGAGCAGGCAAAACGACGCTGATGAAAATGATCACCGGTGTTTTGGAACCAGACAGTGGTTCTGTTTCCATTAATGGATTGGATATCGTAAGGGATCGTTCAAAGGTGCAGGCCAAAATTGGTTACTTACCTGAAAATGCACCTTTATATCCTGACTTAACAGTCCAGGATTATTTACAAATGATGGCGGACATGCGTCTGATTAACCCTGAACAACAAATTCCAGCCATCATTGATGCAATTCATGCTGTCAATCTGGACGATGTTGTCACCCGACCCATCGGACAGCTCAGTAAAGGTATGCGTCAAAGGGTAGGCCTGGCACAGGCAATCATACATAAACCAGAAATTCTCATCCTCGATGAGCCAACTGTCGGACTGGATCCAACACAAATTATCGAAATCCGACAATTAATAAAAAATCTTGCGCAACAAAGTACCATTCTGTTCTCCACCCATATTCTCTCTGAAGTGGAAGCGCTTTGTGACCGGGTTATTATGATTATGAATGGCAAGATCAAAGCTGATTCACACTTATCCGATCTTTCAAATACAGATAATGCCATTTTGGTTCTGGATGAAGATCGCCCCGACACAGAAAAACTATTAAAACAGTTAAATGGAGTGGTAGGGGTAACAAGAGAAACAGGTCAGAATAATTATCCGCTTTATTACATACAGGGTCAACCGGACTCAGACATCACACCAAAAATATTCCAGCTATCAGTGGAAAAAAATTGGCCATTACGTGAACTGCGTAAGGATGTTCACACTCTTGAATCGATTTTCAATGAACTCGCCATCGCAGAGTGAGGTGTACGATGAAACAAATTTTGGCAATCACACGCAAAGAACTGAATAGTTACTTTAATTCCTTATTGGCTGTAATCTTCTTAGGAACATATTTAGCTGCAATTGCGATCATATTCTTCACAGTTGAGGGATTTTTTGCCAGGGGCATAGCTGATATTCGTTCTTTATTTTCCTGGATTCCAGTCTTGATGATTTTCTTAATTGCAGCTCTGACCATGCGTCAATGGAGTGAAGAACAGCGGTCAGGAACACTGGAGATATTGCTTTCATTACCAACCAGCCATGTGCAGCTTGTATTAGGTAAATTTCTGGCCGTCATGAGTATGATTGGAATCGCATTATTATTAACTTTACCGTTCCCCATCATGGTATCCATTTTGGGTAATCTGGATTGGGGTCCAGTCATAGGTGGGTATCTGGCATCCATCTTAATTGCCACCGCATACGCGTCCATCGGTTTGTTCATTTCCTCAAGAACCGATAATCAGATTGTGGCCTTGATCCTGACTGTTATAACAGGAGGGGCTTTTTATCTGATTGGTAGTTCTTTTTTTACAAGTTTTTTCCCGAGCTCTTTGGTCGAAATTTTTCGAGCAATAGGCACTGGTAGCCGCTTTGAAAGTATACAGCGTGGTGTTATTGATGTTCGTGACCTGGTGTATTACGGCTCATTAAGTACATTTTTCATTGTATTAAACGTACTCTCAATTGATCATTTGCGCTGGTCTCAGCAAGCTACGAAATACCGTGTTACAACCATGCGAACCACTGCATTAATTTGCCTGAATTTGATTGCAATTAATATCTGGATCTATCCATTGTATGGTTTGCGTTTGGATTTGACATCTCAAAAAGAATTCACCATTTCTCAAACGACCAGAGATTTGACTTCCACATTACCCGAACAACTCCTCATTCGTGCTTACCTAAGTGAAAAAACTCACCCCTTGCTTTCTCCACTCATTCCACAAATAAGCGATATGCTCAAAGAATACGAAATCGCTTCCCGGGGGATGATTTCTGCTGAGGTCATTGATCCGATTGACGACCCGGAAATTGAAACGGAAGCCAACCAGGCTTATGGAATCCAACCAACACCTTTTCAAATCGCTGGAAGAAACGAATCTTCTATCATCAATGCGTATTTTGATATTCTGGTACGTTATGGCGATCAATCTATCGTGATTGGATTGGAAGATCTAATTGAAGTACAACAGACAGCATCCGGGGTGAATGTCAGTCTGAAAAACCTCGAGTACAACCTGACTTCTGCAGTAAAAAAGACGGTTTACGGTTTTCAGAGTATCGATTCAATACTGGCTGAAATCGAGGAACCGGTTAAGTTAACATTACTCCTATCTCAAAACTTGTTACCAGAAAATGAAAATGAAATTGTTGTGCTCATCAACCAGATCGCCATACAAATTCAGGATGAGTCGAATGGTAAATTAGTTTTCGAAATTGTAGACCCGGATGTTGAGGGGTCTTCGATACCACGTCAACAATTGATCGAAGAATTAGGAATTGAACCTTATCCAATCGCTTTATTCTCTCAGGATTCCTATTTCTTCCACCTCCTGCTACAAAATGGCAATCAGGCTCAGATCATCTATCCACCCACAGAAGCAAATGAGGCCGATATTCGCCTGGCAATCGAATCTGCTTTGAAACGAACTTCAAGTGGATTTCTGAAAGTGATCGGCATCTGGACGCCACCCACCACCACCCAGGATATTTATGGCCAGACCCAACAAGCGATTTCCAGTTATCGATTTGCCCTGGAACAGTTAAACAGTGATTACGAACTTCAGTACGTTGATCTCAGTACTGGAAGAATTCCGGATAATTTCGATGCAGTTGTTATCATTGCGCCACAAAATTTAGGAGAATTTGAGCAATATGCAATCGATCAATTCCTCATGCGTGGTGGTGCAGTCATACTGGCAATCAGCCCTTACAAATTGGATGCTGATTATTTCGGTGGTTTCCTGACATTGACCCCTATTGAAACTGGTTTAATCGAAATGCTCAATTCCTATGGGATCTTTGTTCAGAATCAATTGGTAATGGACTCTCAAAATGCCGCTTTCCCGGTGGCAGTCAATCGAAATGTTGGTCAGGTCCAGGTTCAGGAAATTCAGGCTGTTGATTATCCATATTTTGTGGATGTCCGACCAGAAATGATGGCTGGAGAAAATCTGATTGTCTCAGGATTACCAGCCATCAGTATGAACTGGGCTTCTCCAGTTCAAATCCAAAAAGATCTCACTGAACAACGCCAGACAACCGTCTTGCTCAGTTCCAGTAATGATGCCTGGACATCCACCAGTACCAATATCCAACCTGATTTTGAAAGTTATCCTGAGCTCGGATTTGATATCGCTGAAATTCGGTCAACTTTTCCATTGGCAATTTCGATGCAGGGATCATTTGAATCTTTCTTCAAAGACAAACCTGCTCCTACGCTTACTAACCCTGATGGAACGGTTAATTCCAACCCAGGCTTCACAACCATCAGTCAATCTTCCGCCAACAGCCGTCTGGTGGTTTTTGGTAGTGCAGGTTTCATTGATGATTTTCCACTGCAACTATCATCTCGATTAACGCAGGATTATGTCGTAAATAATTTGCGTCTATTACAGAATACCGTTGACTGGTCTGTTGAAGATACGGATTTATTATCAATTCGTTCACGAGGGTCAGCTACCCGGGTGTTAATCCCCCTGGACACCAAACAACAGTCATTCTGGGAAATCAGTATTTATGTTATCGAAGCAATAATACTTTTTGGATTATATGGATTCTGGCAAATTCGGAGACGCAAACATAATTCGATAAGCATATTGACTTTGCACTCAAAAACATACAGCGAAGGAGCATCCAATGAATAAACTACAAAAATATCTTCTATCAATTCTTGGATTGCAAATCATTCTGATATTGATAGTCTTTCTTCTTCAAAGACCTGTTGTAGCCAGTAATAATTTAATTTTTCCCGACTTAAAAGCAGAAACAGTAACAGCCATTAACATTAGTGACGCAACAGGTAAACTCGTCTCTCTTGAAAAACAGGGAGAACAATGGGTATTACCTTTACAGGATGACTTTCCTGTGAACATGGAAACGATTCAACAATTGGTGGAAAAACTTACCTCCATTCGTGATAATCGGTTGGTTACCAGATCCGAAGCCAGCCATGATCGATTAAAAATTTCGAATGAAAATTTTGAAAGAAAAGTTGAGATAACCATTAATGGGAACAAAGAAATTATCTATTTCGGTTCTTCGCCGGCTACCAGTAATATTCATTTTCGATTAAATGGAAAGCCAGAAGTTTATCTGACCAATGCTCTCACATCTGCTCAGATCTCAACATCCATCGCCAGTTGGGTTGATACCGTAATTTATCAAATCAGCAGTAGCGCAGTGAAGAAAATTGAAATATCTAACAATGCAGGTGATTTCATATTCGCACCTGACGCCGAATCAGTATGGTCAGCTCAACCATTGGAAGAAGGATATCAATTTGATCAAAGCAAATGGAGTAGTCTATTAAGTGGTTTTACCACCTTGCGTTTTGTTGAACCTGTTTCGAAATCAGAAAAATCTGAATATGGGCTTGATACTCCCCAGGCAGTCATGGATATTGAATATTCGACAGACACTGGTCCATCCATTTCTGGAAAATTAGTTATCGGAAGCCCGGATGGTTCAGGAAATTATTATGCCGCATGGAGTGAGTCGAATTACATCTATTTAGTTCCCAGCTATAATGCGGAAAGGTTTGTAAATCTCACTACGGATGATTATTCCACTCAAGTAGCTTCTGAAGAATCAGACAACGAGTAAATCCTGGTTATTTTTCCTGGGTGGGAATGGAAACTGATTGCATTAGCATACCCATTCTCACCCGAATGGTAGCAACAAGTTGGTTTTTGTTTTGTTCTTCGGCTAACAATGCCCCCTTTTCAAAAGCATCAAATGCTCGAGAGATTTCTTCGCGCATTTCATAAACCAAACCTCGATAAAGATACGCCTCAGCCGATTTAGCATTAATTTCTAAAAGATTGTCTGTATCCTCCAAGACGTCATCATAGAGGCCAAATTGCATGAAAACACTGGCTCTTTCATAATAAAAGTACTCTGGATTCTCCACAAATTGTTGGGCTGTGTCATATGAAGATTGTTCTACCTCTTCATTACCTAATACTTTTGCAAGAACCCCTTTCTTTATCCACAATGGATAATAATTCGGAGCAATCTCTAAAGCACCTTCCATTTCAGACATAGCGCTTAAATAATCCCCGGCATAAATAAAATCATCTATTCTGGTTTCATAATCAATTCTTGCTCTGACTTCAGGTGGTGGGGCAATAAATCGATCATAAACCACAGCCAGAAGAGCAAAAACAACTAGCATTACTAAACCAATCATACCGATTCTCTGCACATCTCTTTTCCGTTTTTCTTCTAAATAATGATCGAGATACCACCACCAGTGATCAGGATTTTTTCCTTTAATTTTTCTTTTTTCCTTGAGTGCTTGTTTTCCCCCGATTGTTTTGAGTAATACCTTCGCAGATGAGTAAATACGTTTTGTTACATATCTTAATTGAGTTTCAATTTTTACTTTCTCATCATCATGCAAGAATTTCTTTTGCTCCTGGATATCATCCATGATATCTAAAATTTTTTCAGCGATTGGGCTTTGACTACCATCCAATTTACCAAGGATTGTTTCGATTTCATCAAGATTTGAACTGATCGACTTGTGTTCATCATTTTTATGAAAGTATTTTTCTTTTCCAATAAGGGCCATTTTCTATTCCTTAATCTTCCCTATTGTATTACAGGTTTGAAGAAGTGATGATTGTTTTTCAGATAAACCGTGAAATTCAAGATTTCTCAGACAAGATTCAATATAATTTAGACAGAAACTTGACTATTTCTTTACGAATTGTCATAATTTTTTTAAGCAAGAAGCTCATCAGAAAGGATTTAGTATGGCTACTGTAAACGATATGCTCAAAAATAAAGGTAATAAATTATGGGTCACACATCCTGATGCAACAATCCAAGAAGCATTGGAAATGATGAAGGCATATAATGTAGGCGGGCTACCAGTGGTCAAAAACGACAAAGTGGTTGGGTTCTTTTCTGAACGTGATTTCGCCCGGCATGCAATCAATGATGATTGTTTTGATATGAGTAAACCCGTTAAAGCATTAATGGTTCATCCGGTTTACTTTGTCGACCCTGAACAAAAAGTAGAAGAGTGTATGGCGGTCATGACCACAAAGAAATTACGCCATCTTCCCGTAATGGAAAATGGTAAAATGATTGGGATTGTTTCCATTGGAGATGTGGTGAAACATCTCTTGGAAGAAAAACAGGAAACAATCGATTTACTTGAACATTTTCTCTGGGTTAATATGATTTAATCACCTCGTTTGCTAAAGTTCTAAAGCGCAGGTGATTATGCCTGCGTTTTTTAATAAATTTACGTGAGGTAATATGAATTTTAAGAAAAAGCATTCCATCATCATCCCTTTGATTTTGGTCGTTTTTTTTACCGTTATAGTTTATATCATGATCTCACCAGGTATAAAACTGCATTCTCAGGATTCAACCGTAACATACAATACTGGCTATGAATCGAACACTGTGAGCGCCAAAGTGATTAATCTGATAGAAGAGGGGCAAACCGATCTGGGAGGAACACTTCAGAAATATCAGGTTTTTGACGTGGAATTGGTTGAAGGAGATTTTAAAGGCTCCGTTTTGACTGTCGATTATGGTCTCCGCCAGATTTTGGGGAGTGATGAAAAAATAAAAGAAGGTGACTACATCCTTGTCACTGTGGGACAACGTCCGGATACCGGCGAGCTAAGGGCATTCTTTACCGATTTTGTCAGATCCAGGCCTATTCTCTACTTATTTTTATTATTTGTTTTGTTCAGTGTTCTCATTAGTGGTTGGAAAGGGGTTCGCAGTTTATTAGGGATTGCTTTCAGTCTGCTGATAATTGTTCTGTATATTTTGCCACAAATTCTGAGCGGTAAAGATCCAGTCTGGGTCAGCATTTCAGGTGCTTTCGTTTTTCTGGCTGTGTCTCAGTTTCTGGTGTATGGCTGGAATCTCAAAACCCATTCAGCGGTTGTTGGAATCTTCATTTCTCTGGTGTTGACTGGTCTTTTATCCAGCTTTTTCGTTGATTTTACCCGATTGACTGGGTATGGAGATGAGAACGCACTTTTTCTCTCACAAATGTCCACACAAACAATCAACATAAAAGGCTTGTTATTAGCCGGAATGTTGATCGGTGCTCTGGGTGTACTGGACGATCTGGTCATCAGCCAGGCATCCGCTGTCTTCGAATTATTTGCAGCCAATTCATCCCTGAGTTTTGGATTTCTGTTCAAACGCGCCATGAATATTGGCAAGGATCACGCAGCTGCTACTGTGAACACACTGGTGCTAGCATATGCTGGAGCTTCGTTACCAATGTTATTGTTATTTTCAATCAGTAATCAGGATCCAGCAATGTTAATCAATATCAGCTTTATCGCAGAAGAAATTGTGAGAACACTGGTTGGATCGATAGGTTTATTCATGTCCATTCCAATTACAACTGCATTGGCTGCATTTTTGGCCACCTGTCATCGAAAATATCCATGGATCCAGAAATATTTCGGCCCGGATAATCAATGGGAACAGCCACATCACCATTAAGTAGAAGTATAATTTTTAGTAACCCAAGTTAAAAATTAGAATATTCACTTCATAAATGATAAGAGGAACACATGAGTAATGATCAACCTACCCGCTGGGATCTTTCCAATATATTTCCTGGTCTCGAATCAGAAGAATTTAAGCAGGCATTCTCAGACACTTCAAAAGTAATTGACGAATTGGTATCCTGCTTTCAAACGAAATTAGCTCCCCTAACGGACAAGACGGACCCAAATGTGCTTAATGAAGCATTATCTGAGTATGTAAACACCCTGAATGACACAATAACACATATCGGGAAAGTGGCTAATTTTATCTACAGTTTCATCAGTACCGATTCATACAACAAATTGGCTACTCGTTTAATGTCTGAATATGAACAATTAGGCGTGCGTCTCAATAACCAGGATGTGATTTTCAAAAATTGGTTATCAAAAATCAGCACCAAAGTTGATGAGATCATTTCTTTGGGTGGGACGGTTGCGGAACATGAATTTGCTTTGAAAGAGATCATCCACTTCAGTCAATTTCTGATGAGTCAGGCAGAAGAAGAACTCGCTTCTGAGCTGAATTTAAGTGGCGCATCTGGATGGAAAAAATTACAAGGTGTCATCACGTCCCAATTATCGGTTGAAATGGAAATTGATGGAGAAGTAAAGAAATTACCAGGCCCTGCTTTGATTAATTTACGTTCTCATCCCGTAGAAGAAGTACGTAAAAAAGGGTATGAAAAAGAAATGCAAGCCTGGAAATCGATCGAAGAACCATTGGCGGCTGCTCTGAATGGCATTAAAGGCACCGTGATCACCCTCAACAAGAAAAGAGGACGAAAAGACGCAGTTGAAAGTGCCATCGACATGGCCAGAATCGATCGTGAAACCCTCGAAGCGATGCTCTCAGCCATGCAGGACTCTTTCCCCATGTTCAGGCGATATTTCCAGGCAAAGGCAAAACGCTTCGGTCAGGAAAAATTGCCATGGTGGAATCTTTTTGCACCAGTCGGTCAATCGGAAACTAAATTCAGCTTCCTCGAAGCTCGAGAATTTATTCTGGATCATTTTATAAAATTCTCTCCAGATCTAGCGGATTTTGCAGCACGGGCATTTGATAACAATTGGATCGATGCAGAACAACGTGAAGGCAAAATGGGCGGAGCATTCTGCATGGATATTCCTGGAACTGGAGAATCCCGTATTCTGAGTAATTTTGATGGATCGCTGGATCAGGTTTCAACGCTGGCGCATGAAATTGGTCATGGCTTCCATAATGATTGTATGGAAAAAGCAATGCGCACCCAGTTGCAACAACGTACGCCCATGACCATGGCAGAGACTGCATCCATAATGTGTGAAACAATCATTTCGAATGCCTCCCTCAAACAGGCAAAAAACAAAGAAGAAGAATTAGCCATCCTTGAAGGCATGCTGAATGGCGATTCACAGGTAATTGTTGATATCTACTCTCGCTATCTCTTTGAGAAGGAGGTCTTTGAACGCCGTGTTAAATCAGATCTATCCGCAGAGGAATTTTGTGACATCATGGAACGGGCACAAAAAGCCACCTATGGTGATGGTCTGGATGAAAATTTTCTGCATAAGTACATGTGGACATGGAAACCGCATTACTATTCAGCTCAGCTTTCTTTCTATAATTTCCCCTATGCTTTCGGCTTAATGTTTGGTACCGGGTTATATGCCATTTATCAAGAAAGGGGGGAATCCTTCATTCCTGAATACAAAGACCTGCTTTCCAGTACTGGACTGGGTTCAGCAGCAGAATTGGCGCACCGTTTTGGCATCAATATTCGAGATAAGGGATTCTGGGAAGGTTCCCTGAAGGTCGTCAAACAACGTATAAACCGATACGTAGAGATTTAATCCGTTCTCTCCGGTAAAGCAAACAGGTCTTTGATCATCTAAAAGACCTGTTTTTTTACAAAAAACTGAAATATTTATCCAGTAAACTCGAATTGAACTCTCAATAAACTCTCAATCAGGACTCTTTTCAATGGAGCACTTTACATTTTTATTAATTGAATACAGATTACTAAATTTATCTGTATTGTATAATTAAGAAAGTTTTAATATAAGGGCTTATTCTTCTTCCTTAATCAGAAAAAAATCAAGCGGGAAACATAATAATGATCACCTTACTCTCTGTCATACCCATAATCGTCACAGGAATTTCTGGAGCATTAGGTGTATTTATTTTATTGATTTCTTCAACAAGAAAAATAGATAAAATTCAGATTTCTTTTGGATGCACAGCGATTGCAGTTATGTTATTTGGAATTTCCACCACTGAGTTATACAATTCATCCACGCTGATTGACGCAAATTTATCTCAAAGGATGCAGACCGCTTCTATTGTTTTATTTATCTTATCTTTTTTCTATTTTGTCATTCATTATCTCAATGTGGCTTTCTGGAAGAAATATTTTTGGGTATGGATTATCCTGGCAATTCTTGTCATAATCCCCCAAATATTTATTTATCATCCACTTATTTGGAATATTAATCAAAGTAATTTTCACCTGATAAATTTCTTTGGTAATATGCAGATAATTAATGAAAGTGGTCCTGGCATCATAACACAAATCACTTTTGGTTTAGGAGTAATTTCCTTATTTATTATCACTGCACTTGTTATCCAGAAATTTCGTGGTCAGAAAAATAAATTCAGGCATCCTTTGTTTCTTTCTACCATGATCATTTTTATCGCATTTATCAATGACACATTGATGGGAATTGGGATCATCAAATCAATCTACACACTGGAAGTTGGCTTCTTAATCGTCATAGCATTGGTGGCTTTCCTTCTTTCCAGGAATATTCTGGATGCAATTGCCACAAAAGAAGCATTGGAAACTGCTAATTTAGCTTTACAGGTTCACAAAGAAGAGCTGGAGAAAACAATATCCGAAAGAACGCATGCTTATCAATCTCAGGCAGAATATTTTCGCGCATTGGTGGATAATAACCCGATTGCAACAGTAACCCTGGATAATAACCAACGAATCTTATCAGTCAACCCGGCATTTGAAGAGCTTTTCGGATATTCTCAGGAAGAAGCATTATCCCAGGACCTGGATACATTAATTGCTTCCGAAGATCAAATTATTGAAGCAAAAAACCTGACAGAGAAAGTATTTAATAGCCTGAGAATTTCCGATAAAGGAATCCGTAAACAAAAAGACGGTAGACAGGTGCAAGTTGAAATTTTTGGTGTACCGGTTATTGTTAATAATCAAAAGGTGGGTTTACTGGGACTATACCGGAATATTTCAGACCAAATCAAAGCTGAGAAAATCTTACAAGAAAGTGAGATGCGCTATCGGAGCTTGTTTGAGGATTCTCCTATCTCATTATGGGAAGAAGATTTTAGTGCTATAAAATTTGAAATTGATCGCTTTAAATCCATGGGAGTGAAGAATTTTCACGAATTTTTTTCATCCAATCAGGACATTGTGCTTCGATTAATGGAAAAGATCAAAGTTATCAATGTCAACCAGGCTACCATGAGGTTATTCAGTGCTTCGTCCAAGGAAGACTTGATTAACAATATTCATAATATAATCCTGCCAGAATCAGTTCCAATCAATGGTGAGATTTATGCGTCTCTGGCAGAAGGTGAATTCCAATGCATTGGAGAAATACATCATAAAGATTTCCTTGGCAATAATATTTACACCGTTTTACGCCTATCCATTGCGCCAGGATATGAAGAAACCTGGGAGAAAATCTTTGTCTCTATCATAGATATCACCGAACGTAAAAACAATGAATCCTACCTTGAATACCTTTCGACTCATGATCAATTGACAGGAGTCGCCAACCGATCTCTGCTCTATGATCGATTAAATCATGCGCTTGCACATGCAAAACGTGATCAGACAATGGTTGCTGTTTTCTTTCTGGATTTAGATGGGTACAAAACAATTAATGACCTGTTTGGCCACCTTGTTGGCGATCAATTTTTAATCCAGATCGCTAATCGTCTTTCAGCGAATATGCGTGAAGCAGATACTGTTGCACGTTTCGGTGGAGATGAGTTTATTCTTGTGCTGGAGAATATTAACAATATAGATGCTGTTAAACCAATCACCGAAAAAATTCTTGAATCAATTGCCGAACCATTCCAAAGCAATGGTAACCTTTGTCAGGTTACAACCAGTATTGGCATCAGTATTTACCCTTTGGATGGATCAACGAGTGAAGAACTGATTAACAAAGCTGATACAGCCATGTATCGAGCCAAACAATTTGGAAAAAACCAATACAAATTCTTCAGCCTTCGTTCATGAAATTTTAAAAAAACTGGTATTTTTCAACGTCAAAGAGTATGATCTATAAGGTAATGGAGAATAAATAATGAGAATACTCAGGCAAAATCAAGAAGATTTATTGACCCTGGAGAGAAACCTCCTGAATGATCTACAGATGACTTTGCTCAGTTTTGGAGCATCCAAAGCTGATTTAGAAACCCTTAGTCAGTCGATTCGACAAATCGACGATTTGTTCCTGCTTGTGATCGTTGGTGAATTTAATGCTGGAAAAAGCTCATTTATCAATGCCTTACTCGGGGACAATTTACTAAAAGAAGGGGTTACTCCTACTACTACCCAAATCAATATTATTCGCTATCAGGAAGAACACCAGGAAACGATTACAGATAGAAATATTTTAGTAATAGGAGCCCCAATTCCTCTGCTAAAAGAAATCAGTATTGTGGATACACCCGGAACCAATGCGATCGTTCGTAAACACGAAGAAATCACCAGTCAATTTATCCCCCGTTCTGATCTGGTTTTATTTGTAACATCTGCTGATCGTCCCCTCTCCGAAAGCGAGAGAGCCTTTTTACAACAAATCCGTGATTGGGGAAAAAAATTGGTGCTGGTACTCAACAAAGTTGATCTCCTACAAAATGACGATGAAGTTCACCAGGTGGAAAATTTCATCACCGATAATATGCGCTCCTTGCTGGGGATCCAACCAAATATTTTTTCGGTCAGCTCAAGACTTGCGTTACAAGCAAAAAAGGGAAATCCGCATCTCTGGCATGCCAGCCACTTTGAAGAATTAGAAACCCATATTCAGAATTCTCTGGATGAAACCGAAAGAATACGCTTGAAATTCCTGAATCCAATTGGGGTTGGATTAAATCTTAACCAGCGTTATGTGAATGTTATTCAATCACGTTTAGAGCTACTTAATGAGGATTGGGAAGTAATCAGTAGTGTGGAAAGACAATTGAGCCTCTACAAAGAAGATATGCGCCAGGATTTTGATTTTCGTATGGCGGACATCGAAAACATACTCTATTCTATGGAACAACGTGGGCAAATTTTCTTTGAAGAATACTTAAGAATAGCACGGATTCCAGATCTATTGAAGAAAGAAAAAATTCAAAATGCATTCAAGCATGAAGTGATTGCTGAAGTTCCGCAACAAATAGAGGAAAAAATTCAGGAACTCATTGATTGGATGGTTGAAAGAGATTTCCGGCAATGGCAGGCTGTTTTGGAGCACCTGGATAAACGCAAAAATGCTCATCAAGGCAAAATCATGGGTGACAACCTGAACACAAGCTTCCAATATAATCGGGAACACTTGATTGAGAGCGTGGCCAATCGGGCAAAACGAGTGATAGATGGTTACGATCGCCACATCGAAGCGGCCAACATTGCGGATGGTGCTCAAAACGCAGTTGCAGCTGCTGCAGCAATCGAGGTTGGTGCGGTTGGATTGGGCACGCTGATTGCAGTTTTGGCATCTTCCCTCACTGTTGATGTGACCGGTATTCTGGTAGCCAGTGCTGTAGCTGTGTTGGGATTGTTTGTGATTCCAGCGAAAAGAAGAAAAGCCAATTTGGAACTGACGAAAAAAATTAAAATGCTTCGTGAACAATTGGTTTCAACGTTGAATACCCAATTTAATCATGAAATGGACCGTGGTCTCGAAAGAATTAATGCTGCTATTGCTCCCTATACCCGTTTCGTGCGTTCTGAAAAAGATTCTTTAGATCAGGTAAACGAAGAACTCAATCAGCTCCAAATTCATTTAATGAACCTGGAGAAACAAGTCAAACAAATGGAATGAGTGATCAATAACAACATTGAATGGAATTTCCAGGGCAATTGATTTACAATGTTAATGCTTTTGTAATAATGCAAATTATGAGCAATTAATAATTATAAGGAGACACCTATGATTGTAACGACCAAGAAATTATTCGATTTAGCATATGGAAAATATGCAATTGGTGCCTACAATATCAACAATGTGGAGCAGACCATGGGTCTGTTCCGTGGTTGTGTTGAATCGGAGGCGCCTTTTATTATTCAAATCAGTAAAGGGGCGCGTTCATACACAGATAAATTTGTCCTGGAATCAATCATACGGGCAGCGGATGTAATTTTCCCGGATGCGATCTTTGCTGTACACCTTGATCATGGTGATGAACAAGCCTGTTATGACTGCATTGAGAGTGGTTTTTATAGCTCGGTGATGATTGATGCCAGTCATGAGACCTTTGACGAGAACATTGCCATCACCAAACGTGTGGTGGATGCTGCTCACGCTAAGGGTGTTGTCGTGGAATCAGAATTAGGACAATTAGGTGGTGTGGAAGAACACGTTGCAGTCGATGAGGCTGATGCAAAATTAACCGATCCCGACCAGGCAAAAGAATTTGTTGAACGTACAGGTGTGGACTCCTTAGCCTGTGCAATCGGAACAAGCCATGGAGCATTCAAATTTTCCGGAACACAGGCATTACGATTTGATGTGTTATCTGAGATTCAAAAACATTTACCTGGTTTTCCCCTGGTCATGCATGGTTCCAGTTCGGTGCCGCAGGAAGAAGTTGAACGCATCAACAAAGCAGGTGGCAAGCTTATGGGTGCTAAAGGCGTTGATGATCGACAATTCAAACGCGCAGCAGAACTGGGCGTAACCAAAATCAACATTGATACAGATGGACGTCTGGTTTGGACTCGCGTTCATCGCGAATATTTTCTGGAACACCCGGAAAATTTTGACCTTCGTCCACCAGGAAAAGTTTTCATGGCTGAATATGCAAAATTCATTGCGGATAAGAATCAGAAATTAGGTAGTGCCGGGCAAATTCCGGAAATCAAGAAATTCTTGAAATAGAATCATCGCAATTTCCAAAAACACATCCAACGAAAGATGGCTGGATGTGTTTTTTTTTATTCTAATTCAAGTAGAAATTTCAAATATGATAAAATGCCAGTATGTATGAACAACCAAATCGTCGCATCGAAACAAGTTATCCCATTGAAATACTCGTCAAACCAGCCAACCAGATTGATTCAGACTGGGTTAAATTAGGTGAAGGACCTGGATTTTTTGACATTCCAACCGACATGGTTGCGGAAATTAGCATAAAAAATTTGAAAGATGAAACGATCAAAGGCTTGATAGAAGAAATTCAGGATGTGGATGGTTTATTTTCATTCAACCTATCCGAAAATCGCAATGTTGGCAATAAAGGAATGCGTTTTATTCCATTACTGACGCAAATTTCTCACCTCAACCTGAGCGCTTGTGGACTGAATGATTATGGCATCGATCCCATCATCAAAATGCGCAATATTCGCTACCTGGATTTAAGTTACTGCACGCGTCTGACTGATTTGAGCATTAAAAAACTTGGCGAGATGCGGCGATTAGAGGAAATATACCTGCGAGGAATTCCTAAAATCTCGCATGCTGCATTAAAAAAGATCGAGCGCCGAGATTTGATTATTCGTCGTTAGTGGACAATCAGTTTTTTCCGGCGTAATCGTAAGCTATTGCTGACAACAAACACACTGCTGAATGCCATCGCTCCAGCTGCCAACATTGGATTTAAATATCCCATGGCTGCCGCAGGAATCAGGAGAATGTTATAGATAAACGCCCAGAATAAATTCTGTTTTATGGTCGATAACGTCAAACGAGATAAACGAATCGCTTTTGGAACACCGGATAAATCTCCACCCATCAAAACGACAGGAGCAGAAGCCATGGCAACATCTGTGCCGGTGCCAATAGCCATACCAACATCCGCTTGCGCCAGGGCTGGGGCGTCATTAATGCCATCTCCCACCATAGCTACGACAGCGCCATCCATTTGCAGCTGTTTTACTTTCTCAATTTTATCCGCTGGCAATACTTCTGCAATCACCTGATCAAGATGAACCTGCTGAGCGACTGCATTTGCTGTCTGTTGATTATCACCAGTGATCATGACCGTTTTTAATTTCATTGCCTTCAATGCATCAATGGCTTCTATAGATCCAGACTTAATCATATCTGCCACGGCAATGCATCCATACACTACACCATCAATGGCAACCAGCATGACGGTCTTGGCTTCATCCTGTAATCTTTTAATATCCGCATTCAATTCTTCAGTCTGCCAGTTCATCTCTTTTGCCATTCGCAGGTTGCCTACAGCTATTCTTTTTCCATCCACTTCCGCTGCAACGCCAGATCCTACCTGCGCCTGAAACCCTTGCGGATCGCTGAGATGATGCCCTCGCTGGTTTGCTTCTGTCAGAATGGCTTCACCCAATGGATGTTCACTCCCTTTTTCTACTGATGCAGCCAGCCGTAATAATTCTTCTTCTCCAGCTGGAAATCTCTTGACGAGAATATCCGTAACCGCAGGTTGACCGCGAGTAATGGTACCGGTTTTATCCAGTACAACAACATCCAGTTTTCCTGCACTTTCCAGGGCTTCACTGGATTTAAACAGAATTCCATGTTCAGCTCCCAGTCCTGTACCAACCATGACCGCTGTTGGAGTCGCCAATCCCATGGCACAGGGACAGGCAATGACCAGTACTGCGATCATCTTGATTAACGCTCGTGTGAATTGTGATACATCAGCGTTGACTACAGGTGGAACAGCAAAAAACCAGATCAGGAAGGTAAGAACTGCAATCCCTATTACAATCGGAACAAATACAGAGGAAATTTTATCGACTAATTTCTGAATTGGTGCTTTACTGCCCTGAGCTTCTTCGACTAATTTTATAATTTGCGCCAGAGCTGTTTCTTTGCCTACCTTGGTTGCTTCAAATCGAATGAGCCCAACTTTATTTAAAGTAGCCCCAATCACAATATCACCCGGTTTTTTATCAACAGGCATCGATTCACCGGTTAACATCGATTCATCGATTGTGGTTCTGCCTTCCATCACCACTCCATCCACCGGAACTTTTTCTCCTGGCCGCACAAGCACCACATCACCGATGGTTACTTCATCGGTAGGGATCTCGATTTCATTGCCATCTCTGATTACTCGTGCCGTAGCCGCCCGTAAATTCATCAATTTTTTGATTGCTTCCGAAGTTCGACCCTTAGCCTTGGCTTCCAGATACTTTCCCAATTTGATCAGTGTTATGATGACTGCCGCGGTTTCAAAATATACATGACCTGGTAGAAGACCTAATACAATCGGTATGGAGTACAGGTAGGCAGCTGAGGATCCCAT
This sequence comes from Chloroflexi bacterium HGW-Chloroflexi-3, assembly GCA_002842045.1. Classification (GTDB taxonomy): domain Bacteria; phylum Chloroflexota; class Anaerolineae; order Anaerolineales; family Anaerolineaceae; genus UBA6170. The sequence continues at coordinate 154,110 of PHBX01000011.1, read as the reverse complement.
GGCAACCAGTACATCCATGTTTGCGGAACCGTTTCGCAGGGATTTGTATGCCCCTATGTAGTATTGCCTACCGACATAAAACTGGACCGGCGTTGCCAGGGCAAACATCACCCATTTCGGCCAGGTACTGTGCATATCCACTTTTATCAGACCCAGGTCCATTCCCATAGATAGAATAAAGAGCGGGATTGTGAAGATCAGGCCGATGATCAACATCATCTTTTGGTAATTTATTTCAGCTTCCCTGGCTTGCGCTTCAGCATCGACTGCAGAATCACCGGTTTCAACAGCCTGGAAACCAGCCTGTTTGACAATTTTTCGTAAGTCCTGCTGGCTGATTATGGTCGGAATATAAGTAACCTTTGCCCGTTCCGCTGAATAAATTACACTGGTAGCTAAGACACCTTCCTGGGATGATAATGCTTTTTCGAGACGTCTGGCGTCATTGTCATCACTCATACCCTGGACGTATAGATCTGCTTCACCCGTTGCGACCCCATAACCTGCACGTTCTACACGCTGTAAGATTATAGGGAGTTTCACCAGAGTGGGATCGTAATCAACTGTCGCTCGCTCTGAAGAGAGATTCACGATAGCAGAATTTATCCCCTTTTCTTTCTTAATATTTCGCTCTACAGAAGCGACACAATTTGCGCAAGTCATTCCTGTGATGGGTAATACGATGTGCTTTGACTCAGCCATTGGATATACCTTTCATGATTATCTATAAACTCTGGTGAAACCTTACTCAATTCCTAATCAACCGCTGGATAATTGATTTCTGTCAACAAGGCTTTAATTGTTTCAGTATCCGCAGGTTGTTCAAATGAAACAGTTACTTGTCTCGTTTGAGCAGAAGCAACTACTTTCTTAACGCCTTCTAAATCGACTAATTCAGTTTGTATGGTATGGACACAATGTCCACAAGATATATTGGGTACATTTAATGTAATTTCAGTCATTTGATCTCCTTTTTTTATACTTTGGTTGCTGCTTCAAAAACCTCGGTAATTTCCAACAGCACCCGTTCTCTCTCATTCGGATCATCACCTTTAACGGCAGTGACCAGGCACGAATGTAAGTGACCTTCGAGAATCTTGCGACCATGCGCTGAACACCCCGCAGGTGCCCTTCAGCAATTTTGAGTCTTTGAATTACTTCTTTATGATCGTGCATCCTATCTCCTTACCCCCTCCCCACGGGGGGGGCATAAAACTATATTATCTAATTCGACCTGAATTGTCAAGTATTTTCATATATCATGTAGAAGAAAATCTTTTTTTTCCTTGCACTTTGAATCCGGTTATAATCATTGTCAGCACAAATTTGGAGTGACTCAAACGATGGATATAAATAATCCACATACAAATTTTTCTGAAGAAGATACACAGCCAATCCGAAAGCAAAAAGATCGCTCGTTGGATGTGACCCAACCCATGGAAACTTTTGCGAATACCCAACCGATTTTCCATGATGATAAAAATGCCAATTATCAACCCATTCAAATTTCCAATTCACGATTGCCGTTACAACATAAACCCGAGATTCAACCGAAGAGAAAGCGAAAAGGTTGTGGTTGTTGTGTTTGGGGATTGGTAATTCCAGTACTGGCCATCACCATTGGCATTTTATTATTTCCCTATCGCACCAATGTATTGATCCTGGGTGTCGATCGCTCTCCGGAAGGAACTTTTGTTGGCAGAACTGACACCATAATGCTCTTGAGTGTGATTCCACTGAAGCCGGATGTCAATTTACTATCCATCCCCCGTGACCTGTGGGTAAATATTCCGAATTATGGTGAGAATCGCATCAATACAGCTCACTTCTTTGCTGAAGCAAATCTGGCTGGTACAGGACCAGACGCTGCAATGCAAACTGTTCGTGATAATTTTGGATTAACAGTAAATTATTACGTCCGATTCAATTTTGAAGGCTTCAAAGATATCATCAATGCAATGGGTGGTATCATTATCGAAATTCAAGAACCCATGTCCGGTTATGAACCTGGAACCTATACTTTGGATGGAGACCAGGCGCTGGCATTTGTAAGGGATCGCCAGAGTAGCGATGATTTCTTTAGAATGCAACGCGGACAAATGATGCTTAAAGCTGCCGTTAAACAAATGCTCAATCCGCTCTCGTGGCCAAGGATCCCATTGATCATCTCGACCGGTTTACAAGCAATAGACACGAATGTCCCATTCTTCGAAATCTCACGTATTGGCGTTGCATTGGTGCGAGCCATCATCTCAGATACAATCAACAGTCAAACCATCACACGTGAGATGGTTTATCCAACAATCACTGCTGATGGAGCTAATATCCTCATACCTAACTGGGAGATGATTAATCCATTATTATTGGAGATGTTTGGCGAATAAATCGCAAACATTAGCCCACGCCGTTTTGTGTGTGGCGTAAACGCTCCCATGTTTCATCATCCTCTAAAGTGATCACGCGGAATGCTTCTGCATATTGCATGCCTTTATCTTTCGCTCTTTCGGAAGCCCATTGTTTTACGCGTTCACCAGGATCCCAATGGGGGAATTGGCTCTTATGCGCCCGTAAAGCCGACAACTTTATTTCGATGGTTTCGTCAATGCTGAGGAAAAGCTCAGATTGTTGTTGCCCATAGATGAAAACTTTGCGCACTTTGTGAGCTCGAAGTCCTTCGCTTTCCAATTCCTGAAAAAGATTAGGTTGCCCGGCTGCCGGGAAGACAGCATCCAGCGCCGCTGTTGCCGCTGCTCTATGGTCAGGGTGATTGATGTAATATTCACTGGCAAAAACGACAGTGGGATCACCTGTTATTACCACCTCCGGTTTAAACCTCCGGATTTCCCGAACAATTTTCTTCCTCAATTCCAGGGTAGCTTGTAATAATCCATCTGGTTCACCCAGAAAAATAATTTCTGTTGCTCCAGCAATTTTTGCAGCAAGCCGGGCTTCTTCTTCCCGAATTTCTGCAGCTTTTTCACGGGTCATACCTGGGGTAGCAATACCTACATCTCCGCTGGTGCACAATACATAACTCACACGAGCACCTGCATTTGCCAACCTCGCTAACGTTCCTGCACAGGAAAACTCAATATCATCAGGATGAGCAACAATAGCCATCACACTTTCTGGAATATAAGTAGAATAATCTGTCATTCAAAAACCTCAATTTGATCTCATCGTTAACCAGACCCATTTTATGACGAATTCCTTCATAATTCAATCATTCTGTCCTAATTTACCTGGAGAGAAAGGGTTTATTTTGGTTTATCTATTTTTTGATACAGTGGCAACTGGTTTTCTTTCCAGGTCACCACGCGATTACGCCCTAAATCTTTGGCCTTTAATAAAGCCTGATCTGCCTGATCAATCACCCATTCCAGTCGTGAGTCACAATCTCCCTCCATACTGGAAATACCTAAACTGACAGACACAGAGATATCTCCTCGATCCGTCATAATGGGTCTATCCAACACTAGAAGCCGAATACGATTGGCAATATTCTGTGCATGATGGATGCTTGTTTCGGGGAGCAAGATAACGAATTCCTCCCCCCCATATCTTCCAATAATATCTGATGTTCTTAATACTGAACGGCATCGGTTGGCAATTTGCTGAAGAACCTGATCACCAATGATGTGGCCATACACATCATTCACTTTTTTGAATAAGTCAATATCCAGCATAATCACCGAAATCGAATGGTTATAGCGGCAGGCACGACTGAATTCTATTTGGCCAAGATTAAATAACTGTCTGCGATTGTAAAGCCCGGTTAATGAATCTATCATTGCCATTTTTTCAAAGTTTTCATACATCCTGGCGCGTTCCACTGCAGCGCTGAATTGGTCACCTAATGTTTGTAATAATGATATTTCATCACCAGAAAAAATAACTTCGGGTGCCATCACCAGATGCAGAAAACCTATTCGACGTTCCCCTAATTTCAATGGAATACTGATTAAACCAGGATACGAAATCGAAACGTCGAACAATACCCGGCAGGGCATGAAAGTCACCGGCTCCTGATATTCTCCATTTAATAAGCGTTCAAAAGATTTACAAACCGGGCAAATCGGATATGCATCAAATGCTTCCTTAACTGCTTCTGGAAGCTTATAAGAGCCCGCCAACCCCGGCCGGCCAAATTCATCTGCCAGGATCACATATCCAAATCGGGCTCCAATCAATGAGACTATTGCTTCCAACCCCATTGACATCACATCCTTTAACTCGACCGATTGATTGAGTTGTTCTGCCACCTTGAGTAAAACATCCAACTCCATAGCCCGAATCTCTGCCATTTCCCGAGCGGATTGTTCCGCCAATTTACTGGATTTATATTCAGTAATATCACGGATCAAAATGAGTTCGTTTGGATTCTGGTTGTGAGTTGATAAGGAAGAGAAATTAATTTCGTAATATGTCTCCTGCCCATTTTCTGATTGGAAAACCAAATCATTTTGTTTAAAGAGAATCACATTCAACCAGGGTGAATTCACGGGGAGAAGGGAGTGCAATACCTCGCCGATAATTGCATTGCCATTTAGATTAAGTAGCATTTTAGCTGTTCGATTGATTTGTAATAATCGATAGCTTTTATTGATCACAATGATTCCGTCTTCAATATTTTCCAGCAGAGAATGATAAATTAATGGTGAAAGGTCGAAAAGTTGATAATGATATATCGAGAATCCGATTAATATGCCACTGATACCAAAACCAATTGATGCAATTTTTAAGATCTCAGGTTGAAATAATGGAATCAAGCACAATAGACTGAGAATTAATGAAATCCCCGCTGATAATTTGAACATCATTGCCTGGGATATTTCAATGTTTATGGATAATTTACTGTGATTATTGATCTCGTAAAAAATGAAACCATACAAAAAAATCGAATAGATCCAAAAAATAACAAACCAATTACCGAACTCAAAATCAACAAAATTTAAATTATTGATTTTTAAAAATTCAATATTTTTCCAAATCATTTCATCCATTCTGGTAATTAAACCAAATAGAATTGTCACCAATGGCAAAATTAAAATAATGGATTGCCGCCAGGAATTATTCCACCGTTTATGTGCTGTAAATTGCAGGATGAACAGTAAAAATGTTGCTGGAACAAAGCTTAATAAAAATAACTCAATCCTGAGACCAATGGTAATCAAATCTTCAGGTAAATATGCTATCAAGTTTTGAACAAATAACCAACCACTGGTAAAACCAAGCCAAATAGCAAATGGAACTGCTCCAACGGAAACGCGATTTCTAATGGCATAAACAGCAAAACTGATTAAGAAGGTAATGGTGATTAGTGAAATGATCTGGTAGAGAAACGAAAAGAATTGGGTCATGCCCCCCCAGGTTATGAGCAAAAATAATAGTTTATTTATTCTATCATTTTTTTTTATAAAAACAATATAAACCTAATAGATTTGTTATTGATTGTTATTTGTTTTATGGGGTCGTCGATTTTTTATTGATGTTTGCAAGGACTTTGGCTTCTTGCGGGCATTTTCCACCACCCGGGCATCTGTAGAAGAAGCCAATAATGATCGAAGTTGATTGACAGCTTTCTCATCGTATTCAATTCGGTTGCAAACATCACATACCCAACTTGGAAAATCAGGTACGGTAATTAAATCATTCTTGTGCCAAGCATAATAAGTTACCAACTTGAGATGGTAATTACCAACCTGACAGGAAGGGCAAAACACTTTACTTTTTTGAATGGACCTGCGCATCATTATCTCTTTAGTGGGCTGCGTTTACAATTAATGGGTGAGTTAATATCTTTATTTGATCAATCGGCCAATAAACGATCAATGCCTTTCCAACCACATTTTCCTTAGGTACGAAGCCCCAGCTATGTGAATCAGATGATTGATTGCGATTATCACCCAACACAAAAAACGAATCCAGCGGAACTTCCCAATTTCCTCGATAGGATGGTGATGCGGAAATGTATGGTTCCTCCAGCGATTGACCATTAATATACACCAATCCACCTTCAACTCTTATTTCATCACCCGGCAATCCTATCAAGCGTTTTATATAATCTTCTTCCGGATTCCCAGGGTAATGGAAAACAATTACATCTCCATGACGTGGGTTACCTATCGTATAGGCTAATTTATTGACCAGTAATAATTCTCCCGGCTCCAGGGTAGGTTTCATGCTGATATTTTCCACCCTTACTCGCGGGAAAAAACTATCAATAATAAAATAAAAAATCAACGCCAAAAAGAGCGTCTGAAAAATTTCCAAAAAGAAGCTGCGCCATTTAGGCTTTTTTTCTATTGTTTCAACCTGATCAAATATCGGTTCTTCCGGATATGTGTTATTCAAAATCTACTCCCAATTTCTTGTCTTGATTATAAATCCCATACACCATACAATCAAGGGAAGGATTTTACAGAATCTGAATACAAACTTATTCCTCAGTTTTCAACTTTGTGCCACAGGATCGACAAAATACATCCCCAGAATCCGCCCGACGACCACAGCGGTGACAGAATATCGAATCCCCTTCCTGATGCGTTGGCATTCTTTTATTGCTAACATGTCGTTGGCGCGATTTTGGTAAGATTTCTTTTTGCTTGTTCATATACCAAAGTACCCCAATTACTAACATCGCCAGACCAACTCCTGCAATAATAAAAGGTACGATTTGAGCAAAAGATGTTTTTCCCTGAATCGTGTCTTCTGTTAATGGTGTCACTGGTTGCACAGGCACTGTCATGCTCGAACTAAGTGTATTATCTGTTTTTGTATATTCCAAATTTAAAGTAATTTTTGTGTTGGCTTTAATTTCACCCACTTCGTTTGTAAAATAGGTAAACCCGTCACTACCTATGCGCGCTTGACCCATGCTTTCTTTGAAGGTCATATTGGTGGCTGTTATTGGCTGCTGAACCTCAATTAAAAGGTTTTTAACAACATATTCTCCTACCCATTTGAATTCATAATTGCGGAGCGCTTTTTCCAAATCCAATGAAGAATCATAATATTCAATCCAAATATCAGCGTAGGGAGATGTAAAAGATAACTTGTTCCATTCTCCTGAAGTGGTCATATCATAATCTAACAGGTACAATTGCCCATCCAGTTCTCGAACGGCAACTGAATGAGGAGTCCCAGCTGATACTGGGATATTAAAATTGATACGCGCTGGGAACTTCACATCACCGGATAAAAATATATTGTTAATGACTAATACAGATGGTTGATCATATTCAGGCCAGATTTTAACCTGCATTTCTTCAATGGTGATCTCAGATTGTGCCTGAACAGGTAATGAAACTGTTAAAAATAAAACAATAATAATGATACCTAACAGGAAACGTCGCATGCTTCCTCCTAAAAATTTGCAAAGATTGAAAAATCAAGATTGATTTTTTTGAATACTTAATTATAACGCTGCATTATTAGTTAATTAACAATGATTTATAAATGTGACAAATTTGCTAGGTATTGATCTAGCACTCATATTGATATATGGATTTAAAAAAGATGATTGGATTAGTGTATAATCACAAAAAAGGATCCTATGGCTGGAAAAAGAAAAAAATCTGTTGACGACATGTCCATTCAGGAATTGCGCCAGGTCATTATCGAGAAGCAAAGAGCTGAAAGATCACGTCAACCTTCCCAATACAGAAGATCAAACCGCATGATCAATTTAGAACCGGTGGCAACACCAGGTTTATTATCCGAGGACATGTCGCAATCAGATGACGATCTGGATGCTTATCTACAGGATCGAAAACCCAAGCGTACTTTTTTTGATCGAATGTTGGTCGGTATCGAAGTAATCGCTGTAGTTGGTTTGATTTTTATTTTCTTTAATATTTTTGGCCTTTTACAGAATCTGAATCAGGAAGCGATCGCTGCGATGACCTTGCCAACCCTGACTCCCACAGCCATTATTCAAGCGGTTGTGTTGCCATCCGGGCACACCCCGCCAACAGATCCCGGTGGTGTGCGTTTCAACGAGTCTGAAATACCGGAGCATCTTCGTGCTCATGTTCAGGCTATGGCCAGCCTTCCGTTACCAACCGCAAGCCCGGAACAGGCGATTCGTATCCGCATCCCGGCTATTTCGGTGGATGCGCCGATCGTCATGGGTGATGGTGAAGAACAACTCAAAAAAGGCGTCGGTCAATACATTCATTCCCCCAACCCTGGTCAGAATGGGAACCTGGTTCTTTCAGCACATAATGATGTGTTTGGTGAAATATTCCGTGACCTGGACCAATTGCAACCTGGCGATGAAGTGATTGTTTACACCAATCAACGTGCTTACACCTATGTTGTACAACAACAGCAGGTTGTTGGTCCTCTTCAGGTGGAAGTAATGACTCCCACCTCAGACCCGGTTGTAACATTAATTTCCTGCTATCCATACATGGTTGATACCCATCGAATAGTGATATCCGCGACTCTGCTCGACCAATAAATTCAAAAACGTGGTATAAATAATGTCGCCTATTCTGATACAGGATATGGAAGAATTTGTTTGAGGAGAGTCTCCCATGGCAAAAAAACAATACCGAAAAGCAAAATCAGTTAGAACCGCCGATAACACAACAGCTGCCGTATTAAACAGCCCGAGAAATCGTTTATCAACTACCGATTTTAATCCGGATTATTCATACGTTGTAAAAGATTTGAAAAGAATTGGTATATTGGCTGGAAGTTTCATCGCGATTTTGATCGTCTTAACCTTCTTCTTGCGATAATTTAAACAACTAATAAATGATTAAAGGCATCTTTCCAAAAGGATGCCTTTTTTTAATTAAATCACTTGCCAATAATACAAAGTGTGATATACTGGACTGTAGTCCAATATATGGTACTTTATTATGAAAAAAGAAACTTTATCCTCCACAATTGAAAGAACATTAGGACTGCTTGAATTTTTTATGCAAAATCCTGAGGGTTTAAGTCCACAGGAAATTCTAGAGCAAACCAAAATTTCCCGTAGCACACTCTTCACTTTGTTAAAGGAATTGAAAGATATCGGCTATCTCGATCAATCTGAAACACGTGGGCGTTACATTGCTGGACCACGTCTGTTATCGTGGTCAGGTACCAATTCACCCTCTTACCAGACATTAATCAACGTTTTTCAACAGGAATTACACAACAAAACATTTTCTGAGACCCTCGCGTTGGCAGTTCCTGGTCCACATGGGATCTTGTTATTGGATCAAAGAGAGGCGGATCAGATCATCAGAGCTGTCTATTCTGTAGGTGAGCCACTTTCCGATGATACTACAGCTTATAGCATTTTAATTCCACCTTATCAAACCCAGGTTATTCAAGACGGCTATTGTTTACGGGAAAATAGTGATTATTATGAAATTGCCGTCCCAATTTGTGCAGACGGTATCAAGCCAATCGCCGGACTATTGCTCACAGTACCAAAATATCGCTGGGTAACCCAACAACTTCTGGATGAATGGATGCCTGAATTACGAGCAATGGCTGCCCGCATATCATATCGTCTGGGTGCCCTTCAATACAGTCCTTATCACCACGATCAACAATCTTCATTTCAGCCCACTACAATGATGAATGATTCTCAGATAGCGCAATTCTTGATCGGTCCCTGGACTGCCCGATTGGCTTGTATTCGACCTGATGGTCAACCGCATGTCATACCTGTCTGGCAGGAATGGGACGGGAAAAAATTCAACATTCTTGCCTGGCATGGTAGTCAGTGGGTAGATTATATTCGCAAAAATCCACAGGTTTCCCTTACCATCGATGAGCCCTGGTCCCCTTATAGACGTATTGTGATGCGCGGTTCCGCCAAAGAAGTTCAAAATGTTGATATTGATACCCGCACTACATTGCTCAGTAAATTATCCAAACGATATCTGGGACAGGATACACCACAACGATTTATCAACCAAGTGGAAACCGTTTTTACCATTTTCCCTGAAACCTTGAGAGGGTGGATGGGTCTGGCAGCAGAAAAGAATTAAGCAATGCAAATTTCAATTCAATCACTCTCTCATCAATACTTCAACGGTAAAACCACACATGCACTGGAAGATATTCATTTAGATATATCTCAAAAACAATTTGTTGCCCTGATTGGTCCCAGCGGATGTGGTAAATCGACTTTGATAAGGTTAATCGCGAACCTGATCGCCCCTTCTCAAGGTGAAATCAGAATTGGAGAATTTCACCCTAAACAGGCTATCGAAAATGGACAGGTTGCCTGGATGGCACAAAGCCCGGCCTTGTTGCCCTGGTTAACAGTGGAAGGTAATCTTCGATTAGCGGAACGTTTTCAAAAAGTGAAAAACCAACAGCCATTAAGCGTCGAACAGGTACTCAAACGGGTCGGGCTTGAAGGAGCAGCTGACCAGCACCCATACACTCTCTCCGGTGGTATGCAACAAAGATTGGCATTAGCGCGTTTATTGCTTCAGGATGCTCCCATCTGGTTGATGGATGAACCTTTCGCTGCATTGGACGAATTGACCCGCGAACGTCTTACCGAAGAATTATTCTCCCTCTGGAAAGATTTTTCTCCCACCGTATTATGGATTACTCACAATATCCATGAGGCGATCAAGTTATCTGATCGAATTTTGGTATTTTCTGAACAACCAGGTCGCATTGTGGCTGACATTCCCACTGCAATTCCTCATCCTCGCCTTGAAAATAATCCTGATTTTCAAGAACTTTTATTCAGGTTGCGTTCCATACTCCATCATGATCCAAACGGAAATTTCAATCATGCAGCATAAACAATCCAGAAAAACCATCTTCATCACGTTGAGCATTGTAGTAGTTTTTTTCCTCGGATGGGAATTGGGCGTATTTTTAACCGGTACTCCTGTATATTTGTTGCCTGCACCTTCCCGTGTGATCCAGACGCTTTTATCGCACCCGGATACATTTGCCCAGGCGACCTTCTTAACCCTGGGCGAAGCGCTGACCGGTCTTTTGATTGGTGTTCTTGCAGGGCTTCTTCTGGCATCCGTTCTGACTCTCTTGCCTGGTTTTGAAGATGGTGTGATGACTCTGGCAATTCTGATCAAATCCACACCTATGGTTGCCATAGCACCGCTATTAACCTTATGGTTGGGTTTTGGTGTTTTACCAAAAATTATCATCACAGCCCTGATGAGCTTTTTCCCGGTATTGATCAATGTCCTCAGTGGCATGCAACGCGTAGATCCAGCTCTTCACGATTTATTCAAATCCTGGAATGCAAGCCGATGGGAAATCTTCCGATATCTGCGGGCACCTTCTGCCATTCCTTATTTGTTTACAGCACTAAAAATAACAGGCCCGCTTTCGTTAATCGGTGCTGTTGTGGCGGAATGGACTGGTGCCTCCGGAGGGTTAGGACGCACCATGTGGATGGCATACACCAATTTAAATTTACCCTTTTTATTTGCTGCAATTTTTATTCTCGCTGCGGCGGGAATGATCATCTATCGCATTATTACCTGGTCAGAAGCTAAAGCTGTCTTCTGGCAACCAGCTCAAACCAATTCTTAATTTCAGGAGATTTTATGTTACAGCGTTCATCATCCCTTCTCATAATCCTTATCATCTTTCTGACTGGTTGTACTCCGATTTTACCCACAGCCAGCCCCACAACTACCCCAACGATCGACAGCATGACATTCATGGCAGGCTATAAACCTCAGGCAAATTTACCATTTGTCGGTGTATACGTCGCCAAGGAAAAAGGATTCTTTTCAGCCCGAAATTTGAATGTCTCCATCGAACATTCACCCGGTTCAGGGCAGCATCTGCAATTGGTATCACAAGGGAAAGTCCAGGTCACGACCCAAGATGCTGCTGTTCTTCTCAAGCGCCGATCAGAACCGGGATTACCCCTGGTGTCGATTGGATTGATCGGGCAGACAGGGCAACAGGCTTTTGCTGCGCTCAAGAGCAGCGGGTTCACATCTCCCAGGGATTGGGAAGATCATATTGTTGGGTTTAAGGGTACACCACCACCCGATTTATTTGCATTGATCAAAGCAGCAGGTGCAGATTTTAACAAAATTGAATTAGTGAATGTCGGTTTCGATCCTCGCATTCTAACTGAAGGAAACGTGGATGTTTATCCTGTGTTCAAATCTAATGAGCCTTACATGATGCAGCAATGGGGGTATGAAATTGATCTCTGGGATGTAGCTGATTATGGCATTCCTTCCATCGGTTTAACCTATGTTACCAGTGAGGAAACCTTAGCCAATCAATCCGACATACTGAGTCGTTTCCTGGATGCTGCGATTGAAGGAATTTTATACGCTGAAAAGAATCCCGATGAAGCAGTTGAAATTGTGCTTAAATATGCAGGTCCGGAAACAGATCGGGGACATATGCGTTTTATGTTGGACTCCGAATTAAAAGATCTGCGTAGTCCAATCACCGATGAAAATGCAATTGGATGGCATGATCTACAGCAATGGCAAGCATTGGTTGATTTATTGGTAGAATATGAAACCATGCGACCCATTGATGTCAGTAAAGCATTCACCAATGATTTATTGATGGAAAAATAATTCGTTAGCAATCATCTTTTTATTTAGGAGGACAAATCCCCATGTTCTCCTATTTTTTTCAGTCAAATTCAATTAAGACCGATCTCCGAGAAGATCGCATATTATGGTATGCTAAAATACATTCATTCCATTGAAGAGCGAGATACTATGACCGAATTACTTTACCAAAAAGATAGTTATTTACAGGCGTTTGAAGCCATCGTATCAGCCATCGATCCGGAATCTCACGCCATCAGCCTGGATCAAACTGCCTTTTATCCCGGTGGTGGAGGCCAACCCAACGACACCGGTTGGATCACCCTGGATAGCCATTCTATTGATGTAATTCGGGTGAAAAAAATTGGTGATCAGGTCTGGCATACCCTTAATCCAGAAGGAAACCTCCCCCAACCGGGAACAAGGCTGAGTGCCAAAATCAATTGGGATCGCCGCTATCAACTGATGCGTACCCACTCAGCCATGCATGTGCTTTGTGGTGTTGTTTTTCGTGATTATGGTGCTCTGGTGACCGGTGGAAACATGGACCCAATGGAGGGTAGAATGGATTTTGAATTCGAGACCCTCAGCAAAGACCTGGTTCACGTCATCGAAGATTCGGTTAACAAAGAAATTCAGAAAGATCATCCCATTCGTGTGCAGATTCTCCCCCGGGATGAGGCATTTCAGATCCCTGATTTGATTCGCACAAAAATTAATTTATTGCCGGAAGGAATCAACGAAATCCGTACCATTGAAATTGTGGGGCTTGACCTTCAGGCAGATGGAGGTACCCATGTTCGTTCAACCTCAGAAATTGGTAAAGCTCATATTGTTGATTACAAGTCCAAAGGAAAGATCAACAAGCGCATTTACTTAAAGCTGGACGAATAGGGCTATCTACCATGCGCATGTCACAACTTTTCAATCAAACCCTGCGTGAATTTCCTGCGGATGCGACCACACCTGGAAATCAATTATTACAACGTGCTGGTTATGTTCGCCAGGTTGCTACGAATATTTTCTTCTTGAATCCATTGGCGACCCGCAGCCTTCAAAAAATTAAAAATATGATCCGGCAGGAACTCATTCGCCACAATGGGCAGGAATTGAGTATTCCAGCTTTATTATCCGGGGAAATGCTGACAAATAGGTCAGACCAATCCTTTTTGGACGTTGACATGCTGGATGTATCTGATTCCTCAAACCATCAGATGTACTTAGCAAGCTTAGCCCATCACTATTTGGCAGATCTTATCCAACATTCCATCCGCTCGCATCGTCAACTACCCAGGCTTCTCTTTCAGATTCAACCTAGGACGCTGAATGGAAGGCAGAATCGAGCTGGTTTATTATCTACCAGATCGGTGACCAGGCTGGAAACATTTTTACTGGATAAGGACCAATCCGGGGCAACACAACAATTCCAACAGCTTGTTCAATCATTTCAAAATATATTTAAACAGTGTAATTTGCCAGTATCGGTGGTCGAATTTGATTACCAACAACCCAAACCACAATCGGGACTTGATTTCGTTTTCCTGCACCTCCAGGGAGATACGACATTACTTCATTGTGAATCATGTGGATACCGTGTCAATCTAGCATTTGCCAGCGCTGTAAAACAACCTTTCGAACCCGAACCATTCGAATCCCTGAAAAAAGTCCATACACCAAACACGAAAACCATAGAAGATCTGGCTAAATTCCTGGAAATCCCTGCTTCCCGAACCGCCAAAGCAGTTTTTATAACAGCAACAATGATAGAGAAAGGTGAAAAAATTGAAAAAGTGGTTATGGCGATTGTCCGTGGCGATATGGACTTGAATGAAAGCAAACTTGCCAAAGTGATAAACGCGTATACAATACGCTCATCCTCGGATTTAGAAATTCAGTCTATCGGTGCAATCCCAGGGTTTGCTTCTCCCGTGGGTTTAAAAGATGCTCTGATCGTTGTGGATGATTTGATTCCGAATTCTCCCAATCTGGTCGCAGGTGCGAATGAAAAGGATTATCATTTCAAGCATGTCAATTACGGTCGTGATTTTCAGGCAAATATTATCGCAGATATCACCGAAGTAGAAACTGATGCTGCCTGTCCTCAATGTAATCAACCCCTTTCAGAGCAATCCGGATTCTTGGTGGGCAAAGTCACTTTCCCGGACACCCTATTGGCTTCGGAAACAGGTTGTAACTTTCAGGATGAAACTGGAGAACTCAAACCAATTTTTATCGGTTCAGCATGGTTCGATCTTGAGCGCATCCTGGCAGGTGTGGCGGAAATCAGTAACGATGATTATGGACTGATCTGGCCTTTTTCCCTCACTCCCTATCAGGTTCATCTGGTCGTTTTACCTTCGAAAAACACAGATCAACCGCAGGTGGTCGCAGAAAGCCTGTATCAGGAATTACAACGGGCACGCATTGAAGTCCTGTATGATGATCGCAAGGAAAGTCCCGGTGTAAAGTTCAATGATGCCGATTTGGTGGGTATCCCATTGCGAATTACTGTTGCTGAAAAGAGCTTATCACAGGGACAGGTTGAATTCAAAATTCGCCATCAAAAGGAAAAACAAACCGTCCCACTTGAGGATGTTCTCCCGCAAACAATGCATACGCTCCTGCAATTGGAAAGAGGGATCGCACAATCGCTGGTAAAGTAAAATGCCGAATACAAAAATGACCTGTAGACACAAACAGGTCACTTTTTTTCTTCATGGCAAAAAATCGTTCATCTAAACTTATTTACGGGGCAAATAACACGTTTTCAATCAAGAATCGCTCCACTCGTTGATAATAATCCAATAAAGTCTCATTTTTGCGGAAACCATGCCCTTCTCCTTCATATAACTGATATATGAAGGGAACACCCTGTCGGCGAAGTTTATCAACGATGACCTCGGATTGATTTGGTAGCACGACTTTATCCTCAGCTCCCTGAAACACCGCCAGTGCATCACGAATATTGTGAGCATGATAAACCGGTGACCAGGCGTGATATTTCTCAGCTGCTGCAGGAAGCTGTCCAATCATCGAAGCAGTGTAATGCGCTTCAAACTTATGGGTATCCATATCCAGCATGAATAAATTCGAGACACCATAGTTACAAACCCCGGCTTTAAAGACACCAGGATGACGAATCAGACTGTTCAATACCGTGTAACCACCGGCACTGCCACCCAAAATGACCAATTGTTTTTCATTTGCCAGACCCTGTTCCACCAATGCTCTGGCACCTCCTACAGCATCCTCAACATCCAAATCGCCCCAGCGCCCATTCAACATTTTTTTGTAAGAATGACCATATCCTGTACTGCCGCGATAATTTACATCCAGCCAAGCATATCCTCGCGATGTAAAGAAAGCTGTGGCAGCACTAAAACCAGCAGTTACCTGTGAGGTCGGTCCCCCATGAATATATACGATCGCTGGTGGCTCACCCTCTGCCTGGAAATTTGGATTGGATGGTGGGTAATATAATCCGTGAACTATTACCCCATCTTGCGATTGCCATGAAATCGCTTGTGGTGAGGATAAGTAAGCAGGTGGAATATTTTCTGCTGAACTTCTGGCTTCCACCCGCCACGAATTGCCTTCCCCAACAATAAGGCGTGCAGGAATGCTGGCACAGGTAGCAATCAAAGCAATTTCACCCTTTGAAGAAACACTTATTTGTTTTAACCAGGTGTAATTACCGGTATCAATTTTTTTGATGACTTTAGAAAATATGTTGAGTTGCCAGAGACTATTAGAGCCGAATTGATTTTGTAGTAAGAATATTGATTGGTTATCTGTGTTCCAGGCATAGGTTCTGACACCTTGAATCCAGGCCGGTTCCATCAAATGTAAATCAAGCGGTTGGTACACAACCTGCTTTTCCATTGTGTTCAAATTTACCAATACCAGAGCATCCCATTCTCCAGCGCTGGTTAAATAACTGAGCCATTGTCCATCTGGTGAGAACTCAGGTTGAAAAATGACTGTTTCATCATCCCCAGCCACTGTCTGGATTATTTTTATACTGGGTATTTCATCGACTTCCAAGGAAGCAAGCTTCAATCTGGTTCCATCCCAGGGCATATTGGGGTGATCCCATTCCACCCAGGCAATCATTTTTCCATGTGGATGCCAGACAGGTTGCATATAAAAATCAGCTCCCTGTACCAATTTCTGTGGCCATTGAACGCCGGACGTGTCCACCACCCCTAATACGTCATTCGCACCATCCGAGAATACATAGATCACATGTCGTCCATCCGGAGAAATTTTCGGGGCAGCGACTGTACCATAAGCTGGCGTGATCGCTTTTGCTTTTTGTGGCGTTAATTCGCGACGATATAAACGCCCATCTTTACCAGCAAAAATCACCAGGTTATTATGCACAGCAAATTCACCGCCACCATACCCAACCCCACCTCGACAGCTCATTTCTCCATTCAGATCCACACCGGCTTCCCCCATCTGACTGGCTACCAGAATACCGCTGTCTGATCTGCCTTCCAGCCAGACCAGAAATTCGCCATTGGTATCCCATTGCACTTCATTCAATCGGATACCCTGTGAAACACTCAGTGCAGTGATCGGACTATCCCAGAGCCCATATGGTTTTTGTTGTTTATTTGACATTTGGTTACCTTAACTCTCAATATAATTTCCAAAAAGCTCAATGATCTTTCCTAATGGCTTGAAACCGATAAATCTTTCCATTTCATTCCCATTCTTAACCAAAACTGTTGTGGGGACGCTCATGACAGAATACTGCATGGCAATTTCGGGATCCTGGTCTACATTGATATGAGCCAGCATAAACTTATCTTTCCATACATCGTTTAGTTTCTCTAATTCTGGTTCCAGCCTTTTGCAGGGTGCGCACCACACAGCGCCAAATTCGACGATCACAGGTACATTTGCTTTGAAAACCAGATTCTCATAATTATCTTGTGTAATTTCAATCATTTTGGATCCCTTCCTTATTTATTTTTATAACGAAAATCAGTATCATCACAATAAATCGGGGTAAGCGTGTGTTTTTGGCGGGCACAGGCCCGCCAAAAACACACTGACCGCTAATTATTGAAAGGACACGAAAATCAGAAATAAAAATAGGCTATTTCATTTTTTATCATTGCTTTGTACAATAAAAGTATAGTCCAAGCTCTCTCATTTGTCAGCTTCATTTACGAGCATGATTAGAAAAGAATGGTTATCATGGATATATTTTCAATTAGAAATGTTCAAAAAGAAGATCGGGATTGGATTAAAAGGTGGCTGGTATTTCAATGGGGAGCAGAAATAGTCGTCTCTCATGATACAGTGTTCCACCCCTCTGATCTGCCGGGATTCGTAGCTGTGACCCCCAGCTCGGACGAGCCACTCGGTTTAATTACCTATCATTTTGATGGAGATGATTGTGAAATTGTCACCCTGGATTCTTTACGCGAGGGTATTGGGATCGGCGCTGCATTGATAGAAGCCGTAAAACAACATGCCCGTAATGTGGGTTGTAAAAGGTTATTCCTGGTCACAACCAATGATAATATCTACTCTTTGCGCTTCTATCAAAAAAGGGGATTTAAGATGACAAAAATAAACGTTGGAGCCACTGACCGCGCCAGAGAAAAAAAACCAGAAATTCCGACGGTTGGTTATTTCGGTATACCCATCCATGATGAAATTGAGCTGGAATATTGCCTGGAATAGGAATTTATTAAGTTCATTGGCATTCGATCACCCTGGAAGTATAATAACTGTCATCCTATAAACATTTAAGATGAGAGTCATTGGAGCCTATATCATTTAACAAAATTCCACCTTTCCCTGAGTCTACGCCATGTACTTTCTGACACAGGGAATTGTTTTCGGTCTATATGCTGCAGTTCTTCCAGGACCTATGCAGGCGTTTTTGCTTTCTCAAATAATCCGCTCTGGATGGAAACGTACACTTCCATTAGCGTTGATTCCACTTGGTTCCGATGGTCCAGTAATGCTATCATTATTCTTTTTGCTTTCCCAACTCCCACTCTGGTTTACGCATGTATTGAGAATCATCGGAGGTTTCTATATTTTATACCTTGCCTGGGATGCCTATAAAACCACAAAAAGGAAAGATGACATCTCATTATCGGAAGTTCCGCAAAGTAGGCAGAGGGTGACATTTCTAAAAGGGATCACCATGAATTTGCTGAATCCGAATGTGTATATTTTTTGGGCAACGATCGGTGTCCCTACCATTTTAACCGGTTGGCAAATATCCCCCTTACGTGGCATATCTTTCGCTTTGGGATTTTATGGAACTATGATTCCTGCAACAATGGCCTGGATAACACTATTTGGAACCATTGGATATTTGAAGCCATCGACCAAAATAACAATTGGGCGATTGATCATCATCCTTTTACTCATCGTGGGTATCTCCATGATGGTAACCGGAATAAGAGCAATTATTTAATCAATCTATCAGATTTGCTTGCCGCTTGATCTCTCTTCAGGCATAATCTAAGTATGTTCTATCCTTATGTTCGCTCGCTATCTTTACCTAATGGGAATCTTGATTTTCCGGTATTTATGCCGGACGCTACCTTTGGTGTGGTTAGATCTGTGGATAGTGTCGATCTGGAGCAGGCAAAGATTCAGGCTGTCGTGATGAACGCCTTCCATCTTATGCAGAAACCAGGCACCAGCACCATTCAATCACTGGGGGGATTGCACGCTATGAGTGGCTGGAGACGCCCCATCATTACCGATTCAGGCGGATTTCAGGCGTATTCCCTGATCCGACAGAATCCAAAATTCGGTAATATGACGCCCAAAGGAATCAATTTTCAGCCCGAAGGGTCCAGCCGCAAATTTCAACTGACCCCTGAAAAGAGCATTCAATTGCAATTGGCCTATGGTGCCGATGTGGTCATCTGCCTGGATGATTGCACCCATGTGGATGCGTCGGATGAAGAACAGGAACTCAGTGTGGATCGCACCATTTCCTGGGCAAAACACTGCCGGGAGACTTTTGACAAACTCGTTTCTCAAAAGAAGCTGAACGACAAAGACCGTCCGCTTTTATTTGGAGTCATTCAAGGTGGTGGTCTCAAGGATTTACGTAAATATTGTGCGGATGAATTATTGAAAATTGGTTTTGATGGCTATGGGTATGGTGGTTGGCCACTGGATGGAGAAGGCAACTTGCTCACGGATATTTTGACCCACACCCGTAATCTGGTTCCGGAGCAATATCCCATGCATGCGCTGGGCATTGGCCATCCTTATAATGTACTTGCCTGTTATCAATTGGGTTATGGAATTTTCGATTGCGCCATGCCCACCCGGGATGCCCGTCACGGACGCCTGTACCAATTCGCTAATAATCAGGACACCCCCCAGGCGGGTTTATCCGGCAATTGGCTGAAATATCTTTACATCAACGATCAGGAGCATATCAAACATCCTGTCCCCCTTTCTGGGGGATGCGATTGCCTGACCTGCAGTCGTTACTCACGTGGATATCTACATCACTTATTTAAAATGAATGATAGCCTGTTCTTACGTCTGGCTACTATTCATAATTTGCGATTTATGACTCAATTAACCGAACGGATTCAAAAAATAACCCATGGATGAACAACTCGAAAAAATGGTCAAACAGGTCCAGGAAGGCGCAAAGTATCGCTTCATTCACCCTGAATTGATTGA
Organism: Chloroflexi bacterium HGW-Chloroflexi-3; assembly: GCA_002842045.1. Classification (GTDB taxonomy): domain Bacteria; phylum Chloroflexota; class Anaerolineae; order Anaerolineales; family Anaerolineaceae; genus UBA6170. Next base: position 133,897 of record PHBX01000011.1, on the reverse strand, counting down.
AAATATTGCCAGAAATGAACTGAAAAAAGGTCGATCCTGGAAAGATTCTATAAAAGCTATACGCAGCAAACTCCATCAGGTCGGTTCAGCATACCAACCCCAGGGTATCAACTATGAACGTTTGTATTCTGAAATGAAAAGTCTTCCCCAGGATATTCATAACCCGGAAGTAAGAAGATATTTTATCCAGACAATGGGAAACCATGCCTCCACCCGCGAACGCTTGCAGATTATTGACCAGTTTTACCTGGAGATTCTCTCTTCTCTTTCCCCTATAGAATCCATTCTGGATGTTGCCTGTGGACTTAATCCATTAGCATTAGCCTGGATGCCAGTCTCCTCCTCTGTTCAATTAATTGTCTGTGATATTTACATGGATCAAATCGAATATTTAAATGCATATTTTGAACACTTTAATATCAATGGCAAGGCATATTGTTGTGATCTCACACAGCAAATTCCACAGGAAAAGGCTCAACTTGGATTGGTGTTAAAGACGATTCCCTGTCTGGAACAAATCGATAAAAACATCGGCGCAAAAATCCTCCAGGATTTACCGTGTCAAAATTTGTTGGTCAGCTTTCCAGCGCAATCATTGTCCGGGAAAAAGAAAGGTATGCGCCAGTTTTACAGTGAGCATTTCCAGGCTTTATTACACAACACCGGTTGGAATGTTTCAACTTTTTCTTTCCCGAACGAACAGGCATTTTTGATTAAAAAATGAGCCGCTTAACGCTTTCCGAAGACGCAATCGAGCAATATGTTCAGGAAGTCTTACAATCCCCGAAATATCGGTCATCGGATATTCCTGAGGAATTAATCGAGTCACTTTACATCCAGGAATCTCCCCATCATAAACGGCTTCAGGATTTGCATAAAGCTGTGCGAAAGAAGCTCCACAACATCGTTGCAACCTATCTGGGTGACAGCGACTATGATCAGGCAACCCAGGATCTGAAAACCCTCTTCCAACAGGATGAACAGGCAATCAAAAAAGTCTGTACACAAATCCTCAAAAGCCATATTTCCACGCAGGAACGCATTCTTTTCCTGGATGTTTTTTATCAGGAAATTTTTAACAGGGTTGGAAAACCGCAATCCATCCTTGATCTGGCCTGTGGATACCATCCATTTGGTCTCCCCTGGATGAAGCTTGATCAAAACTGCCAGTATTATGCCTTTGATATCATCAAACCAAGGGTGGAATTCATAAACACCTTTTTCAACTTATTGAAAAGACCTCCGTTAGCTATTCAACAGGATATATTGATACACCCACCTCAAATGGAAGCGGATGTAGCCTTTTTCTTCAAGGAAGCGCATCGTTTTGATCAGCGCCAACGTGGTTGCAATCGAAATTTCTGGCAGGCATTGAACGTCAAACACCTGCTGGTCTCCCTACCGGCAACCAGCATGACCATGCGACACGACAAGTCCGATCAACATCGTAGACTGGTTTATGACATGCTGAAAGACTTGAATTGGTCGGTTGAGGAGTTTCAGGTCGAAAATGAATTATTCTTCTGGATCAGAAAATAGCAGCCATGCTTAAAACGGTTACAATCATTCCATAATGGCAAAAAGAAAACAAAAACGGCAGGAGAATATACAGAAACCTCAGGCAGCAATGCTCGACCGTTTCCTTCCATTGCTAAGTCCGGAGGAAGTTCAGGCGTTGATGAACGAGTTGGAGCTACCTTTGTTCCCATCCTTTCGGTTGAATCCCCTAAAAGTTGACCAACCTGAAGTGGTGCTACAGTGGGCACAACAATACCAATGGCAGTTAAAACCTGTGCCTTTTTGTGAAACAGGATTCTGGGTAACTGATACCCATTTTTCCCTCAGTAAAACTATCGAACACAGCTTAGGGCATTATTATATTCAGGATGCTGCCTCCATGTTACCCGTTGAATTATTTGATTTCAATACAATTGAAGGACATCCCCTCATTCTGGATATGGCGGCCTCTCCAGGCGGAAAAACCACCCATCTGGTCAGTCGCACAAATGATCAGGCATTGATCATCGCCAATGATTCCAGTCGTGAACGCCTGACTGCCTTGCGCATCGTCCTTCAGAATTGGGGTAGCAGTCATGTAGGAGTTACCAATTACCCAGGTGAATATTTTGGCTCCTGGTTTCCGGAAACCTTCGACGCGATCTTATTGGATGCTCCCTGTTCCATGCAAGGGTTACGGGAGAGTGATGCGCATGCCATCAAATCCATCACACAGAAAGAAATCAACAACCTTGCCAAGCGCCAGAGCAAGCTGCTGGAGAGCGCTTTACACGCCTTAAAAATGGGTGGGCAGGTCGTCTATTCCACCTGCACACTGACAGTAGAAGAAAATGAAATGGTGCTGGATGAGATACTCAATCAATTTCACCATCAAATTCAGATTGACCCGATCGAGGACATTCTCAAGAAACCTGCCCACGCGATTGATAAATTCGAACAATTTACATTTAACCCTCAGGTTGCAAACGCAGCCCGGATCTGGCCATTTCGATTTGGAACAGCAGGATTTTTTGCAGCCCGAATCAAAAAAGTAAATGAGATTGAGAGCAAAGTCAAACAACCGCCATCAAGACCTTTGTCATCCGCCAACTGGTTTGTTTATCCTGAAATAAAACAAACAGGTTTATTTCAGAAAATTAACAATTTATACGGTATTCATCTTGAAATCCTGATCGAGAAATACGATTGGCAAATCTGGCAATACAAAAACAACCTGCATTGTTTTCCAGGCAAGTTCATCGAAAATTTTCCGGATTTACCGGTTCAATCACTTGGCCTACCTCTGGCAGAGGTATCAGACAATGAATATCTGCTTTCACATGAATTTGTCACCCGCTTTGGCAGTTTGGCAAACGATCATATTTACTTTCTTGATGATGATCAACTCTCCTCCTGGATGCGGGGAGAGGATCTGGTGAATTCAGCCAGTCAAAATGCCCCCCTGTTGATTATGCATGATCATGCGGGAAGGATCCTGGGACGTGGGAAACCTGCCGGTGAAAGAATTAGAAACTTAATGCCCAAACGAGCATTGATCCACGATCTTCATTAAAGTCACAAACCGTTAAATATCACCACTTTGATGCAAAATCAACGCGGAAGCCACAATGACAGCTGTCTCCATCCGCAGTATACGCTTCCCCAGACTGAATGGTATCCACCCCAATGACTTGGCAGATTGCACCTCTTGCTCACTGAAGCCACCTTCTGGTCCTATCAAAAGAGAAATCTCAGAAAAATTTTGGTTTTCAAAAATGTCATTCAGGCGAATGTTCTGTTCATTTTCCCAGGCCATCAATCGGATAGGAGCAGGATCATGAAATGCTGCCTGAATTTCTACCGGAGCATTTAACACCGGGATCATACCCCTACGGCTCTGTTCGGCAGCTTCCTTCAATATACGTACCCAACGCTCTTTTTTCTTTCGAAAATCAGAAACTGAGATTTGTATCGATCGATTACTTATAGTGGGTGTGATTTTATAGACCCCAATTTCACAGCTTTTCTGAAGAATCCACTCAAATTTCTCTCGTTGAGTCATGGCTATTATCAAATGCAATCTGATTTCTGGCTCTGTCTCAATTTTCAGAGTTTGCACGATTTCCCCAATGCATTGGGTGGCATCCAGATCTTCGAGTCTGACTTCATATTGATGCCCATGGTTATCCAGAACCATGACCGTTGAATCCATTTTCAAACGTAAAACCCTGACGATCTGGTGTGAAACATCAGATGGAAATAGGACTCTCGATTCCTGAATATGTTGCGGGTCAATAAAAAAGTGATTCATACGGCTTTAAGTTACAATTATCTCATCCTTGTTATTATATAACCAAAGGAAACAACTGAACTTTTTCATTTCGTTGCCTGTTCAATTCCTTCAAAGGAAGGTAGAATTGGCAGATGTTTGAGTTTATAATGCAAGAAAAAGAATTGGTAAAGGAATAATTTTGAACCAGGAACCACAAAAAATTAGTATGTATCGTTATTATGATCTGATCATGGTCTTATTCGTGACCGTGTTGATCTTGAGCAATATCGCTTCTTCAGCCAAGATTGTTGATTGGGGCGTCAACTTGTTTGGTATTCCCCTGGCTTTTGATGCAGGCACCATCCTTTTCCCCATCAGTTACATCTTTGGAGACGTTTTAACCGAGGTTTATGGTTTCCGTCGATCGCGCCGTGTCATTTGGGCCGGGTTTGCTGCCCTGGCATTCAGTTCAGTGATTCTGGCAATGGTAAAAGTCCTACCTGGTGAAGCAGCCTGGCAGGAATATGCTGGTCAGAGCGCATACGACTCAATCCTGGGTGGCATGAGCACCGGTGGCATTGTGATCGCCAGTTTGTTGGCCTACCTGGTAGGTGAATTTAGCAACTCGGTGACCCTGGCAAAAATAAAAGTAAAAATGGCTGGTCGCTTTTTATGGATCAGAACCATCAGCTCCACATTAATTGGACAGGGTTTTGATACATTGATCTTTGTAACCGTCGCAACCTTGTTAGGTGTTTTCCCGTGGGTAATCTGGGGTAGTCTGGTGCTCACCAATTACATCTTCAAAGTTGGCATAGAAGTATTGATGACCCCGGCAACCTACCTGGTGGTATCAAAACTCAAACAGGCTGAGAGCGAAGATTATTTCGATCATAACACGCGCTTTAAGTTCTTTGCGATGAATTAAGACCTATTCTTCTGGGCTGTCCGTTTTTCCCGCGATCACAACACAGTATTCACCCAGAATGGATTCGGTTGTAAACCGTTCAATCAATACTGTCAGCGGACCACGGTAAATGGTTTCGAACTTTTTAGTCAGGTCATTTGCTATGGCAGCAGGACGATCTCCATAGACCTCCAGAGCATCCTGTAGAAATGCTTTCAATCGATAGGGACTTTCGTAAAAAATTAATGTATGCGGCGATTGAGCATCAATGGCCAACCATCGTTTCCGAGGGCCCGCCTTGCGGGGAGGAAATCCGCGAAATGTAAAACTATGCACCGCTAAACCGGAAAGCACCAGTGCTGTGATTAACGCCGTCGGGCCAGGAATGGCCGTCAGTTCAATGTCCGCTGCCAGCGTTTCACGAACTAATATAAACCCGGGATCACTGATGGAGGGGGTTCCGGCATCCGAAACCAGTGCGATATGATTCCCCGCATTTAAAAGCCCCATCAATTTGGGTAATATTCTTTTTTCATTGTCTTCACGAAAGGATATCTGAGGCTTATGAATATCAAAATGCTTCAACAAAATTCCAGTCTTTCGCGTGTCTTCACTGACTACATAATCCACTGAACGCAACGTCTCTATGGCTCTGAGAGACATATCACCTAAATTTCCAATCGGGGTCGAAACAATATAAAGCATAGATCCTGGGTCCACTAATGCGATGACTTTTTTTCAAGTAACTTAATTATACTGATATTGACTCCTTGGAAATTATATCGGCATTCAACGAAAAAAATATTTTCAATCTTTGAAATTTTGAATATAAAAAGAAGCTGAAATTCAGCTTCTCGTGACTTTATCGGTAATCTTCTGGAACCCAGACATGGTTTATTTCACCATCTGATTCAGTGGTCAAGTCACTCCATTTATCAACGAACAAGTATAGTTTGGCAATGGAACCTGTCGGTAAAGAGGTAATCTTATCCCCCAGTGTCATGACCAACCCTTCCAATCCAGGATTATGTCCAACAACTAATAATCTCTCAACTTTGTCTGGAACTGTAGCAATTTTTTGAATGTATGCTTCCGGTTCTGCCATATAAAGGTCGTCAATTAATTCAAGCTCTTTTTTGTAATTAAGCTTCTCTGCCATTAATGTTGCGGTATCCTTCGCTCTAACAGCGCTGGAAGAAAGTATCAAGTCTGGTATTAAGGCTTTTTTCTTAAGAATTTTTGCCATATTTGCAATATCTTTACGCCCGCGCTTTTTTAATGGGCGCTCATGATCAGGCAATTCCTGTTCTTTCCAACTTGATTTGGCATGTCGCATGATTAGCAAAGTTTTCATAGCTTCCCTCATTTTTAGCCGTTATGATCGAAAACCATTAGGTCAAAATTAGTATATCACGATTCAAAATCACATCATTAATTTTAACAATTCGTTAACGATAAATAAATTATATATATTTCTTCTTTCAGATATTAAATATTTTTCATAATGTATTCAATATTATTGAAGTTAATTGTTGACAAATTGATATTTTATGATAATATATTTATAAATAGAAAATTTGGATTAAGATTATTAATTTTACAATATAGCAAACTGAAGATAGATAGAAGAAATGTAAATTTAATGCAGGAGGTTCCGATGAATAAATTGCCCACTCAATGTCCCATGTGTCGAAATGATCTGGAGGTGACCGGTTTATATTGCCCCCATTGTGATACCAGCATCCAGGGACATTTTGCTCCAACAGCCAACCCATTTAACGTGCTTAATCAAGAACAAATGCATTTTCTAATGACATTCATTCGCTGTGAGGGCAGGTTTAATCGCATGGAAGAAGAACTGAGTCTTTCATATCCCACATTAAGAAATCGTTTGCAGGATATTTTGCGATTATTAGGCTTTGAACCAAAAGCGGATGAGCCGGTCAAATTCACACCCGAAGAGAGAATGCGTATTTTAGATGCATTAGCCAGTGGTGAAATCAGCCCTGAGGAAGCGCAGTCTCAATTAGCAGGAAAGAAAACAGAATAACAAGGAGTGATTGCCATGACAACACAAGAAGAAAGAATCAAAATTCTGTCCATGTTACAGGAAGGCGTGATTAATGCAGAACAGGCTGCTAAATTATTAGAAGCTTTAGGTTCTATTGGTGTTGAATCCAAATCTATGCCAACCGGTCCCTCGGCACCAAGCTATGATCGAGGAGGAGGTTTCAGAACCGGAAAATTTTTTCGTGTTCGCGTAACCGATACCGATACAGGTAAAACGAGGGTCAACGTTCGCTTACCGATTGGATTGGTAGGCGCTGGATTGAAAATGGGTATGAAGTTCAGCCCCGAAATTGAAGGGATTGACCCAAATGTTATCAATGAATTCCTGGAAAGCGGAGAAATCGGCCAGATTGTGGATGTCTTCGATGAAGAAGATGGTGAACATGTGGAAGTGTTCATCGAATAATTTTTTCCGCTAAATCATCCTTTCTATAAATCATAATGCGTCTATAACAGGAGATGAAAAACATCTCCTGTTATTTAATTATTCATTCACCACGGCTTGTTTCAAATCCCGAAAACGAATCAAACGATTATTCTTGACATCGATTAGATCCAATCCAACCGATTGAAATCCTTCCCAGAATGAAATCTTTCTTACTTTTTTCTGAAAAATCTCGCCATTTTTATAACAGGCTTCCAGGTAATAATTAGGTATTTTGGGGCTGAGGTGATGGATATGATGAAATCCGATATTCCCACTGAACCATTGCAGCCATTTTGGTAACTCGTAATATGACGCACCCTCTAACGCTGAAGCAACATAATCCCATTCTGCGCTTTCAGCCCAGTACACACCTTCAAACTGGTGTTGCAGAAAAAACAACCAGATTCCGACCGCACCTGCTATCCAGATAACCGGCAATTGAATGACGATGTACTCTTTCCAGCCAATTGCTAATACCATAATCATGATCAGCGCCAATAAGGCAAGATTATGATAAATCTGAAAACGCGTTTCTTTCTTTCCCAAAATTGGACGGGGGAAACGGTGACTGATCAGAAACATATACACCGGTCCTAATATAAACATCACTAGGGGATGTCGAAACAACCGGTAACCTACCTTCACGATGGCTGGTTTTGAAATATATTCATCCACTGTCAGGGTCATCACATCTCCGATCCCGCGCTTGTCCAGGTTTCCACTGGAAGCATGGTGAATAGCATGTGTTCGTGACCATTGTTCATAAGGTGTAAAAACCAGAACTCCTATAAAAAAACCAATAAGTGCATTCATCTTTTTGGATGGGAACAAGCTATTATGTCCACAATCATGAAAAAGGATAAAAACCCGTACCAAAAACAATGCAGCCAGGATGGACAAACCGAATGTAATCCAATATGAATACTGGAGACTCCAGATCATCAACCCCCATAACACAAAATATGGAATAACTGAATTGAAGATTTGGATGATAGCCTTCTTCGTATTCGCTTTGGCGTAAGGAGCTATAAACGGTTTGAGATTATTCATTGTAGGTTTTGAAACCTGGGATTTGTTCATATTGACCTCCAAAAATTTATCAGGTTAACAGTAATCGTTTTTTCTTTTAGTTTTATCCACCCATAGTCATATTTTTAGTCATGAGTTTTTGGCTTTATTCCATTACCAGATTCCAAGTGGATCATTTCTACAATCCCTATGATTTTCCGAAATACAAAAAAGGGATGGACAAAATGGATAATGAGTTAGGTGTTAATTCTCAGCAATCCCGGGATTCATCCGTAAACTACGTTGCCAAAATCACAGTGACTAACAATTTGGAAAATAAATTGCATCTTATTACCAAAGTTCATGTTGTTTCAAACAACATTAATAACGCTAAAGCGCTATTTTGAGTATTTGGTTATCTTTTAAGAAAATAAATCAAATCATGTTGGCAGGGAAATTATGTTTTCGAAGATAAATCCAGTATATAATTAGAAATTCATACTTTCTTTCCGGGGATTTATGACAAAATTCAAATCTGCAATCAACAATATAATCAACCACATCGTCCAATTAATAAATCCAGTAGTAGGTTTTCCTTTGTATGCTGCAATTTTGTTTCTTGTTATGTTTGCAGCTCATAAACTACTGGTAGCCAACCTTGGGTTTTATTATGACGACTGGGAAGGCGTATTACTGCAAAAGCAACTGTTTAGTTTTCCCCAAATTTGGAGCTACTTCCTCATTGATCGTCCATTTTCTTCAATAATTCATTTCTTGTTAAATCCACTCATTGGCACGAAACCCATTAATTGGCATTTAGTAGGTTTATTGATCAATTGGGCAGCCGTACTTTTTATTGTCAAATCATTTCTGCGTCTATGGCCGAAGTATATTTTGGAGATTGGTTGGATCGGTTTATTATTAGGAGTGTATCCTGGAATTACCCGACAATTCGTCATCCGTACCAGCATGGTTCATTACATTAGTTTTCTTCTCTTTAGTATATCAATATGGCTGATGATTAAAGCAGTACAGGAATTAAAACATCGCTGGATCTATCTGATTTTTTCCTTATTCTTAGCTATGCTGCAAATGTTGATTATAGAGTACTTCACTGGTCTGGAATTATTGCGAGTATTGATTCTTTTTTACATATTTAAAAGAGAAAATTCCATTACCGCTGTAGCAATTAAAAAAGCTTTCCTGAATTGGCTACCCTATTTATTTATTTTTATCCTATTTGTAATCTTTCGAATGTCAGTATTACCTTTGATTCAACAAGAAGGAATGATTGTCAAAAATACTCCCTGGATCCTGAGCGCCATTCAACAACACCCGCTAGATGCATTGGTTCAGCAAGTTGAAATCATCTTACAGGATCTTGTTTATTCCGTCATGTATGTTTGGTCCCAAACCATTATTCCAGAAGATGTTGATATTCATGCCAAGACAACCATTCTCTCTTGGTTGGTCGGTTTTTTTGTAGCTGGTTTATCATTTTTATTTATGGTGCAATGGATTAAGAAAAAGAATTCCACAGAAAGTGAATCTGTACCATACCCTGCTTTAATTCTTTCCCTTTGTCTGGCTGCCATGTTGTTGGGCGGATTGCCAATCTGGGCTGTAGGTCGTCAGGCGATTAAAGGATTGTGGTCCAGTCGCTTCTTGTTTGGTATAGTTTTAGGTGCCGTTCCAATTTTCGTGTTGATTACATCCTGGTTGTTTGGAAAGAAAAGAAATGCAATTTTTAGTATCATTATGGCACTGTTCTTAATGGCTTCTGTATCATTTCAAATTCGTACCGCAAGAACATACACACTTACCTGGCAATATGCAAAAGACTATTTTTGGCAATTGAAATGGCGTGCACCAGCGCTGGTAGAAGGAGTCTTCATCCTCTCGCCATATACACCTTTCCAGTTTAGTTCCGATTATCAAATTGCCTACGCCACCAATGTGTTGTATGCAACTGGTCATAACAGTGAAACAATGAAATATTGGTGGTTCGATGGCCCAGATGACATTCTTGATTTCACCAATAATATATATCCGGAGCATATGGATATTAACCATCAATTTCGTAACCTAAGTTTTAATTCCAGTATGGAGTTTTCCCTCCCGGTTATTTATAAACCTGCACGCGGTTGCCTTCAGGTTTTGGACAATGTGTATAAAGATGAACCGCTGTTGTTGGTTGTTGAAAATCAATTATTTGACACATTTAAAACCGATCTCATCCTTAATGAAGAACGACCCGTTCCAATCGATATTTTTGGAGAAGAACCCACACCAAAATGGTGTTATTACTTCCAACTTGCAGATTTAGCCAGATCAGAAGAAAAATGGGGGGATGTCGTATCCTATTGGAAAATTGCAGAAAACGAAGACATGAGACCCAATTATGGTCCCGAATACTTACCCTTCATTGAAGCGTATGCACATCTACAAGAATGGGATCAAACTTACACACTCATTGAAAAGGCTTACTTCTCAACGGAAAAAATGGACCCATTCCTTTGTACCAATTGGGAAAGAATATTTGCAGATACTGAATACTCATCTGATAAAGAAAAGGTAAACTATGAGGTGGAGAATTTGCTCAAATGCAATACCCAACCATAAATTACCGCAAGAAATCAAAACAAACTGATCTCTCCCATTAATTTAAATTCTAAACCCCAAAGCGTAATTAATTTGGAGTTTAGATTTCCATTCGCTATCGCACAGTTAAGCCATTGGTTTAATACTTGGAATTCTTATAGTCACCTCCATAAAAAACTTTTAAATTAATCCAAATACCCATCTGACAAAGTCTTCAAGAATGCCAGGATATTGTTTTGATCCATCGTATTGAAGTGGTTCATCTGTGCAAGATTTTGGTCAACTTCTGGTGCAGGGAACAATTCCGGATCACACATCATCTCCATCATGTCTCCCATGCCGCCACCGGCGCATCCATCCATTCCACGACCACCCATGCCCAGACCACCATTCATGGTGTTAATCCGCGCCAGGAATAGAAAAGAATGATGTCCTCCAGTGATTTGAAATAGCCGTTGTGGCCATAGGCTTTGACGAAATCCTCAGAGGCATGCAAATCCACATTCCGCAGAGATGGCACTTTCATTTTTCCCAGCTCCTGTTGATACACCACTTCTGGATATCCAGCACCCTTTAGAAATCCTCCCAGACCATAATCCACAAAGTCTGCTCCATCCGGATTCCATACTTCCGGCATGGTATAGAACGGGTTGTCTGGATTTTTCGGCATTCCAACATTGTCATAAGTGAAACTGGTAAATAGAGGATAACCGGCTGATCCCGGCTCGATGGAATGGCAGGAAGCGCAATTTGCACGGCTGGGATCATTGAAGGCTGCCAAACCCAGGTTACGGAAATTTTGCCAGCGATTCGGGTCTGCGATACCACCACCACCGGGTCCCATGCCTGAACCCATTCCACCTCCCCCGGAGAATTTGATTTTACTCACATCTTTTCCTGCCATCACTGCGTTATCCCAGAAAATGTCGAATTTGGAACTGAAGGGATTAACCTCAGCGCTTCGCTCATAAGCAGCGACAGACCTACCAATACGTTCATACACACCAGCTGAGTCTTTTGCACAGTCGAGGGAACGATCTCCCCAAACCTCTTTGAAAAGACCGGCATAATCTGCCTGTTTGATCCGGATACACAGAACCTGAGCATTCGGTATAGCCTGTTCCAGTGGATTCAGGAAAGGTCCTTGTGCCTGTTCCGCCAAAGGATCACCTAAAATTTCTCCTGTCGCGCGTCCATCCCAGAACATTCCACCGACCCACTCCCCGGCACCCTCATCAAAGAAAAGTACCGGGCTATCACCTGCATAACCGGATGCAGGCGGTTTACGATTACCAAAATGGTTTGGTAAAGCTCCCTGATAAACAACTGTCCCCAGATTCACCTGTGAATCCGGACCTGTCCACCCTACCTCTGGCGCATGGCAGGTGGCACAGGATTGTGCGCCATTTACCGAGAGATCAGTATCGAAGAAAATCGCCTTTCCCAGTAATTCCAGGCTGCTGATTTTCTCAGCTTCCTGAGCGAACGCGGTGGAACGGAAACCACCGATGAACAATACACTTACCAGAATGAAACCCGCCAGAAGAAAGATAAGCTTTTTCATGATTAACTCTCCCGAATTGAAAAATCTGAAATAACAGAAGATGTAGAGGTTTTACCCCCAAAAAATTGAAATTACAGGAAAGGGATTTCTCCCTTTCCTGTAATGGTTAATACAGTTTTTACGGTGTTAAGATGGGGAATGGGGTGGGTACCGACACCGTTGTGGGTGATCTTCCAGATTTGGGTACCATCATCAGTCGTGCTGATGGGCAATAATTCCATACCTGGAGCCAGCTCAATTCCATATAGAATTTCAGTGGGTGGATCAACGAAGTTATAAAGAATCATATTCTGATTTCCTGCCTGAGGATTGGGTGATTCAACACCGAGATTTCCACTCATGCGGCCATATTCCTGTTCAAAAGCCTCACCCATTTCGTATTGAATCTGTTTTGGTTGTAACGGCATGGTCAGAATGTTCCCTGAAAGGGTATTGAAGGTAAATGAAGTATTGAAGATTAGTACCAATCCAGCCAGAGGTCCGATAAAACTTCTATCTCCCGTTGGGTGAGTGGTTCCACTTCAGATGACTTTGTTTTCGTCTTTTTTTGGACTGCAACCAGGGATTGGATCATGGATGGGTGCACATACACCATGCCACGTTGCACCACGTAAATGGCATCAATCAGTTAAGATTAGGCAGCCCGTTTGATAATATATCCATTCGCTCCCAGTCGCAGACATTCCTGAAGAAGTTCGCTGTCCTCATGCATTGTTAACATCAAAACCCGAATTTCAGGTGAATCAGATTTAATTCCCTTAAGAGCATCCAGATTCTCATTCCCAGGCATGCCAATATCCAAAACCACAACATCTGGTCTTAATTGATTCACCAGTGACAGTGCTTCTTTGCTATTCGTCGCTTCTCCAACGACTTCCAGCCCTGGATCGGCGTTTAATAACGATCTTAATCCTGCCCTTAAAATACGATGATCATCTGTGATTATGATTCGAATTGCCATGGCACCTCAAGTTTTATTGTCGATCCACGATGCAGAAAACTTTCCAATGTGATCGACCCTCCCAACATGGTAGCTCTTTCCTGCATTCCCACCAGTCCCAGATGATTAATTTCCCTGTTTTTAGGATCGAAGCCGATACCATCGTCCTCAATAATAACGATGATTGAATTCTTATTTCTTTCCAATAATACATCCGCATGGGAAGCATTTGCATGGCGGACAATATTGGTGAGTGCTTCCTGCACGATGCGGTAAATAGCTGTTTCTAATTCATTGGGAAGACGTTCGATTTCACCAACCACTTCAAATTGCATATTCAGATTATGTTGCGATCGGATCATCTCAGTATGTTGTCTCAGGGCGGGGATTAATCCCAAATGATCTAGCGTTGCTGGCCGGGGAGATATGGATAATCGGTGTAGATTTTCCAAAACACCATCCGTGATTTTTTTAAGCTCGCGACATTGGTTGACAACAGCCTGGGAATCGTTGCTTTGATTTTCCAGGACTTTAAAGCCAACCATCATCGAAGCCAGTGTTTGTCCGGCTTCATAATGGTTTCCCATTAATTTTTGTCGGATCAGCCCCCGTAAAATCCAGTGCTGTCTGGTTGATCAGTAAAACTTCACCTGTCGGAGTAAGCAACCCTACCAGTTGAAAGGTTTGATTAAGAACGGTCCGAAAACGTTGTTCACTTTTCTCCAAATCGAGTTGCGCCTTGTTTCCTGGTGATCACATCATTGAGAACCAAGATCAGTCCAATTACCTGATTTTCGCTATCCCTGACCGGCTTGAGACTCCAATCCCAATAAATCGGGGTAAGCGGGTGTTTTTAGTGGGTGTACGCCCACCAAAAACACTCTGACAGCTAATTATTTATAGGACACAATCGAGGTTTATAAAAATTTTCAGAAATTATTGCTATTAATTTCGGAAAATCCTAATGGATGAATTTTTCAAAACCAACGCACAATTGCAAGTGCAGCAAACGCAATAAGGACGATCAGTGCTCCCATGAAAATCTGCCATTTTTCCTGCTGATCTACCAGTCGATATCCCTGCAAATCAGCCCGCATTTCCCACAAAGGACCAGATGTCCAAGCAAATACCAGACCGCCAATCAATCCACCCAGATGCCCCCAGTTATCGATCATCGGGCTTAATCCCAGGATGAGATTGATACCCAGAATAAAGATAATATTCGAAAGGATTGACCGGGCGCGGCTGCCAAAAAAACGTCGATTGCGATAGATAAAAACACCCTGAGCAGATAACATTCCAAAAATGGCAGTCGAAGCACCTAAAGAAGGATTTGGGGTTAAAACAAATGAAACTACATTCCCGGCAAAACCACTCAGGATATAAAGCAACAGGAAGCGACCATGTCCGTATTGATATTCAAGATTTCTGCCAAAAATATAGAGGGCATACATATTAAAGGCAATATGTGCAATACTGCCATGTACCAGCACAGGGGTGATTAACCGCCATAATTGTCCCGATAAGATCAACTGGTTATATTTCGCCAGGTACGCAGCAGGCAAATCAATGCCCATCGTGTTCTGGGTCAGTAACTGTAGGAGAAAAACAACCACGGTTACACCCAGAATGAAGTAGGTAACCAGAGGTTTAGACACCGGGTTATCAACTTCCACGCGCACACCTTGCTGGGGTGGCGGAGGTGCTGACAAATAGTTTTCAGGAGGTTGTTCGTAATTCATCATCTTCATAAGGTTATCTTTCTGGGAATTGTGCGATGGTGTTCAGCATGGATGATATCAACGATCGTCTCGACAGCTTCTTCCAGACAATTATGGCGATTCACAACCATATAATCAAAAATCGGTAGATATTCCAATTCCCACTTTACTTTGTTCAGCCGGATATTCATACTTTCTTCAGTCTCCGTCTGGCGGTTATTAAGGCGCTCATGCCACTCTTCCACACTGCTGGGTAAAAGAAAAATGAGTACTGCATCCGGATTTAATTCCCTTAATTTTGCTGCGCCCTGCACATCCACACGCAGGATAACATCCAGACCACTTTGCATGGCTTTGCGCACCTGTTCTTTGGGGATCCCTTTGTAATCGTCATAAACGATCGCATATTCCAGCAATTCATTTGCATCGATCATGGCTTGAAATTCTTGTTTGCTATAGAAAAAGTAATCCACACCATGTGTTTCTTCCGGCCTGGCTTCCCGTGTGGTTGCAGTCACGACAAAGTGCAGGGGTATATTGCGTTTCTTTAATGCCTGTAATGTTACATCTTTGCCTACACCTGAAGGTCCTGAAAGCACAATCAGTAATGGTTCGAGCTTGAGTAAGTCAAAGGATATACTGTTGTTATCGCTCATTGGACCTCATCATTCATTGTTTGGTTTCTCAGATCTCATCTGAAAGAATCAAATTCAGCCAAAATATTTCTGAATCTATAATAGACAAATTATAATGGATAAAAGCTGTTCATCAAACTTTTAGCTGGTGAAAACCAATTAGAGGAAAAGTACAGCAAAATTACTTGAGTAAAAAGGACTTTCTCATATGCCACTTTATGAATATCGCTGTTTGGAATGTAAACGCCGCTTTGATGTATTCCTGACATATGCGGAATATGGTAATAAAACGGTTGTCTGTAAACACTGTGGCAACCAGCAGGTAACGCGCAAAATTGGCAGAGTCAGAATTGCAAAATCCGAAGATAGCCGGTTGGATGATTTTTCTGATCCCTCCAGCCTGGAAGGATTGGAAGACGATCCCGTTGCGCTTGGTAAAATGATGCGTAAGATGTCCGGTGAATTGGGAGAAGATATGCCGCCTGAATTTGATGAGGTGGTAGATCGTTTGGAAAAAGGCCAATCACCTGAAGACATCGAACGGGATTTGCCTGATCTGGCCAATGATCTGGATCCAGGAATGGGTGGTGGATTTGGTAGTGGAATGGATGATGATTTTTAGTTTGTAAATAAAATCATCATTTTATGAAAAAAATATCAGTTAACCAGTTGTTGCAGTCGCTCATAAGAAGTAACCCAGGCGATTCGTCGCACAAACGCTGCCAGTGTTTTACTCTGTGCCCGGAGACTTCTAACCGCCTCACCCACAGGATCCTCACCTGCCGCACCACCTGGCTGGTCTGCATAGGCACCATGAAAGGCGAAATAAGCCTGGTTTAATCGCCGGATATTGTACCCATTTTCCACAAATAAAATACGTCGATCTTCCATATAGGCTTCAGCTTCTTCGATTTTTCCTTCAGCTAATAAAGCATCTGCTGTAACCCTGGTCTCACGCATTTCTGCTCGAAAGTCAAAGGCAGGAGGTTCCTGGAGTTCCTCAACGATTACCTCTGCCACAGATGTAGACTCTTGCACTGGGGGTGATAATAATGCGGGATAAAAATATTCAATCACAGCATTCCCAAGCTCTTTACCAGCGATGGAGGCTGTTGTTTCGTTGATGATCCGTAATTCAGGTGTCTGATCATACAGTATACCCAATGGACGCAAGGTCAGAAAGTTGTGTATCCATTCATGCGAGACCACTTCGGATAACCAGGTCAAACTGCTGGTCTCCATGACCATCGTTGGATAAACCCCAACACCACCAATTTGAACCACCAATGCAGATACATTCATTTTTTCTTCTACAGCCTCTTCCAGCGCGACAATCTGGTCCAGGGTTAAATCTGGCAACAAGGAAATATCTGCGTCCTGGCGGATGATTTCCCGGGGAGACACAATCAACGCATACGGCATTGAGGTGGTATTGTATTGCACGGGCGGGAGCGGTTGGCGGATGAATCCCAGGCTTTTGTCACCGGCTACATAAGATACCTGGTGTTGTAATATAGCTTCATACAGATAACCAACGTGGCGCAATCCCTCTTGAACTTGCCGTTGTCTTTTTAAATAAGGTTCAGCCTGAACCTGTGGATTTTGAATCGCTGGATCAGCGTAAATATTATTGATCACTTCTCTCAATTGACGTTGTTCATTGATCAAATCGAAATAATTCAATGTAATAGCAGACTGTTGTTCTTCACTCAAATACCGGTGTGTACCCAATGAAATCTGCGCAGCTTTTCTCATTAATGTCTCCAAAGTCCAGGAGACATAATCAAATTCCATCCAACGGGTTTCCACCCGCACGATTTCACTCATTTTTAAGGAAGGGATACCACTGTTACTGATCATGAGAATCAATAACAAACCCCAAAAAATATTTCTCCCAATGATTTTTACATTTCTCCACATACTTTATACAATCATTATACAATTTCAAGCATGCTGTCATCGCTAATGGTATGCTTAATGCAACAATTTTAACATGGATGTTCGCTGAAGCTAACGTAATTAATAAATTTCTAACAGTTGAACCTTTAAATTAGGATTACAATAAACACTGGAAAAAATTTGATTCCTGAAAAATTATTCGTTGATTTCAAGGTAGGGAATCAAAACCAATCCTTAAAACCAATACATAAACCAAATATCCTTAATCATTTTCTGTGATGATTTTTTGGATTTTTTATTTGTTCAGGAAGGGAAACATGAAGAAAACAATCATAATCATTTTAATCCTCGCCATCATCGGAACGGGTATTTATTTTGGGGTACGATTTGCGAGGGATAATGCGGCTAAAAATATGGCATCCACTTATCAAACCATTACGGTTTCACGAGGAAACCTGACCGCCATTGTAGGAGCTACTGGCACAGTACGAGCGAATCAAACTGCACTGGTCAGCTGGCAGACGACGGGTCAGATAGACACCATTAATTATGAATTGGGGGACACAGTCTCTGGAGATTCGATTCTAGCAGCTTTAAGGAAAACATCTCTCTCTCAAAATATCATCCTGGCAGAAGCCGATCTGGTGACCGCTAAACGGAATCTCGATACACTCTTGAATTCCACCTTAGCACAGGCTCAGTCCCAGGCGAACTTAGCTAATACAACTGATGCGCTCGATAAAGCTGAAACCCGCCGAGAATCTAAACAATTTCAACGAGCATCACAAAACACCATCGATGAAGCCTATGCGAACTATGTCCTGGCACAAAACAACGCCAAAGAATGGGAAAAACGGTATGATCTGGTTGATCATCTTTCCCCGGATGATCCTGTCCGGGCTGGAGCATTCGCGGAATGGGCTGCAGCAAAAGCACTGGAAGATCGTGCTCGTGCCAACTGGCTATATGTTCAGGGTTTGCCCAGTGGGATGGAAATAGAAATTGCTGATGGTAATCTTGCTCTGGCTCAGGCTCAATACAATGAGGCTTTGCGTGAGTGGGAACGACTCAAGGACGGACCTGATCCAGATGACATTACCGCTGCAGAAGCACGCATCGCTGCCATCGAAGCAACGATTGATTTGATCAATTTGCGTGCTCCATTTGATGGTACTGTCACTGAGATCCGCTCGAAAACTGGTGATCAAATTACACCGGGGGCTGTTTCATTTCGCATCGATGACTTATCTCGACTTTTGGTGGATGTAGAAATTCCTGAAATTGATATCAATCGATTAAAAACTGGTATGAGTGCCCGCATCAGTTTCGATGCAATCAACAACAAAGAATATGAGGGGGTCATCACCAAGGTTGCACAGGTTGCCAATATCACCGCAGGCATTGTCAATTTCACTGTTACACTCGAGCTTACCAACGCTGATGAATTCGTTCGCCCCGGTATGACCGCAGCAGTGAACATTGTTGTCAGTGAAATCGAAGATGTGTTGATTATTCCCAACCGGGCAGTACGGCTCAGAGAAGGACAGCGAGTTGTTTATGTTCTTAAACCCGGAGAATTGATTCCCAACCCGGTCAATATAACCATTGGATCAACGTCTGACCTGCAAAGTGAAATACTGGAAGGTGAAATCAAAGAAGGTGATGTGATCGTACTCAACCCACCCACTGAATTTACACCGCAGGGTGGACCCTTTGGTGGCGGATTCTAGAGGTTAATATGAATGACTGGGTAATTGAAACCCGCAATTTAAAAAAGATTTACAAGATGGGTGAAGTCGAGGTCCGCGCTTTGGATGGTGTCGATCTCAATATTGAACGCGGATCGATTGTATCCATCATGGGGCCATCTGGTTCAGGAAAATCGACTTTGATGAACCTTCTGGGATGTCTGGATCGCCCCACGGAAGGTGATTATATTCTGGATGGTGTTCAGGTCTCACAGATGAACGATGATCAATTAGCCGCTGCCCGTAATCACATGGTCGGTTTCGTTTTTCAGAGTTTTAATTTGTTATCACGTCAGACGGCTCTGGCAAATGTGGAATTACCACTACGATATGGTGGTATCACCAAAGGTCGCAAGCAAAAAGCGATTGAAGCCCTCAACTCAGTTGGTCTGGGAGACCGTGTCACGCACAGGCCAACCGAGCTTTCCGGTGGTCAACAACAACGTGTGGCCATCGCCCGAGCGCTCATCAATGATCCTGCCATCATCATGGCAGACGAACCCACCGGTAACCTGGATTCTAAATCCGGCAAGGAGATTATGGATCTGATCCTCAGTCTCAATAAGACACGTAAAACCACCATCATCATCGTCACCCATGATCAGAGCATTGCCAGTCAAACCCAACGCATCATTAACCTGAGCGATGGCAAGGTTGTCGGTGAGGAGGTGCCTGCATGAACATAGGACAGGCAGTCATTGAAGCCCTTGAGTCTTTGAACGCTAACAAAATGCGTTCCGGGTTAACCATTTTAGGTATCGTCATTGGCGTGGCAGCCGTGATCGCCATGCTGGCAGTCGGTAGTGGCGCTCAAAATACCATCACCGGATCGATCAGTGGCTTAGGCTCCAATTTGCTCTTCGTTTTTCGTGGTGGCAACGATGATGTGCGTAATCCACAACCATTAACCCGTGGTGATGCAGAAGCCATTGCAGATCCATTTCAGGCACCGTCTGTCGCACTGGTCGCACCGTACATCAGTTCCAATTTGTCGGTTACTTTTAGTGGTGAAAGTATCAATTCCAGTATTAATGGGGTGACTCCCGAATATTTAGAGGTGCGAAATTACTCCTTACTCGAAGGTGATTTCATCAGCGAAGAGAACATCCTTGGGCGTGGCTCTGTAGCTGTCATCGGTGTGGAAGTCGCGGATAAACTGTTCGGTCATCGTGATGGTTTGATCGGCGAGACCCTGCGCATTGAAGGGCAACCCTTCCGCGTCATTGGTGTCTTGACCCCGCGCGGTGGTGGAGCCTTTGGAAGTGAAGACAATATCGTCGTTATACCCTTCTCGACCGCTCAATCCCGCCTGATCCGGCGTTCGAGTGATCGTGTGGATTTCATCCTCGTTCAGGTTATCAGCGCGGACCTGGTCAATCAGGCTTCCGAAGAAATCTCACAGATCCTGCGCGCACGACATCGTACCGATCTGGGTGCAGATGACTTTCAGATCTTCTCGCAGCAGGATTTTGTCGCCACTGCGCAGAGCATCACCAATGTACTGACCATCTTTCTGGGTGGGATTGCCGCCATTTCACTCCTGGTAGGTGGCATCGGGATTATGAACATCATGCTGGTGTCCGTCACCGAACGAACACGCGAAATTGGGTTGAGGAAAGCCATTGGTGCCCGTAAGCGAGACATCCTGGTCCAATTCCTGACCGAATCATCATTATTAAGTATGTTTGGTGGTATCCTCGGAATTGGCTTAGGTTGGTCGATTGCCTATATCGTCGGTTTGATAGCAGCAGCCAACAACACTGAATTGATTCCAGTCGTCGGTCTGGATGCCATTCTATTAGCGACCATCTTCTCTACCGCAGTCGGATTGTTCTTTGGCATCTATCCCGCCAACCGTGCCGCCAATCTACAGCCTGTAGAAGCTTTGCGTCATGAATAAATCAAACTTTGAATTGGAATCCCAATTCAATCTCCCAGCGAAATTCCCAAACTGCGCCGTATGATCGTGGCTTCCTTCCTGACCAAAGACCTGCTGCACAACTGGCAGTTGGGTGAACTATACTTTATGCAGCAATTGGTGGATGGAGACCCGGCAGCCAACAACGGTGGATGGCAATGGACAGCCGGGGTGGGTACCGATGCAGCTCCCTATTTCCGTATCTTTAATCCTATCCTGCAATCCAAGAAATTTGACCCAAAAGGACAATTCATCCGTCAATGGATACCCGAACTATCAAACGTGCCAACACAAAACATCCATGAACCCTGGAGCATGCCAATGGATGTACAACAACAATACGGATGTGTCATTGGCAAACATTACCCCACCCCCATCGTCGATCACGCTATCGTCAAAGACCGCGTCATGCATGCATTTCAACTGTCTTCATAAAAACAGTACGGGCGGGTTCAGAACCCGCCCGTACGAAAATTACGCTATATCCCATGTATCAGTAGGGGCGATCGGCCAATCGCCCGTACGATATTATGGTATATCCCACGTATCAGTCGTATGGCACTGTGAACATTGTGCCCCGGGCCCGGGGTGCTTGGTTGGCCGGGCTGGAGTGACAGGTGCCGCATTGCGCAGTGAATCCCTGACTGGCATGATTGGCAGGTGCCTGATGACAGGATTTACAATCCCCACCAAAGTGATACGGGTAATCTTCTTCCAGATACTGAGGTCGATAATATTCGGTCCCCAGTTTAGAGGCAAAATACACATCCAGCACATGGCATTGGGAGCACTCGCTGGCTTTGTCCATATATTCCCCATCCGCGTGACAGTCCATACAATTTTTATTTTTACTGGTCATCGCCAGGTCAAAAGCATCCACGGCTGGTTGCACTTGCACTTGCTGATCGATCATTTCGAGATCAGCCAGGCGACGCTCGACCAGCCCGAAGCTGAACTCAACGCGCTTTTGGGGATGGCTTATCAGCTTTAATTGGGTATTTTCCACTGCGCTTTGAATCCCAAAAAAAGCATCACCAGGTCTATATGGATGTAATTCCGCTAAAACGACTATGTTGACTACAATTAATAACAGTAAAACAATTGGGGCTATGATTATGATTTTTCCGCTTTTCATGCATTCCGTCCTTGATTGCACTAATAGCCCCCTCCCTATTCAATTTTCAAATATTATAAATTAAATTTTGATTAGTCCACCTCGATTCCATAAGATTTCGTATGGGTGGGTTCTGAACTCGTACGGGTGGGTTCAGAACCCACCCGTACCCGTCCTTGCCCTCAAGCACCTCAGGGAAAAATTTCTAATAGATAGTTAAGGTTCAACAGTATCGATTGAATCTGGTTCCGATGTCGGTTCTGGCGTCTCCGTGGGATCTGGTGTCGCAGTCGGTTCCAATGTTGGTTCTGGTGTGAATGTCGGTATAAAGGTTGGTAATGGTGTATTGGTTGGGGTGAAAGTCGGTAATGGTGTGTTGGTCGGTAGTGGCGTTGGTGTTGGTGGAACTTCCCATGTATAAGTGTTGTGACATTGAAAACATTGCCCACGTGGATGTCCGACAGGACGTAAATGACATGAGTTACACAGAGTAAAACCAGTGTGATCAAATGATATATTCGACCAGGAATCTGTAAAGTGACAATTGGAACATTCCCCTGACCAGTGCCCATATGGTTTCGGATGACAGGTGCTGCAAGTATACGAAGTGGAGGAATGATTGAAGCTTGAACTCCAATTATCAGTGTTTGTATGACAGGATTCACATGTACCAGGAAAATGAGCAATTGGTGCCATATGACAATTTCCGCACACTGTTGAATAGCTATTATGATAGGTTTCTGTATACCATGTGCTTGAAATGTGGCAATCGGTACACAATCCCGCATAATGGTTCGTTGGTTTGTTGTGACAATCCGTACACACATTCATACCAGCATGATTGACAGAAATCTTCAACCAGGAATTTGAGACATGACAGGCACTGCACTGGGCTGGATAATGACTGACAGGACTGACATGACAGGTACTGCAATTGCTCAGAGTGTGATTAAAGGTAGTAGGTTTCCATCTTTTTAGTGTGTGACAGGAAACACATTGACCCACAAATTCACCGGCTCTATGGTTAACTGGCTGCGTATGGCAGGATTTACAATCAGCTTTTGTGGTGTGATCCAACGCTAATGTTTTCCAATTTCCAGTGAAATGGCAGGTGCTGCAATTGCTTTTATAATGATCTTCTTCCGGTTTGTCTTTCTCGTGACAGGTTACACAATTTGGTAATTTTTGATGATCCAAATTTGCTGGCAACCATTCTTTCACGTCCTGATGACAGGTTATACAGGCAATTCCTTCATAATAAGAAGGATGTTTTTCGTACTGATGACAGCTTTCACAGGTCTGTTCACGGGTACACTCATGAACCTTTCTGTTCATTTCTTCAATGAAACCCCGGCTGCCATGGCAGCTTTCGCAGGTATCCAACTGGTGATCATAATTGTATTCAGCCCAATCTTCCGTATCGGTATGGCAGCTGATGCAATCACCAGGATAATGTGGTTCGATTGTGGTTTTTATTTTATCCGTAGCCAGTCCAATAAAATTCACTGATCCCATTGCAATCACTTCCTCATCCTGTGGATAATCATCATAATGGCAGGAGATACAGTCATAAATGCCACGGTGGTCAAACTCTTTTGGATCCCAGGTGATCGGTTCATGGCAATCTGAACATTCGCCTTTAAAGTGGTATGGATACACACGCTCACTGCGCTTGATCTCACAATCCTCCGCTTCAGATAATAATGCAATCACCTCCTCGCGAATATGGCAACTGGAACATTCCGTGGCAGTATCGACGTAGACACCGTTGGCATGACATTGCTCACATTCCAGGTTTTCGTGCGCATCCGTCAGGGTGAAATCGATATGATCCACGTCCTGACTGAGAAACGGAACTGCTTTAGGAGCAATGATGGAAGGTAAAGTCTGTTCCAAAGCCAATTTTTGAATCTCGAGCGGCGTTGTGGCACTTTGTAAAATCGCCACTTTTTCATGCAGGGCAGCCAGATGCTCATGTTCAATATTTTTTTCTACTGATCCCAAAACCAGATCAACCCGCAACAATAGCGTTTGGACTTCCTGGTAATAATTGGCAGCTTCTTCTTCGCTGACAGCTTGAATGCTGATGATTGCCTGGGTCAGCACCTGATCAAATGCTTCCACGGCTGGCTTTACCTTATCCGGATCACTAACCATCGCCAGGTCAGCCAGACGACGTTCCACCAGTTCAAAACTCATTTCAACCCGCTTTTCTGGATTTTTCGCCAGTTTCACCCGGCTGCTCTCCGCAGTGCTTTGCAGCGCGAACAGCGGATCACCCGGGCTGAATGGATATGTCTCTGCCAGGAAGAATAGACCTGCCAGAATCAAGAACATGATCACATTCAACATTATCAGTATTTTTATTCCTCGTTTCATACATCCCCATCCTTTCCGGACTTATCGTCCCAGTAAGTTCCTGATTATGGATTGGTTTGATCCGGACCTTGGTTCTGTTGTTGAACCGGTTTTTCCGTTGGTTGTGTAATAATGATCGGCGCAGACAAATTGGGTTGGGTATTCTCAGTGGCATTCTGCCCGATTTGCTCTGCTTCTCCAACTTGTTGCCCTGGCATAACTGCCTTCCCTCGCCCGGTAGGGTGACAGGATATACAATCCTGGATGACATGAATACCGAGAGAGAAATGAACACTGATCATTTCACCAGCATTATGACAGGTGCCACACGGATATTCAGTGTAGTTACCACCATGACAGGTTTCGCAGGCACTGATTTCTTCGTTGCCATGTTTGAGTTCAAATTTATGCTGGGTGAGAATAGCAGGTGACCAGGCTTCTACCGTATGGCAGTACTCACAAGTAGTACCAAATACCCCTACATGTAAATCGGGGTCAAGATGGCAGGTGCTGCAGGTGGTTCCCATACCGACATATTTTTTCTCGATGTGACAATCCGCACATGCCAGTTCAGCATGCCCGGCTTGCAGGGAGAAAATTGGTTCATGGTCAAACCCGTTGATCATCCTGTCCTGACCATCATGACACTCAATACAGCCAATTCCGAATTCTTCAATATGCGCTGCTAATTCGTCATGTTTTTCAGCTGAATGACACTGCACACAATCGATGGTTTCAATGATGTCACGCACTTTCGTGTGGCAGGTAGTGCAGGTAAATTTTTTGCCGTCTTTATTGGTCACGTGCGCCTGGATGGAAAATCCGGTCATGGCGTAGTGATCGATATTGGGAAAAGCAAAGACGGTCAGATCGGCATCATGACCCTGATGCTCCGGGTGACAGGTCTGGCATTTGGAGACCCCAGGCAGGCGGCCATGGATGGTGGTGACATCCAGCCGATCCTGTTCAATCTCAAAATGACAATCCTGGCAACGCGTGTCTGTCACACAGTGGATTGGGGCATGGCAGTGAGAACACTGGCGCTCCAGCTCGGCATGTGATTTGACCCCGCCTAACATCACTTCTTCTGCTTCCATATTGGATAATTCGCCCGGGCTGAGCAGGTAAGATGCGTATGATTTAACATAATAAGCACCACTGGCACCCAATACCATACAAAAAATAATAATAGCGCGCACCCACCAGCTCTGCCGGAGCCACAAGCGTTTAAGCATAAGCCTCCTTCCTGAGTTGCTTTCCCATAACCTGATTCAAGGCAACCCAATTGTTAAACCTCATGGTTTTATCCCCTCCACTGTTGAGGGTTGAATTTTCAACAAACTGGCATCATTCACCAGGCTGGCTTTTTCTTCCAAACTGAGTGGATACTTTAAGCCGGGATTCTCTTCGATCAGTCGTCCGCCTTCACCCTCCACACCGGTGGGATGGCAGGCAGCACAATTGTCAAATTCTTTAATTTCTTCAGCCAGGTGCACTTCTTTCATCTCTTCAAACTGGTGGTTTTCATGGCAGGCATAGCAATCATAAACGCCATATTTTACCGGGTGGCAGGTCTGGCAGGAAACTTCACCCTTGCCACCATGATCCATCAGGAAGATATGGCTGGTTAAGACAGCAGGCGCCCAGGCAGTAGCACTATGACAGCGAGCACAGTTGACACCAAACTGGTCAGCATGAATCTCGGGCTCTTCGTGACAGGTGGCGCAATGATGAGGATCATCAATATCCTCCACATTCATATAGGCAACCCCACCCTCTCCTTCGGCAACAAAAGGCTGGCTGGGACCTCGAACGGCGGCCACCTGGGCTACCACCATCCAATCTGCTTTCTGGATCATGGTGACCACTTCATTCAGCTGATAATCGCTTAAGATGCCACCTTCATCAATATGCCAGGATGCCATTGCTCTGCCATGTGTAGCCCGGGCAATGGATTTGAACAGCAGATCTGAGCGCGCTTCGATTAAAGCTTCACGATTAAGCCCCGGAACCATGCCCACACCTTCACCGGCATTCCCATGACAACCAGCGCAGTTCTGCACATAAATTTCAATACCATCCATCATGAATTGGTCATTCAGCGCAGCCCGTGTTCGTTCCATGCGGTCTTTTTCCATAAATCCATACACCGGCAGGGCAATCACCAGGACGAGCAAAGCTGCCAGACTGATTATTTTTGTTTTATCCATCCGATACTCCTTCTCTCTCGTCTTAACCCGGGTAGCTGACATGTTGTGGTAGATGCTGTTCACGTACAATCGGAGCGGTGGTATCCACTTTCACCATACCCTTATCAAAAGAAACCGGAAAATAATCCAATGCACGAGCCACCAGTTTATTGTTGAAATCACCGGTTTTGGCAAAAGTGGCGGAATGACAGGGGCACAGGAATTTTTGTTCATTTTCCATCCATTTGACTGTGCAGCCCAGATGTGGGCAGCGCCGGTAAACTGCCATAAATCCGCCATCTTCCGTGCAGATTAGATAGAAATTGCCATCTTCGATCTCCACAACAGACCCCGGAACAAAACCTTCGATCTTCCCAATGGTCATCACCCCGCCAAACTCACCAGCCAGACTGCGCGATCGCAGGAAGAGGATCCCGGCAACACCCAGTTCAATGGCAGCCAGACCCCCCAGCGCTTTCAGACTGATGTTCAGAAAGTCCCTCCGGCTGACATTTTTTGATACGCTTAACCCATCCTTTTCAGGATTTTGTTCATTCATTTTTTTCATGTCACTGCTCCCAGATGCTTAGAATGGCAATACGAGCGCCATATTCTGGCCGCGGAAGTATATGCCAACAATTGTTAATAGAATTAACCCGGTCATCATGAATGAGAAAACGCCCAGCAAGGCTTCGCTGTGGTTGGTCTTTTCATTTTTGAATAACAAACCGCTTTTCAAAAGGAAGTAGATCCCCATAAAAACGGAGATTGTGATCAGGAAGGGGATAACACCTACAGTGATGTTCGTATGCACACCCGGCAACCAACCCGGCACGTCATACCAGAACTCATCCAGAATGACCGCCAAAGGCACCAGATACACCGCCAGCAGGGATCCAAATACAGCAGCCCGTTTGCCAATCGCCGAGCGGAAGTAAATGCCGATATCACGGAAATCACGATCGATCCAGGGGGTGATCGCCAGAGTAACCACCGCCAGTCCCAGGATGATCATCACCGCCAATGGGTGCATGTGCAGCAGTAACTCCTGCAAGCCCAGGAAGTACCATGCGGCTTTGGCCGGGTTGGGGGACACCATCGGGTTGGCAATCGATCCCAGCGGCGCTGGGTTGAACATTGCGTATAACCCGACCACCACCAGCACCATCATCACAGCTGCCAGTTCAATGTTGACCAGGTATGGATTGGTGGATTTGAACTTAGGTTTCTCGCCTTCTTTGAGCAACGGTTGTGAAATACCGCAGTTCTTACGCACTTTCCACAGGTGGTACGCCATAAAACCCAACAACAAAGCTGGCATGAAGACCACATGCAATGCATAAAAATTACTCAAGGCTGCCTGACCGACCTGAGGTCCGCCAAGGAAGAAGTTCCGCACTGCTGTCCCGAGCAGTGGAATGTAAACCATCAAGCTGGTGCTGACTGTGATCGCCCAATAGGAGAGTTGATCCCACGGCAGTAGATAACCGGTGAAATTCCCTGCCAACACAATCACAAACAGGACCAAACCGATGATCCAGTTTACGCTTCTTCCCTGTTTAAATGACCCGGTCAGGAAAACCCGTACCAGGTGTAAAAAGCTGGCAATTACCAGAAAATTGGCTGACCAGTGGTGTACTGCCCGGATGAAAGATCCGAACATCACCTCAGTCTCCAGTTGTTGAATACTGACATATGCGTATTCCACGCGCGGGTCATAGCGGAACATCAACAGCAGACCGGTCAGTCCCAGTAATAGCACCAGCACGACAGAGATCCCGCCCAGCCCCCAGGTATAGGAGAAGCGCAAAGCTTGCGCCGGTACCCGGCTGGGGTGCAAATGCAGGATCAGGTTGTTGCGCACATGGGAATCCCGGCTCGGTAGTTCAACTTCCTCCCCGCCATCCCGGTGTTGCAACCTTTCTCGCAGTGGTTTGATAAATTCCAGACTCATCGTCGTCTTCCTTTACAACAAAATGAATTTTTTACTTTAGAATATTTGGTAAAAATACTGTGAATATTTCAACATCAGGGATTCCCGGAATTCCAGCATAGTACGTCATGGCACGCCCAACCCGAAATCCGCTGGCTTTGTAATTCGGTGCACCTACAATCACATCCAGAAGACCATCGTTGTTGACATCCCCTGCGCTGCTGACTGAAGTCCCAAATTCGGTGTCGGCTTTGTTGCCATAAGTGCTCTCATAATAATCACCTTTGACACCAATACTGCCACTGCTGCCAAAAAACAGATAAACCGCACCTTGTTTTTCATTGCTGACTGAATAAAATGGCACACCTACCAGAAAATCAGCATACCCATCACCATTCATATCTCCAGCAGCAGCTACGCTCGCACCGAACATGCTACCAGGTTGATTCGAACATTTTTCCCAGGAAGGTGTCGTGACTAAACCGCTGGAGGAGCCCAGGTAAAGAAATACACATCCCGTTGATTGGTAAGTACCATCTATCAAAACTTTCTTATTGGGAGCACCTACCAGAACATCATCATAGCCATCATTGTTAACATCACCAACACCAGCTACCGTAGCACCAAACGATGAACCACCTTTCTCATCCGAACCTCTCCATGAAAACGAAGACGTGAGCCCACTGTCAGAATTTTGATAAACATAAGCATAGCCAATGTTGGTCGGACGAGGGGCGCCAATAATCACATCGTCGTATCCATCCCCGTTCACATCGCCGGCATTATCAACTGCACTTCCAAATAATGCGGCAGAATTTTCACCAAACACTTCCCAAACAGATGCTGTTGCTAACCCGGAGGCTGAACCCAGATATAAAGAGACTCTGCCATTATTGGTTTTTTCTTCACTATTATAAAAAGGTGTACCTACCAGAAGATCCGCATACTTTACTCCTGCAGATTGATGGTCATTGATGTAACCACTGACCGCTGAACCCAATTTCGCATCAGCCTGATCGCCTAACAAACTCCAGTCAGCACTAGTCTTTGCATTAAAGTTTTGACCTCCATAATACACGTAAGCCGCGCCTACTTTCGATATAGCAACCGTCGAACCATCCAGCAGGTTATACTCACAGGCACCGATTACGACATCATCATAACCATCTGAATTGACGTCTCCCAGGTAATCGGTCGCGCATCCAAACATCGCTCCCTGTTGTCCACTGCCCATTTTCCAATCGGGAAAACTCGACAAACCACCGCCGGAACTGTAAAATAAGAAGGCTGCCCCTTCCCTGTACAGTGTCAACGTGTGTTTTTGTGCCCCAACCAGTACATCAGCTTTTCCATCTCCATTCACATCACCCACACCACTGACCGCGCTGCCCATATTTTCACCCGAATCCTTGCCGTTGAAAAACCAGCTCGGATATGTCGATAAAATTGTAGCTGATTCAGCATTTACACTGCTCAAATGGGATAGAGTAACAGAAATGGAAACCACCAGCAAGCTGATCGTGATCAGAGATAGGATTGGGATTCGGGTTTTTGTTTTCATTATTACTTTCCCTGGGCGCCTGCCCGATCAGGTTCAGACAGGCGCCACTCATCATGGGACAGTGAAATTGGTTACTTTGATGTCAAAGGCAAGAAGATGCGGAAACCAGGCAAATCAGTTGCATTGTTGGCAATGTATTTCTTTACCTTTACAATCTTCGACCATTTGGCAGGATCGTCATTGTCTTTAACCTGCAAGGCAAATTCATACCAACCCAGGTTGTAATTATTCTGCCCAGACCAACCAGGTTGCTGGAATTGATAGCCATCCCAGTGACCGGAAACTACACGGGCTGGTGCATTACATTGTTTGTCTTTGAAACAGTCAAAACCCATTTCCTTGAATGCATCTTGATACTCTTCTGGTATTGCCACACCATTGATTGTCCAGACATACTCCTGGATTGGATCAAGGGTTTCGTCTCCCATCTTATCAAGGTCACGTGCAGTTGCAAGTAGACTGATAATTTGATCTTCTGTGACCCCATAGACCTCTTGAGAGGTGGCAAGTATGCTCGCAACAGGCGGCAAGTTTACTTCAACTGTCGTATCATCTGGCAGATATATTAACCGTCGGAAGATGATATCGCTGTTGAAAACCAGTTCTTCCTCGTATTCGATCCCGTAATCATCCACATAATGGGTGATTTCTTCTTCCCATTGGTTCCAGACCGCATACATGAAGGTGCCACCCGGGTTGGCAAGCATACCAGCTTCACCTGAGAGAATCTCATCTTTGTTTTCTAACCACGGCCAGCGATCGAGGACTAGATCATCTTTGTCAGTCATGTAATCCATTACTTCCCAGACATCTCCAAACACCGTGGCCCGGCTGTAATAGAGATTCAATGGGACTGCTTCTCCATCACGAACGGTTGTATTGTCACCGGTCTCATAGACCATGAAGAATTTGGAACGATCTCGTTCTAAATCATCATCGTATGGTAATCCCTCAAAGGAGAAGCCATTGGCCGTCAACCAATCCGTACGAATGGTCGGGTATAGCTTGAGTCCACCGGTCGGGCTGTAGCGTGGATCCAGAATGGTGATCTTGTTACCGTTCAATTGTGAAACATTGCGTGCCTGTTCAAATTCACCAGCAGCAAATGTCCATTCGTAAGGAACAAATTCACCAATGGTCGCACCGTAATAGTTTTCTGTCCATGTTGTACCAACCCCACCCAGATCAGCCGGTGTGGTCGTCCAGGTTAGACCACCGTCGAATGAACGTCGTGCATAAAGGTTGTAGTGGTCATTTCCGACAGCATTGGAGTTCCAGTTGGGAGACCAGGCATACATCATCATCACAAAGTCCCCATCCAGGAAACCGCGGTGACCTTTGGCTACATCGAAGGGATTCTCCCAGGTCTGGTCATCCAGGTCATTGTCATCCTCGCAGCCATCAATAGAAGAGCCATCACAATTACGCCACTCAAAGACTTTGGGGAAATCTCCACCGCTGGTATTCGAACCATCATTGTTCACCGGGAATGTATCCGCGCAAGCATCATTACCTGTTCCTGAAGTACATTCAACAATCGTGGTACCAGAGATATTGATCGCTGGGGAGAGACAAAGACCTTTGAGGTAATTAGGGTTGCTGCCATCGGTGTAAAGCCATTCATCACAAGCCATGTTCTCGAAGGCATAGGGGTTATCCACAGCTGGATCAAAATCCTCAGGGATTACCACACGGCGCAGCATGATGTCAGCGGGTCCACCCTGGTTAATGATGCCCTGTTTGTAGATCATCATCGCGGCCAAACCGCTCTCTGAACCAGCCGCTGCTGAAACTGAGTTGGTGGTTAAGGCAAAGCGACGTGAAATCTCAGTCAGGTAATACTCAAATCCTCTGGCATCTGTCTGTACCGGGTAAAATTCACCCTCATTGATACCAGTGCACAAAGGATCATCTACGGAAGCATCAAATTTGCATTGGGCTGGTTGATTGGCAAAACCACCTTGATCGACCAATGGGTGGTCAAACATATCAAAGCTGTAATACCACATATCCTTTCCAATATCGATTGGTTCCTCATTAACCAGTATTTCACCCATCGCTTTATTTTCTTCAGTGCCCATAATCACCCAGGCAGAGCCTGTGCCATCGGTTTTGGTATAGGGTTTGAGATTTAATCTGACTCGAGTGGATGCTACACGCCCATTCAACAAGCGATTGTCTTCTGTGACACATAGTTTCAGTGATGTTCCTCCTGGATTGAGCCAGGAAATTTGGGTCGCGCAGAAGTCCGAATCAGCTGTTGGCGCTGTGGGTAGAGCTAATGGATCAATGGCATCAATGTCATCAAAATCAATGTAACAATAAGGATCACTGTTCGTTGCCTTACACATATTGTTATCTGTAAGTCGGGTGGGTATCGCCATTGGTACATACGGTTTTGGTAATGTAGTATCTGTGGACAAAGCATACTCTGCCATTGTTAATGGAGCAGCTACAGTTAGTGCGGAATCGAACACCAAATCGAAGTCATTAAAGTTGATGTATGAATACCAGATATCAGTTTTCTGGTTGGCTACCGCTCCTGACCAACCTTCACCAGGTCCAAGCCCTTGACCGGGACGTAAACCTTCCGGGTCTTCCTGCCAGGTTAGAACACAACCTGCACCTGCTGCACAATCTACCGCGGGTAAGTTGGCATCGCGTGATCCAGAAGTCAGACGTTCGGGTTTGGTCCACATTACATAAGTTGCTTCAGTTTTATCTTCTGTTTTTGGATCATCACCAGCTAATAGCTTACCTCGCGCTGTCCATACACAGGAGTATGGAACCTCTCCTACATCCGGAAATCCTTGAAGTGCATAATCCACAGATCTCTGAGTGCCATTTACTCCAAAAAGATCGTACAGATAAACAGCATCTTTACCGTAGGTCGATTCCAAATCTCCCAAATAAGTCGCATCAAGTGAAGGATCTAATTTATATAACGGTGTACCTCCATCACAATATTTGCTGACCCAGGCAACAAAGATGTTGTCACCAGCTACCTGATGAACAACATTATGCACATCACCTGGGTAGGCATAACCATTCTTTAAAGTAAAGGATGACAGGTCGGATGAGCGTGAGAGATTGGTGGTCTTCCAGGACGTACCATCATCTAGTGAGACGCCTACAAAGGCATCGAAATTCCCAAAGGTAACACCACCTTTAGTTTCCTCAACGGGGTGCAGGTCATCAATCCAGACTGTAATCAAAGGTTTGGCATAATCACGGGCAACATATCCTGCAGTTTCTCCATCTGCTAATAAGTAGTTATCAACAGGGCCAACCAGACCAGTCGAAGCCTGTGCCGGGACATAGAAATCCATCATATAGATGGCCGCTTTTTCTGTCTCGTTATCTGGCGTTTTGGAGATGTCACGCCTGAAAAGCGCGCCGTCCTCCGCCAGAGCCGCACCGACGGTCATGCTCAGCAGCATGATAACCGTCAAAAAACTCCATAAAAACTTTTTTCCTTTCATTATCATTCCTCCTATTCTAGAAAATTTGATTGAGTGAAAATAAGAAAATTCCCTCTGTTATTTCTCTGCATACACACTCCTATTCTAATTTTTTCGCATATTGCTGCCTAAACGGTTCAAACGGACTACGCTCGGGATGATTGACGTTTTCATTCGTCAAATCCCATAAATTGACATATAATTCATACAGAGTCGGATAATGGTGGCACTCCCCGCTGACGACATCCTGTAAAGATGCATGCCATTCTCCATCAACGCTGTCTTTCCACACCCGTAACAAGTAAGAGAAGTAGTTTATATTTTGCTCATGCATAGAATCCGGCCTTTATATGAACCATGGTTGCTCTCATTATCCACATCCGCCGTGTACGGCTTGTGAATTCAGCGTGAATTAAGCGTGAATTAAGATTAGAAAAATGAGCAGACTCGAAATTTCTCTCCTCGGCACCTTCCGGGTGCACCTTGATGGCAATGACCTCACTGAAATCCTGCGTACCCGCAAGGAGCGGGCTTTACTCGCTTACATGGCAGAGGAACCACCGCGTCTACAATCACGTGAAAAAGTGGCGGAGTTCTTCTGGCCGAATCGCCCGGAGACCTACGCACGCATGAATCTGCGCCAGGCCATGCTCGGGCTGCGTAAAGCCTTTGGCGGTGAGGAGCAGATCGCTGATTTTCTGGAGGTCAGCGATGAGTCGATTGAGTTCATGCATAAACACGTCTGGATGGACACAACCGCCTTTGATGGTTATATCCAGAGCAGTAAATTGCACCCGCACATCGATTTGCACAACTGCCAGGAGTGCATCAATCAACTGGAAGAAGCGGTTGACCTGTATCGTGGCGACTTTTTGAGCGATCTGATTCTGAACGAGGTCACTGGTTTTCAGGAATGGGCCGTTTTCAACCGCGAACGCTATTTCCGCAGCATGATCATCACCCTGCAATCGCTTGCCAGGGCTTATTATCACCGCTCCAATTTCGATCAGGCATACAAATACGCCTGGCGCTATGTGGAAATGGCGCCGCTGGAAGAAAGTGCGCATCGCTTATTGATGCGTCTGCTCACCAAAAGCGGCCGCCGTAACGCCGCCCTGCATCAATACCAGTTGTGCAAATCGATCATCGCGCGTGAACTGGGTATCGAACCCTCACCCGAAACGCAACAGTTATATAGCATGATCCTCAACAACCAGCCGATTGAGCGCATCGATACGGGTAGTCTGGCAGGCAAGTTACCAAAATCCACGCGCGGTACCCGTCCATTGAAACCACCGACCGGTCCTTTGTATGACCCGAACACTGAGATGCCCCTGCGTATCATCTTCATGGACCGCTTACGGCATGCCTTGATGAGGATGAAACGCAATCAGAGCAACGCGTTGCTGATCTCGCTATCCATTTCTTTTCCGTATCACGAGCACATGACACCGGAATTAAAGAAGCAGATCGAGGTGTTGCTGGCGCGCCGCCTGGCAGGCACTGTACGTGAGGATGATACCGTGGCGAAGGTCAATGACAACGAATACGTGCTGGTGCTGGAGGACATTCACGATCCGGCAGTGGTGCCGGGCATCATCAACAAGATCAGCAAAGCCATGAATTCACCACTCCATTTGCTGGAGCAACGTATCCCAACCCGCCTGGCGATTGGCTGGAGCCTTTACCCGCAGGATGGGCGCGACCCGGCCACCCTTATTAATGTAGCCGATATCGCCATGCGCACCGACCGCCTGCAGCAGAATATCCATCAGAACCAGAAATAAAAATTTGGGTGTTTTTGGAAAGTGATCGCCTTCCAAAAACGCCCATACTGAGATTAAGATTCTTCCCCTGGTTTTTCCTCCGGCAGCTGCACCGTGCGGATCCAGTAATCCCCAATTTTACAGACTGCCTCGCGCAACCCGCTGAAACTGACCGGTTTGGTCACAAAGCCACTGGCGCCCTGTGCATACGAGAATTTCATATCCCGTTCAGCACTGGAGGTGGTCAGCACCACCACCGGAATACCCCGCAGATCGGGATCCTCTTTTAACTCCGCCAGGGCTTCGCGTCCATCCTTGCGTGGCATGTTCAGGTCCAATAAAATTAAATCCGGACGGGGAGCCAGATCAGGATCAGAATAATCCCCTTTTTGATGTAAATAATCCAGCATCTGCTCGCCATCCTCCACAATATAAAGCTGGGCGTTCATCTGGCATTCATCGATGGCTTCCCCAATCAGGTAAATATCATCCGGGTCATCCTCCACCAACAGGATAATTTTTTTAGTCTGTATCGTTTTCATGATTGTTAAGCCTTTCTTTAAATTGTATCTTCGGCAATCGTACCACAAAGGTGGTACCCTTACCGGGTGAGCTATGCGCGGAGATGGTGCCGCCATGGTTATCAACAATTTTTCGGCAGATCGTCAGCCCCATACCTATTCCGGGAAATTCCCCACTGGCATCCAGTCGCTGGAAGGGTTGGAAGATGCGATCCAGGTATTTTTCGTTAAAGCCAATGCCGTTATCCTGCACGCGGATTTCACACATCCCCTCGTTGTCCGTCACGTCCCTGGGATACGGGCTGTAAATATTGATTTCCGGTTGCCGCCCGGGTGAATGGAATTTTAGCGCATTGCTGATCAGATTCTGGAATAATTGGGTGAGCTGCACCTCATCTCCTTCGATGGTAGGCAAATCGGAGATCACCACCTTTGCCTGTTTTTGCTCCACCTGCCAATCCAGGTCAATTGACACCTGCCGGACAACCGGTTCCAGGTTCACCTTACTGAACTGGTATTGTTTATTGATGGAACGTGAGAAGGTCAGGGTTTCACTCAATAAAAGCTGCATCCTGGCTGCCGCATCGCGCATGCGCTGCAGATAATTGATCCCGCGGGGATCCAGTTGACCGCTATAGCGATCCTGTAACATCTCGCCAAAGGTCTGGATTTTACGCAATGGTTCTTGCAAATCATGCGAAGCAATGTTGGTGAAATTGCGCAGTTCTTCGTTGCTGTGTTCCAGATTGATTGTATACTCCTTTAAAGCTGCTTCCTGACGATTACGTTCCGCATCCCTTTCAGCAATTTCATCCGCCATATCATCGAAGGACTGCGCCAGCTGTCCCAGTTCACCTTCTTTATAAGAGATGCCGGTACGCGCCGTCAGATCCCCCTTGGCCAATTTCTGGGTGGCATCCACCAGGGCTCTCGCCTGGCGGATAATCAAGGCATCCCCCAGGAACCACATAAAGGTCAACACCAGCAAGACCACCACCACCATGATGGACAGATTTCGCTGCAGGGTGAAATTGGCGGTTTTAAATGCAATCCGGGTTGGCAACCCCATAATCACCGACAGATTGCCAGCGGTGCCATGTATATCACTGATGGCGTAAATTGTCTCCTCACCGCTCAATCCTTCACCAATTAAATAGCCACTTTTTTGCGCCCACAATTGCGCCACGATATTGGAGTCTGGCAACCGGTATCCACGCCAGCGGTCATTATCGGGGTAATGCGAAAGAATCGTTCCAGCTTCATCCATGACAATTAATTCGCCGCCATCTGGTAGCCCGGCAGACTTCGCAAAATCGTAAAACCAGATCAAGTCCAGGGACACATTGGCTACATTCGTAAATTGATCCTGCATATCATACACAGGATAACCCACCGACATGACCGCTTTCCCGGTCACCCGGCAGATGTGATAACCACTTAAGGTGAAATCATCGGCTTTGATCAATCTTTGATAATGGTCACATTCTTCGAAATCCGGGGGGGCATGTTTTTCCGGTGGGCTGCAGACAATATTTCCTTGTAAATCAGCCACGTAAAAGGCAGAGTAGTATTCAAAATGTTCCTCAAACATATGCCAGAAGATGGCATTGCATTCATCATAATTCTGTTCGCGCATAGTAGGTAGATGGGATACGGTCAATAAAAATGATTTGGCGTTATCAACCATCAGGGCTTCCACACTGGAGGCTACCCTTGCCAGGTGAATAACCTCATTCAGGGTATCCTGTTTGGCAGCCTCGCGCTGGTTGAGACCCACCTGTACCAACAACAGTATACCGGGAACAGCTGTCAAAATGATGATCAAAATTAATCGACTGCGTAAAGTGGAAAAAAATTTTAGCATAATTGCCTGACTTTATGAAAATAATGGGATAATTTTTATTATAGTGATTATTCAGCATTTTTTCCAATTACATTTCACCCCTTCTACATGGAATCTAAAAGAGGTTGATCATTTTCCGATCAACCTCCGACTTTCCTTATCCGCAACTGCCCCCGCAGCCATCGCCGCTGCCACAACTGGCGCAACCACCGCCACCCAATCGACCGGCTGCCAGTTCATCCGCTGTCGCCAGGCGTAAATCCACAATCGTGGCTGAGAATTTGAGTTCCTTACCTGCCAGGGGATGATTCATGTCCAGGCGCACATCCCCTTCACCTATCTCCATGATATTGGCATTGATCTGACGACCCTGGGGGTCACTCAGGCGGATGGTCTTGCCAATCTCGAATTCAAAATTGGCCGGGAACTGCTCCTTGGGGATATCCACGAAGGCATTATTATCATATTCGCCATAGGCATCCAAAGGTTGGACGATAATTTCACGTGATTCACCAATCTGCATGCCAAATAATTCTTTTTCCAACCCAGGAATGATGTTGCGATGACCTTGAATGAATTGTAAGGGTCCATACCCATCACTCGAATCAATCAACTCGTCATTTACGGTCTGTGAATATTCCAGACTCACAACCAGATCCTGGGCAACAATATCGGGGGTTCGTTCTACCATTTAA
This sequence comes from Chloroflexi bacterium HGW-Chloroflexi-3, assembly GCA_002842045.1. Classification (GTDB taxonomy): domain Bacteria; phylum Chloroflexota; class Anaerolineae; order Anaerolineales; family Anaerolineaceae; genus UBA6170. The sequence continues at coordinate 95,249 of PHBX01000011.1, read as the reverse complement.
ATACTCCTTTACATCCAATAAAAAGACTTTTTTTGTCAGGTTTTCAAGGATTATAACAGATCAATTCAGGAAATCAAATAATCTGTAGGAGCAGGAATCCTCCGCCAGAAACACCCTGCCTGCGATAATTTGAAAAGTTACATTTTTTCAATACAATTAATGAAAAGACAAAAAGTGAGGAAACCCGTGCCGGCAACCGAACGCCAGTTTCAGAAAATTGGTAAGAATCCCAAAGATCCGCTTGATTTCCAGGACGCAGATATGATTCTTTCACGTGGTTACCTGTACGAACGCGAAGATCACTTTCTCAAAGCCATCAAAGAATACCGTGCCTACTTGAAAAAGCATGATACCGATCCCTGGGTGTACGCGCACCTGGGTTACTGCCTGCGCGAAACCTCCAAATTTCCGGAAGCGATGAAAATGTTCGAACATGCCCTGGAGATGGACCCATTTTATGGTTGGGCTTATGCACAGCGGGGTAGCGCCTATCTGTGGTTGGAAGATTATGATCTGGCGTTAACCGATCTTACTAAAGCCAAAAGCCTGCTGCCCGGTGATGCCTGGGTATTGGCCACCCTGGGGGAATGTCACCGCGAAATGCAGAACTTTGAACAGGCAATAGAAATATTCTCACAGGCGCTGGAAGCCAGACCGAATTATGTCTGGGCGCTGGCACATCGCGGCCGTGTTTATCTGGATTTGGGAAAATTTGCAGAGGGTTACGAGGACTTACAACACGCTCTCAAGCTGGATCCGGAGTATGCCTGGATCCACTATAGTTTGGGTGAAGCTTACCGCAAACAGGGGTTGATCAATGAAGCCTTAAATGCTTATCAACAAGCCCTTGAGATCCTACCGGACTATCCCTGGGTGTTCAGCGCGCGTGGTCAACTCTATCAGATGATTGGCGAACTCGATAAAGCCCTGGCGGATTTTAACAAGCTGGGAGAATTCTGGCCCAAAGATGCCTGGGTGTTTGCTGTCCGTGGTGATATTTTGGAGCAGAAAGGCAAGATTGAGAATGCGCTGGAAGCCTTCCAGACGGCTGTCAAATTGCGCAGCGATTATGGTTGGGTACATTGTCGTATCGGGATCATCCATCGCTTGCATCATAATTTTGAGCAATCTCTGCGGGCATTTGACAGAGCACTGGAAATTATGCCCGAATTTGGGACCGCCTGGGTGGAACGGGCAGAGACGTATCGCCAGATGGAGGAATACACTCTAGCGCTGGCTGATCTGGAAATCAGCAAAGCGTTGTTGGGTGAAGACGCCTGGATGTATGCTGTCATGGCAGAGGTGCAACGCGGATTAAAGCAAATTGACCAGGCATTGGAAAGTTTTGCCAAATCGCTTGAAATTGACCCGGATTACGACTGGGCGCTGGCCCACCGTGGTCGATTGCAGCGTGAATTAAAACAATATGATATGGCACTACAGGATTTTAATGAAGCGCTGAGCATCAAAGACAATTACGTCTGGGCATATTACCAACGTGGTGAACTTTACCAGGAAATGGGAGATTCGGAAGCTGCCTGGGCAGATTTCCAACACACCCTGGAACTCAACCCAAAATACTATTGGGCCAAGGCCGGCTGTGCTGAGATCCTGATCCAGAGACAAAATTTTGAAGAGGCAATCCCATATCTGGAAGCCTTCCGGCAGGCACGCCCAAAAGATGCCTGGGGGCTGGGACAACTGGGATATGCCTACGAAAAAAGTGGTCAGCATGATCAGGCACTCCTCAATTACTGGCAGGTACTCACCTTTGATCCTGAGAATGCCTGGGCAAAAGGACGTCTGGAAGCACTTCAGAATATGGATTAAAATTATCAATATGTGGTTTGACGGGTGTTTTTGGCGGTGATCAATACCAAAAACGCCCGGACCCCAATGATGATTCAATAAAAGGTATTCAATCAAAGATGAAAAAGAAAACTAAGAAAACGACTGTAAACCAATCAAAGAAACAGGGCAAGACCTCGATCCTCAAACGAATTCTGACCGGATTGGTGCTGATACTTCTCCTGGCAATCGCCGGATTTGTGATTTGGGGCAGTACCCCGGCACGTCCGGATGCCACTGCGTTGCAGGCACTTGAATCCGATGAAAGCGTGACAATTTCAGAAGGCAAATACTGGCTGCAATTTACACCAGCGAAACGCACCCCCAACACGGGTTTGATCTTCTACCCCGGTGGTAGAGTGGACTACCGCGCTTATTCACCCCTGCTGCGCGAGATTGCCAGGGGAGGTTATTCCGTTTTTCTGGTCAAAATGCCCCTCAATCTGGCTGTTTTCGGGGCAGATCGGGCGGATACGCTGATTGCAGCCTATCCGGATATATCTTTCTGGTATATCGGTGGTCACTCGCTGGGTGGCGCAATGGCAGCTTCCTATTTATATAATAATCCGGTCGGGATGCAGGGATTGATCCTCTGGGCAGCCTACCCGGCTGAGAGCAATGATCTTTCTGTCTCTGGTTTCCCGGTGCTTTCCATCATCGCCAATCGCGATGGATTGGCAACGCTGGATAAAATCAAAGCAGCGGCTCCATACCTGCCTGCTAACACAGAATGGGTTGAAATCGATGGCGGTAATCACGCCCAGTTTGGTAGTTATGGCCCTCAGAATGGGGATCTGGAAGCCATCATCACAGCCGAGGAACAACAGCGCCAAATCGTGCTTGCTACCCTCATGTTCATGTCAGGTATACGCTAGTTATTCCTTAACCAGAGCGGGGGTATTGAAAACACCCCCGCTCTTCTTGCCGTCTCCCTCTACACCTGATTGCGCTCAATCAGATTTGAAAGTAATCATCTCAATTATTTTCAAAATAACATCCACCGATCGGTCCAAGGATTGTGCCGGCAGGTATTCAAACCTTCCATGTGCATTGTGTCCACCGGTAAACAGGTTCGGGCAAGGTAATCCCATAAATGATAGACGGGCTCCATCCGTGCCGCCGCGCACCGGAATAATCTTGGGAGCGATATCCAGCGCAAGCATGGCTTCCCGGGCTGTCTCGATGATGTGAAACACCGGCAGGATCTTCTCTTTCATGTTGTAGTATTGATCCGTCAATGCCAGGCTGGCAGTACCGGGACCATATTTGTAATTAGCATATTCGACTGCCTTTTCGATCAATCTTTTTTGCCACTCAAATTTATCGTGATCATGCTCACGGATGATGTAAAGCAGACTGGTTTTCTCCAGTGTGCCATCAAAATGCATCAGATGGAAGAAACCGTCATAGTGTTCGGTGTGTTCCGGGCGCATGTGCGGGGGCAACATCCCGGCGATATCCATGGCGATATTGATCGAGTTAATCATCTTATCCTTGGCAGTACCCGGGTGTACACTCCTGCCTTTTACTTCAATCCTGGCACCAGCAGCGTTGAAGTTTTCAAATTCCAGCTCACCCAATTCACCCCCATCCATGGTGTAAGCGAAATCGGCACCGAATTTCTGCACATCAAAACGATCAGCACCACGCCCAATCTCTTCATCCGGGGTAAATCCCACCTTTATTGTGCCATGCTCCACCTCAGGATGATTGACCAGGTATTCCATCGCTGCCATAATCGCAGCAATGCCTGCCTTATCATCCGCTCCCAGCAAGGTGGTTCCATCGGTTGTAATGATTGGCTGCCCGATATAATTTTTCAACTCAGGAAAATCCAGCGGCGAAAGCACAATATTCTTCTCTGAATTGAGCACGAGATCCCCACCATCATAATTCTCAACCCACTGTGGATTCACCCCCTTGCCACTCATATCCGGGCTGGTGTCCATATGCGCAATCCAGCCAATCTTCGGCACATTCCGCGATGTATTGCCAGGCAGCGTCGCCATGACATAACCGTTCTCATCCAGGCTGACATCCTGCAGGCTGAGTGCTTCCAGCTCTTCTTTTAATAAGCTCGCCAGATCCAATTGTTTCAAAGTGCTGGGGCAGGTTTTGGAATCAAAATCAGATTCAGTATCAATCTTTACATAGCGTAGAAAGCGCTCAATTACATTACTCATGCTATTCTCCCTTAAGGTTCTTTTAATTTTGTCGCATTTCCTCGTGGAATCATCTCTTTAAAACAGCTTGGAGGGTATTTTTGGCGATGAACACCCCCAAAAATACCCGAACTACACCTTACCTAAAAATCATTTATGATCTTTATTATTGTACAAAGCGCATATTTTGTAAACCTGCGCGACCCATAAAATGATCGGATGTGAGATAATAGGGATGAAATTCTCCATAAGGAGGTCTTATGCAATCCTATCCAATTCCCATGGTGCCGGGTCCGGTTCAGGTACCGGCTCGAATTTTATCTGCCTATCAACACGATTATGGTTCACCCGATCTGGAACCTGAATACATGGAACTTTATAATCAGACCGCACTGAAAATGCGCCAGCTGCTCGGCACACAGAATCAAATCGTATTCCAAACCGGTGAAGGCATGCTTTCCCTGTGGAGCGCGTTAAAAAGCACCATCCGACCCGGTGACCGTGTGCTGACGCTGGCAACCGGTGTATTTGGCTATGGGATCGGTGATATGGCACGCTCTATTGGTGCGCAGGTCAAGACCCTCGGATTCGCCCATAACGAAACCTTGCAGGATTGGGTCAAGATTGAAAAAGCCATCATCGAATTTCAGCCTAAAATGATCACTGTAGTGCATTGTGAAACCCCTTCCGGAACATTAAATCCGCTGGAAAAGTTGGGCGAACTCAAACACAAACACAATATTCCGCTGCTGTATGCCGATATGGTTGCCAGCGTGGGGGGTGTGCCCATTGAAACCGACACGTGGCATGTCGATCTGGCATTGGGCGGCTCCCAGAAGGTACTCTCTGCCCCCTGCGATATCTCCTTCCTGGCAGTCAGCCCACAAGCCGGGGAAATGATAGAAGAAGTGGCATATGTAGGTTATGATGCCCTGCTCCCCTTCCGCGATGCCCAACAAAAAGGCGAGTTTCCCTATACCCCGCATTGGCATGGAATGGCAGCGATTGCCACCAGCCTGGATATGCTGCTTGAAGAAGGACTGGAACTCGCCTTCAAGCGCCATGAAATGGTCGCCACCTACTGCCGCGAGCAATTACAAGCTATTGGTTATGAATTATTCATTACACCGCCTTCCATCCCCTCTCCCACCGTCACCGCTGTCAAAGTCCCCAAAGGCATCACCTGGCAGGCATTTGACAAGAAACTACGTGCAGAAGGCCTGGTGGTGGGCGGCAGCTATGGCCCACTGGCTGGCAAAGTCTTTCGTCTCGGCCATATGGGCCCCCAGGCCAACATGACCATCATGCATCAAGCACTGGAAGTATTGGAGAAAGTTTTAAAAGATAGTTGATCCGGTGCATTGCATTTTTCCAACTCTGGTGCATTGCACTTGGGGATTAACTAACTCACGTCAATCTCCGAAGAACACACCATCCATCAACCCTCCAGAAGTGCATTGCACCTTTCTCTAAAACAACTTTCTCACCATTACAAGGTGCAATGCACTTTTGAATTACGGATATCATTCTACTTATTCCAATTCCAGGTAGACTTACTCCCTCCAAGTGCAATGCACCTTGCCTGAATCCTGGTGCATTGCACTTGGGGATTAACCAACTCACGTCAATCTCCGAAGAACACATCATCCATCAACCCTCCAGAAGTGCATTGCACCTCTTGACTCCTGGTTTCTTCATCACAAGAGTGCATTGCACTCTGCTAGTCTGTTAATCTAACTCCATCCCACAAGTTGACTATTTCTCACAAATACTATTTAATCCAATTTGATAGACGAAAAATCACAAACCTCAATTATCAGGATCAACAATGCCAGCAAAACGACCAGAATATCAACCAGGTTCTTATTATCATATTTTTAATCGGGGAGCCCATCAACGATCAATTTTCAAAGATAATGAAAATTACCTTTTTGCCTTACGAAAAATTAAACAATATAGCAATCATTTTCAACATACTATCATTGCCTATTGCCTGATGCCAAACCATTACCATTTATTGGTCCGACAAGATGCAGGTTTTAAAGCCAGCTTGCTCCCTCAACAAGTCTTTAACAGCTATACCAAAGCATTTAATAAACGATACAACCATTCTGGAACTCTTTTTGAAGATAGTTTTCATATAAAGTTAATCCAAGACACTTCTCACCTTCTACATTTATGTCGCTATATCCATGGAAATCCAGTTAAAGATGGTTTTGTTGCCGATCCTGCTGATTGGGAATATTCAAACTACAGAGAATTCATCGGTACGAGAAATGGTTCATTATTTGATCCAGGATTCTTTACTGAGTTTTTTTCCGATACAATAGATTATCGTGATTTTGTATTGGACGATTTATCCTCAAGAAATTTACCCGATACAATAAGGAATTATTTGGATTTATTAGAGAGATAATCTTCTACCTCACACCTGAGGATAAGACCGTAATTCAAAGGAGAAAAATGCAAGGTGCAATGCACTTTTGCATCATGGATATTCATTCTACTTATTCCAATTCCAGGTAGATTTATTTTCCCCAAGTGCAATGCACCAAACACTAAAACTTCTTGACACATCCTATACCGAACGGTATATTATCTCTTATGAACGATAACCGACTCATCATCCTGCAAACCGCCTGTCAACTCTTCTCACAACAGGGCTATGACGCCGTCGGTGTTCAGGAAATCATCGAGCAAGCTGGCTTCACCAAACCCACCCTTTACCATTATTTTGGCTCTAAACAAGGACTGTTAGACGCCATTCTGGAGCATTACCTGACGCCTTTCAACGAGCAATTGACCGGCACATTACATTATCAGGGAGATGTCCAGACCAGCCTGCGCAATAACTTCAATCTATATCTCGATTTTGCCCATCACAACGCCCGCTTCTTCCGCCTGTGGATGGCAATCCGGCTTTCTCCCATCCAGAGTGCCACCTATCAGACCATTCTGCCGTATACCCAAAAAAACACATCCGCACTCTTGCATTTCTTTCAGCAAGTTTCCCAACAACATGGCAATATGCTCGGCAGGGAACTGATCCTGGCGACCTCTTTCCAGGGATTGCTCTTCTCTTATGCCTCCATGGCCCTGCAGGGTGAGTTGAAAATCGACCAGCAGCGTGTCAATCAGGCTGTTCATCAATTCATGCATGGCATTTTCTCATAATCTTATACCATAAATTTTTTTTGAAAGGAACCTATACCAATCGGTATAATAAAATATGAACAACACACCTCATTGGATACCATCCGCCTTTATCTATCATCTTTACCCACTCGGGCAAACGGCTGCCCCACAAGAAAACCAATTCGACCAATCACCTGAAGAACGCATTGCTCAGCTCTATCCCTGGCTCGATCACCTGCAATGGTTGGGAATAAATACCCTCTTTCTGGGACCCATCCTGCAATCCAGCTCGCATGGCTATGATCTTGCCGATTATTTCCAGATTGATCGGCGGCTGGGAACTAATCAATCTTTTAAGACATTTGCCAATGAAGTCCATCGCAGAGGGATGCGCCTGATCCTGGATGCTGTCTTTAATCACAGCGGACGTGATTTCTTCGCCTTTCGCGATCTTCAGCAAAATGGACGGCAATCTCAATACCTGGATTGGTATGAAGCGGTGCGCTTCGACCATCCGAACCCGATGGGTGATCCCTTCGATTATCAGACCTGGGCAGGACATTACACGCTGCCAAAATTTAACCTGGCAAACCCGGCTGTGCGCGCGTATTTGTTCCAGGCAGTCCGTTTCTGGTTCGAGGAATGGGGCATTGATGGCTTACGACTGGACACAGCTGATCATGTGCGTTTCGATTTCTGGCAGGAATTGCGCAGGGTAACATCTTCCATGCGTCCTGATTTCTGGTTGATGGGTGAGGTGGTGCATGGGCAATACCAACAATGGGCAGATCCACAGCATCTACACAGCGTCACCAATTATGAAGCATACAAAGGACTCTACTCCAGCCTGAATGACGCCAACTACTTTGAGATCGCCCATAGCCTGCAGCGTCAATTTGCTGAAGACGGCATCTATCGGGATTTGATGCTCTATAATTTTGTAGACAATCACGATGTTAACCGGGTAGCCAGTCAGTTAAAAAATCAGCAACATCTCTATCCGCTGTATGCCTTGCTTTTCAGCATGCCGGGTATTCCTTCCATATATTATGGAAGTGAATGGGACATCAGCGGTCAACGTAACACATACAGTGATCAGGCATTACGGCCGGCAATAGACCTGCACCATTTGATCCGGAATGCTCCTGAAGCAAAGCTGCCTGCCAGTATCCAAAAACTAGCTCAATTCCGTGCAGATACCCCCGCCCTGCAAACAGGTAGCTACCGCCAGGCGCAAGTCAGTGCGCAGCAATTCGCCTTCTGGCGGGAAACTGATAAGCAAAAAGTGTTGGTGGTATTGAATTCAGCTTCTGATGTTTTTACGCTATCTGGAATTCTAATTCCGGAGCATCTGCAATTGCAACGCGTTTTCGAAAATCAATCAGACTTTCGGTTTGATCATGACCAATTGGAAGTTAATATTCCACCGAATTGGGTTTCGATTTTTGTGTTTGAGTAAAATAATGCAGATTTATCAGTAAATCAACATCAGGGCAAAATATGCAACCACTACAATCAGAAATATAGCAAATAGGGAATATATCACTTTTTGCAGCTTCTGTTTCTGGTGTGCTTTTCTGACAGCCAGCGCATCCTGAATAATTTCTTCAATGGCATATCGGCTTAATTGCATTTCCTCTGATAACTGCTTTTGCACATAATCAGGAGATTTACCATCAAGAATTAAGCTGCGCGCCTTTCTGACAGCTTGCGCCCGTAGAGGATTTGCAGTTGGAATATTAACAGTTTTCCGGGATTCCTGACGATTGACCCCGTTTTGATTGCTCATCATGCGATAATCATGCAGAGCTTTCCCAATTTGAGCTCGCGATAACCATAGTCCCACCAGATTATTCGGGAAGTTGATCGGGGTTTCTACAAACATCAAATGATCACTGCTGGGTGCTGATTTAAATTTCACCCCACAGACCGGACACATCATAAACTTCTCATTCATTTCAGTTTCCTGAACTTGAAGAAACTCTGTCTGACAAATCGGGCAGCGTGAGTTTTTTTTGATTTCGATGACGGCCTGTGTTGTGGAAGAATTAATCATGTAAATATAACCCTGGGATTAATAATATTATAGAAGAAAATTGGTATCTTTTCAATAATTAGGGGCAGGGTGTTTTTAGGCGGGCGAACGCCCGCCTAAAAACACCCAACAATCCCTTTTTTTTGAGATGATACGAAAATTGTTTACAAAAGATTTAAAAATGGTTATGATTTGGTTACAATTTTTTAAAACCAAATCCTAACTTTTTGAACCAGATCAACCAGCCATATAAGCAATCGAAATGGTTCCAGGTCCCACATGCGCCCCAATCACTGGGCTGACATGCGAGAGAATCGCTTCCTCTGCCCCCATGCTTTCCTTCAACTCAGCCAGCAAGCTTTGCGCTGCTTCATGTTCCAGCGCATGGAATACCGAAATATGCAGTGGCTTGCGTCCGTTTATCCCTTTTTCCACCAAAGCTACCATCCGTTTAATAGCTTTCTTCTTGGATATGACACTTTCCACCAACTCAATCTTTCCATCCCGGATTTCCAATACCGGTTTGATGTTCAATGCGGTACCTACCAGACGTTTGGCGCTATTGATCCGCCCACCGGCTGCCAGATATTTCAACGTGTCAACCGTGAAATACACCCCAATTTTCGGGTAAGCTTCTTCAGCAATTTTTTTACACTCGACCAAACTGGCGCCGGATTTAGCCGCTCTGGCTGCTGCCAGAACCTGAAAACCTAATGCCATGGAAACAAGTTTTGTATCCATAACTTCAACCGATTTTCCCTCAAAAGACTTCAATGCCTGCAAGGCAGAATCGTATGAACTTGATATGCCTTTGGAAATACCAAGATTGAGTACTTCATACCCTTCATCCAATAATCGCTGGAACATCTCTTCATATTGGTGAACAGTTACCTGACTGGTTTTGGGTAAACTCTCGCTTCTAGACAGGCGCACATAAAATTCTTCCGGTGAAATATCAACACCATCTCTATATTCTTTCTCTTCCCATATCAGTGTCAGGGGTAACACCTCAACCGGATATTCGGCTACGATTTCTTTGGGAAGATAAGCGCTGCTATCAGTCACAATGATTACTTTTGCCATTAAAAAGCCCTCCAGGAATTATTTCTTCAAGTATAACCCAAAAAACTATGTAACCTTAATAATTTTCTATCCTGGTAATGTAGGATTCTTTTCAGAATAAAGCTGAGGGTTGTAAAAAGGAACAAATGCCAAAATGACCGCATGCTCGTATAAACCACTTCGGTCGATCAAGTTATTGGTTAATAATCCAATCGCTCCATTCTTCTGTTTAGAATTCTGTTTGACAAACATGATATCATCAGCTTCACCCAATTCTCTACCTTTACGCACCAAATCAGTGATGCCAGGCGGCAAATAGAAACTACCCGACCTCGCTTTTCCCAACTGCTTGCCATCATCAATCACCACCCAGGCAAAGGCTGTCATTTCTCCCTTGTCATCAAAATCAACGCCACCTTCGATGCCTACCCAATAATCTGCATCAGGGCAAATATCACGGATCGCTTTCACCCGATTGCAAGCGCCTAGCCTGGTTTCAGCATCACTCATCGGTTGATTACTGACACCTGAGGGAACTTCCTTAGTTTTCCACTCAAATGTTGCGTCAGGAAGTAATTTGTGAAATGCGTTTTTTGCAGCATTTAGTTTTACAGGGTTTGTAGAAGCTATCACAATCCGCTTTTTCATTCAAAAAATCCTTTTAAATCAGTCATTTTCAATTTTATTTATTCTATTATCGATTTTTACGCTTGATTCTCATTTTAATTTAATGTTAAGTTATTATGATAAATAATATCTGATTAGTTTAAATTTTTTGACTTAATTCTAAAAATGATTATAAATATATTGTACAAAGTTTTTTAGAAAAATAATAAATACACTAGCTGACTCCAGAACTTCGGTTCTGATCAAAATCTGAAGGAGCAGAAAATGACCACAATAAACGATTTTTCCGACGAACCCCGTTATACCATCAAATCCGTGAGTGTTCAAACTGGCATTCGACCAGTAACATTGCGCGCCTGGGAACGCCGGCATGATTTACTCAGTCCTCACCGTTCCGATAACCGCTACCGCTTATATTCCGAACGTGATATCGCTATTCTACGATGGATTAAATCCCGTGTGGATGAAGGCATCTCCATCAGCAATGCTGTGCTGGAATTACGCCAGATGACTCGCAATGGAGTCTGGCCAGATGCAGTTCCATCCGCGCCAAGCCGCACATTGGTGGCACCCAAAGCAACCCCTGAAACTTACACCCACTGGTTATATGAAGCCTTAATCAAACATGATGAAGAACGCTCAACCGACATCATCCGTGAACTACATGCCAGCTTTGATCTGATGACGATCTTCAGTCGAATCATCGGCCCGACACTGATGGCCATTGGTGAAGCCTGGTACCGCGGTGAAATTCGTATCACAACCGAACATTACGCCTCTAATTTTCTGCGCGCCCGGTTAATGTCGCTGTTGCAAGCTTATCCATCACGTCGCAATGCGCCCTATGTCCAATTGGGTTGTGCGCCAACAGAACAACACGAATTGGGCAGTTTGATGATGGCAGTTCTACTGCGTAGCGAGGGGTATCGTGTTGAATATTTAGGCCCAGATTTACCCATCGACGATCTGGTGGATTATGCAAGTTATGAATTCCCGAATTTGATCGTACTGACCGCATCCTCAGACCTGGCAGCCTTCGAAATGCGCCGGTTGAAAGAAAAATTGGATCAGATCGATCCAGCGCCTGCACTTGCTTATGCTGGCAGTGTATTTGATAATAATCAGAAGGTCAGAGACATGGTTCCTGGCCATTACATAGGCAGATCATTTGAGGAGGGGTTGGAAACAATCAAAGATCTCCTGAAAGAAAAAGAACTCGCCTGATATCTGGCACGCTCCTTTATATAGCATAAGGTTTGTCAAAAGATTAGACAAACCTTATGCGTTTTTTAGTTAATCCTGTATAAACAGGTTTACTTAATTAAAATATTAACAGGAAATATTTATGGAAAACAATCAGAAAAATGGAACCGCTTCCGATAAGGATTCTTTACCAATTTATAATATAAAAGCTGTTTCCAGTATGCTGGATCTGCTTCCCGTCACCTTACGCGCCTGGGAGAGACGCTATGGGTTACCCTCTCCCCACCGAGGAGAACAGGGGTATCGCTTATATTCTCCCTATGATGTTCGTCTTCTACGCTGGCTAAAACAACAAAATGACACCGGTATGAGTATTGGGCAAGCGGTTAAATATCTAAATGAATTACGCAGCGATGGTAAAGATCCTGCCAATGAAATTGCTACGGAACAAGAAAAGTCAGAAGAGACTGTCAATCAGGTTTCACTGGAAATTCTATCCCGACATTTCCAACAAAACTTAATGAATTACCAAAATGAGCATGCATCAGAAATCTTACGGCGTGCTTTTTCGATTTACAATGTTGATCAGGTTCTGACAGAAGTCGTTCAGGCTACCCTCGTGCGAATAGGAGAAGCCTGGCATAATGGTGAAATTCCGATCGCTGTGGAGCATTTTGCCACCCAATTTTGTGAACAACTCCTGATGGGCATGTTCTATTCTTCATCCGTTCCCACCCGTGAAGGTACGATTTTTGCAGCCTGTGCACCAGGGGAAATGCATCAAATTGGTATCCTCAGCCTGGTTGTGATGCTGCGTTGGCGTGGATGGGATGTTAAGTACTTTGGTCAGAACCTGAGTTTAGAACGAATCCAGGAAACATTAAGTGTCATTAAACCAAACACGATACTCTTTACAGCCACAACCAAAGAAAGTGCATTGGCTTTGAAACCCTTATATTTAATTTTGGAAAAATATCCTTATGAACAACCTCTGGTATGTCTGGGAGGGTTAGCTTTTCAAAACCACTCTGAATTGGTTCCTCAAATGCCAGGAGAAATATTAAATTTATCTCCCAGTAAGAATATCGACTTAATTGAAAAACATATATACAGAAAACTTGCCAACCAGAAAGAATAAGAAAAATAATACTTCCAAATGAAAGTATCTTTTCAATCATTGGTTGTCAGGGTGTTTCTTGTGTTGGTACTTGCCAGAAACATCTGCCAACATTGATAGATTACGGGAAAACTGAAGAAAGATCATGACAGATAAAAAACGCTTATTTTCCATATTCCTGGTTGTATTTATCGACCTGCTTGGTTTTAGCATAATCCTGCCATTATTGCCGTTTTATGCAGAGACTTTTGGGGCATCCGCCACCGTGGTAGGACTGTTAGTCGCTATCTATGCTGCCGGGCAAATGATCAGCGCTCCACTTTTGGGTCGATTATCCGACCGCTATGGTCGCAGACCATTCCTGATCGTCAGCATCCTCGGGGGAGCCATCAGTTTTTTCATTCTGGGATTTGCTTCAAGCCTGACCATGTTGTTCATAGCCCGCCTTGTTGCCGGGCTGACTGCGGGAAACATCAGCGTCGCCCAGGCTTATATCACCGATGTCACGGATGTCAAAAACCGCTCGCGCGGGCTTGGTTTAATTGGCGCTGCATTTGGCCTTGGTTTCATTATCGGACCTGCGTTAGGAGGTCTCTTAAGTCAATGGGGGTACGCAGCACCTGCTTTTCTGGCGGCAGGCATTGCCACGTTAAACTTGGTGGTCGTCATCTTCTGGTTGCCCGAATCTTTGACTGAGGAAAGAAAAAACGAGATTTCATTACAAAAAAAATCTCCAATCTCGATTAATTCTTTACTTGCAACATTAAGAAAACCGGTGGTTGGACCCCTCTTACATACCCGCGTTTTTTACGGATTTGCATTCGCCCTTTTCCAATCTGTTTTTGCATTATATGGTCAATATCGTTTTGGTTTAAATGCGCAGAATATTGGATATATTCTCACCTATGTGGGGGTATTATCAGTGATCACCCAGGGTGTTATTGTTGGTAAAATCTCAGATCGTTTTCCAGATCCAAAAATAATCTTTTTTTCTACATTATTGATAGCAATCAGTTTTCTTGCCTGGGCATTTTCCCCCGGTATAATTTTTTTACTAATCATCCTCTTGCCAATCGCAATGAATGCAGGCATCTTAAACACAATTATTAACACTGCCCTGACGAAAGCTGTTCCACCCGTGGAATTTGGGGGCATCCTGGGATTATCGGCCGCGCTGGAAAGCGCTACACGGGTGATTGCACCAACATTAGGTGGTTTCCTGCTTGAAACTTTTGGAACTTACGCCCCTGGTCTCCTGGGAGGTTTAATTTTGTTATGGTTATCAACTTACATTTTCAGGTTTATAGTTACTCCCTTAATATTTGATACACCTTCAAAAAAGATACAACCCTGAAAGCTATTTTTCTCTAATAAATTCCCATAAATTTTTTCTTTAATTTATGGGACCACTATTAAAATTTTCAAGGTATGATTATCATAGAGTCAAAACTTTATGAATGAATCACCTCAATAAAACTGGGTATACAGGTGTTTTTGGCTGGCTCACACCAGCCAAAAACACCCTGACCGCTAATTATTGAAAGAAAACCCTATGATTGATAAAAAATCTTCATATTCAAACACCATCGTCATTGGTGGAGGCCCTGCTGGTTTAATGGCAGCTGAACATCTCGTATCACAGGGATTTTCAGTTGATGTATTTGATGCAAAACCTGCAGTCTTGCGAAAATTCCTGGTGGCAGGTAAAGGCGGATTAAATCTCTCCCGTGATGAGGATTTTGGAAAATTTCTCTCTCGGTATGGAAACCGAGCAAAAGAATTGGAACCATTTTTACGCGCGTTCGGTCCAACCGCATTAAGAGCCTGGGTACAGAATTTAGGATTTGAGACCTTTGTAGGTAGTTCAGGTAAAATCTTTCCCAGAGATATGCAGGCTATTTCCTTACGTCGTATCTGGATTCAGCGTTTAGAACAACAAGGAATCAGGTTTCATTTAAATCAGCGTTGGCGGGGATGGGATCAAGGCAAAAACCTGGTTTTTCAGTCCAAATTCAAAAATGTAATTTCCCGTTCTGATGCAGTAATTCTGGCACTTGGGGGAGCCAGCTGGCCAACAACTGGCAGCGATGGCACCTGGGCAACGACTCTCCAGCAACAAGGGGTTGAAATCTCCCCATTTAAGCCAGCCAATTGCGGCTTTGAAATTAAGTGGAGTGATTATTTTCGTGATCGTTTCCAGGGAACGCCACTCAAATCAATAGTGATTCACTTTCAACCGACAACGGGAGAACCCGTACAGCGAATGGGGGAATTTTTAATTACTCAATATGGTGTGGAAGGAAGTTTGATTTACGCGTTTTCTGCAGCCATTCGTGATGAGATTCTTGAATTTGGGCAGGCGATTATTCACCTGGACCTGGCACCAGATTGGTCGATCGAACAACTTGAAACCAGGTTATCACGCCCTCGTGGTTCACGCTCCATATCATCCCATATCGAAAAAAGTGTTGGCATTCATGGTGTCAAAACGAATTTGTTGTGGGAATATCTTCCCAGAGCCGTTTTCAATGACCCCAAACAGTTGGCTGCCGCTATCAAGTCGTTGGCTGTTCCTCTAGTTGCTCCTCGCCCCATTGAAGAGGTGATCAGCACTGCCGGTGGGGTACGCTTCGAGGATCTGGATGATCACCTGATGTTAAAAAAATTGCCCGGAGTCTTTTGCGCAGGTGAGATGCTTGATTGGGAAGCTCCTACAGGAGGGTATTTACTGACTGCTTGTTTTTCCACTGGTCTGGCTGCAGCATCGGGGGTGGTTGATTGGTTAAAACAAAAAAATTCGTAATTGTTAATTCTGAATCTTAATACCTTTTTATTAATAATTCCAATTCCAAATTTAGTATAGAATCAAAATGCCTGGTAATACTATTTTCATGCGGAAAACTCATTAACGTAGCTGGGAAATAAATCTGAGACCTACGCAGAAATTCTAATTGTTCTTTATAAAAGGAGACTATTATGCTCAAAGAATTCAAAGAATTTGCAATGCGGGGAAATGTGATGGATCTCGCCATTGGTATAATCATTGGGGGAGCCTTTGGCAAAATCGTTTCTTCCTTCGTAACCGATGTGACCATGCCTTTGATTGGTTTATTGTTGGGAAAAGTTAATTTCACCAATTTGTTTGTAAATTTAAGTTCTGAGAAATATGCTACCCTGGCAGCTGCTCAGGAAGCTGGTGCGCCCACCCTTAATTATGGTATCTTCATTAATGCAATCGTCGATTTCCTGATTGTTGCTTTTGTGATTTTTCTGGTAGTAAAGGGTATCAATAAAATGCAGAAACCAGCACCAGCCGCAGCCCCCACAACCAAGAAATGTCCATTCTGTTTTACTGAAATCACCATCGAAGCCAAACGCTGCCCGAATTGCACCTCTCAGCTCGATTAATAAATCTATTCATTAATTTAATAAATAAAATTTACAAATACCAATCGTATCCGGCTTTCGAAAACCTGGTTCCTATTGGTGTTTTAGATTCTCCAGGATGGCAGGTAATTCTTTTATCGAATCAATCTGAAAATATCCATCAGTGTGAGAACTGGTATCAGCCACAACCTCATGAGCCCAGGTAAATCGGTGTGGAACATATACACCGAAACCACCAATCTTTACAACTGGTAGTACATCCGAGCGCAAAGAGTTTCCTACCATTAGAAATTCATTGGGTTCAATGTTATAACGTTTCAAGATTTGTACATACATGTTGTCGTGTTTGTCACTGACAACTTCGTATGCTTCAAAAAAGTTTTCCAAACCTGAATTTGCCAGTTTACGTTCCTGATCCAGCAAATCACCTTTGGTGATCACCATCATTCGATAATCAATTTGGATGAGCTGCAATGTCTCTAAAACACCTGGTAAAAGATCCGCAGGTTGTTCCAGCATACTTCGTAAATGTCTTATTAATGCATTAATTTCTGCACTTCCAACCGCGCCATCGCTCAGTCGAATGGCTGTCTCAATCATGGATAACCCAAACGCTTTGATACCATATCCATACCATGACATGTTACTGGTTTCGGTCTTCAATAACTCTGTTTCCACTACTTCTGCTGGTTGATAGGGAGCAAGTAACTTCGCTAACAGATTTTGACCATCATGGTAATATTTTTCATTTTCCCACAGGGTATCATCTGCATCAAAAGCAATCCACCGAATCATTTCATCATCCCAAACTTATAGATCATTATCGTATGATACGTTTTTTTATCCCTGACGTTTTAATCTGGCTGGTTTACCAAAAAATTCAAGTCTTTTTAACTTATTGATCACTTGATCCACATATTGCTCGGAGACATCCACAAAAGTTTCGTGTTGCTGAATGGTAATAGCGCCAACTGCCTTACCCGGTATCTTGGCTTCATTGGCAATCGCACCAACCACCATCGTGGGGCGAATTTGTTCAGCTTTTCCTAATCCAAAAGATAAACGCACCATTCCAGGTTCATGACTGCTGTTACGGCTTCCCTTGGATCGCCCTGCATGCTCAAATCTTCGGGATTCACCGCTGTGTGGTTTGACCCCACGTGCGTTCCTGCCCCCTCGCTGGCCAACTTCTACAATTCCGACCGGCATGATATGAACGTATTTTTTTGATTCTTTGACCAGTTTCAAAGCAGTAGCAGCAACCAACAAAGGATCATGGCCTTCCTCAACCAATTTATTGACCAGTTCAATTTCACGGGGTGGTTTTTCGCTATTTAAACGTTCGACAATCAGGTTTTCAAATTCAATTTGACGCTTTGTCAGAATGTCTTTTTCAGAAGGCATTTTTTCTACCAACATCGCCTGCTGGGTTACTTTCTCAAATCGCCGGATACGGAACATTTCGTTACCAGTGATCAAGGAAATAGCTACCCCTTTTGCACCAGCACGCCCGGTTCTACCAATTCGATGAATATATTCTTCTGCTTCGAAAGGAATATCATAGTTGAATACATGCGAAACACCCTGAATATCCAACCCGCGAGCAGCTACATCAGTTGCCACCAGAACGCGAGTCAAACCCCGGCGGAAACGATCCAGAGCAATTTCCCTGGCAGATTGTGCCAGATCACCATGCAACGCTTCTGCAGAGTAGTGAGCAGCCATCAGTTTATCACTCAATTCGGCTGCACCTACTTTGGTACGGGTAAATATGAGTGCGTTGGTCACAGGTTCATATTCCAGTAAACGCAGCAAAGCGGCAAATTTATCCTTCTCATGCACGAGATACACGCGTTGTTCGGTATTTTCAACGGTAAGTGTTTTTCCCGCTATGGTTATTTCTTCAGGATTATTCAGATAACTATTGGCAAGTTTTCGGATTTCTTTAGGTAAAGTAGCCGAGAAAAGTGCTTTCTGACAATCATAAGGGGCATAAGCTAAAATCGCTTCCACCTCTTCAATGAAGCCCATTTTGAGCATTTCATCCGCTTCATCCAGAACCCAAAATCGGACCTTGGTAAGATCGAGGGCATTCTTTTTCTGGATTAAATCCATCACACGGCCTGGTGTTCCGACAACTATCTGGACCCCTTCAGACAATTGATGCAGTTGTCGACCATAAGGTGCACCACCATAAACCGGCAGGATTTTTACTGATGTAAACTTGGCGAAGGTTTCGATTGCTTTTGAAACCTGCAACGCCAGTTCCCGGGTTGGAGTCAGGATAAAACCCTGTACTGCTTTCAATTTTGGGTCAATCATTTGCAGCATGGGTAAGGCAAACGCTGCTGTTTTACCTGTCCCTGTTTGTGCTTGCCCCAGCATATCTTTTCCACTCATTAATACCGGGATTGCTTGTTCCTGAATCTCGGTTGGTGTTTCATACTCCAGTTCCAGGATTGCCTGATTGAGCTCAGGCTTTAAATTCAATGTTTCAAACAAACTCATTTATTACTTTCACTTTCAGACGTACACGCCCATACACATTTTTAAGAGAATCAGTTTTTTGAGCAATTTTGAACAAAAAAGGACTTGCTGATCCTGGCAAATCCTTTCCGAGTTGCAAACGATCTTGTCCTACTGATCTGTCGAACAATCAATAATTGTAGCACAATCTAGTAAATTTTGGAAATAATTTTCCCTCAAATTCAAGCTTGCTCAGGTTCTTAACCCCTGTTAAAATTCAGGAATGCAAAATAAAATTTACTTTGGCGACAATCTCCCCATCCTTCATTCTTTACCCTCAGATTCCATTGACTTGATATACATCGATCCCCCTTTTAACACCGGAAAAGCGCAAAGCCGGAAACAAATTAAAACTGTAGCAGATGTACACGGTGATCGCGTTGGGTTTCAGGGTCGTTCATATCGCACGATTGAATTAGGTCAGAAAGCCTATCATGATCAATTTGATGATTATTTGGGCTTTCTGGAACCAAGATTAAGGGAAGCATATCGATTATTAAAACCACATGGCAGCCTTTTCTTTCATATCGATTACCGTGAAGTTCATTACTGCAAGATTTTATTAGATCAGATTTTTGGTCGTGATTCATTTTTAAATGAAATCATATGGGCCTATGATTATGGCGCTCGAACCAAAAAAAAATGGCCACCCAAACATGATAATATCCTCTGGTATGCAAAAGATCCCTCACATTACACATTTAATATAGAAGAAATTGAGCGCATTCCTTATATGGCACCCGGGTTGGTTGGAAAAGAGAAAGCCGAACATGGAAAATTACCTACCGATACCTGGTGGCATACCATCGTGCCAACCAATGGACCAGAAAAAACTGGCTACCCCACACAAAAACCTCTGGGTATCCTGCGGCGTATCATTCAGGCTTCTTCAAGTCCAGGTGATGTGGTTCTGGATTTCTTTGGCGGTTCAGGCACCACCGCTGCCGCCTGTCTGGAATTTGGTAGAAATTTTCTCCTGGTAGATAATAATCCACAATCCATTGAGATCATGCGCAAGCGTTTTGCTGGTCAACCCATTGATTGGATTAATTGTGAAGGTATAGGATAGATGTGAAAATTATCGACCAAACAACCTGGAAACGGCGTGATCATTACAACCTTTATAAAAATTTAGAATATCCTTACCTGAATATCACCGCCAATGTAAATATTGACAATTTATACAACTGGTCAAAGAAAAATGCAATTTCTTTGTTCTCCTGTATTGCTTATTTGACATCCCATGCTGCCAATCAAATACCTGAACTGCGTATGCGCATACGTGCGGATCAGGTGGTTGAACATCCAATTGTGCCTCCTTCTTTTACTGTCCTTACAGATGATGAAACCTTTGGATTTGCCACAATTCGATTTACCCCCGTTTTTTCCGAATTTCACCAAAATGTAATCTCTGGTATTGAAGCCTCCAAAAAGAACCCTACCATACATGATGAACCCGGGCGAGATGATATGATATTTCTAACGACCATGACTTGGGTTTCTTTTACGCAGATATCACACCCATTACCTCTCAACCCACCTGATTCTTTTCCACGAATTACCTGGGGAAAATTTTTTGAACAAAGTCAACAGCGTATGATGCCCCTCTCACTTTTGGCAAATCATGCCCTGGTGGATGGGCTGCATGTTGGCAAATTCTTTGAACTGGTGCAGGAGTGGATGAATAACCCAGAACGAGTACTGAATAACTAACATAATTTCATTAGGCACTTTCCTATCGAGTGATCAGGAGGTGTGCCACAGCCGTACGTTGACTACTATCAGTCATTGACATCACCTCCTCTTTCAAAGATTGGCGAATTAAAGTGATCATAGATCACTCATTAATTATGACACAATTTTGCAACTTGTCAAATCAAAACAATCTCTTGCTACTTAATCTTTAACACTTATAATGTCAATTTTATAATAATCTCGAAAGCAAACTGGATTAAAATCCATTATTGATTCGATGCTATCAACACCTTTTACAGTTATTTCAAATTTTTCTTGTTCCACCTGTTGTAAAATATATGCATTTCGCTCTTCCCAGATTTTTTTTCTTACTTGTAACTCATTCTTGTAAGTCAATTCAGAATAGCTTGCCCTTAATAAATAGATGGTTACAAGTAATATTGGAATAATTAATAGAAATTTAATTTTTTGATGCCTGGAAATAAAAATTGCTCCAAAACTTAAACTAAAAACGGAGATTCCAATAAGCAGGAAAAAGGTTGGAATTATTTGGGATCGAACATTTGGATAAGCACCAAAAGCAAACAATTGTGGAGCCATGCTGGCAGAAATTGTTAAGTAAGTTGAAACAATAATAAATGTTGAGAAAATTAAAAATTTCTTAATTGATATTTGTAAGTTTTGGATATTAATAAATCCACCAATCGAGAACATCCCGATTATGATTATCATTATAGGGAGAGTAAAACTCTTAATTTGATCAAGAACAAAATCAAATCCAAACACAATTGATGTTGTGATTAATGGAATAGGATTCGTTATATTCGAAGCTACCATGGAATCCGATCCATTATTTCTTAATAGAGCAGATGGACTGATGATCAATAATATCATCCCAATAATTAATCCAATTATTGGAAAATAAAATTTTAAATCATTGAATTTAATGTTGTTTTTAAAAAATCCTAAAAGCAATAAAAATGAGAAATTGACAAAAAAAGTAACCGATGAAGTCTCAGAAAAACCCGCAGAGAGAAGAGATAATAAAAATAGAAAAATGAATTGCCACAGTCTAGGTTTTTTAATTCTAAGAATAAAAAACCAATAACCGATTAACAAAGAATAAGTAATGATAGGCGTGGTATATGCAATTACTCCTGAAAACCAATAAATATTTTGAAACCTGGAAGGTGCAATATATAAAATAATTCCCACAAATGTTGCGGATATAACAGCACTTAGGATTCGATCTTTGTATTTCATAAATTGAAAAAGTAACTGAAAAAATAAAAAATATAAAGAAAAAAACAAACTCAAAATTGTTATCATTGGAGAATATTGAATAAATTTTGGCCCCAATAACGAAGCCAATAAACTGAAAAATGTTGCAGAGAACCGGTTTCCTGCAATTACAATAGCATTTGTATATGTTTCAACTTGAGCATTAATGAAAGTTTGATTATTGATCAATGAAAAGTAACAATAATCATCAGCCATCATTAACGAAGAAAAGCCAACAAATATATATATGGCTATACCTCCTAGTAAAAAAACTAAAACAATTTTTAATGTTTTCTTTACCAAAGATGAATATTCCAACTTGATTAGCTGTTTTTGCATTATGTGTTTATCAATTTCTAATCTTTGATTACGTGTCAAGTAAATTATTTTTCAACTATATCTTGTTACCATTCAGGAACCAGAGTGAAGCGGTAATTCCCATCCGTTTGTTTTTCAGTCTTTCCATTAAGTGTTATCACCTCCACCCAGGTTTTTCCGGGTTTGAGAGGGAAGACAGATCCATCCGCATTCAGGAATGTTAGAACAGACTGTTCATTAAGACGTGACCAGGTCACTTCGTATACCTTACCGTCTCGGGCAATGTACGCTTTGCCAGTGCCCAGCAGACTGACATCAAGTACTTCTACCGTTGGCCGTGCATCAATATCTTCATGGCGCACAAAAATGATAGCGATATTTTCGATTTCGATGGTTTTATTGTTCGACCGATCGGTCAATCTTTCATATACTTCATCATCAGGACCACCAGAGTTTTCTACATCCGAAAAACGGGTATAAGTATGAGAGGTCGGATTATAGTCCCAGCGATTGTAAATTGCGCCAGAAAAGCGTACAAATACTGAATCCGACTCCTCACCCCCGACCGGCGCTTGCATTTGAAAAAACATACCATCCAGGTTCTGTCGCGAATTATCAATTCCCATCCTCTGAGTGTAATCCACCACCTTACTGGTATCGGCTACTTCATAATTCTTGGTATTTGGCTCAATTCTGAAGATTATCCCTGCAGTGTTTGCACTTTCGATCATTAAACGATTGGCAAATTCTGAATTTACCAGGCGGTTATAGGTGTTTTCATATGCGCTGCCAAAAATAAACATACCTTTATAACCACGCACAACATTGAAATCAAATAGGCGGGCTGACCGAATGGGTGCGACCATTTCCGCATCTTCACCATAAAAAATCGCCGCAAAGCGGGTGGTACCAAATTCAGTGTAATATTCGTAAACAATGTCTGCGTTGGAAAGACCCCAATGTGGACGGTCTGCTCGCGGAAGATTCTGCACTTTGATAATGATAGGTCTGCGACTCAACAAAGTAGGATCTTCCACCACCAGCCCCGTCAATGGATTAACACCTTCTGGAAAATTAGTCGGCCCATTGCCTTCTTCAGGGTATTTTGGAGTAGGTGTAAAAGTCGGTGGTACAGGTGTAAATGTTAACGTTGGAGTGGGTGTTGCGGGTTCAGGTTGTAAAGCTGTTGGCGTTGCTGTGCCTGGTGTTTCAACAATTTCAGTTGGTTCACTGTTCGATTGGCAGGCTGCAGCGAGGCTGAGAAGAACTAAGAAAATGACCACTATATAAATTTTCTTCATGGATTACTCCAATTTTTTTCATAATTATAGTATGAAATAAAAATCATACTCCATCCTGACCATTTTGCCAACACGCACGCATTCAAAGACATTCACAAAATATGTGAACAGTTAAATTTTCCAAATTTTCGAACCCTCATTTGCTCTTGCTCTGCGACATTGATGATCTTATAATCAAAACCATGAAAATTTCCAGATTCGTTGTAACAAAAGGGTTAGTGATTAAAATTTTTCTGGTTGTTTTTACAGCCGTGATCACCTACTTCTGGCTGGATTTTGCTCCCGATGGTCTGTTAGGGAAGATGGATGCTGTTGGCTATGCAGTCTGTCACCGTATCGATGAGCGCTCATTTCACCTGGGAGAAAGAGCATTGCCGCTTTGTGCTCGCTGTTCCGGCATGCAACTGGGCGCACTCCTGGGGTTGGTATACCAATCAATCTGGGGGCGTCGTGGCAAGTTCCCTCCAGCGAAAATTTTGATTCCATTGGGAATTCTTGCACTATTCTTTGTAATGGATGGCGTGAATTCATATCTGAATTTCGTACCGATGATTCCCTCGGTATATCCATCCCAAAATTGGTTGCGGTTAGTCACCGGAACGGGTTTGGGTCTGGGCATGGCTGCAGTGATTTACCCTATCTTTAATCAGACCCTTTGGAGAGATTGGGGAGATGATTATTCATTAGGGTATTGGAAGCAATTCCTGGGTTTAATTGGATTGGCCATCCTCCTGGACCTTGCAATCTTATCCGAAAATCCGTTGGTTTTATATCCTCTCGCGATCCTTTCAGGGTTTGCAGTACTGGTTGTTTTGAGCATGTGTTACTCATTGTTAATTGTTATGATCATTAAAAAAGATAATCATTTCACCACCTGGCGTTCTGTTTGGGTACCCCTTCTGGCAGGATTTACGATTGCCGTTACTCAAACGTTTGTTATAGACCTGGTACGATTTGCCTTTACCCGAACCTGGGGAGGTTTTGATCTGTAGGAGATAAATGGAAATTCTCGGAATTTTTTCTGCTTTTGGGCTTTCTGCCAGTGCAGGACTAAATGCTTACATTCCCTTATTAGTGGTTGCCCTGTTAACCAGATTTACTAACTTAATGAAATTACAACAACCTTGGGATGCACTTGCCAGCTGGTGGATGATTGGATTGCTGGTGGTGCTTTCACTGATTGAGTTTTTCGCGGATAAAGTGCCAGCCGTCAATCACATCAATGATATTATTCAGACGTTCATCCGACCTACCGCAGGAGCAATTGTCTTTGCTGCCAGTGCCAAAGTCCTCACTGAGGTGTCACCTATATTATCTCTGGCCTGTGGATTATTGGTTGCAGGTGGCGTGCATGCAGTCAAAAGTGCAATGATAAGGCCAGCCGTGACTGCAACGACTGCAGGTGCAGGCAATGTTCCGGTCAGCATGCTTGAAGACGTTGTCTCGACAATTGTGTCTGTTCTTTCCGTTCTTGTGCCCATATTGGTTGTGGTTTTCCTGATTATTTTAATCGCTTGGATAATCTCAAATCGTCAAAAAAGGAAATCGTATCAGGATTAAATTTGAACTTTGAAATTTATTTTGTATACTTAGATAATCATTTTTAGTAGTTATTGAATAAAGGAGAAGATTATGGGACAGAATGATGATATGACGATTCGAGCACCAGATCCAGGCGATTCAGATCGCTTTAAGCAAGTGCCAAATCAGGAATCCGACAGCTCTGGTTTCCAGGAAGCACCAAAATTTGAAACACCACCGGTGTATTCTGAACCTCCCAGACCTACAGAAGTACCCAGTTACGGTCAGGTTGTTGAACCACCCAGGCCAACAGAAGTACCAAGTTATGGCCAGGTAGTTGAACCTCCCCAAAAGAAAAACAATAAAACCCTTTGGATCATTATTGCAGTGGTTGTCGCTGTCATTTGTTGTTGTTGTATTGTTACCATCGTTGTTGCAAACAATTTGATTCAGGAATTTAATATTGAAAATTTAGAAGACCTGATGAATGAATTCAGCCAGATCATTAAAATTACACCTGCTTTTATTTAATATCTGATTTTTCTTAAGTAAATCAAAATTAAATCTTACGCCTTGTTCAAAAAAACAGGGCGTAAGATTCTAGCAGTTTACGCGCCACCAGCTGTATATAATGCAGGATCAACTGGCGTTTCTCCAGATGGATCCCATACATACACCCAGTCACCTACATTTGCCCAATCAAACACAATTTTTGCATCTCCAATCGACAAATTAACACATCCATGTGATTGTGGATAACCGAAATAAGTACGCCAATAGGCTCCATGAAGAGCTCTGGCTTCATCGTAATATAATGTCCAGGGTACATCCTCTAAATAATAATAATCTGAACGATCGACTTCAAAAGACCCGCTCATATTCGTTCGGTCTAATTTTTCATAAACCTGAAATAAACCTGGGCGTGTAAAAAATGGATCAACCCCTGATGCGATCAGCGCAGCAAAAACAAGTTTTCCATTATCGTAAATCCCTAACGTCTGTTCATATAAATTGATCTCAATCCAGCGGTTATTATCCACTCCTTCCGGTGGAATCGGGTTAACATGGAACTGACGAACCTTTCTGCGTTCCACCCATTCATCAATACCAATCATATACCAATCTGCACCATCTATCGTTACAGTATCATAAATCTGAACCACGTCTTCTCGATACAGTCTCTTGCCAGACAATTCAGATTGGTATCCCGGAGATTTCACAACGTCCACTTGATCCAATACCCACCCAAACGGATTTGATGGATTTTGATAAAACATCAAACCCTGAAACCGTCCTGAGCGGATACAACACTCGGTATTTGCCTCACCGGCATTAACCCACAGTCCATTCATCAACCGATAAAAAATTCCATCCTCGCGATCCAATCGTTCAGAGACTGCCAGATATTTAAACCCTGCTTCCAAATAACGTGCCGGGCTACCCGCTAACGCATCCTCCAAACTGGCATACACTGGAAAAGAATTTTCTCCAACGGTCAAATACGGGACTGGAGCGAGTGTATAGTTAATATCTGGCTTGAAGGCGGGTAAAGGTTGAAACGGTAACGAGACTCCTTTTTTATTCATTGTCGTCAGGAGCTCCGATGGTCCCATCACCAAACAATCGATCTGATCATACCCATAAACGCCTGGCAAACACAATGGATCGCCATAGAAGGATTCCTGGTCTGCTGACTGAACTGGATCAACAACCAGGCTGGCGGCAAAAAGGACTGCTAAAAAAAGCAGAAAATATTTAATATAATTTTTTTTCATAATCGATACTTTTTCCTATTCTTTCAGATTCTAACAGACTTTTTTGATGAAAGTAAATCCACTTGTAAATACTTTCTTAAGAGTGTCTGTACCATATTAAACAGTCAGGGTGAATTTGTGAGGAAAATGTTTGACAAACTCATACGATAATCCCATTTTCCTGAAATACTGCTCAAAGGGTATAAATCGATTTATATCAAGTTGGAATTTCAGCTATACTAAAATTCAAAAAAAAGGAAATAAAATGACAGATCACTTACCCGAAGTATTGAATTTAACAAAAATTTTACAGGTTCAAACCGGAGCAGTTGTCAGTAGAACGTTAATTAATCAAAAAACTGGCACAGTTACTTTGTTTGCTTTTGATAAAAATGAAGGATTAAGTGAACACACAGCTCCATACGACGCCAGCGTATATGTATTAGAAGGATCAATGGAAATAACCATTTCATCAAATCCTTACGAATTAAACACTGGAGATCTCATCATCATGCCAGCCAATCAACCACATGCCTTGAAAGCAATAACTCCTGCGAAGCTGGAGCAACATTAGAAAATTTGCGTTGGTTTGAAGTGGTCGAAACACGTGGTCAGATCGAAGACAATCAGGTTGCTTATTGGCAGGTTACGATCAAAGTAGGATTCACAGTTACAAGATAATACCTGAATTGTTTAATTGTTTCTTTGATCGCTCACTCTCCCGTCCTTGAGTAAATCAGAATAATAGAAAAAAACCAGGTAAACCTCATGGTAAAATTTTTATCATATAACCTAATAATTTCATCCTGGAGGTATGATGGTTCGTAAAACGATTGATTTTTATGATTGGCAAATTAAACCACACAGCCTTTGGGACAAACAATGGTTAGTTCTGACAAGTGGTGATTTTCATGCTGGGAAATATAATTCCATGATTGTAGGTTGGGGTGGTTTTGGGACGATGTGGAAGAAACCATTTGCCCTCATCCTGGTGAGACCTCAAAGGTATACATATGAGTACATGGAGAAATTCGACTCCTTTACTCTTTCAGCACTTCCTGAAAAATATCGCAAAGCGCTTGAATTAATTGGCTCAAAATCCGGACGAGACTTGAACAAGCTTGACTCAACTGGCCTAACCTCCATCCCTTCCAGTCATGTTTCTGCACCCGGATTGGATGAAGCGGAATTAATCATTGAATGCAGAAAATCCTACTTTCAAGATCTGGATCCAAAACACTTTTTAATCTCATCCATTGCGAAACAATATCCATTACGAGATTATCACAGAGTTTATTATGGCGAGATATTATCCATCTCAGGAACAAAAGATTTCACTGGATAAATAACCTTCTTCATATAATAATTTGTGAAATAAAAAAGAATCATCTATACTTATAACCTCAATTGAAATTTTCATCTTATTCTTTTTATGCTTATGTTCATGGCCCCGGGGTTTAATGAGTTCCTTTATATCCAAATTACGAATTAACTACAAATCGATCCTATTCCTGCTTTTGATCTCTCTAGTACCCATTATTGGGTTGGCAATCAGTATTATTTGGATTGATAACAAAGGACTTAAAGCCAGTCTGGACGAACCAATCCAATCTCTGACCTGTAATCAATTAGCAAGAATTGATGAAAAAACGCTAACGATAAACAACTTACTTAGACATATCGCTGAATTAATAAAAGACGAAGAAATTGATAAGCTGACAGCACAACTGGAATCAAGTAATCTGCTGGAGATCGAAAAAATAATCGACCAAAATCAATATGGCTCACTACTTGGTCTGGACATCATCCCAGAAGGATTGGACCCCATTCATTTTGGGCAATCGAATATATCCCTTGAAAATATGTGGGCCTCAGAATGGATACAAATTGGCGAGGAGGGTCAAGTCTTCTGGTATAAAGAAGACAACTCTATTTTTGCTGTACAAATGCTTGATGGTGGGGAATCCAGAATCTTGCTGGTTGCCACTTTGCCACTGTCCTTTTATCGGGACATTTTCAAAGATTTACCTGCGGAATTTGGGTTCGAACTTTTTAATGAGCAAAATCAATCTTTAATCCAGTTGTCGTCTGCTATGGGTTATTTTCCAATAC
This sequence comes from Chloroflexi bacterium HGW-Chloroflexi-3, assembly GCA_002842045.1. Classification (GTDB taxonomy): domain Bacteria; phylum Chloroflexota; class Anaerolineae; order Anaerolineales; family Anaerolineaceae; genus UBA6170. The sequence continues at coordinate 66,165 of PHBX01000011.1, read as the reverse complement.
AAATTTCTATGGGGCGTCTACCTTCTCAGGGAAAAATTGATCGTGAAGATTTGCAGGCAACATTTTGTACTAATGCTGCGAATTGGAGATTGTTTATTATTTCTCCTTTGAATTATTCGGTTGCCAATAATAACCTGCTTCTTAAAATCATGGTCGTTGTTATTTTAACTATCACGATTTTCATAATGATTTTTGCAATTATAATGAACCAGAAATTAATTCGTCCCGTCAAGGATCTGGCATTACGGTTAAAACAAATAAACCAGGACAATTTGCCTAATTTTGAAAGGATGCCAGAATATCCTTACACAGGTGAAGTAGAGCAACTAATTACTGAATTCAACCAATTCATCCAAAATCTAAAAATCACGCATGAGCGAAATTCGATCCTGGATGAAAAACGTGAACGTTTCGAGTTGGCTTTTCAAGGAAGCAAAATCGGTTTGTGGGATTGGAATCTAAAAAATAATCATTGTTATTACTCTCCGACATGGCGAAATATTCTGGGACATACGGAGGAATCCATTCATAATCTCCCCACCGAATGGTTCACCCGCGTTCATCCAGAAGACATTGAAACTTTACGAACAGAGATTAACAATCATATTGCTGGAAAAACTTCGATATTTGAAAAAGAACACAGAATTCGTCACATGAATGATTCCTATATATGGGTCCTGTCTAGAGGACTTGTCCGAAAAGGAGAAGATGGTGTTCCTAATCGATTTGTGGGCACAATTGAGAATATTACCCAACGGAAATCATTGGAAGCCAGGTTAATGATCGAAGCGATGTATGATCCGCTTACAGGGTTACCGAATCGAACGTATTTTTCTGGCATCATTGAACAGTCTCTTGGCCGAATTCGCCGTCGTGAAGAATATCATTCCGCTGTCCTTTTCATTGACCTGGATCGATTTAAGAACATAAATGACAATTACAGTTTTTCGATCGGGGATGCATTATTGCTGGAAATCACCCGCCGGCTCAAGTATAGTCTCCGATCCATGGACACAATTTCTCGTTTCGGGAATGATAAATTTGGAGTCCTGCTTGAAGAAATAAACGGGTTACCTGATACAATCAAAATAACACGTAGAATACATAAAGAAATTAATAAACCGTTTAATTTTTCCGGAGAGATTATCCATCTAACGACAAGTATCGGGATTGTAATGTTATCCCGTGGATACCAGGATTCAAACGAGGTCTTGAGAGATGCCGAATCTGCATTGTTCCAGGCTAAATCGGATGGTCGTGGTAAATTCGAAATTTACGATAAAGAAGTCTATTCCTACACACTTGCCCGAATTCGTGTTGAAAACGAATTGAAACAAGCATTGAAAAATGAGGAAATTTCCTTGTGTTACCAACCAATTATTGACACAGAAACCAACCATGTAGTATTTGCAGATGCTATCTCAATCTGGCAACATCCGGAAAAAGGTTTTATACCGAAAAATCACTATCTATCCGTTGCTGAGGATAGTGGAGAAATTATTCCATTAAATAACTTCCTCTTACGAAGGGCTTGCAGTGAAACCTCTGAATGGTCCCAAGAGGAAGGCACGAGAACATTGCTTTCCGTTACAATTTCTCCAAAAATGTTTTTGAAGTCTGATTTTACAGAAACTGTTCATTCAGCTCTGGCAGATAGTAATTTGCCCAATGAATCTTTACAACTGGTAATTACAGAAAGCAGTAAAATCTACAATTCAGGCGTTGCTATTCAAGCCATGGTCAATTTATCGAGCATTGGAGTCAAATTCTGTCTGGCAAATTATGGGGTAATCCCATCTTCACTGGAACAGCTCAAACGATTACCCATTCATGCGATAAGAATTTCTGAAACACTGACGAAAGATCTCCCAACCAACGAAGAGGATGGAGTCATTACAGAGTCGATTATTTCATTGGCAAAAGTCCTCGGATTGCAGGTTATTGCAACTGGGGTTAATACAAAAGAACAAATGGAGTTCTTAACTCAAAAAGGAATTCATATAATTTCTGGAGATTATGTTTCCCAACCGTTAATGAAACCAGAATTTATTAACTATTTGAAAAGAATTTAATGTCCATAATTTTCCAATTTGGATTCTTGAGATTTTTTCAGGGAAAAATTGTAAAATATAAAGAAACCAAATTCAACATTGGAGGCCATCATGGAAATTAAATTATTGGGTGGCGAATTAATTGTAAATATTTGTTTTGAAAATTCCGATAAGGAATTTGATGATAACATTTGTTTAAGTTTTTTTGAACCTTGCCTTGACGACACGCGAATATTTCGCGCTTCAGAAACAAATCTGTACATTACACCTCAGGAAGCCAGAGAATTAGCTGGGATTCTGCTAAAAGCTGCAGAGGCAAGTGATTTATCATCGCATGATTCAGTGTAAATAATTGAATTCAATCAGCTTTATTGAGGTAAACACATGAACAAACAACTAGAAACTGCTTATCAATCACTCTTAGAAAAAATAAACAATATCAATTTAAAGACGGTAACTGATAAATTTTATTCTCATGCGCCGATTTACGCCTGGCGTTTTGGTTTGGGACCGATTGTTGGACGTTACATCATGATTATCACCCAGATAAATCATAAAACGGGTAACCCATGTAAAACATCCATGGAATATTTTGAAATTAATGGGATCAAATACATCGCGAATTTATTCGGTGTTCAATCACAATGGTACCGGAATATTATGTCCAACCCGCGAGTCTCCATCCAAACATCTGACGGAACCGAGCAAATGGTTGCGGTACCTGTTACACAGGATGATGAGTTAATCACCATTATCGAGTGGCTGTTAAACCGTAATCCAAAATTTATCACTCGCTTTCTGGATGAATTAGGGGTACAACCATCACGGAAAGATATTCTCAAGCATAAAAATGATTTAATTTTCTTGCGGTTTGATCCTACCAGTGAACCTACACCAAGAGGTTTGGAAGTTGATCTGGCGTGGATCTGGCCAATATTATTGTTCTGGATCATGCTTTCAAAACCCAAACGAAGAAAATGAGTCTACAGCAGAAATCTCATGATCATCAGGTCATCATCGGAATAATTCTGGGATCGAACCTAAATTTTTTCATTACAATCATCAGTCAGGATTTTGCTTGATTAATCCTGGATGATTAACCTTGGATGTTTACAATTAGCTGTATTGATGTACAATAATGCGCAGGGAGAAAAATGAACATTCAATCCAGCATCGAACACGAGAAATTTCAAACAGGTGGTGTTACCATTGTTTCATCTGCGCATGCAGTCCATGATACCTATACTGCCTTTTTACCTGCCTTACTTCCAGTACTGATTGAAAAGTTCACCTTAACAAATACTTTAGCGGGTCTGTTATCTGTTTTCTTAACAATCCCCTCTTTGCTTCAACCTTTTATAGGCCATTTAGCTGATAGGGCAAATCTTCGTTTACTCATCATTCTAACACCTGCCATAACAGGCGCAGCCATGAGCCTGCTCAGTATCGCACCTACATATGGATTTTTGATCTTTTTGTTGGTCTTAGCTGGTCTTAGTTCTGCTTCCCTGCATGCTGTAGGACCTGTCCTTAGTGGCACATTTGCAGGCAAAAAACTGGGCCGAGGAATGAGCTTCTGGATGGTTGGGGGAGAACTTGGCAGAGCCTTGGGACCACTGATTGTCGTTACAGCGATTGGTTATCTTACTTTAGAAGGTATTCCATGGTTGATGATTGCCGGAGTGTTCACATCTATATTTCTTTATGGAAAACTGAAATCCATCACGACCCAACCACACAACAATGGCAATCACATTCCCTGGAAATCCGGTCTCAAAATGATGCAAAAGGTAATGGCACCTATTGCAATTCTGATTTTTGCCCGTTCTATGATGGTGGCGACATTAAATACTTTTATGCCAACCTACCTGACCTCTGAAGGGTCGAGTCTGTGGGTGGCAGGAGCATCTTTATCTATTTTGGAAACGGCTGGTGTAGTTGGGGCATTTTTATCAGGATCCCTCAGTGACCGTTTCGGACGCCGTCGGATGCTTGTCATCTCATTTATTGGAACACCAATTTTCATGTTTCTTTTTATCTTAAGCAAAGGTATATTACAGGTTCCTTTATTAATCTTTCTGGGCTTTTTTGGCATATCAATCACCCCGGTCATCATGGCTATCGTGCTTGAAAACTTCCCTGATAACCGATCCTTCGCAAACGGGGTCTATATGGCTTTCAACTTTGTATTAATGGCAACCGCGACTTTATTCGTTGGACAATTAGCAGATCTCGTGAACCTCAGATTTACATTCATAATCAGCGCAGGCTTAATTCTCTGTGGACTGCCTTTTATTCGTTTGTTGCCCAAATCAAACAAAATTCAATAATTCAAATAATTTTCATCCTTCATCGTTCTGGAACGTAAATGGAACAATTGACGTCTTATTGATGTAGGAGTTTAGTAATGAAAAACAAAAATTTTGTCATAATTGTTATTGCTGTACTATTTTTACTGTTGTGTTGTGTAACAGTTGTCGTTGTTTCAGTATTTGCTTATTTACGATTAACACCGCAATCCTCTCAATTTTTCGATGATGTGATTGAGCCTGGCAACTCTTTAAATGATTCACCCATTCAGGTGTTTCCTGATGATCCTTATGATTATCAACAAGTCATTTTTGTGGATGATCTAACAATCAACATGATGGAATCTTTTCCATTACAGGTAAGTGTTACTGTCGTTGGTAACTTACCAGACGGATGTACACGAATTGTTGATAGCAAAGCAGAAATGATTGATGAAACAACATTTGAGTTGCGAATATTTACAGAACGTCCTGAAGACATGATGTGTACCTTGGCCATGGTACCATTCGAAGAAAATATAAACCTGGATGTTGAGGGTTTACCAGCTGAAACATACACAGTCAAAGGATTTGGTCTGGAAAATTCGTTTACTTTGGATATGGATAATAAATAATTTCCTGCCAGAAACCCCTTCCTTCTGGGATGACAGCTCACCCAATTCGGTGAGCTGTTCTTTTACCTGTTCATTTCACCTGCGGTACAATAACAAAAAGGAACAGATCAGCGGTTAGTTCATCATCCTACTTCTTTGAGATAATCACGGATCATCAAAGCAGCGGTAGCACCTTCTCCTGCGGCAGCAGCTGCTTGCTTGGTGGAACCCGAACGCACATCTCCCGCAGCAAACACTCCTTTGATTTTGGTTTGGAGCGTTTTATCCGTGATGATAAATCCCCGGGAGTCAAAATCCACTTTCCCTTTCATCAGATCGCTATTCGGATCAAGTCCAATAAAGACAAACACCCCATCATAAACCCATTCTTTTAATTCACCGGTGCTTCTATCCTTTACAACCACGGATTTCAATCGTTTCCGGTCATTAGCTTTTAATTCTACAACTTCATGGTTGACAGTAACTTGCATATTCGGCATGGAAGCGACTTTCTCCTGTACGATCTTGCTGGCATTAAATTCTGGGAGATACTCAACAATATCCACCCGTTTAGCAAATTTCGTTAAGAATAATCCTTCCTCAAAACCACTATTACCACCGCCAACAATCAATAGATCCTTTCCAAAATAAAAAGCACCATCACAGGTTGCACAAAAATGAACGCTCATTCCCACCAGGCTGTCTTCTCCTGGAACTCCCAGGCGGCGATAATGTGCTCCTGTTGCAATGAGTACTGCTTTACTACCGTAACTTCTTTTATTTCGGGTCGTAACACACATATATCCGCTTTCTTCACGTTCCACCTGGGCTACATCAGCTGCCTGTAGAATTTCCACACCAAACCTTCTTGCCTGCCGTCCCAATCGATCCGCAAATTCATTTCCAGAAATACCCTGATCAAATCCCGGGAAATTTTCCATTGACTGCGTCATACCAGCCTGACCTCCCAATGCTCCCCGCTCGATAACGAGTGTGTCAAATCCTTCTCTTGCCAGATAGATCGATGCAGTTAATCCAGTTGGTCCTCCCCCAATGATGATCACATCATAAAATGATCGTTTAGCCTCGGTTTGTAATCCTAATTTTTCAGCCAGTTGAGCATTCGAAGGTTCCACCAGAACAGAACCATCCGGAAAAACAATTGTTGGTACGCTACGTTTTCCGTCATTTATCTTTTCAACAACATCCAAATAGTCAGGATTTTCTTCAATATCAATGTTTACATAAGGAATGCGTTGTTCACCAAAGAATTTCTTTGCGCGTTTACAATCAGAACACCACGTCGTACTGTAAACAATGATCTGGTTAGATTGATTTTCCATCATTTCTCCTGTCTCATGTATTAACAATCCTATTCTATTATACAAATCAGGTTGGAAAGTATGATTGTATAAGTCAGAACGTCTTTTTGCTGAGTTATTGTCTTTTCCTACCCAATCGACCAACTGATATTTTCATCTCTTTTGTTCACAATATTCATAATGAGCCGACTCCGTACCCATAACCAAATGGTTTGGGTGAAATTCGCAATCGAGAACCCAATTAATCCCACATATAAACCTGTATATTCACCATTCACCACCCCTAAACCCAAAACAATCAAGACGGTGACCAGAAAAATTGCCATACTCTCTGGGATAGCACGTGTACTTCGACTATATAAAATAGCTCCCTGATACCAGGATTGCAGGACACTCAGAATTGGCATTGGTAATCCAAACCAGAAGCCAATTCTGGCTAATTCAACCAATGAGGGTGGTAGCCCAGATACATAAGTGAACCACAAAAATGCCAACGGTGTGGCAGCCAGTATAAAGTGAAGACCGACAAGTGAAATTGATAAATTCGTTGAAAATTTTCGTAATTCTTTAGATGATCCAGGTTGGTCTAGAATTGCCACCACAACTTCATTAAATGCCAGTCCCAGACTGCGCAGCATAAATATCAGGCCACTCACTACCGCCCACACAGCCAGAGAATCAAGCGCCCTGGGCATACGACTCAACGCTGCACTGCCAATTGGTTGCCAGACCAGTGAGAGGAATGAGGTCAGTGCCAATGGAATATAAAATGCGAAAAAAATCTTCCAGGTTAAATTTTCTGCTTTTTTTGCTGGTTTTAGTTGATATTTCAATATAGGTCTTACGCGAATTCCGGAATAAATCGCTTCAGCCAAGGTGCTCAAACCTTGCGACGTCGCTCCGATAATATAGCCAGGGATGGATCCAATCAGCAAGCCTGTGCCTAACACAACCACATCAGTACATAAACGTACGATCGTTCCCACACCTACAGCCTGTGAGTGTCCAAAGCGGATCATGACACCCTGTTGAAAACGACGATAGGCAATCGACCAGGTCCAGGGCAACATGAACTGTAATCCAATTCTACCGCTCTCAATGATTTCTTCCGGTACACCCAATAACTCAACTACTACTAAATCATAAAGTGGGGTAAATGCTACCAAAAAATGAAGAAAAGTTAACGACGCTCCCATGATCATCATGAATCGGAAGATCTTTTGATAAGAATCCACATCCTTACTCAAGGCAGTAGACGCAGATAACAACATGATGACTGGAGCTTCAATAATCAAAGCCAAAGGAAAAACAATCCCTCCATGTGTAGCCAGGCTGATCTCTGGGTTAGACAGTCGTGCCATCACAGCAGAAATTATTGGTAATTCAACACCCATCAACAACCAGGAGGCTGCCAATGGAAACCAGATCTTAATAATCTTTTTTTGCTGTGCGCTTACACTAAATATTTTCATCATAGTTCGATGTATTCTAATGCAAAAAGATTATTTGAGCATTTACAAATTGTTAATTGAATTTTCTGATGGTTGGATGTAACAGGTTTATCATTCCTACGACTAATGAAATAATGACGCCACAAATGATCATTGTAAAAGGTGAGCCATACATGTCTGCTAACCATCCGACCAGTAACGCGCCAATTGGATAACTTCCCTGGAAAATAAGGATGTAGATACTCATTACCCTCCCACGCAGATGGTCAGGAACGTGGGTCTGGATGAGGGCATTGGTTATGTTGACCACTGACATGAGACTCCAGCCAAGAACAACCAATGTAATCATTGAAACAGGTAAAACGCGAAAACTTCCCAATAAGAAGATTGCAAATGGCATTACCAGACCACCAAAGGTCCAGATCTTTCCTCTCACCACCCGCGAACCAAGATTTGCGATCAACAATGCTGCAGCCAATGAACCTGCTCCACGCGCAGAGAGCAAAAGCCCATTGGTAGTTACGTCCCCACCAAGTACAGTATTCGCCCAGTCCGGCATAAGAGTCATCAAACTGAAACTGAACATTGAAATAGCAGCCAGGTTAATAAGAAGGTATCGAATTTCAACATGCCCAACGGCAAATCGCAACCCATCTTTTAGATCAGAAAAGGGCGATTTTTTAAGAGCGATTATTTGACGAGGTGGGACATTCATCACCAACAATGCCCCAATCACACCCAGGAACGATATTCCATTTATGGTAAAACACCATGCAGGACCTAACCAGGCATAAATAAGTCCGGCTACTGAAGGTCCTACAATTGTACCCAGATTGAATACGGAGCTATTCAATGCAATCGCATTTGTGAGATCCTCTTTTGGCACCATATCAACCACGAATGATTGTCGTGCTGGGGCATCAAAAGCATTGGCTGTTCCTAAAAGGAATGCCAGAACAATAATATGCCAGGGTTGAACCATACCTGTGAAAGTCAGAGTTGCTAATATGAAGCCCAGCACCATCATAGATGTTTGGGCAAATAAAATCACCTTTCGTCGTGAAAACCGATCGGAGAGTAATCCAGAGTATAAAGAGAAAAGCCAGATAGGAATACCACTGGCGAAACCTGCGATACCTAACATCACAGGTGAACCAGTGAGCTCAAATAAAAGATAACTCTGGGCAGTTGCCTGCATCCAGGTACCAATCAAGGAAACCATCTGACCACTAAACCAGAGTCTGAAGTTACGATATTTAAGCGCTGTAAAAGTTTGAGATAATTGTAAATTCATGTTGGCGCTGCTAATTTGACTATATCATAATCCAGAAATTTCGATGATTAGTTCTGGAAAGAATTTTAATTTCAAAACAAATTAATTTTATTCAGGCACATCTGAAAGTTAAAATTTTTAGAAGGTTACACAATCATCCGTGCTGGCTATTTATCTCCAAAAAACCATGCTAGAATACATAGGTTGTTTCTGGCTTTGTCTAAGCAGTAAGTAGATGAATTTAAACCTCCATGAAATCAAAAGAATTGAAAGGAATATCAATGAGTACACAATCCTGGAAAAATCCCCCTGAAATGATGATTGACACAAAAAAACTATATAAAGCAACTTTTAAAACCGATAAAGGGGATATCGTTGTAAAATTATTCGCTGATAAAACACCAAAAACCGTTAACAATTTCGTATTTCTCGCGAGAGAAGGCTTTTATGATGACACGATCTTTCACCGTGTGATTGATGATTTTATGGCCCAGGGTGGAGATCCTACCGGTACGGGTATGGGTGGTCCGGGTTATAAATTTGGCGATGAATTTCATTCTTCATTAAAGCATAGCAAACCTGGAATTCTTTCCATGGCAAATGCCGGACCAAACACAAATGGTTCACAATTTTTCCTAACCCATGTCCCCACGCCGTGGCTGGATAATAAACATTCTGTGTTTGGTGAAGTATCCGAAGGTCTGGATGTTTTGCTTTCCATTCCTGCACGTGATCCTTCCAGACGGAATTCTCCAGCAGTCAAACTGCTTGCAATTGAAGTATCGGAAGAGTGAATTCTTCTACTCGAAAATCCCTCATCATCTTGATCGAGGGATTTTTTATTGAAGTGGTTTCTTTTATTATAATGTTGGGGATTCTGGTAAATTTCTTGAAATTCATTTTTGCTTGATTACCTAGTCCAGATCATTTTAGGCTACAATAATGCTATTGATTAATTCTTTTTCACATCATTAAATCTGGGAATTTACTATGGAATTATTCTTAACACCTGCTTCAATCAGTTATATCGCACAAACAATTGTATTTCTGGGAATAACCATTTACTTGATATTAAAAAATAACGGCACCAAAGCAAATTTCTGGCTGGGTGTTGCATTTTCCATCATGGTAGCAGCAGGTCTCGCTGGTTTTATAGGTGTATCCAGTCTGAGATTTCAAGTAGAAGGCATGTTGGTGCATGATACATTATTGGTTTTAGGTTTAGCTTTACTTACCCAGTTTGCTTACAACTTTTCAACCATTAAATCAGTGGGAGAAAAGCAGGCTAAATTAATTCTCTGGGTAAACAATTTGCTAACGATTGCTGCTATTGCATTAATCGTAGTATACCTATATCGCTTTATCAATCACCCACTATTAATTTTCGTACCTATCATCATTGAGATTTTCCTGGTTTTAGAAATTTCCTGGTTGATGATTTTTTTCATATACATGACAGGCAAATTATCTACACTTGAAAAAAATAAAAGTTGGTCTTATCGATTTTTGCATCCACAGGGAAGATTAGCAATTGCAGCCCAGGGTTTTGGTTTTTCATTCATTGTATTATGGTTTTTCTGGTTGTTGAGTATATTGCTAGCCATTTGTGGATTTAATAATATTTCCTTTTTTATTTTCACCCTGGTAACACCATGGGCACTGACCTTCTTTGTCATCGCATTAATTGATCAGACGATCCGCAAAGCATCTTTTTTCTTCAAATTTATCATCATTATTTTACTGACAACATTCACTGGTATTAGTTCGGCTTCCTGGTTAATTGCACCAGCAAGTGCTGCAAATTATTTCACCATTTTCTCCATTCCCAATCTGCACACAATTCACTTTGAACAAAACAATGCCATATATGAAATTAATTATTCTGAATTTATTTTTTATGAAGATGTAGGAAAGGAAATTACATTTCCAGAAGGTGAAACAACTGTCAGCGAGGAATTAGAATTTACATTTCCATTTTCAGGTGAAAATTGGGAATCCATCTTAATCAATAAAAAAGGATTCATTGCCTTTAATGACAACCCGGTAAACCTGAATAAATTATCCTTGCCTGGAAACCCAAATCCTATCATTGCTACATTGTATGTTAAAGATCTTACTCCATCAAAAAATAGCACTGTCTTTGTCAATCATCAGGAAGACAAAACCATCATCACCTGGTTCATTGCCTCTGAGGATCCTGACATGGATATCAGTATAAACACACAACTCATCCTGACACCGGTCGGCACTTTTGATATTTCCTACAATGACGTCCGGGTTTTTACAATGAATGACCCTTACATACCCACCGAAATGCAACAGGTCAGTGGTTTCTTTTTAGGACCCAATGACAAATTTCCTACCAGGATAAAATTTGACAACCATTTACCGCTGACCAGTATCAATTGGAAAGGTGTATATCAGGATTATTATATTGATTTCCGTGATTACTTACACTGGTCAATGTCCATGCAGTTTATCGCCATGTTGCTTGTTGCCCTTTTAATGTTAGTACTGTACCCAATTCTTATCGAAACTAGCCTTGTAAAACCTATCCAAACAATTCGTTCAGGAATTTCTCACGTGGTACGGGGCGACCTAAACGTAAATTTTGAACCTCGTTTTAGTGATGATTTGGGTCAGACCACTTATGAGTTCAATCAAATGGTCAGGGTACTGAATGAGAAACACCAGAATTATGAAAATCACATACAGGATCTGGATGAAAAACTACACCTGCGCAATTTGGAATTGCAACAAACGCTGGAAAAATTAGGCAATGAGATTAATAATCGCAAGAAGTTGAAAACATATCTCGATAAGTGTATTCAACAGAATCGAAAGCTGGAGATTACAGATGAATTAGGTTGTAATAACCGTACTCAGCTCTTGAATGTATTGGAAGATGAAATCAAACGGGCTAAAAGGTATAACACAACATTATCATTTGTCATTGTCGATCCGGATTATCTCCGTATGATTAATGATACCTATGGATTTTCAACAGGTGATGAAGTCTTAAATTCTTTGGTTGAATTATTGCTAAACAATATCCGTGAAACCGATATTGTTGGAAGAATCGGTGGTGAAGAGTTTGCTATCATCATGCCTCAAACACTAGGTAAAGATGCTCTGATTGGCGCTAATCGCATCAGGAACCTGATTGGAGCTAATCCTGTCGAAACCAGCAAAGGTCAAATTAGGTTATCTGCCAGTATGGGTGTTGTAGAAATTACCAAAGAGGGAGTTGCATCAATCGATTTGCTTCTTCACCAGGCTAATTTAGCACTCGAAGTGGCTAAGAAAAAAGGACGTAACCAGGCTGTTTTATACAACAGTTCCATGGAGAAGACAATTACATAGGTAAAGTGTCCTCCCAGGTATACGAAAAACGGGGTTTGGGAATCATCAATTAGATTTGATCTCTTCTGACTTTGTCCATTACCTAGATTCAGACAAATCTATCAAAAACTATCAGGATGATCGGGTGTTATTAAATAACATATATTTTAAATTGAATAGGTCCTCTCAACGTACTACAATAAAAATGAAACTCTGGCTATTCAATTTATGGATTAGAAGGAGGTCACTCGATGATCACAGCACAAACTATATTAGAAATCAAAGGGAAAGATATTTGGACAGTGTCACCTGAGGATACAGTTTACAATGCTCTTCGTTTAATGGCTCGTGTTGATATTGGAGCGCTTCTGGTTACAGAAGGAGATCAGCTTGTCGGGATCATTTCTGAACGAGATTATGCTCGTAAAGTTATACTATTAGGAAAAACATCCATAGAAACTTTGGTAAAAGAGATTATGACCAAAAAAGTTATCTCTATCCATCCGATGCAGACTTGCGAAGAGTGTATGGATATCATGACAAAAAATAAAATTCGACATCTTCCGGTAATGATGAGCGAAAAATTACTTGGGGTTGTTTCTATTGGTGATGTGGTAAAGAATATTATTTACAAACAACGCGAGAAAATCAAGGATCTCTCACTTGGTAGAGTAATTTAACAAACCTTCCTTGTGGTAATAAATAAAATATTCAAAAACAGAAGCAGCCTGATAAGCTGTTTTTGTTAACATCCTTTCACTTCAGATTTTGTTTCATTGGGAAAGCAATCCGTCTGTGAATGTTTTAATCCCATACTATAATTAACATTGATCATCCAAACAGGAGGAAGTATATGTCGAATCCACGTACGATTAGAGCACCCAGAGGAGCTGAATTAACCTGCAAATCCTGGTTGACAGAAGCCGCGTATCGAATGATTCAGAATAATCTTGATCCGGAAGTGGCAGAGAAACCGGAAGAACTGATTGTGTATGGAGGGAATGGTCAGGCTGCAAGAGATTGGGAATCCTTTGAAGCAATCCTTGAATCGCTTAAGAATTTAGAGAATGACCAGACTTTATTGGTCCAGTCTGGAAAACCGGTGGTAGTATTTCAATCACATCCGGACGCTCCAAGGGTTCTAATCGCTAATTCAAATCTGGTTCCTTTTTGGGCTACTCAATCCCATTTTGACGAATTATCCCGAAAAGGGTTAATCATGTATGGTCAGATGACTGCTGGATCCTGGATTTACATAGGAACTCAGGGTATCCTTCAAGGTACATACGAAACACTGGGAGCCTTAGCCGCTCAAAAAGGTTGGGCTTCTCTCAAAGGAAAATTTGTGTTAACTGCTGGTTTGGGAGGTATGGGTGGAGCACAACCGCTGGCAATTACGATGAATGAAGGGGTAGGATTGTGTGTGGAAGTCGATCCCGATCGTGCTCATCGCCGAAAACAAATTGGGTATGTAGATGTGGTGGTGGACACCTTGGAAGAAGCAATGACGCTGGTTGAGGAAGCCATAGAACAGGAAAAACCTCTTTCAGTTGGATTAATCGGAAATGCTGCTGATATCTTTCCGGAATTAGTTCTGCGAGGTATAACACCTGATGTAGTTACGGATCAAACTTCAGCACATGATGTAATGATGTATGTACCTTCTGGTTTTTCCGTGGAAGATGCTGCGGAGTTGAAAGCCAAAGACCCACAGGAATATGCCCATCAATCATTAAATTCAATGTCCAGACATGTGGAAGCCATGCTGGAATTTCAGCGCCGTGGAGCTGAAGTTTTTGATTACGGAAATAATATTCGCCAAAGAGCATTTGATAATGGTGTAAAACATGCTTTTGATTTCCCAGGTTTTGTACCTGCCTATATCCGTCCACTCTTTTGTGAAGGCAAAGGTCCCTTCCGCTGGGTTGCTCTTTCAGGTGACCCAGAAGATATTTACCGAACTGATGAAGCAATTGCAGAACTTTTCCCAGAGGATGAACACCTACAACGTTGGTTGAAATTAGCCAGAGAAAGAGTTCCGTTCCAGGGATTGCCCTCCCGAATTTGCTGGTTGGGATATGGCGAGCGGTTAAAAGCAGGACTTAAATTTAACGAACTGGTAGCTAAAGGGATTGTGAAAGCCCCCATTGTTATTGGCAGAGATCATTTGGATGCCGGATCAGTTGCATCACCGAATCGTGAAACCGAGTCCATGCTGGATGGTAGTGATGCAATCAGCGATTGGCCGATCCTCAATTTGATGATTAATGCAGTTGGTGGAGCAACCTGGGTATCCTTCCACCATGGTGGTGGTGTTGGTATTGGATATAGTCAACACGCAGGTATGGTTATTGTCGCCGATGGTACACCTGAAGCAGCTAAACGAATGGAACGCGTTCTGACCACCGATCCAGGAATGGGAGTGGTACGTCATGCAGATGCTGGTTATAATATAGCCATTGATGCAGCAAAAAAACATGGAATAATCATCCCAATGCTGAAAGGTTGAAAATATTAACCGCAAATTGCGTTTTTTCTGGTTTTTCCTAACAATTCTGATTGGTTTACTGATCGGCTTCTATTTTGGTTGGGTACGTACTCCTGCTTCCATAGGAACTACACAACTATCGAACCTTCGCAGTGATTATCTGGCTGATTATGTGCTGATGGCAGCAGAATCGTTCGAACAACATCAAAACCTTGAATACACAACCAGTCAATTGGTTTTATTAGGGGATGAACATCCATTACGATACATTCAAAAAGCCATTATTGTTGCTGAAAATCTCGAATATAGTCGTGAAGATCTAGAAAAATTGGCGATTTTGGCTCAAGTCTTCCAGATTCCTGAAAATTCAACGGAGGTGCCATGAACTCCAGATTTCAGAAAGAAAGACGCCAACCGCCGTATTACTTGTTAACCGGTTTATTACTGGGATTAGCAATAGGTTTTGTCCTAACGATGGTAATCCTGCCAGTTCAATATTCCAACGTTCCCCCAGAAACACTCAACTCCACAGATAAGGATCGTTATCGACTGATGATTGCCATGGCTTTTCAATCTAACCAGGACCTGGGAAGAGCGTCTGCGCGATTGGGGTTATTGCGCGATGATGATATCGCCGGGCAATTAATCCAACAATCCAGACGAAGCCAAACGAAAAGTGATGCACAGGTCTTACTGAATTTAGCCCAGGTGATACAAAATCCTCTCGCCCAACCCATAGTGTCTTCTCAATCCACGGATGAATCCCCTGCCAATGAACAAGTATCATCCACCTCGTCTCCAGTAGAAACAATGCTACCCTCGGAAAGCATAGATGAAACTCAGTCGACAGCTATGACTCCGCAACCCACGCGCCAACAATCTACTGCAATTGTACAAAATAGCCCTACACCAAATCTCAGTTTAGATCTACCTTTCCAATTAACCGAAAATGAAATCATTTGTAATGCATCATACAGCGAATCGTTAATCCAGGTGGAAGTCTTTGATACAGAAGGTGAGCCAATACCTGACGCACGCATAACCGTCACGTGGTCAACAGGACAGGATACTTTCTTTACTGGTTTTTATCCCGAAATCAGTCTGGGTTACGCAGACTTTACCATGACACCTGGATCGATCTATAGTGTTAAAGTAGGAAATATTGGTGAAATGATTACGAACCTAACCGCATCGGAATGTACAGATGATTTTGAAAATTCTTTTTGGGGCAGCATTTACTTAAGGTTCGATGCTCCGTAATCCAATTGACAAACGAACCTCGACTTTATGCTTGTCCATTACCTTCAGATTTTATTTGTTGTAAAAGCTGGCGGTATTGGTTTGAATTAGGTGGATTCATAGCGATGATAGCTTCCACCATCTCTATTGCACTACGTCTATCTCCGGAATCCAGGAGTTGATCAGCCATTTTATCCATTTGTTGGATCGCTTTTGAAGTATGTCCATAACGGATAAACGCATCCATTAAGCGTTTCCGAATATGAATATGTTCTGGGTGTTCTTTGAGTAATTCGTTCAGAAATTGAACGACTTCTTTCGTTTTTTGGCTCTCTTCTAATATTTTCACGAAATCATCAATTTCTTTTAATGCAGCTGGTAATTGTCCCAGACGCATATTAATATCAATCAATTGAACACGCGAGGTTTTATCTTCAGGTTGAAGGGATCGTAATTGCTCAAAAATTCGCAAGGCCTGTCGCCAATCCAGTCTTTGCATATCAATATCTGCAATTTTTGTTAATATCTGCACAGCCCACTTACGATTAGTGCGTGATTGTTGTGCCAGACGTAATGCCAATAAATACGATTGTCTGGCTTTATCCAAGTCAGCCAATCGGTAATAGATCTCTCCCATTTCCAGGTATTCATGAATCGCTTCATCAATTTGATTACTATTGCTCAATAGCTCAATTAGTTTATTGCGAATGGATAAGTCCATGGGGGCGAATTCAGTAACTTTTTTCAATACCCGAATAGACTGATCGGATTCTCCGCGCACTCCATAAAGTTCAGAAATCAGCAAATATTTTTTGATCGCGTCTTCAACCTGGCCACTTTTAGCCAGCAGTTCCCCAATTTGAATGTGAAGTGGCATATATGTCGGCGCAAATTGCAAAGCGTGGAATGCTTCCTCCATGGCGGATCGATAAAAACTCCGTTGGGTCAATTCACGAACATTTGCCAGGGTTTCCACAACCTGTCCAGAGCGGGAGTGAAGCAACATTTCAATTAATGGAACAGGCGGATTATCCTCACTGACAGCCGGCATTTGAGCACGTGCTTTCTTTAAGTATTCCCGCCAATCTGCCCGCATCAATTGCGATCGAACATTCTGGCATACTGCCATGAGATTTTTTGGATTGGTTTCATGCTGTTGTGCTTCTAGAATTGGTTCATACAACTGCTTCAGTTCATCCACATATTCTTCCGACACTGTCATCAGGTCAGCGAAGCGATACGCTTGTAAATAAGCTGTTGTGGCATTCTGCAAATTATCCTGTTTTTCATTGATTTTACCGATGAGCAGATAGGAGGCAATTGCATATTCTTTTCGGCGTAACGCGTTATGTAAATATTTTAAGGCTTTCTGTGGATTGTCATCTACCAGAAACAGACCCAGAATGAAATACACTGAGGTTTTTTCCAACCCGATATCCAGAACTCTTTGAAGCTCTTCCGCTGCGCGTTTCTCATTACCACCAGATTGTAGATCAATTGCGTGGCCTAGATGTAAGAGGATTCTTGTTCTCTCTGACTGCTCCAACGATAAACCACCTGTACCGCGTGTTAATGCAGCAATACCTCGTTTTCCCGTTGATCCCGAATCACTATCGTTTGAATCAAACAACATAGTGGCCAACTCCTCCAAAGCGCTTTGTCTGGTTTCGGCTACAGGATCCATTCTTGATTCAGTCTCGGAAGTGTCGGAGCTCTGTAATTGTTGAATATTTGCTAACCGAACTTGATGCATCGGTTTTTCCGATTTGGTTCTTACAGGTTTGGGCAAGCGCTGATTGGATTTCAACAATTTCATTGCGTTTTGCACATCAATATTATCAGGACAAATTTGAAGGCAATATCGTACAGCCTGAATAGCTTTTTGATTATCACCAACAGTTTGCATTAAGCTTGCTGCAGCCAGATACTCTCCTGCAGCTTCTGTTTTCTTGCCCATTTTGTCATAAATCATCGCCAGTCGCGTTCGGGCATTTAAGTTCTCAGGTTCTAACCCAATCACATGCTGCCAGGATTCAATTGACTTTTCTACATCCTTCGAACGTAGTTGCATCTCTGCGGCTTGCATTCCAATTTTCACCGTATCCTTAATTCTGCCCATACTCTCATAGATATAAGCCATTTTTTCGTAAGGAACAGGATCATTAGGCGAAATGGAGGAAACTTTTTGATAGTGCATTAAAGCGCCTTCAAAATCCTGCATTTCCAACAATGCCAAACCAATACTGATCAATGCCATTGGATCATCAGGAAATTGCTCTAAAGCAACCCGATAATGATTTACGGCTTCAGACCAGTTCTGATCCCACGCGGCAGAATGCCCTTGATTCATTGCTGTAAGAAATGCTTGTTGATCTCCACTCATATCCTTAACCCTTACCTTTTATGTCTATTACTTCAAGACTACCCCAATTAAACCCCCAACGAGCTTCTGTTGATAATGGAATACTTAGTTGATAGGCATTTTCCATCACATTTTGTACTAAACTTATAGTCTCATTTCGTTCTTCTTCAGGACATTCTAATAATAATTCATCATGAACCTGTAGTAAGATTTTCGTCTTTAATCCTGATTTTTGCAAGGAAGAAGACAAATTAATCATGGCAATTTTCAAAATATCAGCTGCAGTGCCCTGAATTGGAGCATTGATTGCTTCTCTTTCTTGCTGGTTTCTTGCATTTACATTCGTAGTTGTTGCCAGATTAGGGAAGTAGCGTCTTCTTCCAACCATCGTTTCTACATATCCTTGCTGCATCGCCATTTTCCTTAAGCCATCCAGATATTCCTTAACCCGAGGAAAACGCTTAAAATACGCATTTACAAAATTTTCCGCTTCTGATAAAGTCAATCCAGTTGACCGGCTTAAACCGAATGCGCTCATACCATAAATTAAACCAAAGTTAATTGCCTTGGCATGTCTTCTTTGTTCTTTCGTTACTTTCTCCAGAGGCACTTCATAAATGGCTGCCGCGGTTGTTGCATGAATATCCTGGTTTGCTTTGAAGGCTGATAACATCGCTTCATCCTGGGATAGATGCGCAACGATTCTCAATTCTACCTGTGAATAATCCACAGCCAGAATACCACAACCTGATTTGGAAATAAAACCACAGCGCACTTTTCTGCCCAAATCTGTGCGGGTTGGAATGTTCTGCAGGTTTGGGTTGGAGGATGACAATCTACCAGTGACAGCAACCGTCTGACTGAATGAGGTATGTATCCTGCCTGTTTCAGGATTAACTTGTTCTGGCAAGGTTTTTACGTATGTGGACTGTAATTTGGACAGTTCGCGATATTCCAACATTAAATCCACCACAGTGTGTTTACCTTGCAATTCTTCTAAAACAGTTGCATTGGTGGAATAGTGTCCACTGGCTGTCTTTTTCTTGAACGGCGATTGCAAACCCAATGTTTCGAATAATGCAACCGATAATTGCTGGGTGGAGTTAATATTGAAGGAATAACCAACCAGTTTATGAACTTCCTGCTCAATTTCTGCCAACCGCTGACTTAATTCTTTTTCCATGTCTGAAAAGAATTTCTTATCAATCATGATGCCTGATTGTTCCATATCTGCAAGAACTGGTATTAATGGCATTTCAAGTTTTTCAAAGACATTGATCGCGTTTTTCTTTTCCATGAGTTCTTTGAGAACTGGTAACAATGCCAGGGGAACAGCTGCATCAGCAGCTGCATATTCGGCTACTTTATCAATGGCTACATCAGCCATATTGATTTGTGCCTTACCAATTCCAATCAGATCTTCGATGTGAGTCATTTGGAGATTCAAATATTGGTCAGCCAGGTCCTTCAGACCAAATCCAGCGTATCCCGGGTCAACCAGCCAGGCTGCGATCATGGTATCGAAGAAATACGGTTGGACATAGATTCTATATTTCGAAAGCATCATCCCATCATATTTTAAATTGTGGCCCACTTTTTTAATTTTTTTGTTTTCGAAGTAAGGTCGCAAAGCTTTTATAACAGCATCAAGACCCAGCTGTTTTCCAGAAGTGGTATGACCAACCGGAATGTAATAACCCCTGGCAGCATCAGTGGATATAGATATGCCAACCAATTTTGCTTTGATTGGATCGGTATCTGTTGTCTCAGTGTCGAAACTAAGTAATTCTGCTTGCGCTAATTCTTCTTCTAATTCACTTAATTTTTCTTTGGTATCAACCAGAATAGTCTCAATTTGCGATAAAGATAGATTGCCAACCTTATCCAGCGGTTCCCCAAACAATAAAAGCTGTTGCGATGGACCAAACTCTGCATGTTTTGCTTCCAAATCTCGCAGTCGTCCAATCAAAGTTCTGAATTCCAACTGTTGAAAAATCTTTTCAACTTTCTTAAATTCTAGGTGTCCGGTACTGGATTTTTCAAGATCAAGTGCAATGTCTATGTCTGTCCGGATTCTGGCTAAATCCTTGCTGGTGAATGCAAGGTCTTTCCCATTCTCCAGTTTTGTTTTGAATTTCTGGGGGATATCATCCAGATGAGCATAGATTTCTTCAATCGAATTATAATCTTCCAATAGTTTTAAAGCTGTTTTCTCCCCAACACCTGGAACACCAGGGATATTATCAGATGAATCACCCATCAGTGCCTTTAACTCAATGACCTTATCCGGTCGCACTCCCATCTTTTGAATGACATCATTGATTGAATAATCCTTTGCATCGGCCATGGAACGGCCGGGGAGATTAACGATAATACGCTCATTCACCAATTGCAAGAGATCCCGATCACCGGTGATGATTTTCACACCCAGACCCTTTTCCACGGCCTGATAAGCAATCGTACCTAAAACATCATCTGCTTCAGCGTTGTCTTTTTCCAATCGAGGAATATCAAACGCATCGATAATCTCTCTGATACGCTCAATTTGCTGTTTGAGTTCATCAGGCATTTTGGCACGTGTGGCTTTGTAATCCGGGAAAATATCATTGCGAAAAGTTCTTCCGGTATCAAAGGCAACCGCCAGATATTCTGGTTTTTCTTTTTCCAATAAACGAAATAAAACACTCATAAAACCAAAAATCGCAGCGGTAGGTTCCCCCTTGGATGTTCGCATGGTATCCCCACCGGTGGATGACATGGCAAAAAAAGTTCGATAAGCAAGTGCGTGACCATCAATTAAATACAGGGTTGGGGGCATGTTTTCCTTTCAGTAATAAAATCCTTCAAAATTATTCAGCAATGATATTGAAAAATTGCCAGAAATTTTTAGACATAGATTTATTGCTCAAATGATTTTACCAGTTTTTATATTTGATTTTATTGTATGTGATATTTTGGAGAACATTTCCAATTTACCTTGACATCCAATGTAATCCACAATTCAACAAAAGTTTTTATTAACAAGGAACTGTATCTTAAACTTAATTTATAGTTGATTAGAAAATTGCATATTGAATTTTACATAATTGCATATTTTACATAACACTATAGGACGTCGAATTTCATCTCCGTACATTATTATATTTTTGTTCTAGCTACTTTGGATAAATCCTATGCAAAAAAATTTTCCATAAAGTAGTTTTTTTACATTTTTTTATTCCACAAATTTCTTTCAATCAAAGGAGATGAATATGAATATGAATATGAATATGAATAGGATTAGGGTGTTTATTATTATATTGGTTTTTATTCTTATCGTTAGTTCCATTACAGCCGATGCAACTGCTTTGAGTATCAACCCGGTCAATAATCCCTGGATTGCCCAATCGATCGACGAAGATAAATCTGGCGTTATGAATACATCATCTGCTTTTGTTGGTACGAATCAAATTCCAATGTTGAGTTACAACAAAGATGGCTCTAACGCTATAACCTTTGTTCATAAAGCTACATCCGCTGTAGTAGGTAATTGTGGTCCAAATGATTCATGGTTCTGTTTCAACCTTAATGATCCTTCAATCAGGCATGGTACTGTTAGTAATATGGCTTATTTTCAAGTTATTGATACTTTCTTAGTCAAATGGGCATATCAGGCAGATTTTATGGTTAGAGGAAAGTCGATTGAGATGAAAAATGACATGAGCAGGTTGTCAATTAGTGAAGTTGATTTAATAGAACTTGAAAAATTTTGAGAGGCAACAGCAAGTATTATCGGTGCCCCTTCGCTGGTTCCAGCAGGAAATTATTATAACCCGAAATCGTTGAATCTCGATTTGTGCATCTCGTAAGTCTGCTGATAATTTCTCCACCAGATTCAATAACTGCCGGATCAATTCACGGGCATTTTCATCTTTTATGGCATTTAGATCAAGGTTTTCAAACATCATTATTAAATTTTAACAGCCTTTGCCAAAAATTAATAGGCT
Source organism: Chloroflexi bacterium HGW-Chloroflexi-3 (assembly GCA_002842045.1). Lineage (GTDB taxonomy): Bacteria > Chloroflexota > Anaerolineae > Anaerolineales > Anaerolineaceae > UBA6170. Next base: position 43,749 of record PHBX01000011.1, on the reverse strand, counting down.
TCAGTTTCTTTTCCCCTATTTATTGTAATGATACTTTATTATTTACTAAACCTCGCAACACAATCTTTAGATTTTTCTCTCCCTGGTTTACGACCCTTTTTACCGAAACAAGAAAAAGAATAAATTTTTCATTTGAAAGATAATTGTATGTCAATTGATGTACGAACCAATTTAATCAATGCAGTTTTAGAATGGGAACGGAATTTTGGTGTAGCTCCATCAATAACTTCTGCAATTTCTGAATTTGATGCAGCTTTGTTAGTAGGTTGTTCACAAGAAGAATACAGGGTAGTAATGCGATGAGTAACAGCAGTTCAAAAAGGTTTCGATTTTAAGATTAATGGAATAAGGTGCCAGGTGAAAGCGAATCGACCAAGTGGAAAACCTGGCAGCTTGGTTACCCTTGTTGGAAAAGCTAGAAATTATGACTGGGATTTTTTAATCTGGATCCTTTACAATCCAAAATACGAAATACAAGAAACTTGGATTTGGGAAGTGAATTCGTATAAAAATGCATTTGAAAGTATTTCCAGACTTTCTCCGGATCACATGCGCCGAGGGAGAAGACTCAAATAATATTGTTATCTGCAAACTAAAGAGATTATCAAACTACTGCACCATCTTTTCACTCCATGCCGCACTGAAATTAACAAAAAAAGATGTTCAAGGTTTTTCTTATGGTTTTGGGTATTCAGTTACTTTGGGTGATCGATTGCCACTCATTCACATGGTATGATTTAGAAATTATTTTCTATAAATTTTGATCTTAAATTCCAGACTTTATACTTCCGGCAACAACTTATTTATACAGCCTGTAATTTGTTGCTGTTAATATTTCTTTTGATGAATAAAAATGCCAATCCGGTAAACAAGCCAATGAATACGCCGGTTAATGAACTGACTATTCTCAAATGGATTCCAAGATTTTCTAAATTAATCCATAACCAGAAGCTCAATCCCCACGATAACATGGATACAGCTACCCAAAGGAACCTCAAAGTTCGTACTTGTTTATTGGAATCCAATTTTGATAAAACTAATACCTGAGAAAGCCCTACTATCATTCCACCGATTATCATCGCGATTGGAACAGGAGGTATCATTATAGTGTTGCCGCCAGAAAATAAACCGGGAGTTAATAGGAATTGGATTAACGTGTCAAGAGCGATACCCAATGGTAAGGCTAAAGAGTAACCAATTGCAGAGGCAATTCCCCACAATCTTGCTATCTTCCTGTTTTCTTCAAGTAAAAAATATTGAATCCCAGCTACCAGTATACCCAGAATTGAACATGGCAGGATTAATTCTCCAATAATTTGCCATAAACCCAACCAGGTGGTAACACTTTTCTGAAATGCGCCGATCCCGGGAAATATAATAATCACCCAGGGCAATCCAAAACTCAAACCCCAAAGAATAATATTGTTTGACCTATTATTTTTTTTCAAATTACACCTCCAATTCAGACCAACTGCAAAGGGCAATAAGCCATTTTTTCACTTATCTAATAATTGTATAAGCTACAACTCCAGCCCGGTGAGCTTTCCCGACCCCAAATATTCGTACGGACTTCATAACCTTTCCAAGGACTGCCCATGTATTTTACTTCACCTTTCACAACCACCCTGCTCAGCATGACATAAGAACCAGTTCCACTGGAAGGAGATGGTCCTGAAAGATTGACCCAACTGTAAAACCCGTTAATTGTCCAAGTTCCACGGTAAGCCCCACTCCATGAATAACCCGTTGAGTGCCAAGTTACAGGAACATTTTCCCACAATTTTGCTACAACTGTTCCAAAGCGATTTTCCACCTCAACTCTACATTGAATTGTTTGGGAATAACTTCGGTTGGATGTTATATACCCATAAAGCTTAGCTTTACAAGGTGCATAAGGATCTTTTTCATCACACGAATCAAGTTCTATTGTTTGTAACAAATTTTCTATGGAAAACAAATCTTTTTCTAATTCTTGGCTTTTTGCCCCCACAACTTTACCAGGAATTACCATTGAAAATATGATCATAATGATGATCAAAGAAACACATTTCGTAATGTATCTAACTTTTATTTTTTTGCCTTTCAATAATTTTTCACCGTCCCATTACTGTATGGCTTATTACCCTAATTACATTCTACCAGAATTCCATGTCAACATAAAATTACCTTCAAATTTTCCTAATTGGCAAAGAATTTCGGAAATATTGTACCGAGATTCCACGTCGAAATAATTTTGCCATTAATTTCGCCCCAACCGGGTGAGAATTTTGGCTGAACCTTCTTAAGTATTGCATGATTTTTGTCATTCTGCATATTTTTTGCCAACAATTTCTCGAAACCGAATGTTTTGAAACGTTTTCACCCTCCAGATTAAATAGAAATAACGGTTTTGGATATTTCAGAACGATAATTACGCCAGGCATTGATTAAACACTTCTTGATATGGATATTTTGCCGAGAGTTTCATGACCACATATCTGGCTGATCTGATAATTTTCCCGGCAAGAAATACATACTTCAAGCGGAATGTCTTGATTTGCTGCCTGTATTCTGAAATGTGTAGAGAATCAAACTTAAATAGCAAGAACAGATTGTATGAAAGCATCATCATCTGAAACACGGCTTCATTTGCCCAAAACGATTTTAGCAAAAGATGTCCAACCGCCATATCATACTTGGCTTCCTTGATGTAATTCTCAGAGTTGCCACGCTTTTCGTAAGAAATGACCACTTTTTCTGAAGGCAGTTCAGTATTGGTTACAAAGAAAATCTTCGTATTCGTCGCCTACTAAGAGAGATAATTGTGCCCTTTCTTTTTCTGGTTTCAATACGCGGGATACTACAAATCTTCTGTCTTTGTCCCATGTGTTTAGTTTCGCCAAAAGCTCAGCAGTTTCCCTGCCCTCATCACCTTGAATGAATAGAATGGATGGATCAGTTACTTGAGAAGCCAGTGTTGGGTATTCTTTTCCCTTTATCAAATACTTGCAACCCAGTGATTCTATCGTTTTAATAATGTCTTCATCAAAATAGCCGCTGTCCATTCGGAACAGGATTTCTAAATCATCGGTTTTGATATTGGCTACGATTTCTTTGATCATTTCAGCCGCGCCATTGGCTGTATAAGTGTTGCCGCTTCTTACAAAACCAGTGATGTAGGCCTTGAGTTCATCACAGAAGGCAAACTGGATGTTGTAACACAGGTTACCAAGCTTTTTGGGATTATATCCCTTGGCTGTACCTTCTTGATGGCCTTCCACATTGATAACACTGCTGTCAATGTCAATGGTGATGGATGTTAGCTCACTTTTGTAAAGCAGCTTATTGAAGACTTTGAAATTGATATCTCTGAACATTTGAGTTGTCTTATGGCTGAAGTTTCCTAAAAATCTGGATACCGTTTCTGGTTCTTTCACCGAAATGCCAAATTCGTTAACCAGTGGATACCCTTGTAGAAGTTTGAGCCGTTCCAATTTATCAATTCCAATAAAGTGACCACAGAGCATCGTTTTTATATGATTCATCTTGATCTTGTTTGTTGATTCATTGCCAAATACCAGGTCGGTGTCAATGAGTTCAAAAATACCATTGGTCTTTGCATTTTCGAGCAGAAGAAATATGCCTGCATTTGACGTTAGATTCTTGGCTACAAAATCAATTTTATTGGTCACAATTAAGTCCCTTTTCGCTGCTGTGTTATCTACTTCAATTTTAACATGCGAGGAGGGTGAAAGTTGGCTGTTTCAACCATTTTTTCTTTCACCCAAAAGGTGAAATCCCAACTTGGCAAACCTCTTATGTTTTCAGATCAAAATCGTGTGTTTGATCGGTTTTTTGATTAATTGACGTGGAATGCGGGTATAAATTAGCTGTGACCATCACCGATAATCTATCCACAACTACATATAAACTTGTTTACATGTACAGATCTTCGACAAGTAATACTTCTTGTTCTGATGTAGCATCATTATTCAATGCGATGTTATTGAAACGAGTATAACAGCTCCATTAGGTGCGCCTTCTTTACAAATCGCTGGAGACGGTACAGTAGGTATAGCATACTATAAGTCCGGTGAAGGTATTAAATATGCATACCCTTACGACCTGCTTTTTTATCCTTTTGGTAAACCAGCCAACTGTGGCCCTGAATATGAGAATTCTAATACCTGGCGATGTATTTCGATTTTCAAATCAGGAACGATTGGTTCCTCTGTAAAATTAGCCATGGGAACTACGAAAGATAATAGAGCAATGGTATTTAATTTCAAACCTACCACCACTGACTTTCTATATAGAGCAACATATGTTGGTAATGGTGGTGATTGCGGGGCTGACGGTGTTGAACAATTGACTCTCAATCCTATATATACGTGGGATTGTAATGACATCGATGCTTTTATTAATGATATCAATAAAACTACTTACTCGATCGCCTACGACCCCTGGGACTTTCCTGTCGTTGCATATAATAATCAATACACAGGCGATACAGCTCAAAGGTTATATATATCCTTCCCTGATGAACGCTTAGGTCTTCCAAGCACTGTTTGGCATCGTTATGTGATTGATGGAAATGCATGGTCAAATACCGGTCCTCAGTCCGCCATCTCATTCAGCAATTCAGGACTTGGATTGATTGGGTATGTGCAACCCAGCTATCGGCCAAGTGCTGACAGCATATTCATCGACAATACTCAAGATTTGAGAATTGCCTTACAGGGTTACGGTATATTTCTTTCTTCCATAATGAAATAGAAATAATTAGCATGAGTGTGGTGAGAAGAATAAATTCACCACACTCTTAACCTTCTGAATTTTAATTCGTTTTCAGATTTTCCGACTTGTGAGATAATAAAACTCATTGGTGACATTTGAAATTCGAATCCTTTTTTCAGAGGTACTACCGTGAACTTTAAGAAAATTTGTGTTCTGGGGTTAGGTTATATAGGTCTTCCAACCGCCAGCACTTTTGCCACATCCGGGGTGAAGGTGATTGGTGTCGATGTGAATCAGAAAGTTGTCAATAGTTTACAGAATGGGGAGGTTCATATTTATGAACCTGGCTTGAGAACTTTGGTACAGGCTGCGGTTCAATCTGGAAATCTGGTCATTGCAGATCATCCGGAGGAAGCGGATGCTTTCATCATCGCCGTACCCACACCCTTTTATGACGAAAAGAAGGCTGATTTGACCTATGTTAAATCTGCAGCTGAATCCATCGTGCCATTTTTACGAAAAGGGAATCTGGTCGTCCTTGAATCCACCTCCCCACCACTTACCACCATTGACATTTTGATACCCATTTTGGAAAAATCTGGGCTGAAAGCTGGAGATGATTTTTATGTGGCTTATTCACCAGAACGAGTTTTACCGGGTCAAATTCTAAGAGAATTGATTGAAAATGCCCGTGTGATCGGTGGCATGGATGAAAAGTCAGCCCAAATTGGTAAAGCCCTCTATCAAGTCTTCGTCAAAGGTGAGATTATCACCACCACGGCCACCACAGCTGAAATGGTGAAATTAATGGAGAATACCTATCGGGATGTCAATATTGCGATTGCCAATGAATTTGCCCGCCTGGCAGATCGTTTTGGCGTGGATGTGTGGGAAGCCATAGAAATTGCCAATCTGCATCCGCGGGTGAATATCCTCCGCCCCGGTCCAGGCGTTGGGGGACACTGTATCAGCGTCGATCCCTGGTTCCTGGTGGAAGCTGCGCCGGATATCACCTCGTTGATTCACACCGCTCGGCTGGTAAATGATTCACAACCGGATCATGTGGTGGATTTGATTAAACGCATTCTCGGTGGGCTTGGTAATAAAAAAGTCACTATTCTTGGGTTGGCTTACAAACCAGACGTAGACGATCTACGCGAAAGTCCAGCTGTAGAAGTTGCTCACAAGCTTGCTGAATGTGGTGCGCGAGTTACCGCATTTGAACCATTTAAACCTGATTTTATCGTCCCAGGGGTTCTTATGGCTACCACACTGGAAGAAGCCCTCAAACAGGCAGAAATCATCGTGCTACTTGTCAATCATACCGAGTTTAAAAGATTAGACCCACACCAAATAGTAAGCATCACTCCTGCCCGTGTTATTCTGGATACAGTGGGTGCCTGGAAGCCTGAAACCTGGGAAGCAGCTGGATTTGAAACCCATCGGCTCGGGGTTTCGAAAAGAGAAGTTCATGACTAAGATAAGACTGCTTAATATTATCGGAACCCGACCAGAAGCCGTAAAAATGTGCCCTGTCATCCAGTTTGCTCAATCGCATCCTGATATTGAATCTTTTCTTTGTGTGACCGCCCAACATCGCCAGATGCTGGATCAGGTGTTAAATGCATTTGATATTGTGCCAGATTTTGATTTAAATTTAATGCAACCCAATCAGAGTCTGGCACAAATCACCGCATCCATTCTGCAAAATTTAGATCCAATTCTGACGAAGATCAAACCGGATTGGATATTGGTGCAGGGCGATACCACCACAGTGATGACCTCTGCTCTCTTAGCTTTTTACAATCACATCAAAATTGGTCATGTGGAAGCCGGTTTACGTACTGGTGATAAATGGCAACCATTTCCTGAAGAAATTAATCGCAAAATTGCCGGGGTCGTAGCAGATTTACACCTTGCACCCACACAAGATGCCAGACAAAACTTACTGAATGAAGGGGTGGAAGATTGGCGCATATCGGTAACCGGGAACCCGGCTATTGATGCTTTACGTATCATCACTTCCCAACCAGCACCTGATGATGTTCAAAAGCTTTTTGACCAAAACCATATTGGTATTCATCAAAAACAACTGATCCTGGTAACGGCACATCGCCGGGAAAATTTTGGTCAGCCAATGATTGATATTTGTACAGCTTTGAAGATGTTAGCCGACCGCTACAAAGATGAATATCAAATAATCTATCCGGTTCATCTCAACCCCAACATTCAGGAACCAGTTTTTCGTTTGTTAGGGGATGTTGAAAATATTACATTATTGCCACCTTTAGACTATCTTCCAATGGCACATTTGTTAAAGCACGCGGTCCTGGTGCTGACAGATAGCGGTGGCATTCAGGAAGAAGCAGCTGGATTGCATAAACCAGCACTCGTTATGCGCGAAGTGACCGAACGCCCGGAAGGAGTTAAGGCAGGTGTTCTAAGACTGGTTGGTACGAACCCCGAAAGAATTTTTTCCAACGCTGTTGAACTCCTCGAAGATAAAGCTGTTTATGACCAGATGTCTCATTCAATTAATCCTTTTGGGGATGGGTACGCCGCCGAGAAGATTATCGATGCCCTCGTAAATATTCACTCGAGAATATAAAACCAGGATTTCTTTGCTGAATCAATTCGAAAACTTAAATATGCCTGATCAAATATTTCTCAAAAATCAACAAAAAAGTATTGCCTTGATGCCGAAACTGGAAGGACTGGGAGGACCCACCTCTTTCCAGGCGAAATTGATCCAGGGTTTACATGCAAGAGGAATTCAAGCCCATTTTGATCCGTTAGATCCGGCGGTAAAGACAATTCTGGTTGTTGGTGGGACAAAACACTTGCCGACCATCTGGCAAGCCCGGCGCGGAGGGATTCGTGTTGTTCAACGTCTGAATGGTATGAATTGGATACACCGCAAACAAAAGACCGGGATCAAACATTACCTGCGTAGCGAATATGGCAATCTAATCCTCTCCGCCATACGTAAACACATGGCGGATGCTATTATCTACCAATCTCAGTTTGCCCGATCCTGGTGGCAGACAGCCTACGGGCTCTCAAATGTTGAGACAAATGTTATTTACAATGGGGTTGACATAGAAACCTATCATCCGGAAGGGCCACATAATCGTCCGGATGATCATATTCGGATTTTGTTGGTTGAAGGACATTTAGGGCAGGGTAACGAATCCGGTTTACTGAACGCCATTCAACTGGTGGAAACCCTCCAATCACGCTTTTCACAACCAATGGAATTGATGGTTGCTGGTAAAGTTCCTCAAAAAATAATTGACAAAGTCTCGCGTACAACCAAAATCTGGTTGACCTGGGCTGGCGTTATTTCACGTGCAGAAATCCCCATTTTAGATCGTTCTGCCCATTTGCTCTTTTCCGCAGACCTGAATGCTGCCTGTCCAAACGCGGTCATAGAAGCTTTGGCTAGTGGCTTACCTGTGGTGTCATACGCTACTGGCTCGCTACCTGAAATATTGGAAAATGACGCTGGCCGAACAGCTCCATACGGCAGTAATTATTGGGAACTGGAACCTCCGGATGTTACCGGTATATCAGATGCAGCTACGGAAATATTAAACAATCTAGATCACTTCCGACGAAAAGCAAGAGAGCAGGCACTGAAAATGTTCAGCCTGGATAATATGGTAGAAGAATATCTAAAAATATTGCTTCCAAAATAAAGCAACCGTTGGTTTTATATTTACTCGTGTCCCCCACCCTGCATCATAACAATATCAGGTCCACGGTTAATCTCCCAGGGATAAAGAATATGTGCGTCAGTAATCGCGGCAAAATAATCCGGCCGCACATTCCCAAATAGATTTCGATAAGGATTGAAATGCAAAACACAGGTATATGGTTGTCCGCCAGCACTCACCACACGGTTACGAACTGCTGTAATGGTTCGCCCTGAACCCCAAACGTCATCCACAACCAGAACTCGTTTACCATTGAGTAATGTGTCATCCGGAAATTGGACAAATTTTGGCCAGGCCAATAATCGTCCTTTTTTGCGTTCATCTTCCAATTGCATTTCATTTGGAAAGTCTACAGCTGCAGTGAGTATGGTGTCTAACTGCAAGGCTTCAGAAATTAGTCCACCTGGAATAATGCCGCCATGTGTTACCATGACCATGGAATCGAATTCTGTTTCAAATTGAGGAATTAGGTGGTCTATCAATTGATCAACATCATTCCATGTAAGGATTTCTTTCCTTTGCATCATTACATCAATCCATTCATCTAATTTTTGCTTGATTATAGCATTTTCTGATCAAGGATATCCTGAATCATTCAAAATCAGGCAAAATACCGGCTTCATCGTGTTTTTGGAGGGTATACCAGATAGATCCGATACCAATCAAAGATACCAGAACACCCATTATCCAACCAATAACAGGTATTGCACTCAAAATTATGTAGAGGTTTATGCCAGCAATTAGACTCCAGGCTTCTTTATTTTTCCCGCTAAATTTAATTTTGTTTAATACTATACCACCCACCCAATAGGCAATTACAAATTTACTGACATACATAGCCAGAATTCCAAATAACGCCAAAGATACAATGATCACCGCAATGCCTATAAGGAAAATAAAACTGCTGAGTTGATTGAGTGTAAAAACTCCCAGGAGAATAGCTATCATGCAGATGAGAATAAAGGCAACTAAAGCCCCCAGATAAATTACCAATGTGCTCAAAAAACCAACCCCGATTGAGTTTATCGGCTTACTGATCGCAATTTGAGAAGCTTCAGAAATGTACCTTTTTCCAAATTTCCAGCTAATGACGGCAAATAACAAAAATCCAACCAGCTGTCGAATCATTCTGAATAATCTTAAGACAAAGGGATTTTTCCTGATTACTTTTCCATCGGCATTAACCTGTGTTGATTCTGGTGCCGCTATGTTTTCAACCACTCCTTGTAATGGCAAGTTCCTCAAATTTTCTTCCAGACTTTTAGCACTGGTATAAACCAATTGACCATTGATTCTAGCCTGATCACCTACTGCCAATCCCGGTGGTAATAATTCTGGAATATTCAATTGTTGCATATAAGGCAACCAGATCCGGATACCTTCATCATCTCCGCTTGCGTCGATAGCAATTTCTGCATTCCCTTTTACATCACCATATAATTGAACGGCAATAGCACTCACCCTCAAATTCTTTTCAACAGTTCCGTTGATTGAAATCTGATAGCAAGCTGCGTATAAATTATCCTTTATTGTACTAACCTTCAATTGATTTAAATGAAACCCGCCAAAAAAAAGATTTCTCCCAATATCTGTCTGTGGACTTAATTCTAATGTAGCCGCTGCTACAACCAGATTTCGATTCACTGGTGTTCGAATGACGACATTTTGTCCTGCCACAAATAAATTCCCAGCAATCTTGGCATTAGCTTCTATGGTTATGCTTTTTCCTAGAAGATAAATATCATTGTCTATTTGTGCACCAGGTTGCAGAACAATCTTTTCTCCGATAACAAAAAGCATTCCATGAACATGCCCGGCAACGAAAACTTCGCTCCCCTGTAAGAATAGATCATCAAATACTTCATCTCCTGGTCCTAGATTGCTTTCAACGGATGGATTTGCTGCATAGATTGTATGATTATTAACAATCAATAAAAAAATAATGATAAGCATTAAAGAAATAATTTGAAATCTCTTCTGTGAGAATAATTTCTTCATCAATCCTCCAGAATTTTTGTGGATATCTTCATTATATACATCCAGACCAGAAAATCACGAATTCTGGAAAAAATTTAAGGTTATTTTTCTATTAACTTATTTCAGGGAGTTTTCTTGTTTGGTGGAAAATACTTTATATGCCCCGTAAATTGACAATTACGCCACCAATAATGATGACCGCTAAAAAAGCACTTCCAAAAACAATCCCATCCGTTTGTCTATCCCGCCTGGCAGGTAGTATTTCTATTTCTTTGGTCTTCTGAGAATCATTTGTTGAATCAGTAACAGTTCCCTGTTGTGTTTTCATTCGTAAGAAATCTACATTCTTTTGATGATCGATCACAGGATCCATCTCCACCCAGGTCATCGCAGAGCTGAAAAAAAGAGCGACAAATATGACGAACAAAAGATAACGATTGAACCAGGCAGGTTTGTTAATTCTGTATTTTTTTATCATGGATTCCCGAAGCGATCAATGATTGCCTGTGCCGCAAATGGAGCTGTCGTTTTTCCAGAAAGCACTTGTACGAATTGATCCTGCATTACCAGCCCAATAACATTAACAATTTCATTAGATGGACGAATATGGGCTGATAAAGCTATTTGCCCTAAAGTGGTTCGTAAAGTTTGATCCTCAAACCCGATTAATGTGGATGGCCTTACCGGTAATGCACCTGCTAACGGTGTCCATTCAGTCAGGTAATCGGGTTCCACCAGAAACTCGGCTAATTCAACCGACAATTCATGTACCTGCACCCTCGGATCTGTCAAACACCAAACCCATCCGTCGGCTAATGTCGTCGGCGAATTATTAACTTCTGGAATTAGCGTCATATTTGAATCATCAGATGGATCAGAAAGATGTCTGGTTAACCAAGTGATTACCCAGTTGCTGCGCAGTTCATTATAAGCTGTCCAGGCTTCAGAATCTTTTTGCATCTGGGTTAACCAAAGGGGAAAGACACCGGATTGTGCACCATCAGCATACAATTGGTATAACCGGGTTAAAATTTCAAGTTCCAGAGGCGGAAGTCTCTGTGTGCTCTCCAAATCACCACCACTGGATAAATACAATGCAAGTGTCAATAGTGATTGAGGATCCGCCGCAGGTAATGAAATCGCTTCACCTCGTCTGATCAAGTCATTCCAGGTATCGGGTGGTTCACCAACAATCGATGGCCTGTAAACCATAACGATAGCATCTCCGACAAAGGGTAATCCGTAGGAATTTCCACCGATGACCGTCAATCGTTGTGCATAGTCATACCAATCCTGATCATCAATCTCGCTTGATAACATGTCAAAAGGAATTATTAAATTTCTTGAGACAGCTGTCTCCAGATCTGACCGAGGTAGGGCAACTAATGTTGGCATGGCTTGCGAGGCAGCTGCACTCGTGACCGTTAATGACTCCAACAAACCAGTGGCACCACTCACTGCTTTTACTCGCACGGTAACAAAAATATCATCATGGCTGGCTTCAAATTCAGCGATCCTTTGTTTAAACAACACACTTTCTGGTGTGTCCAATTCAGGATCAAATTGAGATGGAACCCATATAACCAGTTCAACAGCTCCCGATAAAGGCGGGACGGTTGGTGTAACCGCCACCACATCAGTGGATTCCACCGTCGGTGAGATTGTAATAGGTGGCTTTGTGATCGCTGGTGGCGGAACGATTTGCTCAACAAATTGACTAACCAAATCTCTGAAATCCAATTGAAATTCACAACCGCCAAGCAATACCACTGTTACTAGGCTGATTGCTAAAAATAAATTTCTTAATTGGATCGTAAATGGTTTTTTTAAATTCATGCTAATTTAATAGGTTCACTTATGAACGCGGTTAATAATTTTACTGCATTATTGAGATCATTGATATCCACCATTTCTGATGGCGTATGAACATATCGGGTCGGAACTGAAACACAACCAGCTGGCATCCCTGCGCGGGAAATTTGCATGGCTTTTGCATCAGTTGTTCCACCCAATAATACTTCTAACTGATAAGGGATTTCATGTTTCTGTGCACATCGCACCATTGCATCCACAACTTTTGGATCAGCCAACATACCACCATCTTTAACTTTGATGGCTGGACCTTTTCCCAATGCTACATCCATTTTAATGCCACGCGGCGTATCACCGGTCATTGTGACGTCAGCTGCAATCCCTAAATCAGGATCAATAGAATAAGCCGCGGTGGTGGCACCACGCAATCCTACTTCTTCCTGGGTGCTGAATACAAAATACAATTCATGAGGACTGATTTTCACTAGCTTGAGTGTCTCAATTAATACAGCTGCGCAAACACGATCATCCATAGCTTTGGATACTAACCGATTTCCTAAATCTTCAAAAGGACGATCAAATGATGCGACATCTCCGATCTTCACCGGACAATCCTCAAAACTTGCCGCACCAACATCAATGTACATTGCTTCAATGGCATGGACATGATTGGCATTTTCCAACCGTTCTCCACCAATTACCCCGATAGTACCATCAAGAAATCGGACCCGGCTGCCATAGCAGGTGTGTGGCCTCACACCACCTATCGTGGTGAATCTCGCAAACCCATTCTTGTCCACATGGGTAACCATGACGCCTATCTCATCAATATGGGCAGACAGCATCACTTTCAGACCACCCTCTTTCTTCTCGCCTTTCTTAACGATCAAATTACCCATAGCATCAACACTGATTTCATCAGCGTACTTTTCTACCTCTGCACGAACCACCTCTCTTATCTTTGATTCATAACCTGATGGTCCAACAGTTTCTACCAATTTCTTAATCAATGATTTCATTCTGTACTCCTGAAAGCGTATATTTTATCAAATGACCAATTATTCTTTTTATGAAGTTACCGATCAACGGACAATACATCTCTGTTAAATTTGGCAAGACTGGTGAATATTAACTTCATTGTATTGTCCCAGTCTGCTTTCCGGGCTATTAATACCGCAGTATGAGCATAGCGACCAGGAACTGATATGGAAACGGAAGGAATGCCACCTCGCTGTTTGTGAATGGCTCCTGCATCTGTTCCACCTTTGCCTGGTTGCCGGAATTGATAAGGAATTTTAAAATCATCTCCAACCTTTACGAGATGATTGATTAACCTTGGATCCGACAGGGTTCCTGCATCCAATCGATAGATAGCAGGACCATGATTCAATTTGACATTGTATCGGCCATTTTCTTCCTCATCCCAAACCGGTAAATCATTGGCCGGTGTGGAATCAAGTACGAAGGCGACCTCTGGATGCATTGAGTAGGCAGCAACACGCGCACCTCGCAAACCGTTTTCTTCCTGCACCGTAAAGGCTGCCAATAGCTCTATATTCTCAGGGGTATGCTTGATAAGTTCAATTAAAGTGGCCACTCCCAGGCGATCATCCAACGCTTTTCCCACCAGACTGGGACCCCAGGTTTCAAAACGAGTGGCAAAAGTTGCTCTATCACCGACCTTACATTTTTTCGAATTTCCCGGACCCACATCAATCCTCAGGCTATCCAATGGGATAGGGTTTTTTCTTTCATCAGCAGTGGTCAGATGGATCGGTTTTGCACCAATCACACCGGGAAGTTTGTCTTTTCCAACCAATACTGGTTTGCCAACCAATTGTCGGTTATCAATGCCACCCACAATCTCGAATTTAAAAAGTCCTTCTCCCTCATCATCCACCAACATAAAGCCAACTTCGTCCATATGGGCAGCGATCATTACGCAAACCGGATCATCCACTTTCCCCTTTTTGGTAACCAATACATTACCCAACGAGTCAACTCGAATATCGTCAGCGAATTCTTTGACTTCTTCCATGACAATACTGCGAACTTCACTCTCCTCCCCAGAGACAGAAACAGCATTGGAAAGTTTCTCCAATAATTGAATTTGAACTTCTCCGATTTCAGGGATTTGACTTAAGATTTCATTATTCTTCATCTTTCACCTCATCCCAGGTTATCTTTTCCATAAAATCAACCTCGAGTCGGACAATCGTCTCCGCTAACAAGCGACCTGCCCTTTCCATATCTTTTAATGCGATCATTTCTACCGGTGTGTGCATATACCTTAATGGAATTCCTATGACCATCGTCGGGAAACCTCCTGCCACCACCTGCATGGCATAAGCATCCGTTCCTGAATGTCTGGGAATATATTCTTTTTGATAAGGAATCTCCAGTTGTTCAACCACATCCAGGAATTTCTTATGAATATAAGGGTGAGTATTCGGACCCCATGCCAGTGTTGGTCCTTTGGATAAACCGACAGTACGCCAATCATTCGCCCCGGGTCCTTTAGCAAATGTCACATCTATAGCAACGGCAACCGTCGGATTAATTTCAAATGGTGAGGTAAAACCACCACCCAAAGTTTCTTCCTCCTGCACTGTTGCAACAGCCCAGACATCCCATGTGTGAACCATGTGTTGTAATTCCTGCAAACAATAGGTTATTGCAGCTACTGAAATTCGGTTATCCAGGCTATGACCTACAATTGTCTTTCCGGATAATTCCAATGGTTCCTGAGCAAATGAAGCCAGGTCACCAATTCGAACCAGGTCATTCACGTCCTGCTCTTCTAATCCAGTATCGATAAAAAGATGATCCATGGCAACAGATTTTCCTCGTTGGGTTGGATCGAGAAGATAATCAGGTGGTTGAACCACAATCGCAGGTAGATCTTTGCGTCCATGAATGGTTACCCGTAGACCTGGCAATATGCGTGGGTCAACACCACCCACTTCAGTAAATCGCAGCAATCCATCTTGAATGCCAGTGATCATTAAGCCAATAGCATCCATGTGGGCCGCCAACAAAATACTGGGTCGCGGTTCTGGTCCGGTTCCACGTCGTAAAGCATGCAGACTTCCGATGGGACTGACACTGATTTCATCTACCAATGGTTCCCAGGCTGCCCTGATCACTTCTCGTGCAGGGGCTTCATTTCCAGACAGCCCTGATAATGAGATCAGTTTTTTAAGCGTATCTTTGAGTTCAGTCATAATCTTTCCTTTTATCAGGTATTGATATTCTTTGATCAAGGAGCATTTGTATTCGTAGGAATGGGTGTATCAACAGGTTGTGTAACGGTAGGTGGTGGTAAGGTAATCGTCTCAGTCGGTGGCGGGGCTGTTTCAGTCACAGTTTCTGTAGAGGTAACCGTTCTGGTACGGGTGGCAAATGGTGTAAAAGTCACTGTTGATGTCCATGTTTGAGTTATAGTTGATGTTGGTGTTGCAGATGGAAAGATAACCGGTGATGGCAGATTGAGAGGTGGTGCACTGGTAAAAGTAAGCGTGGGTGATGTGGTGATAGTTGGGGATGCTGTAGGTTGATTTACTCGATTCCCGACCTGCAGGAAAATAACTCCCACACAATAACAGGCAACCGATGCAACAATGATGGTTACTAAAATCGATCGTGTTCTTGCATATTGTTCTGATTTCAAAGCCATTATTTTCCCTGTTCCCTCAAATCCTAACACGACCATACAGCTCTGGCAAGGTTCTTTTATCTGGCAACTAAAATAATTACAGATGTATTACGATTTTAACTCATTATCCAGAATAGATTTCATTATTTGGGCTTCGATCTCACGTTCAACCAGTTACTTTAATTTTGTTTTTTGTTGGACCAGACTGATTTCTTGTTTTACCGCCAGATACAGGTTTTCTGCCCTTAGATCTTCAATAGAATAACAAGGGGATAATAAATTATCAGCCAAAGCCTGCGCCAGCCCACGATCAAACGCTGGATGTTCCAGGTTGATGACCACACTATGAACATGCTCTTCAGCGATCATACGAGCAATCTGATAAGATTCCACCAACGGACCTAATTTATTCCCCATAGCTACATTCCCAGCGCCATCTGTCAGTAAAACCATTAATGGTATGACATCCGGCATGGTGATTTTTTCCCGCATCAACACCTCATAAGCCAGTCGCATGCCAGCAGATAAGGGTGTCTTCCCTCCTACCGGGATATCCTGTAAGGCTCGTTGTGCCATCATCACAGAGTTGGTCGGTGATAACACCAGGGTCGCCCGATCTTTTTGAAATACAATCATCCCCACACGATCCCGGCGTTGGTATGCATCATTTAATAAGGAAAGAATGGCTCCTTTAGCCGCTGCCATACGTTCAGCCACCGCCATCGACCAGGAAGCATCCACCACAAAGAGGATCAGATTCGCTGTTCTTCGCACCCTGATCTTGCGCATATAATCCTGCGGTTGAATGGCAAATGCTACTTTTTTGCGCTGTTCATCCCGGCGTTTCTGGAATGGGGCTGCCGCTCGAATGGTCGCATCAAACGCCAGATCATCAGCTTTTCCCATCGATGGTTGCGATTGTGTGTAACGCCCCCGTTTTCGCTGAGTGCGTGTCATCGATCGACGCCCAGCCCGTTGGCGCATGATCTTATCTAAAGGTGTGTTTAACCGCCTTGGGGAAAATGAAGATCCAGTCTTTATTTTTTGCCCACCTTCCCACCAATTGGAATTCGTATTTTGAAACACTGATGATGGATCAGGAACAGCATCCCCCGTATCTGGAATTTCAGTGGTTGTCTCCCCCCCGCTTAAGTTTTTTTTTCCGCTTTTGGTTTGGAGTCCTGGTTCGGATCGGGTTCCGTTTCTTCGTCATCATTGCCAGCAGCGCGTCCACCACTTAATTGTTCTATTCGATCACGCAATTCTTCCATGCTGGCTATTTCTTTTTCGAACGGGCCACGTTTCATCCTATGGGGTAATGCTAATTCTGCAGCTTTGGCAATATCCAATTCCGTGATCGCAGTACGTCCTTCAAAGGCTGCCTGTGCTCTGGCTGCTTTTAAGATCACCAGATCGGGACGATGGCCATCCACACCCAACGAAGCTGTCAGCGACGCAATGGTGATTAAATCGCGACTGCTGTGGTGAACTTTGGGTATTAGTCTTCTGGCAACTTCAATCTGTTCAGACAAATCCATTTCATCCGGCTGGAATGTCTCACGGAAACCTTCAGGATCGACCTCAAAAGCCATATTCCGCTCCATGATCAAAACCCGTTCACGTTTATCCAGAATTCCATGAATCTCTACAGATAAAGCAAATCGATCCAGAAGTTGCGGGCGCAAATCACCTTCTTCCGGATTCATGGTGCCTACCAGAATAAAACGCGCAGGATGAACAAAGGAAATACCTTCCCGCTCAACAATGTTCATGCCCATGGCTGCAGAGTCCAATAGAACATCAACCACATGATCATCCAGCAAATTGACTTCATCGATATATAACAAACCACGATTAGCAGCTGCCAATACGCCTGGTTCAAAGCTGCGTTCGCCTTTTTGTATCGCCCGTTCGATATCCAACGTTCCTACAACACGATCTTCTGTTGCTGAAACGGGTAAGTTGATAAAGGCAGTGGGTTTGATCGTAACCGGTAATTGTTCGCCTGTTTCATTGCGTTCTTTACATTCTGTACACCAGGTGTTGGGGCTATCCGGATCACAACTAAAGCGGCAATTCGAAACAGCTTTGACCATCGGTAACAAAGCTGCCAATCCACGTGCTGCTGTTGATTTGGCTGTACCACGTTCACCACGAATTAATACACCACCGATTCTCGGATCAATGGCATTCAGAATCAGGGCTCGTTTCATACGTTCCTGACCTACAATCGCAGTAAATGGGTATATTTGTGGCATTTTTATTTCCTTCATTGTAGATAATAACAGGCTTTTTTAAGCCTGAGGGTTAGTTTACCATTACAGGCTATCAGAGACAACCTGTCATTCCCCAAAAAATTATACACCTGATTAACCTCTGAATGTAATCCCGTGATAAATTAGTTTGAAGAAGAAAACCTGGTGGAATATAATATTAATAAAGGTAAAATAACGATGATTCCAAATCTTGAAACCATGGGTAGGTGGATTATCATTCTGGGTCTGGCTATTGCTATTATTGGTGGCGGTATTTGGCTGATAGCCCGAATTACTGGATGGGAAAAGTTTCCAGGAACCATTAAATGGCAAAGTGGAAATTTTACCTGTCTGGTTCCAATATTAGGTTCCATTATTTTAAGCATCGTGTTAACGCTGGTTTTAAATTTGTTGGTTCGCTGGTTTAATCGATAAGAAAAACGAGCCAGCGCTTCATTAAGCCATAATTCGAAAGTCATGATAAGATAGTCAGATTTTATGAAATTGTCTTATTTTAATCGGGCTAAAACGCGCAAACTGCTTGCTTTTCTTTTTCCTGTACAACCAGGTGTGCCCGATTATTTAAGGGCTAATATTCGTCATCTGGTTTGGGACATTGGCTGGTGGGGACTACTCAACGGCAGCACACTATCCTTTATGACCATTTATGCGGCAAGAATTGGTGCAAACACCAGCCAGATTGGTTTACTCACAGCCATGCCCGCTGCAATCAACTTAATCCTGGCATTACCAGCTGGGAGTTGGTTAAAGACCAGACCGATTGATAAATCCGTTTTCTGGAGTGCTGTACTCCAGCGATCTTTTTATTTCCTGATGATTTTTCTGCCATGGTTATTAAGTGATAATCTTCAAGTCTGGATGCTCATCCTGTTCACTTTGCTCATGGGCATCCCTGGATCTGCCATTGCAGTGGGGTTTAACGTGCTCTTTGCCGGCGCAATTCCTGCTCGATATCGTGGAGTGGTAGCAGGAAGGCGTAATGCAGTATTTGCTATTACCTCGATCATTTCGACATTAGGATGTGGACAAATTCTAACAGGTTTGCCGTTTCCATTGAATTATCAGGTTGTTTTTGCTATTGGTTTTTTCGGTGGATTGATGAGTGTTGTGCACTTAAAATTTGTCCATCCAGTGGCAGACAAGTATGATTCTGAAATCCAGACTCCTTCTATTCGTTTTAAAGATATTAACCAAAAAACAAAAGGATTTTTGAATAACATATGGTTCGAAATAAGTCGAAAACTGCATTTTGAAATTCTTCAAGGAACGTTTGCCCGCTCGATTGGTTTGTTAACTTTCTTCCACATGGCACATTATCTGGCTATTCCCATTTTTCCAGTGTTCACGGTCAATGTTCTGGGATTATCTGATAGTGTACTGAGTTTAGGAAATGCCCTTTTTTATGTCACTATGTTTTTTGGTTCAACACAGGTAGGAAAATTAACTTACTTATTGGGAAATAAGAAACTGACAGGCATTGGTATTTGTATGTTAGGTCTTTACCCTGCCTTTCTCTCTTTCGCAGAAGGAGCCTTCCTTTATTATCTGGCATCCTTCCTGGGGGGTTTTGCCTGGTCTTTAGTGAATGCAGCGATGATAAATTATTTATTAGAAAAAGTTCCGCCTTCGGAACGAACAGGGTACCTGGCATGGTTTACTCTGGGGGCCAACGCTGCCATACTGATCGGCACACTGGTCGGCCCAATCATTGGCAACTCAATTGGTTTATCTGTTGCTCTCTTATTGTTTGCTATTTTGAGAACAACATCAGGTCTGGCTTTGTTAAAATGGGGTTAACTTAGTGGTTTGTGGTTGATTTATATCATTATTTCGTAATTTCTTTGATAAAAGAAAATAGAACAAAAGGCTGATAAATCCGGCTGCTCCTGCAGCAAACCAGGGAGCATGTGGAGAAATTGTATCGCTTAAAATCCCCCCAGTTAATGGACCAATCCCACTGGCAATTCCCCTGGTCATACCATGAATACTCATATAACGCCCCCGTTTATCCGCAGGTGCCAGATTGGCTGAAAAAGTTGTTGCCGTCGGCACCATAATCAACTCGCCAGTCGTCATAACGACCATAGCCAGACAGAATGTTCAGAAACCTGCACCAAATCCAATCATGATAGCTGAGATTCCATAGAAAAATGCACCCAGGGCAATCATCTGAATTGGTCTTCTCGTTTTGGTCCAGCGGGTGACAAACATCTGCAAAGTAACAACCATAATCGCATTTGTCGCTGGAATAAACTCATAAAGGCTTTCCTGAACCCCAAAATTTTGCCTGGCATAGGCCGCCAATAATACCCAAATCATCGAGGCAGTGATGGTCGTGAGGGTGAAGGGCAGATTGAATTGGATGAATGGCTTATCCTTCAATATTTGTCCATAGCCACCGAACCGCTCTTTGATTTTTTCGATCCCGGTTTTCAGAGGTAATGTTTCCCTGGCTTTGATTGCCAATAATAAACTATATGAAATCAACCCGGTGGCAGCCAGATAGAAAGCCAGTGAATAAGAAGCTGATGTAACAAATCCACCAATCGCTGGACCAAGTGCAATGCCGAGATTGTTGCTCATCCGTAACAAAGAATATCCATCACTTCGTCTATGGGATGGCAACATATCTGCCATCATGGCATCCGAACCAACCTGATACAGGGGATGAAATGCACCGCGTAAAGCCATCAACACCACAAAGGCAGGCATACTATCCGCCATACTCATAAAAATACAACAGGCACCATTTCCAACCAGACTGATCACCATAACCCATTTTCTGCCCAATCGATCAATTGCAGGTCCTGCTATAAATGAAAAAAGCAAACTGGTTACAGAATTAACAGTCATCAGGCTGGTAACAACTGCCAATGAAACCGTCAGCGTTTCACTGACGTAAATCATCAAAAACGGCCAGATCATACTGGAGACTAAAGTACTGATGAGCATTCCAAACGCCATCAGCCAGAATTGTCCTGGATACTCCTGCTTTGAGCGACGAATTCTTGCTAACATGCCTGCTCCTGAGGTAGAAAGCAATCGTCTCTCCATGCCCTATTCTCGGATCAGTTCTTTGCTTTAATTCATTGGAAAATCAACCGGATTTTAACACGCTCAACCAAAATGGAACAGGTATCTCTTGCCGAAAGAAAAAAATGGCATGTGGTAAAATTCAAAGAACATCTTGGATAAGGAGTGAACATGGTTAGTCAGGATTTATTAGATATATTGCGTTGCCCTGCCTGTGTACGTGAAAAAGAAGGGTTACTTGAATTGGTAAAAGACACCTGGCTTGTTTGTCAGGATTGTGATCGAAAATACCCGATCGTTGATGATATCCCGGTGATGTTAATTGATGAGGGTGATAAATGGGTTTCTACCACTAAAGCTGATTTACCATTGCCCCCTCCACCCATGAGTTAATAAACCTGCAAAGATGGAATCCGATGCTGGAAATTCTTCAGCATGGACATCAAGCTTTATGATGAGTCAAGTATGAATCAAGACAACGGTATCGAGCCCCAAAAACAATCTAATTTTCGCCTGGATAAAACCAATATTATTATCCTGGTGGTTTTTGTTGTTCTATCAATTATTTCAGCTTTTTTGGTTTTTAACCTGGCAAAAAATATCATTTCTACCTGGACAATGACCAATCTGGAAGGGTTGCCCATTTCAAGCCAGGGAACAAAAGCTGCCCCCAATAGCAATGATGAAACAGACCCTCTGACAGAATTAGCCATTATTCCAATAGACATAGAAATGCCTGAACCCTGGGATGGTGTCAGTCGGGTGACGGTTTTATTAATGGGTCTCGATTATCGTGATTGGGAAACTGGTGAGATTCCACGCACAGATACGATGATGGTTTTAACAATCGACCCGGTGACAAAAGAAGCAGCCATGCTTTCTGTCCCACGTGATATGTGGGTTAACATCCCAGGTTTTGAATACAGCCGCATTAATACAGCCTATTATTTAGGTGAGTTATGGAAACTTCCTGGAGGTGGTCCAGCATTAGCTACACAAACAGTGGAAGAATTCCTGGGTGTACCTATCGATTATTACGCACAGGTGGATTTTGCTGCGTTTGTTCGCTTGATTGATGAAATCAAAGGAGTTCCTGTTACCCCTAAAATGGATGTACGACTTGTTCCGATAGGTGGTGGCTACAAACAGACATTGGAAGCAGGAAAAACTTATACACTGGATGGAACACTGGCTTTGGCATATGCCCGTGCTCGTTACACCGAAGGTGGTGATTTTGACCGTGCAGCCAGACAACAGGAAGTTGTTTATGCTATCCGTGACAGAATTCTGAAGTTCTCTATGTGGCCAACATTGATTGCCAAGGCTCCCATTCTGTACCAGGAGATATCTTCTGGAATTAATACCAACATGCGTTTTGAAGATGCCCTCCGGTTGGCTGCATTAGCTTTAGAACTTGACAGAAGCAAGATCAAATCCTTTATCATCGATGCTTCTTATGTGGAATTTGGCTCATCCCCTGATGACCAGGATATCTTAAGACCAATTCCCGATAAAATCCGGTTATTGCGAGATGAAGTTTTCCGCACAGGTGGTCCTTTAAGCCCAGTGGCTATTCAATCACAAGCAGGTGGAGAGCCAGTTGATATTTATGATCTGGTAAAAATTGAAAACGCCCGTGTTTCAGTGCAAAATGGAAGTTGGTATACCGGATTAGCTGGTGAGACAGCCACATACCTGAAATCAAAAGGCTTCAATATCATTGAAGAAACAAACGCCCAGGCATCTGAAGTCACCAGTATTACTCTTTATAATGCCAAACCATACTCCATTCAGGCTTTATTTAAGATGTATGAAGATGCTGGATTAGGAAAACCAAGGCTGACCAATCGATTTGATCCAGGTACCGCTGTGGATGTTATCATTATCCTGGGCAATGATTGGGCTAATTATGTCAGCAGTAATCCGTTGCCTGTTGAATAATCTGTAATTGCTACAAAAACCCCCACGATCGTGGGGGTTTTTTCTTTAATTATCGTTTTCCAAGGGCTCCACAGTATATCACCCACAATTCCTGTCCATCCAGATGAAGAACCTCATTCAATTGATCATCATCGAAAGCTGCCATGGCACAAACACCGCAATTTATTGCTTCCGCAGCCAGGTAAAGGTTCTGACATACATGGCCTGCATCCAGGTGTAAATAACGAAATCCGCGTTCTCCATAGCGCCAATACATTCGTTCTGTTACAGCTACCCAGATGAATGTTACTGCGCATTTTGTTACTTGATTTTGTTGCAGGCAGGCTTCCGCTACTTTTTCAGCGATTTCCTCATTCATGTCAATAGGTAACAAAGCATGTTCCAAACTGATATAGCGAAACAATCCTGGCTTGATCCCTTCAACCTGATTAATCACCAGATAAGTCTCAAATGCATGTCGTGCACCGGCAGAAGGAACGGTTCGCAAGGTAACTGGCCGATTCGTAACAGATTTTACGCCCTGAGTCGTCCACAATAGAAACGACAGTTCTTCCTGCGTTAACGGTTGCTCCAGATAACGTCTTAAAGTAGTGCGTTGATCGATGGCTCGGCGCAAATCCATCGGGTAGGCAGGTAAAGTTTCCGGATCTGGCAATGAAATCAATTCAGACGTTGGGTCATAGGATAATTCCAAAGCAGGTTGTGGCACTCCCTGACGTTGTAATGATTCCGATAAATATTTATATTTGGTTTTTTCCAAAAATTCTTTTCCAATTCCATCAGTCATGCTCATCTCCTTTATTTCAAAAACCATCTAGGCTTTATTTCTGATTATTTTTCTCATGAAATATTTTACCAATACATTGAAATCTTCAACCCGAAAAACCAGTAAAGAAAAAGCAAATATTCCAGCACCAACCAATGCACCGATTGCTAACGTTAGTCCATTTGACAAATTCGTGAAATCAACCAACCACCATATCGCTATTCCCATCAATACTACCGATAGCAGAACCTTCCAAAGTAGGTTAAATATCTTACTTCCTTCCAGACCATTCAGGCGTTTTCGTAAGATGATCAATAAAATAATAGATTCCAGTCCAGTTGCGATACTGTTCGCCAGAGCTAACCCACCAATTGCCAACCAGCCAATTCGCAAAAACACGGGTCCTAATACAAGGCTAAGGATAATATTTAAACTCATCGCGATAACACCAACAAAAACAGGGGTGCGTGTGTCCTTCATGGCATAAAAAGCCCGGCTGAGAATTTCAACCGCACTATGACCTACCAACCCTGATGTATACCATAATAGTGCCCAGGCAACTAATTCCGTAGACTCTGATGTAAATGTCGTTCCATTTTCATACAATACTTTTATTAAAGGAAACCGCAAGAGGATCATACCAACAGCTGCAGGTATGGAAAGCATAAAAACTGCTCTCAACGCTGTTGAAAGTGAATTCCGCATTTCATCCAATTTTCCCAAGGCTGCCTGAGCAGAAAAGGTTGGCAAGGAAGCTGTCGCAATTGCCTGGGCAATCAACATCAACGGCATTAACATCAACGCAAATCCATATGTCAGGCCGGTAACACTGCCTTCCGTGTAGCGTGAAGCCAGATTGGTATTCACCAGAAAATTGAGCTGAACCACGGCCACGCCAGCCAGTCGCGGTAACATCAAAGTGCCAACCTGTCTGACGGATGGATTATCAAGTCCTAAAATTGGCCAATAATTACCACCTAAGTGGATTAACTTTGGCAATTGCACCAGCAAATGGAAACTTGCTCCCAGTACAACACCCCAGGCCAAACCAAAAATGCCCATACTGGGAGATAAAAAAACAACCCCAAAAATCATTCCCAGTGAATACATGGATGGTGCCAGGGCTGGGAATAAGAAACTCTGATGAGCGTTTAATATGCCCATCATCAAGCCTGAAATACTGAATATCACGGTTGAAGGCAATATGATCCTGAGCAATTGGACAGTCAATTGAAACTTTTCAGGATCATCCACAAACCCTGGAGCCAGGATATATCGCACGACCTGCGGAGCAAATATGGCTGCCAAAATTGCTAACACACTGATGATAACCAGCACCAAATTGATGATAGATGATGCTAATTTCCATGCATTTTCTTTTTGTTTATGTACTAAAAAAGATGAAAATGTTGGAATGAATGCAGATGCCAATGCTCCACCGGCTACCAGATTAAATAAAACTTCGGATACCCGGTTGGCAGCCCAAAATGCCTCATTTTCCATCCCGGTTCCAAAAGCTCTGAGGATCACCACTCCTTTAGCCAGATTGATAACACTGCTGAAAACATATGCGATCATAACAGTTCCAGCTGCCAGAGCAATTTGACGATTTGCTGATTGTGAAGGGGAATTGTGGGATTCCATCAACGAGATTATAGCCCATTTCTACAATAAATATATTTTCCATTCAATCTTCATTTGACAATTCACAATCCTACTGCTATATTATTGCTTATAGTTAGAAGCACGTCGTTTTACAGAAGAAGTTTTAATGGATATCTGTCTGCGGAGCTATTATTCCAAAAGCAATATTCCCACTTCAGACAAAAACACTAAGCTTCCCCAATCAATAGTTTTTTTAGGAGGATTTTCATGTCTGAACGTATTCAAGGAACCGTCAAATGGTTCAACGAGACTAAGGGTTTTGGTTTCATCGCCCGTGAGAACGGCCCCGGCTACACAGGTAACACTCGTATAAATAACCTAGGCCAAAAACAAAAAAACCTCTGCTCCAAAAAGCAGGGGTTTTTTCATACCAATTGCAGTCATTTGCACTTCAATTTCAGAACAGCTATACTGGTATAAGGAGAAATTTGATCGATGATACCTTTACGAGATACAGCTCAATCCCGTACATTCCCATTAGTTACCTGGATAATCATAATCATCAATACATTTGTTTTTCTTTATGAGGTAAGACTTCCAGTCATTGATCTTGCAAATTTTATTGATGAGTTTGGATTGATCCCATCAAGATTGGATCTATTCTCACCTTCAACCTGGACACCACTTGTAACTCATATGTTTTTGCATGGCGGTTGGCTCCATTTCCTCAGTAATATGTGGATTTTATTTATTTTTGGAGATAATGTTGAGGATCGCATCGGCAGCACCAAATTCATACTCTTTTACTTAATTGGAGGAGCAAGTGCTGGATTTGTGCAATCGATATTTGGTTCAGCAGATATTCCTTCTGTCGGAGCCAGTGGCGCAATAGCAGCAGTATTAGGTGCATATTTTTTATTCTTTCCAACTGCCAGGGTTCTGACTCTTATTCCGGTGTTTATTTTTCCCTGGTTTGTCAGGATTCCAGCCCTCATTTACCTTGGTTTGTGGTTTCTCACCCAATTGTGGTCGGGGGTAATCTCGATGACTGGACCTGATGGAGTTTCAATGGGGGGCGTTGCCTGGTGGGCACACATCGGTGGTTTTCTGGTTGGCCTATTTATGGCTATCCCAACAGCTTTATCAACCAAAAAAAAGACCACAACCTTTGGATATTAGTTATTTGATTCTGTTCGTAGATCAAATGAAAGGAAAATATGATGAGCAATTTCGTGAAAATAAATATTAACACTTCAACGCTGGATGAATTAATGACTGTTCAAGGTATTGGACCTGCTCTGGCACAGAGAATTGTGGATAAACGTCCATTTTCAGATTTGGATGACCTACAGCGGGTATCAGGAATCGGTAAAATTTTTCTCGACCAAATCAAACCATACCTCACTTTTGAATCCTCTGAACTACCACCTGATTTTCAATCCTTCGTGGATTCAATTCGGGATGAAACCAAATCTGAATCCATTGAAGTCGAACAAACTTTTGATGAAGAATTGGATGAACAAGGATTAATGGATGAAAACAATCTGGTTGAAATTTCCAGGTTGGAGAAAGTAATTGATGAATCATCTATAGAAATTGAGGATAATAATCTCGTTTCAATGAAAGAAACAAAGCCGAAAATTATTGAATCAGAAGTTGAAAAAAATGGTCCGGTTATTTCTGAAAAATTAGTCTCACAAGAAATCAATAGTGAAAAACAACCTGAAAAAAGACCGTCGGAAGAATTGATTACACGATCTCAATTAACATGGAGTCTTTTAGGAACCGCTATTTTTTCAATTCTCCTTACGGTGCTCATCACTTTGGGAATACTCTCAACCACCAATGGCGGTTTAAGATATGCGACTGTTTCAGAAGCAAGTCGATTAGAAAATCAAATCGCATTATTGAATGATCTCACCACAACCATGCAAACTGACATTCAAGGGATCAGAACCAGATTGGATGCTTTGGAGACCGTTGCAGGTAGAGTGAGTGTTCTGGAAGATCGTGCTAATAACATGGAAGATGACATCAGCATTATTCAAACATCCATAAAAGAAATTTCTGAAACATTGACAATTGTTCAGGATGAAATTCGAGCCTTACAGGAATCTGCTAAAAAATCGGAAGATTTCCGATCCGGATTATTACAGCTGTTGCTTGAAATAGAAGGACAGGCCGAAGAAGGGAATTAAAGGAAAATGACAGTACAAAACTCAAAACCCTCCGTCTTTGTACGCTTTCTCAAGGTGCTTTTACGCTTGTTATTGACTCTCCTGTTCGGCATTATACTCGGGGCAGCATTGTATTTTGGTTTTCAATTTGTTTACCAGGAACTCGTCATCCCCACTCAGCAAAATGCAACCGATCTACAAAACTTGAATACACGTATCAATCAGCAGTGGGACCTTTTGCAGAATAAGAATAAAGAATTCGAAGATCGTCTATCGGAAATGGAATCTGACCAGGAAAACACAACTGACCATATTTCAAAATTGGTCGCAGATTTTGAGCAAATCTCAGCCGATCTCGATGCTTACCAGATTCAACAGGAAGATCTGGCTGATCAAATTCAAAAGATTGATCAATCAATTGTCGATTTAATCGATCAAAACAAAGATCTTACTGCCCAGAACGAAGATATAATTTCTTTAGTAAAAGATCTGGAAATTGAAAAGAAACTCCAACCAATCTATCAGGATTTGCAACTTTTCAAAATAATGTTACAGGTCAACCGCAGCCGTTTATTCCTCTTGCAGGATAATTATGGCCTGGCAAAACAGGAATTAGTATTAGTAAATGAATTACTGAACTCTCTTTTGCTCTCAGCTACAGAAGAACAGAAAAATGAGATTTTGCTTTGGGATGCCCGCTTAAACCTGGCAATAAGTCATTTGCCGGATAATCTCATATTAGCCAATGATGATCTCGAAATTCTCTGGTCAATGATGGCAAATGGATTTACAAGTCCAAATGATATTGTAGTGCTCGAAAATACTGAGGAAAACGACTTAAATTCAACTTCTCAATCATCTGACACCACTTCTGCCACACCAACCCCAAAACCTTAAGGAGGTTATATGGAAAATGACGAACAAATTAATAAAGAAGTCGAAAATAAATTAGCGTTTGAACAGGATCAAATTGACGAAAATCCCCAAGACTCTTCACAGGAACAACCCGAAGAATCAGTGGCTGAGATTGACCAGCCCCAGAATACCGTGATAGAAGAACCTTCAGATCTTCACATACCTCCTGTTGTGAAAGAAGTATCTGAGGTGAAGAAAATGCCGGATTGGCTTCGGAAAGGTCTGATTTTCTTCGCAGTAGGATTATTGCTGCTGCTTATAGGGTATCTGATATCTTACTTTACCACCACGGTTCCTACACAGAAAGCATATCAAACAGTTCTGCAAGAATTGAATAATAAAGAAAACGAGTTTATCAATTTACAAGCTCAATTTGACCAGGCAAGTTACGATTTACAGGATAAACAGAACAATCTGGATCGAGTACAACAGGACTATCAAACACTTGAGCAAAATCACCAACAATTAATTGCAAATAGCGAATTTAATCAAAAGCTGATCGTCATGAAATATGAAATTGGACTGGCCAGGTTTGCTTTATTGAACAAAGACCCGCTCAGTGCTCGGCAGGCAATCAGTCTTGCACGAGAACAATTTGAAAAAATCCGAATTTTACTGGATGCAGATATCTCCACAGGAATTCAGGATCGCTTACAGGGTATTCAAAAATTTGTAAGTACGGATCCAGAAGAAGCGCTGGACGAACTACGAACCCTCAGTGAAAATCTGGAAAGAATTCCACTAAAATAGATTGTTAAACTAATCGAAAAAACGGCTGGGCATGTTTACCCAGCCGTTTTTGTAATGTTTTATTTTTAATATCTCAGAAAAGCGCCGATGCTTCCTGCTTTTTCAAATTTAGGTTGATTATGAACCACATCCACCTCTCCACCATTTTTCAGGGTCAGGCTTACCGCTGTTGCAATCACATCTGAAATACCTATTGCTTCAGAATTACATTGTTTACAG
Organism: Chloroflexi bacterium HGW-Chloroflexi-3; assembly: GCA_002842045.1. GTDB lineage: Bacteria > Chloroflexota > Anaerolineae > Anaerolineales > Anaerolineaceae > UBA6170. The sequence goes on along the minus strand of PHBX01000011.1, from coordinate 14,191 downwards.
ACAATCTCGGATAAGGAAGTAATCGTGTTACATTGTGGACAACGAAAACCTTTAGCTTGAAATCCATATTGGATAACCAGTGTCTGGATTCTACCTTCATTGACAGCTTTAAGAGTTGGTTCAATGCCAACAATCGCCCCAGCTTGTTTGGAAGATTGGGTAATTAATTTTTCTATTAATAAATCTTCCCTTTCTTTTTCCGCTTTCTTTCCAATCTCAAGCGCCTTATTTAGAATCTCCTGGTGCGAAGCCAACATGGAACCTGGAAAAGTTCCTACAATAAGGCTTTGCCACATTCTTGGTAAATAACTTCTATAAAGTGCTATGTTGTCGTCTGTACCACTTAATAGTATCCTGCGGATGTGTTTTTCTTCAAAAAATTTTGTGGAGAAGTCTATCACTTCTCTCATGTTCCGCTCAATTGTCTCTTCCACACCTCGTGTTTGGGATGTGATACCGCCGCGCATACCCGTTACACCACTGCCACCCTTTTTGACCTGACGAACGGATGCCCCCAATACGCCTTCCTGTTCAACAAGCTGCCCCAAATGAAAATGGAATAAACGAGCACCCTGCTTATCTATCAACACCACACTATACCCGCCATAGCTATCCAATAAGTCAGCTAATGGACGGACGTTGGGGCGTATTCCGATATGTATCAGATCTGGAACCGGGACAGCCAGTGGAAATACTTTGAAAAACTGTTTACTATGGTCAGAAAAAATTGCAACACTTCTACCAGCCCAATCGTCTTCGGTATCAAAATATTCTTCAACTTGTTGTACATCTGCCGCCAATTCGACTGACTTTAACATATTTCGCAATCGTAATCGGTATGAATCCGCATTCCCCATGGTTGGATCCGTATTTAAATATATGGTCAACATCGATTGCTGCGCCTGGTAACCAACTAATTCACGCAGATCATTTTCAGTAAACATATTACCTCCTATACTGATGTTAAAACCAAACCCTTATGGGCGTTTGTCTAAAACGACTGGAACCTCCATTTCTTCCCCCTGTCTTTTAATATTAATCACAATTTCATCACCTGGGCTTTTATTTGCCATAATATAACTCAAAAAATCCGAAAACAAACGTACAGGGCGATCGTCAACAGCAATAATTAAATCTCCACCGGCCAATAATCCACTTATACGGGTCACTGTTGATCCTCCGATCAAACCAGCTTTTGATGCCGGACTATTCTCAGTTACACTTATAATATACGCACCGGTCATTTCCTGAATTCCTAATGCTTCTCGTTCCATGAGGGTCAGGTCTTCCTGACTTGTAATACCCACATAGGGATAATCATAAAATCCATCTTTGATCAAATAGGGAACCACCCTACCAACAATATTGCTGGAAATGGCAAACCCAATACCACTATTCGTCGGTTCCCCATTTTCATTTGTCTGTTCTGTGCGAATAGCTCGGTTGATACCCACAACCTCACCATTTAAATTTAGCAAAGGTCCACCAGAATTACCCGGGTTTATGGATGCATCGGTTTGAATAAGATCACCAGCGGAGAAAAAACCACCTGTTGAAGCCTGTCGAAAAGAAGATAGCGTCCTGCTTTTTGCAGACACAATACCTAAAGTCATGGTTCCAGATAAATTGAATGGGTTCCCAATAGCGATAACGGTTTGACCAATTCGAAGATCGTCAGAGTTACCGAGTGAGAGTGGAAATAGTAATTCTTCAGGCACATCAACTTTTATTACGGCCAAATCAGAGTCAATATCCCGTCCTATAACAGATCCACGGGCTTTGTACCCAGAAGGAAAATCGACTTCTAATTCAGTAGCATCTTCGACAACATGATAATTCGTAATGATATGTCCTTCTTTGTCAAAAACAAATCCTGAACCCAGTCCTCCCCCGGTAACACTGAGTGTCTGAATAGAGACGACACCTGGGTTAACCCTCTCATAAAGACTGATTAACAAACCCTCGCGATTCATCAGATCCAGTAAATTCGGATTATAAGTAACTGTATTAGAATTCTGTGGTTCCTGAATGTCTGGAACTCTGGTTGCTACCTGAACAATTTCAGGGGTTGGGTTTTGATCGGTAGAACTACTGAACGGATAACTGGCAGAAAATGAACAAGCCATAGTGCTTAATATAAATATAGTTACCAATAAAATGTTCGCAAATTTTTTCATTTTCTCTACCTCTCAATAGGAAATCCTATTTTCTACATTCTCAAAGCACGCAACTGTTCAAAAAGCATTCTCTCTTCAGCAGAGATCATTGTTGGCACTGATATCTTTACTTTCGCGTATAAATCACCAAATTGATTTGCTTTTTTTAATAAAGGCATTCCTCTTCCAGACAACCGAAACGTTTTTCCGGATTGGGTTTCAGGCGGAATACTCAAAAGCACATCTCCCTTAAGTGTAGCAACTTTTACCTGCCCACCCAGTATGGCTGTATAAAGATCGACAGCAACTTCTGTATAAATATCATCACCTTTCCGTTCAAATCGAGAGTTTTTATCTACTTCAACGACGAGATGAATATCCGACCGGTTTGGACCAACCCCCGAAACGCGTACCTTGGTACCAGTTTTTGCACCAGGTGGGATTTTTACCTCAATTTTTTTGTTGTCAAATTGAAGAATTCGGATGGTTCCTTCAAAGGCTTCCAATAGTGAAATTCTGACAGGTTGTTCTACAATTCTGGGTTGTTGAGGCGTAGATCTTCGAGAACCTGAGGTTCTCCCACTGCCAGGATAACCTTGCACGCCTGCAAATATTGCACTAAAAAAGTCAGAGAAACCACCACCGCCACCAAATATGTCACCAAAATCATTAACATCTACACGGGTTCCACCTCTTGGAGATTGTGCAAACCAGTCATCCCAATTGAAGTTATTCGCGTTACCACCACGCTGTTGCCATTGTTGATATGACTCACCCAGCTGATTATATCTGGCTCTTTTTTGGGGATCACTTAATACTTCGTTGGCTTCATTAATGTCTTTAAATTTTTCTTCAGCTTCTTTGTTCCCCGGGTTTCGATCTGGATGGTATTTCATAGCAAGCTTTCGATAAGCTTGCTTGATTTCATCCTCAGAAGCGTTTCGTTTGACACCTAGTGTTTTATAATAATCTTTATATTCCATACCTTCATATTATGCCGAACCATGTATCATTGTCAAGTAAACAAGAAAACTCTTATACAAAACTTATATTTTAATTCCAAGAGTAAATCACTATAAAAAAAGTAAAAAATCATGCTAAGATAATCCTATGAAATCCATAAAAGATCGCATCTTAATCGTTGAAAACAATCCAGAAATCAGTGATTTCCTGGCAAATCAGGCATTGGCTTCTACGGATTATCAGGTATTTCAGGTAGCTGATGCCAATACCGCTATTAATAAAGCAGTTCAGATTAATCCTGATCTCATCATATCTAACCTTAATTTACCGGTATTGAGTGGAAAAGATTTACTGATTGCGCTCTCCTCCCATGGCATCACACCTCCAACAATCATGATAGCAACAGAAGGATATGAATCAGACATCATTCAGGCATTCCGGCTTGGTGCCGCTGATTACATCACCTGGCCGATCAGAGATACCGAAGTCGTGTTGGTGGTTGAACGGTTATTGAAACAGGTTCGTGATCGGCGTGAACACATAAATCTTGAAAATCGATTAAAAATCACAAATCAGCAACTTCAGCAACGTGTTAAAGAATTAACAGCCATTTTTTCCATTGGCAAAGCAGTCACCTCCATCACGAACCACAAATTATTGTTTGACAAAATTTTGCAAATTTCTGCTCAGGTTAGCCAATCAGATCTGGGTTGGTTCTTGATGAAACAGGAGGAGAAGGGCAAGAATTTTTTATTAGTTTCTCAATATAATTTGCCTGAAATTTTCATGTCAAAAATGCATCAAGTTTGGGATGATGGCATCAGTCAGCTGGTAGCAATCTCAGGTGAAACGCTTAACATATCTGGTGAGCCGATCAAACGGTTTAAAGTAAAGGTATTCGGGGAATCCATCATTATTGTTCCGGTAAAAATTCAGCGTCAGGTGATGGGATTGTTGGTACTGATGCGAAAACTACCCGAACCATTTTCACAAAGTGAACAACGGTTGTTGGAAGCCGTCACCGATTATGCTTCCATCTCGTTTGTGAATGCGAGATTATTTCGATCCTATGAAGCACGAGAAAAGGCATTATTGCGATTGGTACATCATTCACAAATAAATGAACAAATTATTAATGAGATATTTTTTAAAACGAAAAATAATCTGGATAATATCTTCGCTACTGGTCAGGAATCATGGAAGGAACTTCAACTTTCTCTTGAATCGAAAGATCGGGAACCTTCAAAAAAGCACCTTGAATCCGTTGATGTTTTTATGCACGAAATTCAGAACCTTGCATCACTACTTCACTCTGATCCTATTTCCATGAAAGCAAATCAGAACCAGATGTTTGACCTCGTTTCAATGGTAGATGAAATTTACGAACGGATTCAACCCATTCTCCAATACCATCATCTTTCAATCAGAAAAGAAATTTTAATAAATTCACTCAATATTGCAGCTGATCCCAATCATATATATGAATCACTAAATGGAATTTTGACGAATGCTATTCAATTCTGTGATGAGAATGGAGAGATATTCATTAAAATTAATCAGAGCACCGGTTCCAAATCATTTTTATCCATCAGTAATACGGGCAAAATACCGGATCACACGAAAAAACAGTTTCTTTCTGCTCAAAATCATTACGAAAAACATGAAAAAATTCGCTTCGGGGGCATTGGCATCAGCCTCAACCTGATTCATAAAATTATTTCCCATTATGGCGGTAGAATTTGGGTGGAAGATCATCCAGAGTACAACGCTACATTCCATCTATCTTTACCGATCACTGAATAAAAAATTGATATGACAACTGAAAATAAACCCCTTCAAAAAATATTAGTTATTAATGCTGAAATCCAATCCAATCGACTGCTTGACCAGATAATTCAGTCAATGGGTTTCACAGTCCTGGTCAGTGAAAGCATTGAAAATGCTCAACAATACTTTACGATCAATATTCCATCATTGGTAATTATTAATGAAAACATTGCTGCCCAGAATAATTTCAATTGGATAAAAAGCATTCGACAAAAATATCCATTACTTCCATTTATTCTTTACACCATTAATGAAAATCATCAGACCCTCAAACAAGCATTGCGATTAGGAATTAATGATTATCTTTCTACACCACTGACAAGGGATGACATTCAAAATTCAATTCAGGCGAATTTATCCCGGAGCCAAACTTTACGAAATCATGTTTTATTTGAATCACGCCGAGCAACCCAACAGCTCCAGGCCAGAGTGAACGATCTGGAAACCCTTACCGATTTAGCCAGAATGGTCACCAGCAGTCTGGATGTTGATATTGTCTTACGGATGATTGTTGAATCTGCAGTTGAATTGACCGGAGCAGAAGAAGGAAGTTTAATGCTGATCGATGAAAAAACCGGCGAATTATATATGCGTGCTTCCAGGAATTTTAACGAAGACTTTGTCTCAACTTTCCGTTTGCCCGTGAATGATTCGTTGATCGGTTCAGTGGTTCAAAATGGCAAGGTTGTTATTTTCGACGACAATACCCCGCAAAAAATTAAAACCTCCTACCTGGTTCACAGTCTGGTATATATTCCTCTGAAACTGAAAGAACAGATTATTGGTGTATTGGGCGTCGATAACCGCAACAAAAGAATGGTGTTTTCACAAAGAGATATTGGACTGCTGACAACCATGGCGGAATATGCTGTCATTGCCATTGAAAATTCACGTATTTTTTCTGAGATGGTTGTTGAGCGAAAAAAATTAGAGACCATCATTAATCAGATTGAAGATGGTGTTCTGGTTCTAGACAATGATTTTCGCATCCTTATCATTAATGAAATCGCAAAAACTGTGTTGCGAGTCAGTGGTGAACATTTGGTGGGTTCACCCATACAAATGTATCCCATTGACACAGAATTACTGGAAATCATTAAGAAATTTGAGACGTATCTCGGTAAATCGGCTGAAATTAACGCTGATGACGAACGTATCTTCAGTGCTCACCTGTCAAAAATAACAAATATCGGATATGCCATTACCTTGCATGATATTACTTCTCTGAAAAAGTTGGATCGCATAAAGAGTGATTTCGTCAGCACAGTATCACATGATCTTCGATCCCCGCTCACTGCAATATTAGGTTATGTAGACCTGGTTGAAAGAGCTGGACCTGTTCAGGAACTTCAAAAAAATTTCCTGGATCGCATTCAATTTTCTGTCCACAATATCACCACCCTGGTGGATGATTTGCTTAATCTCGGTAGAATTGAAGCTGGATTTGACACCCGTAAAGAGCCATTAGACCTGAGTGTATTTATCCATCAAGCCATCGATGAATTAAATCCAAAGTTCCTGCAGGCAAATATGCGCCTTAAAATTAATGTACTTGATTCAAGCGGGCTGATTTTTGCCAGTCCTATCCAAATACGGCAATTGTTAAATAATCTTCTGACTAATGCCATCAAATATTCCAATCCAGACACACATATATCCATCGAACTAAAAGAGAAGGAGAATCAATTGATCCTCCAGATTGCCGATCAGGGTTTTGGAATTCCAGCCGTTGATTTACCCTATATTTTTGATAAATTCTATCGATCTGGCAATGTGATTGGAACCGAGATACCGGGAAGTGGTTTGGGATTGGCCATTGTTAAATCAATCGTGGAAAGTCATCATGGGCGTATTTGGGTTGATTCAACAATCGGGCAAGGATCTACCTTTACAATTGTTTTTCCAATTTCTGAGTGAGTTAATAAAAAACCTCTGCTAAGCGTGGTGTGGAGATTCTTAACAGAGGTTTCGCCAAAGGAGGGAACAGTGATGAGATGATGTGCGTCCAATTTATTCGTCTCCTTCATTTACTATATCGCAGTCAAACATTCATGAGTATCAATAAACGTCATAACAGGTGATGATTTTGATCCTTCGATGAAATGTAAATCTCATTAAATAAATACCTGTGCTTTCGTTAACCTGAATCCGTTCTAACTTGACGTCAAATTGCGGTTATGCTACTATTTTGATAAGATTTGAAAACAAAAAGTACTATCATTAGATGGTTTTGGAAGAAGGAGATCTCGCTCATGAAAAAAATCGTTTATCCAATGATCTTAATCATTTTGATGTTAAGCCTGGCTCTGAGCGGATGTACTCGCTCTGCTACCAAAGGCGGAGGTGGAGATGTTGCCGTAGATACACCAGATATTCCATTTCCTGTTGGACCTGAAAACAACCCCAACCGCATAACCGAAATCATCGCTGTCACACAAACCACAGCTGCTCAGGTTAGCGGAGATGCAGGACAACCTGGACAGGAAGTCGCCACAGCAACACCTGAGGCTGTTTTAGAAGAAACACCAAAATCATTACCTACGACAGCAGCAATCGTTGTTCCAACAGCGACTCCTGGTCTGCCAACCACTTATACAGTTCAGGACGGTGAATTCCCATATTGTCTTGCCCGTAGATTTAATATCAATCCGAATGATTTGGTGAGTATTAATAACATAAGTGGATTTGTCGCACCAGGAACGATATTGACTATTCCAACCAATAGCACCTGGCCAAGTGAGTTTGATCGGGCTTTAATTGCTCATCCTACCACTTATAACGTACTTGCCGGTGACACAATCTACAAAATTGCCTGTCAGTTCGGAGATGTAGATCCCAATGACATCATATACGCCAACAATTTGGAAGAGCCCTATACACTCACAGCTGGTCAGGTAATCAATATTCCATAATCTCAATGATTTTTATAAATATCCGGCGGGGGTTATTACCTCCGCTTTATCCTTTAAATGAGGAGAGCATCTATGGATTTTAAAATACTCAATCGAGAATCAGTTTATCAAGGCCGTGCATTCAAAGTACAAAAAGTATTTTTAGAATTGCCAAACCAGAAGCAACGCTATTATGATCTGGTTGATCATAATGATTCTGTCACTATTTTACCCATTGATAAGAATGGCGATGTATATTTTGTGACGCAATACCGTCTGGGTTCTGAAAGTCAATTATTGGAATTGCCAGCTGGAGTGATCGAGGATAATGAACCACCTCATGTTTGTGCGCTGCGGGAAATTCAGGAAGAAATAGGAATGGCAGCTGAGAATTTACAATTATTAGGAGACTTTTATCTGGTGCCAGGATATTCCAATGAGCACATGTACACCTATCTGGCAACAGGTCTTTATCCATCTGCACTTAACCCTGATGCAGACGAATTCCTAAATATCTCCAGGATTCCATATGCACAGGTATTGGAAATGATGCGGTCAGGCAAAATCCAGGATGCTAAATCTCTGGCAACATTAGCGCTTGCACTTCCAATTCTCGGTTTCTCCTCCTTCTTTATTTGTGCTTTTTTTCTCAAATTACTCTTTTTTTTAAGATATTTTCCATTATAATACCTGCATAAACCTGTCCTATCGGGGGAAACCAAACCAGAACATCTTCCGGCTAGGTTGTCTGAACTTTATGACAGGGCACTCAGAGTATTATGATCATTATTACTATTATTTTAAGTACGATACTTTTACACTTGAGAATTGGATTAAATAAAGAATTATAAGATTTACTCAATCTTTTGAACAATCTCGGATAATACCGAAGAAAAATTAATGGAGATTTATCATGTCTAATATAATCACAATCGATGCAAATGAAGCAGTCGCAAGGGTTGCATACCGGCTGAATGAAGTGATAGCAATTTATCCAATCACGCCTTCATCTGGTATGGGTGAGTTTTCAGATGCCTGGTCCGCACAACAATTGAAAAACATCTGGGGAACAGTTCCCCTGGTTGCAGAAATGCAATCTGAAGGTGGCGCTGCTGGTGCTGTTCATGGTGCTCTTCAAACAGGTTCATTAACCACCACCTTCACAGCTTCACAAGGATTGTTATTGATGATCCCGAACATGTTTAAGATTGCAGGTGAATTAACACCTACGGTATTTCATGTTTCAGCCCGTACCATCGCTGCTCACGCCTTATCAATTTATGGTGACCACTCCGACATTATGGCTGTTCGATCGACTGGTTTTGCATTATTAGGCTCCCGTTCAGTTCAGGAAGCCCATGATTTTGCATTAATTTCAACGGCAGCTTCTCTGAAGAGCCGAATTCCTTTTGTGCACTTCTTTGATGGATTCCGAACATCTCATGAAGTCAACAAAATCAGTGAATTAACAGAAGACGATATGCGCACCATGATCGATTATGACACCATCGTTGCACATCGCAATCGCTCATTAAACCCTGAACGACCAGTTTTACGCGGAACAGCACAAAACCCGGATGTTTTCTTCCAGGCCCGAGAAACAGTCAACCAGTATTACAACGACTGCCCAGCCACGGTTCAGGAGGCAATGGACGCTTTTGCCAAATTAACAGGCAGACAATATCATTTATTTGATTATTTTGGTGCGCCGGATGCTGATCGAGTGGTAATTGTCATGGGTTCTGGGGCTGAGACCGTGGAAGAAACAGCTAAAAAACTGATCGCTAACGGTGAAAAGATCGGTGTGATTACAGTTCATCTGTATCGCCCATTTTCAGTCGAACATTTGATGAAGGCACTCCCTGCAACCGTCAAATCAATCGCAGTGTTGGATCGCACCAAGGAACCTGGAGCGGTAGGAGAACCACTCTTAGGAGATGTCATTTCTGGTCTATATGAAGGCAAGGCTCTGGGTTTGGCTTCCTTCAGTGAACTTCCCAAAGTCATCGGTGGACGTTATGGACTTTCATCAAAAGAATTTACCCCAGCCATGGCTAAAGCCATTTTTGATGAATTAAAGAAAGATAGTCCCAAGAATCACTTCACAATTGGTATCAATGATGACTTGACTCATACAAGCCTTGAATATGATCACACATTTTCTATCTTCAATCCTAATACAACTCGCTGTGTCTTCTTCGGTTTAGGAGCAGATGGAACCGTGGGTGCGAATAAAAATTCCATCAAGATTATTGGTGAAGAGACTGATTATGGTGCCCAGGGGTTTTTCTATTATGACTCGAAAAAATCAGGTTCAATTACCATTTCTCACCTTCGCTTCGGTCCTGATGAAATAAGAGCTCCTTACTTAATTGGTGTGGGTGAAGCAAATTTCGTCGCCTGTCATCAGTTCAATTTCCTGGAAAAAATAGACGTGCTGAAATATGCTGAAGATGGTGCTATTTTCCTGCTCAATGCTACTTATAAAAATGATGAAGTATGGAATCAGGTGCCAGTTGAAGTTCAAAAACAAATCATCAAGAAGAAATTAAAATTCTACACAATTGACGCTAACGAAGTAGCTGAAAAAACCGGCATGGGAAACCGCATCAATACCATCATGCAGACCTGCTTCTTTGCGATCAGTGGCGTACTGCCCCGTGAAGACGCGATCGCTGAAATTAAAAAATCGATCAAAAAGACATACGGAAAACGTGGGGATGCAGTAGTAAACCGCAACTTTGAGGCTGTCGATCATACGTTAGCCAATTTACATGTGGTTAATTACACTGAGAATGCATCCAGTGCTTTGAAGTTACGACCAGCTATGGCGAAAGAAGCACCCGATTTTGTCCGCAATGTTCTCGGACCCATGGTTGTTTATGAAGGTGATGGTGTTCCCGTCAGCGCGCTACCTCACGATGGAACTTTCCCAACTGCAACCAGCCAATGGGAAAAGCGAAACATCTCATTGGATATTCCAGTCTGGGACCCAGATGTGTGTATCCAATGTGGAAAATGTGTATTTGTCTGCCCGCATGCCGTGATTCGAATGAAAGTCTACGATGGTCAAATATTAGATGATGCACCAGAAACTTTCAAATCAATCGATGCAAAATTTAAAGGTGTCCCCGGTGATAAATTTACCATTCAGGTCGCCCCGGAAGATTGTACCGGATGCGCGTTGTGTGTCGAAGCTTGCCCGGCTAAGAACAAAACCCAGGCTGGTCTGAAAGCCATTAATATGGCCTCACAACCTCCCATTCGCGAAACAGAACGAGAGAATTGGAATTACTTCCTGACCATCCCTGATATTGAACGGGCAGAAATTGAAACCACTACAGTTAAAAATTCACAATTACTCAGACCATTATTCGAGTTCTCGGGTGCCTGTGCTGGTTGTGGTGAGACACCATACATAAAATTGCTCTCTCAGTTATTTGGTGATCGAACCATTGTTGCCAATGCAACCGGTTGCTCTTCCATTTACGGTGGCAACCTGCCAACGACACCGTGGGCAGTCAATAGTAAAGGTCATGGGCCCGCGTGGTCAAATTCATTATTTGAAGATAATGCCGAATTTGGTCTTGGCATGCGCTTAACTGTCGATCGCCAAACTGAATTTGCAAAAGAACTGCTTCAGAGTCTATCTGATCTAATTGGGCCAGATCTGGTTACAGAATTATTATATGCCGACCAAACTGCCGATGTTGGCATTGATGCCCAGCGAGATCGTGTGGCTATTCTAAAACAAAAACTGGCTGTCATGCAGGATCCTAAGGCAAAACATTTGCTCTCCGTGGCAGATTTCCTGGTCAAGAAGACTGTCTGGATCATTGGTGGAGATGGATGGGCTTACGATATCGGCTACGGCGGATTGGACCACGTTTTGGCTTCAGGACGCAACATCAACGTTCTGGTACTCGACACAGAAGTCTACTCCAACACCGGGGGTCAGGCATCAAAAGCCACTCCACGAGCTGCGGTGGCAAAATTCGCTGCCAATGGGAAACCATTACCCAAAAAAGATCTGGGCATGATCGCCATGGCATATGGATATGTCTACGTTGCCAAAGTTGCCATGGGCGCAAATGATGCGCAAACACTTAAAGCATTCAAAGAAGCAGAAGCTTTTGAGGGTCCTTCCATTATTATCGCTTACAGTCACTGTATTGCTCATGGTATCGATATGCAAAAGGGTTTGGAACAACAAAAATTGGCTGTCCAATCCGGAATCTGGCCAATTTATCGATACAACCCCGATTTTATTGCCGATGGTAAGAATCCATTGATCATTGACAGCAAAGATCCTTCCATCTCTGTTCAGGAATATGCTTACAACGAAACACGCTATCGTATGCTGCAAAAAATGATGTAAGTAAACGTTGGGAACTTTATAAACAAATGGCAAAAATTGAATATAAAGCCACCAATGGTGATAGTGCATAATCACTAATCAATAATTTGGGTGGTTGTTATAATATAAAAAACAACCACCTCAAATTTTCTATAAGGGAGAAATTAAAAATGACCGATCTCAGCACCACTTATTTAGGCTTGAAACTTAAGAATCCTTTGGTGGCTTCTGCTTCCCCACTTTCCAAAAAAGTTGAAAATGTGAAACAGTTGGAAGATGCTGGTATTGGAGCTGTTGTCTTGTATTCATTATTTGAGGAACAGATCACCCACGAGAGCAACGCTTTGGATTATTTCCTCAATCGCGGAAGTGAGAGCTACGCCGAAGCAATGACGTATTTTCCTGAAATGGAAAGTTACAATATCGGCCCGGAATCTTATCTCAATTTGGTAAGCAAGATTAAAGAAGCGGTCGACATTCCTGTCATTGGATCATTAAATGGAGTTTCAACCGGTGGATGGATTGAGTATGCTAAAAAAATCGAACAGGCGGGTGCAGATGCCCTGGAATTGAATATTTATTACATTCCAACCGATGTCAAAATGCTCAGCAAAGAACTGGAAGATGCGCAGGTAGAATTGGTAGCAAATGTAAAAAACCAGCTCAGCATCCCTCTGGCAGTCAAATTAAGTCCTTATTACACAGCTTTACCGGCTTTCGCAAAAAGATTAAGCAATGCAGGTGTGGATGGTCTAGTCTTATTTAACCGCTTTTACCAACCGGATATTGACACAGAGACACTGGAAGTAATACCCAGTCTGGTTTTGAGTAATTCTTACGATTTACGTCTTCCTTTGCGCTGGGTAGCCATTCTTTATGGAAAAATCAAAGCAGATCTGGCATTAACCAGTGGTGTTCACAATGAAAAAGATGTGCTTAAAGCCATGATGGCCGGTGCCAATGTGGTTGAAATCACCTCAGAATTTTTAGCAAACGGAATTGGAAGAACGACTGAGATCCTGCATGGAATGGAAGAATGGATGAAGGAATATGAATACAAATCCATCACCCAGATGCGTGGCAGCATGAGTCATAAATCGGTTGAAGAACCAGCTGCATTTGAAAGAGCCAATTACATGAAAGCATTACAATCCTTTGACAACAAGGTTTTATAAACAAAATTAAAATTACGAGATAATAAAAAATCCCCTTGTGAGGGGATTTTTTTCATATTAATTCAGGGTTTTTATTCGGGGGTTAACTGGCCACGTTTCTTTGCACGATAGACGATTCTTCCACGACTCAAGTCATAAGGACTCATTTCTACGCGTACACGGTCTCCTAACAAAATGCGAATATAATATTTCCGCATTCTGCCAGATAAATATGCTAAAACTTCATGTTCATTGTCTAACTTTACACGAAATTGAGTGCCTGGTAATGCTTCAATAATCGTACCATCAACTTGAATCTTATCTTCTTCTTTCGCCATCGTCACCTCCGTAACTCAAAACAAACCACTTAACCCGGAAGAAAAAAACTATTCGTGAGTGACCTGACGTCTCTTCACGCGGCGTGCTGCTTTCTTCTTCTCTACTCTTCGCAACTCACTCTTGGAAACAAACCATCGTTTGCGGCGGATAGTGCTTAATACACCACTTTTTACGACCTTTTTACGAAATCGCTTTAAAATACTATCCTGCGATTCATTGGGGCGTAATGTTACAAAAGCCAAACTACTCACCTCCTTCCGACATACGAGTTATTTCCAACAAAAAGCCCGGCGAAACGTTCCCTGCCGAGCCGTTTTGACCTTCAAAACTTATTAATGTTAAACGTCAACATTCGCAACCAAATTATACCAAGGTAAAGGCTTAACTGTCAAATTTGGCATTTTAAATCAAAAAAAGTTTCTTGGCAATGACCTACTCTCCCGGGGGGTCGCCCCCCAAGTACCATCGGCGCTAACAGCCTTAACTTCCGGGTTCGAGATGTGT
>PHBX01000010.1 GCA_002842045.1 Chloroflexi bacterium HGW-Chloroflexi-3 | reverse complement strand
TGGTAAACATCGGGCGACCACGTCTGGTAACCATAAGGCGGCTATATGTGGTAAACATCGGGCGACTACGACTGGTAAAGTCTAACCCGGTAATTGATAGTAATTACCATGCCAGGATAATTCACTCACGGATTTCAGATGGATTGGATCAGAAAAGGGTATTTTCATCTCAGAGCCCACAAATTGATGAACCCAGATTTGGTTGGCCTGGTAGCTGCATAAATAACCACCTAATTTTGCCCAGGTACGGGATAGGCTGGAAGGGCAGCAGGGAATCTCAAACCAGGGTTGACGCTGCATCCCCTCTACGCTTTGTAAAGGATTATTGTATAGATAGCAGTCTCCCTGTTGTCCAATACCCACCAGCGAGGCATTGTAGAGCTGCCACTCAAATAAATCCGCATAAGCTGCTTTCTGGGTCATGAGCGACATCTCCCAGTTCCAGAACATACTGCCAAGCCCAGCACATGTTTCGGCATACATCATTTCCGGATTCAGTTCATAATCTCTACCAAATCCTTCGCTGTAGGGCAAAGAACCAATCCCGCCAGTGACCGCCATACACCGTGTAACCATATGTTCCCAACTTCGTTCTAATGTTGGCAACCAGGAAGTATTCGAGCTCAAAGGTGTTGGCCAGCAAATCTGCAGCTTTGATACCGGCATCCAATAATTTCCTTTCAGCAGTCACCAGAAAGTGAGTGACTGCAGCTTCAATCAGATGTCCATGGCAATAAAGTTCGTGTTCGATTTGCAGGTTCTCCCAACGTGATTCCGGGAAGATCAATTGGTTGTAGGTGTATAAATAACCATCAGGAGTCTGGACAACCTGGACTAATGAAATAAAATCATCGATATATTTCAGGAGTTGAGGATTATTATACTTCGCGTAGCCACTTATAGCAGCTTCCAGCCATTTGTATGCATCAGAATCGGCAAAAAACCAGCCATGCCGAAAACCAGGCGTATTTTTATCTGCTACCAATCTGAAATTTTGGATACAGCCTGAATTTTCTAATTGCTTCCATTGGTACAGCAGGGCATGGGTTACATTTAACTCCAAACGGGGAGACCAAAAAGAATCGACGATTTTTACTTGATTAAAGGGGATTTCAGGCATCAGGAAATTCTAATAAAACAATATTGCGCATAGACACAATAATGATTTTTATAATACTATTATAGGATTAAACCAAATTACAAGCTTAGGGGAGTGAGATCTCATGCGAAAAGAAATTCTGTCAATTCCTGCGCTGTGAGGCCACCCAGATAATCTATCAATTCGATATTTTCCAACGCTTCCTGAAGATGGGGTTTGTCGTAACGAACCCCAATCAATCTGGATTCGACATCACTTACATCCCTCAGTCCTAGAAAATCTCCGAATAACTTGAGTTGTTGGATCTCCCCATTTTGTACTTCAATCCGGGCATCAATCTGCCCGAAGGGAAAACGGTGGGTTTTCTGAATATTGAATTTAGGGGAGCGACCGAAATTCCATTCCCATTGTTGATATCGGTCTTTGGAAATCTTGTTAATCTCTTCCCAGTCCTGCCGGGTGAGCTTATATTCATCGTTGTTGGCTTCTGCCAGGATTCCGTATTTGACCCGTTCTCTGAATTCCAGCACATCCATGGGTTCGGACATGTATTCGCTGATATTCGCCACCCGGCTGCGTACGGATTTAATCCCTTTGGATTCGATTTTTTCCACCTTTACATTTAAAGCTTCAGAGACTTTGCTCAAATCGGAGTTATAGAGCAGGGTGCCATGGCTGACCAGTTTTGAACCAATGGCGTATTGGGCATTCCCGGAGATTTTGCGTTCTTCCACGACGATATCATTTCTACCATTCATTTCGGCTGGTACGCCCATGCTATTGAGGACATTCACGACGGGCTGGGTAAACTTCTTGAAATTATGCAAAAACTCTCTGCCATTGGCATTGATGAAGCTGAAGTTAAGGTTGCCATGATCATGATAGACAGCTCCACCACCGGAAAGCCGCCTTACCACGATGATCTGGTTTTCTTCTACGTACGGGTAATTGATCTCTTCCAGGGTATTTTGATTTCGACCGATAATAATGGATGGCTCGTTAATATAGAAAAGTAGAACATCACCTTCAAGATTTAAATTACGTACCAAATGTTCTTCTATTGCCAGATTAATACACGGGTCGTATTGTTTTTCATTGTCTACAAAAATCACTAACACCCTCCAGGGAAGTAGAATTTTCAAATTATATCAACAATTCACCAGTAGGTTGAAAATTTTACAAAGTTTTTTTTTCTGCAAAGGATAGGATTATTCATATTCAAGTGCGCCGCTGCTGACCCACTCCCAAACCATGTCAGTTTGATCTTTTGATAAGTATCCTGGATGATTACCACCAAATGTTAATTTGTAAAAAAGATGCGATTCTTCCGGGTTGCCCGGAATAATAACCGGCCCTAGGTTGCTACCCTGTAAAATTTTTGTGTAAGAAGTGATCGAGAAACCGCCTGAGGGGGTGGATGAATGGCATTCCGAGCATTGTTGTTCAAAAATCTCACGAATTCCGGTTTCCCAGGTGAGTGTAATCTTCGCTGTAGATGGCTCGGTTATCAATGCTGTAGGGGACGGCTCAACCTGTGTAGATTGTGATGTGTCAGTTGGTACCTCCAAGGGGACACTGGATTGAGCTGATGTACATCCACTGAAGAGTAATACCACAAAAATCGTGACCATAAATTGTTTACTAAATTTCATTGATCAGATTCCATTCCCTGTCGTTCATTTCAGATTCAAGAACCCAATCTTACGATAATTGAGCTTTAATGTCAACAAGAAATGATTTGGCTCGATTCTTCAGGTATAGATTTTGATTTTGAACTGGTCGATCAATAGAGTGCTTGTTTTTCGACAATGATTGTAGATTGCTCTTGCCAAAAGCACTAATTGTATTAACATATTAGCGATTGGTTCTTGAGAGAGCACAGGTTACAAGATCGTTTCCTGAGAAAGGATAATTATGGTTACTATTAAAGAAGCAGAACAGCAATTTTATGTTGGTGATTCACCAGATGACCCAGCCGCCCAGATTGAATACGAAGTTGATCAAGGTATTTTGACGATATTCAGCACAGATGTCTCAGCCAGCCTGCAAGGTCAGGGGATTGGGCAGCAACTCGTTGCTTGTGCAGTCGATTTTGCCCGAAAAAATCAGTTGAAAATCATTCCTGTCTGCCCTTATGCAAAAAAACAATTCGAAAAGCATCCAGAATATAGTGATGTGAAGGTCATTTAGACTCAGGGCTGACCTTTAGGACTGAAATTTTGTGAAAATCGCTTTTGAAAACTAAAAAACCTCAAGATATAGCAAAAAATCCATTCCTGACAAAAATTTGAGATGTGAGGACGGGATAAAACCTGATTCTTTGATGATGCTATGCTAGAATAGAAATTAAGATTGCTACCAGGAGGAAATTTTGTATGACAAGTGTATTGAGCGGAAAAGATATCTTACATGTCAAAGATATCAAACTTGAACATATCAGCCTGATTTTAGAAACAGCCAGTCGTTTCGAACAGGTGTTGGCGTCCGGGGGAAGGTTAAATAATATGGATGGAAAAGTACTGGCCGTACTATTTTACGAACCATCCACGCATACCCGATTAACTTTTGAAACAGCTATGCTGCGCATGGGTGGACACGTTGTTTCGACATTACAGGGAATTTTGAACAGTTCTGCTGTTAAAGGTGAGACCTTGTTCGATACCGGTAAAATGATCGGCGGTTATGCAGATATTGCGGTCATACGTCATATGCAACCCGGAAGCGCGCAAGAACTTGCTGATGGAGCCAGTATTCCGGTGATTAATGGAGGCGATGGGTCTCGAGAACACCCCACCCAGGCATTGGTGGATATTTTTACCATCCAAAAAGAATGTGGCAGACTCAACAATCTGGCTGTCACCTTAGCGGGTGATTTGAAGAATGGTCGCACTGTCCATTCCTTATCCTGGTTATTGGGAAAATATGGACCTCGCTTTTATTTTGTCTCGCCAGATGAACTAAGAATGCCCGGTGAGATTACGCAGGCATTACGCGATGATGGTATTGAAATCATTGAAACTGATAATCTGTATGAGGCTGCTTCCAAGAGTGATGTGTTATATATGACACGCCTGCAAAAAGAACGCTTTGAGGATTTACATCTTTATGAACGGTTGAAGGGCACTCATATTATCAATTGCGAATTGATAGATAAATCGAAACCTGGCATCACCATCATGCATCCGCTTCCGAGGACTGATGAGATTGATCGAGAAATTGATGATTACGAAGGAGCAGCTTACTTCAGACAGGCGGCGAATGGTGGGCCAGTACGGATGGCAATAATTGCCTTATTGACTGGATGTGAATAAAGAATCCTTAGAAAGAATAAATCAGGAGATTTTTCATGACTTCTTCATTTGATCTGGTTACGAAAACACAGGTACAGGCCAAAAAAACCTATTGGAATTTGACCCCTCCATTGCTTTATGAACATATCATCAAACAAAACGAAGCGATGATGGCTGAGTTTGGGCCACTGGTCATTTATACGGGTAAATGCACGGGACGCTCTCCCAAAGATAAATTTTTTGTGGAAGAAAGCTCCAGCCAAAATCATATTTGGTGGAACAAAGACAATAAAGCTTTTCCCATCGACAAATTCGAAAAATTGAAAGTTCGTGTCCTGGACTACTTTCAACAAAAAGAACTTTATATTCAGGATTGTTATGGAGGCGCTGATCCTGCTTATCGATATCCAGTTCGAATCATCACTGATACGGCCTGGGGCAGCTTGTTTGCCTATAATATGTTTATTCATGCTGAACCACTTACACCACAATCTTTTTCTC
This sequence comes from Chloroflexi bacterium HGW-Chloroflexi-3, assembly GCA_002842045.1. GTDB lineage: Bacteria > Chloroflexota > Anaerolineae > Anaerolineales > Anaerolineaceae > UBA6170. Next base: position 74,974 of record PHBX01000010.1, on the reverse strand, counting down.
CGGAAGTGACTGTACTGGTAGCATCTGGTTTTGAAACCGAACCGGAGATCGATGGGACACGATCTGATGTGGTTGTGGCAATCAATCTGGGTCAAAAATTGGCCATCATTGCCGGCACACGTTACGCCGGTGAAATTAAAAAGACAATTTTTACTGTGTTGAATTATCTTTTCCCATTACAAGGAATTTTTCCAATGCATTGTTCGGCCAATATTGGGAAAACTGATGATACAGCATTATTTTTTGGTTTGAGTGGAACTGGAAAAACAACACTTTCAGCAGATCCAAAAAGACGCTTGATTGGTGATGATGAACATGGTTGGAGTGATCATGGTATTTTTAACTTTGAAGGCGGTTGTTATGCCAAGGTGATTCGTCTCTCTGAGAAGGATGAGCCTGAAATTTATTCGATGACACGAAGATTTGGTACCATCCTTGAAAATGTTGTTATTGACCCGGCCACCCGCAAGATTGACTTGAATGACGACACGATCACCGAAAATACCCGGGCTTCATATATGTTGCGCGAATTGGAACATCATGAACCATCCGGCATGGGGGATCATCCCAAAAATATCATCTTCCTGACCGCAGACGCTTTTGGCGTTTTACCACCGATTGCTAAATTAACGCCAGGCCAGGCTATGTATCACTTCTTATCCGGGTACACAGCCAAAGTGGCGGGTACCGAAAAGGGCATCAAAGAACCCCAGGCAACCTTCAGTAATTGTTTTGGGGGGCCATTTATGGTACATCATCCTTCTGTGTATGCAAAATTATTAGGCGAAAAGATTGAAAAGCATCAAGTGGATTGCTGGTTGGTAAATACTGGATGGACCGGGGGACCTTATGGTACCGGTGAGCGCATGAAAATTGCCTACACTCGAAAAATGGTGGATGAATTACTGTCTGGATCATTGAACAATGTAGCCTATGAAGTCGATCCAGTTTTTGGGCTACGAATACCACAAACTTGCCCGGGTGTACCGGAAGAAGTTTTGAATGCTCGCAATACCTGGAAAGATCCAGCAGCATACGATCAACAAGCAAAGAAACTCGCAACCATGTTCCAGGAAAATTTCAAGCAATTTGCTGATGGAGTGCCTAACGAAGTGCTATCTGCAGGACCAAAGTTGACCTGATTAAATTACGAGTAATTCCATTTTGACACTGATTTTCAGTAAATTATTATAAAGAAGGTAAAGGAATCAATTATAGGTTTTCTTGCCTTCTTAAGATAATTTGCTATACTCATAAAATGTTTTTCTCATTCACACCTTATGCTCTACTATTATTCCTGATAGCTCACATTTCCCTGTTCCTTTTAATTATCACATTCCGGAAACGGGAGGAAGTAGGGGGATTGGCTCTGGTGGGGGTTTTATTGTCCTTGATAGTCTGGTCGTGGTTTGCTGGATTAAGTGCCGGATTTTCATCCATCTCTTATAAAATAATCGCCACAAAATTATCTTATTTTGGGATTGTGAGCTTGCCGGTTAACTTATTACTTTTCGCAACATACTACACCAGCAATCATAATTTATTGAACCCTTTTAGAATTTTTTTTCTTTGGTTTATCCCATTTATTGGTTTATTCTTGATTCTGACCAATGAACAACATAATTTGATCTGGACCGGTTTCACATACAGAACCTCTGTGTTTGGAAGTACGCTGATGTATGAACGTGGGTTGGGTTTCTGGGGATTGATCATTTATTTTTACAGTTGTATCGTTTTTACCTTGTTCTTAATCATTTGGACTGCTTTTAAATTTCGGTATATTTATCGCAAGAATATGACAGTCTTGATGGTTATGGTGCCCTTCTCATTGCTCATCAACATTATGTACGTGTTTGAGTTTTTCCCGGGATGGCGGGGGTATGATCCCACCCCATTTTCTCTGGCTATGTTCAGTTCTTTGTTGGTGTGGAGTTTTAAAAAGCATAAATTCTTCGATCTTTCGCCCATCGGTCGGGAGGTTGTGCTCGATCAGATGCGGGCACTCTTATTAGTCCTGGATACGAAATATCGTATTGTGGATTTCAATCACCCCATGCAATCGATAATTTGCCGGATAACAGGTAACACACTCTTAAATAACCGAAAGCTCTTTATTGGGCATTCAGTCCAATCCATTTTTTCCGACTGGCCTGAATTTGTTGACCATATTCTTAATAACGATCCCGACCAAAATGAAGTAGAACTTAGTTTGAATGATCAGCGCTACGTATTTGAAGTTCAGAAAAAACCGCTTGAAAACCGTGATCATAAAACACAGGGGTGGCTGGTGTTTTTATTCGATATTACCGATCGGGTGCAAATCATGGAAGCCGAAGTCCGCAACCGTCAGATAGCAGAATCGCTGCATGAAATCGCTCTGGTGGTTAACTCCACACTGGATCCGCAAAACACGCTTAACCTGGCGCTGGAACAGATAGGCAAAATCATCAAATACAACATCGCCAATATCTCACTCTTATCCGGCGATGAAAGGGTGATCGAATTTCAGCGTGGGTACCAGAATCCTGAAGCAATCATCGGGCTGAGAATCCCATTTGATAATAGCCCCCATCAACAATCCTTGATCCATCGACATCCAGTGATGTTTTCCGATCTGGAAAATGAATTTCCAGACTACTACCGTAATCTGACCGACAAAGTAAGTTCAATGCTTTGCATTCCCATGTATGCTAAAGAGGATGTTCTGGGATTTTTAACCCTGGCAAGCGGCAAAAGGCACTACTTCTCCAATGAGGACTTATCCATAGCGGATGCATATGCATCTCAGGTCGCCGTAGCACTGCAGAATTCCCGCTTGTACAGCCAGGTGAATCGGCAGTTGAAAGAACAATCCATCATGAACGAAATCATCCGCATTGGTGCCAGCCACATGGGGAAACTGGAATTTTCAAGAGCGATCACCGACCAAATCCATCGTTTTATCAAAACACCAGGTGTACTGGTTGTCCAAAATGATCCAGAAGAAAACATATATTATTTTATCGATCTCTACCACGTTCAGGAAGATCACATTGAAGAGCAATATCCACATGACAGTGGTTTGACCGGTTATATCGTTCAATACGGAAAACCGATCTTTTTACACTCAGCTCAGGAAGTAGAAAATTTTCTCCTGAGAAACCAGCGGCAAAATATTGGCCCATCCCCCAAGACGTTTATGGGAGCACCAATGATTATCAAAGATCGGGTGATTGGTGCTATTGTAGCTCATGATCTGCAAAATGAACACGCTTATGATGAAGAGGACTACAAATTATTCCTGATGATCACCTCCCAGGCGGCGATCGGCTTCGAAAATGTACGACTGATCCATCAACTGGAATTTCTGGCTCGCACAGACGCGCTGACGGGAATTTACAATCGAGGATATTTTCACAACGTCTCCAAGAAAATCCTCAATTCAGGTGAGGAAGATAAAAAACAGGCGTCCATGATTATGATGGATGTTGATTTCTTCAAAGGTTTGAATGATACCCACGGTCATCAAGTAGGGGACCAGGTATTGCAGCAAACGGTTGAGGTGGTTAAATCCATATTACGAGAAAAAGATGTGATTGGCCGGGTGGGTGGCGAGGAATTTTCGATTCTCTTACCATATACCACCCTGCAAGAAGCTCAGAAAATTGCAGAGCGGATTCGCCAGGCAATTGAAAACCTCAAAATTCAGAACAATGATTTAATCGTTAAAACCACTGTCAGCCTGGGTGTGGCTTCATCGGAGCAGATCGAAATGGGATCATTGGATGAGCTGATCCAGATTTCCGATCAGGCACTGTACCTTGCCAAGGCTGATGGACGAAACTGTGTGAGAGTTTATGATCATTAATAACAAAGTCAGGAGAATGTCATGAGATTGGAAGAAAGCTTATCACCAGAGAATCGAAAAATTTTCGAAACCTGAAGTCACCAGTACAAATTCAAGCCTTTCTGGATAGCATTCCTTACAGCCCCGAGGATGCCAACCGCTCACCGAAGCGGGTGTTGGAGGATCGCCAGGCTCATTGCCTGGACGGGGGGTTATTTGCAGCTGCTGCCTTACGCAGACTGGGTTTCAAACCTGTGATTATTGACATGCTGCCCACGCCAGGTCGCGATGATTTTTATTTTATTGAGATAAAAACATTCTTTTAACTGGAGGGGGAGCAAAAAACTTCCTATTTGCTAATGAAAAATAATACTGATTATTATGTAAGATAATATTCATTATATTATATAACTACGAATTGAAAAATGAGTTAATTTCAAGAGCAAAGATAGAAAAGGAAGAGCAAACAATCGATGATTATGAAAACAGAATTATTTCAAAGACCATGGAAATGTTAAAAAAACAGGAAAAATTTATGCTTATTAATATCCGGATTTAATCAGCAATAAAAGGATCCAGGCAGATAACCAACAATACAAAACACGCAGAATTACAAGTTCGTCCAAAAAATCCACACCTGATATCAGATCCTGGTCAACCCCGGATCTTTAAGTTTATGTTCTAAGAATTTAAGTTCCATAAACAAATCCTATGATTGTCGTTCATTATTAGAACACAACATTAAAACTGTTGATTTACTTTGTACAATGTATGTACAAAGTGTTGAAAGAATGAAAAATTTGTCTAATTTCCCAACCCCAGAGTCCACATTTTAATGCTTCAAGCTTATTTTCTATCCCACAAATCTAAATTAGCCATGGTTTGGACTTGTTGATGACACAAGCTACAACTACACGAAAAATAATGGATAATCTGAGCCTTTTAGCAACAAAACTCCTGTTTTACATCAATTTCCTTGCCTTTTGGAGTGATTCGAGGAATGAGATTCGGGGAACCTGAAGATAGATAGGTTTCTTGCTGCTTATTCCATGGATTAAAATCCATGGATAGCTCGTTACAAACCGAATGAATTCGGTTATATAATCCCCCAATTGATCTTATAGGATCTTCATGCAAATTTGTATGCTCAACCCTAAAAAAATCACAAATTTTTCTTCAAACTTGAAATAAAAATTTGTTACTGGTGCATTGCACTGTCAACTCCTCATCACGCACTTTTCCCTTTTCATTCACATAAACCTCATACGGATAGGCATCCCGCAGTTGTTCTCCGCTGGTTGGCAATTCTTGAATCTCTGCTTGCATTTAAATTCTCCTTATTTCAGGAACAATTTCCAATGGAATGAATAAAATACCTGGTCTTTGACCTGTCTTCCGCACCTGGCTGGGAGTCGCACCGAACAGTTGTTTGAAAGCTTTAGAAAAGGCAGCCGGTGTCTGGATATCCGGATTGTAGTGCTATATCCGTGATCGGTTTTTGGCTATGGAAGAAAATCGAAATTCATTTCGGTTGATTTCTAAATCTACACGAAATTTTATGAAATATTTTCGGAATAAGGTGATCATCCGTTGCAGATATCTACCATGGAAAAGCCTTGCCACTTGAAACTGCTCGCGAATTGATCATGATCAAAGAACCGATCAACAAGACTGATTTAGAACATATAGTGCCTTATACCCAGGCAAGAGCCATCATATTAGAAAATCCCGATCATATTGTTGCCTTGGATTGTCCTTGTCGAGCATCGAAAGAAGAACATTGTTCCCCTATTGATGTCTGTCTGATTGTGGGTGAACCATTCGCCAGTTTTATCAGTGAACATCAACCTCAAAAATCGCGCTGGATTACACAGGAAGAAGCTGTCAAGATTCTGGAAGAAGAGGATGCGCGTGGCCATGTCCACCATGCTTTCTTCAAAGATGCCATGTTGGGACGCTATTATGCCATCTGTAATTGCTGTAGCTGCTGTTGTGGTGCCATGAAAGCGCATCAGAATCATATCCCGATGCTGGCTTCTTCGGGTTATGTGGCTCAAATTGACCATGATTTGTGCTTGGATTGTGGTACCTGTCATGATTATTGTCAATTTTCCGCATTGGGATTTGATGATAATTATTCCACAATGGTAAATTATGACCTTTGTATGGGTTGTGGAGTCTGTGTTTCAAAATGTCCACAGGATGCTATAAATCTTCATTTAGAGCCATCCAAAGGTATTCCCTTAGAAGTTAGTGAGTTAATCTAATTTCATAATTCCTAGAAATAGGTAAGTATCAATTAACATTGATGACTCCCCCTCCTCCTCCTAGATATTAATTCTCAGGTATGTACAAGCTTTGATGATATTACATATTGATTCTTGACTTCCTAATAATTATAATAATTCTAAATAAGGAATTATTATTGATATGAAATCCCCCATGAATGATCCAAACGACAGATTTAATGAATTGATTGCTGCATTAAAGGATCGAGGTTACCGGATGACTCCTCAACGGCTTGAGTTGGTTCGGGTCATTACTACCAGTGAAGGACACCCCAGCGCTTCACAAATCTATGAGACCATCAGAAATCAATTTCCAACGATGAGCCAGGCAACCGTTTATAACACCCTGTCCTTACTTAAGGAAATGAATCAAATTCTGGAAATCGATTTACACGATGATAGTCACTATGATGGCAATCGTCCCGAACCTCACCCGCACATCATATGTATTCAGTGCAATCGGATTGTGGATGGTAATTTTGATCTGGATGGTAATATGATTCAGCGATTAGAAGAAACCTCAGGCTTTCATATCATACGTTCGCAATTTGCGTTTTATGGTCTTTGTCCAAACTGCAGATCGAAAGAAAAAGCTTCAGTCAATGATTGAAACCCGCATCATTTATGACGATCTGCTACCAATTTTATTTTTTAGGAGGAAATAAATGAATGAAAATATCAAGTGTCCAATAACTGGAAAAATGGGTAGTACAGCTGCACATCAGGGTGTGTCAAACCGTGATTGGTGGCCAAACCAGCTTAATCTTAATATTCTTCATCAACATGCCCCAGCTTCCAATCCGTTAGGTCCAGATTTTGACTATGCTGAAGAATTCAAAAAGCTTGATTTTGATTCATTAAAAAAAGACCTGGCTGATCTGATGACGGACTCTCAGGAATGGTGGCCGGCTGATTGGGGTCATTATGGTGGATTGATGATCCGCATGGCCTGGCACAGTGCCGGTACTTACCGCACCATGGATGGTCGTGGAGGCGGTGGCACCGGTAATCAACGCTTTGCACCACTCAACAGTTGGCCGGATAATGTCAATCTGGACAAGTCCCGTCGCTTGCTGTGGCCAATCAAACAGAAATATGGCAATAAAATCTCCTGGGCAGATCTGATGATCCTGGCTGGCAATGTGGCTTTGGAAAGCATGGGTTTTAAGACCTTTGGTTTTGGTGGTGGTCGTGAGGATATCTGGCAACCCGAAGAAGACATTTATTGGGGTTCAGAAACCGAATGGCTTGGTGACAGCCGTTATTCGGGAGATCGGGAATTAGAGAATCCTTTAGCTGCGGTACAGATGGGCTTGATCTATGTTAACCCGGAAGGACCGAATGGTAATCCTGATCCAGTGGCATCCGGTATAGACGTGCGTGAGACCTTCGCTCGTATGGCCATGAATGATGAAGAGACGGTTGCTCTGGTAGCTGGTGGACATACTTTTGGCAAAGCGCATGGGGCTGGTGATCCAGCTCTGGTAGGTCCTGCACCGGAAGGGGCACCGCTTGAAGAGCAAGGCCTTGGCTGGACAAACAGTCTGGGCGCAGGCAAAGGAGTGCACACTACCTCCAGCGGAATCGAAGGTGCCTGGAAACCGAATCCAACCAAATGGGATATAGGTTACTTCGATATGCTCTTCGGTTACGAGTGGGAATTGGTAAAAAGCCCGGCTGGCGCACATCAATGGATTGCCAAAGATGTCAAACCGGAACATATGATCCCGGATGCGCATGACCCCTCAAAAAAACATCCTCCCATGATGACAACGGCAGATCTTTCATTGCGTTATGATCCGATCTACGAACCGATTTCACGACGCTTCCATCAGGATCCGCAAGCTTTTGCCGATGCTTTTGCCCGTGCCTGGTTCAAACTCACCCATCGTGATATGGGACCGAAAGTCCTCTATCTCGGTCCAGAAGTACCAGAAGAAAATTTGATCTGGCAGGATCCAGTTCCAGCGATCGATCATGCATTGGTTGATGAAAAAAATATTTCAGATCTCAAAGCAAAAATTCTTGCTGCGGGTCATTCAACGGTCGAGTTGATTTCTACTGCCTGGGCTTCTGCCTCCACATTCCGTGGATCAGATAAACGTGGGGGTGCCAATGGTGCCCGCATCCGTTTAGCTCCTCAAAAGGATTGGGAGGTAAACCAACCAGAACAATTAGCCAGCGTTTTAAACACACTGGAAGCAATCCAGAAAGAATTTAATTCCTCACAGGTGAATGGTAAGAAAATCTCATTGGCAGATCTGATTGTGCTGGGTGGTTGTGCGGCAGTCGAATCAGCTGCCAAAGCAGCAGGTTATGCTGTTGAGGTTCCCTTTACACCGGGTCGCACAGATGCCACCCAGGAACAGACAGATGTGGAAGGATTGGCATATCTTGAACCACTGGCAGATGGCTTCCGTAACTATCAGAAGAAGACCTTTAATGTAATGGCAGAAGAAATGTTGTTGGATCGCGCACAATTATTAAAGCTCAGTGCACCAGAAATGACCGTTCTGGTTGGTGGTTTACGTGTGCTCGGTGCAAATTACGGTCAGTCACAACATGGTGTCTTCACAAAACAGGTTGGTAAACTAACCAATGACTTCTTTGTCAACCTGCTGGATATGTCCACCGAATGGAAAGCCACCAGTGAGGCTGGTGATACTTTTGAGGGACGTGACCGAAAATCAGGTGAACTCAAGTGGACTGGTACCCGGGTTGATCTGGTGTTCGGTTCCAATTCGCAACTTCGCGCACTGGCTGAGGTTTATGCGCAGGACGATGCCAAAGAAAAATTTGTGCGAGATTTTGTCGCAGCCTGGAAAAAAGTCATGGAACTTGATCGTTTTGATCTCAAAAAATAATGAATGGATTTCACCTGAAATAGGGTGACAATTAATTAAAAATTTCCGGTTCTGAGTTGAAAATAACTCTCAGAACCGGTTTTTTTCTAAGCTTATTGAAAAATTTATGCTTATGTTTGGAACTCTACAACCATTACTTTTCCAAGACCAATTTTTGTACCAGGATGTAATTCATAAACCTTTTGCGCCTCAATTCTCTGCCCATTGAGCGTGACACCATTGGTGCTATTCAGATCCTTTATGGTATACATATTTGATACAGGGTCAAAATTGATCTCTGCGTGTTGCCTGGAGATATCGCCTTCACTTGAGAATAGTGGAATGACACGCCCAACTACCAGAGGTAAATTCTGGAGTGGAATTCGTTGCCCTATATTGGACAGGTTCAATGATTTCTCGATCACCAGTGTTGCCATCCCGGTTTTTGATGGTGCGACTCGGGTGTGAAAATTCTCTGCTGGAACAGCTACCGGTTTACTGATTGGCTCAGAGGGATCCATGCCATACGAAACGGGTTGTGATTTGGTAGTGAAGACGAAACTGACTTTATGCTGTCCAAATGCCAGACGATCACCACTTTTGAGTTTGTTCATGGTGTTAACCGCTAACAATTTCCCATTCAAGTAAGTCGGATTATTGGCTGCAGCTGGCTCAATAAAGAAAGAACCTTCTGAAAATACAATCTGTGCATGCTTGCGTGAGATGGTCATACCAATTGCCAGAATTTGCATGTTGACAGCCAGCATGATGTTGTGGTTGACTTCTGTGCTGGGCCGGCCGATGATGGCAGGTGTCCATTGGATATCAAAAGTGATATTGGAAGTTTCTTCGCGCAGGGTAGCATGGTCTTTGGGATCCAGCATTTTCCGGATGGTTTGGTGCAAATAGCCTACTGTAATTTCATCCTGGGGTTGAATATCCAGTTGTGCCAACGTGTGGTTAGCTTCCAGTGGTCTATCCACTCCTTTCAATTGAATGCTGTATTTTTCCGGGGAATCTGCATCAATATCATCAAATTCCTTCAGGATCTCATCAATCAAGGTTTTTACGGTGATCGATCGCCGCACCCGAGCACGTTGCCCGGTATGTTCAAAAACATTTATTTTGACATCAATATAATCGTCCATACCTTATTCCTCAGGTGTTTCTGGTTCGGTTTTAACTTCTGTACTTGCATCTGTATCTATACTAGCTTCTGCAGTTTCATCGAACAATCCCAATGTCCTGGCAGTTTCTATCAAGTCACTCTTGGAGAGAATATTCATAAATTCATCATCTATGCCTTCATCCCGTAATTTTTGTTTGACTTCTTCAATGTCATATAGTGATTCATCCACACTATTGGTAGATGAGCTCACACTTTCATCACTATTTTCAGCGACTTCTCCTTTTTTTGCCGCTTTAGGTTGAGGTATTCTCAACCATTTTGCCTGTTTGCCTTTGTGTTGTTTTACGATCTTTGTTACCCATTGATCGATGGATCCTTCCATATCGTCATCATTGGCATGTGGTGTGGCAATTTGCAGCATGGTGGTAATTCCGGAGCGAACAATGAATGAACGTCCCATGGGTAATTCGACATCATTGAGACTGCGTGGGAAGCGTCCATTTAGGCGATTGACCGCATCAGCACTCTTCAAGGCAATCCCAAAGTTCGGGGCAGTGATGACTTTTCGCAAATCATCCGAGGCGTTCATCATACCAATCGAACCAGCTGCAATCACATAAACACCGGCGGTCTGGTATTTTCGTATCAGACCAGAGAGCTCTTCGAAGAAGGTCATCTTCTTGCGGTTTGAATCATCTGAGAAGCCATCATAGTTATCGATCACAATCAATAGTTTTCTGCGCTTTGGTTTGACATCAAAATCCAGACATTCTGCCTTCACATTTTCCAGGAATTCATCTAATTGGTCGATTTCGTCAATTGTGTCGAGAACATGGGGCAACTCTTTTAATGAATGGTCATTACCCTTCCAAAGCTTATTGGAATAATCAATCAATACCATACCCAAAGTATCAGGATCGTATTGCATCGCAAGAGAAATGATCATCGTTTGTAGTGTGGTGGTTTTACCGGAGAAAGGTTGACCCAAAACCACAACATGTGGTCCCTGTCGTTCGATATCGATAAAAGCAGGTTCCAGTGTGCGATCATCAATACCCATCAGGATGTTCAGGCGTTTGACCGCTGGCCAGGTCACTTCCTGCATCAAGCGTTCCAGCGAAATGCGTAATTGCAGTGTCTCAATGGTGGATGGTTTTTCACCCTTCCAGTTGTTATTCCATAAGGCTTGCATGCGCAAACACATCTTGTTCAGTTTGGCCAGGTTATCGGCGTCATTTTCGTCCGGGTTGAAAGCTAATGCAGTTTGAAATTCGAGTGGCATATTCCCTACGCGCACATATCCACGCCCAGGCACGTTGCTCAGGTCGGCAGGAACTCCACGTCCTACAATATCGCCATACTCACTTGGGTCGGACAGTTTCAAGGTGTAACGTTCTGTGATCAGGTTGAATAATTTGCCGCTGAGGGCGTTGACCACATCCGCAGTGATCAGGAAATGCACACCATAGGCACGTGCTTCACGTACCAGGGAAATCAGTGGTCCCATCAGGTCTTCATAATATTCTCTGAATTCTGCAAAGTTATCAATCACTACCAGTACCGCAGGTAATTTTTTGTCCGGATAATTGAGATTGTGGGTTTCAAGGTTGTTCACCCTTTCCTCACTGAAGAGCACCTGGCGATATTCAATAATATCGTTGATTTTTCTCAAAACGCGCATGACGCGTTCTTCTTCTTCTGAGGTGATGATCGCCCCAACATGGGGTAAATCCAGGAAGACGTTCAATGCTCGCCCACCAAAATCTAAGATATATATATGCAGGTCATCCGGAGAATGGGTTAACACCAGGGATGTAATGATGGTGCGAATAAATGTGGTTTTTCCACGACCAGATGCGCCAAATACTGTCGCATGACCATTCGGGAAGTTTATCATCAATGGCTTTTGGCTGGCAAGATAGGGATTATCCACCAAACCAATTAATGGACGTATAGCATTTTTACCCCAGACCAATCCATCCCATTTAAAATCATCGTTCCAGAAGGTAGTGGCTTTTTCATTTAACGACATACCTATTATCGCCACAGCATCGGTCTGCTTCAACATCTCAATATCTTCATCTGTCATGTAGGCGGTATCGACGGGTGTCTCCAGGCTGAGGATATTTTTCCCGGTTTGTGAGGGTAGAAACTCCGGCCACGGCCGCCATTGTGGACGGGATTCTGTGGTTGCGAGATTGGCGAGCATGTCCACGATAACATCGTACAGTTTGGGGGGTTCCACCGCTTTTTGGGCTGCCGATTTCTTGCCACGATCCACCCAGATCACATTCGGGGTGACATTCTCTTCTTGTGGGCCTTTGTAATCACCGCCGGTATAAGCGGTCTGGATCAATTCAATATTTTCATTACCAACCTGCAGATAGCCACGTCCTGGAATACCAGGTGGCAGGAAGGCAGCATCGGCACGTCTTAACAATTCACGCGAGTCATCCGGTGTTTCCACACGTAGACAGATCCTGAATTTGATATTAGCGCGCATCTGATCGGTCACACCGACTGGTCTTTGGGCTGCCAGAATCAAGGTGACACCGAGCGCACGACCCAGGCGAGTGATACTTTCCAGCTGGGCTTTATATTCGGCATTACCCGAGATCATTTCAGCGAATTCGTCAATGATGATGAAAAGATGCGGATAAGGAGGGCGTCCCGGTTCGAGGTTCAATCCCTTCTTGCGATAATGCACAATATCCTTGGAGTTGGTATAGGTGTTTAATTTTTGACGACGATCCAGCTCTGCAATAATGGATGCAAAAACACGCGCAGTGGCGGATTGATCCAGATTGGTGACGATATCCACTTTATGGGGTAATTTTTTGAAAGGCTCAAAGGCTGAACCACCTTTGTAGTCGATTAAGACAAAGTTCAGCACATCCGGATTAAAATTCAACGCCATTCCGATGATCATGGTCATCAATAATTCTGATTTACCTGACCCGGTGGAGCCGGCAATTAACCCATGCACACCATCTGCTTTGGCTGAGAAAGTCAATGTCCTGGGTTCATTACCGGAGAGTAATCCAACAGCGGTGTATAACCAATCAGACTGGTTGGGTGTCATACTGCGTTTCCAGTTTTCGGCTGCTAATTCCTGTAATTGATCGATGGTGGAAACGTTCAACATTTCCAGTAATGTAACGGTGGATGCCAGACTGGACCCATAACCACGGCGAATGTCGACAGGCTCCAGCGCTTTGGAAAATTCGCGCGCCTTATCCTGTGCGCTGACTACTTTGGTCTTGCCTACGTATCGCACGGTGTTGAAACCTGTCTCAGCATAGCGAAAGACAACACTATCTGCATCAACTGAATCTGTTGCCACCTCTATGATGGCTTCACAGCGGCTGGGGACTTTTTTACGATCCGGTACCACAAAGATGATCCCTGCCCCTAATTCTTTACCGTCCAGAAGGATGGTGGAAATCGTGGCCTCGCCTTCCAAGTCTTTCAGGATCGACCATTCAGGAGCCAGTGTCTGTACATCCACAACGACCAGCAGGAAAGGTAGTTTGACATCCACACCACTTTCTTTATCCTGCAGGCGCATGCGTCTGCGTTCGAGGATGGTGCGTAAATTTTTCCAGAATAAGCGCATACGGTCGACTTCATTTTCGCCGGGTTTCTCTTCGCTTTCAAAACACAGCGTTTCGCTTTTGTCGGCTTCTTTACAATGCGGTAAGGAGTACGCCCAGCGCCAATGTTTACGCATTTCGCTGGTACCGGCCACGTACAGCATGGTGTCCTGCGGAGAGTGGAATGTGGCGTAATCAACCAGCATGGTGCGCAAGTAGGAGTGTAGGATTTCATCCGAATCCCCACTGATGCCAATGGAGTTTCGAATGGTGACATCTTTTGCACCTCCCTTTTTCTCATCCGATGAATCCTGATCGGTCTTGGCGGCTACCTTTTTCTGCTCCCTTTCGTCGATCTGATAATAAAATGGGATCGTTACAGGAACATCAAACAGGAGCCGGGAGGTTTCTGCCAGGCGGGTGGCTTCACGCGTCAGTGGGTTCTCAACCTGCTCATTCTCTGGCATTTTATAAATCACAGTCGATTGACGGGTGCTGATCCCCAAGCGCAGGTTCATGAAATCATGATCGGTTGGTCTTCTTTCCCACAACCTGGTTCCAGAGCGAATGTCTTCTCTCTTGAGTTGTTCATCTTTGGTGATGTCGTCTGCAATGGCAAGCGCAACATCCGGATTGGGATAATTGTAATAATAATAGATTTTTTGTTGTTCCTGTTCACTTTCCATCTGGCGACGTAACTCGCTGATACGGCGCTGGTAGGTTTCTTTGAGATGTTCCCGACGGGCTTTTTCCTGGCGGTTGGTGTAAAATCCCAACGCAACCGATGCAACAACCGACAGTGCCATGGGGATCATCATCATCATACTGGTGCCTTTGCCAAACAATGAAACCAGAATATATCCAAAAATCATGATCATGGGTAAGAAAGCCTGTGCCATTAAAGCACCAGGATTGGCCTCAATATCTGGTGGGCTGGGAATATCACGAGTTCCAGAAGGTAGCTCAGGTTCTATGCGGGGTGGTCGATCGATATATTTTTTGTCTGCCAATTTATACCTCCCCGATCATCATTGCATCAGTGAAACTGCAAAACTTAAAATTAATGAAATGGCCAATAAAGCCGCCAGGACGATGAAAACCAATTTCCAATTGATACCTCTCGATTTTTTCTCCGCAGGAATGGGGGGAAAATATGGTTTTAACGTATTAACCAGGGATAAAACATCCGTAAAACGTGCTTGAGGGTGAACATTGATGGCTTTCTCCACGATTGCAGGAATTTCTTTAAGATCAATTCTACCTGTGGGTTTAAATACGCCACTTTTTACCATATTGGCAACCGTATCATCTTTTTTTAAGTGATATTCATAAGCAGGATGGCCAGTTAACATTTCGTACATCAGTAAACCGATCCCATACACATCAGCAGCATGCGAGACCTGATTATCGTTTTTCAGAATTTCTGGCGGCGTATAAGCGGGTAGATTGTACTGGTCGTTCCAGATTTGTGAGATATTGTTGCTTAAATCCCCTACCCCCAGGTCCAGTAACATGGGCCTTGGAATTCCCTGCTTATCAAAACGTAAGTAAACAACATCCGGGTTCAAACAGAGGTGAATCTTTCCAGCGCGATGTAAATAATAAACCACGTCACTGACACTGAGTCCGATCCAACCTACATGTTGAAACCAGGGTTGTGGATTTTTATATAAATAATTCCTGAGAACTTCCCCTTCAACGAATTTAAATACTGAATAATATTTTACTTTTCCCTGAATCACTGTCCAACCATAGGGGTGTTGGGCGATGGTGCTTTGAGGATGGGCTGGTAATAATATAGGTAACAACGGATGTTGACCGGCTTTTGCGAGCTGGTAAAAGGCGATGGCTTCCTGCCTTAATTTGTCCTCGCAACCTGTATTGGCAATTTTTAGAAAAACAATCTCTTCTTCCCGGCGTGCCTGGTATACAATCGCAGAACGAAGGATCAATAATGGCTGAACGATTTCAAAGATACCAAACCATTCTCCATTATTGAAAATTTCGGTCGCATTTTCCGCCGGGCAATATTTCTCCTGGCACCAGAGATTGAAATCCTGAGAGATGACATTACACTTGAGACAAATTCGATTCATAATGCCTTACTTCCTCTGGAAAACAATAATAATTTTTAGCAAGTATGTGATATCAAATCACATACTTGCTAACTGTCTCTATTTATTCATGAATAAAATGATCAACTGCGGAAGCGAGCTGAACCACTCAAATCACCGGTTTGATAATGTTTGACGGCTGCATTGACATCATGTTGAAGTTCAATCATGTCTTCGGCTAATTTTTCAACCCGGGGTTTGATCCTTTCGAGGTAAGAAGCCACTGCCAGGTTACCGATCATGCCTACAAATGCGGTAGCCTTCAATACCATAATGGCAGTTTCCAAACCTTTGGCAATACGCTTCAATGTCTGGCCAAATTTGCCAAAATTACTAGCGATTTTTTGGACTGCTGGAACGTCCATATATACTTCTTGAGCCATTTTGCATCTCCTTTTCTTTTATTGCAGGTTATTTGAATATACCGCCAAAAATGTCCAGTAATTCATTAGCTTTGGAAGTGGCCTGTTTGTCGGCATTTCGAAATATCTCAGTTGATTTTTGAAGCGCGTTAACAAAACTGGTATTGACCCCAACCAGGGATAACAACGCTGGAATAACCAATGTTTGCATTTCTTGCACAAAGCGTGTTGCTCCATCTCCCTTCCAAACGCCACCAACGACTTGTTGGACCATCCCCCGTAATGGGGAAGTGATTTCGGAAGTGATTTGATTCAACAGTTTTTTAATTTGACCCATAACGCCATTTACTGCTGAATATACCAATTTTAGAATAAAGTTCATAATAATCCTCCAAATCCTATCTGAATTCTGAGCGAGAGCGACTATCGGCAGATTTCATGTCGTTAATTGCTTGTGTGATATCTTTTGATACTTCATCAAATTTCTGGCTCAATTTAGTCACACCGGGAACAAATGCGCTGTTCAAAGCATTCACGAAGGCTTCGCCCGCATCACCAACCAGAGCACCTCCTTGCATTTCCTGTGCAATCGAGCGTGCCAGGCGAGTGGTCTGCAGCAATCGTTGTGAAACAGCCTTCATGTGTTGCGCCATTTCTTCCATCTGTGGATAATTTAGTTTAATCTTGTCAGCCATTGTTTATCTCCTTTATGGATGGTTTTTTGTTCTACTCTAATTTATACAAAGATTGCGCTTGATTCTGCGCATCATCATAAATCTTCATGATCGCATTCACCTGGTTGGATGCAGCATTAAGCGCAGCAACTAACCGTTGTACAGCAGGCAACACCAGCGATTCCATCTCATTGTAGAATTGGTCTGATCCACGTCCTACCCAGCCACTACTTCTTAAAGTACCAATTTTATTCCGGGTTTGGCCAAGCAGTTGGTTTAATTCATCCGCTTCACTTTGAAATTTCTTCATCATTTGTGCCAATTGTTCGCCATTAAGTTCAGTTCTATCGGCCATTTTTAATCCTTTCTAAATTGACAATTAATTGTTTGTTGTATTTCACTTAGTTCAGATTTATAAACAACATAATTTTTTGGATTGGGATTGAGAAAACTCTTTTTCTGGTTACCTCCTGTTTGGGTTTATTGAAAAATCTGCGATGATTGCTATTTGTTATCTTTGTCTTTGACAACTTTTTTGGCTGCCGCCGCCGCAGCACCAACGCCACCAACTACGCCAGCTGTTCCAGCCGTCGAGATGCCCTCACCACCCTCAGAAGGCGGTGGTGGGCTGCTGCTGGGAGCTGGTGCACCGGATGGTCCAGATGAAACACCTCCACCAGGAGATGATGAACCAACACTTTGATAAACATGATCAGACATAGGTGTTCCGGACCCACCTCCGGAAGTGCCACCTCCACCGCTAAATCCCGAGGAGGACTGCGAACCACCCAGTCCGGTTCCCATATTGTTCAGGTCCCCTTGCATCCCGGAACTATCACCACCCCCAGTGCCTCCTCCGCCACTACCTGCGCCTGCTGAGGAATCCATTTTTGTCTCAAGTGGTTGGGTTGCTTGCTGTGGCTGTGGGGCTTGTCCAGATCCTGAATCGCCACCGGGGGTAGCACCTTGTTGGCCACCAAACTGACCTGCTCCGAAATCAGTCTCACCCAATCCGGTTCCTCCCTGCGTACCCCCAGACCCACCAAATTGGCTGGCACCGAAGTCTGTTTCGCCTAAACCAGCTCCTCCGCCGCCACCTGTAGCACCAAATTGTCCTGCCCCGAAATCGGTCTGACCTAAATTCACACCAGAACCACCTGCTCCGCCAAATTGCCCGGCACCAAAATCAGTCGTGCCTAAATTGACATTTTCAAAATCACCTTTAAAGAAATTGGCACTTTGATCTTCAGCATTTCGGTAGATTTTCTTAATATCTCCCAGAACATCTGAGGAGCGCATCATGGCTTCGAACAAACGCTTCATGGCAGGCAAAAGCACCATTTCCATTTCATCGAAGAATGCATCCGATCCCAGCCCAATCCAATCCTTTTGCAGATTGTGCACTTTTTGTCGGGTTCTAACGGTTAATTCCGCAAGTTCTTCCCCTTCATTCTGAAATTTTTTACGGAGGGCATCAATTGCCTGGATATCAAGTATTGTTTTATCAGCCATATTTCACTTTCCAATCTATTAATTTTCAAAAACGATTTCTACATTGGGTCCAATTTGAATACGACTGCCATGATTTAAGAACGACGATTGGCCAGGGGTCAATGGAGTTCCATTTACCCGGGTTCCATTACTGCTATTCATATCCGTAATCATGAATCGCTTGGTTTGAGGATCCATTGAAATTTGAGCATGCAAGCGGGAAACACTGGCCTCGCTAACGGTCAACATGGCACCTACTCGTCCGATCGTAAACGGTAATTGCTGCACACTGATTTTTTGCCCAGGTGATAATACGCCTGGTGGTGCGTTTACCACAGATAACGAGGGCAATTTGATGGCGGGTGAAACCAGCGTCGCATCTCCCATAGGGGGTGCCCCGACGATTGTTTGATCCAGCTGATCGGGTGGTACACTTGCCGGTGTTGGTTTTGCTACCGGTGTAGGCATCACGGGTAAATCATAAGCTTGCGGTCCAGGTATTTTTACTGGAGAAGGTTGGACTGGTCGTGCCACCGAAGCTCCAGGAATGGGTTCGTGATCCGCAAACGGGGAAGGTTCTTTTATCCCTCGTTTGGCTTTCATTTGGCCACCTAATCGACCCTGCATGACCGGCGTTCCAGAGAGAGATTTCTCTCTCCAGTTATAGATCATCAGGAAGGCTATTACGACCAGAATAATTCCAAGAATGATGTAGAAGAAAATTGGTGATGCTCTTAAGGCTGAAAAAACCCGCTCAAATATCGATACTTTCTTGGTCTGGTACACCACCCCATTGTATTGCTGGGACGCAAATACACTGGTTCCTTCCCCCAGAGCCCTCACCAGAATGGTGTATTTTCCTGATGGAACTTTTGCTTCCACCATCGGAATGGTGATCGAACCACTGCCATTCGGAAGCACATCACTGCTGAAGGTTGAATTGGGAACAACCGTGTTGGTTTCTTCATCAATTAGCCACCCATCATATCCTTTCACCAGGAGCGGGTTGGTGGTGGCTATTTGAATCACCAGATCGTTGTTGTCCTGAATCACCGATTGAATACTCAACTTTGGCAAAACACCGGATGGATCAAATTTGAATTCGTGAATTAATTCGGTGAATGCTTTCCCCTGATCGTCCTTCACGATCGCAAAGGGGAAATTATTTTCTTTATCGGTAGCGACGATCCTCATTTCGTAATCACGACCGGCGGTCAATGCATTGGTTGGGATATTGAGTGTGTTGAAACTTGCCAGGTTTTCAAAGATAAATTCGGTTATTTTGGATCCACCTTCTTTTTCCCAAATGGCTACGCGCAAATAATTAACCATCTCCGGCGAGGTAAGCGAGATCTGTACATCATAAGTCATTGTTTCGGGACGTAAAGCAAACCCATCCAGCTTAGCCGACACTGGGCTAGGGGGACCCGGGTATTCTTTACTGGATGTGACGATAAATGCTGTGCTAGTTTCTCCTGCATCTTTCAAATTCATGGTTAAAACAGCGTTATTATCACCCTGCCTGGGATAGACACTGGATTCCACCATCCATTGGGCTTTCAACCCGAGCATAATTTGCTCAAAGGAATTCTTCAGCTGGCTTTCGTTTCCGATAGCCGAAAATCCACCGGTGCTGGCAGCCATATTTTCCAACTCAACCGCGTTGATGTTTCCTGCTGAAACAGATAATCCAATCGTGTGGATCGGAACCTGGGCTTTCATGGCTTTATCAACCAGTTCCCGGTAAGTATGCTGGCTGCACACTTTTCCTTCTTTGGTTTCATCTTTCCCATCGGTAAAGAGAATCACCGCACGCCTGCCAACTGGCGCTTTCTCCATGGCTTCCACTGCGGTATAAGCAGCATCATAAAGGCAGGTTCCTCTTCCCGTCACCTTCAACTGATCAATAGCGAAGCTGATGGCAGATTGATTCTCGGTGAAATCCTGCAAAAGTACGATTTCTTCATCAAATTGAACCACCGAGAAAAAGGCATCATTGGGTACGTTGGTTAATGCCAGTTTGGCTGCATCTTTGAGTTGCGCCTGCGCACCGGACATACTCCCGCTTGCATCCAGTACCATGGTGATATAAATGGGAATATCCGGTTGCTTGATCACCCCTCCGGTTGTCAAACCGGTATTCAACAATGTGATTTGAGCAGTTTCCGGGGTGATATCGGTAATTGCCTGACCAGTTTGTTTGTCAAATAAATTAAAATAAACCTTTAAATTGACAGAATCTGGCAATTCTATGGTGGAAACGGTATTAATTCGCACATCTGGTTGTGATTGGGCAAATGCCTCAATGATGATGGAAAAAAACAAAACACCAATAAGCAGGTACGGCAAAGCTTTTTTCAGCATTGCATTCAATCGTCCCTCCTATTATCAATTAATAATTGAATAATTCGGTCAATAATATTTAATAGTATAGCAAAAAAGCAGACGAATTCAATTATTAATATCAAATGTATAAAGTTATATCTATATTATGACTTAATTCCCCAATTTTCAATAATCAAATTTGTTAGGAAAAAAATAATTTACTGGACAATTAGCATGATTGTTTCGGGATTGGTTTCTACAATTTCCGCCTTGATTTTCCCCCTGGATAATTCGATCATTCTGGCATTGAACGACTCTAAATATTCCACCTGAAATTGAATGCTGATCGTTATGTCCCCTCCAAAATCCTCATCCAGAACTCTCCCTTTAAATTCCAGGATCATTAATTTCACCTGCTCATACAGTGAGTATGGAATCACCAGCATAACTGTGTGCGTGGGTACTTTTTCAGCCAGCGGTAAAATTTCCAAAACTGCCTTAACAGCATCTGTGTAGGCACGTACCAAACCCCCGGTTCCCAGTTTTGTTCCACCAAAATAGCGTGTTACCACCACAGCGATATCCCCCAAACCACTGCCTTGTAGAACCGCCAGGGCTGGTCGACCGGCTGTTCCGGATGGTTCACCATCATCGCTACAATGGGCGGTCACTGATTGACCAAATCCCACCAGAAAAGCCGGCACATTATGGCTCGCATCCGAAAACTCCTGTTTCACTGCATGAATGAATTCTCTGGCTTCCTCCACACTGAAAACCGGTGCAGCTGTGGCAATGAAACGTGAATTAACCACCAAGATTTCTGTTCTGGTCCGATCTGCGGGAATTCGATAACGTTGCATAGCTTAATTCTATCAATGATTCACGGAAATTGCTTCAAGGCTGGTCCAAATCACGAACCCGCAGGTCGATTCCCTCACGTAGAATTTTCTCCATGCGCACATACTGCTCAATCACACGTATACCGATCGACTCATACAATTGTGTAGCCCCGGTAAGACTATCCGAATCGACACTCAAACCAACTTTTGTGCTACCTTTTTCTTTGATCTTCTGGAAAAAATGCAACATTAAAGCTTTGCCAATTCTTTTATGCCGCCATTCACGTTTCACTCCCAGAATCGATACCCAGCCATAATCTGAGCCAAACGGGGTTGATTTACTGCCAAAGATCATACCAACCATTTCCCCATCAGCTTCAGCAGCGAACCATAAATCCGGATCATAATTGGGATCCAGTAAATGTTCACTCTCAAATTCTTTTAATCCTTCTTCGTCAGTCGTTCCGATATGTCCCCAGTGGTCTTCAAAAGCTTTTTCCTTACCCAGGTGTTTACCCGCACAAAGGGAGGTAGCACGCCCCATACATCCGCATAAGCGATCAGCGATTCCCGATTCCACACCATGATGGTATCTTTTTCCATCTCAAGCGACCCGGACTCCCAACCAGCTTTTAATTCTCCGGCTTCAAACTCATTCTTCTGGATAATTTCCTGCGAGCAACGATTGAATAAATCCGCCACTACCTGTGCATCATCCATTCTGGCCGGGCGAATATAATACTCCTTCCCCAGTTCTTCCAATGTGTTGAACATATTTAGTCCTTAGATATTATTGTTTCAGTTGATTTATTTTTTCGAGCAATTCTCCAACGGTCATCCCGCCCTCATTGATTTCAATTGTAAACCATTCATCTTGATTTCTGCTGAAGCGCGATAATGAGCTGAGCGAATGTTCAGCAGCGTTGGAATAATAATTAACTAAAAGTGGTAATTCCAATGAATGACAGGCTTTTGCTCCTAACCAGCACAATACAGGTCGGGCATTCAATAGAACACTGGGGATTTCCCTGAGCCAGAACAAAAGCTCCAAAGGATCAAAACCTTTCTCCAGCCAGGTTTCCCCTTTTTCTTCCAATAATTCACCAGCAAGTTCGAATTCTTTTTTAGATAAAAGAATGTGTAAATACTCCAACCATTCTTGATCACCGATCAATCGTGTGGACAGGTTTGCATACTGATCAGCGTTCACCCCTTCAAGTCCATTTAACTCAGAGATCGAATTGTCCTGGTGATCAGCCTGCAGACCAATCCATTTCATCGTAAGACTCTGGTTTAGCCATTCTTGAACGAATTTCCACCAGGTCTGGCCACTTAAGAATTGGACATTTTCTAGAACAACCAGTATTTCTTGCTGATCAAGTTCGTGTGTAAGTGTTAAAAGCACAGGCTTTAATGGCTGCGAATGGTGATCCAGCAAACTGCCAATAAGTTCCTTGCCAATATCAGGGTGGAATTTCCGTAAACCTGCCACGAATTTTAACCAGAAACGACCTTGGTCACGATCATCGGCATCCAGGTTGATCCAGACACAATTTAAGCCACTCGTATGAATTTCTGCCAATAAAGAGCTTTTCTCTGTATGATCGAAAGAGGTGATTTTTCCCCGTGCTGAATTTAGCATACCAATCCTGGTTAGCTGGTGTTTATCTGTCAGATCGGGTAAAACAATTGATTTTTGAAATTTTGAGTGCATGCTACCTCTGTTATACACCCCTTATTATAGCTACATGTAACCAGAATTTTGACTCTTTCGTCGGTATCGAATGACGCATCTCCCAATGATGGGGCTGCTCTAATCGTGACACGGAATCAATTGACACTTTTTTGCGCCTGGGATACAATCAACCTAATTCAATAACGGTTAAGGTGCACCTCACGCCCGGATGCGCGGTGCTCAAATGGGGAAGCTGGTGAAAGTCCAGCGCTGTCCCGCAACGGTAAGTTCACAGGAACAAGCCCGAATACCTGCCTTAATTCGGTTCGATCATTCCTTCGCGGAAAGGGAAGTTGACTCTTATAAAAGGGTTTACTTCCCGCCATTTGGCGGGTTTTTTAATGCAACCAGCCTTTCCGTGAAGAACGATAGGCTGGTTCCGTTTTTGCATTCAAATCATTTTCCGAGGAGAAAATCCATATGCAACATTTCACCAAATTTCTAACGCTTTTATTGTTATTGGTCTTTATGACCGCTCTTGTTCCTGCTGGTTTCGTGCAAGCGCAAACTGAGACTGACATCGATTTTTCTAACACCATAGATTATTTGGAAGGTAAACTTCAAGCCGATGGTGGCTTTCCTGGATTGAGCGACGTTTCCGATCCTGGTACCACTGCACGGGCTTTACTCGCTTTTCATGCCATTGGTGTTGATCCGCAGCAATTCATCAGCTCTGAAGGACTCACCCCGATTGATTACCTACTGGAAACCTATCAGGGGTACATATTTGATGATAATCAGTTACTCTTCCCTGGCAATGCTGGTCTGATATTAGTTGCATTATCTTTCTCCCAATCTGCTCCTGAGGATTTACCATCATTCATCCTGGATACAATACAGGAAGATGGTAGTTTCAGTACTCAGGCTGTAAAAGATTGGAATTCCGGCGTAGTAACTGATCTCAGCCAGGCATTGGCAATCCTTGGCCTGGCTGCGAATGGCGATCCGATTCCCACAGCTGCAGTGGGTTATTTGTTAGCAAAACAATTGGATGATGGCACCTGGGATAATGGATTTGGTTCTGATCCGGACACAACTGCCCTGGTGGTGGTAGCTTTGCTTGCCAGTGGTCAGGTGGATCAGGATCATGCCGCCATTCAAGCAGCGCTACAATACTTCAAAGATACTCAGTTAGAGAATGCTGCCTGGCGACCGTTGTGGGATTCTTCCATGATCAATGTGGATACCACCGGCTGGATCACGCTGGCCCTGGTGAGTGCAGGAGAAGATCTGAAAGATTGGGAAGTAAATGGGGTCTCTCCTCGCAGAGCACTTCTATCTGCTGTGCAACCCGATGGAGGTATTGGAGAAAATTTTATCAACGTATATTCCACTGTTGAAGCACTGCTGGGTTTCTCGCAGGGACCATTGATTGAGCCACTCACCTCTGTGGATTTAGCTGTCAACAAAGCTGGTCTGGCAGT
Source organism: Chloroflexi bacterium HGW-Chloroflexi-3 (assembly GCA_002842045.1). GTDB lineage: Bacteria > Chloroflexota > Anaerolineae > Anaerolineales > Anaerolineaceae > UBA6170. The sequence goes on along the minus strand of PHBX01000010.1, from coordinate 50,331 downwards.
CACCTTGCCAGATGGCAGCACCGTCCTGCGTTGTGTGGAATTTACTGCTAAAGCCATCAGTGGATTTGAATTATTGGAAACTTCTGGGTTGCAACTGGATACCAGTTTTGATCCTGCTAAAGGAAATGCGATTTGTGGCATTGAAGGACAGGGCTGTAAGAGCGATAATTGTTTCTGTGGAATGCCCAATTACTGGTCCTACTGGCACATGGATCCGCAGGGTGGTGAATGGGCTTATTCCCAGGTTGGATCCAATACCCATCAGGTAATTGCAGGTTCTGTGGATGGTTGGAGTTGGGGTGATCAGCCCCCTGCACTGGTAAGCTTCGATGAAATCTGCGCGGTTAACCCGTTGCTATTTTTGCCAGCAGTGGTTAAAGAAGAACAACAACCCACCAGCGCTGTTCTCCTCCCTATGGTTGAAAACGCGGGAAATTCAGAAGAGTCAACCTCAGACTCCATCGATGTTGAACCAGCTGTAAAAAATAATCTCACCCAGTACCTTGTTTTTGGGGTCATTGTGTTGGCGCTGATTGTTATTATGGTTTTAGTGCTGCGGGAAAAACGCACAGTTTGAAAGAAAAACTGCTGACCGGGTTAATTTACTTCTTAACCACCGGATTGGGTATTTTCGCTTATATATACCCACTTTTGGAGACTGCAGATCAGGGAATATTGAGCTCAAACCGTCAGAATGAATTACCCATCATGATGGCAATGATATTGGCCTTGTGTTCCGTTGTATTGATTTATGAAATTCAACAATATCGTCTCAATACAAAATTAATTGCCCTACTGGGAATCCTGATTGCTATTAATTCCACCCTGCGTTTCATCGACCTGACCTTACCGGTATTGGGAGGTTTTAGCCCGGTCTTCTTTTTAATTTTGATCACAGGCTATGTTTTCGGTGGCAGGATGGGTTTCCTGATGGGATCACTCACCATGCTGGTCTCTGCATTGATCACTGGTGGTGTCGGTCCCTGGCTACCGAATCAGATGTTGACGGCCGGATGGGTTGGGCTATCCGCTGCTCTTGCCAGACGAATAGTTTTACTCACCCACCAGGAGAAGAAACCAGGAGAGTGGATCACACTGCTGATTTTTGGTTTTCTGTGGGGATATTTGTATGGCGCTATAACGAATTTGTGGTTCTGGCCTTTTCTCTCAGGACCCAGTAATCAGCAATTTGCTCCAGGATCTAATTTTTTAGTGTCTATGCGAAATTACGGTGTGTTTTATCTGGCTACTTCTCTGGTCTGGGATACTACCCGCGCCATTGGCAACCTTTTATTGATCCTGTTTTTTGGGAAAGCTACCATTAAAGTGTTACGGCGATTTCAAAAGCGCTTTTATTTTGTCCATCTGGGTGAGGAAAACTAACGGGATGAATGTTCACACCTACGCCTGGCTGGCATGGTTGATCTCCGGATTGGTCGTGCTGACGACAACCAGAAATCCACTGATCATCCTCCTGGTTGATCTGATCCTGATCCTCTTCCAGGTCTGGATTACACCTCCTTCCAAAAAATTCATGGGAACAACATTGCGGTTTGGACTGTCAGTGCTGGTACTCTCAACGGTTTTAAATATGTTCATATCCCGCTTTGGTCAGACAATTCTCTTCAACCTGCCCACCAATATCCCGTTGCTGGGGGGTAACTACACGTTGGAAGCATTGATCTATGGATTAACAAACGGGTTGATTTTGATCGGAATGTTCACATTATTCATGATCCTCAACCAGGTGGTCTCGGTTCATGCTCTGGTACGATTAATTCCGCAAGCGTTTCATCCAGTGGCTGTTGTCACCACCATCGCCCTGACTTTCATTCCTGCCTCGCAAAAACAGTTTCAGGCAATTCGCGAAGCCCAGGCAATCCGTGGTCAACAGCTCAAAAAGTTGCGTGATTGGCTACCCTTAATCATTCCACTCTTGATTGGTGGATTGGAAAGAGCCATGCAGATTGCTGAAGCGATGACCGCCAGAGGGTTTACTGCTCAATCGGATCGCAAAATCCCCTGGTTTGAAAAAACTTTGCTTCCATTGGGTTTAATATTCATCTTACTGGGCTGGATATTGGAATTATCTACCCAACTTCCCTTATCGGGTGGTTGGATGATTCTGGCAGGGTTGCTTTTGTTACTTGTTTTATTCTTTATCAGCGGAAAAAGAGTCAATAAAAGCACCTATGTGCAAGAAGCATGGTCACAGATTTCAACCTGGATTTGCCTCTTTGCTCTTTTGCTTATTTTGGCTTTCGTAATCAAAATACCGGGACATCTGGTCCTCGCATATGAACCTTACCCCTTGGTTCAGTTGCCGGGATTTTCCATTTTACACGGTCTGCTTACCTTAACTTTGTTAACACCCATCTTTCTCTTGGGGGAGGTTAAACATGATCAGGATTGATCAACTGACCTATCGCTATCCCGGAGCTGAAAAGGATGCCATACAAATAAACGAGTTGCTGATTCCCGCCGGAAAATTCTGTCTGGTCATTGGCGAGTCAGGTTCTGGTAAGTCCACATTGCTGCGACTGATAAACGGACTGGTACCTCATTTCACGGGTGGTACACTTGGAGGGCAAATTTCCGTCGCCGGGTTGGATCCGGTTAAATCCGGACCACAGATGATGAGCCGTCAGGTAGGTTTTGTTTTTCAGGAGGTTGAGAACCAGTTTGTTGTCGACATTGTGGAGGATGAGATTGCTTTCTCCATGGAACAGGCTGCCATTCCCCGGTCAGAAATGCAGACACGTGTAAAGCAAATTCTGCGGAAGTTGAATCTCGAGAATCTAAAAACACGTAAAGTCGACTCTCTCTCAGGTGGTGAAATCCAGCGGATTGCTATTGCCGCAGCCCTGGTGCTGGAGCCAAAAATTCTGGTGCTGGATGAGCCTACCTCGCAGCTTGACCCATTGGCTGCAGAAGAAGTACTGATCCTGCTGAAACAATTACAGCAGGATTTGGGGCTAACAATCGTCATGTCTGAACAGCGCCTTGACCGTGTTCTGGCCTATGCTGATATGGTTGTAATCCTTTCCCCGGATGGACAATTACGCGAAGTCGGATTACCTCAGGCGGTCATTCAGAAATGCGCACTCAAACCACCCATTGTTCAACTGGCGGAAAAACGAGGGTGGTTTCCCGTTCCATTGGATGTAGAACAGGCTCGAAAATTTAATCAAGATGAGAAATTTGAATCACGGGAAAAAACCTCCTTTGAAATTACCTCACAAGCGCTGATCGAAGTGCAACATGTGCATGTGAATTTAGGGAAATGTGTGGTTCTGAAGGACATTGATTTCAGTTTGCACGCACAGGAGCGATTGGTGTTAATGGGTCCCAATGGTGCCGGTAAATCCACCTTGCTGCGAACACTGCTGGGTTTGATTGCTCCCAACCAGGGTGAGATCCTTTTTAAAGGAAAAAAGATTGAATTCGAGCACACAGCCGAGTTGAGCTATAACATAGGGTATTTGCCACAGGATCCGAATGCCTTGCTATTTTCTGAGACGGTTCAACAGGAGCTGGAAACTACCCTGCGTAATCATCAAATCCCCGTCCAGACAAAGAGTTTAGAGCATTTACTCACCCAGCTGAATATCCAAACCAAGGCAAGTGCATATCCACGCGATCTGAGCACGGGCGAGAAACAGCGCGTTGCACTGGGCGCGGTGGTGGTGACCCATCCTGAAATCATCATTCTTGATGAACCGACACGTGGATTGGACCAGCAAACCAAAAATGCTTTGTTGGAACTCTTACTGGAATGGAACCAGAATGGCAAAACCATCTTATTGGTCACACATGAAGTTGAATTCGCTGCTGCCTTTGCAAGCCGCATTCTGATCCTGGAAGATGGACAGATTATCAGCCAGGGAGATCCCCGCAAAATCATGCGCACTCATCCCCGCTACACAACGCAAATTGCCCGACTGTATCCAGAGACTGATTGGTTAACCCTGAACGACCTACCATGGTAGCGGAAAATCCTGTCAAAAATGGGTACAATTAAAGCACTCTACATAGAAAGGATTTTGCTATGTTATATCGAAGATTGGGAAAAACTGAATTAAATGTCTCTGTTGTCGGTGTTGGCACCTGGCAATTGGGTGGAGAATGGGGAAAAGTTTACGAACAAAGCGAAGTTGATCAAATGATCAGGCGTGCTGGGGAATTAGGCATCAATCTGATTGACACTGCCGAGTGTTATGGTGATCACACTTCAGAAGAATTGGTCGGGAATGCGATCAAAGGTCACCGCGCAGACTGGATCGTAGCCACCAAATTTGGACATATATTTCATGCCAATTTTGAACGCACCACCCATTTCGATCCTGCAAGCGTGCAGATGCAGCTGGAGGACTCTTTGCGCGCCTTGAAAACTGATTACATTGACCTGTATCAGTTTCATTCTGGATCTGATGAGGTCTTTGATAACCCGGATCTGTGGGAAATGCTCGCCCGGCAGGTGGAAGCTGGCAAAATTCATGCGCTGGGACTTTCCATCACGACTGCTAATCCCCCACTCCAGATTCAGAAAATGAGTGGGTATGGGATTTCCGCGTTGCAAGTGATATACAACCGCCTCAGTCGCGAACCGGAAAAGGATATCTTCCCAACCTGTGAAAAGGAAGATATCGGTGTGCTAACTCGAGTTCCCCTGGCTTCGGGATTCCTGAGTGGAAAGTATCAGCCAGATACCCAATTCACCAACCCCGATGATGTTCGCTCACTGCGTGACCCGGATTCCATTCGTCAACAACTGTTGGAAGTGGAAAATATCAAAGCCACAGAAGTACCGGAAGGTGTGGATATGGCGCAATGGGCATTGGCATGGTGTTTACGTCACCCAGCGGTGACCAGCGTTATTCCGGGTTGCAGGAATGTGGAACAGGTGGAATCAAATGCCAGAGCGGTGGAGTTGCTGTAGCAGGTAGCTCGTAGCTAGTAGCTGGTAGCTTAAAATTTTAATTCTCCTCAACTGTTGTAATTTTAATTTAATCCTACACGCTATCAGCAACCGGCTACCAGCTAATCAACACTTCTTAATAAAATCCCCTATCTTCTCAATCGCTCGCTGTGCTTCGGGAATCGCCGGCCCAGTGGCTGGATACACATGCCCCATATACGACTCAATGACCAAATCCACGTCCACGCCATCTTCCGTCATGCGGGTTGCCAGTCTGGTGGAATCATCCATTAGGATTTCTCGCCCCCCCACCAGAATTAGGCTATCTGGTAATCCCTTAAAATCCGCAAACAAAGGGGAGATCCATGGGTGGGTTAAAGGTTCATGCCCCGCATAATCCAGTGCACTTTCCTGTAAGTTTTCCCAGGTTAACATGACATCCAGATCCTTCAGAAGCGTGATCGACTCGCCGCTGCCTGTCAAATCCGTCCATGGAGAAATAAAAATCGCTCCGACCGGTAAGGGTCTGCCCATATCCCTTAAAGCCAGCAATGTAGCCAGTGTCAATCCCCCACCGGCAGAGTCACCAGCAAACATAATCTTTTCCGGATCCCAGCCCTGATGCAATAGCCAGTCATAAGCAACCAGCGCATCTTCCAACGCAGCTGGAAAAGGATGTTCCGGTGCCAGGCGGTAATCTACCATAAAAAATTGGGCTTTACTCTCCTGCGCTAACTGAAAGAGAAAGTTGCGATGGAGAACCGGCATTTTGGTTGTATAACCGCCCCCATGTAAATAGAATACGACCTGGGTTGGGATATCTTTTTCCGGTAGAACCCATTCACAGGGAATCCCGTTCGCATCAACCAGATTGGGATCTATTTTTAATGGTGGTGGAACCAACTCCTGCAAGCGATCCAGATAACTGCGTTGTTTTTCGAGTTCCTCCGGCATGATGGGTTTATGCAATAGACGTACCAATGCATACATTAGTCTACTGCGCAGGCTGGGATGAAAAGCATTGCTGAACTCGAGTCCAATCACCGCCCCCAACCCGAAAAATAGAACCCGCTTCCAATTCTTTAGAAATTTGTTCATCATCGCTTTCATTCTTATTGATTTAATTATAAGGTAGAAATACGATCAATCTTCGAAATATTCAATTATTAATTTTAATGATTGAGGAAATTTTAAAGGTTAAAATGGCTACGCGAATATAAACAAAACTAATTTTTTACATATCCCAATATAATAATGCTGTGCGGATGGCTGATGGCCAGATGTATTCACCTGATTGAAACTGCAGATTGGATGCTAACAAACCCCGCAATTTTTCATCCCATTCTAGACTGTCAAATAATCCCAGGCGATTCTTCATCTCAGATAAAGCGTCCTCCAGCGAAGGATGGGACCAGGGTTTCCAGAGATGATCGTCTTCCATAATCACGTTTGGAAAGATGCCCATTTTCCAGAGGATATTGATGGCAATCTGATAATTAGGCGAATCAAAGGGATGACCCCAGACCAATTTGGCTGCCTGCGCCATCAATCCATCGTCTTTTGGTGCACGAATCAGGAGGATGATGCGTTTCAAGGTGCTCTCGTGCATGGCCTTGATAAAATCAACAAAATTTTCAACTCCATACATGGCATGCGAACAGAAGCTGATATCATGGGGCTCTACTTGCACATCTGGCCAGCACCCTTTAATAATCTTCACATTCTGCAATTTTTCTGTATTAACCCTATTCTCCAATTGACGCAGCATACTATCTGATGGATCAATGGCGGTTATCCAGCTTGCATGCGGAGCAATGAAACTAACCCAGGCGCCACTCCCTGCGCCAATATCCAACACAGAGGACCGTGGATTATCCAGCAGGGTTTTCTTTACAAAATCGCGACTGGAATCTTTATGTAGCCAGCGATCATTCACCCTCTGGGCAAATTCAGTTGCTTTTCCATGCCATTGATCTGCACTGCTTGTTTTGGTCTTCCTTGCGCGGCGTTGTTCCCCTAATATCACCATATCTCGCCACAATGTCTCATAATCGATCAAGTTGACTGCCTTCAACATTCACTCCTCACGTGTCTTTGCCTTGATTATATCCAAAGTTCGATTTCGAATCAGAGATTTGATGATTTTCTTCAGCGGATCAAGTAGAATTATTAAAGAAAAACGACAACATTCTTGTTATTGACTTTGTTGATGGAGAGAGGTGGAGGATGAATTTTCCCAGAAAAGTTTTCGGTTTGAGTTTAATCATCTTCGCAGTGATTGGGTTACTGTTTTCGGTGTTTGCCTTGGTTCAGGTCTGGCGTTTCAGGCTTCCAGTCGCCAACAGGGTTTATGATGGCTTGATTTTCTCCGAAAAAGTGGTCAACACCAGTATTTCTGGATTGAATGTAATCGATTCCAGCCTGACTAATATGCGCAAGAGCATGAGCTCACTGGAGAACTCAACCCTCATTATGGCGCAAACCATGCAAGATACCAGCAATCTGATCGGTTCATTCTCCACCTTATTTAAAGGCGATCTTAAAGATACGCTGGAAAACACCAAACTCTCGGTTGTGGCTGCCCAAAGTTCGGCCCTGATCATCGATAACCTTCTCTACGGGTTATCCCGCATCCCACTTCTGGGAATTGTTTACGAACCTCCGAAACCACTCAATGAAGCGCTAAAAGAAATCAGCAGCACCCTCAAGGATATGCCCCAATCCATGGAGGATATCTCCACCAATCTTTCAGACAGTAACTCCAATATTCTTTCGATCAAAGACGGAATTGATGAGATTGCCAGTAGTATTGCTAATTTTCAGACGGATTTATCCAATGCCCAGGGCGTAATCAATGATTACCTGACTGATCTGACCGATATTCAGGCTTCTCTGGTCAATGCACAACAGAAGATTTTTACCTGGAGCATCTGGATTGCCATCATTTTCAGTATTTTAATTGTGCTGATAGGTGTAACCCAGGTGGCTGCGGTACTACAAGGGTATGAGATGATGAACTACCAGAAAAATCTGGAAAAATTGATCGAAAAGAAAATTCTCGAACTGGAAGCCATGAAGGAGCTTTCTATCATGGAAAAATTGGACTAATCCTGAGTGCTGGATTGATCTTAATATTGGATAAAATCAAACGTTTGTAGATTTGGTGAGCAACTATCTGCCCCCTGATCCAAAATCTGACCGTCCAGGTTTATAAATTTCCAAGTGAAGCTTTGAGCCCCCAACTCGAATTGAATAATTCCGAATTGATTGAGAATGCGTACTTCACTGAAGGGTTGAATCTGATCAATATTGTAAAAGCCGGCCACTCCTGTACCAACAATAAACGAGCGGATCCCAAACAAACCATCCAGTTCACCTTGCGGATTAATTTTTGCCATGCGCTCGTAATGATGGTCATGTCCATTCACCACCACATCCACACCCTGCTCATACAGCACATCCCAGAAAGTGTACAACCAATCCGCATTTCCGGCGATACCGGAATTAAAACGTGGATGATGCCAGATTGCCAGGGAACATTGGTTTTTACTAAGCGCCAGATCCTGTTTTAACCAGGCTATCTGTTCGGAAGAAGTACCACAACCTACGTACCCGCAATTGGAGTTCAGCATCACGATATGCCAGTCACCGTGTTCAAAAGAATACCAGCCTTTACCCGGTTCTCCCGCCACGCCATCAAAATAAATCCAGTAATTTTCCATTGGATTGCTGTAATAATCATGATTACCTGGAACCACCCTCAAATCTGGCAAGAGCTGCCCCCAGGATGGTCCAAAGCAATTCTGGTATTCATATAATGTCCCATTCTCATTGGAACTATCTCCAGCTGAAAAGTTTACTGGATAAAGCAATTGATGCCTTGACAGATCGTGATGAAAAAGCTGCTGCAAGAAAAGCCGAATTGGAAGAGAAGCTAGCCGATGAAGCTGCAGCCAAAGCAGCAATAATCAAGCATGTCTGGACCAACCAGGACACGTATGCTGAACTGGCATACAAGCATTGTGGTTCCATGAAAGAAGCATACTGGCGTTTGATCTATGAGCACAACAAACACATCATAGGAGATCATCCCAATCACATCAAAACCGGAACAGAAATTGAAATTCCTCCTTTGCCGGATGAATTGAAAAATAAGTAAACAAGGTAACATCGATGAGAGAACAATCAGTAGACCTCGTAAAAGTTTTTACTCAGGTCATGAAAGCTTTAAGCAAAAATCAACAGACATTAGATGTAGGCGACCTGGTCACAGCTGGTATGGCATATTTTCAAGCCAAGCAGCAAGGCAAAATAGGCATGAATGCATTGATTGATGCTTTCGTTGCCGCCAGCGGAATGGGATCCAGCCCTCACCGGCAGCAATCCACACCACTGGTGGCCAACACATTTATGCAAGCCCTGGAAAGATGAATAAATAGGCTAAAGGCCATAGGCTAAAGGCTGAAGTTGAAAGGAATTTTTGACTTGCGCCTTGAGCCTTCAGCCTATGGCCTGACCGTGTATTCCCCTTCCAGCACCCACTTATACGTCGTCAGGCCTTCCAGACCAATCGGACCACGGGCATGCAGCTTTTGCGTGGAAACCGCCACCTCACCACCCAAGCCCAATTGAGCGCCATCTGTAAATCGGGTGCTGGCATTTACATACACCGCAGCAGAATCAATCTCATTTACAAAACGTTGGGCATGTTCTCGATTTTCAGTCAAAATACCATCCGAATGTTGGGTGCTGTGTTCATGGATGTGATGAATGGCTGCATCAATTGAGTCCACAACCCGAATACCCAAAACCAGACTGAGCCATTCCTGATCAAAATCTCCATCTTCAGCAGAGAGAATTCCTTTTTCTAAATCCATTTCTAAATATTTCAAAACATTTTGATCACATTTTAATTGAACTTTTTCCTGAATCAATCTCTCAGCAACTTTTGGCAGGAATTCACGTGCCACCGAAGTATGCACAAGAAGTGTATCCAAGGCATTGCACACCGATGGCCGTTGCACCTTGGCATTGTGAATAACTTCTACCGCTTTATCCAGATCAGCTGATTCATCCACAAACAGGTGGCAGATGCCAATCCCTCCTGTCATCACTGGCATGGTGGCATTGGCTTTGCAGAAATCCTGCAGGGCATTGCCACCCCGCGGTATCAATAAATCCACATATTGATCCATGCGCACCAGTTGATTGACCAACTCTCGATCAGGGTCATCAATAAATTGCACTGCTTCAACCGGAATGTGTGCAACTTCCAGGCAATCCTGGATCACCTGCACCAGTGCTTTGTTGCTATTCAGCGTTTCCTTGCCACCCCGTAAAATTACAGCATTACCAGACTTTATCCCCAAGGCGCTGATATCCACGGTTACATTTGGGCGGGCTTCGTAAATCACCGCCATCACACCCAAAGGAACCCGCACACGCCGAGCTTTGAGAGAATTGGGCAGCGTTTTTTGTTCGATGATGGCCCCCACCGGATCGGGCATTGCAATCAAATCTTCTAAATCCTTTGATATACCATCCAAACGTACCTGGGTCAACATTAATCGGTCTATCATCGCTATATTCAAGCCAGCTGATTTCGCCTGTTTAATATCCGCCTGGTTGGCTGCCAGAATGGTTTCTGAATAGTATCTTAAATGCTCTGCCATTAGAGCCAGAAATTCATTCTTTTGTAGTGTTGATATTTGAGATAATTTTCGTGCTGAATTACGGGCTGTTTGTCCAATTTTCTGCAAGTCAATCATTTTGCCACCTTATCGATCAAAGAAATAACAGGTTGTTGTGATGTACCACTTCCATACCATAGTTATACCCAAGCACCTGCTCAATTTCCTGAGATTGTAAACCAATGATTTTTAATAAATCTTCATGGTTGTAATTAATCATTCCAAGGGCAAACTCTTTACCCTTATCATCTTTCAATTTTACGATATCTCCGCGCGTAAAATTTCCACCGGATTTCGTAATTCCAACCGGCAGCAGACTGCCGCCATCCCGCAAAGCTACCACTGCCCCTTTATCCAACTGCAGCCAGCCACCATTATGGCGCGCTTCCGCCAGCATGTAGCGCTTGCGTGATTCCATTTTGGTGATCAATGGTGTAAAACTGGTTCCTACCGCTTTTCCGGCGACAATGTCCCAGATTCGTTCGGGGTGTTTCCCATTTGAGATCACCACAGCACAACCTGATCTGCGAGCCAGGTCAGCAGCTTGAATCTTGGTGAACATTCCGCCAGTGCCTAATCCACCGGCAGTACCGCCTGCCACCCGCCAGATTTCCTCGGGAATATCGTTGGTTGAGATTTCCCTGACCACACGTGCTGTCGGATCTATACGTGGATCGGCGGTGAAAAGACCATCCTGATCGGTAAACAACACCAGTAAATCGGCTTCGACCACATTTGATACCAATGCTGAAAGGTTGTCATTATCCCCCAGGCGGATTTCCTCTGTGCTGATGGTGTCATTTTCATTGATCACCGGTACCACGCGATATTGGATCATGGCTTCAAGCGTATTTCGGGCATTCAAATATCGCCGGCGGTTGGATAAATCCTCTCGTGTTAATAACACCTGCCCCACCGGGATGTGGTAATAGCCAAAAAGCTGTGAATAAATCTCCATCAAACGCGATTGACCCACAGCTGCCAGCATCTGTTTGGCTGGGATATGTCTTGGTAAAATCGGATGCCCCATGATCGATCTCCCAACGGCCATCGCACCTGAGCTGACCAGAATCACCTGATGCCCCTCCTGATGCAACCTGGCGATTACCCGCACCAGTTCAATCATATGCTCCATGGAGATTTCTGTTTTCCCCTGGGTAAGGGTGGAGGTACCTAATTTAATCACGATTCGTTGAACCTGCATAAACACGTCCTAATGGAAAATTTAGAATTGTCCAATCATACCTGATTTAGTGACTTCCTTCAATAAGGATGACTCGCCAAATTTTTCCTCAAAATTTCTTCAGCTTACGCACCCGGTATCTGTTCCGGGTTGAAATATCTGAATTCATCTTCAATGAACTTCCTCAATAATCAAAAAGTCAAATTTATGGAATTATACTCCATAAATTATTGTAATTTTATGGAATCATGCTATAATTTTATTATGATTACGCGAATATTTGAACCTGTTGAAAAATACTTAAGACCAAACCGGGTTTTACTCATCTATGGACCAAGACGTGTTGGTAAAACAACTTTACTTCAAAAAACTTTGTCGGAGACCACCCTAAAATATAAATTAGATTCAGGGGACAATATACTGACACAACAAATATTAAGTTCCCAGGATTTTTCCAAAATATTGGACTATGTCGAAGGGTATGAACTGATTGCTATTGATGAAGCTCAAAATATTCCGAATATTGGAATGGGTTTAAAAATTATAGTTGATCAAGTTCCTGGGATAAAAGTTATCGCAACTGGATCGTCATCGTTTGAATTGGCTGGTCAGGTTGGTGAACCTCTTACTGGTAGAAAACAGACTTTGGTACTCTATCCATTGTCTCATATGGAATTGGCACAAACCTATAACCGTTATGAACTGGTGCAAAATCTACCGAATTATCTCATTTTTGGCGGTTATCCTGAAGTCTTACAAACCTCATCACATATTGAGAGAATTGATATCATCAATGAAATTGCTAATTCTTATTTATTGAAAGATTTATTGGTTTTTGAAAGAGTCAAAAGCTCACGGATATTATTAGATCTTCTGAAACTGCTTGCATTTCAACTGGGTTGTGAGGTTTCATTGAATGAATTGGCTACACAGCTTAGTATCGATGTAAAAACAGTACAAAGATACTTAGACCTTCTTGAAAAAGCATTTGTCATCTACAGATTAAATGGTTTTAGCCGTAACCTGAGAAAGGAAGTAACCAGCAAGTCGAAATATTATTTTCTGGATACAGGTATAAGAAACGCTCTTATAGCACAATTCAATAATTTGGACCAAAGAAACGATGTCGGTCAATTATGGGAAAACTTCCTAATGATTGAAAGATTAAAACTTCGATCTTATAGTCGTATGCCAGCAAATCCCTATTTTTGGCGAACATATGATCAACAAGAAATTGATCTGGTGGAAGAACGAGATGGAATGCTCTATGGTTACGAATTTAAATGGTCACATAATAAAGAAACTTTTGCCCCAAAACATTGGAAAGAAACATATTCAAATGCTGAGTTCATCACAATTAATCAGAAAAATTACATGAATTTTATTATTCCATCCAAAAGTTAATTACAAATTACTGACTGGACGTCCTCCCTCGTCTCGCACCACTATCGTCTTACCGGTGGTATGGTCAATAATGGTCGTAACCTTGTATTCATCATCTTCATAAAAACCAGTGATGAACAAAGTATTGCCAACATGGGTGACAAACCCGGAATCTTGCATGAAAACGAGTGCCCGTCCTTCAATCACAATCTCGCTCCCATCATCCGTCTCCACCAAAATCATAGAGGAATCTATGCTGATGACATTGCCCTCATATTCTGCCCATTCTCCAGCAGTTGCCTGTGGATCCGGAACACCTGTCCGATCACCAACCTGCGATCCCCCACCATTCCCATACTGTGGATCTGTCTCCGACCGATTCAATGAGCGATTTAATGACTGATTTCTCCCGTATGGATTTTCATCCTCTGAAACTTTTGCGAGGCCAATTTCTTCACTTTGATATCTACCACCCCCAATTACTTCTGTTCTTACACCATTGGTTTTTGCCAATGTTCGGTTGACTGCGCCGAAGATTAAAAATCCACTCAGTCCTACAAACAAAACCCCTAAAATAATTTGCTTAATCATTATCGAATTCCTTCCGTAATTTTTATTATTGTTGTGTTTCAGTTTGAACAATAACAGGTTGTTCTCTGGAAATTACAGGATTCACAACCCGCTTCTCGTTTGAAAAATACCGTCTGGTTACTTTGGTGACCCATTTCCAGTGAATGATGATGTGGAGTGTTGCGATAGCAATCATCCCCACACCACTCCAGGTGTGAATCACATCCCAGGTCGTTCGGTTGAAAATAACCGTCACATTATAGAGTGGATTTCGACCACCCATAAAGCCCTCAGGAAAGTACAAAAAATATATTCCTGAAAGAGATGCTAAAATCGCACTTAAAAATAAAAAAGCATTGATTTGCCAGTTTTGTCTGGTCTGCTTTGAAAGTTCTTTACCCATTTGTACTCCTTAATTATGAATAATATTGTTTAGATATTATCTTGAACTTGTTAAGAAGTTATTAAAATGCGATTTAGACTTTGTGAAGTTTTTTACAGCTGATAACAGGTTTATGTGACAGTCAATTAGACCTGATACGGTTCTATCATTGGATTATCCTGATTGATGTCTGTCCCAAAAAATTTAAATAATACCAATGGTTTTTTTCCAGTATTTTGAACCTTGATTGGTTGGGTTGCTTTCTGGTGGCAAACAAACAATCTGATTCAACACAATTCTCTCGCCAAATGTTTCACAATCTTCTTTGCGAATATCTTTAAATATCAACTCTTTCGAGACCAATTTTCCCCCTAACATAGCCTGGAGGACAGCAAAAACATCCGAATCCTCACTCAACGGTCAAAGCAGTCCCAGGTGCATGCGGGATTCCTGCCGGGATGTGAAACCCATCTTCATGGAATGTGTGGTAACCCCGCGAGTGTTTTAAAATCCGATCATCCTTCCAATCAATCAGATGAGGTAGAAGGATTTCCCTGTTTTCAGGCCTGGCAATATATGGGTGCACTCCAAAAAATGTTTCGGGATGAGAGTCTAAAGCCACCTCACCCGGGAAAAAATATGCTTCTTCCTTTGGTTTCCGCCCAACCAGAGCAGCATCTTTTTTTGTTGATGGTAGTGGAATGAAATTCTTTCACAATAATCATAAATTTTAGGTAAGCGACCCAGCCCGGAATGGGTCCGGGCGTAATCAAATCCCATCAAAAATTCCGGGATTGTTTCTATCGCTTCTTTCAGCGTAATTTGAAATTCAAGTTGCTCTGGCTAATTGGTCCTCCAGTAGTGTTTGAAGTTTATCTTTGGATAATATTTTTCGCATCATTCTTCATCCTTAATTTAAAGTATTGATTTGTACTTCCGTCTACCAATCGAAAAGTTACCAAAATTCTTAAAATTGTGAATTCGATGATTTTTCTAAATCGATGTCACAAATTATGATTTAAATTGTGATTCACACTACATAAATTCATTAATTTTTCATCCAATTAGGGCTACAATATTCCTATACTGATTGTTTTTAATATTTGCTTTTTTCTGAGGTGATCTATGATCAACCATATTCACATTGACTCTTTGCTGCCAACGGAGATGGCACAAAAAGCCGAAGATGTCGGTTTGCGCAAGGCAAATCTCGATTTTCTAACTCTCTTTTTCCTGAGTATTTTGGCAGAGGCATTCATCGGGCTGGGTGTAATCTGTAACGCATTGGTATGTCTGGCGGTCTGGTTGACTTTTTCAGCCGGCACCACCACCGATAAAATCCTGGCAATCCTCTTTCCCATCACTGCTTTCGTGGCTGCCGGGACGGAGCACAGCGTTGCCAATATGTACTTTATCCCGATTGGTTTGATAGTGAAAAATTTTGGAGGAGCAGCTTTTTTCGAAAATACATGAATGCTCCTTTACCGCTCATTCCATATCCATTACAAGTCGATCTTTTGCCTGGTCATTTTCGATGGTCAGCCCAGATAGGCATCGCTGTGGATTCGAATGTGACTGAAATTCTATCGTTTCTTGATGCCTTGCCGGTAGATTTTCGCCCAATCCTAGGTGATAGTTTTGAGGATTCTCAGCTTAATATTTATATTGATTCAGCCCTGGCTGTGGAAGCCTACCAATTGAAGATCCTCCCGGAACAGCAGATTGAGATCATCGCTGCTGATAGTCATGGAGTATTTTATGCTCTGCAAACATTACTACAATTGATCCTGGCTGCTTACGAACCAGGAAAACTTGAACTTTCCCTGCCCTGTGTGCACATCACCGATCAACCGCGGTTTGCCTGGCGAGGATTTATGCTGGATGAAGCCCGTCATTTTCAGGGCATGCAGACAGTCAAAGATTTACTGGACTGGATGGCATATTTCAAACTAAACATCTTCCACTGGCATCTTACAGAAGACCAGGGCTGGCGTATTGAAATTAATAAGTATCCAAGGCTGATTGAAGTTGGCGCGTCTCGCTCTGCCAGCCAGGTCAGCGGCTTTTTAGGTAAACAACTGAATGCTATCCCCCATTCCGGTTTTTACACCCAGGCTGAGATTCAAGAGATCGTGTCCTATGCAGCTGAACGACACATCCAGATCGTCCCAGAAATCGAGATGCCCGGGCACTCTCAGGCTGCTCTGGCTGCTTATCCGGAATTAGGTTGCACAGGTGGTCCCTATCAAGTCTCCCCGCGTTGGGGTATCCACGCTGACATTATGTGCCCGGGAAAACCAGGAACCAGCACTTTTCTGCAGAATGTGCTCACAGAAATACTGGAGCTATTCCCCGGGAAATTTATCCACACTGGTGGGGATGAAGCCCCAAAAACCCGCTGGAAGAGTTGCCCGGATTGCAAGCAGCTCGCCAGAGAAAATGGAGTTGCCAGGATCAACGAGCTGCAGACCATTCTGACCAACCGCATCAGCCATTTTCTGAGTACTCATGGACGTACGCTAATCGGTTGGAATGAGATGCTCGCTGATGGACTGGATCCCAATGCAGTAGTTCAATATTGGGTGGGACGTGAAAAAATTTTGCTGAAGCATATTCGTTCAGGTCGCAAGGCTATCTTATCCAATTTTGGTGCATATTATCTTGATCATGGCTACGCGCATAGTTCCTTGGATAAAGTCTATCAATATGAACCCGTTTTCAAACAACTGGAGCCTGAATTTCACCACAATATTCTGGGTATTGAGACCCCGCTTTGGACCGAATTTGTGCCCAATCGAGAACGTTTGGATTGGCAAATCTTTCCCCGTCTTTTAGCCGTAGCAGAAACAGCCTGGTTGGATAACAGGAAAAAGGATCTCACCAGTTTTCATCAGCGCTTACCTTCTCTTCTGAAACAATTAGATGTCAAAAACGTTGGCTATGCGCTCTTTTCCGATGCTAATCCTCCGAGTTATAAACGCTTGTTTGGGACTATATCCCTGATGCAAGCTGGAAAAGGACAAAGATGAGTTTATTTTCCGAAATCTACGAGCAACCCCAGCGTTTAGAAGAACTTATTATCCATCAATATAATCAAATTAAGCAAGTTGCTCAGGTGATTAAGCAAAAGGAAATTCAGATGGTTCTTCTGGCAGCTCGTGGAACATCGGATAATGCCAGTCGCTACGCCAATTATCTTTTAGGCAACCGCCAATCACCTGCCCGTGGCTTTAGCGGTTCCCTCCCTGTACACAAACTATCAAACACCTCCAAAACTGCATAATGCTTTGGTAATTGGCATTTCACAATCCGGTCAATCTCCTGATATTGTCAGTGTTTTGCAGAATGGCAGAGAACAAAATTGCCTGAGCATTGCTATCACCAATCAACCTGATTCTCCTTTGGGGAACGCCGCTGATTTTGTGTTGGGTTTGCTGGCTGGTCCTGAGCATGCAGTCGCAGCAACCAAAACATACACAGCAGAATTGATGATTTTAGCCCTTTTATCCACGGCATTGAATGAAGTTAAGCAAAGCCGGCAGGAAATAGACCAGGTCCCCAACTGGGTCGAACAGGTATCGAAACTGGATAACTACATAGCGGATGCAGCCAAACGCTACCGTTATATGTAGCAATGTGTCGTCTTGGGACGCG
Source organism: Chloroflexi bacterium HGW-Chloroflexi-3 (assembly GCA_002842045.1). Lineage (GTDB taxonomy): Bacteria > Chloroflexota > Anaerolineae > Anaerolineales > Anaerolineaceae > UBA6170. The sequence goes on along the minus strand of PHBX01000010.1, from coordinate 32,551 downwards.
GTTATAACTATTCAACAGCCTATGAATGGGCTTTGAAATTAAAGGAACTGACCTATGTCAGTGCAGAAGCATACTTATCAGCGGATTTTATGATTTTATGCACGGTCCCATTGCCATTATCAATGGTGGTTTTCCTGTTATGGCAGTTGTTCCGCATGGCACGGAAACCCATTAGTCTTATTTTTGTCTTTATCACCGATCTCTATTCACATTCCACGCCGTCACAATTGGATAGATGGCTGCCAGGGCAATGATCAATGAAATCATAATACCAATACCTGCTATCACCGCTAAATCTTGAACAGAAAGGGATATCAATCCAACCACCACAGTCAGAGCAAAAGCAATCAAAGCTGCAATAAAAATGGACAGGGAGATTTTTTTGGCCTTTTTCATGGATGCCCGTCGGGTTCCACTCATCTGTCCACTCTGACCATTGACCAGAATGGATTGTGGTTTGTTCTCATCATCCAGATAATAACTACTCCACATCGGTAACAGGAACAATGTCCAGTTTTGATTGGAAAATTCCGGCTTCCAGCGAAATTCACGAATCTGGTTTGCGGCACATGCCTGGCGACTTTCCTCCATAGCCTGTTCCTGAAAACGGGGTAACGTGTCTGGCCAGGCATCATCCTTATCGCGACTGGGAATATTGACCAGCGGTGGTTGTACTGAATCCTGCAATAATGATTGGGGTGTTACCGGTTGTGCTTTTTTATATTCGTAATTTCCAAGCGCTCCCATCAAGCGCCGATGTTCTTCCAATGCTGGCGCAGCAATATTTTGATAACTTCTACCCAACCGTCCCAATCTTGGCTCCCAACGTGTACGGGTCTCAATCACTTCCTGCGTCTGCCAACGACCACCACTGTATTTCTCCTGATGGCTTTTGACCTGATAGTAATATCCGCATTCAGACTGCCAGGTTGCTGAAACATGGCTATCGACCAGCCACATGGGTAGATAGATTTTTTGTAAGCGGGTTTGTAAATTGTCCAGCCGAAGATCATCCGGTGCAAATGGGATATTTTTAGCAAAATTTTGGATTTTTTCGTTCAATTGTTCCTGTGGAAAACTGAAGGGCAGATACAATTCGGGTGGTTTGATGAAATCCTCCATCTTACTGAAATCTTCATCCTGGTATTTTTCCAATTGATTGGTATGACAATGTGGGCAATCCTGCGGTTTATTCGCTGTACCAACCAGAAATTGCCAATCACAATTTTGACAAACTAGACAGACTACCCCCTGCCCCCAACCGAGGGATGAGAGTGTTAGCGCATACGGATTCGATTGTTCCAATGGTTCTGTCATGCTTTCCCCTCCTTATCTGCCTTAACAAAGATCACAATCGAGATGATCAACCCAATTACCAGAAGAACAAATCCGATCATGCCAATGGTGAGACCATCGGAAGAAGAAGACATGCTCAATAATCCTACTAATCCTGCCAAAACACCCGGCGCAAGGATCATGGCCACAACCAGCCAGATCTTCTTCCAATCCACCGGACGCTGGCCGGAAATATCTCCCGTTTGTCCGTTGACAATGGCATGATACGTTTTGCCATTAAACTGATACGCTGCCAGATAAACTGGCAATAAGAGATAGCGCCAGCTTTCATCCGAAAAATCGAGCTTCATGCTGAAATTCCGTACCATGGAAGTGCTTGCCTGGCGCATACACGCATCTTTTGTCTTCTCCCGCATCACTTCCCGGGCTATTTCCCAGGCTGGCTCCAACGGTCTGTCGTACCCTTTGGCTTGCAAGCCAGCCAAAAAGACCGGAGCGTAAGCCACTATATCGGAAAGATTAAAATTATCTACATTTCCCAGATGTCGAGCACTCACCCGCCCGGTGCCAGCTACCAACAAATCATCAATGTCCAGCCCGGCATTACCAGATTCCCAACGCCAGACAATTTTTGTACGCGTTTTCCAGGACTTCGAACTGGCATCATAATAACTTTCACTGACACGGTGCCCCACTTCTGCCTTCCAGGAAGCGTTTGTAATGGCATGGAATGTCCAATATGGCAGGTATATGGCTGTGAACGAATCCATGGCAGCAAAATGTTTCAATTCCTTGGGTACCATCCAACTGCTGCCCAGCCACTCTCTGGCGATTTGTTGACATTTCTGAGGATCAATTTTGAAGGGGACCAAGAATTTCGGGCGCAGTTGATCCTTATTGGCGGAACCCTGTACCACCTTATTCGAGCCACAAAAAGCACAGGTCGTCGCCATACTATCAGCAGGCACTGTAATTTCCGCCCCACAGCTTAAACAACGTAAATCGTTGCGGTCATCACCCCAACCATGGGCTGCTACAGCCAGGTTATCCAGACTGAATTCGAATGAATCAGCAGCTCGCCCCACTACCGATACCTGCACCCGCTCTTGATATCCACAATGCTCACACGACAATCCAGCTTGGAGAATGGAATAGGCGGTTACAGCTCCACATTGGGGGCACTTGAATTCCTTAAGAGGAACAACATCTTCCTTCTCTTCTTTAGGAGCATAAATCTCAAAGCCTGGTAGATTAGAAGCTATCTGCACATAATTGGGAGGGGGGAATTTTTCCATGGATTCCTTACATAATCAGGTGTTTTTTGAAAAAAACTTTAATGAATTTAATTGCTACAGATTTAAATTATAACGTGAGAACGAATCAGATTTCTGTTAAATTTATTAACCACTTTACTGAATTAGATTGATAGGCAGTAACCATTATGATAATATATGGATTAATCGTCCATCATATCCACCAGTGTAATTTATTAACTGGTCAGCTGACCAGAAATATTATTCAGAAAACTAATTTACCGGCAAGTCCACACAATTTCCGCTCTCTAAAATGATCGAATGATTGGCATTGGCAACCAATGCGCACATCTGTGTGGCATCTCTTGGTTTTTGATAGACACTATACCCGGTGAAAGGTCGTGGCCCACCGTATAAAATCCAGGGACCTGTTCCTGGCATACCGGCGTTTTCCGGCTTAACCGTATCAAAGAAGAAATGGATGTGTTGACCTGGCAAGACTTCGGTATATCCAAAAGTTTCATATGCCACCGAGTATTGATTGGATGAGGTGAATGTGATTTCATTGATCTTCACATACAGTGGTGGGTATGTTGGCGTTGGTGTGGTGGGTACCTTGGTAGCAACAAACGTGGCAGAGGGCTGAAATGTCGCCGTTGGTAGATTCCGGGTAGGCGCAATCGTGTTGGTGGTTTCCACCAGATTGTCAGAGAAAATATTTGCACTTTCGGTTTGCATCACAAGAGCTACACTTTCAGTCTCTTTAACATCAGCAGTCCGCCTGTCCCTCATCTGGGACAGAAGAATGCCACCTATGACAATTACACCAACAAGGAGAAGGAATGCAGCACCACCTATCCCGACGATCCACATCCAACGCTTTGATTTCTGCTTTTGTGGTTCTGAAGTCAAATTGGACACAGGATGGACAGGAAGGGCTGGATTGGATCCTGAAACTGATGTTCGGATGGAAGAATCGTAAACTGTATTTTGATATCCCATGGGAACCGAACCAGGATTTGGTCGGCTGGGTGGATTGCCTTGACCGATTTGTGAAACTCTGTTTTCTGGTGTCGTAACCGGTTGGGAGGGAACAGGTTTGGAAGCAGGAAAAACTGTGGGTTGATTTTCATGTGCTATTCCAATATTGTTCTCCAATCCGTGCTGGATTCTTTTTAACGCTGCAGAAAATTCATCCGTGGAAGAATAGCGCTGGTTGCGATCTTTGGCCAACACTTTCATTAATACCGGTACCAATTGTGGATCCAGATCGGTCCTTAATGGTCTAATATCGGGAACCGGATCATTGAGATGCATCATCATGACGGTCATGACTGAATTTGCTTCGAAAGGCGGCTTACCACTCAACATTTCATACAGGGTAATCCCCAGGGCATAGATATCCGAACGCTGGTCAGCAGGTTCCGAACGCACAACCTCAGGTGGCATGTATCGCGCCGTCCCCATCACGGCTCCGGTAACAGTATGGGAGGACCCACCCAGGATCTTCACGATACCAAAATCCATCAGGATGGCTTGATTGTTGACATCCAGCATAATATTGGCAGGCTTGATATCGCGGTGTACCATACCGCGTTTGTGGGCGTAACTTAAGGCATCACAGATATTAATCGTTATCTTTAAGGCTTCTTCCAGGGACATCCGTCGATTACTTTCGTTTAGTCGTTTGAGGCGTTCCTGTAAGGTCTCGCCCGGGACAAATTCCATTATCATGTAATTAATCCCCTGATCAGTGTTGAAATCATAAACCTGGACAATATTGGGATGCCGCAAGGAAGCCACCACTGATGCTTCTTCTTCGAAACGTTTAACGAATTCCTGGTCTGAGCTCAGATGCGAATGCACCAGCTTCACTGCCACCACGCGTTTCAGGTTGGGATCATAAGCCTTGTACACGGCAGACATACCACCCTGCCCTAATAACGCTTCAATTTTATATCGGCCACTTAACGTCTGTCCAATCCAGGTCGGTGGGTTCATGGTTTATCATTCCTTCCAGAAAAATGATTAAAAAATCAAACTAACTTGACCAACTTTGATCAAATTATAATGAAATTGAAGGTTAAAACAATTTTTAAATCAAGCTTTTTTTATTTTTCCTGGAATGATCCTGGAATATCAATTAATTTTATAAATTGGACTTAATGTAATTTCTCCAACATTGATCTTCTCACGAATTTCTTGAATTTCATTAGGGGCAAGCCACCATAGGTGGCGACCTTCCCGGTTTCTGTCATTCTTGCTGCCAGATATCCGGCAAGAAATGCGGCTTCATCGATCTGATAAACCTGGTTAACTAAATTCGGTAGGTCAGTATCCACATCAACATCGATAATGGTGAATAAAATATCCGGGTTTTCTTGAGCGAAAGCGATGAAAAAGGACCCACCATAAAGATGATTTGTAATATAGGGGAAGATGGGATGCTTAATTGATACTATAAAGTATACAAATAAAATTTAGTCAGATCAATTGCTTAATATTTTTTGTTAATATTTTTAATTGTCATATTAATTATTAATTTGCGTAACTCTTTTTTTTTATTGGTGTTTTTACAAGGTAGACAATCACCTGTTGTGTTGTCTTAACATTGCTTATTTGTGTTGGATTAAGCCAACACCAGGACAACCAATCTCCTTCAAGCCTGAAAATATACCATTTATTTGCGGGTTTATTCAATGCATCTATTTAAATTGCAGGTGATACACGCTCAATATTGGAGGTAAATTCGAATGTCAGAACAAAAACCAGTAGCAATCGTGGGGATCGGAGCGATCATGCCAGATGCTCCTAACGCTAAGCTCTTTTGGGAAAATATCCTCAAAGGGCATTATTCCATAAAAGATGTTCCTACAGATCGTTGGGATACCAATCTTTATTATCATAGTGACCCAAAGGTACCGGACAAGACCTACAGCAAAATTGGCTCCTGGGTAACAAATTTTGAATTTAATCCCATGAAGATGCGTATTCCCATTCCACCTACCGTTTTAGCTCAAATGGATTGTACACAACAATGGGGTATCGCAGCCAGCCACCAAGCGCTAAGTGATTATGGTTATCCAGAGCGGACGATAGACCCGGAAAGAATGGCTGTGATAATCGGGAATTCAAACGCAGGTGAACGTCATTATCGATCCACCATGCGAATTCTCCTACCTGAATATGTTCAGGCATTGGAGCAATCCGATACTTTTAGAAACCTGCCTGCTGCAGTTCAACAGCAGTTGATTGATGGTTTTCAGAATAATATTCGCCAACTAATTCCGGATATCACTGAAGACACCATGTCCGGTGAATTATCCAACATTATTGCTGGCAGAATTGCCAACGTGTTCAATTTCAGCGGACCGAATTTCGTCACGGATGCTGCCTGTGCATCTTCACTAGCCGCAATCCAGGCAGCTATTCAAGGACTGAATGATTACCAGTTTGATACCGTATTGACAGGTGGAGTGGATCGCAATATGGGTCCGGAATCCTATGTCAAATTCTCTAAAATTGGCGCCCTCAGCGCGGATGGATCCCGTCCTTATGCAGATGGTGCCAATGGCTTCGTGATGGGTGAAGGCACTGCCATCTTTATACTCAAACGCCTGACCGATGCCGAACGTGAAGGTGATAAGATCTATGCTGTCATCCGCGGAATTGGTTCCAGTTCCGATGGCAAAGGCAAGGGCATTACAGCACCGAATCCCTTAGGACAACAAAGAGCCATCGAACGTGCCTGGAAAAATGCCGGTGTCACGCCTGCCAGCGCTGGATTAATCGAAGGCCATGGTACCTCGACCCGTGTTGGGGATGTGGTAGAGGTCAACAGCCTGAATGAAATCTTCGGGAAGTTCGGTATCCCTGTACGAACTATCGCTTTAGGATCTGTAAAATCCAATATTGGTCACCTTAAAAGCGCAGCCGGGGCTGCTGGTCTGGCGAAAGTAGCCTTTGCTTTGGATCATAAAATGTTACCCCCTTCGGTTAACTTTCAAAAACCCAACCCAAACATCGACTTTGAACATATGCCTTTCTTTGTTAATACTCAGGCACAGCCCTGGGAAAAACCCGTCGGTGAAATTCGCCGGGCAGCTGTGAGTTCATTTGGGTTCGGAGGTACCAATTTCCATGTGGTGATGGAGGAATACGTGCCAGGTTTACATGAAGACCGCCAACCCACCTTTAGTATCCCAGCAACAATTTCTAATAAAGTAGATCAGGTTCTCACCTCAGAACCTGTCATAGCCACTTCAACCCATCGCGTAGAGAATCAAGCAGTCAAAGAATTTGTGCTGGCTGCTGTCAGCGAGAAAACTGGTTACCCTGCTGAAATGCTGGATGTGGAATTAGATCTGGAAGCCGATTTAGGCGTCGATACCGTCAAACAAGCTGAACTATTCCGCACTATTCGCGAACATTTCGGAATTCCACGGCGTGATGATTTAAGATTATCCGACTACAACACCCTTGAAAAAGTAATCGGGTTTGTGATGGATAACGCATCAGGAGCAGATACAACCTCTTCGGATGCATCCATGCAGAGTGAAAAAACTCCCCAACCAGCAGCGTCCGTGCAAACTACGCCAACCCAAGTAACCAATAATGCCTCCGGAAAGGCATCCGATATGGAGATCACCCAATTTGTGATTCAACAGGTGGCTGAGAAAACTGGTTATCCTGCGGAAATGCTCGATCTGGAACTGGATCTGGAAGCCGATCTGGGTGTCGATACGGTCAAGCAGGCCGAACTATTTGCCGCCATTCGTGGTCATTATAACGTCCCGCGCCGGGAAGATCTGCGCTTATCAGATTACAACACACTGGCAAAAGTCATCAACTTTTTCAAAGAAAACGCTGGTGGGCAACCAGCAATCTCCCCCTCAATTGAGGTCGCATCAGAACCCGTGCCACCTTCACCAGCACCAGCAGAACATTTTAGAGGTTTGCATTTTCTATCTACTAACACAACAGCCGAATTAAAAGAAAAACTTCAAAATTCATTATCCCAGGCACAACAGGGATCTTTGCCCCCTTCTCAATTACCAGAACCCAATCAGCTGTCTTTGCCGGAACGTCTGGTGATAGATTACGGTAATCAGGAAGAATTCATCAAACGAGCAGAAAAGGCATTAAAAGCTTTTGACTCGGATAATCCCTCCATGTGGCAGGCCATGACCGCTCAGGGAGTCTATCGTGGCAGCGGGGATCCAGGCAAGATAGCTTTCCTTTTTCCCGGGCAGGGTTCTCAATACGTGAATATGCTGCGTGAATTACGCGCCATTGAACCGGTGGTGGATGCAGTCTTTGTCGAAGCAGACCGGGTCATGGAACCTTTACTCGGGAAACCCCTCACACATTTCATATACGCCGAAGGTGATGAAGCTAGTTTAAAAGAAGCAGAACAGAAACTTAAAGATACCACCATCACCCAACCAGCTGTGTTGACTGCCAACGTGGCTCTTTTACGCCTCCTGGAAAAATACGGATTTAAACCTGATATGGTCATCGGACACAGTCTGGGTGAATATGCAGCATTGGTAGCTGCTGGCGTCTTACGATTTGATGAAGCGCTAGAAGTGGTCAGTGCTCGTGGTCGCGAAATGGTGAAAGTTGCCATGGAGGATAATGGCTGCATGGCAGCTGTCTCGGCTCCCCTCAAGGAAGTGGAACGAATTCTTGGCAGCATTGATGAATATGTCGTTCTGGCGAATATCAACAGTCCATTGCAATCAGTCATCGCCGGATCCACCAAAGGTGTCGATCTTGCCATCCAGGCATTCATGGCAGCCAATTTCCAGGCCGTCAAAATTCCGGTTTCGCATGCTTTCCACACTAAAATTGTAGCACCAGCCAGTCAGCCACTACGCAAGGTCATCGATCGTATGGACCTGCAAGCACCCAAAGTCCCCGTCGCTGCCAATGTAACCGGAGATTGGTATCCATCCAAACGCGAAGATATCCTGAATTTACTGGCTGATCAGGTAGCCTCCCCGGTACAATTCATCAAAGGCGCAACAAAACTTTATGAAAACGGTGCCAGGATTTTTGTGGAAGTTGGTCCGAAACGTGTATTGAATGCCCTCACCAGCGATATCTTCAAAGACAAATCTGAAGTAACACTGCTGGCAACCAATCACCCGCGTAAAGGAGCATTACCAAGCTTTAATGAAGCACTGTGTGCTTTATTCGCCGCTGGTTTACCTGCCATTGCTGAGAGAGTTCAGGTACCATCTGTCAAACCACCGGAAAATGTTACAGTCCCTCAACCAGCCATCATAGACGGTCGTGTTCCACCCACAGGGTCAGTCGTCATCAGTGGCGCTGGTCTGGGATTACCTGGCAAGAATGGTCTGGTATTTGCTGAAGATAATGTCCAAAGAATGCTCAAAGGTGAAGTGTTAATTGAGTCTTTTCCACAAAAAACACGCGAGAATATGCTCGATAAACGCGTAACCCGCCTGGTTAAACATGAAGCTGGCGCGATGATGGTCGATATTGACGACCTGGATGCAACCGTTAAATTAGCCGGACAGCGTGGCGGTTTTGATCCCACCAATGAGTTTGGCATACCTGAAGATCGTGTGGATGCCACCGATATCAGTACACAACTGGCGATCGCCGCCGGGATTGATGCCTTACGGGATGCCGGGATTCCTTTGGTAATGAATTATCGTACCACCAGCAAAGGCACCCTGCTACCCAATCGCTGGATGTTACCAGAAGCCATGCAGGATGAAACCGGAGTCATCTTCGGATCAGCTTTCCCAGGTCTGGAACGTATGTCGGAAGAAGCCGATCATTACTACAATTTCCAGAATTTACTGTCGCAAAAACAACAATTATTGGATATTATCCAGATGTTGAATGGCAGCAATGGCAAGGTGTCCGAGACACTCCAAAACAAATTGGAACAATTGGAATCCCAACTGCAAGCCAACGACTACCACTTCCACCGTCATTTTGTCTTTCGTGTTCTGGCAATGGGTCATTCCCAATTTGCCGAACACATCGGTGCTCGTGGACCCAATACGTATGTCAATGCAGCTTGTGCCACCACCACGCATGCGGTCGCGATTGCTGAAGATTGGATTCGAGCCGGACGCTGCCGTAGAGTGATCGTTATTGCTGGTGATGATGTCACCAGTGGAAATCTGGTCAACTGGGTCGGTACTGGTTTGATGGCAAGTGGAGCCGCAACCACCGAAGGAAATGTACGACAGGCAGCTTTACCCTTCGATCGTCGCCGTAATGGCATGATTATGGGGATGGGTGCTGCCGCCCTGGTGGTGGAAGCCGAAGACGCAGTGCGTGAACGTGGCATGCGTGGCATCTGTGAGCTGCTCTCCAGCCAGATTGCCAATTCAGCCTTCCATGGCACCCGTCTGGATGTTCCCCATGTCAGTGAAGTCATGCAGCGCGTGATTTCCCAGGCAGAACAACGCTTTGGTATCAACCGACATGAAATCGCTGCCCGAACCGTATTCGTCTCCCATGAGACCTACACCCCGGCTCGTGGTGGAAGTGCTGCTGCTGAAATTCACGCGCTGCGGAAAACCTTTGGAGATCAGGCTAACAAAGTCATCATCGCCAATACGAAAGGCTTCACAGGTCATACTATGGGTGTGGGCGTGGAGGATGTGATGGCTGTCAAAGCGCTGGAATTTGGAATGGTTCCTCCCATCGCGCATTATGACAATGACTTTGAACCTGATCCTGAACTGGGGGATCTCAATCTTTCCAAAGGTGGTAATTACCCGGTGCAATTCTCACTACGCCTGGGGGCGGGTTTTGGTTCACAAATCGCCATGACTTTGATCAGAAAAGTTTCTGGTGTAGGTGAACGCGTCAATCAGGGACAATATCAACAATGGCTGGCTTCTGTGTCCGGTTATCAACAACCAGAATTGGAAGTTGTCCAGCATAACTTGCGTGTCAAACATGAAGGTGCTCCCAAGATAAAACCGATGGTTTCCAACTGGCAATTTGGTCAGGGACCTCAAGGCTGGGCGAGTGATGCTCCTGCACCAGTAACTCCGCAGGTAAAAGTCATCCCTGAGGTAAAAACACCTGAAATTAAACCAGTGCCACAACCCATACAGGTTTCTGAAGAAGCCCCGTCAAGCGCTCCTCAAAATGATGAAGTAACCCGTGTGGTGCTCGAAAAAGTCAGTGAAAAAACAGGTTACCCGGTAGAAATGCTGGATATGGAGCTCGATCTGGAAGCGGACCTGGGTATTGATACCGTCAAGCAGGCTGAATTATTTGCCAGTATTCGCGAGAATTTTGGCATCCCACGGCGTGAGGATTTACGCCTTTCAGACTACAATACTCTGCAAAAAGTTGTTCAGTTTGTATTGGATGCCCAGGCGCAGCAAAAATCTGTTGAGCCCGTGGAAGAGAAACTCGCAGATCAGCCTGATAATTTGATCGAATCTAAAGAAACCGCCAACATCCGACGGCGGGTACCGGTTGCAGTTTTACGTCCCCGTATTGAATTATGCACACCTACAGGAATGGTATTGGAACAGGGTTCCAGGGTGGTTGTTATCAAAGACAGTGGTAAATTTGCACCAGCCCTGGAAAAGAAACTAACAGGCAATCAGGTCGAAGTTTTGTCAATTCAATCCTCCAACCAGGAAGAATTAATCAACCAAATCAAACGATGGGCAGAATCAGGCTCTATTGATGGATTGTACTTTTTGGCCACCTTAAACAAGGAAACCCTGATAACAAAAATGGATGTTGAGGAATGGCACAGCACATTGGAATCCAAATTTTACAATCTGGTAGCAGCCATCAGACAATTACCTGAGATCAAATTTCTGGTTGTAGCAACCCGCATGGACGGTCTGCATGGTTTATCTGCCAATGGCGCCGACAATCCTTTATCCGGGGCGGCTATTGGCTTCGCCAAAGCCATCGCGCGCGAACGTCATGACGTTTTTGTAAAAGTGGTCGATTTTTCAAGTAAGGAAAAACCCGCCAGCCTGGCAAATAAGTTGGTAGAAGAAACACTCTTTGATCCGGCTGTTATGGAAGTGGGCTGGGAAGAGGAACAACGTTTCACATTGGTATTACAGGATTCAGAAATTGACATAGCACAAACAAATCCAATCTCACAAGGCGCAGTTTTCCTCGTAAGTGGTGGCACTGGTGGTATCACCGCTCCCATCGTGGAAGATCTGGCTCAGCACACGCAGGGACATTTCTATCTACTGGCACGCACCCAATTGCCTGAAAAAGATCATCCTGAATTGGAATTATTGGTCAAAGATCCCGAACAGCTCAAGTTTACGATCTTGCAACGGTTATCCAAATCCGGTCAAAAAGCTACCCCAGCCATCATCAATCAGGAGATCGCCGGACTGGAACGCGCTGCAGCTACATTAAAAACCATGGATGCGATATACAAATCCGGAGGACAGGCAACTTATCTTCCCTGTGATGTCAGTGATCAAGACACTGTGAACGAAATCGTAAAGCAAATTATCGAGAAAGAGGGTCGGGTGGATGTTTTGGTCCACGCTGCCGGTGTGGAAAAAAGCCGCAAACTTGACTCAAAGAGCGCAGAGGAATTCAGGCAAATTATCAATGTGAAAGCGACTGGTTTCTTCAACCTCTTCAAAGCACTCGAAAATGCAAAACAATTGCCAAAAGCAATCGTTAATTTCAGCTCTGTTGCAGGACGTTTTGGAAACGCCGGGCAAACCGATTACAGCGCAGCTAATGATCTGCTGTGCCGGCTTACATCCGCTTTCCGTCATGAGTGTCCCGAAATTCAGGTTGTGACCATCGATTGGGGTGCCTGGGCTGAAGTTGGTATGGCAAGCCGTGGTCATATACCGGAATTAATGAAACGAGCCGGGATTGAAATGATCCATCCAGATCAGGCTGCTGGTTGTGTCCGGCAGGAATTAGAAGCTGGATCACGAGGTGAAGTGGTTCTTGCTGGTTCACTGGGATTGTTAGAAACCCAAAAGGAACCTAATGGCGGTCTGGACATTGAAAAAGCAAACATTGCTCTCACCAGTGGTCAACCGATTCATGTAATGCTCAGCCGCGTCAGTGGTGTCAGCCTTCAGGATGGCATATTGCTGGAAGCTGAATTGGATCCCAACCAGGAAGCGTTCCTTAAAGATCATAGCCTGAATGGTGTGCCCCTCTTACCTGGTGTCATGGGCATCGAAGGATTTTCGATTGCTGCTCAACATATTGCTTCCAGAATCGGATCTTCTAAAAGTGGATTTCGGGTTGAAAGACTATCGAATATCCAGTTTATGACCCCCTTCAAATTTTACCGTGATGAAGCTCGTCGGATCACCTGGAAAGCACAGGTGGTTCGGGAAGAAGCAGGACTGGTGGCTTACGTAACCCTTGAGTCTGATCTTGCACGCGCACACCAACGCACAGATCATCTCCTGCATTTCTCAGGTCAGGTGTATCTGGTGCCTGCCAATCTACCTCAGGTGAAAACCGAAGGAAAGGCACCGCATTGGAATGGTGCCTATACACTGCAGGCAAATGACATCTACAAACTATATTTCCACGGTCCAGCTTTCCAGGTTTTAGAAGGAGTGCAAAGAAATGGAGATGTGGTTTTAGGCAAACTGAATCGCCAGATTCCACCTCTGTCTCAGAAAGAAAATACTATGATTAGCATTCCAATTTTGGTCGAATTGTGTTTACAAACCGCTGGTGTTTGGGACATCGGAAACGCTGGAACCCTCAGCCTGCCAAAATCAATTGGTGCATTGCGGTTGTACGAGAACAAGGTTAATGGATTGCCGATCTATGCCGAAGTGCAACCCGTCACCTCCAGCGATGGGCAACAATATTTTGATGCCCGTGTGGTTGATAGCAAAGGTCAGGTCTATCTGGAAATTGAAAAGTATCGTACCTCACCAATGCCTTACAGTGTCGAGCAGGAATTGCTCACACCTATTGAGACTTTGATGAAATAATTATTTTGGGGCATAGACCAGATTAATGGTCTGTGCCCCACTCTACCATGAAATCGGATTACCCTGTATTTTGGTGCATAAAAAAGTTTGATTCTATTCCTGAGGATTTGGATTGGTTATCCCCGCAGGAAATAAATCGATACCGGCAATTTCGCTTTCCAAAACGTCAACAGGAATGGATATCAGGGCGTTGGACTACCAAGAAACTTCTAAGCAACCGGTTAACCGGTTCTGACACCCTACCATTTCAGGAACTCTCGATCCATAATGAAGTCAGCGGTGCTCCCTTTGTGATGTGGAATGATCAGCGTCTCGAGGGATCATTATCGATCAGTCACCGCGGAGAGAATGTGGTTGCAGCTTTCTGTTTCGATCCTGATATTACGATCGGGATCGATCTGGAAGAGATTGAAGCCAAATCTCGTGGTTTTGTGGAGGATTATTTCACCAAGCCGGAAGCCAAATCAATATTGGCCCTCTCCATCAAAGAACAGGCGCTGGCAGCTTCCCTCTTATGGAGTGGTCGAGAAGCCATTGTTAAAGCACTGCAAATTGGTCTACGCATTGACACCCGCCAGATTGCTTTCAATCTTCCTCCATTGAAAACCTATGAAGATTGGCAACCAATAAAAATACTGCAATGTCCCGCAGAATGTAAAAATCTAAAATTATTTTGGCGTAAATTAAATCATTCCCTGGTGACTCTGGCAATCAAACACAATCATCAGGAAATTGACTTTTCTTCAAGGGGAATCCAACAAATTCTGTGATGATCCGACATTGATGCTTACAATAAACGTTGTGGATAGTATGTCTGCAGTTCGCTTGCCAGCGTGATGCCCTGATTGGATAAACTCCGCACACGTGCCAGATACGCAGCCCCATTCAGAATCTGCATGGCGACATCCACCACCTTGCGGTTTTCCACCGGTTCCAGAACGCTGTCCTTAACCCATTGATTAAAAGTTCCCATCGCTGGACCACACCAGATTTGATAATCCATCTCCCTGCCAGGCTCTCCTACCACCGACCAGCGCGAGGATAGTCCCAGATACCAACGGAAGATCAACGCCAGCTTATGATGCGGATCTTTTAAGGCGAGGTCGAGGTTCTTTTGATCACGCTCGCGAAAGAATGCCTGGGTTTCTTCCCAGACTTCATCCAGATTGCGTCGGAAAATTGTTTTTTCAATCTTTTCCCGATCCGCACTCGGTATTTCTTCTACAGCATTATAGCGAGAATATAACTCATACAAACGTGAGGCCCGCATGGCGAACATGGTACCACGTTTCAATACCTGCACTCGCACACCCATCTCAAACATATCGGCAGCAGGTGCCATGATCACATCTGCCATGTCAGCTTGTGCGAGCAAGTTCCGTGTGTGCAATGATGCGCCTGATTCAACACAGGCTTGATTAATTGATCCAGTAACGACATACGCTGCCCCCATCATAAAGGCTGCCAATACGGCTGCTGGAGTACTGATGCCACCACCAGCGCCTATGCGAATCGGTTGCGGATAATTCATTTTCGCCTGCACTTCATCCCGAATTGCCAGCATGGTTGGGATCAGACCCACCAGCGGACGATTATCTGTATGACCACCTGAGTCTGCTTCAACGGTGAGATCATCCGCCATGGGTACCTGGCGTGCCAGCACAGCCTGTTCCTCTGTAATCTTTCCATCCGCAAGCAATTGCTTGAGCAGGTCTTCCGGTGCTGGCAGCATAAATTTCCGCGCGACTTCCTTACGAGATATCTTGGCAATGATTTTATTGCCAATTAATACGCTGCCATCACTTGCTTGTGAGAGTCCGGCTACACGAAAATGGACCAAAGCATAGGTCAGATCCATGTAGGCAGACGCTTCAATCACCTTCACGCCTGACCCGATGTACATCTCTGCCAGATTTCTTTCTAAATTAGGCTCATTCGGACTGTTAATTAGGTTGATTGCAAAGGGTCCATCCGGTAACGCTTGTTGAATGGCATGAATGGCAGCTTCAATTCTGGTTGGTGGTAATCCAGCGGATCCAAATGACCCCATCAATCCTGCCTTCCCCAATGCCACTACCATTTCAACCGAGGAAATTCCATTCGCCATTGCACCAGCATAATAAGGATAACGGATGCCATAGGTTTGCATGAAAGCTGGGTCACCGAAGGATTCAATCGGCGTGGGAGGTACATATGCCCACCGTTCCGCCTGAAGAAGATTCTCAGATCCTGCTGCTGAAAATCCATCCTGATCTGTTAGAAATACCTGAGCGGATGTGTTCACAACCCAAAGAGGTTTTTCAAATTCATTAATAAGCGCGGATATTTTCGCAGGATGATTGGTCAGTTGCTCCTGGCTGCCATGCCAGGGAAGCTGGTCAAATGGATTCTTAGGTGATAGGTCATGGTTTGTTTGAATTATTTTAATCATTAAGCTTCCTTTAAAAGTGAAGGGTAATTCGTCACAAGTTTATTAACACGCTAGAAATGATTTGGTTGCTTAATTTCTGCTTAGCAATTCCTCGATATAAAAATCATTCTTATCAGATTCGAAACCTGAAATTTGCGTCATAGTTACAACTCATCAACACTAATTCAAATTCAAAAAATAAGTGAATGGAAATTGAAAATACTAAATATTTTGGATTCTAAATTGTAAATTTATGGGCAAGGGAATTTTTCAACCGGAAATGCCATTGCTTCCCAAAGAGCTTCTTTATTTGTATCTTGGTATTGGATACATTCGGGGTCAATTTTCAATAACAAAATTTTCCTGATTTCACCATAAGTAACTGAACCATCAACATATTCTGTATGACTGACTTGATCACTCCATTCACCATAAGCGTCAATTCGTCTTCCTTTCCAGTTTTCGGAATGTATCGCATCATTATCAAACGCATAATAATCAAATAAATGGACATCTTCATTCAGATTGTTTCTGAGTACAAAATTCGCAACACAACTGGGCATGCCCTTCGCATTACCACCTGTTCCAATTCGAGATTCTATATCTTCGTATGACCAGTCATATCCATCCGTTGGGATAATGCACGCTTCAATCGCAAGTGGTTCAGCTTTTTCATATATTTCAATTTGGATGGAATCCTGGTAAAGGTGATTATTTGTAAATTCTCCTTGACTATTACATAATTCAGCCTGTATCCTGTGGACACCTATGGATAAGTCCGAAACAGTAATGATATGACCAGTACCAAGTATTCCATCACGGGAAGAAGTCCATTGAACGGTATTAGGTTTTTGCATAGAATTTGCGTTGTTTGGCTCAGTATTGCGTGATGATTTTGATGTCAATAGTGATATCGATGTTTTGGTCAGCTTTGATGATGAAAATCAAATCAGTCTTTTTGATCTTGCTCAGATGCAAATTGAGTTACAAGAAATATTCAATCGCCAGGTAGATATTCTTGAAAAAGAAGCGCTTCGTAACCCTTTCCGGAAACGCCATATATTAGCAACAGCCCAGGTGGTGTATGAAACCTCAAGAAAATAATCTAGCTTATATTTGGGATATGTACACTGAAACAAAACAAATTATTGAATTTACAACGAATGTAACATTTACAGATTTTGAAAATAATAAATTGATACGATATGCCACAGAGCGCTCACTCCTAATATTGGGCGAAGCTGCTAATCATATTTCCTATATCTAAATTTTTTCTATGCAATACCTGTTATTGTATACAAGGTGCAATGCACTCCTGCTGGGTTGTTAATGGGATTAATTATCGTTAATTGAGAAAGCTGATGATCCCCAAGTGCACCCCAAAAGGGCATCTTCGACAATGCACCCTACCATTCTACACCGCCATCCTGATCAACTTCTCCAGATCCCCCACTGCTTCCAGACCCGCATAGTTCCCCACACCGTCAAATTCCAAATCACCAGACTTCAGGTTAATCAAGCGTACATGAATAGTGGCACTCAGTGTCTCTGCAATACGTCGACCCATTCACTCCGGCGCCGGAGCATGCAGCAATCCACCTTCCGCTTGTGTAGCTATGATCTCCAGCCGATGGGTACGGTTGCGCATCTGCCAACGGACATGCTGATCATCCACCTCCAGTCCTAAAATCCGGCTATTGGCATAGGTGGCAAATCTGAATATTTAAAATGAAAGCAAAACGTTGCAGTCCGGTTGAATTGACCACTTTAAAATACCAACCTTCAAAAAAAGGTGGTGACATCACCTTACCATGGATACATCACCGGGTGAAGGGTGGTCTTAAAAAAATTGGATATCCATTTGGACATGATTCAGAGTCTACTGTGTCTGATTATAGTGTACAAAGAATTGTAGACACCTTAGGTTAATTCTACCTGATTCCAAAATTCCCTGAAGATTTTTTGGGAAAGTAACAAATTTAATGGCGTAACTCTAACTTCAGTAAATACATCAAATTTGTTGAGGATTTTTATCTCAGGTTGGTAATCATAACCTTGAGACACAGTGTCCACTTGTATCAGTATTTTTTCCTGGTGATGAGGTGATAAACCTTGCTTATACAACAATTCTGGAAACCGCAAATAGCAATGAAAGGCATCTTTAGGAATACTGTTGATCTGCACATGAAATCCTTCTAATTCTAAGAACTTTTTCACTCTCTCAACTAATATGGCAAATTATTAATTTTTGATTCGAATTCTCTGAAATTCATAATTTATTTCTTTTATTTTTACTCTAAACTTTTCAAATGAGGAACTCATGAGATTATTAACATAATAGTTTAAGAGCTCAACAACAATAATCCCCTACCCTTTTTACCAATTCTATTGTATAGTATCGATCATGGCAAAACAGATTCTGCTCATCGACGATGATGCCCTTTTACGGCGCAGCCTGGCGTTTAATCTACAGCAAGCCGGGTATGAAACCCGTACAGCGGCCAACGCCGAAGATGGGCTCGCATCAGCAGATCAACAGAAACCAGATCTGATCCTGCTGGATATCAACTTACCTGGTATGGACGGATTGGATGCATTGAAAAAACTCCGTAATCAGATGCATATTCCGGTGATCATGCTGACTGCCAGACGAAGAGAATTGGATGAAGTGCTTGGTCTGGAACTGGGAGCAGATGATTATGTCACCAAACCCTTTGATTTCAGTGTACTATTGGCACATGTCAAAGCTGTTCTTAGAAGATCACAATTCAGAGAAAATAGCTCAGATCTTTCCACAGACATTGTTGAAATTGGCAATCTGCGCATTGATTCGGCTGCCCATACTGCAATTTTTAAAGGAAGAGAACTGGATCTTTCCCCACGCGAATTCGAATTACTTTTCACACTTGCCCGGTCCACCCCACAGGTACTCTCCACCGATGAGATCCTGACCCGTGTATGGGGTGCCGAATTTATCGGGCAACCCCAAGTCGTGTACGTCCATATTCGTTGGCTACGTGAGAAACTGGAAGATGTCCCCAATCGCCCAAAACGTATATTAACCGTACGAGGTGTGGGTTACAAATACCAGCCAGAAAAGCTATCTATATGAAAACCTTACGATCCCGGCTGATTTTGAACACACTCATACCTTTATTGGTGATCATTCCAGTGATGGGGATCTTAATTACCTATCTCCTGGAAACTCAGGTGTTTCTTGGAAATTTAACCAACGAATTAACCCGCCAGGCAGTTCTGGTGGCTGATACCGCCAGTGCGTATATGGAAATATGGGAAGATCCAGTACGAGCGCAGGCCTTCGTGACCCGTGTCAGTCCGAGACTAACTGCTAAGGTCATGTTACTCGACCCCGAAGGTAGGTTGATTGTCTCCTCTGACCCGGAAGATTCGTTTTTGATCGGCCAGGTATTCAACGTGCCGGACACCGAGTTGTTATCGGCTAAGGACATACAAGCCGAGATTACCATGGAGGAACGGAAGGTCACCGATATTATTGTTCCGGTCTATTCCAGCAGAGATCTCGGACTGATTGGGTTTGTGCGATTGGTCAATCCACTGGCAAGTATTTACGAGCGGTCCCAAACTCTGCGCCAGGTGATGGTTTTTGTGCTGGCAGGTGGATTGATCATTGGGCTACTACTAAGCTGGTTATTGGCGCGTGATCTGGAACGCCCTATTCGACAAACCACCGATGCCGCCTATCGATTGGCGAGTGGTGGTAATCCGCAACTTCTCCCAGAAGGCGGGTTGGAGGAAACCAGAGTATTGCAACGCGCTTTTAATACACTGGTTGAGCGCTTGCAAACCATGGAGACCAGTCGTAAACGCTTACTAGGTAATCTGGTGCATGAACTTGGACGGCCATTGGGTGCTTTGCGATCAGCATCTCAAGCGCTTTTAAGTGGTGCGGGTGAAGATCCACAATTGCGTCAGGAACTGGTTCAGGGAATGGATGACGAGTTGGTTCGCTTGCAAGGTTTACTGAATGAACTGGCACATTTACACGAACAGGTTTTAGGAAGCCTGGATCTGGAGATTCGTCCAGTCAAGGTGCAACCCTGGATAGAATCCCTCCTCCCCCCCTGGATACGTCTGGCAGAAGATAAGCATCTTTCCTGGCAAACTGATATCCATGAATCCACCCCTTTAGAAGCCAACTTTGATCCTGACCGCATCGCACAGGTGCTCGAGAATCTGTTTAGTAATGCCATTCGCTACACACTATCTGGTGGACATATTTCATTGAAAGTTTTAGCCAAAAATGAGGGCTGGCAAGTTATTCTCCAGGATGATGGACCCGGAATTGACACCGAGGAAGCTGAACGCATATTTGAACCTTATCAACGGGGAAAAGCCTCCCAACGCTTACCGGAAGGTATGGGATTGGGACTTACCATTGCTCGAGATCTGATACAGGCTCACCAAGGCTCTCTGACCTTTACCAGTAAACCAGGGAAAGGCAGTTGTTTTATTGTCTGGTTACCTTTGGACACTCGTCTTCCTCTTCAATTGTAATTACTTTATCTATCATCCATAAATTTTAAAATATTTAATTTCAGAGCTGGTTTTGATTGAAACTCAAGCTTGGTTTTGATACAATACCTGCAGAGAAGCAGTTTTTATATCCATTCTGGCAGATTTCTTTACACCACCCAGTCAATTCCAGGGACTGGGTGTGTTTGCTCTCAATTCTGAAGCTTCCTTTGATGCACGTATTCCCAAACGGATCGCGCGTGGAGCTGACCAGTTATTCCTCTACTCCATCAAAGGCGGTACCACCACCATAGTCGATGCTCTGGTCAAAGTGATTGAGAACCACCAGGGTCAGTTACACCTGAACGAATTCGTTACTGATATACAAATTGAGAATAATCAGATTAATGGGGTAGAAACAAACCTGGGTAATTTTTACCCCGCTGATATTATCGTCGCCTCCTGAGGTGCTAAAGAGACCTTCCATGAATTGGTAGGAGACTCTTATCTGCCCCCAGAATTAATTACAATTGTCTGATTCACGATTGAGACAACTCCAGAAGGATTTTGAACAACCTCAAAGGATACCTTTGTTCCTCCAAAATTCGTAGAAGACCAATCTACTTGATACACACCTGGCACCAACTGACTTCTCCAAATTGGTTTGAACCTGTGCTAAAAATTCAATAAATTCATTTGTTGCAGGTTGTGGTTTTGAATTACAACCACTTACTAAAAATACAAACATTGTTAATAATAAAATAAGTCACCTCATTAGAAAACCTCCATGAGCATCATAATCTACATCTAAACTCTTTTTCCTGGTATTCCTTACCATTTTCCACTGGTCAAAGGGATAGTTTCAAAACCTGTATTTCCTTAAGCTTTCCTTAAGCTTATTTTGAATTTCCCATAAGGACAAAAGAGCAGTAAATCGGTATCATATGAAAAGGTAAAAAAGCAAATATCGGAGGAAACATATATGCAAAAAAGCAGATTAAAGAAGAGATTGTTATTCCCAGTTTTAATAATAATTCTCACCTTGACAATTACTGCTTGTGCGCCTTTGCGGCAACTGGCAGATTTGTCAATATTTGATAATAGCAAAGACACCAGCTCTCAACCTGCTGAGGAACCGGTTGCTCAGCAGGAAAAGCTGGATTCTGTCAGGGTGGATGACCCTGTCCAGGATGCAACTTCCGAAGGTTCTCTCAGTCAGATTTATGATTTGGTAAATCCTTCCGTAGTCAACATCCAGGTCATTTCAACTATCAGTGGAATATCTGATTTGCCCTTTAGCTTACCTGGATTTGAAGATCAGGAAGGCATACCGCAACAATCCGGCCTTGGATCGGGTTTTGTCTGGGATAAAGAAGGTCACATTGTTACCAACAATCACGTAGTGGAAAATGCCACCAGGATTGTTGTCCAATTCTATGACGGGCGAGAATATCCTGCCGAATTGGTCGGTGCAGATGCAGATTCCGATCTGGCAGTGTTGAAGATCGATGCGCCTGAATATGAATTAAAACCGTTAAGCGTAATTTCCTCTGAGGATGTAAAGGTTGGTGATCTCGCAATCGCGATTGGAAATCCATATGGACTTTCCGGAACAATGACAATTGGGATCGTCAGTGCAGTTGGACGTTCATTATCAGTCGATAATGGCTCCATGAACGGGAATTACACCATACCTGATATCATTCAAACGGATGCAGCTATCAACCCCGGAAATTCCGGCGGTGTGCTCCTGAATGATATAGGCCAGGTTATTGGCGTCACGACAGCCATACAGTCTTCGAGCGGATCAAATGCAGGTATCGGGTTTGTAGTGCCATCTTCCATCGTTTTGCGCGTTGTCCCTGATTTAATCGAAACAGGTTCTTATCAACATTCGTGGTTAGGTCTTTCCGGAAGCACCTTGCAGGCAGATATCGCTGAAGCCATGGATCTGGATCGTGACCAGCGTGGTGTAATTATCGCTTCCATCTCACCGAATAGCCCGGCAGACGAAGCAGGATTACGCGGTAGTGATAAACAATTTGAATATTTGGGATCGCAGGTGCTTATCGGTGGCGACATCATCACTGCGATTGACAACGAGCCTACCCCGAATTTTGAGGAATTGGTCTCGTATCTGGCACGCGCCACTGAGCCAGGCCAGGTGGTCGAACTGACCATTCTGCGCGATGGGAAATCCCAGACAGTGGACGTAACACTAGGTGTTCGCCCGGGTAAGACAACTGTTCAGACCCCTTCCAGTGCTTTTTCAAGTGGGCAGGCTTACCTGGGCATCACCGGAGGTAGTTTGATCCCTGAGGTTGCTCAAGAAATGGATCTCGACGAGGATCAACAAGGTGTGCTGGTAGTCGAAGTGCAGGCGGATAGCCCGGCGGATGAAGCTGGCATTCGTGGAAGTGACAAAACATTTGAGCTGGACGGCCAGGAAATCATGATCGGTGGCGATGTGATCACAGCCATTAATAATACCCGTGTGGATGGTATTCAGGCATTACGTCTTGAACTAAGTAATTACAATCCTGGTGATACTGTCACTTTGAGTATCATCCGTGGTGGTAAATCTTTGAAAATTGAGGTTACCTTAGGGGAACGCCCCTAGCTTTTATCTTTCCTCCTTCTAGAACAATTGGGTTTTCAATTCCCCATCCTCAAAATGAGAATGGGGTTTTGATTATTAATCAGATGTTTACAAAGTTTTTTGTAGAGTTAAGGTAAAATCAATTTATTGAATAGATTGATTTTCACCCGGAAAAGGTGTAAAATATTATTATCTTTTGTTCATTGTTGAACGATTGTATCATCACTCCATTCCGAACAGGTTGTTATCATGGCGAAAATCATATTGACTGACGAAGATATCGAGAACATTGCAGCCCAGGGAAAAACCTCATTAATAATCGAGGAGAATATGCTGCTCACAGACCTCGCATATGAAAAAGCCAGACGTTTGGGGGTTGAAATCTTGCAAGGCAACCTTCACCATCCTCCTTCTACGCCTGTACGTCCTTATCTGGATCAACCTAAAACATCAGAATCCAGTTTAAGCAAACCAAACAATCCACCCGATATCTCTAAAAACATCGAAAGTGCTTACACAAGTCGTGACATTCTGCAGTTTAATGATTTCAGCAGTGAACAACAGCTACGCGATGCTATTATTCTGACGGGTCGTATTCTTTATCACAGTGGTTTGATGGTTTCCAATGATGGAAATATATCGGTTCGCCTTCAAAATGGGAATATACTGATCACCCCATCAGGCGTGACCAAAGGACGTATCTCAGCTGAGGATTTGCTGGTGATCGATATAGATGGCCAAATCATTAAAGCTGCTGAAAATCCAAATCTGAAAGCTACCTCTGAACAACCGATGCACATTGAGATTTACCGTCAGCGTCCGGATGTTCGTGCCGTAATACACACACATCTTATCTTCGCGAATGCACTGGCCATCTCGATGGGTAAGGTACGGATGGATGTGATCCCGGAAGCAGCAATTGCTTTTGGTGAAATCCCGATTACCGAGTTCTCATTACCCTCTTCACCCCAGAACGCAGCAGCTGTCAGGGAATTAATCAAGTATCACGATGTTCTATTGATCCGTAATCATGGTAGCCTGGCGGTTGGGAAGAATTTAGATGAAGCATTGATTAAGACTGAACGATTGGAACACGTTTCCAAAACGTTGACATTTGCAGAATTATTAGGTGATGTCAACACCCTACCGCCAGATATGCTGGATGCAATTCAAGGGATCGTTCAAAAGAATAATAAGTTGTAGAAGCAAAAGATTTCCAATATTACTCGAATTAACTTGTAAAAAATATCATTTTCAGGAGAAGCATTAGATGGCAGAAAACACCCAGGATGAATTAATTGTAATTGCTGCCTGGCTTTATTATGTGGAGCGCATGACTCACGAAGAAATCGCAGAACAATTGCATATGTCGCGTGTCAGCATTACTCGATTATTACAGCGTGCACGCGCAGAAGGTGTTGTACAATTTACGATTACTCGACCATTACCTAAACAGTATCGATTGGGAAATCGGATTAAAGAAAAATACAATCTGAGTTCAGTTACCATTGCAAAAACAATGTCTGATCCCAATGAAACGATCAAGGAAGTCTGTCGATATGCTGCATTTGAAATGATGAAGCATCTCAAACCTAATTGTCGTTTGGGGGTAGCCTTCAGTTCAACGCTTTCTAATATGATTGAATTCCTGGATGGAAAAAGTGCTCCTTCGAATATTGTTATCCAGGAATTGGCTGGGACTTATCTCTCACCAAATGCGCCTTATGGTATCAGTTGGCGTATTGCCGAAAAGTTAAACGCAAAAATCATATCTTTACCAGTACCTGTAGTTGTTCAAAGTGAATCTGTCCGTAATGCCATGATGGAAGAACCCAGTATTAAAGAAGCTTTCCAGGGGATTTCGAATGTAGATGTATGTATAGTAGGATTGGGATACATAGGTCCCGATTCAACTCTGGTTCGCACCGGTCATTTTACACCAGAAATGATGAATGAATTGAAACGCAAAGGTGCAGTCGGAGATATCTTGCTGCACTTCTATGACAGAGATGGTAATTATGTGGAAAATCCTATAAAAGACCGCATGATCATTCTGGATTATGACGATTTAAAAAGAATACCCAATGTGATTGGTGTGGCTACCGGACCTGAAAAGATTGTAGCCATTCATGGAGCATTGAAAAGCGGGACGGTGCACCACCTGGTCACTGATATGGAGACTGCACAGTCTGTTTTAGAGGAATAAAATCAAGTATAGAGAACAAAATTATATATAAATCAAGATATTTGAAATGACTATGCTTGAATAATAAAATTAACCTATCCCACTTTATAACGATTCCCTCTTGTTATTATTAACAATAAACAGGCACGGAAGGATCTATGCCTGTTTATTTGGGGGAAAACATGAAAAAGCTTATCTCTGTTCGGAGGAGTGCTTTTTCTCGAAAATTTGTGGAAGCGTTCGGATATATGGTGGACGAGCAATCCCAAATTCAGTGATGATGCTGGTGATATATTTCGCATCGGTGACATCAAAGGCAGGGTTGTAGAATTTGACCCCTTGCTCAGGTGCCATCGGTTTGGAATACCATTTTCTGTAGATTTCTTCGGGTTTCCGTAACTCAATTTCTATTTGTTCACCCGTTGGAGTTTCCATATCAATAGTGGAAGAAGGAGCACACACATAGAAAGGGATTCCATATTCATGCGCCAGAATGGCCACACCAGCAGTGCCAATCTTGTTGGCGGTGTCGCCATTGGCAGCAACGCGATCACAACCCACAAAAACAGCTTGAATCCAGCCTTTCTTCATTACAGTCGCAGCCATATTATCGCAGATTAGGGTTACATCGATTCCAGCAGCAGCTAGTTCGAAGGTTGTCAATCGCGCACCTTGCAGTAGTGGTCGGGTCTCATCGGCGAAGACTTTGAGATTATAGCCACGTTCTTGCCCGAGATACATGGGTGCCGTTGCGGTCCCGTATTTACCAGTTGCCAGTGAACCTGCGTTACAATGTGTCAACACACCTGAGTTGGGTTGTATCAGCGAGAGACCGAATTCGCCTATCGCTTTATTGGTACGAATGTCCTCAGCCTTAATCTCTTCTGCCTGCTCACGCAGGGCAGTTTTGATCTCAGGAATAGATTTATCCTTATTGCTAAGAAGACAGGTTTCCATTTTTTTAAGTGCCCAAAACAGGTTGACCGCGGTGGGACGTGAAGAAGCCAGGTATTCTTTGACAGCTTTGAATTCATTGAAGAATGTGTCAAAATCTGTCGCTGTTGATTGTTTGATGCCTAAATATGCGCCATATCCTGCAGTGATGCCAATAGCAGGTGCTCCCCGCACCCGCAGTTCATAGATCGCTGCCCAGATTTCCGGTTGGGTGGTAAGTTGGAGATATTTGATCTCATTTGGGACAAGGGTCTGATCCAGCATGATGACAGCATTGTTCTTGTCATCCAGATAAACAGTTTCCAGGTCGAAGATTGATTTATTTTCCATTTTTCATTTTCCTTATGAAGTACTCATGATGAGTTGATTTTGCTGGCTGGGGAAGTCATTGCTTTGCCCAGCCAATAGTTTAACTAAGTTGTAAATTCTTTTTCTGCCTGTTTGAGGTTATTCAGGAAATCGGCACCGCAAAGGAAGCTATCCCGATCCTTGATGAAACGTTTGGCTGCGGTCAGGCAGATACGTTCTGCACGCAAGCGTTTTGCTTCGTCGGGGATGGTAGTGATGTCTTTGACCTGAGCCAGACCAACAATTCGGCGGCAGAGTTCCAGTCCCGTGACAGCTGCGGTATCACTCAACACGGTGTGAAGATACCATTCCTGGAAGCCAGGTACTTTTGCCAGGATTTCAGTGACATTTTCTTTCCAGGCTATTTTCCACTTAACGATAAAATGATCGATGATGTCAACAATAACCTGTTCCACCCAGCCAACATAATCGGCATACACAGCCTCGTCGCTAATGGTCGCATCGCCATTCGCCCAGGCGAAGATCATATTGGCAATTACATTACCGGTATCATAACCAATTGGACCATAGAATGCGAATTCAGGATCGATAACTTTGGTGGAATCCTGCTTGATGAAAATTGACCCGGTATGCAGGTCACCATGGATCAAAGATTGGGCATGCGTCAGGAATTCAAATTTGAGCCTGGCAACTTCCAGCAACAGATCCTGGTCTCCATAAAGGTTCTGCTGTACCCATTCAAGGTTGGGAGGGAAAACGTTATTTCGTCCATTATAGTCATTGAAGGGTTCTGTATAAACCAGGTCTTCAGTAATTTCACATAATTCAGGGTTGACATAACTACGTGCCAGTTCTTTTTTGTGTTTATGCTCCAAAACGACGTCGGTAGTAAGCAAAAGGGTGTTGACCATAAAGGTGGTAATATCATCCACAAAACGTGGAAATTTTTGGTGCTTCATCAGAGCGAAACGCATGATCTCATGATCGGAGAGATCTTCCATCGAACAACAGTTCATCACTTCGTCATACTTGTAGACTTCGGGAACTAATCCAGGTGCCAATTTGTTCTCAAGAATTAGAATATCGGCTTCGATTCGGGTTCTATCGGTTGAGAGAACAAAGGCATCGGAAATACGTGCTGTTGGTCCTGCTTGTTTTACAATCACTGATTTGGAGTCATTCTTATCCCAGACTTTGAAAATGTAGTTAATGTTGCCATCCCCAATTTCCACACAATCCAGGTCAGCGTCTGGAGCAAAAACATCCAATTTTTCTTTGGCGTATTCCGCCACTTCAGCTGGTTTCATCAAAAAATAGGTATCAAATTTGGACATGAATCACATTCCTCCAATTAATAATATTTACTTTTTACGTACATAGGTGAAGGCCAATGCAATTGCCAGCACTGCACCTTTCACAATATTCATTGAGTAATACGGAATTGACATCATCACAAGACCGTTCTCAAGGACTCCAACGAGTACAGCTCCAGCAAAGGTACCAATAGCATTAGGACGCCCAGCACCTGCGACTGAAAAACCAATAAACGCTGCTGCTACAGCTGGCATAAGGTAGCCGGCACCAGCATTGATCTGAGCTGACCCGATACGCGAGGCCAAGAGTATGCCACCTAAAGCGGCCAAAGATGCAGAGATCAGGTACGCCAGAGTACGATATCGGTCTATCGGAATACCAGAAAGACGAGCAGCTTCCATATTGCCACCGACCACATATAAATAGCGTCCATATTTCGTGTAATTCAGGAAGATATGTACCGCAGCAACCACCACCAACATGATTATAATGATATAAGGTGCCTGACCAATCAGTCGGAAAGAAGATGGGAGTGTACCAAAAGTGGGAGTACCATCTAGACGGGGCATTCCCTGACTGATTGATCCACCACCAGCATAAGTCATCGCTACACCTTCCAAAATGAAAAGCATCGAGAGGGTCACCAACAAATCAGGAATTTTAATCTTGACGACCAGGAACGCATTCACCAGACCTACAATTAAAGCGACAGCGATTGTCACAAGTATCGCCGGGACAGTGGGGAGCATATGCCAGACGAACATCGATATCACCAAAGTATCGGCGAAGGTCGCCATCGAGCCAACTGATAAATCAAAGCCATTAATTGTTAATGAGACGGTAACACCGATGGCAATGACGGTAACAATTGAAATACTGCGCAAAATAGTGGTGAGATTGGACGTGGTCAAAAAAGAGTTGGGCATGCTGATTGTAAAAAAGATGATCAGGACGAAGATGGTCAGCACACTACCCCATTTCGTAATAAAGTTGATTAAATGGGTTGTGAATGGAATGGCTTTTGTAGGAGTTGAAGCCTGCATAGATTATTTTCCTCCCGTGGAGTAGAAGAGTAACTGTTCTTCCGTGGTGGATTTCGTATCAAGTTCTTTTGCGATCATACCATCGTACATGACATAAGCGCGATCGGTGATGCCTAGTATTTCGGCAAATTCACAGGAAGCATAGATGACACCTTTCCCTGCAGCTGCAAGATTGCCGATCAGTTCGAAGATGTCATGCTTGGCGCCAACATCAACACCTTTGGTTGGTTCGTCAAAAATAAAGACTTCCGCATCAGCGATGAGCCATTTGCCAAATGCAACTTTCTGCTGATTTCCACCTGAAAGATAAGCAACCTTCTGATTTTCACTGGGGGTTTTTATCCCCAGATCTTTGATCATCTTCTTTGCATTAATCCTTTCGGCGATGGATTTAATAAAACCGAAAGGAGTACTAAAACGAGATAGATTCGCAGCTGAAAGATTGCTATAAACCGGTTCTCCGATAAGAACACCCTCCTTACGTCTTTCCTCCGGGACTAGTGCCAATCCCTGAGTAACTGCTGCATAAGGTGTGTTAATTTTCAATTTTTTGTTTTTAAGCTTAATATCACCACTGCCAATGGGCAATGCCCCGAAAAGGGTTTTACAAAGCTCAGTTTTTCCAGCACCAACAAGACCTGAGATTCCCACGATCTCACCTGCGTGAACCACCATTTCGATATCGCGTACTGCACCTTCTTTTTCAGTGAGTTTATGGACCTGTAAAAGGGGGCCACTTATTTCTACAGCGCGTTTAGGGAATGTCTCAGAAAGTTTTTGACCCAGCATATATTCGATCACGCGGTTGACTGACAATCCTTCGATTGGTTGATGGGTAACCACTTTTCCATCTTTCAGGATCGTAATTTCCTCACAGATTTCGAAAATTTCAGGCAGACGGTGGGATATAAAAACCACCCCTACATTATGATTGTCATGTAAATCACGCACCAGACGAAAAAGCTCTTCTGTTTCCGTGTTGCTTAATGGGGCTGTAGGTTCATCGAGAATCAGGAAACTACAATCCTCAGCAATGGCTCGTGCGATCAGCACCATTTGTTTTTGTGAGAGCTTGAGATTCTCAACGATTTCATTGGTATCAAGTTCGATATTGAGACGTTTCAGAATTTGACGGGCAGCTTTATGAATTGCTGGCCAATGGACCATCACTTTATGACCCATTTTGTTAACCAATACATTCAACATAATATTTTCAGCTACCGAAAGATATGGAACCAGCGCTGTATCAACTTCCTGATAGACGATCTCAATCCCTAACTTTTTGGCGTCCCGTGGAGAACGGATGTTGACTTCTTCACCATTCAAAAGGATTGTTCCTGTGTAATGGTTATATGCACCTGCCATTATTTTCATCAAGGTCGATTTACCGGCGCCATTCGCCCCAACAAGTGCTTGAATAGAAGCATTATTGAGCGTGAAATTGACATTCGAGAGTGCTTTTACCCCAGGAAATTCTATGGAGATGTCCTTCATCTCTAGCCAATAAGAATTATTCGATTCGATTCGACACCTCCCAAAATAAACAAGGAAATTTCTCTGTCATTATGAGTTTTGGAATAAGATAATTATACCCAGTAAACGGTAGAGTGATTTGAAGCGGGGTCTCCCTTTTCAAATCACTCTCCTTTTTTTATTTAATAAAGATCAAATAACTTATATAGCATATTGAAGCAGTGAGGAAAGACAACACCAACCATTGAATTAAATAGGACCCTACTGCAGGAAGGACTTATTTCTTGTAGAATGCACGAAGGGTATCCATCCATGCTTCATTGAAAGCATCTGATTTGCCCCAACCTGCAATAACTTCATTGAGTGTTTCCATGGTGGTTTCGGGTTTGAGATCAGATTGTTTGATGAGTTTTGCTTCGAGGTCATAGTTAGCGGGGGTTTCTTCACCAGCAAATTTCTTTGCTAATAAGCGCATATTGACAATACCGATTAAGCGAGGGTCAACTGCAGCGGTGGATAACCAGATGCTACCTTCTTCACGCATGAGGTTCATGTCCTGATTGGACACATCAATGGAGATAAGGGTTACATCAGTTCGGCCAGCTTCAACCAATGCACGGTAAGCGCCTTTAGCCATTTCGTCCCAGGAACCCCAAACAGCATCAACTGTGCCTACGGGGTATTTGGCGAGAATTGCACCAACGCGGGCAGCAATGTCACCCTGGACATCCTGGAAGTTGGATGGTCCGATTACTTCTAAAGTCTCGATCTTGCCATCTTCTTCAAATGTTTTATAGATGGTCTCGCGGCGATCCAACGGGGGAACACCAGGTCCAAACCAAAGTTTGATTACACGAACGGGAGAACCGTCTGTGGAGAGGGCTGCAATTTCAGTTAAAGAAAGCTCTGCCAATTTGAAGTCATCCTGGAAAGTTGTGGTGATCGTGTCGAGAGTCATACCATCTTTTTCAATGACGGTATCAAATGTCACAACCAGCATGCCTTTATCAACGGCGGGTTTCAACATGTCGTAGGAATAGTCGGCTTTACCATGGGAAATCACTAACCCATCGTAGCCTTTTTGAATGGCCTGTGCGACCAATTCTTGGAATTTTACATCATCATTATCGGCGATGAATGTATCAACAACAAAACCAAATGATTCGCCTTCAGAACGGGCACCATCAAGGAATTGTTTTGTGTGGTCATCAGAAGGCAGGTTACGAATAACTGCGATCTTAAGACCTTCTTTAATACCAGCGGGAACGCCTTCTAATGCAGCTGAACCGGCATCGGTATCCGCTGGGGCTGCGGGTGTTGCAGCAGGGGCGCATGCGCTCAGCAAGAAGACTGCAACGAGAATTATGCCAAAAATCTTTTTCATCTTCACACTCCTAATTTAGTTAATAAATGGGGAAATAAGGTTGGATGTTGTCTTTCCATACAGATCATTATAAACGAATTTTATAAAAGTTCAAGAGTGAACAATTGTTAATATATTTTGACACAATTTTAGTATCTTTTCGTATATGATGATCCATGGATATTGATATTATAAGACAAATTTATTAATTGTTCAAGTATGTACAATTGTTTAATGAAAAATGGCAGATTTTCAAAAAAGACTGCTTTTATTGTGAAGGATTTGATTTTGGCTGTTGACTTATTGTTTAATGGTGTGTACAATTTGAATAATTGTACATATATGTACTTTTGTATCAACAAGAAACAGTACCGTTCTTTCCCATTCTTACATAGTTGGCATCAGAATGTGACTTGATGTTAGAAAAAGATCTTCATTCTAAAGATTTAAAAATAAACTCATCCAGGAGTAATTTATGATAATAGCGAAAGTGATCGGTACTACAGTCTCCACCATAAAAGATGAAAAATTATACGGATTGAAATTATTAATCGTTCAACAAACGAATGAAAATGGTGAAACATTTGGTAAACCATTTGTGGCAGTGGACAGTGTAAATGCCGGTGTAGGTGAACTGGTACTGACCTGTGCAGGATCTTCTGCCAGGCAGACTTTTGCTACCAAAGACACTCCGGTTGATGCAGTCATTATGGCTGTTATTGATTCGTTAGTGGTGGAAGATGAAGTTGTATTCCGCAAATAATTTGATTAGGATCACCTGATAGCATGGATAATGATCTCACCTCAATTCAGGAAGCTCGCGAGCTGGTAAGCAACGCTTATGCAGCCTGGCAAAGCTGGAGCCATGCCACCCAGGCAGATGTC
>PHBX01000055.1 GCA_002842045.1 Chloroflexi bacterium HGW-Chloroflexi-3 | reverse complement strand
GCATTCAATTTTAGCCTATTTCCAAGAGCTGTTAGTGTCCTGAAAATCCTTTTTTTACGCCTAAAATTGATGAAAAATCACCTAAATGAGCAAGTCAGGGGAAATAATCCGATTAGCTCTTGAGCAAGTGGTACCCCTCTATGTTTGGGTAATTTTTCTGTTTCTTTAATACCAATCCAGAATTCCAGAGCTGTGAATGGGGTAAAGATAAATAACCAGATCAGCCGCAGATTGATTGGAAATACATAAACCCATCCAGTGCGTGTGTAAACAGCTGTAATGATAAGAATTGATGTGGAAAATCCAAGTGCAAGTAGAATTTGCTTCCAATCCTTTTTGAAAACGGAGACCCAATTACTGATATTCAATGATTTTGTTCCTATATTTCTGAATTTTCCCTACACACCAGATATTTTTCCAAGTTTATAGAGAAAAAACAGTAGAGTACCATACCCTCCAATGAATCACACGTAAATTAGATTCAGAACAGGATTTCCTAACGGAATGAAAAAGAAAATACTTCCCAGAATGGCTGCAACAGGCAAAGCTCCCAACCATAACCATACTTTTCCCCATAAAAATCTTTGGAGATTTGTGATTTCAATAGATGATTTATGATTTACTAATGCTTCATCAAAAAACCTTTTCCTGAAGCCAATGATAAGAATAAAAATACCTGTGAGGATAATAATCCGACTCCAAATTCGAATGGTGGGTAGATGAGAAACGGCAGAATCAACCGGAAAGCGATTGCGAAGCCAACTCTTTATCTCCTTATTTTTAGAATGGTTTTAATTAAGTCCAAAAGTCAGATGCGATTTCTATGATATTTCCTTCCGGGTCTGCTATCATGGCGGAGCGCATGTTCCAGGGTTCATCTCTGGGAGGATAGATTTCCTTACCACCTTTGGAAATGATCTCTTGAAATTTTACATCCACATTTTTTGGATCACCGACATTAATGGCTAATTCAAATGTCCCATTTAATTGCTTGGGAAATTCTGGTGTGTTACCAAGTAGTTGTGGTAATTCCTTACGGGAGAACATGGAAAAACGGATGCCTTCATGTTTAAATTCAGCATAGGGTCCCTCGCCATTCCAGTCAATTTCCAAACCAATCGCATTCTTATAGAAATCGATCATCCTGTTAAGATCTTCCACAAAGATTCCAAACATATCAAATTTTATTCCCATTTTATATTCACCTTCCTGTATGAATTTATCTACCAAAAAGGATAATCAAAAATTGAGTAAAAAAACCAATTGTATTAGAATTTTATCTCTACTGCAGACTTAACAACAACGCCGTTTTCACTTAATTTTTGATTCCACTTTTCAATCAAATCAGGAGCGTCTTTACTGTAATTGCTATGTCCATCTTTGACCAGAGTTACCTTATATCCTAACGCTAATGCACCTATCGTGGTAGCTTTCACACATCCATGGGTGACCAATCCTGTGATGACCAGATTATTTACCGATTTTGATTGCAATAAACCGCCTAATGATGTTTCCTCGAATGCATTTCCATGTTTTTTGTAAATCAAAAAATCCTTGTTTGAGGGTTTGATACCAGAATGCAATTGCCAGCCATCAGAACCATATGCCAATATCGTGTCATTCGAATGTTGTATATAGATAACCGGAACATGGTTCTCATGTGCTTTTTCCACGAGTATGGTGATATTTCTGAGTAAAACATCAGCCTTAAAAATCGGAATCGTTTTATTAAATAATCCTTTTTGAACATCAATCACAAGTAAAGCGTTAATTTCTGTAC
Organism: Chloroflexi bacterium HGW-Chloroflexi-3; assembly: GCA_002842045.1. Taxonomy (GTDB): domain Bacteria; phylum Chloroflexota; class Anaerolineae; order Anaerolineales; family Anaerolineaceae; genus UBA6170. Next base: position 2,908 of record PHBX01000055.1, on the reverse strand, counting down.
CAGCAACTGTTAATTTTTTTGATTTTGATTTTTCCATAAAAAAATCCTTGATTTTATATATCTAAGAAATATATTAACTTATAGAAAAAATTTTCAATAATAATCAAGTTTATAATGTTTTGAAATCGGTTCATCTTAATACGGGCAATAAAATTGTTACTTACATCATATTTCAAATCTATTGCATTTCATAGTCGAAATTATCGATATTAATAATTAATTAAACCGTGAAATCACATTAATCTCCACTTTCCAATAATGTTTCTATTCGCTGGATTCTGAGATTCCCGTCGAATGCTTTTTTAGCAACATCATCAGTGCTGCAGGATTTTGGTTGATTATATATCTCTAAACCACAGATTTAACTCAGATCAATAAATTTTAATTTGAATCATTCTAGCAGTTTGGAAAGAATCAATAAAATACCATCTTCTTGAGAATCCTGCTTTTCTCAAGAATTATGGATTTTTTTATTCGAAGACCTTGTGATCTATTATTTACAAAAAGAAAAAAATTAAAGGTCCTTAAGATAGGTTGCTAGCGCCAACAGGACAAATCCTGCAGCCACTAACCAGAAAGACCAGCCAGATAGTACTGGAATGGAAACAAACTGGGAAATAATGCCCAGAACGCCAAGAATGACAGCGATCCACCAGGTCTTATTTTTTGGTCTACTAAGTCTCATGTTATCCTCCTTTGGATAAAAAAGTGATTATTTTTCGCCCATAGAAAATGGCGACTTTAAAAACATAGAACTGTTAATATAATTGTATTCAGTTTTTATTTTAAATGTCTACTCCTGGAACCAGAAAAAATACCCAGAACGAAAAATTCAATTGCCACACCAATCAAAAAGCCAAGATTATAGGGGCTCCCATCATTGTGTACTTCGTACATTTGAATATTTGAATTTATAAATGACAAAACCAGGAGGACGAATTTTTGAAATGATCATCAATTCTTAATCAAAAAAAGTTTACTCATTTCAATAAAGCGAGTTTCCTATTACTACCATCCTAAATCATAGGAGCTAACGATGTCCCTAATAATTACTATCAAATTCCTATATTTCTGAAAATTCGTTATCTTATCAATCGTAGTGTCAAGGGTGTTTTTGGAGAGTCTCTACAGTGGAATTAATTATTAACGAATAGGATTATAATTGTATTAATTAATCCTGATTGGAAGGTTGTTTTATGAATAAGCAAAAAATGTCTGTAATCATTACTGCTGCTATCACTACAATTATCATTATTGTTGGTTTTATATTACTCATGCCGGTAATCGGTCCTCGTTTTTTACACCCCATCATGATGGGTAGTGAACCCCTTCCAGCTAACCTGGATACTTCCACTTCACAGCTTTCAGATGATGGTTTATTTCAGGTATCCTGGAGCAGTGATCCTGCCAATGTACCTCTGAATCAAATTCATACCTGGACATTGCATGTCGAGACTCCCGATGGCCAACCCGTTGAGAACGCATCAATTTTAGTAGAAGGTGATATGCCACAGCATGGTCATGGATTGCCAACCAATCCGCAAGTCACAGAATATCTGGGGAATGGAGATTACCTCGTTGGGGGAATGCGTTTTCAGATGACTGGTTTTTGGGAAGTTGGATTTGTTATCAATTCAGGTGAAAAATCCGATTCGATTACTTTCAATTTGAACATTAAATAAAATCTGATGAATCGAAAATCAATTCTCATTTTTGGGGCGGTTCTCCTGGCAGTTGTTATTTCACTTTGGATGATACTCCGGCCAACAAAATGGACGGAAGATGAAATTGTTGCGTTGCGTAATTTATGGATCGGCAGCTTACCAGCACTCCCATCCGATCCGTCAAATGTTTATGCTGATGATCTGGAGGCTGCTTTGTTGGGACAAAAACTTTTCTTCGATACCCGTTTCAGTTCCAATAATGAAGTATCCTGTGCTTCCTGCCATAAACCTGAAATAATGTTCACAGATGGTTTACCCCTTTCAATGGGTGTAGGAACGACCGATCGAAAGTCGATGACAATCATTGGAACTGCCTATAGCCCCTGGCAATTTTGGGATGGACGTAAGGATAGTCAATGGGCGCAAGCGCTCGTCCCATTGGAAAGTGTCGTCGAACATGGGGGAACGAGAATGCAGTATGCCCACCTGATCTCCAACCATTATCGGGAAGAATACGAAGCTATTTTTGGACCTTTACCAGATTTCTCCGATCCTGCGCGATTTCCAGCATCAGCAGGACCTGTCGATGATCCAGGCGCACTGGTAGTCTGGGAAGGAATGACAACTTCCGACCGTGACCTGGTGACACAGGTATATGTCAATATGGGTAAATCTATCGCAGCTTATGAACGCTTGATCCTGCCTGCTCCTTCTCGTTTTGACAGATATGTGGAAGCTTTGCTCAATAATGATGAACAAACCATGAAAACCGAATTGACCCCAGATGAGGTGGCAGGATTGAAACTATTCATTGGCCGGGCAGATTGTATTCAATGTCATAATGGACCTCTGTTTACGAATAACGACTTTCACAATACCGGTGTGCCAACAAGGGCCGGATTACCGCTTGATGATGGTCGTGCATCTGGTGTCATCAAGGTTCTGAATGATGAGTTCAATTGCTTGAGTCAATGGAGTGATGCAAATGAACAGGATTGTACTGAACTGCGTTTTGTTGTTTCTGAAGGTGAACAACTGGAAGCAGCTTTCAAACCTTCGACCTTGAGGAACATTGCCGCGACCGCTCCTTACATGCACGCCGGGCAATTTGCATCGTTGGAAGAAGTATTGCGGCATTATAACCATCCGCCTGTATCGCCTATTGGACATAACGAGTTGGAACCTTTAGGTTTGACCAATCGGGAAATGGCGCAAATTATCGCTTTCCTGCACACATTAAGTGG
>PHBX01000009.1 GCA_002842045.1 Chloroflexi bacterium HGW-Chloroflexi-3 | reverse complement strand
GTTCTTGATCCATGCTATTTCACCTCTCTGTTGGTTTTCCTATATTGAATCAAATTTCGTTGGATTTGTCAATTAATCACTTGTTTTTCAACACTCTCAGTACGTACGTATTGACAAATGTCATATAAAATGGTTGAATCTATTAACTAATTTTCCAGATATTTTAAATTTAATAGGAGGTGAAGTTAACCTAGTAATTTGATCCTTTATCTAAATGTACCCAAATCATAATTTTTACAATTTTTAGGAGGAAGAAGATGAGATCCAAATCGCTTTTTAGCGTAGTATTTATGTTACTGGTTGTCAGTATGCTGGTGGTTGCCTGCAAGCCTGCAGCGCCATCTGCACCAGCCGAACCAGCTGCACCAGCTGAACCAGCTGCACCAGCTGCACCAGCCGAACCAGCCGCACCCGCTGAGCCTGCTGCACCTGTAGAACCTTCACCAGACTTTGAGCCAATGTCTTTAGCAGCTCCCGATTGTGAATACGGCGGGTTGATTAAAGAAATTGCCGCCCTGGATGAATTCACTGTCCAATTCAGTATGTGTGCTCCAGATCCGGCATTCCCATCCAAAGCTGCATTTACTGCTTTTGCTATTCAACCCAAGGAATGGATTGAAGCAGCCATGGAATCCCGTGAGATTCTTGAAAAACCTGTTGGAACCGGACCTTATGTTCTCGATTCCTGGAATCGTGGTGACAGCATGGTCTTCAAGAAATTTGCAGATTACTGGGGAACCTCAGCCGTCACTGATACATTGGTATTCCGATGGACATCCGAAGGTGCTGCTCGTTTGCTTGAACTTCAATCCGGCACCGTGGATGGTATCGATAATCCATCACCAGATGATTTTGATGTTATTGAAGCCGACTCTAACCTGGCACTATACGAACGTGAAGCGTTAAACATTTTCTATGTTGGTTTCACCAATTTCTTCCCACCATTTGATGATGTGCGTGTTCGCCAGGCTGTTGCTATGGGTTTGAACCGCGATCGTATTGTCGATAATTTCTACCCGGCTGGTTCTGAAGTTGCCAGTCACTTTACCCCCTGCGCCATTCCTAATGGATGTGTGGGTGATGTTTGGTACGAATATGATTTAGATGCTGCCAAAGCTTTATTGGCAGATGCCGGGTATGCAAATGGTTTCGATACCAAGATATTCTACCGGGACGTATTCCGTGGTTATCTGCCTGAACCTGGTCTGGTTGCCACCGATCTCCAAGCCCAATTAAAAGATCTTGGCATTAATGCTGAAATTGTGGTGATGGAATCCGGTGCGTTCCTGGAAGAATCTTCCGCTGGCCGTCTGGATGGTATCCACCTCTTAGGTTGGGGTGCTGATTACCCGCATGTGACCAACTTCCTGGATTATCATTTTGCCAAGAATAATTTACAATTTGGTGAGCCATTCCCAGAAATTTATGAAACTTTAGCTGCTGCTTCCCAGGTTGCAGACCCGGCTGAAGCTGAGCCTTTGTATGTGGAAGCCAACAACAAGATCAGAGAACTTGCTCCAATGGTCCCGATTGCGCATGGTGGTTCAGCTACTGCTTTCAAAGCTGAAGTTGCTGGTGCCCATTCAAGCCCATTAGGCAATGAATATATGGCTGTAATTGATCCAGCTGGTCGCGATACATTGGTCTGGATGCAGAATGCTGAACCGATTTCCCTGTACTGCAATGATGAAACCGATGGTGAATCACTGCGCGCTTGCGAACAGGTTTTAGAATCCTTACTTTCCTATGAAGTAGGAGCAACAGCTGTCAATCCTGGTCTGGCTACCTCCTGTGATCCGAATGAAGATTTGACCGTCTGGACATGTAATTTACGCCCGGGTGTCAAATTCCATGATGGTTCCAGCCTGGATGCCAATGATGTTGTAATGTCCTGGGTAGTTGCCTGGGATGCTTCCAACCCATTGCATGTTGGTAACACAGGTGCTTTCGAATACTTCACTTATCTGTGGTGGAATCTGTTGAATGCTGATTAATCAGCAGCCTATTGGTTAGTCCGCGGGGTGGCACGGGAAACCGCGTCCACCCCCTTTAATTTCCATAATCCATAGAAGAGTAGCTTATGATTCAGTACACAATCCGTCGTTTAATTCTGGCTATTCCGGTTTTATTGGGCATCTTAATCGTTACATTTGCATTGGCGCGTATGATCCCGGGTGAACCGTGTAAAGCCATGCTTGGGGAAAAAGCTACACCAGAGGTCTGTGAGCGCTTTAATGTCAGATATGGGTTCGACAAGCCCATCACGACTCAATTTGGCATTTATCTGCGAGACGTTCTGAGTGGTGATTTTGGACAATCGATCCGGTTCAGTCGCCCGGTTACGATTATATTGATTGAAAGACTACCATTAACTTTAGAGTTAGGAACGATTGCTTTACTCATTGCAATCTCCATCGGCATCCCTGCGGGCATCTTATCCGCCGTTAAAAGAAACTCTTTCTGGGATGTTTTTACGATGATTGGGGCGAATATTGGTGTGTCCATGCCAGTTTATTGGCTGGGTTTAATGTTACAGTTTGCTTTTGCTATTTTATTAAAAGATACTTTTTTTCAATTACCACCTTCTGGAAGATTGGCACCAGGACTGGTTGCAATTCCCTTTTATGAAGTTTGGGGTTGGGAATTCGCTAAGGAAACCTTTGGATACCACTTCCTTGAATTCTTCTCTAATTTTTACATTTTAAATTCGCTTATAACAGGGGATTGGAAATTGGTTGGTGATGCGATAAAGCATATGATTATGCCAGCAATGGCTTTGAGCACCATTCCTCTGGCAATTATTGCCCGTATGACCCGCTCGAGTATGCTGGAAGTGATGAAACAGGATTACATTCGCACAGCTCGCTCAAAGGGGCTCAAACAAAATAAAGTTATTTTTAAACACGCATTCCGCAATGCTTTACTTCCGGTTGTTACGATTATCGGTTTACAGGTAGGCACGATTTTCGCCGGAGCCGTCTTAACAGAATCCATTTTTGGTCTGGCAGGCGTTGGCAGAATCCTGTTTGAGGCCATCACAGCCCGTGATTATCCCATCATTCAGGCATTTACTGTCGTGATAGCTGCAGGTTATGTGTTTATCAACCTGATTGTTGATTTATCCTATGTGTTTATTGATCCACGGATTCGATTGGAGTAGCCATGCCACCCGTATCACTTTCCAATGAAAAACAAAAAGACTACCGCTCGAATAGCCTGTGGCGATTGACACTCCGCAGGATCTTGCGCCAACGAAATGCTGTTTTAGGTTTGATTATTTTATCCATCCTGGTATTTATTGCCATTTTTGCCAACGTGATTGCCCCTTATGCCCCAGAGCAGGTGTTGATTGGTCTGGAAGAAGGGATTAAAAAACGTCAGGATCCGTGTATCCATCTTTTCGGATGCCCGAAGGATCAACCACAGCATCTGATGGGAATTGACGGAAATGTTCGTGATCAATTCAGTCGCGTGGTGCATGGTTCGCGCATTTCGTTAATGATAGGTTTCACCACCATCGGATTTGCTATCATTGTTGGAACGATCCTGGGCTCTATATCTGGCTTCTTTGGTGGCTGGGTGGATAATCTCATCATGCGTATTCTGGATGTTTTGATGGCATTTCCCAGTTTATTGCTGGCAATTACGATTGTTTCCGTTCTGGGTCCGGGTCTGCAAAATGCTTTACTGGCAATTGCGATTGTTACCATCCCGGTGTATGCCAGGGTGGTACGTGGAAGTGTGTTGTCAATAAAGGAAATGCCTTATGTGGCAGCTTCACGAGCTTTGGGAGGAAATTCCTTCCACATCCTGATCAACCGGGTATTACCAAATGCTATACCACCTTTGATTGTGACTGGAACATTGGGTATTGGTACGGCTATTCTGGATGCTGCTGCACTGTCCTTCCTTGGACTGGGGGCGCAGCCACCTATGCCTGAATGGGGAACCATGTTGGGTAGTGAGCGAAACCAGGTATTTACTGCACCACATCTTGTTTTTTATCCTGGTATAGCCATCATGCTGACGGTATTATCATTCAACCTGTTGGGGGATGGATTGCGCGATGCGATCGATCCACGCCTGGGTCAGTCCCAAAATTAGGATGGAGAGAACGATGATGCAAAATGATACAAAACCCATTCTTGAGATAAAAGGTCTGCAGACCTACTTTTACACTGATGATGGCGTGGTTAAAGCAGTGGATGGTGTTGACCTGAAGTTACATACTGGCGAGGTGCTTGGACTGGTTGGTGAATCAGGCTGTGGAAAGAGCGTTACTTCATTTTCAATTATACGCCTGGTGGATGCCCCCGGAAAAATTGTGGGTGGTGAGATCCTTTTTGAAGGTCGAGATTTATTGAAACTTGACGATGAAGGTATGCAGGCAGTGCGTGGCAATCATATTTCAATGATTTTTCAACAACCACAAACCAGCCTTAACCCGGTTTTCACTGTCGGTGATCAAATTGTTGAGATTTTACAGGTTCACACGAATTTCGATAAAAAACAAGCCTGGGATCGGACAGTTGAGTTGTTATCCCTGGTGGGTATCCCGGATGCAGCCAGTAAAGCAAAAGCCTATCCGCATGAAATGTCAGGTGGCCAGGCGCAACGTGTGATGATCGCCATGGCTCTGGCACTGAACCCACAGATTCTGATAGCGGATGAACCCACAACCGCACTGGATGTAACCATTCAAGCGCAAATCCTGGATTTGATGCGAGGTCTGCGCACAAAAATTAACACAGCTGTGGTTCTGATTACGCATGATCTTGGGGTGATTGCGGAGATGGCGGATCGGGTTGCTGTCATGTATGCCGGACAGATTGTTGAGGAGAGTGATGTCATTTCCATCTTCGAAAATCCTATGCATCCTTATACCGTAGGTTTGATCGCATCAGTCCCGGTTCTTGGTCAGGTGAAAGAAGCACTGGATACCATTCCAGGCAACGTACCTAATCTGGTAAATTTACCGTCGGGATGCCGATTTGCAACACGCTGTAAAGCCAGAGAGGAACATCACCTGGAAGAAATCTGTGATCATAAAAATCCGGAATTAATCCCGATTGGAAGAGCTCACACAGTTCGTTGCTGGTTATATCAAAATACTGATGATCATCAAGCACCAATTCAGATGTAGAGAAGCGGAAGAGATAAACATGATGGAACAGACAAAAACAATATCCGAAAATCTGATTGATGTAAAAAATCTGGTGAAATATTATCCGGTTCACGGTGGCATTTTTAAACGTGTGGTTGCCCATGTAAAAGCGGTGGATGATGTCAGTTTTTCGATTCGAAAAGGTGAAACATTGGGACTGGTGGGTGAATCGGGCTGTGGAAAAACAACAGTCGGTCATACCATGTTAGGTTTACTGAAACACACCAGTGGATCAGTGATCTACAACGACACCAATGTTTTTGAACTTAATACGCAGGAATCCAAACAGATGCGCCGGTATATGCAGATTGTTTTCCAGGATCCTTACGCATCTCTGGATCCACGCTTGCCAATTGGGGAGTCGATTGCTGAAGGCTTAAGAATTCATAAAATTGGGAACAGTCAGGAACGATATGAGATGGTGCTGGATGCATTGAAAAACGTGGGTCTGGAAGATTACCATGCCATGCGTTATCCACATGAATTCTCTGGTGGTCAACGACAGCGGATTGGTATCGCGCGTGCGTTGGTCATGAAGCCAAAATTCATCGTGCTGGATGAGCCAGTTTCAGCGTTGGACGTGTCGATTCAAGCACAGGTACTGAACATTTTGCGCGATTTGCAGAAAAATTTTGGTTTAACCTACCTGTTTGTTGCCCATAACCTGGCGGTGGTTGAGCATATTTCGGACCGCGTGGCAGTCATGTATCTGGGCAAGATTGTGGAACTGGCTGATCGGAATGAGTTGTTCCTGCATCCAACACATCCGTATACCAATGCGCTCATGTCAGCAATCCCAATTCCGAATCCAAAGCTTAAACGCGAACGAGTTATTCTGGAGGGGGATGTGCCCAGCCCGTTGAATCCGCCCAAAGGCTGCCGCTTCCACCCGCGTTGTCCATTTGCCAAACCGGATTGTTCGGAAACAGAACCTGAATTAAGAGAGGTTCTGCCCAATCACTTTGTAGCCTGCCACTACGCGGAAGATTTTATAAAGTAAATAATTATTAGATTAAACCTGAGCATTTATTACTCAGGTTTTTTTTATGTAGAACCTCGAAAGTTTTTTGAGGAAACAATTTGCTTATAATGCTACGTAGAAGAACATGAGCAAGGCGAGTTATTTCATTCGAAAAGCAACCAAACAGGATGCTGCATTCATCTGGCAATTGATCTGGCGGGTGGGGATCAATCCACTTGGACTGGATTGGCGGCGATTTGTGGTGGCGGTGCACGAGCACGGGGTCAGGATTGGTTGTGCTCAGGTGAAGAGCCATAAGGATGGATCGTTGGAGCTGGCATCGGTTGCGGTGGTGCCTTTGTACCGTCATCAAGGGGTAGCGGAAACAATGATTCGCGAGATCTTAAAAGATCATAATCCACCCATTTATCTCACCTGCCGGGGCTCACTGGTGTCTTTCTACGAGCGCTTTGGGTTTTCTGAATTGTTTGAATTAGAAACAATGCCAGCTTATTTTCGCAGAGTAAAAAGAGTCTTTACATGGCTGGAAAAGCGCAAGTGGGTGGAAAGACTGGCTGTGATGGTGTGGAACGGAGAATGAGTGATTTCTTAAATTTGCACATATTTTAAGATAAGAATCAATGAATTCTATTGAATTTGACATAAAAATTTGGTATAAGATTCATAATCTTATTTTTTCCAATACGACTTGATCATTTCGAAAAAGGCACTCCCATTGTGAAGTGGGGTCGCAAAGTCATGGGTCTGTTTTTCTAAACAAAAGAAAAATAGACTGCCAGACCGCCGATTTCTCCGGCGGGTTTTTAACTCACAAAGGAGGTTAGAGGGAAAAAAATCAATCCTGGGATAAAAATATTAAATGGAGGGACGTAATGAAAGGAAAATTTACAAAAGTACTTGGTATTGTGTTGTTGTTGGGGGTTTTCATAACATCTTCGGTATTTGCCAGTGATGTTGGTCCTGTTGAACCATTATCACCTGTGCCTGTCATCGAGAGTTATGAAATGGTTGATGAAACACCGTCTGCCTGGTTTGTGGAATTTCGCAGTTTGCCGTTGGCTGCAGGTGGAAACATAAAACAAATCAAGGCTGAGAAAGATAATTTCACTAAAACAGCTGCCAAAGAAAAGATTGAATTTACACAACGTTATGAATTCAATACTTTATGGAATGGGATTTCCATTGAAATAAAACCATCTCAGTTAAATAGATTGTCCACTCTTCCAGGAGTGGTAGGGATTTATCCTGTTGAGGTAATTTCTATCCCGGAGAATTTTGAGAGCCCAAGCCCAGAGTTATACACAGCCCTGGTTATGACTGGAGCGGATATTGCCCAAAATGAATTGGGTTATACAGGTAAAGGTAAGAAAGTAGCCATCATGGATACTGGCATCGACTATGATCATCCAGATCTGGGTGGTTGTTTTGGGCCAGGATGCCGGGTTTATACAGGTTGGGATTTTGTGGGCGATGCCTTTAACGCGGATTCAACCTCGCCGTCCTATAACCCAGTACCGAGTCCTGATCCGTATCCGGATGATTGTAATGGACATGGTACGCATGTTTCCGGCATCGTTGGCTCCAATGGAACCGTTGTAGGTGTGGCACCGGAGGTCAGTTTTGGTGCATACCGGGTGTTTGGTTGCGCGGGATCAACCACCGCTGAGATCATGATGATGGCTATGGAGCAGGCATTAAAAGACAAGATGGATATCCTCAACATGAGTATTGGCTCTGCATTTACCTGGCCACAATATCCAACCGCCAAAGCAGCCGATCTGCTGGTTGATAAAGGCATGGTGGTGGTAGCATCCATTGGGAATAGTGGTGCGAGTGGTCTCTACGCAGCTGGTGCCCCTGGTTTGGGCGAGAAAGTGATTGGTGTAGCTTCTTTTGATAACTCACATGTCTTCTTAAACTACTTCGAGGTGAATGATCAGAAAATTGGCTACATACCAATGACATTCTCAGGACCAGTGCCAACATTTGGGACAGAAGAAATCGTCTACATAGGGCAAGCCTGTAACGCTGACACTTTACTGGCTGACCCAGATGGTAAAGTTGCACTGGCGGTACGCGGAGCTTGTTCTTTCGCTGAAAAAGCTCTGAAAGCTTTCGAAGCTGGGGCAGTTGGGGTGGTGATTCATAATAACGTGGCTGGCGTTTTTAATGGAACTTTAGGAGCACCACTTCCAGGTTTTAACCATCTACCAGTGGTTGGTATTTCTCAGGCTGATGGCTTGTTTATTCGGGCACAGGAAGCACCCATTTACATGACCTGGACAGATCAGTTGGATTCCTTCCTCAGCCCAACGGGTGGGTTGATCTCCTCCTTCTCCTCTTACGGACTTGCGCCTGATCTTACCCTCAAACCTGATATTGGCGCGCCGGGTGGTAACATCTATTCAACCTATCCTCTGGAGAAAGGTGGCTATGCCACACTGGGTGGCACTTCCATGTCTTCTCCGCATGTGGCTGGCGCAGTGGCTTTGTTGTTACAGGCAAAACCCAAGCTCAAAGCGTATGAAGTCAGAGATATTCTGCAGAACAGCGCTGATCCGAAATTATGGTCACTAGCCCCAGGGTATGGTTTACTTGATCATGTCCATCGTCAGGGTGCAGGTATGCTGGATATCGATGACGCCATCATGGCAACAACCCAGATTGTACCTGGCAAGATAGCCGCTGGAGAGGGAGAAGCTGGGCCATTCACACAAACCTTAGAGATCACCAATACCAGCAAACAGAATGTGACCTATGATCTCTCTTATGTGAATGCATTGTCTACTGGTGGTGTGATGGCACCAGGATTTTCCACATCGAACGCATACGTGAAATTTGAGTCACCCAGCATTACCATACGAGCAAACAAGGCAGTCAAACTGAACCTGACCATTTATCCTGCAACAGGACCAATTAACGGTCAATATGGTGGCTATATCGTTCTTACTCCTCAGGGAGGAGGACAGGTGTATCGGGTTCCATTTGCTGGTTTTGTGGGGGATTACCAGGGAATCCAAGCTCTGACACCAACTGCATATGGATTCCCATGGTTGGGTATTTTGTATGCTGGCTTGTTTTATAATTTTGCTGAAAATGACTTCTGGGTTTACTCCATGCTAGGTGATGATGTGCCCTATTTGCTGGTTCATTTTGATCATCAGATTGAGGTATTCAGAGTGGAAATTATTCAGGCAAAGAGTGGTCAATTGATCCATCCGGTGTTCAATGCGGCTATCTATGAAGAATATTTACCTCGTAATTCAACAGCTACTGGATTTTTTGCCTTTGCCTGGGATGGTACCCGCATTCAAAGCGATGGTTACAATGGGGTGGGTAATACTCAGGATTTGACCATACCCGTCCCGGATGGCATGTATAAATTGGTGATCAAAGCATTGAAAGCCAATGGCGATGCCAACAACCCGGATCATTGGGAAATCTGGGAATCTCCAGAATTTGAGATTGACAGACCGTAATCTTTAGAATAAATAGCAACAAAGGAGCAGGTGTGGACATCTGCTCCTTTAAATTACTTACTATCGATCCACAGCTCCTTCGGAATAGGGCGGATTTGGGCTTTCGCAGATGACCCCGTAGCCTTTTTGATTGGCATGGTAATAGTAGGGTTGATCCTCGACTGCCAGTACCACGCGATAACCATCCGTAAGCACCATCAGGTAATACATATCCGGCTGTGGACATCCCAGACTGGAATCGGACCAGACGACCGACTGAACACTGATCAATGTGATTTGATCTTTCTGGATCGATAATTTTTCTGCCAGTTCGGTCATGGCTTGTTCGGCTACATCCTGGAAATTAACAGGTAAATCAGCAGGTGAAATGGGTGTCATATCAATCGGCTCTTTTCCTATGGGCGCAATGGAGGTGAGTTTATCAAATTTATCCGGTAATTCTCTGGTAGCAACCTCGCGGGTGGGGGCTAAAGGAATTTCAGTATCCTGTGGGGGGATTGTGGCTGCAGGAGCAGGTTCCTGGTAGGTGGTGCACGCTGCAAAAACAATGGTTACCAGAGAGAACATCAGTACAATTTTGGGTAAAGTATTCGTTTTCATATGGTTAAGACGTCCAAACCCCTCATTTTGTTTCATATCATTCAGATGTAGATCAATTTTTATCCTAATATCCTATTACAAACTGTAAAGCTATTTCAGGACGGGTCAACTAACCCCTAATCCCCAATCCCTATTCCCATCCCTCTTTCAAGCGCTGATAACTCACCTGCAAATCTTCCGGTAGCACGCGGGTGTTGGAGGTGACGGACATGAAGTTGCTATCCCCCCGCCAGCGAGGCACGATGTGGAAATGAAAATGAGGTGCAATCCCTGCACCAGCATCTTCGCCGATGTTGGCGCCCAGGTTGAAGGCGTTCGGGTTGTATACCTTCCGTAATACTTTTGTGGCTGTATTGATCAACTCCATCATCTCGGCGCGGGTTTCAGCTGTCAGGTCCTCGTAGGATGGCTGGTGGTCATAGGGCAGCACCATCAGGTGTCCACTGGTGTAAGGAAAGCGGTTGAGCATAATAAACGCATTATTACCACGATGCAAAATAAGATATTCCGCATCCTGTGTTTGTTCTATTGCATAACAGAACACACATTGAGGTTCTTCGCCTTTATTATTGATGTAATGCATACGCCATGGAGACCAGAGATGATCCATTCATTACCTGCCATTGTAGATTAATTTGATTGTAGCAGAAAATTAATATGCTTATGGAATAATTTAAAATATCATTTTGTCACACAAAAGTTCAACGAAATTCGTCTGACAGGCAGGCTTGATTTTTGATTGACACAGGACAACATGTTCGGTATTCTTAATTCGATGGCAGAGCAAATGAGTTTATTTGGACCCAGGGTATTAACCGTAAGCGGTATGACGCAGTACCTGCGCGCGTTATTGGAAAGTGATGAAATTTTACGGGATATATGGGTGGCTGGCGAGATTTCTACACTCTCAAAACCCAGTTCCGGACATGTTTATTTCAATCTGAAGGACAGTTCTGCAACGCTGAAATGTGTGATCTGGAAGCAAAATGCCATGCGTTTGCGAACAAGTCTGGAAACAGGCATGTCCATGGAAGTGCATGGCTATGTGAGCGTTTATGATGCCGGGGGTCAATACCAGTTGTATGTGGATACGGTGCGCATGGCTGGTGAAGGGATGTTGTTCCAGGAATTCATGCGCCTGAAAGCCCTGCTGGAAGCGGAAGGATTGTTTGATCCGGAGCGAAAACGTGATATCCCTGCTTTTCCCAAAAAGATTGGGATTGTAACATCCCCCACCGGAGCGGCTTTGCAGGATATGCTCAACACACTGAAAGGTCGTTTTCCCCTGGTGGAAGTCATCCTTGCGCCTACCATGGTACAGGGAGAAGATGCGCCACCGAAAATCGTTCATGCCATCCGGGACCTCAATCAGCTGTTGGATGTGGATGTCATAATAGTGGCGCGCGGCGGTGGTTCCATGGAAGACCTGTGGGCCTTCAACGATGAACGGGTGGTGAGAGCCATTGCGTCTTCGAGAATCCCGGTTGTGACTGGCATTGGTCATGAGACCGACACCACCCTTTCAGATTATGCAGCTGATTTACGCGCACCCACTCCCACCGGAGCGGCTGTATTGGTGACACCTAATAAAGCTGATTTGTTAGTTGATCTGGCGGGGTTGCAAGCTGAATTGGATGATGTTTTTGATAGGAAAACCAGACAATATCACCAGAATCTTTCATCCATGCAATCTCAGCTCAACTTTCTCTCTCCCATCAACCGTATACGCAACAATCAGCAGCGATTAGATGAGGTGATGGTACGCATGGAACGGGTATTTGATCACCGCATGACGTTATCCCATTCTCGACTCGGAGGTTTGGATGCCCGCTTGAAATCCCTCAACCCATTACAGGTATTGCAACGTGGGTATGCGATTGTCAGCGATGAAAACGGAAAAATTGTCAGTTCTGTATCTGAGGTGTTGGCAGGCAGTCAGGTTGCTGTACGATTAATGGATGGCATCCTGGAATCTGTAGTAAAGCAAATTCATCAGGATAATCAATAATAGGTTAAAATTATCAGCCTGCCATCCGGAATAATTTTGTGTGAATGGAGTGAATAATGGAAAAATCTTCGGTTGATGAATTAAGTTATGAACAGGCATTTGCAGAATTAGAACAGATTGTTAACCGCCTGGAATCGGAGACACTCAATCTGGACGAGTCATTAACTTTATACGAACGTGGTCAGGCGTTGTCTGCCCACTGCGCAACTTTATTAGAGTCAGCCGAATTAAGGGTACAAAAATTACGATTGGAGAATCAGCTCCCTGAAGATGAGCAAGAAGATTAATGGGTGAAGAGCTATTAAGAAATCAGGTTTTATTTGCCGGTCTGATCAGCTGGTTTTTTGGCCAGTTTCTGAAAGTACCGATGGAATATTTACTCAACCGTCGCATCAATTGGGGGTTATGGTTCAGCAGTGGGGGAATGCCGAGTACCCATTCCTCATTAATGGTATCTGTAACCCTATCTACAGGGTTAAATCATGGTTTTGATACAGCGCTATTCGCGGTAGCATTTGCCATCACCATGATTGTTGTGTATGATGCCTCGGGTGTGCGCCGGCAAGCTGGAATTCATGCCCAAAAAATCAATCAGTTATTTGAAGAATTTCTGCATGGTGAACCCATTGAGATTGAAAAACTTAAAGAGGTGTTAGGGCATACACCTGCGCAGGTGGTGGGGGGTGTTCTGCTGGGTACTGCGGTCGCTCTGACAGTCTGGTATATATGGTAAATAAAAAATCTCTGAATTTTTCAGGGATTTTTAGACGTCATTTATGGACTGACGAAATCATAGGTTGGGTTGCCTAAACCCGAACCGAGGTCGGCAATTTTTACAGTGGGGGTCGATAAGGTGCCCATTCTGAGCTGGTAATTTGTTCCGGTCTGATAAATAAACACAAAACGATCCGACGTGATCCAGGATAAATTCATTGCTGGACTCACATCCACGGCGATCACGCCTGGAGCACCAACCTGACCGATGAAGATCTCGCGCGGATTCCAGTTAATGAAATAAAAATGACTTGAATCTGGAGACCAGGCACCAAAACCAAGTGAACCAGTGGTGAATTCAATGGGGGTACCCCCAGAGAGATCTGAAAATTTAAGCGAAAACAGGTTTTCTGCAGGTTCCCCTAATTGTTCTTTAAAGGCATAATGATTCAAGTCTGGGGCAAGAAATGCGTTTTCCAACGGGGCAACCACCAGGGAAGCCAGTAAAGTAGCCAGAGAACCATCCGTGGGTAAATGATAAATGTTCACAGGGGCTGTGGGATCTCCTAATGGGTCCTGTGGAGGGATACTCACACGTAGGTAGCTGCTATCTGGTGACCAGACAGGGGTGGCATGGTAGGCATATTCACTATAGGTATACACAAAGGAATAGGATAAAATCCCAATCCTGCGATTGCTTCCATCCGTATTCAGCAAATCAATGCGATCCGGGGTGACCAACGCCATCTGCGTACCGTCCGGACTGAAGTAGAAATTCCCAGCCTGCCCTGGGGATAAAAACGAGCGCTTTTCGTCCGTATCAAGGTTGATGAACCACAAATCGTTATTGAGGAGCAGACCCGGTGCATTGAATCGAGGATAGGTGCTGAAGGCTATTGTGTGAGTGCCGGGGATGAAGTCCAGCATGTTGGGAGAAATCGTAACAATTTCATACACATCTATGACCTCAGGATTCACTGACATGGCCATAAAATCTGCATGGCTGACCAGCAGTTTCTGATCGCTGCCATCAAAACGGATCGCCCACATGCTGATGTCAACCCCATCCATTGAGGTGCGGGTGTAAACAATCCACTCTCCATCCGGAGACAGCACAGCTTTGGTTACATCACCTGTGTTGATGAGTAAATTAAGTCCACTTTCTTCCTGCCAGGAAGAAAGATTGTTGACGGAATCAATGATTGCTATGCTTAATTGATCCGGGCTGGACTTGATGATTGAGGTTGGTTCTTCTTCGGGAATGGGCTGGGTGTCTGGTTCTTGCGCTGGGTCCTCCAGAGGGGGCAAAACAGGAGGAGCCAGTGCAGTCAGAGTGGCAGATATGGCTGACTCCGCGGTTGCGGATATCTCCTCGGGTGAAGGTGCGTTGTTACCGAAGGGTAATGAACATGCCAATGAGGTGAGGAGAATCACCACGAAAGCTAAAAGGATTTGTTTTTTTTCGTGCATCATTCTCTCCTGGTGAGGGATTGGTAATTTATTATGATTGTATATAAGTTTTATAGAGAATACAAATTTTTAGTTGATAGCTCAAGGGTGAAAAGACAGGAGACAGGAGACGGAAGACCGGGGAGCGATTTCCGAAGGACAATGGTAGGGGTAATGGCTTACCCAAAGGGCATGATACGTCCTTACCCCCAAACCACGGGGAATGGAGGACGGGGATCCGGTGAGATTTCCGATGGATAACGGCAGGGGTAATGGCTTACCCAAAGGGCTTGATATGTCCTTACCCCAAACCACGGGGGATGGAGGGATTTCCGATGGATAACGGCAGGGGTAATGGCTTACCCAAAGGGCTTGATATGTCCTTACCCCAAACCACGGGGGATGGAGGGATTTCCGAAGGACATTGGTAGGGGTAATGGCTCGTCCTTACCCCCAAACCACGGGGAATGGAGGACGGGGATCCGGTGAGATTTCCGATGGATAACGGCAGGTGTAATGGCTTACCCAAAGGGCTTGATATGTCCTTACCCCAAACCACGGGGAATGGAGGACGGGGATCCGGTGAGATTTCCGAAGGACATTGGTAGGGGTAATGGCTCGTCCTTACCCCCAAGCCTCTGGGGCAGGGACAAGCCTCTGGGGCAGGGACAAGCCTCTGGGGCAGGGACAAGCCTCTGGGGCAGGGACAAGCCTCTGGGGCAGGGACAAGCCTCTGCCCCTACGAAATGGTATCACGCGTCGAATCCTAGGGATTTGATCAGGTCGTCGGTGGATTTAGACGATAGGTCGTCCTTGCCAAGCAGTTCATCCCAGAATTTCTGGTCGTAGCGACGTGAACGCAAAGGAATGGGCATGGGTACCCCCCAACCCAGCATGAGCACTTCCTCTTTGGGCTGCAGACGGGAAAGCATGCCCCGCAAGGCATCCCGACCTGCCAGACCGGAGAGCACGGAAGAAATGTCGTCATCATCCCCTAACCATCCGCTGATGCGGGTACCCAGTTGCGACATGACCTCATCGTAGATTTGGGAGGGGCGCTGGTCGATGATCAGCAGGGTGACATAGTACTTGCGCATCTCGCGCGCGATGGTGCTGAAGGTGGTTTGGGCAGACATTTCGCGGTTAAGGAGTTTGTGAGCTTCCTCCACGACGATTACCAGGGGGCGCGGAGCCTGGCTGTTTTTGCCACCACGGAAGGCGTTGGTTTTTTCCTCCCAGGATTTACGAATTTTTCTTGTCAGTAGATTGGTAACCAACAAATAGTCCAGATCGCGTTCGAAATCTCCAAAGGAGAGGATGACGTGCTTCCCCTGCTCCAGGTAGCGAATGATGTCCTGCAAGGGTTGTCCGGGAGGATTCTGGCTGATGTATGGCAGGTTGAAGATGCGGTTCATTTTGGTGTGCAGGGCTTCTGCGGCCATGGCGTTCATTCCATTTTGATTTGCCCAAAAAGCTACACTGTCCGGGGCAGGGACTTTTTTACCATCTTCATTTTCGATCACGGCACCATTTTTCAATTGTTTAAATTCGTGAAACCAGCGCTTTTCACCGAAGGCGTGTACCAGGGCATCCAGAGTGGCGGGAGTGGTCTCACGCAGATTTAATTCACGGGAAAGCATGAGGATGTCTTCGGGTGCAATGTCAGACTCCGCTAGCTGAAGATTGAAATCCGCACTTTTGCCACGGATGGAAGAACCAGCGCCCAGCCCGACCACTTTGACTTTGAGCGGGAATTTGGTGCGTAGACCGGCTACCTTCAGATTGGTATCCGAAGAGGTATCGTCATAACCGTACTCGTTGTGCATGTCGAAAACCAGCAGGGATGCCAGGTCATGGTGGATCATTCCGGAGAGGATGATGCGGGTCAGGAAGGATTTGCCGGTACCGGTAGCACCGAAGATCCCGGAAGAGCGCTGTACGAATTTCTCCAGGTTGAGGACAACCGGATGATTTTGTTCGCGGGTGGTGCCAACCACAAAATTGCCCTTCTTATTCGGATCGCCAAAGATCTGCGCCACATCCCCGGCATGAGCTGCCCGGGCAACGGCGTGATGAGCGGGAATGGTTTTGACCGGTTTAGCGCGGGTTTCATCGTCGGGATTCTGTGTGCGCCAGGCAGGGTATTCAGGGGAACCGGGATCGGGTCCGCGATCGAGCATCAGCATCGGCATGACCTCGAGATTAGTGTAGAGAGTCTGTCCATGCAACAGGCTGGATAAGTGCGCTGGCAGACGGTTTTCACTCTGCTCATCGGCAAAGCGCGGATCTGTGCTGCCGAGCTGCAGGTCGGTGATCAGGCCATAAAAGTTATCGTTGCCAGCTTCTATGACCACAAAACTGCCCTCCTGCACTTCATGGGAAGGAACGGTCAGCCGGATGTTGAGATTATTTTTGAGTCCACCACCAACCACATAACCAATATTCATGCCAGGTTTGATCGTCATCTCAACCCTCCTCGTGTGTCAATTTTGCATCCGCCAGCGCACCCAGCACGTTCATCAAGGTGGCATAATCATCCCGGAGCAGCACGATCAATTCCTGAATGGCAGCATTGATCCAGGTAGGGTTCTGTTGGGACTGATGAGCCCGAGCAGCCAGTTTTAAATGGCTTGCAAGGATTTCAGCCACCGGGTAATCCTGCCCTCTGAGAATGTGTCGGAAATAACCAAAGCGAGCGGCAGAGGTAAAGGTACAAAGTTGATGGTCATCACACACGTAGACTTCGTCCAGGGTCAGGGGCGGACGGGGTGGCAGGAGATGAAAGACCTCATCATTATGTTGGTAACCACAGAAGACAATGCTGATTTCCACCGGGACGGTGCGATTGTTGCGATTATCGGCGATTACTTCCGGTTTGATGTGCTCCGTGGTGACCAGTTGCCGCACCAGGCCATCATCATCGATATGCAAATCATATATCAAGCCGAAGATCTGTAAATCTCTGGTTGGTTGTATGGTGACCATCCCACCGAGCTGTGGTAAATCCAGCGATGCCACCCGGCAACCCGCGATACAACCGCTGGTGCTGGCGCGCAACAGAAATCCAATCTGATTGGTGTTCATGAACGATACCTCGTCTTTCCACTTAAGTCTTTATGATACTGTTTGGAAGATATCTCGCCGGGTTCCAATCCTTGATTCAGCAAGGTTTGCTGTAGTAATCCCAGTAGATGCTGGCGTTCCTGATAACTGACCAGGGCGATCTCATGCGCCCGGTGCAGGACGTATGGGTAGGCTTTCACACCCATGATCTGGCACTGATCCAGCAGGTGATGATGGATCAGGTCGACATTTTCTGGATTTCCAAGCACCCAGTCGGGGATCTCCACCCGGGCTATCTGCGGTTTCCCTTCCCGACCGATGTTGAGATAGAAAAAGTGAATTGCCAATGGTCCATGGAAACGTTTGGCGTTGCTGGAGTTCAATCGGAAGATAGCAGAACGTTGCTGTGGTAGTAATACCCTGCCGAAGAGATCAGCATCTGTGATACCGGGTAACTGCCGGAGACGCCCTGCTTCAGAGAGACGATCCTCAGTCAACATGGTTAATTCCAATGTGCGGATCAGCAGGTCACTGCGCGGTTTATCAACGTAGCCAGCTGTCAGAACAGCATGTTGCGCCATTTCAGCCAGGATGTTGAGATAGTCTGCAAGCAGGTTTTGGTACTCTGCTGCTTCTCGCCCTTCACGGAAAAGTTCCAGCGGGCCATCGGTAAGAGTCAAAACAGCCTGGTCTTCCTGCAGGGCTGCCCGCAAAAGATGACTGCGTTCTTTATGATCCCGTCGCAGGGCGATCAACTCTTCCCCGACTAAAAAACCTTGTTCGGTAAATATATCCTGAGCGTAAAGCAGATCGCTTTCGATGTTTTCTCGCGGTGTACTACCCGTCTGCATGCGCATTAAGCCAACATTGATGACCCCAAATTGGACGGCCTTATGTTGATCGGGGATGATTTGTGATCCATCTGCTGCCAGCAGAATGATTGCTTCACTGGAAGGAGTAGCAGTGTGAATGGAATTTAACAGTTCGTTGGTTGGGAGCGCGCAACGGAAATCCGGATTGGCAATCAATGCCAATTGAATGCGCTGCTGTAATGATTCAATTTCCTGGCTACATTGCCGGAGGAGTGAAAGAGCTGTTTCCAGGTTTTGTTCCCGTAATTTTGCCTGAGCCGGGGCTTCCTGACCGAATTTCTGGATGGCTGAACGGATTTGCTGGAAATTAATGGGCATGCTGACCCCTTTTTTGGTTGATCATTGATGAATTATAGCAGAAAGACATTCATGGATTCATTGGTCTATCTCCTGGATTTTCGAAATTGTTGGACTTGTGCTTGACTCTGATACAGCGCGGGGTTACAAATTTGTTAAGTAAATCTGACAAAAAATGTCATAAAATTAGATCAAAAGATGAGCATTACGTCGACATTGTTGTTTAATGGTAATTTGGAGAATAAGAAATGAAAAAGATTGTCATAGGATTGATTGTGTTGAGTTTCCTGGCCGGGTTCATAGCATATGTGCCTGCATCTGTCGCAGGATCAGCAGCCCTGGCGGTAACCAGCACGCCTGGAGCAACCACTGATGACGATGATGTCATTGGCCCCGATCAATTTCCGGAAGGGGTAAATCCCTTGACAGGTTTACCCGTGGAGAATCCTGAGAATTTGTTGTTACCTCCGGCGCTGGTTTCAATCACGAATTTCCCGGTCAGTTCACGACCTCAGGCTGGATTATCCTTCTCACCCTTTGTGTTTGAGATTTATATCGGTGAAGGTATGACCCGATTTTTGGCAATGTTCTATGGTGATTTTCCGCGGACCCCGGAAGATTCTGAAAACGCTGGGAGTGGAACAAGCGTGGGATCGGTAACGGATAATATGATGGTTGGACCCATTCGCTCGGGCAGATTACCCTATGAAAGCATGCGCAAGTTATACAATGGTTTTCTCGTGATGGCTTCGGGCGCTTCCCAGGTGGTGGCAAATTTAAGTCAATACGCCAATATTTACGGGTCGGATGCTGATAACATCAATTCCGCCATGATCGACGTGACCAAACTGGAAGAGATAGCCAATAAAAATCAAAAACGACTGGGAGGGGCCAGTTTGAGTGGGCTAAGTTTTCAAACAGAGCCTCCAGCCGATGGCAAAGATGCTCAGCGTATCTGGTTGAAATATGCTTACCTCAATCAGATCAACTGGCGCTATGATGAAGAATCGGGAGCATACTTACGCTATCAGGATCGGGCGGATGCCACCACCTTCGAGTTGATGACTGACCGATTGACGGGTGATCCATTGGCATTTGAAAATGTGGTGATCCTGTTTGCCAACCATGAAGTGGTCACCCCTACCATCATTGATATTGATCTGCTTTATATGCGCAAAATGCCTGCCCTTTTATTCCGGGATGGTCAGATGTATGAATTATTCTGGACCACGAAAAGTGGTGCGTACGAGGTGCAGACTGGCAAGCTGCGCCCCATTCGCTTCATTGATGCAGAAGGAAAAGAATTTCCTCTGAAACCCGGGCAAACCTGGGTACAGGTGGTACAACCCTTTACTTCTTATTATGAGGTGCCGGACAGCGAGGTGTATTACGATCTGGTCAACAAAAAAGAACCTGGCTCAGGTGTCTGGGCAGTCAGATGGTATCCACCGGCCGGTGCCCGGTAAAACAGCAGGAAGGGATCCCCAAAGAAAGCGAACACCACTCCTGCATTTCCGGGCATCCAGTGCGATTTATTCCGAACCGTATGGGCAGGTATTGATCATGGCACCCTGGAACTACCCCTTCCATTTATTGTTTTCACCGCTGTTGGGGCTCTGGCAGCCGGGAATACAGCCATTTTGAAACCCTCAGAACTGGCACCCAAAACAGCTGGGTGGCAAAAGCCCGGCAATCGTAGACGCGAGTGCTGATCTGGATGTGGCTGCCAGCCGGATTGTTTGGGAAAAATTTTTCAATGCCGGTCAGACCTGTATTGCTCCGGATTACCTCCTGGTTGAAAAAAACATTCATGCAGACCTTATATTACGAATGAAGGAGAAAATAACTGCATATTACAGCGAAACCCCGCAAAACAGCCCGGATTTAGCCAGAATTATCAACCAGGACCATTTCAAGCGCCTGGTTGGATTGTTGGATGCAGATAAAGTGGTGCATGGTGGGCAAACAGATGCTGACACGCTCTACATTGCCCCAACGATTCTGGATCAGGTTACCATGGAGGATGTCATCATGGGTGAGGAGATTTTTGGTCCGATTCTGCCCGTTATAACATTTGAAAATCTGGAAGAAGCCCTCGAAATGATTCAAATGAATCCTTTATCTTTTCACCCGGGACGAATCATTCGAAAAAAGGATAATTGCCGAAGTGCCATTTGGTGGAGGATGTATCAATGATACCTTCAGCCAGGTGTTCAATGAAGAAATCCCCTTTGGCGGGCGTGGGATGAGCGGCATGGGCGCTTATCATGGCAACGAGCTTTGAAACATTTTCTCATTTCAAGAGCATTGTCCATCGCAAAAACTGGCCGGATATCGCCTTACGCTACCCGCCTTATAAAATTAAAAACAAAATTATGAGAAAGCTCTTTAAGATCGCCAGCTGGCTTGTGTAGAAACCAAATTCACTGGTTTTGAGAATTTCGTTTCCAAAATTGAATTTTCATTGTCTGAAATATTGCAGTAATTTTGGGGGAGAATGTAATCTCATTTGATTTGTGTTTAGGGGTACACTTAATAAAGGATGGATGGTATTAAGGAAGGGTTGTAACATGTCTGTTCATCAATCTAGCGCACAAAACCCTTTTGTCCTGAAGAAATCAGCCTCTTTATGGCAGTTATTAATACGGGTCTATGGGTATTTAAAACCCTACTGGAAACACACAGCTGGTGCTTACCTCTCACTGCTCGGGATCCTGGCGCTGAGTGCATCCATTCCGCAGTTCATCCGCTGGATTATCGATACAGGGATTGAAAAAAATCAACCTCAGGTACTCACCTGGTCGGTGTTGGCATTGTTAGGGCTGACACTCGTCAAAGGTGTTCTGAATTATTTTCAAGGGATTCTGAGTGAAACAGCCTCGCAAAATGTTGCCTATGATCTGCGCAATGAAATTCAGAAAAAACTGACACAGCTTTCATTTTCATTTCATGACACATCCGAAACGGGAGAATTACTTTCCCGCGCCATTCAGGATGTAGAACGACTACGCTTTCTGACAGGTAGAGCTACCATCCGCATTCTGGATGGTGCTTTGATGGTACTGGTCACGATGATCATTTTAATTGTCATGGACTATCGTCTGGGTTTGTTTGTGTTAATCAGCATGCCTGTTCTGATGCATCGTGCTTATTATTTTGGCTCGCGCTTTCGGCCACTTTCCCTGATGATACAGAAGCAAGTGGCCAGGCTAACCACAGCCGTGGAGCAGAATCTGCGAGGTAGCAGGGTAGTCAAGGCTTATGCGCAGGAGCCGAATGAAATCGAGCGTTTTGAAGAAGAAAATCAAAGCTGGTTTGATCTGACCAGACGCGCTGCTCGATTACAGGCTGTGAATGTCCCGTTGTTATTCCTGCTGTCCAATATAGGGATTGTGGTGATTGTTTTATTTGGTGGATATCTGGTCATTCAGCAGGAATTGACCTTTGGGGTGTTGATTGCTTTCATCACCTATATGGGACAACTGATTGAACCTGTGCGCCGGCTGGGGATCATCATTCCGGCTGTAGCGATTGCCGGTTCCTCTGCAGAACGGATATTTGATATCCTGGATACGGTGCCTGATGTTAAGGATGCGCCGAATGCACAGACAATGTCCATCATAAATGGCAGTGTGCGATTCGACCAGGTTTCTTTCAGTTATGGCAAGCAAACTGTTTTGAGCGAAATCGATTTTGAAGTGCAACCCGGTCAGATTGTCGCGTTGCTGGGAGCCACCGGTTCGGGTAAATCAACGATCATCAGCCTGATCCCACGCTTCTATGACCCTACTGCCGGGAAAATCCTGGTGGATGGAAAAGATATTCGCCAGGCAACCCTGTACTCTTTACGCAGCCAGATTGGCATAGTCTTGCAGGAAACAACGTTGTTTGCCGCCAGTATTCGAGAAAATATTGGCTTTGGGCAGAGCAATGCAACCGAAGAAGACATCATTGCAGCAGCGAAAGCAGCACAGGCGCATGAATTCATTATTCGCAGCCCAAAAGGATATGAAACCTATGTGGGTGAACGCGGCATAACGCTTTCGGGTGGGCAGAAACAGCGGATTGCCATCGCCCGGGTCTTATTGATGAATCCAAGATTGCTGATCCTGGATGATGCCACTGCTTCGGTCGATACAGAGACCGAACATCTCATTCAGACAGCCTTTGAGAACTTGATTAAAGGACGCACCACCTTTGTGATTGCGCATCGGCTGAGTACTGTGCGGAATGCTGATATGATCCTGGTACTGGATCATGGTCGCATCGTGGCCCGTGGCACCCATGAGAGTCTGTTGAAAACCTCCAGGCAATATCTGGAGATTTACAACCGCCAGCTCAAGCATCAGGAGTTGGCAGCATGAGCTTCTCCATCGGATCATCATCAGCTGGCATGGGACCCCGCTCTGTTTTGGAGCAATTCGGTGGTACACAACGCGAAGGTGAGATGTTCAATCGCGATGTGGTAACACGCATGCTCCAATATCTGAAACAGTACCGTTGTCGCATGGTACTGGCGTTGTTCCTGACGATTGTGGAATCAGGTTTGACGTTATTATCCCCGTACCTCTTGAAAGAAGCGACTGACAACTATATTCTGACGGGCGATTTCCCGGGATTGGTGCGGATTGCCATTTTCCTGGCTCTGACCTTCATCAGTCTCTATTTTGTCAGTGCTGCCCAACGCTATGTGGTCTCCTGGGTGGGGCAACGTATGCTGGCGAAATTACGCAGCGATCTGTTCCGTCACTTGCAGAGACTGCAACAGGGCTATCATGACCGCAACATCGTGGGGGTGACCGTCTCACGCGTGATCAATGATGTGGCCGAGATCAATGAACTTTTCTCTCAGGGCGTGATCACCCTGATTGGCGATCTGTTGGTCTTGATCGGCATCATTGTGGTGATGTTATCGATGAGCCCCAAACTGGCATTGTTAACGTTCATTGTGATTCCAATGATGCTGATAGCCACCTGGATTTTCTCACGGCAGGCAAAGAAAGCCTTTCGGGAAACCCGCTCCAAAGTGGCTGCCGTGGTGGGTGACCTTGCGGAGGATATCAGTGGGATGCGGGTCATTCAAGCCTTTGCCCAGGAAAAAGCCTCGCAGGAACGCTTCGATAAAGTCAATGTGGAAAACCGCAATGCCTACATCAATGCGATGTCACTTTCATTTGTCTTCCTGCCGTCGATTGAATTCCTGGGGATGTTAGCGACAGGAATTGTTTTATGGTTTGGTGGACGTTTTGTGATCGCAGATGAAGTCACCCTGGGTGTGATGGTGGCATTTCTATCTTATGTCACCCGTTTCTTCAACCCCATTCAGGAATTAAGCCGTATGTACACCACTTTGCAATCTGCCATGGCGGGGGGCGAGCAGGTTTTGAAATTACTGGATACGCCCATCGAAGTATCAGATGATCCGGATGCCATCGAACTGGAGGAAGTGGAGGGCAAGATCGATTTCGAGCATGTGACTTTCCGATACAGGCAGGATACGCCAATCGTTCTGGACGATATCAGCCTGGCGATTCCACCGCGTAAAATGGTGGCAATTGTGGGTCCGACGGGTGCCGGAAAAACAACGGTCGCTAACCTGGTTGCCCGGTTTTATGATGTCACAGAAGGTGCGGTATTGCTGGATGGGATCAATTTGCGCAAGATCAAACAATGCTCGCTGCGCCAATTTGTGCGCATTGTCTCACAGGATCCTTTCCTGTTTTCGCGAACCATTGAGGAGAATATCCGTTATGGAATACCGGATGCCAGTGAAGAAGTAATAATAGAAGCAGCTAAAATGGCCAATGCGCATGGGTTTATCAGCAACCTGCCCGATGGATACCAGACCAGAATTCATGAAGGGGGCGTCAATCTATCGGTGGGACAGCGCCAGCTGTTGACCATTGCCCGAGCTATTCTCACAGATCCGAAGGTATTGATTTTGGATGAAGCCACTGCCAACATCGATACGGTCACGGAGGTGTTGATTCAGCAAGCGCTGGAAAGATTGTTGTTTGAGCGCACCGCCATCGTGATTGCCCATCGCCTGAGTACAGTACGCAAAGCGGATTGGATTTATGTGATTGACCAGGGTCGCATTCGCGAGCAGGGCACCCATACTGATTTATTGGCGCACAAAGGCATGTATTACGATTTGCATGAGCGCCAGTTTATGGGAGCGTAAAGCAGTCCTTTTTATGATCCTGCTATCCAATCCTGCAGGAATGTCTGGTACATGACTGGATTAAATTCCACAAATTTGTACGTAGCTGCTTGATGCTGGTGATAAGGATCATTAAAGAAAAACGCCTGAATTTCCTGCATGGAGGGCGCGCGTGCAATCACAATCCCTCCCGTTTTAGGATGCTTGGGTCCGGACATTAACAGCCAACCCTGATCATAACCCGTTTGTAGAAATTTTCTGTGGTCGCTGACAATCACATCAATGATTTCAAGCGGAGCTGTATATTCGATATCAATGAGAAAATGTTTCATATTTACACCTTTTGGATGATCGTTAATTATTGATGATTATGCTGCTATTAATGATAACCATTTTTTCAAAAAAAATTGGTAACCTCGCAGTAATCCGGTGTTGGTGGGCGTTTTTCGTGGGTAACTGCCCAACAAAACCCCCAAAATGGTAAATGATTAGAAAGAAAAAATTGTTCTTAATTTTGTTTTGATGTTAAAGGAATTTCTTGTACAATTATTGTGAATAAAGGAACAAAACGTTCTTCATATTCGTCTGATAAACAACACAAGCCAGTGTTGGCTCAAAACCGTTGCCGCATCGTTTTAATCGATGCGGCAAGAAGTTTTAATTACCCCGGGTTTCTTCGCCTGGTATCTTGACAAATCAGCATCTTGTTTGTGTTAGAATCACTGAATGATGGATCATCCCTGGATTTTGGCGTCGAATTCACCACGCAGAAGAGCTTTGCTTGGTTTATTCCAGCAAGCATTTCAGGTGGTTCCGGCTGATATTGATGAAACAGAATATCCCGGAGAAGCACCTGGTGAATATGTATGTCGACTGGCAAAAACAAAGGCGCAAGTGGTTGGCCAGCAATTTCCAAATGCCGGGTTAATCATCGCTGCGGACACAACGGTGGCGGATGGCGATGAAATCCTTGGAAAACCAGTTGACCATGCAGATGCCAGCCGCATGCTCAAGCAATTAAAAGGCCGCAATCACCAGGTTTATACATCCATTGCATTAATGGTGCCTGGAAAAGGGATTTTGACACAGGATTTATGTCTTTCCCAGGTTCCCATGCGTAATTATTCGGATGAAGAAATCGAAGTTTATGTACAAACAAATGATCCGATGGATAAAGCAGGTGCGTACGCCATTCAACACAAAGGCTTTCACCCCGTTGAGGATTATCAAGGGTGTTTTGCCAGTGTCATGGGTTTCCCTGCCTGTCATCTGGCACGCAACCTGGAGAAACTTGGATTAATGCCAGCCTTAAAAATTGATTCCGCATGTCAACAATATTTGGATTATGATTGTCCCATTGGTCAATTGGTCCTGACTGGAGTCAACATAGGATGAGAAAAAATAACTGGGGTGATATAACCCGGAGGAATGCATGAAAAGGTTGATGAGTCTGATCTTATTTCTGGTGGTGCTGGTCAGCGCCTGTACACCAACGCCTACAGATTCGCCGATTGCGACTGTTCCAGCTTCTACGGCCACGTTACCTGGACCTCAAATCAATACGACGCGCGCACCGGATGTAAAACAATCGGCACAGACGTATTTGAACATGTGGACTGATGAGGATTATGAAGGTATGTACGCAATGCTCAGCCGCTTGAGCCAGGATGCATTCCTTAAAGAAGATTTTATCAAGCGCTACCAGAATACAACCAATGCCCTGACTTTGATCGAATTGACCGGTGAAGTCACCTCTGCGCTGACCAATCCACGCGATGCGCAGGTTGGATACACCGTAAATTTTGAGACAGCGCTGGTGGGTACCATCACCAGAAGTATGGTGATGAACCTGACCATAGAAGACAATCTCTGGAAGGTGCAATGGGAAGAAGGGATGATACTGCCAGAACTGAAAGGTGGCAATTACCTTTCGATGGATATCAGCGCGCCAGCCCGTGGCAATATATATGACAAGGATGGCAATGCACTGGTGGCGCAATCGGAAATTGTGGCATTAGGTATCACCCCGGGGGGTATTGGCGATGAACAACATGGTGCATTGGTCAGCTATCTGTCTGAATTAACCGGATTGAACCCGGATTACATTCGTTCTAAATATGAATATGCCGGACCGGATTGGTATATTCCGATTGGAGAAACTGCCCGGTCTAACGTAGACCGTTATTACAGCACACTATCCACCCTGGGTGGGTTGAATATGAATTATTACACATCACGCTACTATTTTAATGGTGGTGTGGCTGCGCATATCACCGGATATGTACAATCGATTTTCCCTGAAGAACTGGATGAATACAAACGTATGGGCTATCGCGGTGATGAAAAGGTAGGCCGTACAGGTTTGGAAGCCTGGGGAGAAGAAGTGCTGATCGGTAAAAAAGGCGCTTCATTGTATGTGGTTCGCCCGGATGGCACGATTGAAACCAGAATTGGGTATTCCGATTCGCAGTTATCCCAATCCATTTATACAACCCTCGAACAGGACTTTCAGGCTGAAGTGGAACTGGCGATTAATGGGTTCCGCGGAGCAATTGTTGTTATGGAACGGGATACTGGCCGCGTACTGGCAATGGCTTCCTCTCCGACCTATGATCCCAATCTGTTTGACCCCAATAACTTCAACAGTGGCTGGATGTTATCAGATATGCTAAATCCGAATGAAAACCGCCTGCTGAACCGGGCAGCTCAAAGTGCCTATCCTTTGGGGTCCGTATTCAAGATCATTACCATGGCAGCCGCCTTAGAGACCGATACATTTGAAGCCGATGATGTCTATTATTGTGGGCACACCTTCACAGATCTGGAAGGGTTGACTCTATACGATTGGACTTACGAGAAGGAATTGCCGCCCAGCGGTGATTTAACCCTTTCTGAAGGCCTGATGCGCTCCTGTAACCCCTGGTTTTATCACATAGGATTAACCATGTACAGACGGGGTTTGACCAATAGTCTGGCAGAAATGGCACGTGCATTTGGGCTGGGTTCTGCGACCGGCATAGGTCAGATCCAGGAAGTTTCCGGCAATATTCCTGACACAGTCACGGAAGGCGATTCTGTTCAGCTGGCAATCGGTCAGGCCAGTATGCAGGTAACCCCGTTGCAGGTAGCGACTTTCATTGCAGCGGTGGGTAATGGGGGCACGCTATACCAACCACAACTGGTGGAGAAAATTGCGCCTGCCGATGGTGACCCGACCTTTGAATTTGAACCCATCGAAACAGGCACTTTACCGGTTACAGAAGAAAACCTGGCGATTATTCAGTCTGCGATGAGAAGTGTTGTCGCGAATGCCCGTGGCACAGCCCGTAACGCCATGTTAGGGTTACAAATCCCGATCTATGGCAAGACTGGCACTGCACAAAATCCTCCGCTGCGCCCACATGCCTGGTTTGCAGGTTATACCGATCTGGGAAATCCTGATCGACCGGATATTGCTGTTGTGGTTCTGGCTGAAAATGCCGGAGAAGGATCTGAGATTGCAGCACCGATATTCCGGCGCGTGATCGAATTATACTTTTATGGAAGACCCTCCCGGATTTACCCATGGGAATCATCTTTATATGTAACCCGTACGCCTACATCACTATATACCGAAACACCCAGACCGGAGCAAACAGAAGAAACACCGGAGGGGTAATTGGGAAACAATACATACATCCAGGGACGGGTTATGAGCCTGCAATCAGGTTTCTATCATGTTTTCCTGGATGATGGCCGCGAGGTGGTCTGTCATCCCAGAGGCAGATTGAAACAACGCCGGCGTGATGAAATACGGGAAGATATCATTGCCATGGGTGATATGGTGCAGGTTGCCATGCAATCTGATGGCACTGGTGCCATTGAAAAAGTGCTGACGCGTAAACAGGCTTTGATTCGTTCTGCACCGGATTCACGCGGTGAATATAAACAGGTTCTTCTGGCAAACCCGGATCAGATTGTGCTGGTATTCTCCTGCGCGCGACCCGAGCCGCACTTGCGGATGTTAGATCGCTTTCTGGTGATTTGCGAACAGCAAGGGATTGATGTGCTGATTGCTGCGAATAAAGTCGATCTGGTGGGTGAGGAAGCCGCCCATGATCTATTTGGCATGTATCAACAAATCGGATATAAGGTGGTGTATACATCCAGCATCACGGGGCTGGGTGTGGACATATTACGGGATCACCTGCAGAACAGGTTATCCGGGCTGGTTGGACCATCCGGTGTGGGCAAATCTAGCCTCTTGAACGCCATCCAACCTTCATTAGGATTGGTGATCAGGAATGTGAGTGAAACGACTTCCAAGGGTATGCATACAACCGTGGTACGGCGGTTATTTCCATTGGATGTCGGCGGTTTTGTAGCCGATCTGCCAGGGATTCGCATGCTTTCACTATGGGACATTGAGCCGGAGGAATTGGATGGATATTTTCCTGAATTGGGCAAACGAGTGGCGGATTGTCAATTCAGTGATTGCTCGCATGTCAACGAACCGGGTTGTGCCATAAAAGCAGCGGTAACCAGTGGGGAAATCCATTATGAACGCTATGAGTCGTATTTACGCATGCGTTATGGTGACATTGATGAATGGATTAATGAAATAGAAATGTAATTTTTGGTTCTTGCATTTATTCGCTACTTAAGCTAGGATTTTTAAATGAAAAGGGCTGCCAGTGAATAAACAGCGCTTCGTTTGGGAAAAGATTACTCTGGAATTAAAAAATTCTATTCCTATTGCCTATGAGAAGCGTAGCAAATTCAATATTTATTGGATCCGTCTGGCAGGAGATAATGGTTGGGGAGAAGGTGCAATTTCCTCCTATGGTGGAAATACAGATAAAGAGTTAATTGCCTGCTGGGCGAATGCAGCCTGGTCGCCCGTACACTTCCCGGTATCCATTCACCAGGTGCAGGGGTGGATTGGTGAAGGTGGACCTGCCCCGGCGCGTTGTGCACTGGAATTGGCATTATTAGATCGCATCGGGCGCGATGAAGGCAAGCCGCTTTACCAGATACTGGACTTGCCGGAACCTGGGACACTATCCACATCCTATACCATCTCTTTAGACACCCCGCAAAAAATGGCAGAAATTGCCAGAAATGAAAAAGCTTACCCCATTCTCAAGGTGAAGCTGGGTGGTGAAGATGATGAGGATTGCATAGCCGCGATTCGGGAAGTAAGACCAGACGCAAAAATACGGGCGGATGTAAACGCTGCCTGGGATTTACCGAAGGCGATCAAGATGGTCCGGAAACTATCGGTTTACAATCTGGAGTTGATTGAACAGCCACTGGGGCGTGACCAGATTACAGAAATGGGGATATTGCAATCGACCACCAGCATACCGATTGTCGCGGATGAATCCGTTCAAAATCTGGGAGATGTGCATGCACTGGGTCTGGCAGGGGTGGCAGGTATCAACTTGAAATTAATGAAAACGGGTGGCATCCTGCCTGCCTTGGAGATGATCCAGATCGCCAGAGATTACAACATGCGTATTATGCTGGGATGTGGGATCGAGACTTCTCTGGGCGTTACCGCGATGGCGCATCTCATTGGGTTGGCTGAATGGATTGACCTCGATTCTCCTTTGTTGATAAAAAATGATCCGTTCATTGGTTTAAAATATGACAGGCATTTAAAAATAAAGCTCTCCAATCAACCTGGTATTGGCATTCAATTAAGAACTTAAACTGTATTCAGGGAGATTTTTTAACCAGATAATTGAAAACATTTCTATCATTCCTGAAAATTTTTCTCCGGTAATTTTTCCATAACCGGGAGGATCTTTGTAGGGTAAAGGTAATATGATGTTGAAGTTTGCCAGTGGGCATGGCAATGATTATAATGAAGGGGAAAAATGAAACAATCATCCCGAGGAGGATATTTTGAAGCTTTCCCGCTTAAAACGGTTTTCTTTTTTAATTGGTTTTTTTGTCATGCTATTAAGTGCCTGCCAATCTCAAGTGGCACCTACATCTGACGTACAACCAGAACCAGAAACGCCAGAAGTGGTTCTGCCAACAACGGAACCGACGCCCGAGCCACCCAATAGCCTGGTGATTTGTATCGGTGAGGAACCACAGACGTTGTATCCATATGGCGGCAACAGCAAAGGCATGTGGTCGATTTTGGAAGCTATTTATGATGGTCCCATTGACACAGTCAACTTTATGCCTGAACCTGTCATCCTGGAAAAGATACCGGATTTTGATAGCGGTAATGCGCGCATCGAGACGGTGGCGGTGGCCGCTGGCGAACGAATTGTGGATGCGAGTGGATCCGTGGTTGTGCTCCTGGCCGGGGTTCGTTACCTGCCAGCTGGCTGTTCTGATGCGAGTTGCGCTGTCGAGTGGGACGGTCAGAGTGAAGTACTGATGGATCAGCAAAGCCTGCGTTATGAACTGAAACCCGGGTTATTATGGTCAGATGGACAGCCATTAACCGCCAGCGATTCGCTTTACTCCTTCCAGATTGCTACTGATCCGGCTTCCCCTGTGAATACCTATTACGTGGACAGAACTGCCAGTTATTCAGCCATCGATGATTTACAGACCGAATGGAAGGGGCTGCCTGGATTTACATCACCACACCTGGGTGATTTCTTCTGGATCCCGATGCCACAGCACGCCTGGGGTGAATTCAGTGCTGTGGAATTATTGACAGCTGTGGATTCAACCCAGAAACCATTGGGTTGGGGACCGTATCAGATTGATAACTGGGTGATTGGCAGCCATATGGAGCTGAGCAGAAACCCTCATTATTTCCGGGCGCAGGAAGGCTTACCAAAATTTGAAAAACTCGTATTCCGCTTCTCAGGTCCGAATGCAGACAGCAACTTGAAAGCATTGGAAATCCATGAATGCGATTTTGTGGATGCTACGGTGGAATTAGATCAACAATTAACCGATGTGGTCGAACTTAACAATCTGGGTGAGATCAAAGCCTATTTTGCTCAGGGACCGGAGTGGGAACATCTGGATTTCGGCATTGTGCCGTCCAGTTATGACGATGGTTACGAGTTTGATTCTGACCGCCCGGACTGGTTTGGAGATGTACGCATGCGGACAGCCATCGCCTATTGTACCGATCGTGTTGGGATTACCAATCGCTATTTTGTAAATCGCTCTTCGGTGCCGATAAGTTTCTATCCACCATCTCACCCGGCTTATAACCCAAGTCTCAACAGTATTCCCTATGACGTTGAAATGGGGAGTATGTTGCTGGACCAAATTGGCTGGCGGGATAATGATAACAATCCCAACACCCCGCGCTTATCTCAGGGTGTGGCCAATGTTCCGGATGGGACACCGCTGGTATTGGATTACATTTCCTCCCAATCCACGTTAAGACAACTGGTATCGGCTGATATTGCCAGCTCGTTGATCACCTGTGGCATTGAGGTTGTGGTGCAAAATGTTTATCCGACGGAACTGTATGCGCCGGGTCCGGAGGGAGTATTATTTGGGCGAAACTTCGACCTGGCACAATTTACCTGGCAGGCGGGGCGAACCAATCCATGCTTCCTGTATAGCAGTAAACAAATACCCAATGCGGACAATCTCTGGGTAGGTGCTAATATCACCGGATATTCCAACCCTCAATATGATCTGTCCTGTCAGCAAGCACAAAATGCAGCTTTGGATGACGCACAAGCACAGGCAGAGATTCAACGCCTGTTTAATGAAGCACTGCCCGTTCTTCCGCTGTATTACCAGCTAAAAATTGCCGCCAGCCGGACAGATTTTTGCGGTTTTGATGCTGTGGATGTCAGCAATCGCAGTATTCTATATGAAATTGAGGGTTTTGGATACGCAGATTTTTGTAAAAATTAACATTTGAACACGTTGGTTTGTAATGTTTTTGCCTTACAAAATACCTGATTTTCCTCTTAAAAAATCATAAAAATCTGTATGATCTGTTGACTATACGGGCACCTTATGCTATATTTACAAAACAAAATTGTGTTGATGAAATTGAAAGTTGAGGGATGACGCCTGAAGAGCCAATAAAAGCGGTTATTGGCGATTTATGGTATTTCATTGGCACAAGAAACAATCATATCGTTCGATCCAAATTTTTTAAGGAGGAGAATAGAATGAAACGAAATACCCTTATGTTGTTAGTAGGTATGGTCATCATTGCCAGTATGGTATTGGCAGCCTGCCAACCTACACCGGCTCCAGTTGTGGAAGAACCTGCACCTGCCGAGCCAGTCGTTCAGGAACCAACCAAAGCTCCTGAAGCTCCAGTTGCAGAAGTCCCAACTGAAGAACCTGAACCAGAACCAGTTCGCACCACCCGTAAAGGTGGATGGTTGGACGAAATCGTGGTTTCGGTGGTTGACAATTCATCAGCCATTACTCAAATTCAGGCTGGTGCCATTGACATTTACGCCGCTGGTATGTCATCCGATGCGCTTCCCGAAATTGAAGCTGCTGGTCTGGATTATGCACAAAGCAATGGTCTCTATTATGAATTAACTTTCAACGCTTATGGACCGGTCTTTGATAGCCATGAACTGGTTAGTTGACCGCGATTATATCAATCGTGAGGTTTACAATGGTGGTGCACTGCCCAAGTTCTGGAGCATTATCACCAACATGCCTGATTACACCAAGATGGCTGAAACTGTTCGACGTTTGGAAGCAAAATATGCATTCAATCCCGAATTAGCAAAAGCTCAAATGGATGAGGTTATGCTCGGTATTGAAGGCGTGTCCATTGAAGATGGCAAATACATGTTCAATGGTGAACAAGTCCAATTGATCTTCTTGATCCGTAATGACTCCGATGGCACTCGTGTCCCGATTGGTGATTATGTTGCCAATCAGCTTGAGAGCATAGGTTTCGCAGTCGACCGCCAATACAAACGATCTTCAGAAGCCTCCCCGATCTGGGTGGGTGGTAATGTTGCTGATGGTCTCTGGCATCTTTACACCGGTGCCTGGTCAGCCACGATCATTGACCGTGACGAGGGCGATAACTTCGAATTCTTCGATACCCCACAATCCGCCTATGGTTTCTCTTCCACATGGCAGGCATACACATCCACAGCTTTAGGTACCCCCTATGGCGATCTGGCTGATAAATTAGCCTATAACAAATTCACATCCATCGAAGAGCGTGATGCTGCCATGGCAGAAATGCTTGAATTGGCTATGGAAGAATCCATTCACGTATGGTTAATCGATGGTAAAAACTTCACACCTTATGCTCAGGGTCTGGCAGTAACTTATGACCTGGCTGCTGGTGTGGATGGTTCCATGATCTGGCCATACACCATTCGCTGGGAAGGCGAAGAAGGTGGTCAATTGAAGTGGGGCCAGCCTGACCTGTTTGTTGATCCATGGAACCCGATTGCCGGCTCAAACTGGGCATTCGACCAGGCTATTGGTCGCGCCACCTGGGGCGAAGCCTACATGATCGATCCACACACCGGTCTCCTGTGGCCTCAACGCTTTGATCGCGCCGAAGTCACCATTCAGGAAGGTTTGCCAGTAGGCAAGACTCTGGATTGGGTAGACCTGTCATTTGAAGATGAAATCGTTGTGCCTGAAGATGCCATTGTTGACTGGGATGCTGAAAATCAGGCATTCATCACTGCCGCTGAAAAATTCCCCGAAGGTACAACTGCCCGCGTCAAGAGTGTGATTTACTATCCAGCTGACCTGTTTGACACCGTCAAATGGCACGATGGTTCTCCATTGGATCTGGGTGACTTCATTTATGGTTGGATCATTTCCCTGGATATGGGCAAAGAAGCCTCACCGATCTTTGATGAATCATATGCCCCTAATGCAGAAGCCATTCTAGCCAACTACAAAGGTTTCAGAATTCTTTCCGAGAATCCTCTGACCATTGAAGCCTACAGTGATGCCTATCAAACTGATGCTGAACTCAATGTCACCACCATGTGGCCATCCTGGAATTATGGTGAAGCCCCCTGGCATGTAATGGCAATGGGCGCTCGTGCTGATGAGGCTGGAGAAGTAGCCTTCTCCGGTGATAAGGCTGATTCAAAATCCACTGAGACCACTACCGTTGAATGGTTAAGCTTAATTGGTGGCCCTAGCCTGGAATTTGTCTCCAATTGGCTTGACACCAGCATTGAAGAAAGTTACATTCCTTACGCCGACGTGCTGTCTGCTTTCATCACTCCCGAAGAAGCTCTAGCACGTTATGAAAATGCCAAAGCCTTCTTTGCCAAATACGGCCATTACAGTATCGGTACCGGACCCTACATTCTCGACGAAGTTTATCTAACCGAGAAAGTAGCCACCCTGGTTCAAAACCCCGATTTTGTTGACCTTGCAGACAAATGGTCACAATTTGGTGATCCTAAAGTGGCTGAAATTGAACTTGATGGTGAAGGTAGCGTTGTCTTGGGCGGTGAATTTGCCTTCGATGTGTTCGTGACCTTCAAGGGTGAAGCCTACGAAGCTGACGAGATCAAAGAAGTCAAAGGCTTGCTCTATGACGCCACCGGTCAAATCGTGAGAGTACTTGAGGGTGTTCTGGTGGAAGATGGCTATTACACCATCACCGTTCCTGCTGATGTTTCAGCTGCCATGGAAGCCGGTGCCAGCAAGTTAGAAGCTGTGGTGGTTCCGTTCACCGTGGCTATTCCGTCCTTCACAGCATTTGAATTTGTGACCGTCAAGTAATCGAAAAGGGTCATAAATTTTTCATAGCAGTAAAATTGAGTTACTAAAGGAAGGGGCAAGGCGATCACTCTCCTTGCCCCTTCCCAATCAATAATAGGAGGTAAATTCCTATGGGGTCGGATGTTGAAATCACAACGCCCAAAGAAAAAAAACAAAAATCCGGGTTTGTAACCACCCTCACCAGGGTTTTTAAATATTCGGGTGTCAGGTTACTTTCACTTTTTATCACTGTCGTCATCGGTATTTACCTGACGATTATGATTGCCAATATGGGTGGCTATGTGGACCAGATGATGAAGTCCGAGATTCAGGAAAGAATTACAATGGAGATAGGTCGAAATCCTGCCTTCAGAAACATGGATCCGGCGACCAAGAATACACTTACTCAGGAAAGAATTCAGAGTGAAATTGACCGTTTGGGACTCGAACGTCCATTGGTGATCCGCAGTATGGGATTCTTAAAAAATGCATTAACATTAAATTTAGGCCGTGCTCAAAATATGTCAAGTGACAGCGGATCACGCAATGTGAAAGCGATTATTTTAGAAAGAATTCCCTACACTCTGTTGTTAATGGGGACTGCCAACTTAATCTTGTTTTTCAGCACGCTCTTCTTAGCCCTGGCATTATCACGCAAGTATGGCAGTTTTTGGGATAAGTTTGTCATAACACTCTCGCCAACATCGTCGGTACCACCCTGGTTTTATGGTATTTTTTTAATTCTTATTTTTGCTGCCGTGCTGAAAGTTCTACCCTTTGGCGGTGTTATTGATGCACCAGTACCCAAGGATTTCCTTGGCCGGGCATTAAGTGTCGGCAGGCATTTAATTTTGCCAGCCAGTTCTTTGATCTTAGCATCTTTCTTTTTGAGCATTTTCAACTGGCGCACTTTCTTTTTAATTTATTCCAGTGAAGATTACGTGGAGACAGCCAAAGCCAAAGGCTTACCGTCCCGCGATATTGAACGTCGTTATATTTTGCGCCCAACATTACCCACCATCATCACCGCATTTGCCTTATTGTTGATCGGACTGTGGGCTGGTGCGATCATTACCGAAACCGTGTTTCAGTGGCCTGGATTGGGCCGGGTTACCTTCCGGGCGATTAATCTCTATGATACCCCTGTGATTGTGGGTACCACCATCATTTATGCCTATTTATTGGCAATCACTGTTTTCCTGTTGGATTTTGTGTATGCTCTGGTGGATCCCAGGGTGAAAATTGGTAGCGGAGGTGGTCCTCAATGAAACAATTTAAAAATAATCTCAGGGAATTACTCAAATATCCCTCCGCTATTTTTGGATCAATTATCGTATTGACTCTGGTTATTGCAGCTATTGTTGTGATTATCAAGATTCCTTACGATGAAGCCATCACCACCTGGCGTGGTGGAGAAGCATATGTAGGAAAGAACCCCAGAAATGTTCCTCCCAAGTGGTTTAACTGGTTTCGTCAGGATAAACTGGTAGAATCGCTCGATCTTATGGAAGGTGACGAGGGAGTTACCGTAACCGAGGAAACTACCGAAGGTGGAACCCTGATCAAAACGACAACTTTTGCTTTTGATTACGATTATAAAGGGTTCCCCACGGAATTAACGATGTACTTTACCTCAGAATATGAGGTTAAACAACCCTTTGTTTCATTAAAATGGATTACACCGGATGGTACTGAAATAAAAATTAATAATTTTGCCATCGGCAAAACACATACCTATCCGATTAATCAGGAAGAAAAATTAAAGAAACGTCTGGGAAATGTAGCTCCGGTTGTAGGTTTGTTTTTGGATCCGGAATCTGAATCCAAGCTTCCCGTAAAAGGTACGTATCAACTGGTGGTTGAACAAATTTCCTTTGAACCCGAATCAACTGTTCAAGCTGAATTTGTTTTATTAGGAGAAGTCTTCGGCTGGGCAGGCACCGATCATATGCGCCGTGATTTACTCCTCCCCATTCTGTGGGGTATTCCGATTGCTCTGGCTTTTGGTTTGCTGGCAGCTTTAGGCACCTCGGTATTGACCATGACGATTGCTGCCATTGGCACCTGGTATGCCGGTATTGTGGATGGTATCATCCAGCGTATCACCGAGATTAACCTGGTGCTACCGTTCCTCTCGATCCTGATCATGATCGGCACCTTTTATTCGCGATCGATTTGGACAATTTTAGGCGCTACCGTGGCATTAAGTATTTTCACGGGTGGTATCAAGCAATATCGTGCAATTTTTATGCAGGTAAAAGAATCAACCTATATCGAAGCGGCACGGGCATATGGTGCCAGTGATAAACGCATCATTTTCCGCTACCTGATCCCAAGAATTATCCCGTTGCTGATTCCTGGTCTGGTTTCGGCGGTCCCGGCTTTCGTCTTCCTGGAAGCTTCTCTGGCGTTGTTAGGTCTGGGTGATCCAGTTCTACCAACCTGGGGTAAAACCATCAACGAAGCCTACGCTTTTTGCTCTGGATCGTGTCTTTAATCCACGTTTGCGAGGTATGTAAAAAATGAAAGATAATAATACATTATTGCATGTGGAAAATCTCAAACTCTACTTTAGGGCCTCGAAGGGAATTGTTCAGGCAGTTGATGGTGTTGATTTCAACTTACCCAATAATAAAGCCGTGGTCATCATTGGTGAATCAGGTTGTGGTAAGACTTCCATGGCAAAAGCATTGTTACGTCTTTTACCTAAAAATGTGGCTGAGTATTCCGGTAAAATTCTCCTTAATGGCGTTGACACCATGCCGATGAGCGATGAGAAATATCGTACGGATGTGCGCTGGGTGCGCATGTCCATGGTACCCCAGGCAGCTATGAACTCTCTCAACCCGGTATTAAAGGTTGGTGATCAGGTTGCTGAACCGATCATCGTCCACCATAGTGTTGAAAAAGAAGCTGCGTTAGAACAGGCTAAAACCATGTTTCAACGCGTGGGTGTGCCGGTAGATTTTCTGCATCGTTATGCATTTGAATTGAGTGGTGGTATGCGCCAGCGTGTGGCCATCGCCATGTCGCTGGTAACTGTGCCTGATCTGGTCGTTCTGGATGAGCCAACCTCTGCACTGGATGTGTTGACCCAGGCGAACATTATGAACCTGTTGAAACGTATCAAGAAAGAAATCGCCACCAGTTTCATCCTGATTACCCACGATATTTCCACTTCGAGTGAGTTGGCAGATGATGTGGTGGTCATGTACGCCGGGCAAATTGTGGAAATCAGTGATAATCGACGTTTCTTTACGGCACCATTGCATCCGTATTCAGCCAAGTTGATGGCATCCGTGCCGCGATTACGCGGACAGGCGCAACCTGATTTTATTACCGGTCAACCACCCAGTCTTATCAATCCGCCAACGGGCTGTCGCTTTGCTGAGCGTTGTCACAAACGCTTTAGCAAATGTTCAGAGGAACCGCCGACCGTCAATGTGGATGGTATCCTGGTAAAGTGCTGGTTATACACATAAGACAGGGAGAAAAAATGGCTGCAACAAAAGAAAAATCAGAAAAGAAAGAATTCCGTCCCGTCAGTCCAGATACTTTACTCTCCATTCAGGACCTACATGTCTGGTTTGAACTTAGAAAGTTTGGTTTTGGTCATGCCGGTTACGTACGCGCTGTCGATAACGTCAGTTTTGATCTAAAACGCAAAGAAACAATCGCTCTGGTAGGGGAAAGTGGTTGTGGTAAGTCCAGTTTGATGAAAACAATCCTTGGAATTAATATTCCTACCAAAGGTGATATTCTGTATGAAGGCAAACCAATGACCGGTTTCTCCAGGAAAGAATTAAACTGGTATCGTTCAAAGGTTGGCTATGTTCAACAGGATCCTTATGGAGCACTGGCACCATTTATGAATATCAAGTCGATCATGGAAGAACCATTGATCATCCATGGTGTCAAGGATAAAAAAGAGCGACTGGAGCGTATCCATAAAGCCTTCGAAGAAGTAAAATTAACCCCGGTAGATGAATTTCTACCAAAATTTCCGCATATGCTCAGCGGTGGTCAACAACAGCGTGTTGTCATTGCGCGTGCCATGATTTTGAATCCAACACTGCTGGTGGCAGATGAACCCGTATCCATGCTGGATGCTTCCGTGCGTGTTGAAATTTTGAAACTGTTGCGTGGGTTGCAGGAAGCACATGATCTGGCGGTCATCTATATCACCCATGACCTTTCGACGGTACGTTATTTTTCAGAACGCATATTTGTTATGTATGCTGGCAAAGTGATCGAAAAAGCGAATGTCGATGAATTAGTCATGAATGCTCAGCATCCTTACACGCATGCTTTATTGGCTGCGACTTCTGATCCGGATGCCAAGAATGTTGACGAATTTCAGGATGTCCCACCTGGCGAACCGCCCAGTCTGGTGAAACCTCCAGCGGGTTGCCGTTTCCATCCGCGTTGTTCCAAAATGATCGAGGGTGTTTGTGATGTCAAGGAACCTCCGGAATTTGAACAAGTCAAAGATCATTTTGTACATTGTTGGTTGTACGAATGAAGTTTATCACGCCAGGACGGTTAATGTTTATTGGTTTCCTATGTGTATTGATGGGTGTTGTGTTCCCATTTTTAATGGTGATGCAGGTATTAGAGTCAACACTTTTTCTTAGTTTTTTCTCTTTTATCATTTCACTCATTGGTATTATCATCGGCGTCATTGGATCTGCTTACTATGTCCGCATTAATCGTCGAGATCGGTGATTTTTCGATCTAATTGAATTCAGAAAAACATTCCAGTGATATGGAATGTTTTTTTATTCATGGCTGCTTCTGCTATAATATCTATATTAATTTCACTGATCAATATTCTCATTATTTCAACTTCCAAAAAATTGGAAGGAGTGCAGAAAATGGCAAAAAGAAAAGTATTAATCATTGATGATTCATTTGATATTACCAGGGTTTTGAAATCCGCTATCATTACCCTTGATCCTGACATTGATGTGATGGTTACCCCTTCTGCGGAAGAAGCAATGCTGGAAATATCAATAGAAAAACTGGATTTGATCGTCACTGATATCCGCCTGCCCGGTATTTCCGGGTTGGAGTTGTTAAG
Organism: Chloroflexi bacterium HGW-Chloroflexi-3; assembly: GCA_002842045.1. Taxonomy (GTDB): domain Bacteria; phylum Chloroflexota; class Anaerolineae; order Anaerolineales; family Anaerolineaceae; genus UBA6170. The sequence goes on along the minus strand of PHBX01000009.1, from coordinate 214,413 downwards.
AAAAATTCGTGACCGGCATCCAACAGTAAAAATTGTCATGATGTCCGGGATAACCGATCGGGATATAGAAGAAAAAGCCCGTGAAGCGGGTGCTGATGTTTTCCTGCGAAAACCGATTGAAATGTCATTATTTCTGAATACAATCATCTTGATATTGGAATTAGGGCCTTTTGATACTGATAATAAAGTTCCTATCATGCCTGAATTTGAATTGATGAATGAAAACGATTATGAAAAAAGTCTGGCGGACTCTTTAGCTTCATTACGAAAGGAAGTTACAGCCAGCCATGTCTGGCTGTTAAGTGAATATGGCCGGTTGGTAGCCCAATCCGGTGAGAGCACCATCGCTGATTTTGAATCACGGTGGGCTCCATTGATCATGCCCATCATGTCAGCATCTGATACATTCATGCAAAACATCGAAGGTAAGCATCCGGACCAGGCTGTTCTGAGCTTCGGCATCAAGGATTACAATCTGTTTATGTCCCCCGTGGGTGATTATGCGCTGGTTCTACGAGTTCCTTCAGGCAGGGGTGCGCAACGCATTCCGTTGGTGGTCGATAGCATGCTCGAATATCAGTCCGAAATCATGCAAATATTGAACCGAATGGGTGTGTTGCCTTTTGATCAGAACTTGGTTATACCCATCGAAGAAAACCTTAATTTTATCCATGAAATAAACGGTGAAGAAGAAGATGATGTTTTCAAAGCTTTATTGGAAACGAAAACGGAGATTCCCGGGGTGGATAAGTTCTGGGATGAAGCCGATATTGCCAGGGCATATGACCTGGATAACCCTGAGATCCTGACATTCGATCAGGCTGCCAAACTGGGTCTGGCACCTGAAGATGATGAAGAAGGGTAAAACAACAACAGCCTTCGAACCTTAAGGCGGTTGTTTCTTGTTTAGTTGAACAATATCTATCGGTTTATGTCCCATTTTTCGTAATGATCAATACCGAACACAAAGTCTTGCGCGGTAACCATGCGGGGATTACCATTACAATCGTAAATTTGCTCCACTGCTTCCCCATTGAATCGCACCCAGGGAACATCATCCCGCAGCGAAAAAGTGTAAGTCAGTCCATCATCCGATAGAGACCAATCTTTTACCATGGCGTTTTCCAATTCAGTCGTGGCCTCATTCTGCCGGAAAAGCCCCACCGTCGTTTCTTCAATAATCTGGATGGATATATTATCCCAGGCAAGAGCAGGATCAATAGTGGGAATATCCCCGGTACCGTACGCCAGATGTATAATTTTTGGCCCTGGCGCAGGCTCCAATGTGGGGGCAGGGGTTGCTGTAATGATGATTGTCTCAGGTGTTCCCGGTACAATGTTGGTCTGGATGAGGACTTCAGGTGTTGGGGTCGGCTCAGGTTTACAGGAAGACATCAACAAGGTGAATAGAATCATGAAACACCCGATTTTTTCTGGTAGAATCATTAAACTTGTGTTAGAATCGTTACTTTGGATCTGTGGATCCTGGTTCGAGCCCGGGCGCCCCAGCCTAATTTTTTTGAAAGAAAGCAATGCGCTCTAAAAGAAAAAAACCTAAAAGTACCATCATTGACTCAGTTGAGCTTTCTATCGCGTGCCTGCATATGATACGAGGCTCTTTTGATTTAAAGGACTGGTGCTTTTTGGGGGAAAATCCACTCAATATCAATCATGGGAGACATGGGCAATGAAATTAGCATCAATCGTCCTGGCGGCTGGTAAAGGCACGCGCATGAAATCCAATCTTCCCAAGGTTTTGCACCAGGTATGTGGAAAACCGATGGTTTACTATGCCATCAACGCAGCCAAAATGAGTGGCGCGGAAAGAACAGTGCTGGTCATCGGGCATGGTGCAGAAGAAGTGCAAAAATGTCTGGGAGATGGTGTGGTGTATGCCCTCCAGAATGAACAACTAGGGACGGGTCATGCTGTTCAATCCGCTTTACCCGCCATTTCAGAGGATTATGACACGATTTTGGTGACCTATGGGGATATGCCATTATTAACCGAGGGAACGCTTCAAAAATTATTGCAAACGCAGGCGAAAAACAGCGGACCTTTGTCAATGGTCACCATGATTTCGGAAGACCCCAAAGGGTTTGGCCGTATCATCCGGGGAATGGACGGCTCGGTGGTAGCCATTGTGGAAGAAGTCCAATGCACCCCGGAACAACTATCCATCCAGGAATTGAATGTCGGCGTCTATTGTTTTGATGCAAAATGGCTCTGGCAGGCGTTGAAACGCTTACCCCTCTCTCCCAAAGGTGAATATTATCTGACCGATGTGGTTGGCATTGCCGTTCAGGATGGTTTACGCGTGGACGCGTTGACTGTAACCGATAATCTGGAAGCATTGGGGATTAATACCCGTGTGCACCTGGCGGAAGCAGAAACCGTGATGCGCCAACGAATATTAGAAAAATTGATGCTGGAAGGCGTGACTGTGATTGACCCAGCCAGCACGTATGTGGAAGCAAGTGTCAAAATCGGGATGGATACCATCCTGCAGCCAAACACGTTTTTACGTGGTGATTCTACCATTGGCGAGGGTTGCGTGATTGGACCCAATACAATCATCACCGATAGCCAGGTGGGCAACCGCTGTGTGATCCTGGCAGTGGTGATGGAGAAAGCCATTGTGGAAGATGGTGTCGATATGGGACCCTTCGCCCGTCTACGCAAAGGGGCTCATCTGGGTCCCGGTGTGCATATGGGCAATTTTGGCGAGGTGAAGGATTCTTATCTGGGTGCCGGGACGAAGATGGGACATTTTTCATACATTGGAAATGCAACCATTGGCAAAGATGTAAATATTGGAGCCGGAACGATCACCTGTAATTATGATGGAGAAAAAAAACACCCAACGGTCATAGGTGACCGGGTGTTTATTGGAAGTGATACGATGCTGGTAGCGCCACTTACCATTGAAGAAGATGCCAAAACAGGTGCTGGTGCCGTGGTGACACACGATGTAGCAGCCGGAGAAGTTGTCGTAGGTGTACCTGCAAAACCGATAAGGAAGTCAAAAGTAAGTGAATAATTATTTGTGGATTTTATTTTTTGTTATTCTGGGATTGGATCTCTTATTTTCTATTGTCAGATCCAGTTTACTCAATAGCCGTCCGATGCAATTGATTGGCATGCGTGAGATGGATCCAAAAGGGGTAGAACTGGCATTATCGGTGCTGGATAAGAAACGTTTACGGGTTTCCTTGCGAATCAGTATGATTCTGATGCACTTTATTATCAGTGCATTTATCTACTTTATATTTATCAGTTTATTCCCACAAATGGCAATCTGGCTCGTTTTTGGGATGGTAATTTTGGCTGCCTTTCTCCTTTTGTTGGTGGAATTTGCCCTGGAAGGTCTGGTGTTGCATGCTCCCGAAAAATGGGCGATTCGAATTGCCTGGCTGGGTGACGTGATGCGTTTTGTATTCGCGCCATTGGCAGCTTTAATGATGGCAGTATTGGGTTCTTCCGAGAATTTACAACAACGTTTAGGACCTGTGACAGAAGAAGAAATCCGCACCTGGGTGAACACCGATCAGGGTGATAGCGGATTGGAAAAAGATGAACGTGAGATGATCTACTCGATCTTTCAGTTTGGCGAGACACTCTGTCGTGAGGTTATGGTACCGCGCATCGATATTACAGGATTGGAAGTAAATGCGACCGTTCAGGAAGCGATCGATATTTTTACAAAATCGGGTCATTCACGTGTACCTGTTTATGAAGAGACGATCGATGAAATTATCGGTCTGCTGTATGCCAAAGATTTGTTACGCACGGATCTGACCGAAAAGGAAAAAACAGAAGTACGACCTTTCTTACGGAAAGCCTATTTCATTCCTGAGTCGAAGAATGTGGATGAATTGCTGCGGGAAATGCAGGCGCAGGGTGTTCATATGGCGATTGTGGTAGATGAATACGGCGGGACAGCAGGTCTGGTGACATTGGAAGATATTGTCGAGGAAATCGTTGGTGAAATCCGCGATGAGTATGACCAGGCCGAAGAACTGGAATTTCAGCAAATGTCTGAGGATGAGGTAGTGTTCTCGGGACGGATCGATCTGGATGATGTCTATGATATTCTGGGCGTTGATCTGACGGAAGATATGGCAGATACACTGGGGGGATATATTTATGGCCAGATTGGCCGTGTGCCGGTGGGCGGCGAACAGATCAAAGTGGATGGCTGGCTGTTAACGGTCTCACAGGTCAGTGGCAGAAGAATCCGCAAGGTGCTGGCAAAACGTGTAGATCATATCTCGGAAACGGAGCAAAGCGATGCAGATTAATGAGGAACAAAAAGAAACACTCATCCAGGCAGCTATGGCGGTCCGGCACTGGGCTTATGTGCCTTATTCGCATTATCCGGTTGGTGCAGCTATCTTAACCACTTCTGGAAAAATCTATGATGGTATCAATGTGGAGAGTGCTGCATATCCCACCACGATGTGTGCGGAGCGTGTGGCAATTTTTAAGGCTGTCTCAGAGGGAGAACGGGATTTTGTGGCCATTGCGGTGGTAACCGATAACGCTGGTAGCCCGTGTGGAGGATGCCGGCAGGTGATGGCAGAATTCGGTCTCGAGACGATAGTTTTGATCGCTGATGGTGAGGGGAATATCAGCCAGGAAACAACCGTATCCGGCTTGCTTCCCGGTGCCTTTACGCCCAAAGATCTACCATCACTATAAAGGAAAAAGATGACTTCGCGTGAACGCAGTCGACGGGTGGATGCATTGATTTTGCGCCACCAACGCTGGGGAGAAGCCGATCGACTGTTAACCATTTTTACACGTGAGCATGGAAAATTAAGGATCGTAGCCAAAGGGGCACGCAAAACCACATCCCGCAAAGCCGGGCATCTGGAGCCATTTATGCGTTCAGCCCTGCAACTGGCTCAGGGGCGGGATCTATGGATCGTCACCCAGGCTGAAACCATCAATGCGTTTTTACCCATTCGGGATGATCTGCAACTAATGGGAATTGCTTCCTATGTGATTGAATTGCTGGATAAATTCACCTACGAAGATGGGATCAACCAGCCATTATATCGACTGGCAGTGGAAACCCTGGAGCGATTATGTACAAGCGACCCGGTTTTTGTGGTGCTGCGATATTATGAAATGCGTTTGCTGGATATTTTGGGTTATCGACCGCAGTTATTTCAATGCATCGGCTGTCAGGAAGAGATCAAAGCCGAAGATCAGTATTTTTCCGCATTGGTGGGTGGGGTGATCTGCCCAGGGTGTGGACATAAATATGAGGATGTTCGAAAAATCAGTGTAGCAGCTTTGAAATATTTACGACATTTTCAACGCAGCAATTATAAAGAAGCGCTGGCGGCTACACCAGCGAAAGGTGTGATGCAGGAAGTGGAAAAGATCATGCAATGGTACCTGACGTATCTTTTAGAACGGGCGATTAATTCTCAGGTGTTCCTGCAACAGATTCGGAAAGACTCAGCTGATTGATTGAGTGGTCTGAATGCTGGAAAAATTATTGAAAAGTTAAAAGTGCATTGCACTTCTTCGGTGCGGACGGGAGACTGAGGACGGGGGACGGTGTACAGCACGGTGCATTGGAAACTCAATTGTAAGGGGATGTGCACCACTCCTGCCGCAAAAATTTGAACTGGGATTTACAGGATTTTAAGTATATGATTCGCATGGAACTTTTTCCATTTGAACATAACTGGTTCACGGCGTCTCGTGTCAGGATTTACAGGATTACCCCCGGTGCATTGCACTTGGAGATAAACAATCTACACCATTCGAGAGATTACGATCGAAAATCCAGAATCCAAAAGTGCATTGCACCTTGTATACAATAGAGCTGGATAGGAAAAGGTGCAGTACACTTCTGGTCTTGTGATAATTAGTCCAGTATAACAAAATTCAATTTTTGGTACAAAATGAAATAGTGGTCATTAACAAGAGGTGGATGTCCTTGAGACATATAGCTTGCTATAATATAAGCATGACAGATATGATTCACCGGACAGCACTGGATTTGCCGCCAGAAGAATGGAAAACTTACCGTCCTATAACAGCCATTCTCCAACGACAATCTGCTACCCAATCTCAACTGGAGCGTCGCCAGAAGCGAGCTATGTGGCTAGCCCGGCAGGCGGCAGCATTGTTGCGTAATGAGTTTGACGCAAAGAATGTGGTGTTGTTCGGTTCTCTGGCGAGCCGCAGCGGCTTCTCATTATGGTCTGATATTGATCTGGCAGTTTTTGGGGTGCCCGCCGATCGTTTTTATGCTGCAGTTGCTGCGATTAGCGGGTTAAGTGCAGAATTCAAAGTTAACCTGGTAGATGCTGAGACGTGTAAAGTCTCGTAACGTGATGCGATTGACCGGGACGGAATAATGCTGTGAATAGCTCGTTATTAACACTGAGATGTTATATAATTAAGTTGTGAAAAATAAGAAATTACCCAAATTAGATAAAAAAACCATAACAATATCCTCTCTTCACGAAGAGAGTGATGAGATAGTGTATTGGCATTCAAAAACACCTCAAGAACGAATGGAGGCGATCGAGGTGATGAGGCAGATTATTTATGGCTATGATCCAGCTACCACCCGACTTCAAAGAGTTCTTGAAATTACTGAACAAGTATAAAGTCGAATACTTATTAGTAGGTGGTTACGCTGTTGGGTATTATGGATATCCCCGTGCCACTGCGGATATGGATATTTGGATTGCTGTCAAACCAATTAACGCAAAGAAAATAGTAACTGCTTTGAATGAATTTGGTTTTGATGCGCCTGAATTAACAACTGATCTATTTTTGGAAGAAAATAAAATAATTCGGATGGGTGTTCCTCCAGTCAGATTAGAAATCATAACTTCTATCTCAGGGGTTGACTTTGATTCATGTTACCAACAAAAAAAACATGGAAAGATTGCCGGGATTGAAGTGAATATTATCGATCTCGAAAATTTACGAAAAAATAAAAAAGCCAGTGGGCGGTATAAAGACCTAAATGATCTGGAGAACCTACCAGAATCTTAATTATTGGATTTCTCTATATCCTGATGGTTGATCTTGATATTCATACAGGTTGAGTGACCTGCTCCACCAACACCCCATCCGACATACTCCAAACCTTATCCGACCGCTCAGCAATTTCCAGGTTATGGGTGACCACCACAATACAATAACGTTGCTGGTGAGCCAGTTGTCGCAGGATCTCGATTACCCTCTCACCGTTGGCTTTGTCCAGGTTGCCGGTCGGTTCATCGGCCAGGATCACCCTGGCACCGCTCGCCAGGGAACGCGCAATGGCCACCCGCTGCTGCTCCCCACCGGACAGGTTGGATGGATAACGTCTGTGTTTTTCGGTTTCAATTCCCACAGATGCGAGCAGTTCTCTTGCTTTTGCCTTTGCATCCGTTTTTGATATGCCATTCAATTCCATCGGAAAACAGACATTCTCCAGCACCGTCAGTAATGGAAAAAGGTGAAATGCCTGAAAAACCATGGCTACCCGTTCACGACGATATTGATCCAGGTCCATGTTGGTAAGCTCTTCCCCATCCAGGTAGATATCCCCTTCTGTGGGTTGATCCAATCCAGCCATCAGGGAGAGGAGGGTTGTCTTACCGCTGCCGGAAGGGCCAACGACCGCGCTTACCTTTCCGCTACCAAACAGGCAGGACACATTGTTTACTACTTTACGGTCGCCATTTTTATATGTGTAACTAACCCCATCCAGTATTAATGTTGACATGTACTCCTCCTTATTCTTTGACCTGCAACAGATCAATAGGCTGTTTGTTGGTGACCAACATAGCCCCAACCACCGATCCGATTATTACCCCCACGAGGTACAATCCAGCACTTATCATCAATTGGCGCAATGATAAAACGCCAGTTGACGCCCATAGCAAGTAAGATATTCCCAATCCAAGGATCACACCGATCACAGAAAGTGCCAAGGGTTCACTGATCAATGTCAGCCGAACAGTGGGGAGGGCAGTTCCCAATACGCGCAGAATAGCAGTTTCTTTACTAGTTTGTAACAAAAGCAGTAAACTCAATCCAGCTCCGATTAAGATTGACACAGTCATTACGACAGGAAACAATATTTTTAGTAAGGAAATATTATTTTCCAATTGGTTTATCACAATCCTCAATTGTTCGTCCCAAATAATTAAGCGTAATTCTTTTGTCCCAGCAGCAGGCGCTTTAATCACTTCTTCCATTTCCAAACGGACTTGTGAAAGGTCACGGTTATGGCTGGGATCAAGGCTGAAATGAACTACTGTGAAGGTCGTATTCTCCCCTTCCATGGCAGTCAACACCGAAAGTGGAATTAAAATCGGTTCTGCGCCAATCAATTGGGTTTTGATACCATTAACGGAGATTATTCTCTCGCCAGCAAATTGTCCAACGATCACGCCTTGATATTTACTCGTAAGCCGATCGGTGATCATTATTTTTGTACCCACCTCAAGCGCTAGATCTTCCAACAAGTTGGCTGGGAAAAGAATCGGGATTTCCTCTTTTTTGATGTCTTCAACTACTCTATATTCGCCAAATTGATTTATATCCCACCCGGTTGCAAAAGTCAGTGACTCAGGGTCTGCCAGGCTGGATAAAAAGGATTCGGGACTGTCATAAGCATACACAGCAAACGGCCCTTCGAATTTGGCTTTTGTATCAATTCTCTGAACCTCCATCCAACGAGCATCCGCTTCGAGGGAACTGTCGATGACCAATCCACTATTCAGAACAATGTCGACAGTGTTCCTGTAAATAAAACCATTCCCTGTGTTGCGTTTTACTCCGTATGATGGCGCAGAAGGATCAGCTGGTACGATATCTGCGTCAATAATGGTGGTATCGTAGAGATTATCAATTTCAGTTTGACTGATTTCCAATGTGCGTTGTATCCACCCTAATGCGATCAAAAATACGAGCGCGATGGATAGCGTTAATAACGACTTCAATCTGGAGCGAATTCCATGTTTGACGATGTATTCCCCAAAAAAAGCGGGAGATGAACCCCTTCGTTTCTCCATCTCAGTAAGGTTTACTGCCGATAATTTGGAAATATTTTCTAAGACAGTTGAGGATTCCATTTGGGGTGAAGTAGTAATAACGTTTCCTTCAGCATGGGAAGCAGATTTATCGAGTTTTTGACTTTTTTCTTGTTTATTGGTTTGCCCTTGAAGCAGTTCAATCACTGATTTTTTAGCGAGGATTATCACTCCCAGCCAGGAAATGACGATGAGAAGAAGGAAAATCACAAGGCAGAACCCGATCAGGTAATTGAAGTTAAGGTCTGCAGAAGGGTAAACTCCAGCTGGTGTGGGGATGGTTGACAAAGTATCCTTTGCCAATTCCAAGGCGTAATTCCAGGAAAATAGACTGCCTGCAATGATGCCCAATCCACCAATCAAGATCAGGGGGAGGATCAGTTGTACTTTGGTGTGGACAATTGGCACACCTAATGCCCTTAATATTGCATGATCCCGTTTACGTTGAAGGAGATAAAGAAATACCATCATCACCAGCGTGGCGAGCAGCAGTAAACTGAAGATTTGTAGATCAAGTGTGGACGATTGACGAATTGGACCGACGGCTGCCCAATAGGCTGGACCATTACTTTCAAGAAATTTCAGGCTGATGCCTAATTCCAGAAAGGGTTCTTTATAGGTCTGAATGAATAAAGTCTGGTTTTTGGGTGAGTCGAGAACAAAACTATAATCAACCTCATCTCTAAATTGGTCTTGTGTTAAAGATGTAAAGCCCGGTTGTAAACTACCTGATGGAATATAAGCCCAATAAGCACATTCCATTGTGAAGTTATATATACCAACAATCATAAACGTATCCTGATAGGTCGGATAGCCTCGCCATTGTTCTGTATCTATCCCGTCCCGAATATGACCATAATAGGTATCTTTCAGGGGGCGAAAAGTAAGCTGAATCTCATCATCGAGGGCAAGCCCTCGCTCTTTTGCCAAACACTCTGGCATTACCAACACTTTATTACCTTCAAGTGTATCCTTGTAGTTTAACCATCTGCCTTCGGTTAAGTAAAAAAAGTTGGACGCTTCCTGCATTCTCGGCATGGCACTCATGTCAGCAGTGGCAAGTATTCCAAGCGTATGAATATTTTCATTTAATATGTCTATTTTATTTTTGATTGGAGCCAAATCGGAGGAACTGAAATCAAGGGTCTCTTCATTGGGCACCGGTAAATACCAGAGTTGTTGATCGTCCAAAGGTTTAATCAAAAATCGGGTACCATATATCATTGACTCATCGCTTATGGCACCCATATCATCCCAGCCACGTATTAAGTACCTTTGGTTTGATGTCATTTCTTGAATGATTGGTATGGCTGATTCATTCCCTTTACTTATAAATAGAAGAACTATCTGGCTTCCTTCCCTGGCATTCTCCGGATAAGCTGCCAAAAGGGTATCAATGTGAAATCTAAGCACATATCCAAGCGATTTACCTTCTTTATTTCCCCTTTGGAACATTTCCTCTTTTTCTACAAGTTCACCAATAAACCATATATCCGTATTATGGGTATTGGGCCAATATTCCTCAGGTAATCCGCTCCTCAGAAGAAAAGTGTTTGCAAAGGAGTTATTATTATGTATTTCAGTCATGACTCCGGATACAATTTCGGGTTTGTTACCGTAAGCAAAATAAGGGCTGGATTTGACCAGTTCAACCCCTGGAGAAAGATCGCCAGACCGAGGATCGTTTATATTTTCAAGGACACCGATTGAGCGATAATAGCCGCCTAACACCTCTGTCTCGCGTTGAATCAAAATATATTCAACACTTTTGGTGATGAAAACGAAAGAAATTAAACCCATGATTAAAAGCAGAAAGATGGTGAATATCGGTTGCCGGACAGTGGATTTTAGAAATATGTTTGGTTTTGACATTTTAACCATTTCCCAATGAAACTAATTCTTTTTGAGCAATAATTCCCGTGGAAAGATAAACCTGTTCGAAGGGCTAAAGGGCTCTCCAGTTGTACTGATAAGGTTTTCAATTTATTTATAAAAGTTAAAAGAGGAATTTGGTGATTTTTATAAATTATTGGTTTAATGAAACGAACTAGTTCCGGATATTTATGGCTTCCGTGCTATCCCGACCTTAAGTTTCTTTAAGTATCCATCCTGATTAATAGTATAGCAAATTTTGATTTTACGTTCAAGAAACCGTGTGTGATGCGAAATCATACTCTCGCAAACGTATCTGTTTGTGAGGTTTAAGAAAATTTAATGCTAATAATTATATGGATATCATTAAACCAGATATAGTTTTGTAAATCCAGTTTGTAAATCCAGTCATCTCAAATTAGATCACTCAGGTTCGAATCCTCAAAACTAAAGGTGGCCGCAAAATCCATTGCAAGCCGATTGATTGGTATAATTGCTAGACGATTTATTTATTTAACTGCGATGTTTTGCACAACAGTTTGGTTTGGAGGACTATGAGCCTGGATTTTCAATCCATCATTTTGAAATTACAACAATTCTGGAATGATCAGGGTTGTCTTATCTGGCAGCCTTACTACACCCAGGTAGGTGCCGGTACCATGAATCCGGCTACCTCACTGCGCGTATTGGGTCCAGAACCCTGGAATGTGGCTTATGTGGAACCATCTGTACGCCCGGATGACGGCCGCTATGGGGAGAACCCCAACCGTTTACAGATGCATACTCAGTTTCAAGTGATCCTCAAACCCGACCCGGGCAACCCACAGGAAATTTATTTGAAATCATTACAGGCTTTGGGAGTCAATCCGGCTGAACATGATATCCGCTTTGTGGAGGATAATTGGGAATCCCCGGCATTAGGCGCCTGGGGTCTTGGTTGGGAAGTCTGGCTGGATGGTCAGGAAATCACCCAATTCACATATTTCCAGCAGGCAGGTGGCATGCCCATGGAACCCGTCTCGGTGGAAATCACCTACGGTCTGGAACGCATCGCCATGGCATTGCAGAAAGTGAATAACTTTAAGGATATTCAATGGAGTCCCGATCGCACCTATGGGGATGTGCATCTTAAAGGGGAACAGGAACACAGCAAATATTATTTTGAAGTAGCAGATATTACCCGTTTACGACAGATGTTTGACCTGTTTGAAGCCGAAGCAAACGAAGCACTAAACCAGGGATTGGTCTTACCTGCCCATGATAGTGTACTCAAATGCTCCCATACATTTAACGTGCTGGATACGCGTGGCGCGGTAGGTGTCACAGAACGACAGGCTTTGTTTTCCCGTATGCGTGAAATTTCGCGGCGGGTGGCAGAGGCTTATTACAAACAACGCGAAGAGATGGAGTTCCCCTGGAAAACCAAAAAATCTGAGACCAAGGAATCGGTTGCGCAAACAGAAGCCATCATGGTGGACGTCGATCAATTAACAGGCATTGCACCCTTCCTGTTCGAAATTGGCTGTGAAGAATTGCCGGTAGGGGATCTCAAATCTGCTCTGAATCAACTCAAAGAACGAGTGCCAGCCTTACTGGATGAGTTACGTTTAGCACATGCTGACGTGCAGGTGTTTGGCACGCCCCGTCGCCTGGTCGTAGTGGTGGACGGACTGGGGTTAAGACAGACTGATCTCGTGCAGGTCGTCAAAGGTCCGCCTGCTGATCGTGCGTTTAACCCGGATGGAACTCCCACCAAAGCCGCAGAAGGTTTCGCGCGTGGAAAAGGTGTAGATGTTTCTGAATTGAGGATTTCTGAGATAGATGGTGGACGCTATGTCACTGTCCAGGTGCAACAAATCGGACGGGCAGCCATTCAGGTGCTGGCGGAAACGCTTCCTGCTGTGATTGCCAATTTAAAATTTGATAAATCCATGCGCTGGAATGAGTCCAATGTGGCTTTTTCCCGCCCGATTCGCTGGCTATTGGCAATGTTGGGTGACCAGTTGATCCCATTCCAATACGCCGGTTTCGTCGGCAGTCTGCAAACGAGAGGGTTGCGTTTTCTGGAACCGGAAATCGTTTCGGTCGATCATCCGACCGGTTATTTTAAGGTGTTGGAAAAACAGAACATCGTGATTGATCCAGTTAAAAGAAGAACAGAAATCGAGAAACAGGTCAAAGCCAAGATCAAAGAACTGGGTGGCGCTGAGAACAAGCTGGATGAAGAATTGCTGGATGAAGTCACCATGATGGTGGAATCTCCAACCGCGTTTGTGGGTAGTTTTGAAGAAGAATATCTTGCATTACCGCCCGAAGTGTTGATTTCGGTGATGAAGAAACATCAACGTTATTTTCCTGTTTTTGATCTGAATGGAAACCTGATGAAATTCTTTATTGGTGTTCGCAATGGTGATCATCAGCATCTGGATCTGGTTGTGGATGGAAATGAACAGGTTGTACGCGCCCGTTTTGCGGATGCAGCTTTCTTCATCAAAGAGGATTTGAAGAGTAATCTGGCAGAAATACGCCAATCGCTTTCAGGATTAACTTTCCAATTCAAATTGGGTACCATGCTGGACAAGACCGAACGGATTGAAAAAGTTCTTTCCAATCTGATCCAATTCTTCAACCTGACAGAGATTGAGTCACGGGTTACCCGTCGTGCTGCTTATTTGTGCAAAGCCGATTTGATGACCCACATGGTAATTGAAATGACATCGCTGCAGGGTGTGATGGGGCGTTATTATGCCTTAAAGTCTGGTGAGTTGGAAGAGGTCGCCAAAGCGATATATGAGCATTACCTGCCACGCTTTACCGGTGATCAGATGCCAGGTACACGTCCCGGTATGGTGCTGAGCCTGGCCGATCGGCTGGATACGCTGGCTGGATTATTCGCGGCTGGACTGGCACCCAGTGGTACCAAAGATCCCTTTGCCCAACGACGTGCCGCTCTGGGACTGGTGCAAATGTTGATTGCCTGGGATCTGGATTTTGACCTTCGGGAAGGGATCCACCTGGCGGCATCCGTTTTGCCCCTGGAAATGAAACCTGAAGATATGAAATCCTGCATGGAATTTATCAATGGTCGCTTGCAGAGCAGTTTGTTGGAACAGGGCTACCGCTATGATGTAGTCGCAGCGGTACTGGCTGAGCAAGGTCATAACCCGGCAGCGGCTGTGCGCGCCATTCAAACATTAATGGACTGGATCAAACGTAGTGATTGGGAGAAGATTTTACCAACCTACTCGCGTTGTGTGCGCATTACCCGCGATCTAAAAACTGTATACCAGGTAAGCCCCACGCTATTAAAAGAAGACTCGGAACGGGAACTGTATGCCGGACTTGTTTCGGTTTCCAATTTTGAGCGCAGACAAGGTTCGATGGCTGATTTCTTCCACGTATTTATGCCTTTAATGCCGGTGATTAATCAATTCTTCGATGAAGTCTTGGTGATGGCAGAGGATCAGGCGGTTAGGGAAAATCGGTTAGGCATGCTGCAGGGTATTGCCTTGCTTGCACAGGGTGTGGCCGATTTTTCGCATCTGGAAGGTTTCTAGTATCTTTGCTTATCACTTCAAAAAAACTTGATTATGATTGGGCAGAAATCTGCTTTCTGATATAGAATCAAACCGAGGCAAGGATGACAACTGTTGATGAGATTAAGAATCGGATAGACATACTTGATCTGGTTTCCGATTCTGTAAAGCTACGCCGCTCCGGGAAAAATTATCTGGGTTTTTGCCCGTTCCATGACAACAAGCGCACGCCTGCTTTTGTTGTCTTCCCCGATTCCGGCACCTGGCGTTGTTTTGGTCAATGTAATGAGGGCGGCGATATCTTCAAATACGTCATGAAAAAAGAAGGTTGGGATTTTGCTGAAACCCTGCGTTACCTGGCTGAAAAAGCAGGTGTGGAATTGCAACCCCAAACCGAAGAACAAAAAGAACAAGACGAACAATACGACCGCTACCGTCAATTATTGGAAGAAGCGGTGACGTTTTACCAGCATCAATTGTTGCAGTCACCCGAAGGAAAATATGCCCTTAATTATCTCTTGCAACGTGGCGTTACACGCGAGACGATTGAAACCTTTGGGCTGGGATTTGCGCCAGCTTCTTGGGATGTCACCCACCAGTATTTTTTGGGCAAGGGCTACTCTGAATTGGATTTGATCGAATCCGGACTGGTGACTCAACGGGAAGGTGGCGGAGCCTATGACCGCTTCCGTAACCGCTTGATGTTTGCAATCCGCGAAATGGGTGGCCGAATGTCTGGATTTGGAGCCAGGGTGCTGGATCCGGATGATGTACCCAAATACCTGAACTCCCCACAAACGCCTTTATTTGATAAAGGTCGCCTGTTGTACGGCTTGAATCTGGCTCGTAAAGCCATCCGGGCAGAAGATCAGGTGGTGATTGTCGAAGGATATATGGACGTAATCGTTCCTTATCAGGCAGGCTTCCTGAATACGGTCTCACCGATGGGAACCGCTTTGACGGAAGATCAGATGCGCTTGTTGAAACGCTTTACCCGCCGGATCGTTTTGGCTTTGGACGCTGATGCAGCCGGTGAGAAAGCCACCCTGCGCGGGTTGGAAATAGCCCGCCAGGCATTGGATCACAGCGAAGAGATCAGCTTTAATCCACGCGGTTTGCTGCGTTATGAAGCACGTTTGGAAGCCGATGTACGCGTTACCACTATTCCGCAAGGGATGGACCCGGATGAGATTGTTCTGCGTGACCCGGAAGAGTGGCGTAAGATCGTGGAATTGGCCAAACCCATTGTCCTGCATGTAATGGAAACCCTCGCCAGCCAGAAAGACCTGGATGATCCCAAGGTGAAACGGGAGATATCCACCCGTGTGCTGCCGTTAATTGAAGATATTCCCAATGCAGTGGAACGGGATGCTTATCGACAACGTTTGGCACGCTTATTGAAGGTGGATGAACGGGCATTGGTCGGGGATGGTTCCCCTGCGCGAACCTCTTCGCCAGTACGCCGCAGACCAAAAGAACAACAAGCCGTGGAAGTTGAAACAAGGCCAGTGGTAAGAACCAACGAACTATTGTCAAGATCACTGGAAAAACATTGTTTACGGCTGCTCTTGCAGGATCCGGAGTGGCTGCATGTTCTGGATCGGGCTTTACACAAAAATGGTCTGAACCGCATGGATGTGACCGATTTTGAATACGTCGATTTTCAAATTCTGGCTCGTTTAATCATGCAATCTTTGGAGCAGGATCGCCAGGAACCACAGGCTTATCTGATAGAACATATTCCTGAAGAATTAACATCACTGGTGGATGAGTTGCAGAATGATCCGATGTTGGAGAATAAATTGGCCCAGAAATTGCAGGAAGATTTGATCCGTACATTGATGAAACTACGCCTGGTGCGGGTGAATGATGGATTACAGCAGATGCGCTTTTTGATGGAAGAAATGCAGGAAGCAGGTGAGTCTGGCATTAACCCATATCAGGATAATATGCTCCATTATACGCTGATGAGGTCGCGTCTTGACCTGGCATTGGGGCGTCTGATTCAACTTGATTAAAAATAAATTATGGTATAAATATCCTATGCCCAAAAAGAAAACGCCGGAAAAATTAATTACATCTGATCCTGATTTAGAAAAAAATCGTCCATCGGATGATAATATAGAAGATCCAATCGATGATCAACCGCTTCTAGAAAAAATAGTACAGACCAAACCACGTAAAGCAACCCGTGGGCGTAATAAAAAGAAAGAAATTCTATCACCAGAAAATGAGGATGGTGGAGAATGGAAAGAAGACGATAACACCGAAGCTGAATCCAGTTCGGATGAAGACGAAGATGTTATTGATGACCCCATCGAAATTTTGGAAGCGGCCATCTCAGGAGATTTATCGGAAGATCCGGTACGATTGTATTTAAAGGAGATCGGTCGTATTGATCTGCTGGATGCTGATAGTGAATTCCGCCTGGCAGCTCGCATCGAAGCGGAACGATTGCTGGATCAGATTCTGATCCATGTGGATGTAGAAAAGGGTGCACCTGGTTACTATAACGCGATTTACGTCACTGTCGTTGATAATTTATATGAATCCTGGAAAGCCTTGATGGGTGATGTCGATAGTTATGCAAAGGGCGAAGGACCAGATATTGATCTTGTTCTTCTGGAATCACAGCTTTTACGTCGCACCTGGCAGGCAGATGAACCTTCGTATTTACGCTCCTATCTGGATAATGGCATGTGGGGTAAGAATTCGGATTGGGATGGTCTGGTACAGCATGCCTTCAAAGGCTTTTTGTGTTTATATTTATTACCCATCGAGACATCCAGCAAACTGATTCGTTACTTGCAGGAAAAGAAAAAATTACCACGCCGCAGTTCCTTCGATAAATTCCTGCCATCGGAAGATGTGTTGACGGTTGAGATGGATCAGGTACGCTGGCTGGCAGAAGAAGCCAATCAGAGCCTGATTCGTGCCAATTTACGTCTGGTGGTCAGTATTGCCAAACGCTATCTGGGCCGCGGCATCTCCTTCCTGGACTTGATTCAGGAGGGTAATCTTGGTTTATTAAGGGCAGTGGCAAAATTTGATCCGACCCGTGGATTCAAGTTCAGTACGTATGCCACCTGGTGGATACGACAGTCCATCAGCCGTTACATAGCCGAGCAGGCGCGTACCATCCGTATTCCCGTGCATTTATTTGAAGCAATCACGCGTCTCTTGCGTGTGCAACGCACCCTGGTACAGAAATTAGGCAGAGAACCCAGCCATGAAGAGCTGGCATTAGAATCAGGCTTTCTCTCGGAAGTGGATACGCTTGAGATTCAACACTGCCGCAAACTTGATATCCCCATTGATTTTGATCTGCAGGCACGCTGGTCGGCAGCGACTGCTAAAGTACAACGGATCTTACAATCGGCTGAAGAACCTGTTTCCTTGGAACGCCCGGTAGGTGATGAGGATAGCAGCCAGCTGGGTGATTTTATTGAGGATGACGATGCACTTGAGCCGATGGATGCAGCTGCACGTGAGATGTTACGCGAACAAGTGCAAAATGCCCTGGGTGCTCTCTCCGAACGCGAACGACAGGTGTTAGAATTGCGCTTCGGTTTGATTGACGGCAAAGATCACACATTGGAAGAAGTCAGCCGGTATTTCAATGTAACCCGGGAACGCATCCGCCAGATTGAGGCCAAAGCATTAAGAAAGTTGCGTCATCCCACCCGCAGCAGGCACTTACGCGAATATCTATCCTGACAAGAAATCAGATCTGTCAAGATCATTGATTTGATTTTTAATCCGACACATGATCTTATCCTACCCTTTCTCTGAACATTTACTCCTGGCTGCAACTGCCATTCTGGTGCTGACGCTTCCAGGGCTGGTATGGATCTTATGCTTTAAAAATGATGACCGTGATGTAGCAGAACGGCTGGGGGACATGATTGGCTTAAGCATCTCCAGCATGGCAATTCTGGGTATGATCTTCTTTTTCCTGGGTTGGCGGTTTTCCGGGGGATTGATCGTGGTGTTGATCGTGGTGTTGATTGTTGTGATGGCGATCATTGCCCTGTATTTGTTAATGAAACATCAGGCTGACATTAAGAGGGTTCATCTGTGGTGGTTATTGGGGATTGGATTGGTATTGTTGCTGGTGGTGGCTTTTCGCTTTTATCAGGCAAAAGAACTGGTATTCCCGGCCTGGGTGGACTCGGTCCATCATGTCTTGATCACCCAGAAGATCATTGATTATGGTGGACTGCCTGAGACCCTGGCACCAGATCTGGATGTGCCTTTGTTTTATCATTATGGCTTTCATTTAATTGCCGCTCTATTCAGCTGGATCAGCCAGCTGGAACCGGTTCAGGCGGTGTTATGGTTTGGGCAGGTGATCAATGGACTGGTGGTGCTGGGGATCTACCGATTGAGCAAAGGTTTGTGGCGTGAGACGCTTCCTGCAGTTCTGGCAGCTCTGCTGGTAGGTTTTGCGTTTCAAATGCCAGCCTATTACGTGACCTGGGGTCGCTACACATTGCTGACCGGGCTATTGGTAATGTTACCGGCTATGGCAGTTGCGTATGAACTGCTGATGAATGGATTCTCAAAGGAACGAGCCGCGCGATTGCTGGTTCTGACGGCTGGGTTGGCATTGGTTCATTATCTGGCTTTGTTTTATTTTGGGCTATTCCTGTTAAGTCTGGTGATCGAACGCGGGGTTACCTGGTATCGCAGTAAAGATCCAGAGAATCGCAAATGGATTTTCAAGAGTGTATGGCCAATAGCGCTGGCTTCAGCGGGAGGAATTCTGATTGCCCTGCCGTGGTTGCTGCGCATGTTGAGCGCTCAGGCATCTCAGGTGAGTGTTCAGGTGGTGCTACCGAAAACTGAGAATCTGAATTCCTATCAATACATCCTTTATTTGCTGGGTCCTACCCACAATTATTTCCTCATGGGCGGAGCATTGTTGGGCTTGATTTTGGTCTGGTGGCAGAGGAAAAGCCGTGGAATGGCGCTTTGGACAAGTATAATGGTGCTTTTGTCATTCCCATGGGGATTGCGCTTTGGGCCATTCCGTCCGGATCATATGGCGATTGTATTGTTCATTCCAGCCAGCCTGCTGTTATCCTATGGATGGGTGAAATTAAGTGAATGGCTGCAAAGCCGAATCCACCAATATGCAGGACAGGTTGTTTTGATTTTGGGTTCGTTCGGTATGTTGATGTGGGGTGCCTGGCAAACCAGGCATGTAACCAATCCGGTTACGATATTGGCAGATCAAGCGGATTGGACTGCTTTGGAGTGGATTGATGACCATATACCTGAAGATGCGAGATTTCTGACCAATACAACCATCTGGCAATACCAGATGTACAGAGGGGTGGATGGGGGATATTGGATCCTGCCGAAAACGGGACGATTTGCAATCGCCTTGCCGGGCTTGTATGGTTATGGAACAACAGAAGAGAAGGCACAATGGGTGAACTGGATGGAACGGGCATCTTTGGTGCATGCCTGTGATGATGGTTTCTGGTCTCTCGTCAAAGATGCCCGCCTTTCATACGTGTATCTGCGCGAGGGGAAAGGTTCATTACAACCGAATGCGATGATCTCATGCCCGAATGTAGCGGTAGTTTTCCAGCAAAACGGGGTCTGGATTTATGAGATTTTAGCTACCGAATGAATCACTTTCTGTAAAATTTCACAATTAAAGCCTGTCAACTGTCAATGATTCTCATGATAAAACAGATCAAATCCGACAATTTCCTCGCATTTTTTGCTTGAAAATCAGCCAACTTTAATGTAAACTTGATGACAATCTGGAAGATCATAAACGCTAATGCATGAATTAGATTATGATTTTCACAGAAAAAAATTGGTTATTGACCTTTTATTTTCTGCGTGGGTATAAAAATAGATCGACAAACCCTTTTCTTGAGCATTCAATGACGTTCGAACGTGAAAAATTTTTGTATTGGGTTTGTGAAAATTGCCACCAGGCTGTTCGTGTGTTATACTGGAGCGGTCGAAAATTAGACTTTTTTGGTAAGGATTGCCTATGTTGATGGAATTTCT
Organism: Chloroflexi bacterium HGW-Chloroflexi-3; assembly: GCA_002842045.1. Classification (GTDB taxonomy): domain Bacteria; phylum Chloroflexota; class Anaerolineae; order Anaerolineales; family Anaerolineaceae; genus UBA6170. Next base: position 193,913 of record PHBX01000009.1, on the reverse strand, counting down.
CCCCTTGCTGATTATCCTGCTACTGGCTGTATTTATTGGTGTCTTTGTTGTTGTTTTGGGAAATACATTTGGTCCCAAGCGACCTGGACAAAGGAAGAATTCACCCTATGAATCGGGTATGGTGCCATATGGGCCTGCTAAAAGGCGTATCTCGGTGCGCTATTACCTGATTGCGGTGTTGTTTATATTGTTTGATATTGAAGTTGTCTTCCTGGTGCCTTGGGCCGTCGTTATTCGCCAGATAGGTGTGCCAGGATTGGTGTTTATGATCATTTTTGTGCTGATTTTAGAGGTAGCGCATTTATATGCATGGAAGAAAGGTGCACTCGAATGGGATTAGAACAAAAAGCTGGAAATATGGGGATTGTTACCACTTCCCTGGAAAAAGCTGTCAATTGGTCACGAACCAATGCGATGTGGCCGATGTTGTTCGGTTTAGCCTGCTGTGCCATTGAGATGATGTCTGCTCAGGCTGCTGATTATGATATGAGTCGTTTTGGAATGGAATTGATGCGAGCCAGTCCACGCCAATCTGATTTGATGATTGTTGCCGGGCGTGTCTCGCGCAAGATGGCGCCTGTCGTCCGAAAACTGTATGACCAGATGCCTGCCCCGAAATGGGTGATTGCAATGGGTGATTGCGCTTCTTGTGGTGGAATTTTTAATAATTATGCCATTTTACAGGGTGTTGATGAGATTGTTCCAGTGGATGTATATGTAGCTGGCTGTCCACCACGTCCAGAAGCTCTGATTCACGGTGTTTTGACCTTGCATGAAAAGGTTAGAAAAGAAAAGATCAAGGATTGGGCGTAATATGAGCGAACATCTTCAAAATACGATTACCAGGATTCAAGCTCGTAACCATGTTGAAGTGGAAGAATTTCGAGGTGAGTACACCGTATTTGTTGATCCCGAAAAAATTCAAACCTTCATGCTGGAACTACGAGATCAACATGACTTTAATATCTGTATGGACGTCACTGCTGTGGATTATTACCCGCAGGAAACCCCACGCTTTCATGTAATTTACCAGTTATATTCAATGCAGCACAATGTGCGTTTACAGGTGCGTACACGTATTGATGGGAATCATCCAAAGCTGGACACTGTGCAGGGGATCTACGCCAGCGCGAATTGGAAAGAACGTGAAGTATATGATCTGTTTGGAATTCATTTCACCGGACATCCGGATTTGCGCAGAATGGTGATGCCTGAGGATTGGGTAGGTCAAGCTTCAATTTTGATGAAATCATGATCAATAAACCCCATCCAAAAGATTAATGGGCTGAGGGAGAAATAAATGACAGATATTCGAGAAGTATCGGTAGATGAGTTAAGACATCTGGTTTCAGACCGTGCCATGTCTGGTGAAACCATGTTACTCAACATGGGACCTCAGCACCCCAGCACGCATGGTGTTTTACGTCTGTTGTTGGAACTTGATGGCGAAGTGGTGGTGAATGTCATTCCGGACATTGGCTTCCTGCATACAGGTGTTGAAAAGACGGCGGAATCGAAGAATTACCAGCAAGCTGAGGTAATGACGGATCGGCTGGATTATCTCAACCCGATGGGAAACAATTTGACATATTGTCTGGCGGTGGAAAAACTGACCGAACTGGACGTTCCCCCACGGGCACAGGCAATTCGTGTGATTCTGGCTGAATTGCAGCGCATTTCCTCACATTTATTATGGTTAGGCACATCTGCCCTGGATTTAGGCGCGATGTCAATGTTTTTATATTGCTTCCGCGAACGTGAATTGGTACTGAACATCTTCGAACTGGTTTCAGGCCAGCGTATGATGACAACCTTCATCCGCCCGGGAGGACTGTGGCGGGATGTACCGGTGGAGTTTGAAGCCACTGTACGTGATTTCTTGAAAGCTATGCCCAGGCGCATCAAAGAATATGATGATCTGCTGGAAAAAAATGAAATATTCCTTGATCGTACGAAAGGAATTGGGATTTTAACGAAAGAAGATTGTTTCCAGTATGGGTTATCCGGTCCTGTGATTCGCGGATCTGGCGTAGCGCATGATCTACGTAAAAAGCAACCTTACTCGGGCTATGATCTGTATGATTTCGACATCCCAACCCATCCGGAAGGTGATGTTTATGCCCGGTACCGAGTGCGCGTGGAGGAAATGACCCAATCATTACGAATCATTGAGCAAGCTTTGAACAAGCTGCCTTATGGCCCAGTACGAAGCAACAATCGTAAATATGTGCCACCACCACGCTCGGAAATTGGTGTGAGTATGGAAGCATTGATCCACCATTTCAAATTGTGGACTGAGGGCTTCACACCTCCTGCCGGTCATGTATACGTTGCTACTGAATCCCCACGTGGCGAGCTAGGTGTTTATATGGAGAGCGATGGAACCGCCAGGCCGTACCGGGTGCACCTGGTAACGCCAACCTTTGTAAATTTACAGGCAGTACCGGTTATGAGTAGAAAGCATTACATAGCAGACCTGATTGGTATTGTTGGATCAATCGATATTGTTCTGGGAGATGCGGATCGGTGAACAAACTATACAACAAATATGAAAAAGAAATCCAGGGAATATTGGCGCGTTATCCAGCAGAGGGAAAACGTTCTGCTGTGATGCCTTTACTATTCCTGGCGCAACGCGAAACTGGTTATGTTCCCACGGAAGCGTTGTCGGATATTGCAGAGATCACAGGTATATCAGAGACGGATGTCGCTTCGATTATGGGTTTTTATACATTGTTCCATGCAGAACCGGCCGGTCGTTATCGCATTCAGATCTGTACGGATTTACCCTGTGCGTTACGCGGTTCTGAAAGCTACCTGGAGCAGATTTGTGAAAAATTGGGTGTAAGAGAGGGCGAGACCACAGCAGATGGTTTGTTTACTATTGAAGCTGTGAAATGTCTGGCAGCCTGTCACCGAGCACCCATGTTCCAGTTGCAGGGTGATGGCGAGATCAAATACTACGAAGATCAGAACGTGGAAATCACCATGCAAATTGTGGAAGAAATTCGCCGCAAGGTTACAGCAGAGCAGGAGGCATAGGATGGAAAAATATATTCTCTTACGCCACCGAGATGTTCCAGGGATTGATGATCTGAAAGTCTACAAAGCCAATGATGGTTTTGTGGCATTTGAAAAAGCTCTGAAGGATATGCAACCAGCAGATGTAACCCTGGAGGTCAAGAATTCTAGATTACGCGGCCGTGGTGGTGCAGGTTTTCCAACCGGTATCAAATGGGGATTTTTACCCAATAACTCCTGGCCACATTATGTGGTCGCCAATGCAGATGAGTCGGAACCAGGCACATTTAAAGATCGTGAGATCATGGAAAGAAATCCATTCCAGTTTTTGGAAGGTTTGATGATTGCCAGTTATGCTGTGCAGGCGAACCAGGCGTATGTCTACCTCCGTGGAGAGTTCTGGCAATTAGCAGCATTCCTGGATGAAAAAATTAAAGACCTGGAAGCCGCTGGATTCCTGGGTGAGAAGATCCTGGGAACGGATTATTCTTTGAAAATCAATACTCATCTGGGAGCTGGCGCCTATATCTGCGGTGAAGAAACCGCTTTATTGGAATCGCTGGAAGGCAAGATGGGACAACCACGTTTGCGACCACCCTTCCCGGCAGCTGTTGGCTTATATGGCAAACCGACATTGATCAACAATGTTGAGACGTTGACCAATGTACCCATGATCCTCCAAAAAGGAGCAGATTGGTACCGGAGTCTTGGCACCGAACAAAGCCCGGGTGTAAAGATTTTCTCGCTGTCCGGCTGTGTTAAAAAGCCTGGAAATTATGAATTGCCATTAGGCGTCACCTATCAGGAATTGATCTTTGAGCATGGAGGCGGGATTGTAAATGACAATAAGGTTAAAGCCGTGATGTCAGCAGGCGCTTCCTCAGATGTTGTCGTCGCTGATGATTTTTGTCTTCAAACCCCTCTGGCATATGAGACCTGTATGGAACGTATCAAAGCCCCATTGGGTTCAGCTTCGGTTATTGTCCTGGATGAAACAGTGGATATAGCCTGGCTGGTGAGTAAGACCGTAAATTTCTTTAAACATGAATCGTGCGGTAAGTGTACACCCTGCCGTGAAGGGACATTCTGGATGGATAGCCTGACCAAACATATGATGGCGAATGAATCCAGTAGTGAGGATATTGATTTATTACGCAGTGTCGCTTTACAAATGCAAGGCAAGTGCCTGTGTGCGTTGGGTGAGTTTTCAACCATGGCTGTGGTAACGGCGGTTGATCGTTTTCGCGCAGATTTTGAAACGCATGTGAGGAGTTAATCATATGGCTGATTTGGTAACACTGAAAATAGATCAACAAATCGTCACGGTACCTGCCGGGACATTAATTGTGGACGCTGCCAGAAAAGCAGGCATTAACATCCCGGTTTTCTGCTATCACCCCAAAATGGAACCGGTTGGCATGTGCCGGATGTGTCTGGTGGAAGTTGGCTACCCACAACGCGACCGCGCAACCGGTGAATTGATTAAAAATGAAGATGGCACCCCCAAGATCTCTTTTGTTCCCAAGCTGGAAACGGGATGTACCACACCGGTTGTGGAAGGCATGGAAGTGCATACCACCACGGTAAAAGTAAATGAAGGTCGTAAATCCATCCTAGAATTTATACTCACCTCGCATCCTTTAGATTGCCCGATCTGCGATAAAGGTGGTGAATGTGCCTTACAGGATCTGACCATGTTGCATGGTCCAGGTAAAAGCCGCTTCATTTATGAGGATAAGAAACATTTTGCAAAACATGTTCCTTTAGGTGAAATGATCTTGCTGGATCGAGAACGCTGCATTCAATGCGGCTTATGCGTGCGCTTCCAGCATGAAGTAGCGGACGACCCGGTGTTACATTTCTATCAACGTGGTCGCTCCCTGGAGATTCGCACCTATTCAGAGCCGGGATTTGACTCAATCTTCTCCGGAAATACCACCGATATTTGCCCGGTGGGTGCCTTGACAACGGTAGATTTTCACTTTGCTGCCAGACCCTGGGAAATGGAAAGAGACCCGTCTATTTGTGCACACTGTGCTGTTGGATGTAACCTGGTCTATAATATTCGCCGGGAAGCAAAGAGTGGTGGAAAGACGGTGATCAAGCGCGCCATGCCACGCCAGAACGAATTTGTGAATGAACTGTGGCTGTGTGACAAAGGTCGCCTGGGATATCATTACGTCGATTCTTCTGAACGATTAACGCAACCATTGATGCGCAAAGATGACAAACTGGTACCGGTCAGCTGGGAAGAAGCCTATCAGCGGGTTGAAGATAAATTAAGAGCAGAACAGGTTCGTTTAGTAACACTGGCAGGCGGGCGTCTGACCAATGAAGATCTGTTCAATTTCCAGCAATTGAATCAATCACAGAATGGCAAAGCAGTTTTATACAGCCAGATGGCTGGTGGTGACTTGACAGCCCAGATCGGTCTGGGGAAAGGTTCGAATTTCTCAGATATGGGCAAAGGCACTGTCATTCTGGTGGTTGCCAGTGATTTACATGAAGAAGCACCTCTGTGGTGGTTAAGAGTGAAACAGGCAGCTCAAAGGGGCGCGACCCTGATTGTTGCCAATGCCCGCTCCACACGTCTGGATAAATATGCAAATCACGTGCTGCGTTATGAGTATGGTCAGGAAGCATCTGCCATCAATGCTTTCCTGGATGGCAAGGGAAAAGATGAATTTGCCCAGGCTGCCAAAGCATTTTCTGAAGCAGAGAATGGTCTGGTGATTTATGGCAGTGATGGATTAGGATTAACGGGCAGTGAGCAACTGGTGAAAGCCTGTGCAAAATTGCTGGTGGAACGTGGTTATTATGGAAAACCCAACAATGGTTTACTGGCAGTTTGGGACAAACCCAATACGCAGGGTGCCTGGGATATGGGTTTCCACCCCGATCGCAACCTCAAAGGTACGCTACGGGAAGCGGATGTGGCGATGATTGCCGCAGCTGATCCGGCTGGCGATAACCCCATCCTTGCACAGGCTTTGGAAGAAACGGATTTTGTGGTCGTCTTCGAAATGTTTATGACCGAAACTGCTAAAATGGCGGATGTAGTTTTCCCGGTGCAAGCACAGATCGAACGCGAAGGTACTTATACTTCTGGAGAACGCAGGGTGCAACGCTTTGATATCGTGTTACCTCATATCGAAGGTCCTAAACCGGATTATCAGATCGCAGCTCAATTAGGTCGTTTGATGGGATTGTCTACCGAAGATCGATCGCCGGTATTGGTGATGAACAAGATCAAAGAGAAAGTTAAAGGATACCAGGAAATTACTTACAGCCGTCTGGCAGAACGAGCCGAGCAATGGCCTTTGATCAGCCGGGCTGATTCTTATTATGCTGGTACCGGTTATGAGAACGAATATGGCATTGGTATTCAAATATCCAGTAATGCCGATCGCGGTGAGGAATTGTCGCTGGGTACATTGATCCTGGTTGAACCGCAGGAAGAAGTTGCTACTGGTGTAAAAGTAGTACCGGTCACCGCACTGTATGACCGTGGACAGTTGTTACAACCCAGCCAGATTCTTGCGAAACGCTTTGCTCCTCAAGTTCTAATGATGCATCCCGTGCTGGCTGAAAAATATCAGTTACAGGATGGAGAACTTATCAAAGTGAAAGTGGCAGGGAATGAAGTTGTCAGTGGTGTGAAATTGGATGCAGAAGGTCCACAGGATGTGGCGCTGGTTGCGCGCAGTAACGGCTTTCCGATTTCATCACCGGTATTTGTTCAAATTCAGCGACTGGTTTGGGAACCAGAAGCGTAAAGCAGAGGTTGATTCATGATAGATGCTGCCTTAATTTGGGAATGGATCATAAAATCCCTGATTTTGATTATCTTCTTAACGGTGGAATTTATGTATGTGACGGTATACGAACGCCGTTTCTTGGCGCGCATTCAATCGCGGATTGGACCAAACCGTGCCGGTCCATTTGGATTGCTGCAACCAGCCGCTGATGGTCTCAAGTTGATTTTCAAAGAAGAATTAATCCCGGCCAATGCCGACAAGTTCATTTTCGTTCTGGCTCCGATTATCACAGTGATCCCAGCGCTGATTGTCCTGGCGGTGATCCCCTGGGGTGAAGCAATGGTGATCTTCGGGCGGCAGGTGAATTTGTTCATATCAGATGTCAATGTGGCGGTTGTTTATATCATGGCAGTCACCTCTATTTCTGTATATGGCATCACATTGGCAGGCTGGTCTTCCAATAACAAGTACGCTTTATTGGGTGGCTTACGTGCGACCGCACAGATGATCAGTTATGAACTGGCATTGGGGTTAGCCTTTATGGGACCGGTGGTGCTGGCTGGCTCATTGAGTATGGTGGATATTGTGCGAGCCCAACAGGGCAGCCTGTGGTATGTTGTTTTACAACCGGCAGCATTCCTGATTTATTTCTTTGCCAGTATTGCAGAAATCAATCGTGCTCCTTTTGATATGCCTGAGGCAGAGCAGGAATTGACAGCTGGTTACCATGCTGAATATTCTGGCATGAAGTTCGCATTATTTTTCATGGCTGAATATATTAAAATGGTCGCGATTTCTGTCATTGGTGCGACCTTGTTCTTTGGTGGCTTTGACGGACCTTTTGTGGATCAGATTCCCTGGTTAGGTCCGATTTATTTATTGGCGAAAGTCGTTATTTATCTGGGTGTATTGATCTGGGTACGTGCAACCTGGCCACGTATCCGCTACGACCGTCTGATGCAGCTGGGATGGAAAATCTTGTTCCCGCTGGCATTACTCAATGTGATTATCACGGCTGTGGTTGTGGTCTTGGTAAATTAGGAGATTAGGACAATGTTAAAAGGATTATTTACCACGTTAAAAATAGCACTGGAAAAACCAGTGACGACACAATATCCTGAACAGAGACGCCCGGTACATACCCGCTTCAAAGGCCGGCATACACTGAAGCGCTATGAAAACGGGTTGGAAAAGTGCATTGGTTGTGCGTTATGCGCAGCAGCTTGTCCGGCGGATGCTATTTTTGTGGAAGCTTCAGAGAATAGCGATGAAGAACGATATTCCCCTGGTGAACGCTATGCTTCCACGTATGAAATCAACATGTTGCGCTGCATTTTCTGTGGTTTCTGCGAAGATGCCTGCCCAACCGAGGCCATTGTCCTGGGTGATCAATATGAAATGTCATTCGGTGATCGCCATTCTTCGATTTACACCAAAGAATTACTTCTAGAGCCGGTTCGTGATGATGTGGAAACCACACCACAGAAAACCAATCCCGGTGAGTTTACCCGTTCTGTACCTGTTATGCAGGATCCTCAGGATTAGGGAGGGAGTTTTTATGCCAGTTATTGGAACTATTTTTTACGCTTTTCTCGCAATCGTAGCCGTAGGAACCGCATTTGGCATGTTGATCAATCGCAATGCAATCTATTCGGCATTGTTTCTTGTCCTGAATTTTGCAACGGTGGCTGTGCTTTACCTGGCGTTAGGGGCACCTTTCATCGCCTTATCGCAAATCACTGTGTATGCCGGGGCTATCATGGTGTTGTTCCTGTTTGTAATCACCCTGCTGGGTGCTGAGAAACTGCCAGGCTATGAACCCATCAAAGGCCACCGCCTGGTTGCTATTGGATTAGCTATCGTATTTATTGCGGAATTGGTTTTGTTTTTCTTTTTCCGCAATCAGGTTGCCGGCCCGATCCCCCTGATTGGCCCCGAGTTTGCCAGTCCCAGGAATATTGGTGTGCTGATGTTTACAGAGTATTTGCTGCCATTTGAAGTGGTAGCCTTTATTTTATTGTCCGCGACGGTTGGGGCGATCATGTTGACCAAACCTGAACGAAAAGTAACGACGAAACTGTCTCAACAACAGGATTAAGAGGGAGGTTTTATGCCACTCAGTTATTTCTTGGTTTTATCCGCCATCATGTTCACCGTTGGGGTGTTAGGTGTGATTTTGCGTCGAAACGCCCTGGTGATCTTCATGTCGTTGGAATTGATGTTTAATGCAGCCAACCTGGTGTTCGTTACTTTTGCCAGCTATTATCAGATCCTGACCGGACAGATTTTTGTGTTCTTCGTCATGGCGGTGGCAGCTGCTGAGGTAGCAGTGGGGTTGGCTTTAATGGTGGCGATTTTCCGCACGAAGCACAGTATTGATATTGACCAGATGAGCAGCCTGAAAGGCTAGCAGGAGCGTGCCGATGTTGTTTCAAGAAGCAGTAATGAATTCAACTTTTTCCCTGGTGCCCCTGGTTGTTTTTCTTCCAGTGCTGGGCATCTTACTGAACTGGCTGTTCGGGAAGCGATTGGGTGAGAAGGGGATTGGCAGTATCGCCAGTCTGGCAGCTGGCGGTTCATTTGTCGTATCCGTGTTGCTGGCAATGGCATTAGTCCAAAACCATGAAGGAGCGCATATCCCCCTGTTTACCTGGATTTCTGTTGGAAATCTTGATCTGAGCTGGGTATTCAGAGTGGATACACTCTCGGTAACCATGATGCTGGTGGTGAGTGGTGTGGGCACCTTGATCCACATTTACTCGATTGGATATATGCACGAGGATGTGCGCCATCAGGGTGACCCCAATCGTTTCCGCCGTTTCTTTATCTTCCTGAATCTCTTTATTGCCGCTATGATGATCCTGGTTTCTGCTGATAACTTCCTGATGCTGTTTGTCGGATGGGAAGGAGTGGGTCTTTGTTCTTATCTATTGATCGGGTTCTGGTTTGAAAAAGGTCAAGGCGGATTGGGAAATGCCAAGGCAGCCAAAAAAGCTTTTATCACAAACCGCATTGGCGATTTTGGTTTATTAATCGCCATCTTCCTGATCTTCTGGAATTTTGGCACTCTGAACTTTGCACAGGTTTTCGAAATGGTACCGGCTGTGGCACAAACGCAGCCTGGTGTATTAATGGCGATTACACTCTTTATGCTGCTGGGTGTCACCGGTAAATCGGCGCAAATTCCTTTATATGTCTGGTTACCGGACGCGATGGCAGGCCCTACTCCGGTATCAGCCCTGATCCATGCCGCAACCATGGTGACGGCTGGTGTGTATTTGATGGTGCGGACGCAGGTCATGTATATGGAGGTTCCCGGCGCGCAGCAGGTGGTGGCCTGGGTGGGAGCGATCACTGCCTTGTTCGCTGGTCTGATCGCCCTGGGTCAGTTCGATATCAAGAAGGTGCTGGCATATTCCACCATCAGCCAGTTGGGCTTCATGGTGGCAGCGGTGGGATTGGGCGCTGAAGTGGCAGCCATTTTCCACCTGACAACACATGCCTTCTTTAAAGCCCTCTTATTCCTCTCAGCTGGCTCGGTGATATTAGGGATGGAACACGGATTGGAAGCCGGAAGCCATGGACAAGGTATTCACCATACGAATGGTAGTAGCCATGATGACCCTCAGGACATGCGCAACATGGGCGCTATACGCAAGAAGATGCCCATCACGTTTATTGTATATCTGATTGGAGCATTGGCGCTGGCAGGTATCGCGCCGTTTGCCGGGTTCTTTTCCAAAGATGAAATTCTGGTGGCTGCGAATCAGGGTAATATGCCGATCTTTGTTGTGCTGGTGGTAGCTGCCTTCCTGACCGCATTTTATATGGGACGACAGGTGCTGATGGTCTTCTTTGGTGATGCGCGTACCGATGCAGCCAAACAAGCCAAAGAGAGCAGCCTGTTGGTGACAGTACCGCTCATGATCCTGGCACTGCTTTCTGTGCTGGGTGGTGGCTTGAACTTCCCGGGTGTGCACACACTGGAACACTGGCTGGAACAAACCCTCGAGATACCACATGCAGCTGAGTTCATTCTCCCGATTGCACTGGGTTCTCTGGCGGTGGCGCTGGTCGCCATCTTCCTGTCATACCTGGTCTATGGTCGCAAACCATTGGCCAGCGCAAAGGCAGCGGATCCATTAGCAAAACCGCTCGGTGTGCTCTTCCGTTGGATGAACCAAAAATTCATGGTGGATGAACTTTACCAGGCAGTTGTGCTGACTCCATATAAAAAGTTGGCGGACTTCTTTGCCCATCCGGTGGATCAGGGTGTGATTGATGGTCTGGTGAACGGAATGGGTTCGCTGACGGTTTCATTGGCCGGTGTGCTACGAAAATTGCAGACCGGTTTTGCCCGAACGTATGCACTTTCGATTTTCGTCGGAATTATTGCGATCCTGGTTTATTTATTAACCCGGATATAGCAAGTTGGGAATGCCATAATGGTAATTATTTCTGAATTTTTGAAGAATGTTTGAGGACAGGTTATGGAATTTGGGATCAATCCCTTAGTGCTGATGACCTTTTTCCCGCTGGTGGGGGTGCTGGTTCTGGTATTTTTGGCACCACAACAGAAGAATGCAATGCGCTGGACGGCATTGGGAACTTCACTGGTGACTTTCGCCATTTCGTTGTGGGTGTTGTTTTTGTTCGATCCGAACAAAGCCGATAATTTGCTGGTTCAGATACCCTGGTTCAGATTAGCGGGAGTGCCCATTCAAATTTTGATGGGTGTGGATGGCTTGAGCATCTTAATGGTGCTGTTGACCACCTTCCTGACCCCCATTGCGATCCTTTCCACCTGGAAAGCAGTGGAAGAACAGGTGAAAGGTTTTATGATCTTTTTCCTGTTGCTGGAAGTGGGCATGTTGGGCGTTTTCCTGGCGTTGGATCTGGTATTGTTTTATATCTTCTGGGAGTTCACCCTGATCCCCATGTATTTCCTGATTGGCGTCTGGGGTGGTAAGAACCGGATTTATGCTGCAGTGAAATTCTTCCTGTTTACCATGGCTGGCTCGGTCTTGATGCTGCTGGCGATCCTGTATCTGGGATTGCAGGCTGGCAGCTTCTCGCAGCCTGAACTGGTAGCTAATCGCAGCCTGTTTGCCAGCATGCAGCTACTGCTGTTCCTGGCATTTGCGATTGCTTTCGCCATCAAAGTACCGGTGTTCCCATTGCATACCTGGTTACCGGATGCGCATGTGGAAGCCCCCACCGCCGGATCTGTCATTCTGGCTGGTGTTTTGCTGAAGATGGGTGCTTATGGCTTCCTGCGCTTCAACCTGCCACTATTTCCGCAGGCAAGCGTCCAGGCAGCCCCCGTCGTGGCTGTTCTGGCGATTATCGGGATTCTGTATGGTGGCGCGGTGGCATTTGCCCAGAAAGATATCAAGAAGCTGGTGGCTTACTCCTCGGTGGCGCATCTGGGTTTTGTGATGCTGGGTATCTTCGCCTTGAATCCGCAGGGACTTTCTGGCGGCATTTTGCAGATGGTCAACCATGGAATAAGCACCGGTGCCCTGTTCTTGCTGGTAGGTATGATCTATGAACGCCGGCATACCCGTGAAATGAGTGAATACGGCGGTCTTTGGAAGGCAATGCCGATTTTTGGCGGTATCTCACTGGTGGTGGTGTTATCCTCGGTGGGATTACCGGGTTTAAATGGTTTTGTAGGTGAATTCACTATTCTGTTGGGCGCATTTGGATCGAAAATTTTCGGCAGCCCCTGGTTTGCAGGCATCGCAACGCTGGGTGTCATTCTGGCAGCAGCCTATTTGCTGAAGATGTTCGAGAAGACTTTCCTGGGTCCGATTACCAAAGAAGAAAATAAGAGCTTAAAAGACCTCAACCTGCGTGAAATCATCACCATGGTGCCTTTGCTGGCGCTCATCTTCTGGCTGGGTATCTATCCACAGCCATTCTTCAATCTGATCAACCCCGCAGTGGAACGACTGGTTCAGCTGGTTCAATCCGCCGCGTTAGTCCTGCATTAATGGAGCATGCTTATGACCAGAATGATTGACATTTACTCAATACTCCCCGTGATGATCGTAGCAGGCTGGGCTTTGCTCTTGTTGGTGGTTGATCTGTGGATTCCACGGTACCGCAAAGGAATTACAGCTTTACTGGCAGCTGTTGGACTGGCCATTGCGCTGGGCTTTGTGCTGGCCAGCAGTGGCAGTACCATTTTAGGTTTCAACCAGATGGTGGTGCTGGATGGATTTGCCAGTTTCATGCAGGTACTCTTTCTGGTGAGTGGTATGGCCGCAGTGGCATTGGCTTATGATTATATTCAGCGTATGAACATCAACCATGGCGAGTTTTATGTGCTGATGATGTTCAGCATCGCCGGCATGATGTTGATGTCGCAAGCTTATAACCTGTTGATGGTCTTCCTGGCGCTGGAATTATTATCCATTCCCTTATATGTGTTGGCTGGTTTTGCCCGTACCCGCCTGGAGAGCGAAGAAGCCTCATTGAAGTACTTTTTATTGGGTGCTTTTGCCTCCGGTTTTGTGTTGTACGGCACAGCTCTGATCTTCAGTGCTACCGGACAACTGGATTTTGTGGGTATTGCGGCAGTAGTTACTGCTGGCAGCGCTAATTCGGTCCTGTTCCTGATCGGTTCCGCTCTTCTGCTGGTGGGTTTTGGCTTCAAGATTGCCGCTGTCCCCTTCCAGATGTGGACGCCGGATGTCTACCAGGGTGCGCCTACCCCGGTGACTGCCTTCATGTCGGTGGCTGTCAAAGCGGCTGGATTTGCCGCATTAATGCGCGTCTTTCTGGTTTTATTCCCGAGCTTGAGCGAACATTTGACACCCATTTTGTGGTTGATGGCAGCCTTAACCATGATCGTTGGAAATATCGTGGCGCTGGCACAGAATAACATCAAACGCATGCTTGCATACTCCGCGATTGCGCATGCCGGATACATTCTGATGGCATTTGTCGCCTTTGGAAATGGCGAGGTCGTTCGCAATACCGTGGCAGCCACCCTGTTTTATCTGGTGGCGTATGGCCTGACCAGCTTCGGTGCCTGGGCGCTGGTGGTGGTGATTGAACGCGAATATGGCAAAGGTATCCTGCTGGATGACCTGGCGGGGATTGGCAAACATTATCCCTGGCTGGGTGTTGCCATGCTGGTCTTCATGCTCTCGTTTGCCGGTGTACCGCTCACCATGGGCTTCTGGGGAAAATTCTACCTGTTCCGAACCGCGGTGCAGGCCGGATACATCGGACTGGCCATCATTGGCTTGCTGACTTCTGTCGCCTCCGCATACTATTATTTACGGGTGGTGGTCTACATGTTCATGAAGCCGGGTGAACCCAAATTACAGATCAATCCCTGGGTATCCTTTGTGATCGGTGTGGCAGCTCTGGCGGTGTTGCTGTTGAGCCTGATGCCATGGACGATATTGGAATTGGCATCCAGAGCGGTGCTGTTGTTGCAGTAAAAATGTAAAGAGCGAGGAACCAAATCCTTGCTCTTTCTTATTTTGCATCCAAATACCCTTTTTACTCCTGAAATAAGTTGACAAAGGATTTCAAAGACGCTACTATATAGGTAAGCTGTTAATAGAGCATCATTGGGGTTATTTTTTCCAACAACTATACAGTGGAGACTTTTAGGGGTATTTTTTTGTACTTAAATAATAATATCTCAGTCCCGGAACATCCCCTTTTCCGTGACAGATCAAAGAAACTGCGCTCGATAAGGTGCGCAGTTTCGATTAATTGCCAGAAATAAGGCATTGCGGTATAATCGGGGTACAAAATGCCCTCGTAGCTCAATGGATAGAGTGCCTGACTTCGAATCAGTTGGTTGGGGGTTCGAGTCCCTCCGGGGGCACAGCAAATGTGGCGGTCCTAGCACCGCCACACGCCATATATGGGCCGTAAAACAGGTCATTGATAGATCGCGGATTCTTCTTCGGTGCAAATCTATTTTGATGGGCGTAATTAATTCATCGAGTTGTTGGGCAGCTTCTTCATCTAGCTTTGAAGAAATGTCGCCTGCATAAATATCAATAATTGTCGAAGGTCTTGTAAATCCTGATCTTGATTGAGCCACTTTTATTGGAATCCCAATTTCATTCATTAAAATGGTTATACTTGAGTGTCTTTAATCGTGGAAGCATATATTTAGTAGACTTGTAGAAATAACTCCATGGAGTTCGGTTTTATGTTTATATATTTCGATGACCATCACAGTGCACTTGTTCGCAAATCTGAAACAATCTCATCGCGATTGTTTCTGTGCACACAATTACCAGCTCATAGACCAAGAAGGCTTATTCCTTACTGAGTGGAAGGAACCTCATAGAAAACAACCCTTATGAATCGCTAAACAGGTAACCTCAAACAGCCGGAAAACCAAAAAACAACTTTTCACAAATGGAGATACTTGACATGGCCAATTCGTTAAGCTATTATCTTATTACATTTATCTACCCGAGTAGAATAATAGCTTAAGGAGGGAATGTTCGTGAGGTTGTCTGGTTGTGTTGTGATTGTTCACAAACTGTAAAATGAAGAACTCATTCTCTGTGTTGTGTAGCTTGAGGGAAGATCTCTTAAGCCCCCGCACGCCAAAACCGTAACTTGCCGGGACGGAACTCGATAGTCCATTATGGTATTTTGTTACAAAGCGCAGGGTGAGTTTATGGCTAAGAGGAGAAGAAGTACACGCAAGGATGTTGCTGAACGAGCTGGTGTATCGGTGGCTGTGGTGTCGTATGTGGTCAATGCTGGTTCCAGACCGGTTGCGCCTTCGACACGAGCGAAAGTAGAAAAAGCCATCGAAGAGTTAGGCTACTACCCGAATGAAATAGCTAGAGGTCTGGTTTTACAGCAAAGTTCGACGATTGGGCTGATAACACCAGACTATACCAATCCAGTCTATGGAGAAGAAGCAGAGGCTATCCAGGAGGTCTGTCTCCCCAATGGATACCTGATGTTGTTTGTTTACAGTGGAAATAGCACAGATCGTGAAAGGGAGCTCGTGCTTATGTTTCGAGCCAAGCAGGTGGATGGAGTCATTATCCAGCCTGTATCTTCAGATCCAGTCGAAACGATCAAACCCTTAAAACAAGCAGGAATTCCTGTGGTTCTTATTCAGTACGATTGTTGTGATGTACCCTGTGTTGTCCTTGCTGATGTTCGAGGAGGGCAATTAGCTACTCAACATCTATTGGATTTGGGACACCGACGCATTGGCCTTATCAAGGGACGTCTACCCGGTGCTGCCAGGGCCGAAGAAAGGTTAATAGGCTATCGCCAGGCACTCCAGGCTGCTGGTGTAGAGTACGACCCAGCATTGGTAATTACGAGTGATGTTACACAAGAAGCAGGATATCAGGCTATGCAGCAACTATTAGTTTTGCCAAAACCTCCGACATCCGTTTTTTGCCACAATGATGTCCTTGCTGTTGGCGCGATGCATGCTATTCGCACAGCCGGGTTGTCAATTCCCGGTGACATCTCGGTTGTAGGGTTCGACGATACAACTGGTTCAGCTCATTTAGTGCCGCCATTGACCACGATACGATTCTCACGGAGGGAGATGGGTCGCCAGGCGGCTGCTATCTTGTTTCGCACAATTGAGCAGAACGGAAATAATCAGCCATATACGATTGAACTGCCGGTCGAATTAATAGTGCGAGAATCAACTGGACCATGGAAGGAGCATCACTCGTGAAACTATTTGCAAATATTCGTCATCGACTTTCTGGCTTTCCAGAAGTTGTCGCGTTAATCAGTTTTTTGCTCGTATTCCTGTTCTTTTCGATCAGAGCCGAAAATTTTCTGTCGCTAGTTTCACTTACCAATATTTTGACAATTGCCAGTATCAAAGGCATTTTTGTAATCGGTGTGGCAATGCTGATGATTTCGGGGGAATTTGATTTGTCCGTCGGGTCAACACTTGCTGTTGCGGCGTATATATTTGCTTTAACCTTAGAAAATGGTATGCCGGTCATATTATCCATATTATTAGCGCTGATTGTCAGTGCTTTTCTTGGCCTCATCAATGGCTTAATTGTAACTAAAGCACGTATTCCTTCATTTATTGCTACTCTGGGAACGATGTTAGCCTATCGAGGTATTGCTCGTGGACTTGGCGGTGGTGATTTCGCCCGATTCACCGGCGACAAGCCATTTATGTTTGAAGTTTTGAATGGAGAAATTGATTTCATCAACCGACTGGCGATTCCTGCAGGGAGCGCCAGAATGACCATTATATGGTTCGGATTAATTGTGATCATAGCGGCAATTGTAATGACCCGTACTCGATATGGCAGTTGGGTTTACGCTACGGGCGGGAATCGTGAGGCTGCCATGTCCCAAGGTGTGCCTACGAATCGGGTGGTAATTACAAATTTTATGCTTACCGCTGTTTTGGCTGGGTTTGCTGGATTAGTTCTATTTTCCTCGCGGCCATCCGTTGACCCATTACGAGGTGAAGGCTGGGAATTGACCGCTGTAGCTTCCTGTGTTATTGGCGGCATCTGGTTAAAAGGCGGCCATGGCACTATTATTGGGGCGGCAATCGGAATTATCCTGTTACAAATGGTCGAGCAGGGTTTAATTTTAATTGGAGTGGATGTTCAGTTGTTCCAGGCCACCATTGGGTTGATCTTAATATTGGCGGTGATTAGTAATATCTATTTGAGCCGGCAATAACAGTTACTATGTTTTCTTTAAGAAAGGAGGTGGAGTAACTGGATGAATTTACAAAAAACTTTTTTTGATGGTAAAGGTTGGCAATTTGATAAGAAATCGAAATTTAATCTAAGGAGAAGAAAGCATGAAAAAGTTTAATTTGATATTAGTTGTGTTGAGTATAGTTTTATTGCTCTTTGCGGCTTGTAACCAGAAAGTCACACCTGAACCTGCTGCAAAACAACCTGCTGCGGAACAACCAGTTGCGGAACAACCTGCAGCTGAAACCCTGGACCCCAACCGTGAGCTAAACATTTTTGCCGTGCAACATGCGGAATGCTCTTGGGATTCTTTCTGGTGCACGGTTCAGGATTCTAGCGCCTGATGAGTTCGATCTTGACAAAACTGCATCGCTGATTGAACAGGCTGTTGCTGCCAATCCGGACGCGATTATGTTAACAGTCACTGATTCGGTATTGTTCAAGGGACCGATTATGAAGGCCATCGATGCCGGTATTCCCGTGATCGCGTATAACTCTGGTGCGGGTCCCATTGTAGACGATATCCCATACTACACCTATCTAGGTCAGGATGAGTACCAAGGTGGTTATTTGGGCGGTTTGCGACTGGCAGCAGATGGTGGAACCCGCGGGGTCTGCATCAACCAGCAAGTAGGACATGCCGGTCTGGACAAGCGTTGTAAAGGGTTCGTTGATGCGCTGACCGAGAAGGGAATCGAAGCTGAAGTGCTGGCCATCACCGATGACCCAGCTGAGTCAATGGAGCCACTCCTTTCTACGTCTTCCTGGAAAATGAAGGCTTGAGTGGTGTGAAACACGGGACTTTTGACCTCAGCCCTGAAATCAACGAAAACATTGCTAGCGGGGTGACAATGTTTGGAATTGACCAACAGCCATTCCTACAAGGCTATGGCGGGATTCAGGCTTTGAACTTGCTAATTCGGCATGGTGTAGTTCCAGCTTTACCCGTTACACCCACAGGTCCTGGTTTCGTTACCCTGGATAATCTTTCCATGGTTGAGACGCTGGCTGGTGAATATCGATAAAAGCCGACAAGCTTTATCTTAGGTGATTGGGACAGGACAAAACATGTCCTGTCCCTTCATCTGGAATTTCCTGACAAACATAACATAGGTAAAATGAGAAAAAATAGTACTTACACCGCTATCCTACGACATTTTGCGAATTCACCGGTTGCTGGCCCTCTACTCACATTCGTTTTGGTATTCATTACTTTTTTGATTTACGTACCCAATTTCGCCACCTGGCGAACCATTTCCGGTATTATCACTGCTGTATCCATATCGGGCTTTGTAACGATGGGTATTACTATCCTGATGATCGCTGGGGAGTTTGACTTATCGGTAGCTCCAATGATTGCGATGAGTGGCTACCTTTTTGGCACAATTTCTACCGGAGCTGATTCGGTAATTGTTAAAACGCTTTTAACACTTGGCTTTCCTGTGGAAGGAGGTAACTTGGGATTGGCTATTTTCGCTGCCTTGTTGGTGCCATCCATCATGGGAGCGTTTAACGGCTTGATTTTGGTTTTGACCAACATACCTTCTTTCATTGTCACCTTGGGTACCCGACAAATATATCGGGGAATTGTGTGGATTGTTGCCGGCGGGGTATTATTTCAGACCATTGAAAAATTGCCACTGTATGAAGTATTCAATGGCCGTTTTGACATAGTTAATAAGCTGCCGTTTCTGGAAGGCGCTAATTTCAGAACTGCGATGTTCTGGATGTTGGGGGCAGCCATACTGTTCCAGTTTGTTTTAGTTCGTACACGCTTTGGTAATCATATATTTGCTGTGGGGGGTGGTGAAGGGGCTGCCAATGCTCAAGGGGTGCGGGTCAACCGAACGCGCGTTATGGCTTTTATTCTCAATGGTTTTTTGGCTGGTATGGCAGGAATAATTTCTTTCAGTCAGTTCAGAAGCGTAAGAGTTGCCGAGCAAGCCGGTATCGAGTTGACTGCTATTGCAGCTTCGGTCGTTGGCGGAGCCTTACTTACTGGCGGGTATGGCAGTGTCTGGGGCGCTATCATCGGAATCCTGATCATCAACATGCTTCGTTCCGGGGTGATCTTACTCAAAATCCCGTTTATTTCTGCCGATAACTTTCCAGCTATTGTTGGGGTCACCATTATAGCTGCTGTAATTTTTAATAATTACCTGCGGAACAGGTCTTCATCATAATTGTAGGAGAAACCACCATGTCACAAGAAAACGGACAACCAGTTGTCGAGATGAAGAATATTGTCAAACGCTTTGGAACGGTCGAAGCGCTGCGTGGGGTGGATTTCACCGTAGAGAAAGGAAAAGTACACGCCTTAATAGGTGATAATGGGGCTGGAAAATCTACCTTAATTAAGGTGTTGACTGGTGTCCATACGCCAACCAGTGGTGCTATCTATTTTGAAGGTAAACAAGTGACCATTTCTTCACCTGCTGATGCCCGCGCTCTCGGCATAGAAACTTGCTATCAGGACCTGGCTTTGATACCGTTAATGAGTATCTGGCGTAACTTTTTCCTGGGGCGAGAAATATATACTAATCTTGGTCCTGTCAAATGGCTGCACCGGCTTGAGATGTGCCGATTATGCAGTGATGCTTTGCATGACATTGGTATAGAAATCCGTTCGGCGAGAGAAAAAGTTGGAAAAATGTCTGGCGGTGAACGACAATCCATTGCTATTGGCCGGGCCATTCACTTTGGAGCAAAGTTACTTATTCTGGATGAGCCAACTTCAGCCTTGTCTGTAGCAGAAACCAGGAAAGTGCTAAGTTATATTGAAAACGCTAAAGCCCAGGGGCTACCGGTAATTTTAATTACCCATAATGTGAGCCATATTTATCAAGTATCGGATTACTATACAATTATTCGGCATGGTCGCAAGGTGGGAACTTACCGAAAAGGTGAACTTACCCAGGAAGACATCGCTGATCTGATCACGGGTACCCGTGAAGCATAATCATAGATCTAGATGCCAAATTCCAAATATTTGTTAGATTAAGATTGATGTAATTAATATCCAAATTTAATTGAGATGGTGAAAAATGTTTCATTTATCCGTATGCGCTGATACTATTTTTTTGGATTTACCGTTTGAAGAGCGTGTAAAAAAAATTGCTGAAGCCGGTTTTATGGTGGAGTTCTGGGGTTGGAAAGGGCGTAATCTGGATGTTTTCAGCAGCGACCCCACCATTCAAGTGTGCGGTTTTACCGGGACGCAGGCTGGCTCCTGTGTTCATCCTGAGGGTTTGGTTGACTATTTGGCCGGTATAACAGAAACAACCACGGTAGCCAAAAAGCTCGGGGCGACTTTTTTGGTGATTCACGCCGGTGAACTTGGGCCGAATGGCGAAGTGGTCCACAAAATCTCAACCAATCCCGCTACTCGCTGGATCACCGCCTACAAAGCCCTGAGCCAACTGGCGAAATTGGGCGAAGAGAACGATATTACTTATACACTTGAAGTCCTCAACACGAAGGTGGATCATCCTTGCTACTCCATCAACATCATCGAAGACGCGGTGCGACTGGTTAAGGAAGTAAACAGCCCATATGTCAAAATCCTGTATGATATTTACCACACCCAGGTTGAAGAGGGCAATGTGGTGGAACTGCTGCAAAAATACCATCCCTATATTGGTCACGTCCACGTGGCCGATGTTCCAGGCCGTCATGAACCGGGCACCGGAGAACTGAATTTCCGTTTCATTGCCCAGGTCTTGCGCGATGTGGGCTACGCAGGTGTGGTGGGGATGGAAGCCTATCCGCTAGCCGACAGCTATCTGGCGATGGAGCGCTTTCGTGCTGCATTCAAGGAGTGAAAAATGAATTCCCGAGAAAGGGTTAATCTTGCAATCAATCACCAGGAGCCTGACCGCATACCGCTGGATATCGGCGGTACCGGTGTGTCTCAAATTCACGCCACGGCCTATACCAATTTGCGTCGCTTTCTGAAACTACCTGAACGAGAGGCCAATATTACTTTCATTCCAGAACAACTGGCCCATTTTGAAACCGACATCGCCGAGCGGCTGGAAACTGATTTTGTTTTTGTAATGCCTCAGGCTCCCACCGGATACAAACTGGTTTATCGGGATCTGGGAGACTACACTGCCTACACCGATGAGTGGGGTATTGGCTGGAAAAAGCCCAAAAATGGCGGTTTTTATTACGATATGTTCCACCATCCGCTGGCTGCTGCCGAAACCCTGGAGGACATCAAAGCCTACCAGTTCCCCGATCCCCTGGATAACCAACGGTACCAGAACTTGCGCTCGGAAATTGAAGTTGCCATCACAAGCGGCAAGGCTGTCGTGCTGGCCGGGCCGGGCTCTGGCATCCTTGAAATTTATAGCTGGTTGCGCGGCTTCGAGCAATTTTACGTCGATATGGCCTTGAACCACAACTTTGTAGCCTACATGCTGGACCGACTGGTAGAGTTTAAACAGGCTTATTGGGAACGAGCGCTGGCTCATTTTGGTAATTTAGTAACCGTGGCCTGTGAGCACGATGATCTTGCCGGGCAGCGCACGCTACTGTTTTCGCCGGATACCTATCGCAGCGTGGTTAAACCACGCCAGAAAAAGTTGTTCCATTTCATCAAAGATCATGCGCCGGTCAAATTGTTTTACCACAGTGATGGCGCGGTACGTCCACTCATTTGGGATTTGATCGAGGCGGGGATCGATATTCTTAATCCGGTTCAGTTCACTGCAACAAACATGGATCTCAAAGAACTGAAAAAAGAATTTGGTCGCGATCTGGTTTTCTGGGGTGGTGGTGTCGACACACAAGGTGTGTTAGGAACTGGCACGCCGGAAGAAGTCAGGGAGGATGTCAAACGTAACCTCGAAGATCTTGCACCTGGTGGCGGGTTTATCTTTGCCACGATCCATGATATTCAAGCGAACGTTCCCCCGGAAAATATCATGGCAATGTGGGAAGCATGGAAAGAATATGGTGTTTATTAGAGATATAAACCTCAGGTAAGAACTTCAAACCAGTTGGTTGGGGGGGTGCCCGTTCTGAAGACAGGTACTCCTTCGGGACATAAACGAGTCTCTTCGCAGGATGTAATTGTCATCGGGTAAACATTGTGCCCAATGGCATATAATCCAGTAATGAAATGGAAAGCTTATTACATCCAGGATCGGTTGGGTCTTCTCATAGCGGTAGATCGATGTCTGAAATCTCCAGGCTGTGACCGCCTGTGAAGGTTTCCAATCCGCTACAGTCTCGGGTGAAATAATTGACGAAGAATTTGTCAGTTCCGAATGCTTTGCCCGAAATTAATGGGAATAATCTTCGCCTCATCACCTCGCAACCCTGGCAGGCGATCGTCGGTTAAGCCGTAAAGGTGACCGTCGGGTGCGCGGAAATTGGTCCAGGCATGTTTTTCGGCTACGTAAACGGGACCAACAAATTCGATGCCTAATGCTTCCATATCCTGGCGTGCCTGATGTACATCTTCAACCAGGAATTCTGCTTTGGGACATTCCATCTGCCCCAATTCTGGTTGGCTGGCATCGATGTGAGGTGCCATGATCTCAAATACATCACCATTGGGCATCAAGAAAACCGCCATATCTTCCTTGCTCAGCACCTGCTTCAAATCAAGTTTCTCGGAACAAAAAGCAACCATTTCATCATAATTTTTAGTGCGGCTTCCCAGCCAGGCAATTCCTTTAATTTCCATGTCTACCTCCTGTTTTGTTCCAGAAACATATGCAGTTGGGCAGCGTGTTCCTGGACATGACGCATAACGTAGAGTAACAATTCGGCAAATGGCAGATTCCCCCAGGCGAAGGAACATGTCTGGTTAGCCTGTTCTTGAGTCAGGTCGGCAATGGTCTGCTGGCATGTGTTGCGACACAATTCCAGGTAGCTGAGTAGCTCATCGCGGGAGTACACGCGCGGCAGGGTTTCGTTGTCTTGCATCTCGACCAGATCGAAAGGAGCCGGGGGCGTGAAGCCTTCTTCCGCTCCAGTTAAGTATAAATCCAGCCAGAAGAGGGTATGGTAGCAAAGATACCAGAATTTGGAAAAGCCTTTTGCCACCCACTGATCGAGCTCATCCTCCCAAAGTTGGGTTTCCCAGAGTTCATCCGGACAGTTCCGCAGGGCACTGTCGAAGGAATTGATCGTGGTGCTGAATTGTTGCCAGAGCATCTCTTTGTCGATGATGTACATCCTCTTTCTCTTTATCTGTATCCAATTTTTAATACCTGAATTTTCTATAACAGAAATTCTAGCTGTACCGTCACTTCATCGTCTACTTCCAGGTCTTCTGCGTCGCGAACACTCTTTTTGATGGGAACCAGGTACTTTCCGTCTTTTGGAAACAAGGAGGTTTGAAATTCAGTAATGCCAATAAGAACCGTCGCTGGAATCACTCCCCAGCCATAGGTGACGTAGCTGGAAATGGATTGGATCACCTGGCTTTGTTCATCCGGTACGGTGACGAAGAAAAACGGGGCTGGCCCACGCCAGAAAAAAATCTTGCCGGTAAATGTGAGGAACATAAGCAGAGTATAGTGATTTTGCAGGATGGAAAAAGAAGGTGTGGAAAGTTTAGTTGGGTGAACTTAACTTTTTAGTGCGTCAGGGACAGCACCCTACAAAAAATGGAAAATATTAATCCTAAAACCGGTGTAAAACTATAATGCTATTTTAGGACAAGTCAGAACGATAATTACTAACAAATCGCTCAAAATTCTGATGAAAGGTTTCCAACCAGGCTTCAATAAAGGATCGTTGCTCAAAGAGGGGTAGCAAGTCCACAGCAAGGTCAGATGTTTTAATGGTGGCTACTTTCTCGTATAAGAGCATCATAGCCGTGGATAAGGTGTATGGTTGGTTGCCATCTTTTTCTAATTTTTCTTCCAGTGGCTGGATTTTCTGTTGCATGAACCAGAGTAAATCATAAAAATCTCTGCCCTTGATATTGATACCTTCGCTACCTTTTTTGAAGTTTCTTTCCAGACAGGCGATGATTTTGCCTGCCATCATGGTCTCCAACGAGAAATGGCTGGCTACCAGACTATGACCAGATAGAAACACCGGTGTTTTGCGAATGATGGCTGTCTGTTGGTGCTGACTGATCTCGACTTTAAGGTGCAGGGCTTCGTTGGGGGATGGCGACAGTCCTAAGGCATTCAAAACAGGAAATTTTAGAGTGATACGCTGTACTCCCCATTCACCTTGCTGGTTTTTTGTTGTGATTTCTGGATACCCTACATTGGTTCGGAAATAAGTTCGTAAGTCCCTTTCAAGAGGGGAAATATCAATACCAGCAGAATTATCAAGATCAATATCTTCGGAGAAACGGTTGAGATCATAAATTACATGCAGACAGGTACCACCGTAAAAATTCAAACCTCTGTATATGGGGTGGTTGTAGAGAAAACCCAGGGTATAAGCTTGCAAAGCTTCTTTAAGAATGATTCTTTTGGTTTCATTCCCCAATAATGGGTCCTTATTCGCGAGGACATTTTGTAAGGATTGAATTAATGTCGCCATACTGTATACCTCAGGTTTTTTAATATTTTCTGCATCTTGCTACTTTTGCTAACTTCCACAAATTCTGCAAATTGGTTCTGATCCTGTTCTGAAATTTCTTCAATATTCAAGCGTAATTCTTCTGCGAGATTGAATGTTGACGAAAACATAACCCGTGACAGAGGTTGCAAGTAGAGGTAATCAAAGAGAGCTTTGGGCAAAGATGCCTGGGAAAATGGAATTCCAAGATATTCCTTGAAATCGAAACCGGTATATAGATCTTCTTTGACATTCCGATAGGAGAAAGTACCCAGCTTGTTCTCGATTACGCGTGTCTGTTTGAGGGTGACAGCTGTAACTGGATAGGTGATTTCACTCAGAATGGCATACCGCTGTAAAACAAATTCCAATGAAACATACGATTGTGGAATCAGAATGGCACTAATGGCGGCAGAGAAATCCAGGTCTGAGCGGTGGCGTTCATAGAATGAACGGGTCATGTAAACACCTTTTTTGAGTTGAATGACATGACCGGCTTTCATCCAGCGGTATAGAGCTGTTTGAATTGTTCCGTCAGACAGCCTTTCATCACCATACACCTGTTTAACAGCTTCAATGGTGAAATATGGAATTTGATCAAATACAGTTAGAATTTCTTTTTTCATGCGTTTTATATAGGATAATAGACATTAATTGTCTATTATCCTATATAAATGTTTAAATTACAAGAAGGAATCTCAAAACTCCCTTATCGGCTCCACTTTCAACGGTGGATAGATTTGCTGCGGAACGGGTGGCATGGAGTTGTAGACCCAATCGATGCTGACGATACCGCTGGGGATGCAGGCGACAGGCTGAATACCGGTAAAGTCCCCACGCATGAGCACGGTTTCCATTGAGAAGGACATACCGAAAACCGCCATACGCACACCGGCCGGAATTCTGCGCAGTTCCTCACTGAAGGCTCCCAGCGCAAACACGACCCGGTAGGCATCCAGCGCCTGGGTCTGAATGACGGGCAGGACGACCGGAAAACCATCCGCATCCACATAGCTGATGAATTTGAGATTATCCAGTTTGTTGAATAAGCCATGGATCCAGGAATTGAGTACTTTGGGTTCAGTTTGCTTTTTCGCCAGGCTGCGGGCGATGATGGTTTTGATGGCGGCGAAGACCACGGTGCTCATCGGTAAGGACATGCGTCCGCTCTGGCTGACCAGGTCCATATAGTAGACGGAATGCACACCAAAATAGGCATTGTAGCGGAACATGGACAGGTTATTGTAGTTCTCCATCTCGGGACCCTGTTTGGATTTGTGGGTGTAGCTGGCTTTGCCCATCCAGATTTGTTTATCCAGCGATATGATCAGGAAGCCACATTGGGGATTTTCCAGGATGTAGCCTTTGCTGAGACCCTCGGTGAATTGCCCCCAGACCAGCTTATCGGGTGTGTAAGGACGGATGGTGGAAAGCATGGTGAGGTGTGGCTCGCCCTGCGGTGTGACGGTGGCCAACAGCCCCACCTTGAGTTCCACGTCCAGATCGCGAATTTTTTTTCGGTAAACAGGTTCATTCTATCCTCCTACTTCAGCTTTTACCCGGGTAGCACCGGTGATGATGATTTTTTCGTGCGGGAAGGGGCTTGCCTGAGCCCAGGTGTAACGTTCATCTAATTGTGATTGGGTGTAAAGTTGTGTCTGGTCATACTGCCATTCCAACCCAAGGCGGCGGTATTTATCACGGCACAGGTTGTTGAAAGCGCACAGTTCCCAGCGGTCAACGGTTCCATCCAGCTCGGATGCCAGAAAACTACCGATGGCGAATAGATTCAATGGCAGGTCGGTGGTGTCCGGGATGAGTGGTGTAGGGATCCAGAGATTTTTGGATCCTCCGGCCTCGCGAATATGGTCACGCACAAAAATCAGATTCCGTAAAATCGGCTCATTATGCTGACCGGTGTGATCATGATGGGTATGCGGATCCATAAGCTTCAGGTCGAACAGCACCAGGTTGGTATAGGGCAGCACCTTCACAAACTGGCTTTGCGATACCATCCCGCAGGTGTCCAGGGCGGTATGGACGCCGGCTGCCTGTAAGCGATACATCACGGTGGCGCAGAAATCAGCCTGCAGTAAGGGTTCACCTTCGGAGAAGGGCACTCCACCCTTACTGGTCTGGTAATAACTGTGGTCTTTGAGTAACTCCGCGATCAGATCATCGACATTGATTTTCTTTCCGAGCAGTTCCAGCGCGCCACTAGGGCATTCCTGTACGCACAGGCCACAGGCGTCACACAGCTGATGATTGAGGATGATCTCATCACCATCCGCCACCAGACAGCCATGCGGGCAGATCTGCAGGCATAATCCACAATGGATGCAAAGGGTCTCGATGCGATGCACTTGCACCTGGGGCGAGAAGCTTTCGGGGTTATGACAACAGGCACAGCGCAGGGTGCAACCTTTCATAAAGACGGTGGTGCGGATACCCGGTCCATCTTCGGTGGAGAGGCGTTGCAAGTGCAGAATGGTCCCAGTATCAGTCATACTTTACATCCTGTGGCTTTCGCGGGCGATGATTTCGTCCTGCAGTTCCTTGCCAATGCTGGTGAAGTAGGCGTTGTAGCCAGTCACGCGCACCAGCAGGTGACGGTAATTTTCGGGATTCTTCTGGGCTTCGCGCAGGATATCCGCATTGATCATGTTAATCTACAGGGCGGTACCGCCGTTCTCGATATAGCCACGCAGGAAACCCTTGAATTTCTGCTTATGTTCGGGATCTCGCACCAGGGAGGGGCTGAAGGACATGGTATGGCTACCACCATTGGGCAGCAGGTTGATGTAATCTTCCCAATCGCCCATGCCATCGGGTGCTTTGCCACCCAGCACCTTGCCCACCGAGTTAACATTGGCGGTGGGACCGTGGATGTCGGCACCATTTGAGGGACACAGGGCATTGCTGAGGAACTGACCGCGCGGTCTGCCATCCGCGCTGGCGGGTAGCACAAAGCTATCGGCTACCCAATAGTTCCAGCTAAGCATCCCAGGGCGGAACTGGCGCTGGGTGCTGCGGGTTTTATGCTGCCAGGTTTCTTCGCTCCAGATTTGCATCACATGGTAAGCCAGCGCATCGGCCTGTTCGTCATCGCGACCATATTTGGGGGCTTTGTGTTTGGCACGCGCTTGCAGTACTTCATGCCCGACCATGGTGTTCTCAAGGCAACCCACCGGGGCATACTCATGCACATTGTCATTGTTGATCAGGTGCTCGACCCCCGCTTTTTTGGCTTGAAGCAGC
This sequence comes from Chloroflexi bacterium HGW-Chloroflexi-3, assembly GCA_002842045.1. GTDB lineage: Bacteria > Chloroflexota > Anaerolineae > Anaerolineales > Anaerolineaceae > UBA6170. The sequence continues at coordinate 165,637 of PHBX01000009.1, read as the reverse complement.
ATGCCCGCCATGGAGTGTTCGTCAAAATTCAAGAGGAAAGGTGCTCCCTGACTATCAGCGATCATCTGAACCACCTTATCCAGCAGGTCATCCGGTGTTCCACGATGCAGGCGCACGTTCGGCTTGGGCTCCAGGATCGGGCTCATCTCATCAATCACATTCAGGATGATGTGGGTTAATTCGTTGGTCATGTCCTGACCGTTGGGTCCCATGCCGGAAAGGGTCAGCAGCTGTCCATAACCGGCGGTGATACCCTGATTGCCCCCGGTGCGGATCATACCATCGTAAGCAGTGTTGGCGTGCACCCAGAAACATTTGAGGATATCCTTGCCAAATTCAGGGTCCATCTCAGCCTGGATGGAATTCTGCCAGAAGGGGTAAAGGAACTGGTCGATGCGACCAAATGAGACCCTAGGCCCGGGATAATTCTCATCCGACATGACCAGCATATGTGTCAGCCATAGCGACTGGACAGCCTGCCAGAACTTCATGCGGGGATCCAAAAGGCAATATTTCAAATTCGAAAGTTGATGGACTTATTAATTACATTATTGATAAATATTAAAGAAACATTTAATTTTTGCAATAAGATATATAATAATTCAAAGCCTGAATTTGATTTTTCAGTTATCCAATAAAAATAGATAATAAAGATAATTATGCTGGAATCCAGTTTTCAACAATTGATCGGTAACGCTGCGCTTCTGCTCATCACAGCGCTGATTTTCGATTTAACGAAATTACGATGGAGAGGGAACCTGCTGGGTATTCAGAAAATCCTGATCGGTGCGATTCTGAGTTTTATTGGCATCATGCTCATGAATAATCCCTGGATATTTGCTCCTGGCATTATATTTGATACCCGTTCGATTCTGCTCAGTATTTCCGGTTTATTCTTTGGACTTGTACCCACCATCATCGCAATGATCAGCACTTCTGTTTTCCGAATTTATCAGGGTGGTGCAGCAACCTGGACCGGGGTGAGTGTTATTTTTGCTACCGGCTCGATTGGTATTTTGTGGCGTTATATACGCAGTAAAAAGATCGATCAAATTTCCCTGATTGAGCTTTATCTGTTCGGTATACTCAATCATGTGGTTATGTTGTTGTTGATGTTAACCTTGCCCCTGGAGACTGCGCTGCGCGTTCTGGCTGAAATCAGTTTTCCGGTATTATTGATTTATCCTTTGGCAACTATGATATTAGGGTTTTTGTTGGTAAATCGGGCACAACGAGAGAAGATTTACATTGATCTGCAGGAAAGGGAAGAGCAGCTCAGCCTTGCAGTTCAGGCGGCTAATATCGGTTTCTTTGACCGGAATCTGGTCACCGGAGAGACACATTTATCCCCGGAGTGGAAAAAACAATTAGGCTATGAAGAAGATGAAATCAGGAATGATGATCTTGAGTGGGAAATCAGGCTACATCCAGAGGATAAAGAAAATGCAATTAACCAAATTAATGCTGTTTTTGAAAGTACTGAAAATTTCTATGAAACCACTTTCAGGTTAAAACATAAAAATGGATCTTATCGCTGGCTTCTTTCCCGCGGTTCGATTCGCCGTGATGAAAGTGGAAAAGCATTGCAGGTGATCGGCTGTCACGTGGATATTACTGAACAAAAAGAATATGAACTGGGATTGATGATGAACGAAAGAAGGTTTCGTAGTCTGGCAGAAAGCAGTCAGGACATCATCACACTTTTTGATCGTGAATACAAAATTGTTTACTTCAATCAAGCAGGGATAGAGATACTGGGTTTGGATGAAGCAGAGGTTCATGAAAAATCACCGGCAGAAATTTTTTCAGATAACAAGCTGATCAGAAATTTGGAAATGGATGTTGAACAGGTTTTTCAGTCCGAAGGTTTGGTTCAACGGATTGCCAACTGGCCACAAAATGTTAACAATTCCAACGATCAAAAGATGGTTTTTGACTGGAGGTTGTCTCCGGTTTTCAACTCAAATGGCCAGGTGGAGTGGGTATTAGGCATAGCCAGAGATATCAGCGCCATTAGATCTGATCGGCCTTACCGTCAAGCCTGGAAAAAAGAAGATGTCTTGAAGTACATCCAGGATATTTCCGGAAAACACCTTGACCCAGGGATTGTGAACGTGTTTTTACAATTAATGGAAACGGATGAATATCACAAAGGAACATAATAGGACAAATTCGCAGATCAGAATACTCCACAGTCTGTTATAGATTTACATAAGAAGTGAAGATTGAAAAAGTTGATCAGTAAGAGGCTTAAGCAAATTAATTTGATTTTGAGGTAAAACATCACTGTACATTCTTGAAAAATTGGATTGAATCTTTGAAGAAAGAGATGTGTTTTGTGGTACTTTATCATATAATGGAATGTGATATCCATTCAGGAGATATATGAAAGACATATTGATTATTTATGATTCGGTGTTTGGTAATACTGCGAAAATTGCCCAGTCCATGGCATACGCTTTGGAAGTGCACCATGAGGTTGATATACGATTGGTGGGTGAGGTTTTTCCCGAGCATCTGGATGGTGTAAAAACATTAATTGTCGGATCTCCTACACGCCAATTTAAAGCAACTGGCGCGCTGGATCAATTTTTAAAGCAAGTTCCTGCTGGCACTTTGGAAGGCATTCAGGTGGCGGCCTTTGATACCCGGATGACTCCGGAAGATGTGAGTAAAAACAAGTTCCTGGCATTAATGGTCATGTTTTTTGGTTATGCAGCGGAGAAAATTGCCAAACAATTAATCCTGCTGGGGGGAAAGGAAGTCGTTTCACCACAAGGTTTTCTTGTCACTGGGATTGAAGGACCTCTGGTGGAAGGGGAATTAGCAAGAGCAGCCGATTGGGTGTTAAAGATAATCAACAATGCCTAAACATTTTCATCCATACTAATTCAGTCATGATATCTGGAATCAGATTGGGTTGATTGCCTGTTCCTGATAAGTTTTGACCTTGCTAAGTGTGAAAAGAGAAATCAGAAATAAGACCATGGCTGCTAAGGCATTGAATTGAAATCCCCATACAAACAGATAAGGGGCTGCCAGAGCTCCCAGCATACGCCCAACGCCTACGGAGGCAAGTGTGGCACCTAATAAAGATGCCCGTGCAAATGGAAGTACTTCGGTGAGCAGGGGAGCATAGGCAATAAAAGGGATTTGAAAAGAGAGATTGAACAAGAAGAGACCTAACTCGGCGCCCCATAAGCCAAAACTACCCAACCAGGGGATTGCGATCGCTGTGATGGCACTGAACAACAGTCCAATCGCCACTGCACGTTTTGCCCCTAATTTGGCAATCAACCAGCTGACGGCTGCAACGGACAATAATTCCGCCAGACCGATGACAGTGGATGCCACACCCAGGGCATTGATCGATAGTCCGTAATTATCTTCCATCCAGACACCAAAAACAAGATTGACAATTTCATGGGCAGCACAAAAGAATAAAATCATCAGCACACCAGCAATGGCGGTTGAGGATGTAAATACCTGCAAAATACCATGCTGAACTTTTTCAGCCTGATCAGTAATGGCTTTTTTCCCACGGGGCACCAGCCATAATAGGCAGAAGATAGAAATCACCCCAAAAACACCCATTACCGGGAATGGAGATAACCAGCCAAAACGACCAATCAGAAATCCTATCAGGGGTACAGCAACAACAAAGCTTAACGCCCAACCTGTACTGGTGATGACAATTGCCTGTCCTCTGATGGGCAAGGGGATGGTATCGCTCTGGTATGCCTGCATGGATGCAACAAAAACATGCATACCAATGAACGTTAGACTCAGCGCCAGGATAAAGACAATGAATGTTGGCCAAAAAGTGATAACAGCACACCCAAGAACAAAGAGTCCCATACCGGTTAACATACCGCTGCGGCGACTGCGTTTATCAAAGATTGAGGTGATAAATGGAACCAGGATGGCTGCAAAATTTCGAATAGTGACGGCTAAAGATATCGTGGTGAGGTCAACACCCAGACCACGACCAAATACAGCCAGAAAAGGATACACCATACGCATCATGGCATGGACGAGGATACGGATGGAGGAAAAAAGTAGTATTTCTAAGTTGTAATGTTTGGGTTTTGTCATGGGTGATGTTTGCTCAGATGTTGACATCCATCCATTATAAAGGAGAATAAGATTATTATCGAAATTTCATTAGGTGTGGGCAAAAAAAACCTGCATCATGATGGATGCAGGTTCTCCAGAATAGGAGCGATTTATATCAGGATTATTTCATTGACCTCTTTTTGGATTAATTCAATTAATTCATCCATTTTCGAAGCAACTTCAGGGGAAAGTTCTACACCCAATTCTAAAGTGGCTGGTTGAATACCAAAAACCACAATTTTCTCCGGATAGAGATCACGAAGTTTGGCAGTGGCTAAAAGGTCGGGCAAACCAATGTCATGGGGAGATATTTTTAATGATAGATAAGCAGGAATCTGATCCCCATCCAGACGAATGATCGAACCGGGAATGCCATCTCTGGTTTTGATGGCATCGATAATAATCAGATTGGAGACCCCCTCCAGATATTGGAGGAGGTCAAGGCCGCATGTGCCGCCATCAATCATTTGAATATTACCTGGTATAAGGTTATTTGCCTGAAGGTGCTCCAGTACATGGACGGAAAGCCCGTCATCAGACATTAAGTAATTACCAACGCCCAGAATAAGTGTTTTTTTCAATGACTAATCCATCACAATCACTTTTGTAATTTCATTGCCATCTGCATCCAGCACGTGTACCGCGCACGCCATGCAGGGGTCAAAGGAGTGGACAGTTCGTAAAATCTCGACCGGTTGGCTGGGATCTGCTACCGGCGTACCGATCAATGCAGCTTCATATGCCCCCATCAGTCCTTTGGCGTCACGCGGTGAGCCGTTCCATGTGGAGGGAACAATAGCCTGGTAATTGGCAATTTTGCCATCCTTGATGTGGATCCAATGACCAAGAGCACCACGAGGAGCTTCTGTCCAACCCCAGCCCATGGATTCGGCTGGCCAGGTAGATGGTTCCCAATGATCCTGTTCATGAATACGCAGATCGCCCTTGCCTATGTTTTGTGCCAGTTCCATTGTCCAGGGTTCTAGCTGTTCTGCCAACAGGACCGTTTCCACACAGCGGGCAGCCACACGACCTAAAGTTGAGAACATAACACTTGCAGGAGCGTTTAGTTTTTCAAGAACTGCATTCACCAACTCAACGGTACGTTTATGGCCTGATGCATATCCAATTAACATACGTGCTAATGGTCCCACTTCCATAGAATTGTCATCATAACGTGGTGCTTTCAACCAGGTATATTTTTTGTCCGTATCCAGAAATTCGTAAGGGGGATTGGGACCGGTGTAATTTGGATTGGTTTCTCCTACAGAAGGATGTAAGCCCTTGCTATCGTCCTCATAAGAATACCAGGAATGAGTGACATATTCATGGATTTTTTCCGGATCGAGTGGATGAACTTTGCTAAGATCCCGATTGAGGATGACACCACGCGGGAAGAAGAGATGTTCCGGGTTATTGGGGTCGAAGTCATCAATCAAGGGTATATCACCATAGGACATGAAATTCCCCAGACCTTCGCCCAATCCAGCCCAATCCAGATAGAAGGGAGCGATTGCCAGAACATCGGGCAGGTAAACCCGGTCGACAAAATCTTTGGCTTTAGCGAATAATCCCAGCAGCTGAGCGATTTTATCAGCATTGATGGCGGCTTCACTGTTGGGATCAACAGGGATTGACATGCCTCCGACGAGATAGGTTTGCAGATGGGGATTCTTAGCACCCAGAATGGCGTGCGCTTTGATAATTTCGCGTTGCCAATCCAGTGCTTCCAGGTAGTGAGCGACTGCCATCAAATTGGCTTCAGGCGGAAGACTGTATGCCGGATGCCCCCAATAGGCATTGGCGAAAATACCCTGTTGACCACTATTCACAAATTTCTTGATACGTTCCTGAACTCCTCTGAAATAATTTTCACTGGAATTTGGCCAGGTAGAGATCGATTCTGCCAGGTCGGAGGTAGCTTTTGGATCAGCGCTGAGGGCATTGACAATATCCACCCAATCGAGGGCATGTAAGTGGTAGAAATGAATCACATGGTCTTGTACGAATTGAATGGCTTCAATAATATTGCGGATTAGACGGGCATTGGTGGGGACTTTGATTTTCAAAGCATCTTCTACAGCTCGCACGGAGCTGACTGCGTGTACAGTCGTTCAAACACCGCAGATACGCTGGGTGATCGTCCAGGCTCCACGAGGATCGCGTCCTTTCAAAATTGTTTCGATGCCACGGAACATGGTACTGCTACTCCAGGCGTTCGTCACCACACCATCTTTTACTTCAACTTCAATTCTTAAATGTCCTTCGATACGAGTGATTGGATCAATTACGACTTTTGCCATCATTTAGACTCCTTTTTTATACGGCGTTCTCTAAAGATTTAATTTCTTGTTTTTCACGTGGGTTTGGGTACATCGGTAATAAGCGGATTGCCGCATCAAACATGATGATACCCAGACAGGTCAGGCCGATAGAGACAGCGATCTCAGCGGCACTTGGAAAATAGAAATCTCCATTCATAAAAACCAAAGTAGCGTTAAAGCGGTTCAGGATCAGACCACCCATAACCAGGAACGAAGCCCAAACCTGTCCACTGAGGGTACTGCGTACCCGTTTATCAGCGAACAATAAGGCTGGAATTAATGCTCCTCCCATAATCTCAATCAGAAACATAAAGGTTGGCCAGGGATCCTGAACGAGACGAATGTATGTGCCAGAGACAATGACATCCACAACTTTGATGACGATGTAAATTCCCAGGACATATGGGATCCAGCTGGTAATTTTGGATGAAATTCCAAGCTCAAATTTTTGCTGGTAGGTTCGGGCAGAATGGTAACTTTCAAAAACTGTCATTGCCATACCGGCGGCTATTGCAGTCATGAAAAAATATACTGGCATCAGCGGTGAATACCAGAAGGGATGAATGCGGTAAGGCATGGCTAACAACATGGTTCCTAATGTGGATTGGTGCATGGTGGAAAGGGAAATACCCAAAATGACCAGGGGTATGGTGATGCTCCGAATTAATTTGAGCGGCGCTTTCCACCCTAATGCCTCCAAAACAACCGGGCTGAATTCCAGCAATAACACCGTGGTATAAGCCATCACACACCAACCAATTTCGAAGAGAGGGGAGTGTATGTTCCAATAGATAATCAGATGCCAGATATTTTGCGGTAAACCCAGGTCGGCCAGCAAAGTAAGGGCAGCCAGAATATAACTGATAAACCCGGTAAGAATGGTTGGTCGCACGATCGGATATAGTTTTTTGATGTTGAAGATATACACAATAGCAGCTATGCTGAATGCCCCAGCTGCCAGGCCAATCCCACTCATCATATCAAAACTGATCCAGATACCCCAGGGCCGATTATCACTCATGTTGGTGATTCTCAACCCAACGATCCAGCGATAGACCGCCACACTTAATCCGATGGCACCTGTGATCCAGACGATGATCATTCCTGCGCCAACAGGATATTTTCTCAAGCGAATATTATTTACCCCGGTAGCCATATTACCCCTCCTCTTCTTTGTTGCGGTGAGTCCAGTAGTAAAATGCGGACATTGCCCCAGCCATACCAAAAAAGACAAATGGGACTGCTTTCATGTACGGCCAGGTGATATCAGGAATGGACTGATTTTTTAATGTTGGATAACCAAGTTTTTCATAGGAAACACCGGCAATATACAGCATGGAAGTACCACCCACTTCGTGTTCTCCATAAACATGGTTAAAGTATTGTTCGGGATGATCGGCCAGACGTTGATGCGCAATTTCCAGCATTTCAGAACGTGTTCCGGAGATCAATGCACCGGTGGGGCAAGCAGCACTACAGGCAGGTTGTTGTCCGGCAGACTGAAGGTCGGCACAGAAGTCACATTTTTGAATGATTGGATTTATTTCATCCCATTCATATTTCGGTATATCAAATGGGCAAGCGGTCATGCAATAACGACATCCAATACATTTGTAGCTATGATAAACCACCGGGCCTTCTGTTGTTTTTTCCAGCGCTGCCACAGGGCATACGGATGCACAGGCTGGCTCAACACAATGCATGCATTGTTTCTTTACGAAGGAATACGTTTCGGTATCCTTGTAAAGTTTAATTATGGTCCAGGTGTCACCATTCAGATCAGTGGGCATTTCGTACATCTGATTTTCATCGGTAACATAAGGTAGTCCAGCTCGTTTCTTACAGGCGACCTGACAGGCACGACAGCCAACGCAAAGCGTCGCATCATATAACATAGCATGAGCATTCTCAAGATTGCCTGGAATGGTTGCTGCTTTAACGTCAAGCGAAGGAAGGACGAGGGTACCAATCCCAGCACCTGCGATTTTTAGAAAATCTCTTCTATTTACTTCCATAAGTGACTCTCCCTTTAATGCTCCGCGGATTCTTCTGATTCAATCTCCTCAACTTCGGGTTTTGTGTGAGAAGAACGTTTGGTGAGGGCAGAATAGGCAAATGCGCCAGCAGCGCCAGCGACGGCACCAACAGCAGTACCACTGATGGCAATACTGGTAGGCGATATTTCCCGCACAGGTTTTTCAACAGAAGGATAAGTGGTGGGCGGGGTTACCTCGTTAAGTGTGACAGGTTGATATACCTCCCAGTCCCAGAAACCAGGTTCGGAACAGCCAATGCATGGATGACCTGCACCAATAGGCCAGTTAACACCATCATTAAATCGGATGGTTGGGCAATTGTGGTATGAGGTGGGTCCTTTGCATCCCATTTTATACAGACACCAACCAGCACGATGACCATCATCGCCCCATTCCAATACAAATTCGCCAGCGTCAAAGTGACCACGTCGTTCGCAATTATCATGAATTCTGCGACCGAAAGCAAATAATGGACGATTAAGTTGATCCATAGCGGGTAAGCTTCCATAGGTGAGGAAGTGGACGACGGTGGCAGTCAGGTTTGCTGGATTGATTGGGCAACCCGGGATATTGACGACAGGCTTATCTTTGACGATATCCCAGACACCCACAGCTCTTGTAGGATTCGGATTGGCAGCCGGTACTCCTCCAAAAGTCGCACAATTCCCGATGGCGATCACGGCAACCGCGTTTTTGGCTGCTTCTTCCAAAATGTAGCGGGATGATTTTCCGGCTACACAACAATATTCACCTACCCCTGCTGTTGAAATGGAGCCTTCCACCACCAACACATAACCTCCGGCAGCAATCGCGTCCTCTTTTGATTTCTCTGCCTGAAAGCCTGAAGGAGCCATGATGGTTTCATGGTAATCCACGGACAGGACATCCAAAACTAACTCAGCGGCAGTTGGGCTGGGTGACCGTAAGAAGGCTTCGCTACAACCTGCACAGGCCATCACACTGCAAAATTTCAAGAAATCACGCCGGGACATTCCTTCCCTTGCTAAAAATTCCTGAACACTCTCTCCTAAACGCAGCATAATTGATCCTCTCTTTTTTTGGGTGAAATTAAATGCAAACAAACTTTTGCTATTCAAAAGGATTTTTTCAGCGGTGAGACATTAATGGGGGTGGAAATATTTAAATTTAGGGAAAAAATAGTATGGAAATACTATGTGATGATATTATCAAAAAATAAAATTCTTGTCAACAAAATTTGACAATTAATACCGAATTTATCTTATATGTGATATTTTGCACAATATTGTGAAAAAAACAACTTTTAATTACCGGGTTATTTTTTATTAATGACTTTGAGGAAGATATCTACGATTTCCGGATCGAATTGGCTACCTTTATTGTTGATTAATTCTTCCAGCGCTTTTGCATGGCCCAGACTTTTACGGTAATGCCTGTCATCGGTCATGGCTACATAAGCATCTACAACTGTAAGAATTCGTGCTCCCAAAGGAATTTGAGTTTTCTCCAGTCCATCCGGGTAACCAGTTCCATTAAATTTCTCATGGTGTGATCGAATAATGGGGCTGACCGATGCCATTTTTGTAATGGGTGCGAGAATTTTTGATCCAATTTTTGGGTGTTCTTTCATTGCCACCCATTCTTCTTCTGTAAGACTGCTGGGTTTGCGCAGAATATGATCGGGCACACCGATTTTACCAATATCATGCAGGTGGGCTGCCCAGCGCATGTTCTGTAATTCTTCTTCCGGGAAATCTAATTGTTTACAGACTTCCACCACCAATACCTCCATGCGCGCACTGTGATCTTCAGTGTAAGTATCACGAGCTTCGACTGCATTTGCGAGGGCAATAACAGTTTCGATGAGACTTTCTTCCAACTGTTCATGTAAATTTGATCGACGCAGAGCACTTCCTGCCTGATCAGCGACCAAACTAATTAATTGCATTTTGTTAGCATCAAAAGGTTCACGTTGTGTACGACGTTCCTCCCCGAAGATTAACAATCCCATAAATTCATCGACTACTTTTAATGGGTAGATACAAACACTGGTTGCCAGTCCCAGGAATAAAGCCTGATTTAATTCTTCTGATGATGGAGAACCAGATTTTTCCAGAATCACAAATTTTCCAGAATTCTGAACATTCCTGTAAATTTCACTGACTATTTCTGGCTCAACTTTTCCAATTCCGAGACTTGGATCAATATCGCGAACCGAATGTGCTGCTCTACAAATAAAAGAGCCAGAAGAATCAGGGGTTAGAATTCTTGAATAGGTGACATTGGTACTGATAGTTGCGTATTGAGTGATGGTATTCACGACTTTATCCACATCATCGGTTGCAACTAATTGCCGCGACATATTAAATAACATGGTTAATTCTGCCCTACGATCCTGCTCAATTTTGTATAAGCGGGCATTTTCAATGGCAACAGCTGTCTGGTTGGCGAGGGTGGTTAAGGTAAGCTGATCATCCTGGGAATAACCTTGCTCAGATCTTTTTGGTCCGATCACAAAAATACCCACCAGTTCCGTTTTGACCAATAAGGGGATAAAGAGTTCCCCGTTGAGTTTTTCAAGATCATCGCGTTCTTTGCGCCAGAGGGATTTGAAATAAGGTTGCACATCCAATTCATTTTTTCGCAACACGTCTTTGTGACTGGATAACCATAAAGCAATCGGGTGATTTTCACTCATACGGATTTTGATAAAAGGTTCAAGCCCAATTTGGGCAGAAAGATAATATCCAGCCCCTTTTCCTCTTTTAAGGAAGAAAGCTGCGTTTTTAATATACAGGGTTTCAGTAAGATCCTTCAGGATCATATTGGTGACCTGGTCGAGATCGAGAACCAGCGCCGTTCGGCTACTGAGTCTTTGAAGCATTAAACTTGAATCATACTTTTCCCGGAAGAAAAGTCGATCAATGATCGATTGGGCTTTATCCCGAAATGGTTGTGCCACCAGGGCAGTCAGGATTGCCACAATAAGCGATAGACCAAAAATCTCAATTTCTGAATAAGTGGAGATCAGATTGAAAGCCAGAGATATGATCAAAAAGTATATGGTACTAATTATGATGGTTGGCAATGAATATAATACACTTTTTCGAACAATCACTTTAATGTCTAGCAACTGATGTCGTAGAATGGCATAGGAAATTAAAATGGCTGTAATGGAATTTCCTGCTATATCAATGGGATATTTTCCTAAGGGGGTGAAATTCACCAGAGAAATTAATAAAATCACCGCGAATCCAAGAATTAAGTATCTTAAGCGGTTACGAATGATTGAATCATCTGTTTCACGAAATCTATTAATTAACACAAAGAGACTAAAAAGATTTAAAAAATAACCTGGAGTAGCAATCACGAAAATCATTTCCCCAAATTCGTATAGGACTTCCATATTCTCCATAACTGCGTATTTTATAGCTAATGGAGTGAACAAGATTAATATAAAACTGACCACCCCATAGACATAAACCCAATTAATCCACACCCAATGCTTTCCAGTTACTGTACGGACAAAACGAACCAAAGTTACCGCAGATCCCACTGCACCAAAAGCCATTAACCGAAACCAGAAGGTAGGGTGATTATCAATGGCAGCCAATAGTAGAAAAGCGGCCAGGGACCATAACATCATCATGGTCAGATAACCTTTGAATGCGTTCCGTTCATGGATCTGTGTCGATGCTTTGGAAAATGTTGTAGCCAGATATAGCCCTCCATACAAAAAGAGGGCTATCAATGGAATCAATGAGATAAGGTTGAAGTTCATTGTGTCATAACCAATACCCCTAGGATAGTAAGCGTTTGATAACTTTCTCTGGTGCCTGCATATGAGTTGGTTTTATGTGTGCAAGATCTGCACCAGCAGCCTTCTGTTCTTCCATATATTTTGCAAAAGCACCATCTTTTAGACGGGAAACAACAAAATATTCTTCTCCCATCATTTTTTCAAAGTCAGCGAACTCATTGTTCATCGCTCTAAAATTGACCCGCAAGGATTCTTCGATTTTATCCATCGGTGTAGTTTCACTGTCTGCCAGTTCAAGATAGAGATGCAAAATTGGTTTCCCTTCTTTTTCTTCTTTTCTGGCGATCCAATCTACATACCTGAACTTTGCAGCTTCGATGACCAGCCAGATGGCTTTCTCTGTTAATCTGACCATCCCACCCAAATCGATGATATCGTCACAACGAGAATAAAACCGAATTTGTGGAAGGTTGATACCGACTTCATCATCTCGCATTGATATTACTTCAATCAAATCTCCGATGCGATAGCGGGTAAACACACCACCAAGCAGGTTGGTGAAGACCATTTCATAAATACCTGGTTCCAGGTCTCGGAAAAGTAGCGTCTTTGGTTTGTAATTTTTATCAATTCTGCTCTTAATATGCTCATCATAAGGAATGAATTCATAGAAATTGCTATCTGGGACAAGCGTCATCCCTTTATAACTCCAGGACTGAAAGGCAAAAATACCACCTTCTGTACAGGCATATCCTTCTAATGGTTGTTTTCCCCAATAATATTCAATCTTCTTGCGGAAAATATCGGTGTCTGTTCCACCGGTTAATACGCCTTTCATATTCCAGATATCTTTAGGCAATAATTTCCGTTTTCCTAATTTGGCATTGATGGCACCTTTGATCAAGCGGAATAACACGCTGGGGCGTAACATTGCCGGGGAGAATTTTCCACTTCCACCACCTGTTTCGAATCTTTCGCCAATTTTCGCCAAAATACTGGCAAGACCATAGAAGTAATCCAATCCAGTAATCATTCCCTGTTGAAAACCAGCGTTGATGCGAGCACCAAAATCCATGGTTTCGCCCACTGATAATGGTGGAACAAAACGGAAACCGGATTGTTCTTCTACAGAAAGACTCAAATAACCGGACATATATGGGCGGGGTGCGGTACCGAGTAAAAGCACATTGTGAGGGTCAATATTAACCTCACCTTTGCGCGTAGCAGACGACATCAGGATGGCGCTGATTGAACCATTTCCCAATTGATCATACATTTGTTTTGTGTAAGGAGACCATTTCCAGGGGTATTCACCTGAACGACCGGATGTTCGTGCCCAACCGAAAGGTTCAAACGGCAAAGCATCTGATTTTTGATCCTTTAGGAATGGGTCATAATCTTTATAAGTTGTCAGTGGCACCAGGTTACTGAATTCTTCAACGGTGGTTGGAATTTTGTCCCCTAGCAGTGCTTTTCCAATTTCACTGTGTTTGAGGTATTCAATTTGCTCAAACAACAATCGCTCCTGTATCTCCATGTATTCATCCATATTCAAATCCAAATGTCCACAGAGTTTGGTCCATATTTCTGCTTTTTTGCCTTGCTTCATGAGCTCTTTAACTGTCGCCATCTTTTCTCCTTGCGTATCTATATTATTTATGTGCCTGAATTAACAACGGGTCTGGGACCCATAACTTCCTGGATTTAAGTAAAGTTATTTTTATTTCTTTAAAACCAGCATTCGATAAAATTTGATGCCAATCCTGAGCTGTATAGACGTTTGAGACGGCAGAAGCTTCTGCCCAGGCTCTATCTTTATTTTCAGTAATCAAAAAATAAAAATACGCTAAAATTTTTATAAAGAAATTAATCACTGGATTTCTCCATAGTTTCGATCCCCCTACATCAGCCAGTGAAAAGCGACCATTTTCTTTAAGAACCCGATAAATTTCTGCAGTTAATTGATCAACCTGCATGTGATGAGTCGCTAAACCGCATATAATGAGATTAAATGAAGCAGGTGCAAAGGGCAACCACATGGCATCTCCAGTGGTCAGAAAGACTTTTTTCCCGAAGATATCCTCTCCCAGCTTTTGTTTGCCATGTCTTAACATCGCCGGTGTGATGTCGATCCCAACGATTTTAGAATGGGCGTTGGTTTGCAATACGGCTCGCGGAATCACACCTGTTCCCGTAGCAATATCTAACAACATTTCTCCATCGGAAATGGATGTATTCTCAATGAGAAAATCAATAAATCCCTGGTAACTCCACCCCCAGAATTTATTTAATTCGTTATTGACTACACTTTCGTAGCGTGGAGCAAGCTCGGTGAAAGCTTCAACGACAACTTCTTTTTCTTCCATGCTGGATGTGCCTTTTGTGGATTTAGGGTTTGATTTATTATACCTATAAAAAAGTATTGTGCCAATTTAACAACAATTGGAGTTGATTTTTTCTCAAAATGCAGCTATTTTGGATTAAAAATAACTGCGCGTGAACAGGCTGAAAAAAGGCAAGCTGGTGCGAAAGACAATAAATATCAATCTAATCAAAAAAAAACAGGCTATCAAAAATCAATTTTTTTTGTAACTGTCCCTCAGTCAACAGTCCGTTTGGGAATAATAAAATCACAACTTGCGTCTCCGGCACCAATCGATGTGATCTGACGGATCTGGAATTGGGCACCATTGGAGATAAATTGGGTGGCTTCCTGTAAAAAGCCTAGTGTGATGTGACAATCAGGTGAGGTGGCATGATGCCCCCAACAAACCGGGCAACGTTTGTTAATATAAAGATAATGATCACCATTGTCTTTTACTTCCACAATGCGATCACTAGTTTCAGTATAGTTTTTAGCGATCCATTTGAGAAAGAGGGGTAATTTTAAGGATAGTGGCACTAATTTTCCTGTTAACTCCAATCCAGCGCCATAATTATCGATAAAGCTTTGGATACCATTTCGAAAGCCTGCTTTCCCAGCACGAATCAGAAATACCCTGGCGCCACGCGGACCGTATGTATTGGCAACAGCTGAACAGATGGCTGAATAAATAGAAAAATCAAATGCATTATCCATATTATCAGGGGGACAAATTTCCCGATAAGTAGGCAATCCACTTTGTTTAAATACAGCGTTCAAACCATTTTCACCCATTAAATCCTGCAGTGTCATTATCATATATCGAGCAATACGATTTGGAACATATAGTCCACTGAGTTCAATTGTCATAGCTATCCTTATCATTAAATATTACGGTTAAAATTGTTTCCATTATAACTAGTCATTTTTAATTTCAAGGAAACCTTGCAATTTTGAAAACGACAAAAAATGAGCAGGCAATCCATAAAATTGAATGAGAGTTGAATCCTAATTTTGCTTCAAACTCAAATTCGATTGAAATGAAACCGGAAAAATTCACAAAAAGGGATACAATCATGAAGAGATCCAAATGGAAAAAGCTGCATTTATTATCTTTGAATTATTGACCACACTCTTATTCGTTGCCTGTTTCTGGCATGCTGTCAGACAAAAAAACGGCAAGGTACTTGAACTGATATTTGCTTTGATATTTGGTGTATTCTTGGAATGGATGACAATCCAGCAGTTGGAAGCCTATCATTATGGAGAATTTTTACTCATGCTGGACGGTGCGCCGATTTGTATTGGATTGGGTTGGGCTGTGATTATTTACAGCGGCATGGAGTTTGTAAAACACCTCGAAATGCCTGATTATGCTCGTCCATTTCTGGTAGGTATATTGGCACTAAACCTGGATCTGGCAATGGATGCGATTGCCATCCGCCTGGGATTCTGGAATTGGGTAATTCCGCTTGATTGGCAGTGGTTTGGGGTTCCCTGGGGGAACTTCTGGGCCTGGTATATCGTGGTGGTGTCCTATAGTGGATTTCTATATTGGTTCCGACATTTGCACAAACAACGCGAATCTGTCTGGTTGCGCAATACTTATCCGCTATTAGCATTTTTATTTGCAGTTGTCATTCTGGCGATCACCAATTACATCTTTGCGAATGTATTTGCCAAAACTGAACTGGTCAGCGCTATGAGCATGTTGCTGATCATACTGGCTGGAGGTGTCATCATCTATGTTGTCAAGCCGGGATTAAAAAAAGATGCTTATGTTGATAAAGTCATTCTGGCAGTTCCTCTGATATTTCATACCTTTTTTATTGTGTTTGGATTTGCAGGAGGATTTTACGCAACCTTACCCATTCTGGGCGTCATAGGGCTGACGATGTTCGCCATGGGCTTAGGGATCCACCTTTGGCCATGGTGGTGTAAAAAGAGGATTAATTCTGGAACCTGAAATTAACGGATGATCCAGCGTACGATGGCAATGACTAACATTCCTACAACTACTGTTCCAAAAAGGCTCTTTTTCTTCCAGGCAACCAGACCAGCCGGGATGGCAGCCCAAAGGTAAAGGTTGCTTACTGAGAAGTTGATTTGGTCTCCTTCTATTAATAAGGAAGGTAATAACAATGCTGCCAACACCGATACAGGCACATACCGCAACCAGGCGACTAAAAAAGTAGGTAGTTGTTTCTCACGCAGTACCCAGGCAGGAATCAGACGGGGCAGGTAGGTAACCGCTGCCATACCTAACAGGGTGATCAGGATGGTTGTTTCTGCCATATTTCAACTCCTGCGCCGAGTGTCGCGGCGATTATGGTCGCAATGATTACATGCCATTGGGTGGCTCCCAGTTGCCAGAGGGTCAGGGACAATCCTGCACTAATCAATGCGATGATGAGGTGTTTCCGATTTTTGATTTGTAAAATCAATAAAGCGATAAACATGGCAGGCAGGGCGTAATCCAATGCAAATGGACGCACATCCTGGATCAGGTTTCCTGCAACGGCTCCCAATAAACTGCCCAATACCCATGCGGATTGACAAATGAGATTGATCAGAATGGTAGATTTTGGTTGATTCTCCCCACGATCAAAACGCAGGCTATGAACCCCAAAACTTTCATCCGTTAATTCAAAACTGAATAAACTTACCTGATTTGATTTCCAATTACGCATATGTGGCGCAAGAGCCGCAGACATCAACATATGGCGTAAATTTACGATAAAAGTGGTTGCGATGATGGATAAAGGATGGATCGCCTGGGCAAATAAACTGACCGCGATCAATTGAGCCGAACCAGCATAGACAATGATGGACATTAAGACAGTTTGAAAAATGGATAACCCGGCATTGATCGCCAGAACACCATAAGCAAAACCAATCGGTAAATATCCAAGCACAACCGGCATGGCAGCAGAAAGGGTAGTACCCCAGTTGATGTTGTTAAAGATTGAAGCTATTTCTCGTTTATTTTTGTTCACTGTCTGCTAATCCAGAGAAGGGCTATTCTTGCATTCTTATCACTTATTTCTCTAGAGATTGTAATGCAAGTATGAAGCTGGATTATATCAAAAGACAATGAATATTTATTAAGTGAATTATAAAAAGGGGACCCCTGAGTTTTTTCCAGGGTCCAGGCAGCGAAATTCCTCGGCTGTATAACTCTATAAATTGGAAAATAGCTAAGGGTATGAGAATTTATCGGGGTTTAAGTTCCTGGAGTGCTAGAAGCACAATATCACGTTGCCTGCGTTTATCTGGCACATCCAATAAATAAAAATAAACAGCACGCATGAAATTGCGAACATTGATAAGACGAAAGAAGTTTTCTGGTTTCTGACCGTGAAAATGTGGTTGGATTTTCAATTTTTCGAAACATGATAAAATTTCCTCTTCTAATAAAATCTCGCGAAGGAGGATCTCTGCTACCGGTGCTGCCAGGTGGTCGATTTCATCCCCTGGGAATCTAAAATCAGGGTGGAGGACTTTATCACAGATACTGTTCAGGATCATTAATATCCATGGTTTCTTCATCTCTGGTAGCTGCACCAATTCCAGCAGTATATTGGCGGTGTGTGAAATGGAATTAGCCCAACCTTTATCGGGAACATAAGTGCGATAATCAACTTCTTCCTGTAAGAGCCGAATGGTTTTTTCAAAAATAGTACCAATGACATTAAAAGGAATAAAATTCTTTTTCTTTTGGGTGACAACAATAGCCCATAATTGCAAGGCTGTGGCTGAACGAACAAACACAGAATCGTCGTTGTTTTGGCCAATGCCATTTAAAATGTACTCATCTTGCACCAGTGTTTCGGCAATTTTGTAAATATCTTCCTGGGTATACACACCTCTGTAAATCCAATTTGCCATCACAGAAAAGATTAATTCATCTCTTAATTCAGCATCGGTCGAACCAAGAAATTTATAAAAATGAAGGGCAAATTCCCTGGGATTAGGGCTATCCAGTGGCTCAAAATCATTATCCACTATCGATCTTAATAAATTCTTTAACCTATGCTCGTTCATAATAAACCTCAAAAATTGCTACAAAGAAGTGGATGGGATGAGTGATGTGTGTTTTCGTTCTGTGATGATTACCGAATTATAAATTGATTATAGTGGGTAAATAAAGAAAAATCATTTGTTGATTATAGATTAACCTCAAAAGTAAAACACGCTGAAAAGCCTGTGAATTTTCGAAATTTTCACTATAATACCACTATGAATTCTGACCTGGCATTTTTTCTCTCCTGGTATTTTATTATTGTCTTAATTGGATGGCTGGTTTTTCCACTGACATTTAACTTTTTCCGCCGAATCCCCGACCGGGGTGTAACTATTACAAAAATTCTGGGATTGTTATTGGTCAGTTTCATCCACTGGTTTATGAATAGTTTGGGTTTATCCCAAAACACGCCCGGTGGCGTCTGGACAGCAATCGTGTTTCTGTCCGTATTTGGGTTGTGGTCGATCCATCAATATGGTTTTACTAACTTACGGAAATGGATCTTACAAAATCTTGGGATGGTTCTGGTTGCTGAGGTTGTGTTTCTACTGGCATTCATGGGGATGGCATGGTTGCGTTCTTATAACCCGGACATTTTCGGCACCGAAAAACCTATGGAGTTGATGTTTATCAACTCCATTTTAAGAAGTCCGACATTTCCACCACAGGATGCCTGGTTGGCAGGGTTCAGTATCAGTTATTATTATTTTGGTTATGTGATGGTGGCATTCATCAGTATGCTGACCTCTACCCCGGCGGGTATTGCTTTTAATCTGGCAATTGCCTTGATTTTTGCCTTAACCTTCACAGCAGCATTCGGTGTTTTGCTAAATCTGATTGCCAGAATGTATGAACCTAAACCAGATGGAAATTCAGTTCTGTTGCGTTGGGTGCCTGTTTCCTTGACTGCACCGATAGTGCTTCTGGTGGTGGGGAATTTTTATGGCATTCTGGATGTATTCCATTCGCATCATGTGTTCGCGGAAGCAAATGTACCGGCGGTCTGGTTTCAGGTTGGTAGATTCAATTCTGAGACCCAGACAGTAATCTCACCGAAGGTTGTTTCTGGCAGTATTAACTTTTGGGAATGGATGGATCTGAAACAATTGGGCTCTATTCCAAGGCGGGATGTGCCCTTTCAAGGTATTCAACAGGGAAATTGGTTTTTTGCTTCACGCACAATCCATGACCGAAACCTGATGGGTTATGACCCCGAAGCGATTGATGAGTTTCCAGCTTTTTCATTTTTACTGGCAGATTTACATCCACATGTTTTGGGATTGCCATTTGTGTTGCTGGTAATCCTGATGAGTTTTGAGTGGCTTCTGGATATGCATCTCAGAAAAGCGAAATATCCACCATCTGCGATCACCTGGCAACGAACAGGTATTTCGGCGATCATTCTGGGAAGTTTGATCTTTTTGAACACCTGGGATTTCCCCTTTTACGTATTTCTGTTCTTGTTGAGTGGAAACCTGGCGTACTTCTTCCAACAAGAAGAAGGTTGGGATTGGAAAAGCCTGATCATGTTTCTGCGCCCTATGGGTTGGGTCGTGTTGGTCAGCGTGTTGTTGTATGTCCCTTTTCTGATTACACTTCAATCCCAGGCAGGCGGCATCATCCCCAATGTCATTTACCCAACCAAATTTCGCCAGTTGTTTGTGATGTTTGGACCACTATTGATCGGTGTGGTTTGCTTGATGCTGGCAGTCCTCCGAAAATATAAAAAAGAAGCGGATTTTAGAACGGGTTTGAAAATCACCGTTGGATTTCTGGTGATGATGGTCTTCATCAACGTTTTGCTGGTAATTCTTATGTTGTCCAGTTCTGAAACGGCTAATCTCGTAAATAGCGCTATTTCTCCATTTTCGATCGATGAAGCACTGGGCTGGTTGTTGATCAGGCGTGTGGTGGAAGGTGGCACACTCCTGCTGGGTTCACTCCTGATGGCTGGTAGCATTGCTATTTTGTGGGGTCTGCGAAAACAAGGGTCAGAAAGCATTCTGTTTGTTTTTGCATTGGTTGTCACCGGCACTTTGCTGTTACTGGGGCCGGAGTTTGTGTACCTGCGGGATAATTTTGGCTGGCGCATGAATACCCTGTTCAAATTTTATTTCCAGATCTGGATTTTATGGTCTATAGGTGCCAGTTTTGGATTCTGGTATCTGATGAAACGGGTACAGGGATGGGGCAAGGTAATCGCATTGGTGTTCATGGTTGCAGGTTTTTTGACCGGAGCAGTTTACACCATCGGGACGATCCAATCCACGACGGCTGGCATACGCAATTCTGTCGAAACTGGTGGAGTGCGGCAGCCAACGCTGGATGGGCTGGCTTTCTATTCGTTTTATCATCCGGATGATTGGGCGTTGATTCAATGGTTCAACACAAATGTTGAGGAATCAGCAGTGGTGCTCGAAGGAACGAAGGGTGCTTATTGGGTAGAAGGACGATCCTCGAGAGTTTCGATGATGACTGGCTTTCCCACTGTGATGGGTTGGGTCAACCATGAAGCTCAATGGCGTGGAAATGATTTTGTTTCTGTAGCAGCCCGCGAAAATGATATTCGCATGATTTACACAGAACGAGATTGGGCTATCACCGAACAATTACTCGATCGATATGACATTACTTATGTGGTATTCAGCCCGTTAGAACGTGAATGGTATGGGGGTGTTCAGCAATCCAAATTTGATCAGCATATGCAGCGGGTGTTTGAGTACGGTGATTTTATAATTTATCAGCGCTAAGGTCAAAGATTCTCATTAATTATCCCTGCCAGAATGATTCTCTCTACTTCTTCCAGGGGGATATTATTGAAATGCTCAATGCGTTGTAATCGCTTTGCCAGGTTATGTATATCCATCATTATTCCATTACTAATCCCATGATTGTTTCAAGTATAACAAAATCCATTTTTTTCCATGGTATATATCGTAAGAGATAATCGAATAAAATGTCATCCCCACTGAATAACCCAGCATTAATTCTTTGTAATTTAATATTTGACAAATACAATTATATGATATAAAATTACATGTAATAGAATTACACAAAAAAAAGGTAATGATGGAAGAAAATAACGTGAAACAAAATACCAGTGAACCGACTGGAGAAACCACACAAACACCTCCCACTGCCAGCTCTAAAACACATGAGCCTGGAATCAAAAACGCCTGGAAGCAGGTTGAAAATATCGGACAAGCACTTGGTGATGCATTGCAGGGGCGTGGAAATGTGGTGATGGTACGTATTAATGATGAAGCGTTGAGTTATCTGGATATGTTGGTGGAAGCAGATGTCGTCAAAAGCCGTTCTGAAGCAGCCGCCTGGTTGATCAACGAAGGGGTGGGTGCAAACCAACACTTATTTCATAAAATTGGCGAAGTAACACAGCAAATCAGCATTCTTCGGGAGAAACTGAGAGAAACTGTAAAAACACAAAAACCTGAATAATTGGATTTAACCGAGAATATTTGATTTGAACAAGCCTTTTCTAACGGTTGATGAAAAGGTTTGTTCTCTTAATTCATAATATTGAAAATACTCACAAAAACTTCACAACTTCTTAATAATTTCTAAACATCTTCCCGCTACAATCAAGAAACTAAAATCTGGGAATGAGGAGTTTGTTATGAAGCGTTATTTATGGGTGATTGGGATTGTATTAATTCTCGGTGCTGCAGCCTTTTTTTACTATCAAGGACAGGCGCAAATTGCAGAAGAGCCAGTTAAAGAAAGCTTGAAGACCAGCAAGGTGCGCCGTGGGGATATCATTATCACCGCATCAGGTGTGGGGGCTGTCGTCACGCAAGCAGATATACAGATTGGATTCACGACGGCTGGTGTGATCGATGAGATCTATGTTAAAGAAGGGGATGTGGTCCAAAAAGGGGAAATGTTAGCAAAATTAGAAATGGATCCACAACTAACCCTCGATCTGCTTACTCAACAAATTAATTTGATTAATGAACAAGAAAATTATAAGAATCTTGTTGACAATCTGGATGTTGATCTTGCCAGTGCTTCAGTAAATTATCTGCAGGCACAATCAGAGCTTGAAGATCTATTAACGGATCGTGCCAGCTTAAATTACAGACGCTGTGGTGATGAGTATGTTCTTCAGTATGAGGCTGATTACAACACGGCACTGGAAATTTTAGGACGTCTACAGGACAAATTTAACCTGTTATATGCAACCAGAGATCTGAGTGATCCTGAGAGACTCCAGGCAGAAGCAGATATAGCCAGTGCTCAGACTAAAGTTAATACTGCCTTAGCCAGTTGGCAATATTGTTTAACCTATCCCAGCCTGGAAGAAATAGCGTTGATGGATGCGAAAATAAAGATCAAGGAAAACGAAGTGATCCGATGGAAAGAAGAGATGGACACGCTTCAAGCTGGTGTAAATCCCCAGGATATCGAGCTCTATCAAGCAAAAGTTGGGCAGGCGGAAGCAAAATTAAAAATTGCTGAAGATAATATTAATGGATTAACCCTGATAGCCCCGATCACAGGTACCATCATGGATATTAGTGCCGTGCCTGGCCAGACGATTGGAAACAATACTAATATCATCCGGATTGCTGATTTATCCAGACCCATTCTTGAGGTTTATCTGGATGAAACCGATCTGGATCAACTTGTGGTTGGTTATGAGGCTGAGGTTATTTTTGATGCCTTTGATACCAGTATTTTTACGGGAAAAGTAATTTCTATTACGCCAGAGTTAGTTAAAAACGGGAATGTAGTTTACGCCCATGGATTGGTTGAATTAGATCCTACCTCGTTTGGCAAACCATTTAATTTGCCACTGTGGTTAAATGCTTCTGTTGATGTCATCGGCGGCAGGTCAGAAAATACGCTACTTGTCCCCATTGAAGCATTGCGACCTTTAGGTGATGGTAGATACGCTGTATTTGTGGTGGAGAATGGTACCCCTACATTACGCATGGTGGAAGTTGGCTTGACAGATTTCACTTCCGCTGAAATCCTTTCTGGCTTGAAGGTCGGTGAAGAAGTTACTACAGGCATTGTGGAGACCGTTCAATGACAGATTCTGTGATTATCAGGACAGATCAACTGAAAAAGATCTATCAAATGGGTGAGGTCGAAGTACCAGCTTTGAATGGGGTATCGATCACCATTCAGGAAGGTGAGTTTGTAGCGATCATGGGTCCTTCCGGCTCCGGTAAGAGTACCCTGATGAATATTCTGGGATGCCTGGATTCACCAACCGATGGCCAATACTACCTCGATGATCAGGACGTCAGTAAGTTGAATCGGGCACAATTAGCCCATATTCGCAATGAAAAACTGGGATTTATCTTTCAATCTTATAATTTATTGCCCAGAATGAGTGCAGTGGAAAATGTGACTCTGCCAATGATGTACAACAAAGCAGCCGCTGGAAATCAGGTAGAAATGACAGAAAAGGCAGAAGAATTGTTGGGTATTGTTGGCCTGGGTGACCGAATTCATCATCAACCAAAAGAGCTCTCAGGCGGGCAACAACAACGCGTGGCGATTGCCCGGGCGCTCATTAACGATCCGGTACTGGTTCTGGCGGATGAACCGACAGGAAATCTCGACTCAAAATCTGCCAACGAAATTATGGATATTTTGCACAATTTACATCAATCAGGAAGAACAATCGTGATGGTAACCCATGAACATGATATTGCTGAACAAACCCAACGGATCATTGCGGTAAGGGATGGTCTGGTTGAACTGGATAATAAGAACGGGAGAATGTGAGAGCAAATGAAGATTATAGATGTTATTAAAGTCGCTTCGAGATCTCTTACTTCGAATAAGTTACGGTCCATGCTGACCATGTTGGGGATCATCATTGGTGTGGCGGCAGTGATCATTATGATTGCCGTCAGTTCCGGAACAGAAACAGCCATCGCTAACCAGATTAATAGTCTGGGGGCTAACCTGGTGTTCGTGATGAGCAGCTTCAGTCAGGGCGGCGCTGGCGGTGGTATGGCTACTTCCTCAGGCGGTTTGGTGTACTCCGATGCGGATGCCATTGCGAACAGTGTGCCGCATGTGGCCGGTGTAGCGGTAGAACAAACGACCACGCAAACAATTAAGTATGGGAATATTGTTCTGGAAGATGTATCCATTTTAGGAACCACACCAGATTTTACAAAAGTGCGTGAAATTGAAGTAGAAGAAGGTCGTTTTTTAAATGATCAGGAGCTAGAACGCAGCACCAGAACGGCCATCTTAGGAGCAACCATTGCCAAAGAATTATTTGGGGATACATATCCAATCGGTCAGAAAATTAGCGTCGGAACACTCAAATTGACAGTAGTGGGTGTCTTTGAGGAAAAAGGCCTGGTTTCCGGGGTGGATTATGATGCCAGGGTTTATGTTCCCATCACGCTGGTATTCGATAAGTTAATGAACTCCCAATTCTCCCGTATTGCAGGTGATCGGGTGCGTATGATTTATGTGACGGTGGATGACAAGGAAAATATCGATGATGTCATCCTGCAGATCAATTTGCTATTATCCAAATTGCATGATGTGCCCCTGGAATCACCAGATTTTCAGATCAGTACCCAGCAGGATATTATTCAGACCCAATCGGCGACAACCGAATCTTTCCGAATTTTATTGGCGTGGGTAGCTGGTGTATCACTGATCGTGGGTGGTATCGGGATTATGAATATTATGTTGGTGAGTGTAACCGAAAGAACAAGGGAAATTGGTATTCGTCAAGCGGTGGGAGCAACACCTCAGGATATTCAAAGCCAATTCTTAACAGAAGCGCTGATCCTTTCCCTGGTTGGTGGATTAACTGGGATTATATTTGGAATTTCTGGGTCATGGGTGTTCTCCCGGTTTGGAGATATGCCTACTGTAGTTGACCCAATTTCGATTGTTTTAGCTTTTGGTTCAGCTGCTGCAGTTGGTATCTTATTTGGTTATTTGCCTGCTAATAAGGCAGCTAAATTAGATCCGATTGTCGCATTAAGACATGAGTAATTTTGTGAGGAAAAAATGAACAAAAAAATGATTTTGATTGTATTGGTAACTATGTTGTTATTGACCGCATGTAGTGGTGGTGAATCTGTTGTTCCTGTTCAGAATCAGGAAGCAGCCATGAATGAAGTAGAGATGGAAGGCGCGGACACATCTGGAGCAGAAAATC
Source organism: Chloroflexi bacterium HGW-Chloroflexi-3 (assembly GCA_002842045.1). Lineage (GTDB taxonomy): Bacteria > Chloroflexota > Anaerolineae > Anaerolineales > Anaerolineaceae > UBA6170. Next base: position 139,871 of record PHBX01000009.1, on the reverse strand, counting down.
CAGCTGATCCTGACCAGGTTCAATCTCAGGACCAAACACAGGAGATGGTGCAACTCAGTACCCAGGTTCGCCTGATTCTGGGCAGTATGGCATTAGATGATAATGACCTGAAATTGACTCAAGAACAGGCAACTGCTCTGATTCCTCTCTGGAAAGTGATGAAGACTCTATTGTCCAGTGATACGGCTGCTGGAGAAGAAATTGAAGCGCTTCTGAATCAAATTCAGACAGTCTTAACCCCAGAACAATTGGAGTGGATCAATAACTATAATCTCAGCAAGGATGCCTATCAGGAAATTCTGACGAAGTATGTGCCGGAGGAATTTCAGATTACCGGATCATTATTGACAGAAGAAGAACGAGAGGAAAAACGAGCGACAGCCATAGCAGCCAATGGCGGAACTGTGCCGCCAGAATTACAGAGCGGTGGCGGCGGTCGTGGTATGGGCGGTGGAATGGGTGGAGGTATTCCTGGTGGTGGGGCAGGAACATCCGCTGGTGAAGGCACGGGTGGAGGTACCGGTCAATTAAATACATTCCTTATTGATGCGCTGGTTGCAGAGCTTGAATTAATCGCAATTCCATAAAATTATGAATTGTTTCAGGTAAGAACGTTGAAAATTTTGAAAATTAAAACAAGATCTAAAACGGATCTTAACAATTTCTAAACAAGTTTCGGATATTCTATTATTGTAACTTAGATCACAGGAGGTAGAAATGTTCAAAAAATTATTTTTAGGATTAATGATTGCAGGTGTGCTGGTAGGTGGCGTGGTCACTTCAGTTTCAGCTTATGGACAGAATTCACCCGTATGCCCGACAGAACCAGTGGTTCTGGATGTGTTAGGCATGACAGCAGTCGAATTACGTGATGAAATTAAATCCGGTAAAACAATTCAGGAAATCTTCACAGAAAAAGGTCTGGATTATGAGACGTATTCTGAACAATGGTTGGCTGACCATGAAGCCTGCCTGGCGGAAGCAGTTGCAGCAGGCGAATTAACAGAAGATCAAGCTGAATTATTACAGGAACGTCTGGAAGAAAGAGTAGCCGATGGCTTCTTATTCAATCAATATCAGCGCTTTAGAAATGCTCTTGGTTCTTATATGCGCTTCCGGGCTGAAAAAATCTGGGAAAGTGACCATGGTTTGGTTGGAGATATCCTTGAAAAATTGGAAATCACCCTGGACGAACTTAAAGCACGAATAGCAGGCGGAGAGACTTTAGAAGATATTGCTGAAGATGCCGGAATCGACCTTGATGTTGTTCATGAGGAATTCATTCGAAAACAACTGGAAAATGTTGAGCAGGCCTTAGCAGATGGCAAGATCACCGAAGAACAAGCTGATCGCATCCGAGATCGTCTGAATTTGCAGATGGATAACCCAATTCCCTTTAACATGTTTGAGAGAATGCGCGACCGCATGGATAAACCATTTGATCGCTCTCAGTTTGGCGGACGACCAGGTGGAATGGGTCAATCACGCGGTAATCAAGGTGAAAACTGGTAATTCTCCATCCTTATTGGACTGACAATTATTGAACAAATTAATTTCAATCACTCGCCCTGTTACTGGGCGAGTGATGGTTAAAGTAAAAATTCTAGGCAGATTGGACTATACTATAGATTATGAAAGTATTAATTGTTGATGATGAAAAACGAATTTCGGATGGGGTTCGCAAATACTTCGAACAAGCCGGATTTGATGTTCAGGCTGCTTACGATGGACACAGTGCACTGAAAATTGCATTAAATGATTCTCCGGATCTGATTGTTTTAGATTGGATGTTGCCAGGCATGAGTGGAATTGATGTCTGCCGGGAGATCCGTCGCGAGTCGAATGTGCCTATCATCATGCTGACAGCCCGGGTAGAGGAAAGCGATAAACTGATTGGATTGGAACTGGGGGCAGATGATTACATGACCAAACCGTTCAGCCCACGTGAACTGGTTGCCCGTGCCCGTGCAGTATTAAGACGCTCGCAAATGGAACCGGTACAATCGCGGAGTGTTTATGAATTTGGAAATATCATTCTGGATATGAATGCGCGTGAGTGTAAGGTGGATGGAGAAGTCGTTTCATTAACCCCCACCGAATATGACTTGCTGGTCTATTTGGTGCGGCACCCTAACCAGGTTTTTTCTCGTGCAAAATTATTAGAAGCAACCGATTTAGGTGTGTATGAAGGGGTGGAACGCACGGTAGATGTGCATATCCATAACTTGCGCAGGAAGATCGAAAAAGATCCCACAAATCCGCAGTTTATCATCACAGTTTTTGGGGTGGGATATCGTTTTGTGAATCCAACTGGAAATTTGGGATGAACCGCATTTCGATAACGACCCGGTTGATATTAAGCTTTCTGGCAATCATCCTATTGACGATGGTTTTATTCATTGTGGTGACAAACCGGGTTGTTTATAACCGGTTCTCCGAACTGGTTGTTCGCTCAGGTACGAATTTTGCTCAACGAGTGGTTCCCATTCTGGAGCGTTACTATACAGAGAATGGAAGTTGGAAAGGGGTTGAAGGGTTGGTATTTGATGTGCCTGGAAATCGTGAAGGTGGTTTTGGCAGGCTTCGCCCGGATAATCCGAACACGATGATGCAAAGAACCATGTTTAACATTCCTGAAGAACGTTTTTTGCTAATTGTGGGCGACAAAGTCATCTTTGATTCAAATCCGGATGGCATTCCGATCAACAATCCGGAAAATCTGGCAAAATTTGGAACTCCAATTGTTGTTAATGGTGAGCAGGTGGGTACTTTTCTGGTAGCATCCATGATGGGCATTCTGAGCGAAAGCCAGAATATTTTCATTACCAGAGTGAACAGTGCCCTGATTTGGGTTGGATCAATCGCGATTGTGTTGGTTTTGCTGGTGGCTGTCTGGCAATCCCGCAGTATTATTAAACCATTGGGGCAAATGGCAGAAGCAGCCCGAAATCTGGCGAGAGGTGAATATCACCAAAAGGTAGAAGTACAACGCAATGATGAGCTGGGAGACATGGCCAATGCCTTCAACCAGATGGCATCAGAATTAGCTTTGCAATCGGAATTACGTCGACAGATGATGGCAGATGTTGCCCATGAATTGAGGACACCACTCAGTGTGCTGCGTATTGATCTGGAGAGCATGGAGGATGGGTTAATGGAAGCTTCTCCGGAAAACGTGCGCGCATTGCAGAGCGAAGTCAGTTATTTGAGCAATCTGGTGGATGATTTACGAATGTTGTCATTGGCGGATGCTGGTGATTTGAAGATTGAGAAAAGCCCGGTGGAATTGAATTCTCTGGTACGAGAGATGGTTGAACGGCAACAAAACGCTGCTCGTGAGCGGAAAATTAAAATGACAGCGCACTATGCAGAAAATGACATTTTTGTAATGGGTGATCCCCAACGATTAAGTCAGGTGATGGTGAATTTATTATCCAATGCCATTCAACATACCTTGCCTGATTATGAGATCTCCACGAATATTGAAGTTGAAAATCAGATCGCCCGCGTATCCGTAACAAATTACGGCACCTGGATTCCCAAAGAGGATCTGGAACGAATATTTGATCGCTTCTACCGGCTGGAACGATCCCGCAATCGCGATCAGGGTGGCAGTGGATTGGGTTTATCGATTGCCCGCAGTCTCATCAATACAAATGGGGGGAAAATATGGGCTGAGAGCGAGCAAGGAAAATCCACAACGTTTATTTTTACCCTGCCTTTGTTAACGTAGTATTCATTTGCCGGTTTAGGTGTTATTGATGCTCGTAAACGCACAAAAAAAACCGATACTCCCGTTGAATTGAGATGATAAACCTCGGATAAATCAAAAGAGTTCACCTGATATTCAATGAACTCTTTTGACTTTCCCTGGAAATTCGTTTTAGAGGGGAATTCTTAGGGTCAGTAAGAATATTTTCGTTGACGTGTCTCGACAAAGGAGAATAAGACCAGCAGGATTGAACTCAATATTGCGACGATAAAGCTCTGCCAGGCAAATGAAAAATTTAGAGTTCCACCATAAAATAAAACATTGGATAAAAAGCCGCCTGTCAGTGCTCCACTTACGCCGGCAAATACACGACCTGCACGAATGATTTTACAACGCCTTTTGAAGAAATAATTTGTCAGTCAGCCCACACAAAAACCGATAACCATCCAGGAAAAAAGTCCCATTTTCTAATCCTATCCTATTAATTCTTGATTAAATTGTTTCATAATTCTGGGTAGAAAGATTAAAAAAACTTATTATTATTGAAAGGTTTTTCGAAAAAGACCTTACAAGTGTCTTATTGTTCTTATGATCTTTGCAACATTGAACTATTCATTAAATGAATATATAATAATTGAATAAACTATTTCGAGGTAACCATGAAATCAATTTTAAGCAAATTTTTTCTGATCAGTTTTATTATTGTAATCATATTAAGTGCTTGTGCTCCAACAAAAAGCACTGAAACAGAGGTGAGTTCTCCAGAGACTCCAGCATCCCAAAATGATGCTGAGCCACAGGAACCTGAACCAGTTGTAGACACAGGTATGGAATTTATTGATGCTACAGGTAAACAAGTTTCTTTACCGGCACTCCCAGAACGGATTGTTGTGGCAGGAAAAGCAACGCCTTATGTGCTCGATACCATTTACCTTTTCCCGGATGCTGCCAAAAAACTTGCTGCCCTGGAAGTGCGTGGTTTTGATACCCAGGCTTTTTTGGAGCTGGTTGACCCAAATGTCACAGTCAAGAATATGCTAGAACGGGATGCGGGACCGGAACAAATCGCGCCATATCAACCTGATCTGGTGATCGTCAAGAACATCTCTCTGGGTAAATTAGGGGCTGCTTTGGAGGAAATCTCAATACAAGTGATGGGGTTGAACCTGGAGACACCAGCTTTTTTCTATGAGGACATCCGCGCGTTAGGGAAGGTTTTTGGAAATTCCGAACGGGCGGAAGAAATTATTGCCTATTATCAGGGTATAGAAAAACAGGTAAATGAGATGATGACTGGATTACAGGATTCAGAGCGCCCTGCTGTGTTGGTGTTGCAATACAGTGAAGATGGAGGAGAAATCTCATTCAAAGTGCCACCTGCAAGCTATCTACAGACAACCATGGTGCAGAATGCTGGTGGAAATCCTATCTGGTTAGATGTGGATGGTGGATCTGATGGCTGGATTCAGGTGAGTTTGGAGCAAATTGCCGTCTGGAATCCGGAGGTCATTTTTGTCGTGAACTATGCCGGGGATTCTGTGGAAACAGCAGGACAATTGTTACAAAGCCCTACCTGGGAAGGTTTACAGGCAGTGGAAAACGAGCAGGTGTTTGGTTTCCCGGCAGATTTTGCCAGTTGGGATCTGATTGATCCACGTTGGATTCTGGGTCAACAATGGCTGGCAACCATCCTGCAGCCAGAACGTGCAGCGGAAATCGACCTGCGGGCGGAGGTGAAGAGTTTTTACCAGGTACTCTATCAATTATCCGACACACAAATTGAGGATTCTGTTATTCCCCGTCTGGATGAGTTAAAATAGATGCCATGAATTCAACCAGGAGCTTGTGGGCAAGACAATATCAACGCATTCTGGTATTGTCCATCTTGCTGCTGATCATCATTGCTTTATCAATTTTCATAGGTCGATACCCAAAACCTTTCTGGATGCCGATTCAGTTGTTGTTGGAAGATAGCATGGCGCAGCGACTGGTCTGGTTGCTGCGTATGCCACGCATTCTCACGGCAGCTTTATTGGGTGCGACTCTGGCGGTTTGTGGAACGGTACTGCAAATGATATTCCGCAATCCGATTGTCGAGCCAGGCTTTCTGGGTGTTTCGCAGGGGGCAGCTTTTGGGGCTGCGGTGGCAATCTTGTGGCTGGGCGGCGGACGATTGACCATTGAGCTTTCCGCTTCTTTGTTTGCTCTATTAGGACTGGCTGGCTCTTTTATCCTGGCTCGCACCATCAAGTTTGGTGGCTGGGTATTACGCCTGATTCTTTCCGGGATTGTGGTCTCGGCTTTGTTTTCCTCTGGATTGGGTGTGTTGAAATATCTGGCTGATCCACTGACCCAGTTGCAGGAGATCACCTTCTGGTTACTGGGTGGTTTATGGAGCGTGACCTGGCAAGATTTGATGTATGTTGCTCCTGTGGTGGTAGTTGGTCTCTTGATTGTGTATCTGATGCGCTGGCGTTTGAACGTGCTGGCTTTGGGACAGGATACAGCCTTCTCCTTGGGGGCTGAAACCACCCGCGAGCGTCTGATTGTACTGATCGCTGCTGTCTCAGCCACTGCCGTGTTAACAGCCGTGAGTGGCATCGTTGGCTGGGTTGGTTTGATTGTTCCGCAGATTGCCCGCCAGGTGTTTGGTCCGAATGGGCAATTTTCAGTTCCCGGTTCTATGTTGATTGGGGCAATATTTGGGGTGGTAAGTGACAATTTGGCACGCACATTACTGGCAGGTGAAATCCCCTTAGGTATTTTGACTTCATTCATGGGTGCCATGTTATTTGTGGTGATCATTAACCGTTCCAGGATTAAATTGCGATGAACCATCAGGCGATGATTGCGCTTAAGAATATTCAATTCCATTACGATCCTGGCAAGACAATCCTGAATGATCTCTCACTTTCGGTCCAAAAGGGCAGTATTACCGCCATTTTGGGTCCAAATGGCACCGGGAAAACCACGCTATTGCACGCCATTCTGGGTTTACTGGCGCCACAGGCAGGCGAAATCTGGATTGCTGGCAGGAATATCAGCGCATATAAACGCTCCGAGTTGTCACAGGTGATGTCACTGGTGCCACAATCGGAAGTAGTACCTTTTAATTTTAAAGTGATTGAATATGTCTTGTTAGGTCGGACACCGCAATTGGGTTTTCTGGATATGCCCAGCGAACATGATATTGAATTGGTGCGTAATACCCTGGAAATGTTGGAAGTCCAGCTCCTGGAAGATCGACCGGTGACGGAATTGAGTGGTGGTGAGCAACAGATGGTTGTATTGGCACGCGCATTGGTACAGGAGCCACAGGTATTGTTACTGGATGAGCCTACCTCGCATCTGGATTTGAGCAATAAGGGTCGCCTGTTGAAAATTTTACAAACGCTGGCGCAACGCGGGGTAACGATTGTGTTCAGCACACATGATCCGGATGCCGCCGCCATGATTGCTGATCACGTCATCCTCCTCAAAGCGGGTGCTGTGCTGGATGCTGGTTTGATCACTGAGGTATTGACCAGCGAGAAATTGACACAAACCTATGGCACGGAGGTGAAAGTGCTGCCAATTGAAGGCCGGTTGGTGACATTGTTAATCAATGGGCGTTTTGGCGAGAAAGAAAAAGTGTCATGAGCCGCTATCAGGCTGCAGAATGGGACGAACGCTATCAATCCAGTGGGCATAATCTGGCCAGTCCGCGGGCATTTCTGGTTGAAATTCTACCCCAATTGCCACGTGAGGGCTGGGGTCTGGATGTCGCTATGGGGGAAGGTCACAATGCCAACCTGTTGGCTGAACATGGTCTACAGGTGCTGGGTGTAGATTTTTCCATGGTTGCGTTGCGAAAATCGAAGAGCAAGTATCCAAACATCCAAACAGCGCTGGTCAATTTGCCAGCGTTACACTTGAAAGAGGAAAGCTTTGATGTGATCCTCAACTTCTGGTTTCTGGATCGGGAATTGTTCCCTCTCTACCAGCAATATCTAAAATCAGGCGGTTACCTGGTGATGGAGACCATGCGTTTTGACCCGGCTCGGGATCAATCGCATCTGCGGTTAGAATACCTGCTCCAGCCGGGTGAATTGCTACAATCCTTTTCCGGGTGGGAATTTTTGGTGTATGATGAAAATGTTCTGGCAAACGCCAAAGGAAAACAACAATTAGCGGTGCAAATGTTAGCAAGGAAGCCCTGAGGTAAGGAATTATGCGTGAAATATTACAACCCATGCAGGAATGGTTTGATGATGAAAAAGCGGTAGCGTTGGCAACCGTGGTGGAAATATACGGTTCAGCGCCACGCGGGTTGGGTGCTAAGATGGCAGTCAACCAGGAGGCATTGATGGCAGGCTCTGTCAGCGGGGGCTGTGTGGAAGGTGCCGTAGTGGCAGAAGCATTGAAGGTGCTTAAGACTGGCACGCCCAAGTTGCTGCATTATGGCGTCACCCAGGATCAGGCAATCAGCGTTGGTTTAGCTTGTGGTGGCACCATTGAAGTGTGGGTGGAAAAACTATCCAGAGAGAATTTTGAGCGAATGCGGAAAGATTTATTGGATGAGCGGCTGGCAATGATTGTCACAGTTTTGACAGGTGCTCACGTTGGTGAACAGGTTTATGCCTATCCAGATGGCAGCATGCTGGGAGAATTTTCTGATGCAGATTTGACTGCATTGGTGAAAGAAAATATAGTGAATGTTTTTTCTCAGCAATTATGCATGAGGAAAACGCTACAGATTGAGGAAAAAGAGGTTGAAGTCTTTTTTGATGTTATAGCCCCATCTCCTAAACTGGTAGTGGTAGGGGCGGTGCACATCGCCATTCCATTGGTGCAATATGCCAGGATTCTGGGCTTTCACACCACCGTGGTCGATCCACGTAAAGCGTTTGGAAATGCCGAACGCTTTCCACATGTTGACCGACTGGTGCAGGCGTGGCCGGAGGATTTTTTGCAGAGCTTTCCCTGGGATCAGGGTACTTATCTGGTGGTGATCTCGCATGACGATAAGCTGGATGTGCCAGCGTTGGAAATTGCTTGCAAAAATGAAACGCGCTACATCGGGGCATTGGGGTCGAAAAAAACATTTGCCAAGCATGTACGCGATCTTCAAGCAGACGGGATAACGGATGCCCAGATTGCCCGCATCCATTCACCGATCGGGATAGATATTGGTGCTCGAGGTCCGGAAGAAATTGCGCTGGCGATCATTACCGAAATAGTGGCGGTACGTAATGGCAAGAATTTTAGGAAGTAGAACTTGCGTTCAAAACAATTTCTACAATGATCATGATGAACTGTTCTTATGATCAAAGAAATTTATACCAAGACCTTATTATCACACGCCAAATGACCTGACCCGTGGTTTGGCAATCGCTTTCGCTGCTCGGCAAAGGATACCCAGCAGCTGGCTGAGCAAATTCAGCAGTTGTGTATCAAGCGTGGGTTGCAGACAAAAGTTCCCCATTACCACGAAAGGTCGGCTATAAAGCAGTTGAGTTTGTTGGGTGTTAAGAAAGAAAAGACCCTGCTGTAAATAGTTGCAGGGTCTTCAGTAGAGTAATTTATTAATTTTTTACTGAACAGTAAAAGTTGTTGTTCCAGTGGCTTCCGAATAACCTTCTTTATTTGCTATTGCAGACACTTTATATTCACCCTTTCCCATATTGACCTTTAATTGGAATGAAAGTAAAACTTGACCTTCTGTGTTGGTTGTGCCATTCAAACTTGCAACCGTTTTTCCTCTGGCATTCTTAACGACGACATTGACATTTGCACCATTGATAGCAGAATTCGTTGAAGAGTCGTTCGCTGTTACGGTGATCTCAACAGTATCATTGATGGCATAAACTGTTTTAAAGGTCGTCACAGTTAAAACCATTGTCCCACTTGGGGGTGGCGGGGGTGGAGGATCACCACCAGCGAGGTAATCCAGCGCAGCTTTGGCCTGCACCAGACCATAACCATAAGCATTATCACGCCCGGCAGCACCCAAATCTAGCGCAGACGCAGTCAATGCCTCTCGGATCTGAGCATTCGTCCATTCAGGATTGGCACTCCAGACCAGCGCGGCGACACCAGAGACATGCGGGGTAGCCATTGAAGTGCCGTCCCAGGCTTCATAACCGCTGGCCGGGATGGTTGATGAGGTTGTTACTGTTGCTGAGATGCCAAGTTTATTAGCAACCAGGGATTGCCCATCTTCCTGGCTGAGCGATATAGCCGGGATGTTTGAAGTATATCCCTCACCTAGAGTCCCTAAAAAATCACCAGGCGCATTATTATAAATAACTGCTGCCACACCACCACTATTTTGAACATTCATGACTTTATCATAAAATGAGATCACACCACGTTCACATAGAACAACTTTTCCAGCCCATCCTCCAGTCGCATTGCAAAGACCACCATCAATCAAGTTGCCAGTCGCAGTTCCAAATTTGGCGTTCTCGATTTGATTGCCATTATAGGTGACACCATCCACAGTGATTTCAGCTTTGTTGATAAACGGCACAGTGCTGAGCACATCCACACCTGGCGCAGCGATTTCGACGGTGCTATTCTGTTGTGAGAAAGTAGCCACCAGCATATTTTTATCAATCGCTGCCACTGACATGACAGAAGCATAGCCACCCGGATAGCTGATGGCGGTGTTACCGTCGTTACCGGCGGCCGCTACGGATAAAATTCCGTTGTTATATAGAGTGTTAAAAGCACGTTCTTCAATGACGTTTTTATTGGTTCCACCCAGGCTCATGCTGATTACATCAGCGCCTGCTGCTTCACAGCGGTTGGCAGCGTCTGCCAGGGTTGAACTGTAGGTCCAGGAACAGTTATCGCCAAAGACTTTGACGATGTAGAGGTTGGTACCTCCAGGAGTGACACCAACAACACCGACACTATTCATTTGAGCTGCAATGGTGCCAGCCACATGTGTACCGTGTCCGCATTTATCGGTATCCCAGCCGGAGGGATATCCCCCCAGAATATTCACACCAGCAAAATCCTCATGGGCGGTCCAGAGACCAGAGTCGATAATGCAAACCGTGCGATTAGCACCCGTAGGTGCGCCTGGATCAATGACATCATCACGATTGGCATCCCAGACATCGCGCGCCTGTACCATGTCGATACCGTAGGGAACTTCCTGTCCATAGGCATAGCGAATGGCATCTTCCTCAACGGTGAGCACGTTTGGGTTATTGCGCAATCCGGTCAGTGCGGTTTCGGGTACTGTGACCACGAAACTGTTGAGATGATCAAAACGATAATGGAATTCGGCGCCTATAGCATTGAGCGACTTTTCGACGTTGGCGGCCTGTCCGGGTCTGAATTCCACCCAGACACGCATTTTGCCCTCATTGCTGGTATATGCGGGTTGGGCAACGGAAACAATAAACACCAATGCAATCAATAAAGCAATAATTTTATAGACTTTCTTTAGCATAGCTTTGTACCTCCATGTGGATAATTTGTTTTGTGCTCCTAAATGAATCCATTACAATCTTTATATGCAATGAATTAACAATATGAATTGAACTTAGAACTTGAAATGTAATGTAAGAAAAACGAATAATAACGGTTCAAAGCATAGATATTGTACAACTTTTTAAAATTATTGCATTAAAAAAATTAGGAAAAATCCATTTAAGTTACATGCAAAAACGTTACAAACGTTACAAAACGTTACAAAAAGGTACAAAGAGGTAACAAGAGGTACAAAAAGGGTTGACAGATCAATAAAACACTGTATAATCAGCAAAATCCTAAACGAATGTGATGAATGTCATGTTAAACAGTTCCCTCGCTATTATTATTATCATGCTTTATTGGTTCCTCCATGTTAAGATGGAGAACAAATTTGATGTTGGGCGAGCGGAAAAGATTATAGCCAGATAAATTAAAAACCACAATAAAAAGAAAAAAGCCACCCAACAAAAAGAAAAGGGTGGCTTTTTTCTCACCACATTCAATGGGATTCAGCCAGACAATTTTCTTCCGAAAAGGAGGCACGCCATATCAAAGTTATCATCTCTCAATACCTTAATTGTCGTCAATCAAATTTTATCAAGTTCTTAAAATTTCCAAAGGAGGAAGTAATGAAGAAAAGTGTATTGTTTTTTGTGTTTGTCGTTTTTGCCATGGTTTTGGCAAGTTGTGGTGGCGCTGCCCCGGCTGGTAATACAACCAGTGGCGATACCACCAGTGGAAATACAACCAGTGGTGATACAACCAGTGGCGATACAACCAGTGGTGATACTGCCAGTGGTGAACCTGAAGTATGTGCCAGTGATGAATTTGGTTGTGCAGTTATCCCGGCTGGGAAGACTGTCAAAATTGGTATGGGTGCTCCGCTTACCGGTGACTACGCCTCATTCGGTGTGGATATTTCCCAGGGTGCAGCCATTGCTGTAAAGGATGCTGGAACTGTTGAAGGATTTGCTTTCGAATTGGTTGCCCAGGATACTCAAGGTGCCCCAGAAGGTGGCGCAGCAGTTGCTAATAAATTGGCTACCGATCCAACCGTGGTTGCAATTGCTGGTCATATTTTTTCGGGTTCTACAGAAGCTGCCATGCCAATTTATGAAAAAGCTGGCATACCAATGATGTCTCCTTCAGCAACCAACCCACCACTGACCACCCTCGGATCTAAGGTTTTCAACCGAATTGCCTTCACCGATGCTGTTCAGGGTCAATTTGCTGCAGATTACCTCTATAACAAATTAGGTTTTCGTAAGATCGCCGTATTACATGATGGTGGCGCGTATGGCCAAGGGTTAGCCGATGTGGTGCGACAAGAGTTCACCGCTTTAGGTGGTGAAGTGGTTGGTTACGAAGCTGTAACTCCTGGTGAAACAGACTACACCGCTACATTATCAGCACTGGCAGCAAAAAACCCAGAAGCAGTTTATTTTGGTGGTTATGTAGCTGAAGGTGTTGTTTTGACCAATAATATGAAACAAAGTGGTCTTGAAAACGCAGTCTTCTTTGGTTGTGATGGTACTTTTGGTGCAGAGTTCGTTGAAAAGACCGGTGCCAATGGACAGGGTGCATATGCTGCGTCCTTAATCCCACCGGAATCCGAAGCAAAACTGAAATTTGACGCTGATTACCTGGCTGCCTATGGTGTGGCTGCTGGAACTTTATCTCCCTACACCTGGAGTGGTTATGACGCTGCAGCTGTCTTGATGGCAAAGGTCAAAAAAGTAGCAGTCTTAGGTGCTGACGGTTCACTCTATATTCCACGTGGTGTTTTAGTGGCTGCTGTTCGTGCCACCAATGGCTTTACCAGCATTACCGGTGATGTCACCTGTAGCGAAGTTGGTGAATGTAACACTGCTGGTCCAACCTTCTACGTTGTTGACAACGGTGAATGGGTACAGGCTGAGAAGTAATCCCTCGTTCTGAATGTCAGGGTCACTGCGGAGAGGAAAAATCCCTTTCCGCAGTTTCCCTATGGTATCATAGAAAAATCCTAACTTAAACACATTGGAGGCTTAATGGAAGCTTTGCGGAAAAAGATCCCGCTTACATTGCCCCAGAATACTGTAAAAATTATTCGAATTATTGCGGCGCTCCTTTTGCTTGCGCTCGTTATTGTGCGTGCAATCGACGTTGCAGCAGAGTCGCAGTTCGGGGCAGACACCTGGCTGCGACTTTCTGTTTCTGGGTTGATCATTGGTGGAATGTATGCATTGATTGCAATTGGATACACATTAGTTTATGGTATTTTATTCATGATCAATTTTGCACATGGGGAAGTGATGATGATCGGCACGTTTGGGGGATATTTTGTGTTCGAAGCGTTTAATGCCATACAAGTCACAGCAGCAGATGGCAGTCAGATGTCTTTTTTGAATGCTAATCCGGTTATAGCCGTTTTCCTGGCATTTCTGGCAGGTATGACCATTGCTGCGCTATCCGGTTATTTCCTTGAAAAGATCGCTTATCGACCATTACGTGGCGCACCTCGTTTGGTGCCATTAATCAGTGCGATTGGAGCCTCCATATTCTTACAGAATGCAGGTCAATTATTATTTGGACCTCAACGACGCCAATATATCAATCCAGTAGTGCTGGATCGTGGTATTGGCTGGCATGTCGAATTGGCTGGCAGTACGGTGGTTTTAACCTATACTGGTATCTTTTCCTTAGTTTTATCGGCAATTTTAATGGTTGGGCTTTATGTGTTAGTGCAACGTACGAAATTGGGACGCGCCATGCGCGCGGTTGCGCAGGATAAGAAAACTGCAGCCTTAATGGGTATTAATGTTGATCAGATCATCAGCCGCACATTTGTTATCAGTGGCGCACTGGCAGGCGCTGCGGGGGTGATGTGGGGTATCCACAATGGTTTGTTCAATTATTTTGTCGGCTTTTTGCCAGGCATTAAGGCTTTTACGGCAGCGGTATTGGGCGGGATTGGTAATATACCGGGTGCCATGTTGGGTGGTATGTTCCTCGGAATTGTCGAATCATTAGGACCAGCTGTTCTCGGTATTGATTTCCAATTGAAGGATGTGATCGCGTTTTCAATCCTGATTCTGGTCTTAATTTTCAGACCTTCCGGAATATTAGGTGAAGCACTTTCGGAGGAGAAGGTATGAACAAACAATCCTTACAAAAATCCGCCGGAAGCGGTCTGGTGTTTGGTATTATCGTAATTTTCCTGGCATTAATTGGTTTTACCGTTGTTTTTTCAGGTTTGATTCAGAAAGTGTTAGGACAGTCTCTTGGTGTTGGACAAATCCCTTCAATCAGTAACTTTTTCATTTTCCTGGGTTTTCTGGGCATCTGGAATGGATGGCGAGCTTCACGTCAGGATAAGCACGAAACGCTGACCCTGGCGAAAGTGCTGATGCGTGCTGCTGTAGCAGGACTGTCAGCTGGGGTTCTGGTTATGCTGTATGGTTTCGTTGTAGGTGGGTTGGATGCCCGTGGAACTGACATGCGTAAATATCTCAGCATGCTTTCTTCCGATTCAATCAAATTTTTCCTTTTCAACCAGAGCCTCGTCTTGGGTGGATTAATCCACGTTGGCTTCAGTACCCTGATGGCGCTGGTTGGTGGTTTATTGGCTTTTGGAAGTGAGAGAAGCCAGCAACAGGTAAGGACTAACCGAACGAAGATTCAAAAATGGTCTCAAAGTACCTGGTTGGGTAAGGTACAGGGAAATCCCTATGTCACTTATGTGCTGATGGGTATTGTGCTGCTCTTGTTGGTTTTACTACCACGTACCTGGGGGGCATATTGGAATTACGTGATGGGTACAGTTGGCATTTATGTGTTATTAGGGCTGGGCTTGAATATCATTGTTGGTCTTTCCGGTCAACTGGTTTTGGGTTATGTTGCTTTCTTTGCTATTGGCGCTTATACATTTGCTCTGACAACATCCCCCGAACCCCATAATCTGGTCTGGAATTTCTGGATTGCACTGGCTGTTTCTGTTGTTGCTGCGGCGTTATCGGGTATCTTAATTGGATTGCCTATTTTGCGTTTGCGAGGTGATTATTTGGCCATCGTGACCCTGGGATTTGGCGAAATCATTCGTATTTTGTTAAAAAGCGATATCTTAAAAGACTTTACCATGGGGCCACGGGGTGTGCGAAATATTGCCGGTCCCACTCTATTCGGACGGTCTTTCACGTCCGATGTTGACTTTATGTATTTGATTATCCTAGCGGTTCTGCTCTCCATCTTCCTGGCAAAACGCTGGCAGGAATCCAGTATTGGGCGAGCCTGGTTGGCGATTAGCCAGGATGAAACGGTCGCTCAGGCTACGGGCGTTGATACCCAAAAATACAAACTATTAGCACTATCCCTGGGCGCTGCTTTTGCGGGATTGGGAGGTGCATTGTTTGCTTCGCGTAACCAATTCACCGGTCCCGAAGATCATGCCTTAATGGTCTCAATTAACGTGCTGGTTTTGGTGATTGTAGGCGGTATGGGCAGTATCCCGGGTGTTGTTTTGGGAGCCTTTACCCTAAAAGGATTACCAGAGATTCTTAGAGAGTTAGAAAGTTACCGTTTATTGGTTTTTGGCGCATTGCTGGTAGTGATGATGATCATCCGACCTGAGGGGTTATGGCCAGCCAGACGACCCAAACTGGAGGTGCCTGTCGGACAGGATAATGAACCGGTACCCTTGCCTGCTACCGCTGGAGGTGAAAAATGAAAATGGTACTGGAAGCTCGTCAGGTTTCAAAAATCTTTGGTGGTCTGGTAGCAGTAAATAAAGTTGATCTCATCGTTCCAGAAGGTTCGATTGCCAGCATTATTGGCCCAAATGGCGCTGGAAAGACAACATTGTTCAACTGCATTTCTGGATTTTACACACCAGAAATCGGAGATGTTTTGTTTAATGGGCGTAAGATCCAAGGTATGCTTACTGATAAGGTGGCAGCCATGGGGATTGCCCGAACCTACCAGAATATTCGCTTGTTTAAAAATATGTCTGCTGTAGAGAATGTAATGGTGGGTTTTGAACCTCATCTTAAACATGGCTGGATGACAGCGATGTTAAAAACACCAGATTACCAGAAAGAACAGAAATACGTGATCAATGAAGCCAGTCGACTATTGCATTATGTAGGTTTGGCAGGTTTGGGAGATAATCTCGCGCTCAATTTACCTTATGGTGCCCAACGCAGATTGGAAATTGCGCGTGCATTAGCCAACCAGCCCAAATTATTATTGCTGGATGAACCCACTGCAGGGATGAATCCGCAAGAAACTGATGAGATGAAAGATTTTATCTGCCACATCCGTGATGATCTGGGAATCACGATCATCCTGATCGAACATGACATGCGCGTGGTGATGAACATTTCTGATCAGATTTCTGTACTGGATTATGGACAAAAGATTGCCGAGGGGAATCCTAAAGAAATCCAGGCGAATCCGCGCGTGATTGAAGCCTATCTGGGACCTGGGGCTGCCGCCTTATCCGAAAAATATCGACGGGAGAAAACGCATGATGCTTGAAGTTGAAAATTTAAACGTACATTATGGCGCCATCCATGCATTAAAGGGAGTCACCTTCCATTTACAAGAAGGTGAGATTGTGGCTTTGATTGGTGCCAATGGTGCTGGAAAATCAACCACATTGAACACCATTTCCCGTCTGAATAAACCCACTGCTGGTGATATACGCTACAGAGGCGCATCGATTGTGGAAACACCACCCCAGGATATTGTTACCAAGGGTATTGTACAGGTACCGGAGGGAAGGAGAATTTTCCCCAAGATGTCAGTGGTGGAAAATCTTGAAATGGGTGCCTATATTTTTTCGGATCGTCAACGGATTGAAGCTGATATCGAAATGGTTTTTGGAAAGTTCCCCCGCCTGCGCGAAAGACGAAAACAACTGGGAGGTACACTCTCAGGTGGCGAACAACAAATGTTGGCGATTGCCCGTGGGTTGATGGCTCGTCCACAATTGTTGCTGCTGGATGAACCTTCCATGGGTCTGGCACCCATCATCGTGGAACAGATCTTTGATATTATCCGCGAGATCAATCAACAAGGAACCTCGATCCTGCTGGTAGAGCAGAATGCCCAGATGGCGTTGTCGATTGCTGATCGTGGTTACGTGTTCGAGACCGGCAAGATTGTTCTGGAAGGTGACGCCGGTGATTTGTTGGAAGATCCGATGGTGAAGGAAGCATATTTGGGCGGGGGATAAGTCAGTTACAAATTGAATTCCATTAAAAGCAGGGTGAAAATCCATTCACCCTGCTTTTTGTATTAATATTTTAGCTAATATTTATTGACAAAATATTTGCTATCTGTTAATATAATTAAGTGTACAGATTATTGTTATCTTCGCAGGCTGTTAAAGCAATTCAAAAGCTACCTAAAAAAACAGCTATGTTAATCAGGAAGAAAATTGATTTATTATCAATGGATCCAAACAATCCAATTTTGGACACAAAAAAACTTCATGACAGATCTGGATATCGATTAAGAGTTGGTGAATGGCGGATCATTTATGAACTAAAGAATGACGAATTGATCATAATTGTTGTGAAAATTGGATCCAGAGGAGATATTTACAAATGAATGTTCAGATCATTAAAAATAAAGATGAAGTGGAATGGGCTGTCATCCCATATGATGAATATATCCAATTAGTAGAAAAAGCAGAAATGTTAGATGATATTCAGGATTTTGATAGCTTTCAAATTGCATTAGCACAGGGTGAAGAGCAGCTATTTCCTGTTGAGGTTGTAGATAAATTGCTGGAGGGTCATAATCCAATAAAAGTATTTAGAGAATTTCGGGAAATGACTCAAGATAACCTGGCAAAGAAAATTGACATCAGCATTCCGTACCTCTCCCAATTGGAAACGAATAAACGTCGTGGATCGATAAAGGTATTAACTGACATTGCAAAAGAGCTGGGGATTTCCTTGGAAATGATCCTGATCAACCCGGAATAATTCCATTTTTAAAACACATCAACTGGTTTATAAAATCACCAGTGTTGTCTGGAGTTCACCCAGATACACATTCCCATCTTCTGTCACCAACACATCTTCTTCCAACCCGATATAGCCATATCCCGGTAAGGCAATTCCAAGTTCAATGGTGTAGACCTGATCTTTCTCGATGATTTGATTGGGTAGATTGCCGTACACTTCCCACTGCGGTCCCAGGATTCCGCAACCGTCATGACCGCGCTTGCCTAGTTGGTGACCGGTGGCGTAGCGGTACTCGGGGTATCCAGCGTCCGTGATCACCTTTCGGGCAGCTATGTCGACATCCAGACCGGTAACACCGGGGCGTAATACCACATGGGCAGCTTCGATTGCCTGACATACCAGGTCGAAACCCTGCTGTCCTTCGAATGGTAGTTGGCTTTCACCGGGTCGTAACAGGTAGACCATACGTTGTATATCGGAACAATAGCCACCTTTCTGGACGCCAAAATCAAAATGCACAAGGTGACCACGTTCAAGCTGAATGTCGGTAGGGGCGGCATGACCGACAGGCGAATCAGGACCACTGTTGACTGCAGGGCAACCTTCGTAGGTCCAGGCAGCCAGGAGGTTACGATCTGCAAATTGGGTATCTGCCAACATCTTTACCAGGAGTTGATACATCCCATAGCTCAACCCATCCGCCATCACATTACTGAGACTGGTGTTGATGGCGATTTTTGCAGGATTGAGTCGCTGCAATTCCGATATCAGGTGTTGACTGATGCCAGCATCACATGGGATAACGGTTTGATAAGCAGCGATTAAACGGGTGGTCTCTGCGTCAATGCGGCCAACGATAGCGATAGTTTCGCCGGATTGGTGCATTAATAATGCACTCTGGCGGGTGAGAGTCTCATTCCCATAAATAACGGGCAGGATGGGGTCGGAATTAACAGAAGTTTCCCGAACAAAAATCAATCAGAGAGCGATGTCCTTTTCCTTCAATATATCGATTGCCTGTTGT
The DNA here is from genome assembly GCA_002842045.1 of Chloroflexi bacterium HGW-Chloroflexi-3. Taxonomy (GTDB): domain Bacteria; phylum Chloroflexota; class Anaerolineae; order Anaerolineales; family Anaerolineaceae; genus UBA6170. The sequence continues at coordinate 120,715 of PHBX01000009.1, read as the reverse complement.
ACTTTTTCCTGAATTAGCGTGGTCATGAAATCTCTTTTAGGTTGATGAAATTTGTGAAATCAAGGTAGCGGTGGATTAACATTTATTGCATCCAATGCTATTATTATATGAGTTGTTATCCAAAAAGAGGAAATAAAATGATAAAAATTGAAGCTGTCAACCGTCAAAACCGATCTTTCGTAGGGGAGTTTGTTGAATTGCCATATCGATTGTACCAGGGAGTACCTCAATGGGTTCCCTTCATGAAAGTCGATGTGCGCAATATGCTGGATCCCAAAAAACATCCTTTTTATGAACATTCTGATGCACAGGCTTTCATTGCCGTCCGAAATGGTCAAACAGTCGGTCGTATCGCGATGATGGAAAATAAACTGTATAACCAGGTGCAAAATAAGATAATTGCCACCTTTAATTTATTGGAATCGGAAAATGATATTGAAGTAATCAAGGCTCTTTTTGAAGCAGGCAAAGAATGGGCATCGAAACGTGGTTTGACCAGAATCGTTGGACCCAAACCTTTTGGGCTGGGAGATGGTTATGGCATTCTGGTGGAAGGGTTTGACAAGCGCCAGATGATGATCATGATGAACTACAACCTGCCCTACTTACCTCGATTAATGGAAGAATATGGTTTTGAGAAAGAAGTTGATTTTGTTTCCTGTCAGATTGAAACAGCCAACTTCACCTTACCTGAAAAAGTAAAAAAGGTAGCTGAGCGTGTGATTGAAAAAGGCAACATCAGTGTGCGTGGTTTTCGAACAAGATCCGAACTCAGAACAGTGGGAAAAGAAATAGGCGAAATCTATAACAAAGTTTTTGTAAAGAACTGGGAATATTACCCCTACACAAAAAGGGAAATTGAAACCGCAATTGAAAATGTGATCTTATTCGCCGATCCTAAAATGATTAAGGTGTTATTGGATGGCGATAATATCATTGGTTTTTTGTTTGCTTTTCCGGATGTATCGCGAGCAATCCAACGTCATAAAGGGCAACTCAACCCACTCAGTATTTTGGATTTACTTAATGAAACCCGGCGCGCGGATATGGTCTCTGTGAATGGGATGGGTGTCATGGAGGAGTACCATGGTCGCGGTGGCAACGCTTTACTGTATTATGAAATGGAAAAAACAGTCAAATCTAAGCATTTCAAGTATGCAGAGTTCACCCAGGTAGCTGAGAGTGCCGAGCAGATGCGCAAAGACTTAATCACCCTGGGCGGGGCTGAAGTTAAAAATCATCGTGTTTATCGAATCAACGTTTAATTCTATTTGTTAAGGCGATACACAGTTTACCGAGAAGACCTGTTCACCAAAAGCCTGGTGATTAGGATTATCAATGTAGAGCCAGATTTTGCCTGTCCAGTCGTAGCCTGCTCCGCTGCCAATCGGCATAGAAAAATCTGGTATCGTTTTTTGTCCACCAGCGTCAAAGGTAATTTCCATGCTATCTGACCGGTAGCCATCTTCGCGCTGGTAATAATAGGTGACTTTGCCAGCGCCACTGGCTGTAATTTTTCCGCGTAAGGTCACCGGGAAAGGACACACACCGGTATAACTACCGGGAATCATTTCAAATGATGCAGCGGATACAGCAAAGGAAGGAACCGGCGGAGCATCCACTTTAATGATGACCCAGAATGGATCATTGAAATCAGTCAAACCAAATGTTTCACCGGACGCATTTCTGAGCATCCAGTTTCCCCGATATGTTTTTGATTCAGTCGGTGCTTTTAGATTGACACTGATTTCAAGGGCGTATCCAGGTGGGACATCATTACTGATGGCAATGGTTTCCGGGCCATTCATTTGATCACCACTATCAAAGACGATGGCATAATCCTTGGTCCAGGTGCAGGATCCATCATTTTGAATGAGCCAAATTTTCCTGAAAGCACCTCCGGGGTCGATCTGTGTATTATCCGGGATGGTGACATCGTCCACAAATAAAGCTCGATCACAGGGGGCATTACTGCTAACCGGAGCTGCGGTATATACTGGTTGTGGATTGGGGGCAGCAGTGCTTTGTTGTACAGGTTGTTCCTGCCCTGGTATCGGCTGGGTTGGTTCTGGAGTATAACCATGAATCTTTGCCTGAACGGTCAATGCTGCAGCAGTATAAGCCATATCACTCTCTGTGGTCGGTTTAGTTTTTGTAGCAGGCATGTTACAGGCAGACAGGATGATGATCGAAATGATAAGAATGGATAAAACCAGGCTTGCTTTTTTCATAATTAACTCCATTATCAAATTATGATGTTTGTGTTTTATCTTAATAATCCAGGGTTGCTGTATATTGTTGTTGGTAATACCCACCGTAAATACCCAGACCACTAAGATGAAATGAAAAAATCTAATAGATCTAATTAAAATTATAGCAGCTATCAAAAAAAATTACCTATGGCAAGGAAAAAGGTTGATCCTATGCATTTATCTTGAAATCAGATGCTTTATCCGTTACAGTATTATTAATCTTTCATTCTGAAGATTTGAAATCTTAATCGATAATCCAATGCTGGAATAGAATGATTTACCAAAGGAGGAAATAATGGCTTTTTTTGATATGCCCTTGGACCAATTGGAGAACTATAAACCTGCGCTGACAGCAACATCCGATTTTGATGAATTCTGGGAGCAATCGTACATGTTTGCTCATAATACCCCCATGCAGGCAGTGTTCCATCTGACACAGGAACCATTCGACCTGATTGATATATATGATGTATCCTTCCCCGGATTTGCCGGGCAACCAATCAAAGGTTGGTTATTGCTGCCAAAAGGGGTAAATGAACCGCTGCCATGTGTGGTTGAGTTTGTGGGTTATGGTGGTGGTCGTGGAAAGGCGGTGGAGTGGTTAACCTGGGCGAATGCTGGTTTTGCCCATTTTGTGATGGATACCCGCGGACAGGGGAGTATGTGGCGGGAAGGAGACACACCGGATGTGCTGGAAAGTGGATCCAGTGCGCAGGTGCCGGGTTTCATGACCCGTGGGATTCTTGCTCCAGAAACATATTATTACCGGCGTTTGTATATTGATGGAATGCGCGCAGTGGAAGCCGCCAGGGAACATCCACTGGTGGATATTGATCGGATTGCGGTCACCGGTGCCAGTCAGGGAGGTGGGGTTGCACTGGCAGTGGCGGGTTTAATGCCGGATATTTCAGTATTGTTGCCTGATGTTCCTTTCCTATGCGATTTTAAACGCGCGACCCAACTGGTGGATAGTCATCCATACCAGGAAATTGTGCAATATTGCCGGGTGCATCGTGAAAAAGTAGAGCAGGTATTCAGGACACTTTCCTATTTTGATGGGATGAATTTTGCAACCAGAGCGAAAGCAACTGCCTTATTCTCCACAGCATTAATGGATGATATCAGTCCCCCTTCAACAGTTTTTGCTGCATACAATCATTATGCTGGTGTCAAACAGATTCGTGTGTATCCCTTCAATCAGCATGATGGCGGTGGGGTACATCATTTATATGAGAAGATCAATTTTTTGAGATCATTCTGGCATCATTAATAAAGTTGGCGTCATTTCAACGACGCCAACTTATAACAAAAAAAAAAGGGTTTACTCAAAAAAGAATTTTTCTTCACCAAAAGCTGGTTTGAGTTGGTTGTACCAGATGGCATTGGGGTCATATTGGGCATAAAAGGGTTTCATCACATGTTTTGGGTTACGATGTTGTAAGGCACGCAAGACATATACCTTTTCATTCATGATCTCAGAGACTCCCAGTACCTGAACTTTGCCGGGGTTACAGGACATTACTGGACCACGAACGGTACGGGCAAGCCCGGAAACCTGTTGGTAGGCTTTGCGGAAGACCTTCCAGGCTTCTTCCAATGAGATGCTGAAATAGTGCTGTGCGCCGGTGTTGCGGGCAACGAACATGTAGTAAGGAACTACGCCCATTTCAACCTGGCGCTGCCACATGCTAGCCCAAAGGTCCGGGTCATTGTTGATGTGATTAAGCACAGGAGATTGGGTTCTGATCTGCGCGCCAGTCTGGCGAATGCGACTGATTCCTAACTCAACTGCAGGTGTGGATAATTCGCGCGGGTGGTTGAAATGTGCCATGATCGCCAGATGAATCCCACTTGAGACGATTTTCTCGAAAAGGGCGAGTAAAGCATCGGCATCGTTATCGGTCAAAAAGCGGTAAGGCCAGTACGATAGCGATTTGCTGCCAATGCGAATGGTTCTCAAATTTGGCAAATCCGCCTGTAGGATTGCATCGATGTAACCTTCCAGAATTTTCGTTTTCATAAATAACGGATCACCACCAGTGAATAAAATATCGGTGACATCCGGATGTTTACGCATGTATTTTATGACTGGTTCAATCTCGGACATAGCAAATTTATAATCTGCAATCCCTGTAAATTGAGGCCAGCGGAAACAAAATGTACAATAGGCATGGCAGGTTTGCCCCTGGGTTGGGAAAAAGAGCATGGTTTCACGGTATTTGTGTTGAACACCGGGCAGTATATTACCATTGAGTGATGGGCGATTTTTTGTGAGTTGGCCAGCAGGATGGGGGTCTAACTCTTCACGGATCTTATTGGCAACCAGAGAGATCTGGTCTTCATTCGCGCCACTTTCCAGCAGAGCTGCAATCCGATCATAATGATGCTTTTTCAGCATATCTTTTTGGGGAACTTGCAAATCCTCATCAGGATGAATTATCGTACTCTGTAAAGTCATTGGTTCCTCCTTTCAATTTGTAAAGTGCGTTGGATTAATAATGGTGACTGAAGTCAGTCGCTTAATGGCCTCCTTATTACAAAGATGTGAGTTGAATATATGATGACCAAATTTTTTGGTCATTTTTTGGGATGTTGGTCTATTGTTGTTTTTACGTAGTAAGTGCGTTCGAGTGAGCGCAAAATCTAAAAAACAGAATTGTTGAGGTCCAACATATTCATTATACTATTAAACGATTTCAATTTTTATAAAAAGTTTTTTAATAGATCAATATTGTATTCAATTGATTGATAAATGCTATTTTTCCTGTTCCAACAATTGATTGTGTTTGGAGGTGTGCATTTCCAATACTTTGGTTTGAATATTCTTAAGAGTATCTCCACGCAATGGGTACCATATCAGGATGATCGCTCCTAATAACATCGCGATCCCGGGGATCAATCCGGTGATAATTTTTATTCCAAAAAGCGCACTTTCGGGTTGGTTTAAGAAAATTTGTCCCTGATTTTGCTCTCTGGTAACAAAACTGGTTGCTTCTAAAATAAAAGGGCTGAGTGCAATTGCCAGTGATTGAGCCGGTTTGGTCAGCAGTGCATTAATCCCAAAGAACGATCCTTCTCTTCGCACGCCAGAACGCGTTTCATCTTCATCAGCCACCTGTGCAAACAGTACATTTGTCAGTGTCTGTGGACCGGCCAGCCCAAAACCAGCCAATGCCAGGCAAACCGGTATAAAGGAGTTTGGCAAGACCATCATCGATAAAAGCCCAGCAGATGCAATTAACAACATGACCTGATGCCCACCCACGACACCAAAGCGTTTGGTAAATAATTTTGTGAACGGAACGCCAATGATGAGTGGAATAAAGATACAGGCAAGCAAAATCATGGTATTCATTTTGACGACGTAATCTGCCAGATAAAATACCGAACCTGTGACCAGGGATGACATCAGAATGGACATAAAATTGGCAGCGACCAGAACGAGAAACGATTTGCTGGAGAAGGTGAAGCGTAATGATTCTTTGATGCCAATAGGTTTGTCGACCTGCGTGAACTCCGGGCGTTCTTTTACTTTCAGTGTGGTGGCAATGATTAACAATGCTCCCACGATACCCACCACGATCATCGCTGTTTGTAACGGCAGAAAACTGGGATCTCCACCGGCTTTGGGCCGGAATAAATCTGGGATGATAAAACCCAATAACATGCCGAATAAGCCAAACAGTGCAGAAGAGATCTGCAAGTCATTCCGTTCTGAGTCAGATTCGGTTATTTCTGGTAGGAGGGATGAATACACAAGACCGATAATGGTGTAACAGGTATCGTACAGAAGCATACTGATCAGCATCCACCAGAAAATTGCCGTTTGACCCGCCTGGGCTGGTGCAAACCAGACCAGGATAAAGGTTAAAGCCAGAAAAGGAGCTGTAAAACGCATATAAGGGATACGTCTACCCATTTTGGATCGTGTGTTATCCGTGATATACCCAAAGAGAGGGTCATTGAAAGCATTCCAGATAGCGTACACGATGGATGCAACTGCAATCCAACGCGCTGAAAGACCTAAATAATCCTGGTAAAAAATGGGTAAGAGAGCGCCAAATATCCCGGAAATCAGTGAAGTGCCTAGAGCGGCTATTCCCCAAACAAATTTGTAGCTGCGTCCATGTGTAATAGGTTTATTGATCATGATGGTAACACTCCAAACATTTGAAAAATGCATGAATTAAAAAGTTATTATTTATTATAGAAGTAAATTTCGGAAATAATATTTAATTTGGCAATCTAAACAACAAAAAATATATCTGGAATGATGCTTAATAGCAAATTTAGTAAGAACCAGAAAAATTAAGGAACGCATCATTAATGAAATCTTATGGTAGCATATAGATAAGGACATGATATCCAGGAGTAAAGAATTGCCAACGATTGATGATATAAAGAAACAATTGCCGCCGGAAACCAGGATCATTTTTGATTCTCTATGGGAGAATTTACCAACGGCAGAGAAAAAAACGTTTATTGATCTTTTGCAGGCATTTCCTTCCAAAGCCAATATGTTGCAACTCCTTTTCAAATTGGGTTCTGACCATATGAAAATGGCGTTTGGAAACAAACACAACATTGCCATTGTGGGTCCGGCGAATGTCGGCAAGTCAACTTTATATAACCAGCTGATTCATCAAAAAGAGGATAAAGCAGTTGTGGGTCCATTACCAGGCACCACGCGTGATACACAGGTTGCAGATGCAGGAATTTTTGCTGTGGTAGACACCCCAGGAGCAGATGCCATTGGTGAAGTGGGTGAACGCGAACGCCAGATTGCACTGGACGCAGCTGTCGAGGCTGATTTTTTGATTATTGTTTTTGATGCAATCCAGGGCATTAAACAAACGGAATTGGATCTTTATTTACGTTTGATGAACCTGGGAAAACCGTATGTGGTCGTGTTAAACAAACAGGATCTGGTAAAAAGGGAAATTAAAGTATTGGTAGATCATAGTGCCAAGGCCTTAAACCTGGCGGCTGATCATATTCTACCGGTCTCAGCACGGAATGGTGAGAATATTCCAAATTTGATGAAAATGATTGCTGCGACTGAACCAGAGATCATAGTTGCATTAGGTCAGGCGTTACCGCAATATCGCTGGCAATTGGCATGGCGTTCGATAGCTTCGGCGGCTTCTGTTTCAGCTGCGATTGCCTTAACCCCTTTGCCAATCATTGACTTTTTACCGCTCATCGTAACGCAATCGGTGATGGTGTTGGGAATTGCCAGAATTTACAATTACAAAATTACTTTGCAAAGGGCAAAAGAACTTGTGATTTCATTTGGATTAGGGTTTTTGGGTCGTTCCTTATTTTATGAGTTGAGTAAGTTTACCGGACTCCCTGGCTGGCTGCTTTCTTCCGCGATTGCGGTGTCTATGACGGTGGTGATGGGATATGTAGCGGTCATCTGGTTTGAACGTGGTGAGCGATTATCAAATGAAAATGTTCAACAATTATCCCGAGAGTTTACTAAAGTATTTGCAGATAATCTTAAAGGGATCCTCAAGCGAAAACCAGGTAAGCAAGGTATGAAAGAAATAATCGAAAAAATGCTGGTTAACTCCAAATTCGGGCAGGATCGCTCTGTGATTGACCAGCAATCTGAAGAAATTCTATTATTACCCCCCAGGATGAGGTCTAAAACTGTAGATTGATAGATTTATGATCTGTCTACTGCCACACCTCTAAGATTGCAGGGTGTGGCAGTTTATTATTTCTGTTAAGCCTATGGTTTGATATCCAGACCACCGAAGAATACTGTACCGGTGATAACCAGATCAGGGGTATCTTTTTGAGGGGTTACCTCCCTACGCTTGTCGCTTGACCCACCAAAGAAGGCGACGGTATTGATGCGTACATCCCAATGGGAAGGAACAAAGATTTCAACGCCGCCAAACATGGTCGTTGTTTGAATGTAGGCTGGCGGTTGGGAAATACTGGCATCTCTCAGGTCTAGCTTGGATCCTCCGAATATAGCTGTCACTTCTGCGTTTTTGAAATCACCAGAGGTTACCTTGCGATTTTGTTCGCTGAACGTTGAAAAAACATTCATCTGACTAACGGAGGATGCTTCAAAACTTTTGTGTGACTCACCCCGATGAAGAATGATGGAAACACCAATTAAGATCAGAATGGTCGGCCAGATCATGGAACCAAAGGTTGCCCAGGTAATGATATTGAGGGTTGCCAGTAACAGAAATGTACCAATTAATGTGATCAGTAATGGTCCAACCCAGGCACGAAATTGGTTCACAAATAATTGATAGAGCCCAAGTATGATTAATAAAGCGGGTAAATATTTCCAGAATGAATAATCCTGGATATAACCAAGGTTCTGTGCCAGAAATAGAACACCTACTATGATAATGACCAGACCCCAAAAAATTTGATTGAAATTACTTCTGCGCATTTTTACTCCTTCATTTATACGGTTTGTGAAATCCAGAGATTATTCTGGTTAATTTCGGATGGAATTATTGATTTTCTAATGATCGTTTTTCAATCAGTGGCTGAATGATTAATTTTGCACCAATGACAATTAACAGTATCGGAAAAAATGGAAGGTCAACCTGAAAGAAATCTGAAATTCCGATCAACAAAGCTGCACCTCCCAGAATCAGTGAAAAATTACTGATTGGAATTTGTTTGAGGTACCGGACGATATTTAATCCAATCAGGATAAATCCTGCACCAATTAACCAACTGCCATCCGGGACAAAACGATCCGGGACCAGCCAAATACCGCCCAGCATGATCAGGAAGAGTCCCCAACTGACATTTTCCAGGCGTTTATTCAGTTGATCTTGAGGGGATGGCGGTTGTTTTCTTTCGTTATCCATTTTTCTAATTCCAATCATAATGATTTTGAGTGAAGATTACAATCAATAAGATCCTTTCAAGAATATATACGGGAAATTTCCTAAAAAGTAGCACCTCAGCATCGAAATCAGGGTTAAGCTTGTAAGAACCTTCCATATCAATTTATAATCAAAGCTAAGGTAGATATCAGGACTATGGGTTTTCTAAAAATATCACCACAAAAAATATTATTTTCCCCAACCATCAATCGTATTGGTTTGCATCTGGGAGAAGCATTATCACCAAAAGCCGGGAGTTGGGTCGTTAAACAATTAACAAATATCATTTCCCGTAGAAAAAAATTTGAACAAATTCTAGCGGTGCGGGCCAATCAGTGGGTGATTAGTGGAAGTAAATTATCAGGCCAGGCGTTGGATGATAGGGTTCGACAGGTCTATTATTCCAGTGGTGTCAGTCTGTATGATTATTTTCACTGTATGCGTAAAGAAGATCGTATTCGCGAGTTAATCCAATTTGATGAAAACCTGCAATATTTTCTGAAACGTGTAAAAAGCGGTAAGGAACGCACATTGGGATTGGTTTTGCACATGGGAGCTTTCGACTTGAGCGGATATGCGATTGCCTTGAGAGGAGCCAGACCTTTGGTGCTGGCTTATCCAAATCCGAATCCCGGTTACCAGTGGCACAATGAATTGCGGAAACAAGCCGGATTGGATATCGAACCATTGACCATGGAATCCTTTCAACAAGCCACCCGCCATTTGCGCCAGGGTGGAACAGTGATCACAGGAGTAGACCGTCCCTGGCCAGGTGGACAATACCACCCGAGATTTTTTGGAAGACCAAGTGATATTCCAGTGACGACGATTCAAATGGCGATCCGCACGGAAACACCGGTGATGCTGCTGGCATGTATTCGCCAACCTGATCATCGGTATATATTACATGCATCCGAATTAATTGAATTACACAAACATTCCGATCGTGATGTAGAATTACTAGAGAACACAGAGCGTGTATTATCAGTTGCCGAAGAATTTATCACCAGGGCACCGGAACAATGGGCAATGTTTTATCCGGTATGGTCAGAAATAAATGTTTGAGGAGAGATGATGACACAGAAAGAGCAAAAACATACACGGGTTAATAAAGCATTATTATCAACAGTAGAACGAACAACCCTTGCCTGGTTATCAAAAAGAATGCCATCCTGGGTTACGCCGGACAAGCTAACCTTCTTTGGTTTTCTTGGAACATTACTGATCGGAATCAGCTATTATTTAACCAATCAAACCCCGGCATTTTTATGGTTGGCCAGTCTGGGGTTAGTGATCAATTGGTTTGGGGATAGTCTGGATGGAACGCTGGCTCGTTTCAGAAAAATAGAACGCCCTCGATATGGATTTTTCATTGATCATGTTATTGACGGGTTAGGCGAGGTAATCATCATGATTGGGATTGGTCTCTCACCCTATGTTGATTTTCGAATCGCGATGATTGCACTTGTCGGATACCTACTGCTTGGCAATCTGGTTTATATACTTACTTATATACGAAATGAGTTCAGAATCTCCTTTGCTGGTCTCAGTCCAACAGAAGTACGCTTGATTTTGATTCTAACCAATGCATTGGTGTTTTTCTTTGGAAACGCCAAATTCCAGACCAAATTTGGACTTTACTCAGTTTATGATTTTGTCATCATTGTATTGATTGTGCTGCTATTCAGCATTTATCTGGTCATGACTTACGTAAATGCCAAACAAATTGCACTAGAGGAAGAAAATAAAGAACACAATTAAAATCCAATCAACGATCAACCTTGACTGGATTGCCGATGTCTTTGGAAAGTAGGACGAGTTCTGGTCGTGTAAACCAGCCATGTTTCTGCCAGAAATCCAGACCGGATTGGTTGTCTGCATACACATGGATGTGGCAGCGCTCAATACCGATATCCGCAAATGCTGCCAGACAATGGTTCAATAACGCCTTCCCATATCCTTTATAACGATATTCTTTGTTTACCGCCAGATGATAAATTGCACCGCGTCTACCATCATGACCGCCAAGCAAGGTCCCAATGATTTTGTCATCATCCAGAATAACAAAACTCAAACCGGGGTTGCGCTGAAGAAAAGCATCCAGATTGACCGGGGAATCAGCCTTACTCAAACCAATATTCTCTGTGTTCCTCCAAAGATCAATTAATTGGGGGTAATCACCCATGTCCATCAATCGAATATTACTCATGGGATAGAAATTACTCCTCTGCTGGAGTCAAGGCAAGCGGTTGAGGTTTAACTTCGCGGTACGCCTGCGCAAACAATGGTATCGTCCAGAGTCCCATCAGAAACGTCAGTGGCGCCATGGCAAATGGAATGACAAAACACAGGACAACCGACATATATAATGCAGAAAATGCCATCATCATGAAGTAATAAAAGCCAAATAAAAAGATGATTGCCACCAGGAATCCGAGGAAATTCTTTTTCAGAACTGGCCACCATTGGCTGACATGAAAGGCGGAAGAAAATTTACCAGTGTGGACTACATGCATTAATCCGGCTGGTAATAATAAAAATTCAACCAATGCCAGCAGGATTCCAATAAACATTGTCAGAAACAATACCCCTATCCCGAAAAAAGGTAAAATGATGCTCCATACAGATGGGTTTACAGACTCTTCAAATGTTGCCAGACCAATAAAACTTACGAAATAAACGAAATATCCGATGGAAAAGAGGATGATTAATGGGATCGAATACAGCAGCAGGGCAACAAACCATTTGAAACCATCTCTTAAATATTCTCCCCACTGATCCCATTCTGGCATGCTGAGTTCTCCATCGCCATCGATAATACGTTTGGCAATGTGCATGATGTACCCTAAAACGATCAATAAAGGCAGAATCGGAATGATAGCGGAAGAAAAGATCAACAAGCTACCAATCAAAATTTTTGAGCCTGATTTTTTATCTTTAAAGGGGAATGACAACAGGTTCTTAAAATTCATTAATGAGGGAGATTCCATAATCAATTCCTTTTTGGTTTTGTGCATCGCTCAAATTTATTGTATTACAAACATGATTAAAAAGAAATTTTTACTGGAGATAACTGATGCTGATATTCATGGTAAAAAGTAGATAAGGTCTGCATGTCGATGGACCCCTCTGCAGCTCCAATGCAGCCGATTTTGAAGGAGGAGAATAGAACTGCTTTTTGCAGGGATAGGATAGGGTCTCTGGTCGATTGGTATGTATGTAAAAAGGCTGAGAAAAGGGCATCTCCAGCGCCAATGGTATTCAGGATTGGCCGGGTCTGAATGGCTGGAATTTGAGTGATGGATTTTGTCTCCAATAATCCCAGCATGGCTCCCTGATCGCCCAACCCGACCACAATGATTCTGTTGTGATAGTGGTCCCAAAGCGATTGTATGAATGCTTGTGGGGAGCAGGTCAACTGTTCGTGACTGAGGAAGAGGATTTCTGCTGCTGCCATGAAGTCACGGTTGTAAGCGTCATTCAGATCCTGAATGGCGTGTACATCCGTGGCGATCGTTTTACCCTTTGCCCGGGCAATCTCAAGCATATGTCGATTGAAATTAATATTGCATAATACGCACAGGTCACATTCAGAAAGTGCCTGCTCAAACAGATCCGTTGGATATTGGCGCTCTTGAATATCCTTTAGATCGGTGTGGATTTGCCGGCGACCACTTTTCTCGTAAATAATAACAGATTGTGCTGTTTGAGGGAGTTCTGACAAAAGATATTGATCTGAAACGCCAATGGTGGAACATTCTACCCGGATGATAGGTTCGTAAAAATCTTTTCCGATCAAAGACAGAAAATTTACGTTATTTCCCAGGATGGTGAGTGCCTTAGCCAGGTTATAGCCAACACCTGAAAGCGTGCTTTGAACGCCATGAAATGGATACGTGACTGGAAAGTAATGAAGCGGGAATTGATCGATTCTTAAGGTCGTTTCAATATTGATCAATCCGGAAACCAGAATTTTCTTCATACTTCTCATCAATGACGATTTATGGGAGCGGAATGACCCAATACCCATTCAAATCACCTTCCGCTGTCCAGCCTTCCAGGTTGGTTTCGATTTCCCGTACCTTCCACCAGATCCAGCCTTCTGCGCAGGCAGGGCCTTCCAGAATTTCTACCTTCCCTCCTGGGTAAATATAACCAACGATATTGGCAGAAGTGGATGGCTGTTCCCGAACGCGATTCGGATCCGAAGGTTCAAGCGCAATTTGGGCTTGCATACCTGTTCTCAATTGAGAAAGATAATCATAACCCGGGCAGGCATCCCAGACGCCAGGGGTTGCTGACGGTTCTGGTGTGGACGTAACCTCAACCACTGGTTCTTCTGTTGCAGTGGGGATGGGTGTGTTATTTTCAGTAAAACGGGTTTCTAAAGGTGCCAAAGTCAAGGAGGGGACGATAATAGGTGCCTGATCACCAGGAGAAAAATTACCACTCAGGAAACGAGGTAGAACGAATATGGATAACAAAATACAGGCAATCAGCGCCATTACCCCGGCTGCAATTGCCAGGCCAACCAGCACTTTTCGATTGTCTTTTTGAGGTTCGGGCTTGGTGGTGATATAGATCGGTAATCCGGTATCCGGGCAGTATTCAAGTGTTGCTTGATGATAATGACCACAATGTGAACAACGAACAAGTGGATTCATCTTGTTCTCCTCCGGGAAAAAAGAATCTGCTTTAAAAGGTTATATTAATTGTACAGGAATGTCAATTGAATGGATAATCGTAACGGAACATTGAAAGTAAAAAAATCACGCATCTGAAATGATGCGTGATTAAGATATTTACCAAGTAGATGCTTAAATTTCGTTCACAGAAACAACAACCAATGGTTTTCGTCTGGTTTCTGAATAAATCACGTTGCGAACGGCTTTTTCAACATCTTTTTGTAAGTGACCATTGGCATACAAAACAGCATCCTCAATTTTTGTACGTGTTAAAGATTTGAGTTCATCTTCATCCTGCGACATCAGAAAACCACTGGTCACAATATTCGGTGTACCCACGATATCTCCATCTTTGGTTAATGTGAGGTTGATTAATACCACACCTTCCTGAGACATCATCTCGCGTTCACGCATGATATCAGGGCTGATATCACCAACATTGGATCCATCCACAAAGATATAACTGGCTGGAACATTATTACTGCGTTTCAAACGGTGTGGAGTCAATTCGACTGCCTGGCCATTCAAAATGACTTCAATATTCTCAGCGGGAACGCCAACTTCCTGCGCAATACGGGCATGTTGTTTAAGATGTTTCAACTCACCATGAATGGGAATGAAGAATTTTGGTTTGGTAAGGTGCAGGAGCATTTTCATTTCTTCCTGGCTGGCATGTCCAGAAACGTGTACTGCTGCGATGGCTTCATAGATGACATTGGCACCACGTTCAAAGAGCTTGTTGATGGTACGACTGACACTCTCTTCATTGCCCGGAATGGGATGGGAGGAGAGCACGATGGTGTCTCCAGTGATAACGTCAAACTGCCGGTTTTTTCCTATGGCGAGACGGCCTAATATGGAGGTTGGTTCGCCTTGTGAACCAGTACACATAATCACTACTTTGGATTTTGGCATATTTAATGCCTGTTCAATGGGAACAACCAGTTCATCTTTGACGTTAAGATAACCCAATTTACGGGCAATTTTGGCATTATCCACCATGCTGGTGCCTGCGAATGCCAACTTGCGGTCATAGCGTTCAGCTGTATTGGCAACCTGCTGCATTCTGGAAATTAAAGAAGCAAAACTGGCAATAATGATACGATCTTTGGCTTCACGGAAGACCTTGTCAAAAGCTGGTTCGATTACCTTTTCTGAAGGTGTCCAGCCAGAGCGTTCCGCATTGGTGGAATCAGCCAGTAAAGCTAAAACACCTCTTTTGGAGAAATCAGCCAGTTTGGAATAATCAGTTGGCCAGCCATCGACCGGCGTATGGTCAAATTTATAATCTCCTGAATGAACGATTAACCCAACTGGAGTCTGAATTCCCAGGCCAATGCCATCCGGAATGGAGTGGCAAACATGGAAAGTTTCCACGGAAAAATAACTACCGACCTGAACAATGTCGCCTGCTTTAATGGTGTGAATATCAGCACGGTCTAACATCCCTCCACGAGCCAGCTTATTTTCCAATAAACCGGTTGTTAATGCAGTGGCATAGATCGGTGCCTGGATATCATCCAGAATATGTCGGATGGCTCCGGTATGGTCTTCATGCCCGTGGGTGATAAAGATACCTTTGACCCAATCCTTTTTGTCTTTGAGATATGAGATATCCGGGATGATATAGTCGATTCCCAGCATATCATTTTCGGGGAACATTAAGCCTGTGTCAACAATCAAGATTTCGCGATTGTATTCATAGACCATCATGTTACGGCCCACTTCCCCCATACCTCCCAGGGGAATGATTCGTAATGGTATAGAATTCATTATTATTAAAATTTCCTTTTCTATTTGTAAAGTTCTAAAGTTTTATCACAGTAATACTGTGTATAGATCAAAATTGAGTGAGAATGAAAAAATCCCACGGTGGTATTCAGCCGGGGGATTGCGCATCGATAATACCAAGAATGGAACCAATAAACTTTCTCACGTCAAATGCCGCATAGCGACGTTACCACTTTCAAATTGCTTATGCAAGTTTAACACATGCAGGTGGATTTGTCAAAAGTTGGTATAAGCGTGGTTTCCTTGATGTGATTTATACTGCCAGAACTGGTCTGCCATAGAGCTGCTCGCGGATCTGGATCAGCTGGCGACGCAATCGGTCATCACGTTCAATCAGGTCAGCGACTTTATCGCAGGCGTACATGACCGTGGTATGATCGCGGCCACCAAGAGCTTCGCCAATTTGTGGCAAGGAGATATTGGCTTCTTCGCGCAGCAGATACATGGCAACCTGCCGTGGCAATGCTATCTCGCGGGTACGTTCACGCCCCAGCATCTTTTCTGGAGAGATGCCAAAAGCATTTGCGACGGCGTAAAGCACCTGATCGGGCAATAATTTATCGCGTTTGGGTAAAAGGTCTGCCAGGGCAACATTCACCAGTTTCATGGTTAAAGGTTGGTTGCTCAGTTCTGCATATGCCAGTACTCGGGTGAGGGCACCTTCCAACTCGCGAATATTGGATTGGATCTGACGAGCGATGGAATCCAGAATCTCATTCGGAACCTGGCGTCCACTGCGTTCGGCTTTCGAACGCAGGATGGCGGTGCGGGTCTCGAGATCCGGCGGTTGAATATCGACGATCAAACCCCACTCGAAGCGGGAGCGTAAGCGTTCTTCCAGGGTGTTCATGGCCTTGGGGGGTCGATCGGATGAAATTACAATCTGTTTGTCCTGACCATGCAGGGTGTTGAAGGTGTGAAAGAATTCCTCCTGGGTAGACTCTTTACCAGCAATGAATTGGATATCATCGATCAGGAGAACATCGATGTTGCGGTAGCGATCCCGGAAGGACTGAGTGTTGTGACTGCGGATGGCATTGATGAGATCATTGGTGAATTCTTCCGAAGAGACATACAACACGCTCAGACCGTTATTGATGGCGGTGTTGCCAATGGCATGTAAGAGGTGGGTTTTACCCATCCCTACACCCCCATACAGAAATAGTGGGTTATATGACTTGGCGGGATTTTCAGCGACTGCCAGGCAGGCTGCATGCGCCAGACGGTTGGAGGGACCAACGACAAAATTATTGAATGAATATCTGCCATTCAGAAAACTACAATTAGCAGAAATTTCGGAGTGATTGTTATTGGATGGGGGAAGAGGTGTTTCTATAGTGGTATTGGATTGTGGCACAGCATCTTTATGCCAGACGATGAAATTGACAGCAATCTTCTCATTCATTAATCCAGTGAGATGTCGGGTGATGGTACTGGATAAACGACTTTCCAGCCAATCGCGCGCATAAGCGTTTTGCAAGCCAATGGTGAATATTTTTTCCTCATAATTTACCAACTCTGCACTACGGACCCAGGTATCAAAGGCGGCTTTGGACATCTCCATTTGTAATTGCCCGATGAGATTCTGCCATGCTTGATGAGCATTCATTCACGCTACCTCCTCCATTTGGTGATGCTATAATCTGGTAACTACGTACAGGTAACAGGTAAGCAAGCCCACTGCAGACTGCGCAGTGGGAGTTTGTGCCCGTAAAATTGTTATCCTTCATGAATGAAGGCAATAATTGCTGTAAGGGTTGCCCCGATTACATTCATCATTCTAACAGAAAAAGAAGGGTCAAACAAGCCAAAAACCTGACGATAGTTTTAAAGATTCTGAATCTTTAAGACTTTTAATGTTAAAAAAAAGTCGAAAAGTCGTGAATGTTTTTTTATTTGTCCAGTCAATTTTATTCCATATATGTGGTAGGTATGACTTTTAAGAACCCTATATATGGGGGTTATAATTGAAAATTAATAATTTTGACTAAATACAGGGTGAATCCAAAAATTTTCTGGATGATTCTTTTTGATGAATCGGTGAGTCTTAATGTTGAATCCTGAATCTTATTTGGATTTAAAATTTTAAGGTTTTTAACCTTACGGATTTGTACCATACTTGGCAAAGAATCTGTCGCATGACTGAAATGCAAAAATTTTCTCTGACCTTTGTTTACTTGCCCATCATGTTAGCTGCTCGATGGGCTATCTCGACGGCAAAATTGGTTCCTCGATCCCAGGGATAGACCTGGGACATGCTGGCAAAAAACAGACCAGGGATAGGTGTGCGGATATCCGGGATGTTCTTAGAGTGATTGATAAAGGGAACAGGTTGTGCATACTGTGTCCGGTATAGCCAGGCGTTCTTTACCCAATCGGGTCGAAATTCTGGATTGATGCGTTGTAAGCTGGGGGTGAAGCGTCGGATGATTTCTTCCTGTGTCAGCTGGAAGTATTCGTGATCCGTTTCCAGATAATCACCACAGTACAGAAGATGATTACCCCCAAAGTATTCAGGAGAGAGATAATTGGTATGCTCTACCAGCGCAAGGAAGGGAAAACCTGCTTTTTTGGGCAAGTTGAACCAGTAGTATCCTTCTTTAGATAGTTGATGTTTAACCGCAAGGGTTAAAACAACAGCCCCAAGACTCTTCAAGTTGAGCAAGCCTTCCAGATATTGTTCAGGTAATTCGGGTGCCAGACGAGCCATTAAAGATGGCGAGCTGGTTACCAGACATTGATCAAAGATCATTTCTCCGTTGGTGGTGGTGAGTGTCAATCCTTCCTGCGAATTCCTCTGGATCGATTGTATCGGAGAGTTGAGGAGAATTTGAACACCTTTTCCTTTTAAGTAAGCTGCAAATTGATCGGAAAATGCCTGAAAACCACCTTTGAAGGTTCCCAATCGGGGTGTGCGTGCTTTCAATCGAGCCCACATCCAGGCCATATTAACCTGACGGGCATAGCGTTCTCCAAATTTTCCAATCACCATCGGTTCCCATACGGCTTCATAGGCTTTATCGCCGGCATATTTGCGCATCCATTCGTCCACCGTGAATTTTTCCAGTGTTTGCCAGTTATTGGTGAATCGGATTGCGAGATTGACAAGCCCAAAGCGAATCTTGTTGAATCCCCAGCCAAGGCCCGGATACATCAGTGCAGATGGAATGGAATCGAAAGGATAAAATTTTCCTTTGTGATGCATGACGGTAACTGGACGGGGAAAAACAAGTTGATCACTCCAGCCTAATTCGTCTATCAATCCTAACATGGCTGCATCAGATTGAAACCAATGATGGTAAAAACGCTCCACCGACCAGTCCCAGTGACTTTCCTTGAAGCCTGCTGCCAGACCGCCGACATAATTCGCTGCTTCGAATATGGTGATCTGGTGCCCTTTTTTGATAAGATCATGAGCAGCAGTCAGTCCAGCGATTCCAGCACCAACAATGGCGATCTTCATGTTAATTCTCCAGAATTATTTTGTTGAATGGATTTGACTTCTTTCGAACCCCAACGCAGTGGTTGGCGCAGATAGTAATAAGCACCCAGGGCTGTGATGGGGAACCACAGGGCAGCATGCAACACCAGCGTATAACTGGTAGCCATTTCGGGTGGAACGCCATAGGCACTCAGAAGGGCAATACCAGGCGCATCGAAAGTACCCAGATATCCTGGAGCGGATGGAATGGTGGTTGCCAGGTTGACGATACCATTCATCAACATTAAGGCAAAGAAACTAACCTCGAAGTTAAAGGCATGCATCACAAACCAGTATTTACCTGTTTCAAGTAACCAGATAATGACGGATGTGAAAAAAATCATCAAGGCCTCTTGTGGCGAGCGCAGAGATTCCAGACCGGTTAGAAAGCGGCTGGCAATCTGGCTGGTTTTCTCACGCAGGCGGACGGGCATAAAACGTTGAATAAACCAATCAGCAATCTTCTGTGTATATTGCGGAAACATGGCAGCCAGAAGAAAAACCAGCAGAGCGGTGATGAACACGATGGCTCCCCAAAAGGCAACCTGTTGAATATTGCCGATGATGCCAGAATCGGTCGTGAGGTTTGCCAGTTCACCTAGATTAAGGAATACAAAAGCTAACATCACCACGCCATCAAATACTCGTTCCACAATCACAGTTGCCAGTGAAGCAGATACTGGTACATCCTCACGTTGTTTCAGGATCACAGCTCGCAGCACCTCACCGGCACGGGCGGGATAAATATTGTTACCCATGTAACCAATGGTCACAATCGGAAACATGGTGCGGGTGGGGATCTTTTTAAGCGGTCTCAGCATATAATGCCAGCGCCAGGAACGCACCCAAACCCCCATAAAATAGATGGCAATACCCGGTAACAGCCAGATATACCGGGCGGTTTTGATGGATTCCCAGACTTCAGCCAGTTTTAATCCTCGTAGGGCAAAATAAAGCAGTATTGCACTGATGAGAATTCCTACCCAAAGTTGCCAACGTTTCATTGAATCGATTTTACCATGTTAAAGTTGGCTAGAGATCCAGAAAGCAATTATTTAAAATCTTGCTACGATCCATTCAAATTGCAAATTGGATAGAGATCAGTCTATCCAGTTTGCATGATTAGCACAGAAATATTTTTCACCAACAACCAAAACGTAATCATCGACTCTTGATTCGTCTTGCTGGATGGGGTATTGTTGCCATTTCTGCTGGTATTGATTCAGTAGACTTACCGAGCGGGCACGAGAAATGTTGAATGACTGCCAGGGACGGGTTTCCTGTTTCTGGATTTCGTTCCAGCGACAGGATAAATTGGCACCTAACAGGTCTTTTGTGGATGAATTATCTTCCAGATAGCTTTCCAAAATGACAGGAACCGCGTCAGAACTCAGTTCAGAAATATAGTAAAAATCCAAGGCATAGCCTTCCTGGTCTGATAGGGTTGCCCTTTGAATGTTCTGTTTGGCAATGAAACCATCAATATTAAAAGCAATACAGGTGATTACAAAACCGGCTGCAACAGCAACGATGGTGAATGCTAAATGTCCTTGACGTTGCACGAGCTCTAATATAATCACAAGAATGATCAATACCGCCAGCCAGGGCAGGAAGAGGTGAGAATAGGTTCGCAGACGAGAAAAGCCATAGGCCTGTTCATACAGAACCAGACGTTGATAGCTGGAGACGAGCATCACCAATACCTGCACAAAAACCAGAATACTCAAACCAGAAAACCATTGTTTCTGGTTAGTTGATTCCAGACGGGTAATACTGTGGAAAACATAATAAATTAATAAACTCAGGACAGCTACTGTGATAATTTCCCCAAATCCCCGGCGTGCATATTCTGAATAGGTAAAGCCTGTCTCGCTGATATTCGCCTGACCACCAAAAAAGTAACGGAATTGAATGACCAGGAAGGCGGCAAATAGAAGGTTTATACTGATGAAAACGATTTTTGCTTCCACTGACCCAAGAAATTTTGAAAAGGAGGGTTGATTGGGTTGAGGTTGCGGATCCTGGTTTTTGGGATAAATTGCCTGAATAAGTACACCAATGAAGAGGTACCCCATTAGTAAAATATTGACCAGGCGGAAGATGTACTCTGCAATGTTTTCTATCTGAAAAATTTTAAAGAAATCGTTCAAGCCTTTTTCAAAAATTGGATCAGCACTGGCTAAAAGAGAAGCCAGCACTAAAAGAATTGGGATGGATAATAACAGACCACGCAGGATAGGCCAGACAGCTCTCTTGTTTTGTGGTTTGCTTTCGACATTATCTGAATTTTCTTCCTGATTATTTTTCTTCTGTCCCTGAAAAATAACAGGCCAGGGTATGCTGAAGATGGTTAGCAACCATTTCAGACCCTTCAAGACATAATCCAACAATCGGAAATATGGCCAATGACCATCGCGGAAAGTGATTGTCACCAGCATCATGAGTGCCAGGCTGGCGAGTGCTGAAATAGTCTGCGTGAATGGTTCCATACGCAGAAAGCTGGCGCTGGAGAGCACAATTGCGACCCCGGCTAACACATAGGAAAGCCGATGAGGTTTGATTTTTTCAAGGTAGCTGATGATGAATAACACAGCTACAGTGATAAACACCCAGAGAGTGAATGCGATACCAAACGGCTTTTTATAAAATAGAAAATCAACGAACCAGGCAATCAACAAGCCTGCTATCAAAAATCGGGAAGTATTCTTTATCATGGAACTCCTTTGTGAGGAGCTTACAGCACAGCGATCATGGAAGCAATCCAGGAGATGATCAACACTGCTGCAAAGATTCCAAACATGATCTGGCGTCTTCGTCTTTCGCGTTCTTCAGCTGTAAGCCGATATTGTTTTTTGGTTTCAACTTTCTTGCTCATTTAAACCTCGTTCAGAATAAGGGGGTAACCCAAGCA
The DNA here is from genome assembly GCA_002842045.1 of Chloroflexi bacterium HGW-Chloroflexi-3. Taxonomy (GTDB): domain Bacteria; phylum Chloroflexota; class Anaerolineae; order Anaerolineales; family Anaerolineaceae; genus UBA6170. Next base: position 98,726 of record PHBX01000009.1, on the reverse strand, counting down.
TTGACTATCAAAATGACCATTATTTTCTATCAAAAGCTATCATTTCCCGTCTAAATCTTCCCGATTTGTTAATTTAGACACTCAAATGTTAAATTTCGACTGCTGACCATGTCGGGTGGGATCATACCAGATTTTCTTTAATAAGAAAACCCGGCGAAACCGGGTTCAATCAAACTGAATTTCTATTGATTGCACCTGTTTAATTTGGGTTTGAATTGGTACTTGATGTGGTTTTTTCTGCACTGCTCTCTGTGCTCTTTTTTGAACTTGAATCATTGGAAGGTGAATCACTTGCACTGCTGTCTGAAGATTTTTCTTCGTGAGAAGATTTGGTTTTGTTCTGCCCTGAGGGAGAGCGGTGATCGGTGGCGTAAAACCCAGAACCCTTGAACACAATACCTACAGGTGTATAGACCTTATGTAAGGCTTTCTTCCCACAGTCCGGACACACTTTTAGCAATGGGTCTGTGAAAGACTGTCTTCTATCAAATTGTACGCCACAGTTGTCACACCGATAGGTATATACTGGCATTTTTAACCTCTACTTCTAATCGTTACTTTCCGATTTGAAATTGTAACACTTTAAAAGGAAAAAACAAGATGCTAAAGCTGTTTTTAACAAAATATTTATAAAACATGATTCAGGCAAGCGAGAAAAACAAACAAAAATCTAAAATGATATTCCTTTGAACATTCTGGACTTTAATTGTCTAACTAGTCCGGATTTACATGATTTAATCAGGCGTAGTATACTTAAATTTGAGCGAAAAAGATCTCGAATTTGATAAAGGAGCGATATGAAGTTATTGATTGCTGCAGATATGGAAGGTATTAGCGGGGTAGTGAACTGGGAACAGGTAAAACCAGGTACTTCAGAATGGCAGCGTTTTCGTCGCATCATGACAGAAGATGTGAATGCAGCAATCAGTGGTGCGATGGAGTCCGGTGTGGATGAAGTTATCGTGTCGGATGGTCATTGGAACGGTGATAATATCATGATCGATTTACTTGACCCCAGAGCAAGATTAAATTGTGGATCTCCAAAGCCATATTCAATGTTACAGGGGATTGATCAAGATGTTGATGTTGTCTTTTTCATCGGATTTCATGCGCGTGTGGGTACACAGCTTGCGATTCTTGATCATACCTGGTCAAATATTGTTGTCGGAAATGTATGGTTGAATGAGTATCTGGTGGGCGAGACAGGTTTGAATGCCGCTCTGGCTGGTCATTTTAATGTCCCGATATTGATGATATCCGGAGATCAAGCCGTCAATCATGAAGCCAAAGAACTGATTCCTGGAATTCAATCAGTCGTGGTTAAACAAGCCAATAGCCGCTTTTCGGCTGATTGTTTGCACCCCAAAGAAGCGCAGAATTTAATTCGGGATGGTGCCCGATTGGCCATTCAGGCTTACCAGAACGGTGAAGGCTCCCAGGTGTTTAAGGTAAAGCAACCCATTCAGGGAAAAGTTGAGCTCAAATCGACAGAATTAGCAGATCGGGCACAGATTGTTCCAGGTGTGCAGCGAATTTCTGCCAGAGATATTACATTTCGATCTGAAGATATGCCAACCGCTTACCGGACATTCAGAACTGTGGTTGATTTGGCAGGTTAACGATGATTGAAAAAGTAACGGCATTTGTAATAAGAAAAAAGAATGATAATCCCCAATTGTTGGTATTTTCACATCCCAATGCTGGCATACAAATTCCAGCAGGAACCGTGGAAGAGAATGAAACACTAGAAAAAGCATTGTTACGGGAAATTAAAGAAGAAACAGGTTTATCCAAATTAAAAATAATCCATAAATTAGGTGAAACATTGAAATTCACAGGCCCAAATGAAGCATATTTGACTCAAACCCTAAGATGCTACTCCTGGCCAGCCCAGGCAGCCAAACGGAATGGACCATTATGCAATCGTGGATTGTTGTTGCAGACTTATGAGCGGAAAGTAGGTTTTACACATGTAAAGTATGCAGAGTATGACCTGAATAAAGAACCCCCTGTCCTTTTATCTGAATTGGACGGCTGGCTGCCAAGTGATGCGCTGACACGCGAAATCCGCCGGCATTTTTATCTGCTTAAAGTTGAAGAAGAAACTACCGAATACTGGAAAACCGAATCGGATCGTGGAAATGTTTTTCAGTGCTATTGGGTGGATATGAATGCTATTCCTGAATTGATCGGTGAACAGGCGGAATGGGTGCTTCAGTTGGATGGGGTTTCACTGGAAGAAATCTAAAATCCTGTTTTCTTCATTATTGGCTGGAATTGTAATAATCACAAAGATCGGTCAAAGGACATTGTTCGCATTTTGGATTACGTGCCAGGCAGATTTCACGACCCAGGCGGATCAAATTGAGATGCCCTGGCCCATATGTCTGGGGTGGGAATAAGGCTGCCAGGTGAGGATGCGCCTGATCGGCAGTCATTTTATCGGGACGCAAGCCTAATCTGCCACTCACACGGTAAATATGGGTATCAACCGGGAAAGCAGGAATACCCAGGGCAAATTGGAGTACAATGGATGCTGTCTTGGGTCCAACCCCATTAAAGCGGGTTAACCAGGCAAGCGCGTCTTCGGCTGAATAATCTTTCAAAAAATCCAGATTGAGTTCACCTCGTTCTTCTGTTATTTGGCGCAGAACCTGTTGCATTCTGGGGCCTTTCTGGTTGGCGAGACCTGCGGGTCGAATCTCATTAATCACAGCATCCGGATCGGCATCTCGAACAGCTTCCCAAGTTGGGAAACGAGCAATGAGGGCATTAAAAGCTACATCGCGATTTTTATCGTTGGTATTCTGGGAAAGAATGGTGGACACCAGTTCATCAAGGGCTGGCATGGGATCGCGCCATTCGGGTAAACCAAAGAGCTTTAAAAGGCGATCATAAATGATTATGGCTTTTTCTCTTAATAAATCCGGATTTGGTTGCATGTTATTGTGTATCTCCAGTCTTACTGCTCTCAATATATTTATTAATGGAAATACAATTGAAAAACAGGTTTTAGCAGGCCAACATCCATTTTACGCCAGTTTTGAATAGGACGGGAATCAAAAGCTGAGAGTGCCTGGATCTGTTCGTCATCCAGCGTGCCGAGCTGGCGTAGAATTTCAATTCCAACCAGAGGACGTGCACGCCCAATGCTATCACCATCGGCAATTTTGAAGACAATACCCAGGGCTGGGCTATCGCTGCTGAATGCTCCCGGTAACAAACCGATGCTCTGGTAACCTTCTGCCCCACCTTTTGCGATGATTTTTCCGCGTCCGACTTTCATCAATTCAGTATCAAACTGACCCGGTCCGGATACCATTTCGGGGGCATTGGTCATAGCTGTTGTGATTCTTCGGCAAGCCTGTGCTCGTTGGGGAGCAAGTTCGGATGGATCACATAAACTGGCAAAGTTCCAGCCGGCATTTCGCAACGGAACACCAAAGACCGGAACAGAACAGCCATCAATGCCTATATAAATTTCATTCAAAGGCACATGAGACATCTCAGCAAAAGTTTTTAAAACCAGTTCCTGCACCGGATGTTCCAGATTGATATAGTTTTCTTTGGTTTTTTCACGCAGAATTGCCTGTGCCAGGAATCCGGTGTGTTTTCCGGAACAATTATGCCGGTTTTGACCTGGTTTTTCACCTCGCATCAACATGGCTTCAGCAGTTGGTTTATCGTTGATAGGATGGGTTCCACACATCAGGTCAGATTCCTGTACACCAATTTTTGTCTGTAGTTTTTCTAGCACTTCGACGTGAATATCCAATCCGCGGTGGGAAGCACACATCAGCGATATTTCAGGGTCGGTCAGATTGAAATGCTCGACTCCGCCCAATTCGAGTAAAGGCAGTGCCTGGATTGGTTTAGAAGAAGAGCGCAGAAACGCTACCAGTTCAGGATCGCCATATGAAGCGACCAGATGTCCAAATTTATCAACTACCGCAATAGCGCCCCAATGAATGGATTCCACCAGATCTCCTCGGGTGGCATGGACTAGGGGCAGATAGGATTGTGGATTAACAACCTGATCTGTTTTTAATTTTTTGGATGTATTAATCAACTCACCTCTTTTTTGGATGGTTTGTCTAAATAACGATGCGCATAATACATCTGCAAGCCGTAAGTTAACCGTTTTTCGTGTAATTCGAACTGTTTGGTGGGAAGACGGGGCAATTTTTTCATCAGATCTGGAACTAATTTACCCACTGCATCCAATGTTGATTTTTGGGCTGCAAGGTCCTGCACTTTTTCATTAATCTCACTCAAAAAATCAATTTGATTGTGAACATCATCCAATGTAATCAGACCATCTCGGCCACTTACAAAAAAGTACTCCTGATATTTTTTAGAAAAGAGGGATTTCAAATGCTCAATCCATAAGGGCAGATCCGCATCACTCAGAAATGGTGATTGGTTGCTGACCACAGCGTCTCCGAGGAACAGTACTTTTTCTACAGGAAGATCGACCCAGATGGATCCATCTGCGATTCCGGGGCGGTAATCCAATTCCACTAAATTCTTATCCCAGTGCAAAAACATATGGTCGCTGAAGGTGATGTGAGGTGTACCCCAGCGGATGCTACCAAGACCATTGTAATTTTCCCATTCAGCACCCGCATCAAGTGTTTGTGCTTTGATGGAAGCAGGGCGATTTTGAAACACATTGGCGGCTTCGATATGGCTGAGAATGGTGCATTCCATCGCTTTTGCACCCATGGAACGATCAATATGGGCATCCATCTGAACCAAAATGCGAGCAACACCTCCACCCAGATTGAGTAAAGATGAGCGCCAGGAGCGAGTGTCGTCCTGCCGGAAGGGGGAATCCACCAGAATCAAGCCATGTTCGCGGCTAATGGCTCCCAAGGTGACACCTGGATAATGGGTTTCGATAAAGACTCGATTAACTATTTCTTGCATGTAATACCTCTAAGCTTCAGGTTGTTAGATCTTTTTTAAATGGCAGCGATATGTTGAATTGGCTACCCTGCCCTATTGTACTATCTACCCAGATTTTACCATTGTGTGCATTGACTGCCAGCTTACAAAAGGCTAGTCCTAAACCAATTCCTTTGGGAAATGATTTGGCATCCAAACGGGTAAATTTGTTGAATATTCGATCCTGAGCTTCATCGAGAATTCCAGGACCACTATCTTTGATCGAGATGAATAGTTGCTCACCATCTGATGAGGCAGCCAGGAGAATATAGCCATCCAGAGGAGAGAATTTTATCGCATTTTCTAATAAATTAATCACAACCCGTTTGATCATGCCTTCATCAGCATATAGTTGAGGCAAATTCGGTTGGATATCCAGCTCAATTTTTTGACGTTTGCTGGATATGGTTGGTTCTAAAACCTCAACGGATTCCAGTAATGCGACATTCATGTTGACAAATTTTGGATTGGTGATGGGTTGACCTGCTTCAAGACGTTTAATGTCCAGCAGCGAATTAATCAAACGCTGCATGCGATCAGTTGAGCGCACAGCAATCTGGAAAACGGGTGTAATGGAAGAATTTTTGGGTAGAAGCGTATCCAGAATATCCAGACTGGAGATAATATTTGCCAGGGGAGAGCGTAAATCGTGGTAAATCATGGACATCATATCTTCCCGCAGCACATCTAACGCTTTCCTTTCAGAAACGTCACGTAGTGTCCATTGGATCAATTCTTTTTCATTAATAATTACTTTACGAACATGGATTTCCACCGGGAAAATTTTCTGATCATAACATTGAAATTCAGATTCATAATTTGCCGTTTCACCATTTTTCAGGTGTATAAAATTTTCACCTACTTCATCCCAGTTGACCAGATGAAAATCCTGCATGGAATTGGATAATGGCCCATTAAAACTTGTGCCCACACAATTGCGTGCTTGCCGGTTTGCTTCCAAAATATTTCCATCCCAATCAGTGATGATGATTGGATCGATACTGTCATCAAAAAGTTCCTGATAACGTTGATTGCTCTCGTTTAAAGAAGCATAAAGAATCGCATTATGAATGGTAATCCCTGCCAAATCAGCGATCGTTTGTAATAATTCAAATTGATCCTGTTTGAAAAAGTTCGGTTTTGGATGAACGATGGTCAAAACACCGACCAATTGATCACGAGCCTTTAATGCAATACAGATGGCTGATTTCGCCCCCGTCTTATTGGCTGCATCATCTGGTCTGCGCAACCAGCGTTCGTCTTTGCTGGTATCAACAATCCAGACAGGTTCCTGGCTCTTAATCACCTGCCCTGCCAGACCATAACTTAAAATGGTGCGGATCTGATCGATTGTGTAGGGAACTAAACGACTATCTGCAAAGATGGCAGCGACAATCGGCTCCAGATCATTATTTACAGCGATTAAACTGCCACGTTCTGCGCCTACATTTTCCATTGATAATTGAATTACTTTGGATAAGGCTTCCTCGAGTTCCAGCGTGGTAGCCAGTTCCCGGCTAATTCGAAGAATTAATTCCAATGAGGTTTGGGTATTAGCAAGGCTCATTATTCATCCTATGAAATCGAAGCACCACAAAAAAATAATAGGTTTATTACACCAGCCTGATGACTGATTTTATGTGTAGTTCGCCTGGATAATCGCATAGATTGTCTGAGGTTTAGTATAGCATAAAGAGATTTACGCATCGGTTTGCTCGCTGGTTTGGTTATTATGTTGATTGCGGATTGACTGGCAGCGTGGGCAGGTCACTTTTTCACAGAGGATGGCAAAAGGATCGCTTTGTATGATGGGTACCAGTATCTCAACCATCTCCTTAAGCGGAATTGCCATAATGGTTGCATCACCAATTTTTGTCATCTTTGTGATATCCGTCAGATGATCTGTTGTCTGGATAAATCCATCAGAGCATCCTGGAAAACCAGGGCATTCATAAATAGCGCTGGTTGTCAGAGCCCAGCGAATGAATGATTTTCTACCTGCTTTTTGTTCTGCCAGATGAATGCTGGTATTAACGGTATGATCAACCCCCATCAGAAGCACATATCCCTGATGGTCTATCAGCCATTCAATTGGAGCCAAAGGTTCTTCCAGGGATTGTCGATCAATGGCTTCTGAGAGATGAATGCCTGAAAATGAAAGGATTGGATGGGTAGAACGCTGCGCCAATGGATGTAATCGGATCTTCTCGGCCAGAATACCCATCAATCGATCTGCTGGCATATCCTGGGTATAAAACTCTGCCATTTTGTTGAGAGTATGCCCGGATCTGTATTCGAGACCATTGTTTTCAGGTCCTGTTTCAGGGATGATCATGCTTTTATAAGTAAATGTTGGCGACATTATGGAGTGAAAACTCGCCAGGGTAGCACCCAATAGGGTATCTGCACCACCTCGAACCTCTCCAAAGGAAGATAGAGATGCATGCAGGATAACTGGCTTGTTTTGATCAATTTCGAGTTTCTTAAAGCCTGAAATTAAATCACGATATGAAAGCATTCATCCTCCCTCCTGGAGAATTGCATGGTGAAGTTATGGCTATAGCCATTATTATAAATCAGATTAGATTGAGAAGATGGATGGAGGTTCCCATCTCAGGGACAAATCGGTATTTCTGGTGGAGATTGGTTGGCATTTAAAATGATATTGAAATAGGGAGAAGGATCAAGGGTGTTTTCAATGATGGTTTCATTTAAAAAATGACCTTCATCATCATCTTCTACAATGGAAAAATGGAGATGAACCCCGGTAGGATTTCCAGGTGTACCTGAAAAATTTCCTTGATAACCTAATAACGTTCCGGTTTTTACGAAAATTTCACGGGTACCAGGTGGAAAATCTTCTGAAATAAAATCATTTCCCTGTTCATCTGCCATATGAGTGTAATACATCCAGATTTGCCGGTCTGGTTGCAGTGGATCTGAGGGGATACGAATGATGACAGTCGATTTCCAATCAGATTGGCGGGTTAAGTAACCATCATAAGCAGCATAGATGGGCGTGATTCCGTTTTCCATCCCTCCAAAGATATCCAAGCCTGAATGTCGATGGCCTGGACGAAAGGAGTCATCCCAAAGAAAACCAATATAGCCATTGGTTGGCATGCTGAAAGGAGCATTTTCACAGCGATCACCAGCTGTAACAGCCCACTCAGGATGCTTATCCGGGTAGCGAATATATTCCATCACGTGTGTAGAGCGTCTGGTGGTGTCAGGCCGTTTTATCAGAAAAAAATATGCAAAAACAGTCAGAACAACAAAAAGTAAGGAAAAGATGGCGATTAAGAACTTTTTCAAGGACTGAGATGACCTAACATTGACCATGGGCCTGTCCAATCAATGTTAACCGCTAATATTTGTCCTCGCAAGTCTTTCTGGCTTTCGACAAAAACCAGTTTGTTGGTTTCAGTGCGGCCACGCCAGCGACCCTTCTTGCTTTTTTCCTCAAATAGAACCGGTACCGAAGTGGATTTGTACTTCGCATGAATATCAGACACAATGCTTTCTTGAAGGTCTTCCAACACGCGAAAACGCCGCCATTTTTCTTCATCTGGCACATCATCTTCCATCCGACGAGCGGATACAGTGCCAGTGCGTGGGGAGTAGCGTGCCAGATGAGCAACATCGAGTTTAAGATCGGCAAGAAGGTCGTATGTGTCCTGGAATTGTTCTTCGGTTTCACCTGGAAAACCAACAATAATATCGGTGGCTATGGAGACACCCGGAATGCGATCTCGTATCCGGGCTACCAGTTCGCGATATTGTTGATTGGTGTAACCACGATGCATATTCTCGAGGACCTGATCATTACCTGCCTGAATGGGAACTTCAATATGGGGCATCACCTTTGGATATTCTGCAACAACTTTCAGTAGTTCATCCGTCATGTAATTGGGATGCGAGGTCAGGAAACGAATACGCTCCAGCCCTTCAATGCCATGTAATCGGCGTAACATACCCGCCAGGGTGGGGTAATCTGTCTGGTCTAAACCATAGCGATCGACAATTTGCCCCAATAAGGTTATTTCTTTAACGCTTTGAGCAACCAGTGCATTTGCTTCTGAAAGAATCTCTTCAGGGTCTCTGCTTTTTTCAATTCCACGACGATAAGGAATAATGCAGTATGTACAGGCATGAGAACAGCCTAACACAACCGGTACGAAGCTGGAGACCAGATTGCCCTGATCACTATCGGGAATGACCAGATCTCCGTCCATGTACGCAAAGCGGGCCAGGGTTTCATCCAGTTCGAGGGATTTCCCTTCCTTTTCCAGCAGGTGCTTGATTAATGGTACAGTATCAGAGGGAGGAGAAAAAACATCAACGAAAGGGAAACGTTTTTTGAGCTTGGGATTATCTTTGACCCCAACCAGACATCCCATTAGATTTATCACCAGATCCGGATTTTTCGTTTTGAGTGGTTTTAGTGAGCTTAATCGTCCGACTGCTTTATCCTCAGCACTCTGGCGTACCACACAGGTGTTCAGAATGATGACATCTGCATCCGCTGGCTTATCCGTATTGTGATAGCCCAATTTCTCTAATGATGATGCCACGCGCATGGAATCAGCGACATTCATCTGGCAACCTTCAGTCCAAATATGATATTTCATGGGGGCTATTATAACAAGAATTTTGGAAATAAGTTTACTAAAATTGTCCAAATTGGTTTGAAATACCTTCATGCTGATCAGAAAAATAAAATATCCGGGGTATATAATAAAGTGATTAACAAAAATTTTATTGATGTTTCATCCTCATTTTTTAAACATTTCCGTACCCATTCATAGCATTGAGAAGGCGATTATTCAACAGGAAACAGATGAAAACAAAAAATTTATTGAAATACATTGTCTTTTTTGACCTGGTAATTTTGACCTCACTGGCTGCGTTTTTTTTGCTAAATCCAGAAAAACAACAAATAGATGGAAATGTGCGCATTAATACCCCTGGTGATTTTGTGGAGTTATCGGAGGGGTTTGTTCATTATGAATTGAGCGGAGCTCCCGGGGGTGAACTGGTGGTGCTGGTTCATGGGTTTTCTGTGCCATACTATGTATGGGATCCAACGGTAGATGAACTGGTAAAACAAGGATATCGGGTTTTACGATATGACCTGTATGGACGCGGTTACTCAGATCGCCCGAAAGCTGAGTACAACCTCGATTTCTTCATTCAACAACTATCAGAGCTGACCACTGTACTGATCCCAGGGGAGTCTTTTCATATAATCGGTCTCTCCATGGGGGGGCCGATTGTTGCGTCCTTTGCGAATCAATACCCCGATTTGATTAAAAGTATTACCTTGATTGCGCCTGAAGTTCTACCTGTCAGTGAAGAGGATATTTTCCCAATGAATTTGCCTTTATTGGGGGAGTGGATTGTGGGGGTTTATCTGGTACCTTTTCATTTGCCCCAATCTCAGCTGGATGATTTCTACCAGCCGCAAGATTTTCCGGGATGGGAAGAAAAATATCGAGAACAGCTTCAATACAATGGATTTAAAAACGCCATTCTCTCCACGATACGCAATCTCGTGAAATTCAATCCCCTGGATGTGTATGAAACCTTAAATAAAAGTGGGTTACCCATACTTTTGATTTGGGGAAAAGAGGATCAGAGTGTGTCCTATGAAGCAATTGTGGAGTTGATGGAACGTTTACCCAATGTCGAATCTATAATTATTGATGAAACAGGTCACTTACCTCATTATGAAAAAGCTGAGATTGTCAATCCAATGATTATCCAATTTCTCCAAAAAATACCATGATAGTTGGTTTTATTACCAGTAAAAATATGCATGAATATGACTGAAATTTGATGGAAATGAGGATGAGATGATGTAAACTCATCAAATTTTCATAAAATACTGTTAGAATCGAGCCCATGATTAAGTGGACTCCCAAAAGAATCTATGGACTAGCTGCCTTCATCATAGGCATTGCATTCCTTTTGATTTTGTTGTTAGGGTTAAACTTGCGCTCATCCTGGCGATGGGAGGTTTTTCAAACCTATGTGCGCGGAGTGCTAAATCCGGTTAGTTCCATACCGACCGCAGTTCAGATTGCGACGGAGAAAAATCGTACGCCCATACCTGTTATGCCATCGACAACCATTACAGCCACCAGACCTGCGGTAACAGAAATTCCGGTGGTGGTTCAAACTGCCCTGCCTACCCCTACCAGCACACCCATCCCAGAGAGGGTGCTTTTATCGTCCCCAGGTTATGAGAAACAGGACATCAACAATTGTGGTCCAGCCACACTGGCAATGTACTTACGCTACTACGGATGGCAAGGGGATCAATTCATCATTTCGGATTTAATAAAACCGATTCCTCAAGATAGAAATGTCAATGTGGAAGAGTTGGATCATTATGTGCGAAATTATGCAGGTTGGTTGCAGACCATTTACCGGGTGGGTGGAGATATTGAGTTACTAAAGGAACTGATCGCTGCTGGTTTCCCGGTGATGATCGAAGAAGCCTTCAAATTTGATGAAAGCTATTGGCCGAACGATGATAAATGGGCTGGACATTATTTCCTGGTGACTGGATATGACGATCAACTGGATGCATTCCTGGGACAAGATTCATATTATGGAGCGGATCGCTGGGTCGATTATGATCTACTTGAGAATCAATGGCAATCCTTTAATTATGTTTATACGATAATTTACCTTCCAGACCAGGAAGAAACAATAAAATCGATTTTGGGTGAACACTGGGATCGGGATGCGAATCGCCAATATGCCTTGGAGAAATCTAGACAAGAAACCATTAATACCCCTGAGAATGTATATGCCTGGTTCAATCTGGGCACGAATCTGGTATATTTCAGTGAATACCGCGAAGCGACTCTGGCTTTTGACCGTGCCCGAGAGATCGGCTGGCCACAAAGGATGCTGCGCTATCAATTCAGTCCGTTTATGGCATATTTTCACTCCCTGCGGAATGAGGATTTGATGGTGCTGGTAGATTATGCCTTAGATCGAACACCAAATTCTGAGGAGGCATTGCTTTGGAAAGGCTGGGGAAAGTATCGAGCTGGTAGTAAAGAAGAAGCGATCGCATTATTCCTGCAAGCCTTAGAAGCACACCCGGGTTATGAAGATGCAACCTATGCGATTAATTATGTGAACGAAAATTAGGAAAGAATATGGAAAAGAAAAATATCTGGATTGTTGCAATTATTGTTGTGATATTGGTGGTAGTCTGTTGTTGTGTCCTTCTGGTGGTTTCTGGTGTTGCTTATGCAATATTACAACCTCAAACGACGTCCCAAAATATTCTTGAATCGGTCGAATCAATTGTTTCTCCCACCCGGGAACCCATGGCTCTGCCAACGATCGACATCAATCCAAACAGCATTGGGGAAAATAATTCGCCTTCCACCCTGGAAAATCCCTCGAATATTGACCCATTGATATTGGTCCAAATGGAAAAAATTGAACAGGAAGTGGAGGGGTTGCGAGGACTACCACGGGCAAATGATCTGGATCGAAAGACACTGACACCAGAAGAATTACGTCAACGGGTGATGGAAGATTTTTTCGTTGATTACACAGAAGAAGATGTCCGTCAGGATGCATTGATCCTCAACTTGTTTGGGTTGATTGAAAGAGACTATGACCTTTATGAATTATTCGTAGAACTCTACAGTGAGCAGATTGCTGGTTTCTATGACGATGAAACTAAGGAAATGGTTGTTGTCCAGGGCGAGAAATTTGCTGGTCCGGAACGAATGACTTATGCACATGAATACACTCATGCTTTGCAGGATGCTCAATACAATCTAAAGGATGGGTTGAAATTAGATAGTGATTATTGTGAACTAGACTCGGAGTACTGTGCGGCAGTGACCGCTTTGGTGGAAGGTGATGCTTCTTTTACAGAAACACAATGGTTTCTGGATCATTCCAGCTTGAAAGACAAGCAGGAAGTCCTGCAATATTATCAGGAATACTCCAGCCCGATATTTGACAATACACCTGTGTTTTTACAGGAGGATTTAATTTTCCCATATGTCAAAGGCATTGCTTTTGTCACCGAACTATATGAGGAAGGCGGGTATGCTGCCATAGATAATGCTTTTCTCAACCCGCCTGTTTCCACCGAACAGATCATGCATCCGGAACGTTACCCGGAGGATCATCCGATCAGAATTGAATTGGAAGATTTCACATCTTTATTAGGCGATGGATGGGAAGAAATCGATCGCAACACCTTGGGTGAGTGGTACACCTACCTCATGTTGGGAAAACCATTATCCAGTGATTGGGCGCATGAAGAAGAAATGGCCTTATCCGCAGCAGAAGGTTGGGGTGGGGATCAGTATCTGGTATATCACCATTTTGAGAATGATGAAGATGTACTAATATTATTGAGCGAATGGGACACCCAAACCGATGCTGATGAGTATTGGCAGGCTTTTAGCGAGTACGCGATAAAACGTTGGGGAAATACGACGCAAAAGTCCAATACAGAATTAACCTGGGAACTGGATTCGGAGACAGTGATTGTCCGCCGCCAGTCAGATCAGGTATTGTGGATCATTGCTCCCCAATGGGATCTGGCAGAGCAACTGGTGACCCAATTTCCTGAATTTCAATAGGAGAAACAATGCCCCTCGATATTGATCGAATTCAGGCAATTTGTTTTGATGTGGATGGCACACTGAGTGATACTGATGATTTGTGGGTTAATAATTTTGCTAAAAAATTTTCATTTTTGAAATTTCTTTCCCCTCAAAAAGACTTGCGACCCTTTGCTCGATGGATGGTGATGGTTCTGGAATCCCCAGGGAATCTGGTGTATGAATTATTTGACCGTATCCATCTGGACGATAAAGTGTCCGGTGTATTTAACTGGTTGGCACATCATAAAACCGGACGCGCTCCGAAACATTTCTGGATGATACCTCAGGGAATGGAATTGATTCAATATTGCCATCAACGCTATCCTCTCTCCATCGTCAGTGCCAGAGATGAAAAAAGCACTCTGGCATTTCTGCGACAATTTGATATTACTGATTACTTTAAATCAGTTGTCACGGCACAAACCTGTACTTACACAAAGCCATTTCCTGATCCAATCTTGAGAGCGGCACAGGAAAATGGGGTGGCTCCTGAGAATTGTCTGATGGTGGGTGATACAATCGTGGACATCCGGGCTGGAAAAACTGCCGGAGCACAGACTGTAGGCGTATTGTGTGGATTTGGAACAGAAAAAGAATTACGAAGAGCAGGTGCGGATTTGATCCTGAACCACACTCATGAATTAATCAACGTATTGAAATAATCCTGATTTTCTGGATTTCTAAAAAACCAGAGCTTACAATACCAGCCTCTGGTTTTTATTTTACATGATTAGAAAACGAGCCCAAAAAAGCGGAACAATGGTCGCGCTGCAGACATACCCGGCCAGGGAATGGAAGCCAGTGTTAACAGCAAAGCGATCGTAAACCATATCGTTGCGCGTTTATATTTCTTGATATTCTCGGTTGCCTTCTTTACTTGGGCTGACCCAATATGGATCAAAACAGCAGCAACGATCATCAAAGTCCAATGTTCCACAGCAAAAAAGCGCTGCACTGAGGTTTTCATCACTTCCCCGCCTGCATTCATCAAAACACTGCCCCATCCTTTTGTAAAGAAAAGGATAATACCTAAGAGAATCTGTAAATCATATACCCCAGAAAAAAATGGTGTTAATTTCCTATCGCGTTCCTGATAATCCCATTTTTTCATCCAACCCAAAATGGAGCGAACAACCAATACAACACCTAAAACCAAAACTACCCAACGAATTACGTTGTGCAATGATAAAAATACGAGATTTAAAGATTCCATACCGTCCTCCTGCTTAACAATCAAACGCCAAGGTGAGGGGGGCACCCAAGCGTTTGATAAATGATATTTTACATGATTTTAAAAAAAATGCAAGGGTTTTAATAGTTAATAATTTTTTAATCTCTGTCATCAAACTCACTTTTATCAAAAATCCCGTTTGAATATAACAAAAACTTATGAAATGCTACAATAAATGTCTAAGGATCTTTGACTTAAGGAAGGTAATTGAGGAGAAAATTGTGAAAGAAAAAATACGTGTGGGCATTGTTGGTACTGGTTTAATGGGATCCGCGCATACCAAAGCGTTACGTTGGAATGATATCGAAGTTGCCGGGATACTGGGAAGTTCTTATGAAAAATCAATACAGGCAGCTGGTGAATTGGGTATCGCGAAGGCTTATCACTCATTTGAAAAATTGGTAAATGATGACCAGATCGATGTAATTCATCTCACCACTCCTAATCACCTCCATTTTCCCCATGCGAAATCAGCTTTACTGGCAGGAAAACATGTGGTCTGTGAAAAACCGCTCGCTATGACCACGGAAGAATCAAAAGAATTGATGTTATTGGGCAGAGAGAAAAATCTGGTGACGGCAGTTAATTTTAATTTCAGAATGTCAGACATGATACAAAAAGCGCTGGAAATTGTTCGCAATGGTGAAATTGGAAAACCATTCATCATTCATGGTTCTTACCTGCAAGATTGGCTGTTGTATCCTACCGACTGGAATTGGCGTCTGGATACAAATGTTGGTGGACAATTAAGAACAGTTGGTGATATTGGCTCTCATTGGTTGGATCTGGTATCGTATGTCAGCGGGTTGCGCATTCTGGAAGTATTTGCAGATTTCAAGACTTTTTATGATAAGAGATACAAATTGACTGAAACCGGGAAGCAGCAGGAAATTAACATCGATTCAGAAGATTATGCTTCCATTTTGATCCATTTTGAAAATGGGGTTCAGGGTGTGCTGAGTATTTCACAGTTATGTGCCGGCCACAAAAACAGGCTATTCTTTGAGATAAATGGCAGTAAATCCTCCATTGCCTGGAACGCAGAACAATCGGATCAGTTATGGCTGGGATACCGCGATCAGGAAAACCAGATCCTGAAAAATGAACAAAAGAAATATTTGTCATCTGAAAATAAAAAACAAACTTCTTCAGATACATTTAATGAACTTTATCGCAGAATATACTCTTATTTGCTGGCTGGTGATAAGCGCCATAAGCCTGATTTTCCTACCTTCGAGGATGGTCATTATGGCATGTTGGTCAGTGAAGCCATAGAACAATCAGCCAGTGAGAAAGTCTGGAAAAAAGTAAGGATTGAAGAACTTAATTAAATTCATTTTCCCTGCGATTACCACCACCTTGCCTGAATGGTGATTTAAATGGATACATCAACTTCCTGAAACGTTTTATATTCGGTATACTTAAATTTATCCTTGGTTCAGATTCATAAGGAGATTTGAATGGTTCGGATTGAGACCATAAATGAAATTCGCCCCAGCTTTAATGCAGAATTTTCGCCGGGCGGATTTGTGCCCAGAACCCCGGCTATCGAAGAAGCATACCGATGGGGTAAAGAATTGCACCGCGGCCAGTTACGCATGAGTGGTGAGCCTTATTTTGAAACTCACTGTGGTTGGGTAGCCGGATTAATTGATAAATTGGCAGGTGTGGAAGCCTGGACAATCGCTGCTCTGTTACATGATAGTGTCGAAGATCAGGAAAGTAGTTTTGAGATGATTCGGCAACATTTCCCAGGCATGTTGGGGATGGAAGTTGCTCATATTGTGGATGGTGTAACCAAGATTAGTAATCCACGCGATGGCAGCTCGCGGGATCTCGAAACACTGCGCAAGATTGCACGCTTTCGTGATCCCGGTGTATTTCTGGTTAAACTGGCAGATAAGAGTCACAATGTATTGACACTTGAATTTATGCCTGAATACAAAAGGATTTCAAAAGCCAGTGAAGCCATACGCGCTTATGGAAAATTAGCTGGCATTCTTAATTGTTATCGTTGGCGACGCTGGCTGGAAGATATGGCTTTTCCGCATGCCGAACCGGATACCTATGCTTTTGTACGGCAGCGCATTGATAGTGACAAACGCCTTGAACTAAAATTTGTGAACAATATGCTCGGACAACTGGCAGAATTGATGGATAAGGCAGGGTTAAGCGGAAAAGTATCACTGACGGTCAATGGGTATTGGCAATCCTGGCAGAAGATTCGCCGCATGGCACGCTTGCGAAAATCCGCGATGGATTCATTTGAAGCATTGAATGATCTGGTCAGTTTCCGTATGGTTCTGGATGATCCTGATCCAACACATGCTTATTCATTACTCGCTCATGTCAATCGGTTTTTTGGGCCTTACCTGGATCAGAATCGATTTGATGACTATATCGCTTATCCTCAAAATGGCTATAGCGCTTTGCAGGTGACCATCTGGCTGCCTGAGTTTGGTGCCATCGAAGTGGCAATCGCAACAGAAGAGATGGAAGGGGAGAATACATGGGGGGTTATTTATGCCCTCAAACAAGGTAAGGATATCAGCGATTACCGCCCGGTGGAGATTTTCACCCCAACCGGTGGCGCGCGTTTCCTGCCTGAAGGTTCTTCGGTGCTGGATGCTGTGGCTTCGATTCAACAGGAGTTCTTGTTGGATAAGATCAGTGGTGTCAAAGTGAATGGTAACCTGGCTTTGTTATCAGATAAGGTCAAGCCCGGGGACGTGGTCGAAGTGGTCACCAGCACCACGCATTTGGTACCGGAAAGCAGTTGGTTGAAGATTGTCAACCCGGCGACAACCCGATTGCTTCGATTGGTCTTAGCTGTGGAAGATTTAAGGCGCGCTGCTGAAACAGGTAAACAGCAATTACGCAATGTGTTAAATGAACGTGGAATCATGGCATTGGAAGATGTACAGGCTTTGTATCCTGAGCGCATTAATCATTTGTTGGAAACGATCAGCGCAGCCAGTCTTGAAGATCTTTATGCAGCGATTGGCAGCGGGGCAATCAGAATTCCCGATGTAGCAAAAGAAATGGATGAGATTGGCATCTCATCAGCAGCATTAAATTGGACGACGATCAATATTCAGTCCGGTTCATACGCCAACCGACCAGGCGTTTTAGCCAGGCTGGCGGGACTGGTATCGGACACGGGTGGGAATATCGTGCGTTCAGTTAACAATACCATGCCGGATGGCGGCTTCTATTTACGTCTGGTGGTGGAAAATATGACCACCGAGAAAGAGGCTTTTATCAAAAATGCGTCAGAAGTATCCGGGATTGATATAAATAGAATCTTGGTCACTAAGCCGAGTTAGCTCAGTTGGTAGAGCACACGACTGAAAATTGTGGTGTCCACAGTTCGATTCTGTGACTCGGCACACAGGCGCCAGAAATGGCGTCTGATTTTTTTAAGATTTTCGGTTAGAATCGTTTCTATGACAAAACGAAAATTACAAATCATCGGGATTACACTGGTATTGGCTTCCCTCGTAGGATTGGTCAGTATTCCCCGAAGCATCACAGTTACCATCAACGGGGAAACACAATACCTCAACACCAATGCCTGGACTGTATCTGCTGCATTGGAAAAAGATGGATTTATATTAGAAGAAGCGGATCAGGTTGAACCGGATGCATCCAGTTTATTATTGGGTGTAAAAGAGATTGACTTGGAACTTGCCAGACAAGTGAAAATTACAATTTTCCCGACCAACGAAGAAGTCGATCTTTATACAGCCAATCGGGTTCCTGGTGAATTATTAACTGAAGCAGGCATAACATTAGGAGAAAATGATCTACTCTTAATGAACGATGAACCAGTGAATGTTGAAGAGAAATTACCTTACCAGGGTGATTATCAGTTCGTTTTTAGAAAAGCTGTTGCAATTGAAGTGGATGAAGCTGGTGTAAAAAACCAGATTTTTTCGAGCGCCGAAACCCTGGGACAGGCATTCGCGGAAAATGGAATTCAGCTCGAGATGGGTGATCGTGTTTCACCAGATCTGGAAACAGTTCTAAACACTGACCTGGAAGTCCAAATCCAACGCGCAAAACCCATCGAGATTCACCTGAAAGATGAATCGATCGAAATTCAGACTGCTGCTGAAACTGTGGCAGAAGCACTGGCTGAAGCTGGTTTGGCACTGCAAGGATCCGATTATAGTCTCCCGCGCTCAAATGCACCTATTCCCGAAGACGGACAGATACGAATTGTGAGGGTGCGAGAGGAGTTTATTCTCACCCAAACCAATATACCGTTTTCGGTTGATTATGTTCAATCCGATGAGGTGGAACTGGATCAGCGAGATGTGGTTCAGGCTGGTGAATTTGGCGTAGAAGTGACGAGAACCCGGGTCATTTATGAAGATGATCAGGAAGTCAGCCGGGTGGAAGAGATTACCTGGGTTGCCAAAGAGCCAAAAGATCAATTAACTGGTTTGGGTACCAAGGTCGTGGTACGTACCATGGATACGCCCAGTGGCCCGATTGAATATTGGCGGGCAGTAAATGTTTATGCCACCTCTTATTCTCCCTGTCGGTTGGGAATCGAAAATTATTGCTCTTCCGGCACTGCCAGTGGATTGACTGCGCAGCATGGTGTCATTGCAGTCACCCGAGCCTGGTATAATCTGATGGTAGGCCAACGCATGTATGTACCAGGTTATGGGATCGGTGTTGTCGGAGATATCGGTGGTGGGGTTCCTGGAAAATATTGGATTGATCTGGCTTATTCAGATAACGATTACGTTGCCTGGTATCATAATGTCACCGCATATTTCCTTACCCCGGTGCCGGAAAATATTCCATGGATCCTTCCTTAATTCCCACGCCTCTGAATGTCCGTAATCTTTTGCGCGAATATGAACTCAGTCCGAGAAAAAGCCTTGGGCAAAATTTTCTGGTGGATCATGGTGCCCTGGAAAAAGTTGTTGATGTGGCTGAAATCGAACCCATCGATGTTGTTCTGGAGATCGGGGCTGGTTTAGGCTCTTTAACCCGCTTTTTATCCGCTGCAGCGCGTAAAGTGGTGGCAGTGGAATTGGATTCCAAGCTGATCCCTATCCTGGAGACGGTCTTGGGTTCTGAAGGCAATGTTGAACTGGTGTATGGCGATATCCTGAAGCTTGACCCCACCCGTTTGATCTCTGTCGATCAATATCTGGTGGTCGCCAATATTCCTTACTATATCACTTCAGCTATATTTCGGCATTTGCTGTCAGCCAAACGAAAACCACGCAGGATTGTGATGACCATCCAGAAGGAAGTGGCACAGCGAATTTGTGCTGAGCCTGGGGATATGAGTTTATTGGCTTTGAGTGTTCAGGTTTTTGGCAAAGCAAAGATCGTTGCGAAAATTTCTGCGGGTTCCTTCTACCCGGCTCCTAATGTGGATTCAGCTGTGATACGTGTGGATTTGTATCCGAATCCGCTGGTTGATGAATCGATGCTGGATACATTCTTCCAGCTTACCAGGGCCGGATTTGGTCAAAAACGAAAGATGCTGCGTAAATCGCTGGCTGCCGGATTGAGTTTACCGGTTATTAAGGTGGAGGAGATGCTTTTACAAAACGAGATTGACTCCACCCGCAGGGCAGAAACGCTTAATCTGGATGAATGGGGAAAGTTGACGGAGTATTATTATAAGCTCATGGCTCATAGCTCATGGTGACACTTAGGTTGTAGGATTTAGTGACCCTGACCCGTCCTGAAATCCTAGTCGCTAGCCCTAAAAACCTAAACCCTATTAAATCGAGCGTTTGTTTTTAAGATCCTTATAAAAACCCAATAACAACCAGGTACGGTAGGCTGCTTCGAGTTGAATACGAAGGGACATCTTTGATTGCCCCCAGCGACGATCTGCAAAGTAGATCGGGGTTTCAGCACATCGAAATCCAAGAAGGTTAGCCAGGTAGGACATTTCTACCTGGAAGATATAACCATTCGATTTCACCCGTTCCAATGGCATGGCAGACAGCGTTTCTTTACGCCATAAACGGAACCCACCGGTCACATCTTTAATCTTTAAACCAAGGATGGTGCGGGCGTAAAAATTTCCAAACCCGGAAAGCCACTTGCGCCAGAATGGCCAGTTTTCATCCAGCTTTCCCCCGGCAACATAGCGGGAACCAATCACAAAATCACAACATTCCAATGTGTTTATCATCACCGGTATTTTATCAACCGGATGGGAGAAATCAGCGTCCATCTGACCAATATAGTCAGCGCCGTTTGCTATCGCCTGGCGGAATCCCTGAATATAAGCACTCCCCAATCCTAATTTACCTTTGCGATGCAGCACCTGAATGCGACCAGGATAATCTTTTTTCAACTGTTCAGCCAGATCACCGCTGCCATCCGGGCTGTTATCATCGACAATTAATATATCGACGCTTACCGTTAATTCCAAAACTGCCTTAACTAATTTTGGAATATTTTCAGCTTCATTGTATGTTGGTATAACGAATGTTGTCTTCAATTTTCACCTAATGGATCAAGCGCTCCAAATCAATGATAATCTTCTGGAGGCTTTCTGTTCGTGGATTGATAACTTTTTTATAAACGTGGATTCCTAATTGTTGATCAATCCGATTTGCATGACTGTCTCCCCATGTGTATGCCTTTTCCAGCTTTGGGTACACACTCTGGTAAACGGATTTTTCAATTAAGTCGGTTTGATCAGCTTTGGTGAGTAATACAAAATTCGAGTTTCCCCACTGTGCCAGAAATGGCTGTTGATCAACGCTGACCATAAAAGTCTCTTTTAGAATCATGGCAATATTGCGTTGCAACTCATTAGCAGCCACAAATCCGAATTGGTCACGATATTCATCCAGTTTCTGGAGGTTGACGAGAATGATACCGAATCTGCCTCTTTGCAAATGCTCTTCAATCGTTTCAATTAATAATTGTTTCTCAGGTAGAGCCGTTATGGCATTGGATAATGAACTGCGCCGATAGCGCATCAAGACGTTACGAACGCGTAGTCGTAACTCCTGAATATCGAATGGTTTGGTAATGTAATCTTCGACCTGCATGGACAACCCACGCAATCGATCTTCGCGCTGGCGTTTTTCAGTTAAGAATATTATGGGCACAGATTGTGTGCGGCGATTTTTTTTCAGTCTTTTAACAATTTCGTAGCCATCCAGATCGGGTAGACGAATGTCCAGTAGAACAATATCCGGAATTTTTTCCAGGCAGGCGATTAAACCGTCTTCACCCCAATTGATTGTGGATACCTGATAACCCTGCACCTCAAAATAGGAATTGAGCATTTCGCCAATTTCCTGATCATCATCAATGATGAGAATGGATGCGTTTGATTGGGTTACTACCAATGCTTAGCCTACCGGTTCTTTCATAATAACAAATTCACAAACTTCGTTGCCAGCAGCGATACATTTTGTTTCAACCACACGGAATTCATATCCGCCTGATACCCATTTTAATCCTTCTTGAATTAATCCGGTAGCCACATGACAGCCAGGTTTCTCAATGTGCCTACCATAACAGACTGGACATTTGTGGATGGTATAAATGAAGTGATCCTCTTTTTCTTCTACTGTGGAATGTTGATCGCTGGTTTGGGTAAAAATTCTTGCCATCGCAGGCAAACCAATTTTTATTTTGGTGTGCAGGGGCAACACCTTAAATGCAAGATCACCGGCACCGGCCAGTGCTCCGAAGTTTCTTAATCCTTCAGCAAATGTTGCTCGTCCTGCTCTGAGTGCTAACCCACGCCCGCCACGGGGACCGTACATTTCTTCCAGAGCGCCCCAAATGGCAGAAAAATATGCAAAATCATATTCCCGGTTGAGGTTAGGTGGGGGGTAGTTATCGATCAAATGTTGAAGGTTAGCCAGGTTGAGAATGGCATTGACGCCATTCTTACCCATCACATCTTCCAGTGCTTTGAGGGCAATATTGGCAATTTTGTTAGGATAGTAAAGACCGCTGACTGGAATGGGATCCATATCAAACCAGAGCTAAATTAGCTTGGTCAGGTCTTCTGCAGCACGACGCATATCCAGGAAAATAAGGCCAAGTTTTGCCTGTTCACGTGCCAGAGCGGTCAGAACTGCTTCTTCACCGACTGACATCAGAACAACATAACCCTGTTTACCTTTGATATAGACCTGCTCGAGATTACCACGTCCTAATTCTGTCGCAATTCTTTCACCCAGTGAAAGCATAGCGGCTGACATAGCGGAAACCCGGTCTTCCTCCACCCCCTGTGGTAATGCAGACGCAATGGTTAAGCCATCCACACTGACGATTGCTGATGCTTCGATATCCGGTGAGGACGCCTGAAGCTCTCTCAGCCTTTCTACCATGAGTTGAGTTCTTGATTTTGTCAAAATGACGCTCCTTGAGGGAATTCTATTCGAAAAAATTTGATTGTTAATTAATGTAGCATAGTCAAAAAACACTGTCAAGCAAACTTTCAGAACTTGAAAGGTGCAGGTAGTTTTACCTTACAGCCACCTGAAGTTAATTGTGAAAGTGTGGATCAAAATCATGTACAATGTAGGTAATGATGATCAATCTTAACACGGAACGGTTAATATATCCATTCACCGCCATTGTTGGGCAGGAAGAAATGGTGCTGGCGTTGATTTTGAATGCGATCAATCCCAGAATTGGTGGCGTTTTAATTCAAGGAGAAAGAGGAACCGCCAAATCGACCGCTGTTCGCGCTTTAGCAGCCTTGCTGCCAAAAATTCAGGTAATTCGGGATTGCCGCTTTGGCTGTCACCCACGCATTCCGAGTACATGGTGTAGTGAGTGTCACCAGCGTTTTATTGCTGGAGAAAAGCCAGAGACAATCGAGAAAGCTACCCCCTTTGTCAATTTGCCCATCTCAGCCACAGAAGATCGGGTGGTGGGCACCCTGGATATTGAGAAAGCTATTCGATTTGGATTGCGAGCTTTTGAAGCGGGGGTTCTGGCGGAAGCCAACCGCGGGCTATTATATATTGATGAAGTTAACCTGTTGGATGATCACGTGGTGGATGTGCTTTTGGATACAGCTGCAATGGGGGTCAATATCATAGAACGTGAAGGTATTTCCTTTTCCCATCCTGCCCGGTTCATGCTGGTTGGGACGATGAATCCGGAGGAAGGAACGCTACGGCCACAATTGATTGACCGCTTTGGATTATCCGTCTCCATTAAAAGCATCACAGACCTGAAACGGAGAATATTAATTTTGAAACGTGTGCTGGACTTTGAGAATGATCCTTACCGTTTTATCAAAACCTGGGAAAATTGTGAAAAGACACTCTCCAATCGTATCGTTCAGGCACAGAACATGTTGCCTCGTATAAAAATTACCCATGAAAATCTTGAAATGATCGCGGAGGTAACCAGCCAATTCAAGATTGAAGGACACAGAGCGGATCTGGTCATCCAAAAAACAGCGATTGCCCATGCCGTTTTTAATAATCGAACCCACCTTGAGCCCAGTGATATTCATGTCGCTGCCCAGTTAGCCTTACCACATCGATTGAAACGTAAACCTTTCGATCAACCATTTGAGTTACCGGTGTTGGAAGACACAGTAAAAACAATCATTTATCCAGAACGAGCAGCAAAGTTACAGGAAATCCTGAATGATAAACGTGACCCATTAACCATCCAGGATCCACACAACGAATGCGGTTTTTATATCGTCGGATAAGACCATTTCAACATAAGGATAACCTTTCTGATGCCAAGAGCTCCTTTTCAAGTATTAGTCTTTCCGTATCGAAAAAATTTACAAAATCAATTCGAATTTGCTTTGCTACTGAGAGCGGATGAAGGTTTCTGGCAAGGGATTGCTGGTGGCGGTGAAGATGATGAAACTCCACTGGAGGCAGCCAGACGAGAGACCTTTGAGGAAACTGGGATTGGGACAACGTCTACTTTCATACAATTGGATACCATAGAATCAGTCCCTGTAACCGAATTTAAAGACAGCTCTATTTGGGGTGAGGATGTTTACGTGATTCCACAGTATTGTTTTGGTGTTTCAACGTCCCAATTCGATATCAACATATCCGATGAGCATAGTGCATACGGCTGGTTTCTTTACGAGCAGGCGCATCAGATACTCAAATTTGATGGTAACAAAACTGCATTATGGGAATTAAATCAAAGATTGAAGAAAAAAGGGCCAAGAGGTTAAAACAACATCCACAAATTTCATGATTAATAAATGACCGGATTATTGTAGTTTTTTATAAATTTTCACGCACGTTGGTGAAAAAAATCTTGTTTGTCTGGCAACATTATGCTATATTTTAATTGTCCCTACCCAAGAGGATATTCTGGTTGTCATCCCAATCGTGATACGAAATCAGATGTAACCAATATTATTCCTACTTTATTGTTTTATCAAAGCTCGACAACAACTGATAATCTAATAACTTGATAATTATGTAGATCTCCGTGTTCTGATGAGGTGATTGCGTGAAAACTGTCATCGCTGGTGCTGTTGGGGAATGTGTCCATGTAGCTGGTATCAATAATTTTTTACGTCTTGCAGAAGAGGCTGGTTGGAAAACAGTGTTTTTAGGCCCGGCTGTTTCCATTGACCAGTTTATTTCCATGGCGGAATCCGAACAGGCGGATATGGTAGGTGTGTCCTACCGGTTGACCCCTGAGACAGGTGAACGATTGTTGGCAGAATTCGCTGAAGCCGCAGATGAGTTACGGGAAAGTGGTGTTCGATTTGTTTTTGGGGGAACACCACCGGTGGCAGAAAAAGCAAAAGCAAGTGGTTTTTTTGAACGCGTCTTCGATGGAAAAGAGGGAGATGTCGAAGTTTTGCGGTTTTTACGTTCAGAGGAAACTGGCACCTCTACTCAGGTGAAGTATCCAGAGAAAACTATTGAACGAATTCATTGGAAACAACCCTACCCGCTTTTACGGCATCATTTTGGGTTACCTACCCTTGCGGCAAGCGTGGATGGCATTAAGAAAATTGCTGAAAGCAAGGTCTTGGATGTGATCTCTCTGGGGATCGACCAGGATGCCCAGGAAAACTTTTTTCATCCGGAGAGACAGGATCCTCGCAGGAAAGGTGCTGGTGGTGTGCCAGTGCGGTCTGCGCAGGATTATTCCCTGCTTTTTCAAGCAAGTCGATGTGGAAATTTCCCTTTATTGCGCACGTATTCCGGGACGGATGATTTCATTCCATTGGCTGAACTGGTAACAGAAACCATCCAGAATGCCTGGTGTGCGATTCCATTATTCTGGTTCAATCAAATGGATGGGAGAGGTCCCTGGGATTTGGAAGGATCGATTAGAGAACACCAACAAGTGATGAAATGGTATGGTGAGCGTGGAATCCCGGTTGAGTTGAATGAACCGCACCATTGGGGCATGCGCGATGCTCCGGATGTGATCTATGTGGTGGCAGCATATTTATCAGCTTACAATGCCAAAGCCTTTGGAGTACGCGATTATATCGCTCAATTTATGTTCAACAGTCCACCAGGATTATCCGATCGCATGGATCTGGCCAAAATGTTGGCAATTTTAGAATTGATCCAACCGCTTGCAGACGAGAAATTTCATATTTTGCGCCAAACCAGAACCGGGTTATTGAGTTATCCTCTTGATCCAATCGCTGCCAGAGCACATCTGGTTGCCAGTATATATCTCCAGATGGCGTTACAGCCGCATATTGTACATGTGGTTGGGTTCAGTGAAGCAGATCATGCAGCTACGGCTGAAGATGTGATTGAATCCTGCCTGTTGGCACAACGAGCCATCGAAAATGCTATCAGGGGTGCTCCAGATATGACCGCTGATGCGATTGTGCAATCACGGGTAAAACAACTGGTATCGGAAGCAACGATTTCCCTGGACACCATTCGATCAATGGGTGATGACTATGATGCTCTGTTGGACCCCATGATGTTAACTGAAGCAGTTCTGAGTGGCATTCTGGATGCTCCTCAATTAAAAAATAATCGATTTGGTCTGGGCAAGATCCGTACACGAATCATTTGTGGGGCGTGTGAAGCGATAGATGAAAGTGGAAATTATCTATCTGAGACTGATCGGATAAATCAGATTAAACAAGGAAAAATAACATGACAACAAAAACCAGATACACTGTAATCGGTGCAGGACATGGCGGACGGGCAATGGCTGCGCATTTGGGGCTGATGGGATTTCCAACCATACTCTATAACCGCACAGAGGGGCATATTGTTGCTATTAAAGAGTTGGGGGGAATAGACCTTGATTGTGTAAGCAATGAATTGCGTGGCTTTGGCAAATTGACAAAAGTGACATCCAATATCGCTGAAGCTATTCAGGATTCTGAAATGATCATGGTGGTTGTGCCTTCATCTGCTCATGCCGAAATTGCAGGAGCATGTGCACCGTTCTTGAAGGATGGTCAATTTGTAATCTTGCATCCGGGTCGTACCTGTGGAGCTATCGAATTTGCTAAAGAGATTCGCGATAACGGATGCAAAGCCGATGTGACCATAGCCGAAGCTGAGACCTTTATCTATGCATCTCGGTCTGATGGTCCAGCACAAGCGAGAATTTTTCGGATCAAAGAAGCAGTACCATTAGCAGCTTTACCAGCAACCAGGACAACTAGGGTTTTGGAGAAAATCCATGAAGCTTTTCCCCAGTTCATCGATGGGGGAAATGTTCTCCAAACCGGATTGAATAATATGGGAGCTATTTTTCATCCAGCCATCAGTCTGCTAAATGCCGGATGGATTGAATCAACCCATGGTGATTTTCAGTTCTACATCAATGGCGTGACTCCTTCCGTTGCCCGGGTTTTGGAGGCATTGGATCGGGAACGAGTGACAGTGGCTTCATCTCTGGGAATACGAGCCCGAACGGCGATGGAATGGTTAACATTGGCTTATAATGCCACCGGAGATACACTCGAAGAAGCAATCCATAATCAACCCGGGTATTATGGTATCAAAGCACCACCTATGTTAAATCACCGCTATTTATTTGAGGATGTTCCCATGAGCCTGGTACCGATTGCTTCCCTCGGACAAAGATTTGGTGTCTCAGTCCGTGGAATTGATGCGATCATACGATTGGCCTGTATCGTACATCGCACAGATTATTGGCGCAGAGGGCGCACAATTGAAAAATTGGGGTTGGATGTGCTGGATGTGGATGAGCTGACACAATATGTGATGGAAGGATTATAAAAGAATAATAAATGAAAACCGTATTATCAGGTATTCGAGCTCACAGTTGGGAAGAGCGTATGTCATTGGTTGATCAATTAATTCCCCTGTGGAAAAAGAAATTCGGCGATAATCTACTTGGAATTGCTGTAAGTGCATCGGTGGCCAGGGGTGAAGACCAGGCTTATTCTGATCTGGAATTGGATGTATTTCTACGAGAGAAACCTGAGAAAAGAGACGAACAATATTTGCAACGGGTGGTGGATGGTATGTTAATTGAAGCAATTTATCACACCCCGGATGAATATTTGCAAGAGCGTAGTTCGATTACTCATCATTGGTATTTGTCAGCGTCGGATCATTGGATGGTGGTCTACAATCAGTCTTTTTTTGATGATTTAATGAAAAAATTGCAGGCTATCCATCACCATCAGGCGGACTTTTGGGTTGCAGCTACCCGTGGAAGGTATGAGTTTCAAGAGTCATTTAGTAAGGTTTTAAATGTGGTTGAAATAGACAACCAGGAAGGCATCAGTCTGTTGTTGATGGATGCTGTTATGAAAGTATTAAAGATTCTCGCCCTGATTAATCAACTACCTTTCACTACTTTCAGCCGATTTATCACAGAAGCCAGGCAATTTCAAATCAAGCCAGATAGATTGGACGATATGCTAGATCTGCTTGTTTTTGGAATTTATCGTGAATTGGAGAGCGTAAGAGAGGTTTGCCTGGCAGTTTTTCAAAGCATGGAGGAAATATTCAGGCAGAATGGAATAGAATTATTTGCGGATGAACTGGATCCCAACCTGCCGAATCGCTCAATGCTCCACCCTGTTTGACATATCAGGAGAATGAATTGTACAACCGAAAACGACTGGACCGAGAACGACTGGAATTTTATCTCGTGAACCTTGACGATTCATTTTCAAAGTGCTAAAATAACGGTCACGAGCAATTGGTCGTAAATGCGGGCATGGTTCAGCTGGTAGAATGTCTCCTTGCCAAGGAGAAGGTCACGGGTTCGAATCCCGTTGCCCGCTCAGAAACAAAATCGCGGCGACGTGGCCAAGTTGGCAAGGCAAGGGTCTGCAAAACCCTCATCACGAGTTCGAGTCTCGTCGTCGCCTCTTAGAAAGTACTTCGATCCAACAGAAACGCCAGAACATGGCGTTTTTTCATTCCCAGGGGAGCGAAGCGGGTTGTTGGCTGAGATCTAGGATGATGCTATCCATTTCTCCTATGATTTGAGGGTACTGAACCGGGATGATATTTGCCAGATACACCTGGTAAGCTGCATCCTGGAGCACATAACGAGCAACGCGCCATTCGGCTGTGCGTGGTGCAGGT
The DNA here is from genome assembly GCA_002842045.1 of Chloroflexi bacterium HGW-Chloroflexi-3. Taxonomy (GTDB): domain Bacteria; phylum Chloroflexota; class Anaerolineae; order Anaerolineales; family Anaerolineaceae; genus UBA6170. Next base: position 69,372 of record PHBX01000009.1, on the reverse strand, counting down.
TTGGCATCAGCCAGAAGCGCGATTACTTGATTCCATTGGTCACTGCGATCAGAGCTGATTTGATCCATGATGGATTGGCTAACCGGTAAACCCGGGTTCACTTTTGCCATCTGGATTTGCTGTTCTGGCATGGATAACCAACGAATAAACAACCAGGATGCTAACTCATGGGCTGGATCCGATTTTAGAATTCCCATGGATTCACCATGGGTGATTAATACCGGTTTCGCCTGTATTTGTGGATGAGGGGTGACCTGCCATTGGTCTTCACTTTCCATCAAAGCAAAAGTTTTCTGGAGTGGCACCAGGTCATAGACATCAGCACTGATATAGAGTGCCTGTCGGTTGGCAAAATATTCATAATGTGTTGGGTTTCTGGCAATCCAGGCACAATCCTCATCAAAAATCTCACGCAAGAAAGTAAATCCATCTAAAGTTGCAGATTGATCGAATTTATATGGTGTTTCACTGGTTGGAAAATCTTCCAATTGAAAGGCATTTAACCAATTGAGAATTGTGTATTCATCCTGTTTGACTATCCATCCACCCATGCCATTATTGCGCCAATCATTGTCATTCAGTAATTCATCACGAGCCTGGCAGGTTTGGTTCCTGAATGACTGTGGCGTCATTGCAGCGATATTGATTCCCAATTCCTTAGCCCAGCTAACATTTAGCACCAAAAAATTTGCATTTCGTGAAATCGGTATTCCCAGTCGTTGCCCATCCAGGACATCCTGTTCCCAAAAGATCGGGATAAAATCGTCAATAAGATCACTATTAAGACCATACAGGACATCATTGAGATAATCATCCAGGCTAATCAGATTGCCCATTTTGTGCCAATAGGCTAATTCTTCGATCGGCGCAACAACTACATTTGGTCCCAGACCATCCCACAATGCTGCTTCGCTTTGTTGAAAAACCTGTTGGGAGCTGCCTGGAGCACTGACTTTTACAAAAATACTATACTCATTGGTCTGATTAAAATCATCCACCAGGTTATCAATGGCGCGGGCTAATTCTCCCGTCCAGGGATGAGTAAAAAGTAATTCCACCTCTTTCAATTCACTTAATGGAACAAGCCAGGTAGGAGTAGGGGTATTGGTGGGAGTTGTGGTAGGGATTTTCGTTGGAGTCCGCGTGGCTGTTTTTTGAATTGTTGCGGTTGCTAATGGCTGAACCGCATCCGTATTTTTTGGTTGGCAAGCAGAAAGAATCAAAACAACGATCAGAGTTAGGAGAATTGTGGTTGTCTTTTGTTTATTCATGCCAGCTTTCATTTGTTATGATTTTATCAGACCCTGTGGAGGGGAGTGACATGTTCACGAATTATAGTAGATTTTTCCCACTTTATAAAATTTAGGAATAAATTTATTACATAAAAGAATAAACCTTCTTAGTAATTTTAGAAAAAACTAAAAAGGTTTATTGGTAATTTCCTTAACTGGTATTCTAAAATATTAAAGTTTGGCTTCTAAGAATCGATAGACTGGAGTTCCCATATTAAATTCATGATTTCCAGTACTTCGAGTGTAAGTTGATGAAACACCAAATTTTCCATAACATCCTTCACTCGAGGAATAAAACATATCTCTCATGAAATATGTTGAGTTTAGGTTTACCAAACCTCCAGGCGTATAATAAAATGACCATTGACCGTTATTACATTTTTGGTCAAACGTCCAGTATGAGATACCAATTCGCCCCATAGATGAGACAGCGGTGGATTCAACTTGACCATAATATCCTCCAGGCAATAATAAAACAGTCTTGTAAGCTGTATAAGATACACCACCTGTTGATCCGCTCAACGATGTCGTATATGCATCAACATTTCCGTAATGCATAAGTGTTAGAAAGATAATTATCCCTACAGCGATAATAAACCTCAACTTATTATCTTTCATTTCAATCACCAGTGACTTTCATTCTAGACATCACGTCGGTTGGTATTTCAATTGCTTGCGATGCGGAATAAAAGCTCACTCCTGCCAGCATCTGTGAGCCATCCTCACGGGTGATCAATTCCTCTATGCGAAGTGGCAACCCAGTTTCCCAATCGTAGAAATAAGTTTGGGCATATTCAACTACTCTGGCATCTTCCCAACCATTGAAACCGACCGGTCTGGGGAATTGCGTGATGGTGGTGATGGTAACTACGCGTGCACTTTCTTCGTTGTGATACTCAATTTTCGTATCCCCAGAGAACCCCATGGTAATGATATCGTCCAATGCTTTGGTACCCAGAACGTCTGGAAGATCGAGAGTGTCCAACGGAGTGGTTTCTGCTGTTGGCCAGCGTTGATCTTTGCTGTACAGGCTGGAGGTATATTCCTCACCAGATAGGGATGTGCCGTAAATGTATTGCACGATGATTTTAAGGTCTTCAGCAACCATTGTTCAAGTCGGTAATCCCTGGGGATGACCTGTCCACTTTCCGGAACTGTGGATGTAGCAGCGGTTTCAATCAAAGAAGTGTACTCCTTGATGACCTGGATCCACCCGGGTTGCAACAGGGTGGTGTTGATTTTTCCCTTCAAGAGTTCGTTCACCTTTGCCAGATCAGTAGGTTCTTCTAATTTTATGGATGGCAGGTCCGGATCATTGGTTGGAGCAACACTATCCACAATGGATTGTTGATCTTCCTGATCCGACAGTTGCGGTTCTTGTAGGAACGTTTCAGTGGCAGCAAGTTCCTGCCCTTTATTCGCTTCTGCACGTTGGAATGGCTGGTTGATGGATACCAACAAAACAACCACTGCAGCTACGATGATGATCAATGGAATGGATATTTTCCGACTTACCATTTTTACTCCTTGCAAATTATAATGGAAAACCAGTAGAGACTGTACCAGTTACAGCTTATCAAAAATAAAATATAAGTCAACCACAAAAAAGGTGGAGCGCAATTCTCCACCTGCAGACCTTGAAAATAATTGAGCTATGAAAATGATATTTCTTAATCTCTATCCTAAAGACTCAATTCTCAACACTCATTTAATTATCGCGTAAGACGGCGCCTAATTCACGTTCCAGTCGGCGGACGATCTTGTTGCGTAAGGCGGTGGATTCACCGGACTCAATGGTGTGATCCAGTGCCTGGTAGGTCATGCTGTATGCCAGGCTTTTCTTGCCAGCCCCAATGCGATCGCCACGATAAACATCAAAGAGCCTTACATCGGCCAGCAGTTTGCCACCGGTCTGGCGAATGAGTGCTTCCACCCTGTCAGCCGGCACAGCCTCTTCCACGATGATGGCAATGTCTTCCAATACCGGTGGAAAAACCGAAACAGGTTGGGATTCGAAGCGCAAGGGGATGAGGGGTAACAGGGCTTCCAAATCGATTTCTGCTACATACACAGCTGGTGTTAAGAAGTCGTAGTTCTGTTTGACACGAGGATGCAATTCTCCAAGTACGCCTATTGGGGTCTGACCCACGAGGATTTGAGCTGTTTTCCCGGGATGCATCGAAGGATGTTCCGTTGGTTGATATGCAACAGCCTCCAGATGTAATTTTTCCAGCAGCTCTTCCAACACACCTTTAAGATCATAGAAATCCAGGTTACCTGTATCCTTCTGATTCCAGATCGGGATATTTCTTTTTCCGCTCATTCCGATGACCAGTTTGCGTGGTTCAACCGGAAGGTTGTTTTCTTCTTCCTGGATAAATAGCGAGCCAATTTCGAAGAAAGCCAGGCGTTCACGTATACGGGCATTTTTTTCCAGCACTTCCAAAACCGAAGCCAGCAAGCTCTGGCGCATGACGGATCGTTCCGGTGCGATCGGGTTGAGTAAGCGCACATAATTTTCCGGATCAGGTGTCTGCCCCAGAAGGTATGCTCGAGTTTCTCTTTCGATGGATGTCAAACGGTAGGTGATAACTTCCTGCAGTCCCAAACCAGCCAGAATGTCCTTGATCTTCTCTTCATTTGCTAATTCCAGATTGTTTCGTTGTGGGGGTAATTCATCTGCCAGATTGGTCTCGGGAATGTTGTTGTAACTGTAAATGCGGGCAATCTCTTCCATGAGATCAGCTTTGCCAATCACACCTTCACCAATGTCAAGGCGATGGGGCGGTGTCTGGGCTTCAATGACGTCCCCAGAGACTTTGCAAACGAATTCAAGCCGGGTCAGGATCACGGCGATTTGTTTTGCCGGGATCGTTACACCCAATTTTCGTTCAACATCCTGCACACTGATACTTACTAATGGATCAAGGGGTGGTTGTGGATAGTTATCGACCAATCCCTGGGCGATGGTTCCACCACTCCAGGCAGCCATGCGTTCCAGACCCAGATCAACAGCCCAGGAGGCTAAAGCCGGGTGGACGCCGCGACCGAAACGGTAACCCGCTTCAGAGTTAAGGTGCAGTCTGGATGAGGTACGACGAACATTGATGAAATTCCAGCTCGCGCCTTCCAGTAACACATTTCGGGTAGTCTCGGTGACTTCGCTCTCTAAACCACCCATAATCCCTGCCAGAGAAAGTGGTCCCGCTGTATCACATACCAGAATAGTATGTTGATCCAATGGACGTTCCACATCATCGAGGGTGGTCAGGTTTTCACCTTTTGTGACTGCACGGGTGATAATGGTGGGGGCTTTTCCACCAGCACGCTGGATGAGCACATCGTAATCAAAAGCGTGCAAAGGTTCTCCGGTTTCCAGCATAACATAATTTGTGGCATCCACGATCGAATTAATCGGGCGCATCCCCGCCAGACGTAAGCGGCGTTGTACCCAATAGGGACTGGGTTTTGGTGATAAACCCTGCACCAAACCTAAAACAAAGCGAGGATTGAGGTTGGGATCATTGATTTCAATAGCGGCCAGATCATCAATCTTGGGTCCGGTTGATGTGACTTTACGACTGGGAACTTTCAAAGGTTTTCCGGTCACTGCTGAAAGCTCACGCGCAACCCCAACCATACTGGCATCCCGGATCATATTCGGCAGAATGGCAACTTCGATTACCGCATCGCCCATATAATCCACCAGTGGGGTGCCGGTAGGTGCATCGGAATCCAGGATGATGACACCTTCATGTTCATCTGAAATACCCAATTCTTTTTCGGAACAGACCATGGAGAAAGATTCCACACCACGGATTTTCGTACGTTTCAGTTTGGTCAGCTCATAACCCGGTTTGTGCCCATCATAGAGAATGGCATCTTCGCGTGCATAAGCCACTTTTAGGGGCTGTTCCAGTGTACCCATTCCTTTATATGGGAAGAGATTAGGTGCTCCGGTGAGGACGACCCATTCCTGAATTCCATCATGCAGGCGGCACAGGGTCAGGCGGTCGGCATCCGGGTGGGGCATGACCTCATCAATCTGGGCGACGATAAATTTTTCAGGGTTCCAGGCGAGGCCTGTGAATTTGAATTCCTGGCGGCCGGTGTTTTCAGGAAGGGGTAAACCAATCACATTGATCACTTCCACTTCAAGACCTACCATGGTCAAAGTTCGCGCTAATTCCTCCAAAGAAAGGTCAAGATCAATATAATCTTTAAGCCACGAAAGAGGGATTTTCATCTGTTGTTATCCTCCTTGAATTTTTCGAGTGTCAATATTAATTTCTTCATCGTTAGAACTGCTCCAGAAAACGGGCATCATTACCCCAAAAGTAGCGGATATCCTCGATTTTATGCAAGAGCATGCTGATGCGTTCGGGTCCCATACCGGCAGCAAAACCGGAATAGACCTCGGGATCATAACCACCATTCTTCAGCACAGCTGGATGCACGATGCCACAACCCATGATCTCCAGCCATCCGCTGCCTTTGCAAACTGAACAACCTTTGCCGGCACACACAAAACATTCCACATCCATCTCAGCGCTGGGCTCCGTGAAGGGGAAGTAGGATGGGCGTAAGCGAGTACGCACATCCGCGTTGAACAATCGTCGCACAAATCCGTTCAGGGTGCCTTTCATATCGCCGAAAGTGATGTTTTTCCCGACTGCAAGAACTTCAACCTGATTGAATTGAATTTCTGAGCGGGAACTGATCTGCTCGTAGCGGTAACACATACCTGGCAGAATAGCCCGGATGGGATTGGGGGCTTGCTCACGCATAACCCGTATCTGACCGGGTGAGGTGTGCGTGCGCAGAACGACACCTGGCTGGTCAATGTGGAAGGTATCCCACATATCGCGGGCGGGGTGATGGGCGGGGATGTTTAGTAATTCAAAGTTGTGTTCATCGCTCTCAACATCACGCGAACGATATACTTGAAATCCCATTTCTGCAAATATGGAGAAAATCCGGCGCAGAACTAACGTTTGGGGGTGCAATCCACCGGTTATTGGCTGCCTGCCTGGTAAGGTGACATCCACTCGTTCATCGGTTATCTTGCGGGTCAGGGCTGCTTCGGTGACGATTCTGGCACGTTCTTCCAGGGCTGCTTCCAAAGCTTGTTTGACCTGATTGGCAACCTGACCAACCAATGGTCGGAATTCTTTGGATTGTTGACCAATACTACTGAACGCAGACATGACGGTGGATGATTTCCCCAGATATTCACGCTTCCAGGCTTGTAATGGTTCTTCATCCTGGATTTCTGCCAGCAAGGCTAACGCTTTTTGCTGCGCTATTTCCAGCTCTGCAAGGATGATTGGTTTTTCTGACATTGAACCTCCTGTAAAAAATATACCCGTCCCTGATTAAGGGACGGGCGAAATCTACCCGTGGTACCACCCACATTCACCATTTCTGGTGCACTCATCCCCGACAGCTACGATTGTGATCGTGCGATCAGGTTGCCTGTTAACGGTGGCTGTCCGGCTCTGACTAATGGTTCGTTGGAACGTTCACCTGAGCAGCTCGGGAGGGAACTTCCTACGGTTTCCATTGGGCGAGGGTTTCAGTCTATGCCCTGGCTTTCCTGTCAATTTCCGCCGCACTACTTTCCTCCGTCATGGCTGATAACGGGTTTTTTTACTTGTACACATAATTATGCCCAAAAGAAAAGGCTTGTCAAGACCCAAATCGATTTGAGATTGAGGTGACTGACTCTGAAAGAATAAATTAATCCAAAATCAATCGGGTGCGCTGAAAGCGCTGCATTGCCAACCAGATCAGACCAATATTTATCACTATGAGAAGCACAATTCCTATGGCTGCCAGCTGAATCATATTGATGTTACTGAGAAATTGATTTATCTGAAGCTTGAAACTTTCCGGTGCTAAATTCATGATAAACATGGGGACGAACCAGAAGGCTAACATCACCAGACTGAGTTTCTGGTAAGCTGATCGGGCAGTGGGAGCATTTAATGAAACCAAAACACCGAGACTGCTCATCAGGATGCCCAAAACGAGCGGTAGAAGCAACAAAATCAAGAACAAACTGAGCGTGTAAAATTGGAAACCTCCTGAGGGATCAGATACGTTCACCGTTACCACAGCCAGCAGATTGCTGACCACCGATATCGTCCAACCATAAATGACTGCTCCAGCTATTTTGCCAAATAGTATGGCGCGATCGGATAAGCGACTCGCCAACAAAGTTTCCAATGTGTTTCGTTCTCGTTCTCCCGCGATGGAATCGGTCACCATACTGATCATCAAAAACACAGGAAACCAGGACCATACCAGTGGAACAATAGGCTCAGAAAGCCAGATACGACCGGATTGCATGGGCATAAATACCCCAATTAACCCCACGACGATTCCGAGATAAATCAAGCTCGATTTTCGACTACCTCGGGCTGATAGAATTTCTCTTAAATCTTTTTGTATGATGGTGATAATGTCACTAAGCATTTTCTTCCTCCATTAAAGTCAAGAACACATCTTCCAGGCTGGATCTGCCTTTGCGTATTTCTTCTATATTAATGCCATGCTCAACCAGCAAGGGTATTAATGAACTTGAGTCAAAGCCAATCTCAAATTGAACGCGGACATGATGATCCTGTTGGAGAACGGATGTGATTTTTGGGTGTTGTTCCAACTTTCTCATCACCTCTGGGCTGAAACCGCTGCCAACCACATCGATATAAGGATTTCCATTGCGCAGACGTAACTCATCCGGGGATCCGATGGCAAGCAGCCTGCCTGCACGAATGACGCCGACACGATCACATAATTTTTCGGCTTCATTCAGGTTGTGGGTGGTTAAAAAGACGGTAACACCAGATTGACGAACCAGGTTCTGTAAATCCTCGCGGAATGCACTGGCGGCTACCGGATCGAGACCAGCGGTGGGTTCGTCGAGAAAAATGACCTTTGGTCGATGCAGCATGGCACGTGCCACTGCTAATTTTTGCTTCATGCCGCGGCTCCAGGCTTTGACCGTCTCATCTTTGTGATCCCAAAGTCCCATATTGGAGAATAATTCTTTGATGCGGGTCTGGCGTTCCTGGGCAGACAATCGAAAGACACGGGCATAGAATTCCAGATTTTCAGCGGCCGTCAGTCTTTCATATAATCCTGTATGTTCTAACAACGCACCACAGTTTTGACGAACCAGATCGCCCTGAGAAATAGGGTCATATCCCAACACAGATGAATTTCCCTGGGTTGGTTCCAGTAAACCTAACAACAGGCGAATGGTGGTGGTTTTACCGGATCCATTTGGTCCCAGAAAGCCAAATAATGATCCGCTATCTACCTCGAATGTGATTTGATCGACAGCACGCACAGTTCCGAAATCTCGGGTTAAGTGGGTGGTTTGAATGGCGATACTCATTCTGATAAACTCCTTATTTGAGTGAAATGACGTAATTTTATGTTCGTTTGAGAAATTGATTAATTTGTTTGCGATATTTTTCAAAAGCCTCCTGCCCGGCAGGTGTTAACGAACATAATGTTTGGGGTATTTTTCCACGAAACGATTTTTCTATATTCACATAACCAGCTGCTTCCAATTTGGAGAGGTGTGTGGATAAATTTCCGCGAGTCAACCCGGTTTCATTTAATAAAAACAGGAAATCTGCTTTTTCTGCCATGGATAAAATGGTAACGATCAGGAGGCGGGCAGGTTCATGGATGATGCGGTCAACCTCTAAAATCGGTTGATTATCTTTCATGCTTCCTCCGTAAACGGTTTAGTTTTATGCAGGTAAAGTACCAAAGTGACGATACCTGTTATAACCCAGATAATACCGATTCCACTGAATAATAATGTGTAAGGTAAGGAACCTGAGAGATTCAAATAGGACAGGAATGCACCAAAGCCCAACATGACCAGCCCAATCCAATAAAAACGTCGTACTGCGGTATGGTATCCGATATAAATCGAAACCATGGCTAAAAAAATACTGGACAGAAATGGCAGAAAACGCTCTGGTAATGCGCTGGATATCATCGTTACAAGTGCTCCCACAACAGCTGCAATCAAACCCACATAGAGAATTCTCTGAAAACGACGCTTTTTTACCGGTTTGCGAAATACAAGATAACCAGTGCGAGGATAGGTAATTCGCTCTTTTATCCTGGGTAGAATCTTACGGGCTAACCATGATCCGAGAATGATTACAACTGGCTGAGCCAGGGTTAATAAAACAAACTTATAGGGAGTGTTTTCCATTTGTGCCACGAACCAATAGGTTAGGCCAGCAAAGAATATGATCAATCCACCTGCAATTTCTGACAATCCATCCACATACCAGTATTTTCTTGTGTTGCGAATAATATTCTCGATTTTTATCTGCTCTGTCATTTTAACTCCTTGCAAACCGGTTTGTAATACAAACTTGTTTTTCAATATTTTACATTGTTTTATCGAACTGTCAAGAGGAAATTCGAAGATATCCAAAAAACTAGTCATTTGGACAGGGTAATCAATAAAAAAACCTACCGGTAAAAGTAGGTTTCATTTAAATTCAAAAAAGGGAGATGGCTAATTTTAACCTAGTCACCATCACCATTACCATAGGTTGGCGTTCCGGATGTATCAGCATATGCAATCATGATGGCGAATTGGCTGATCAGGTCGTAGGATTCTTCTAACTGGCCTTGCAGAGTTAATTGGGAGGAAAATTCCGGTTCTCCCAGGCGTTTGAGCAATGGTTGTGGTATGTTGGGCATACGCACCTGGACATTAACCTGTGTCAGGTCTCTTTGAACCTCCCAGAATCGTTCCAGTGTCTCCGGAAAACGGGGGGCGTCCGGTGTTGTGATCCGTGTAAGTGGTTCGTTATAGTCTATGGAAAGATCTGCTTCTGCGCCACGCCGCTGTCTTAATGCTTCCAGGATTTGATCCTGCGTGCGACCACGCATACGGAATATCAGGAATGGATCTTCATCAAAACGATCTCCGAGAATGTAATACGTTGCGGCAACATGCTTGCAAGGAGTGATTTTATCCGGGCAGGTGCAGCGGGTCTGTAAATCCATGGCATGTTCCGGGAAAAGGCTGACACCAGCCTGATTGAATACCGATTCAATGTCATTTGGCATCTCGCCCACCAGCAACTTTGCCATATAAATCGATTTTTCAGACAAAAGATCCAACACTTTTTCCCATTGTTTATTATTGAATGGATTGAGTTGAATAGTGACGCGATAGGGTTTAGGGCGTGATCCCTGAACCCGTGCCAGCATACCACCCTTGATTTCTTCCAGCGAGACAATCTGTCCCAAACGGGCATAGTATTGCCCGCGTGAGAGCCGCACCCCTTGCATCAGACGCTCCAGTGCTTCCAACCAACGGCGAGCCCACCAATTTTTGGCAAATTCGCCACGCTGACTGCGGGTTTGAATGCCGGTTTGCGTGGGCAATGGATTCATACCCCAGGGTGAGCTATTGTTATTGTCGCGTTGATTGGTTTGATTGCGTTTATTATTATCTACGCGTTTATTGTTCCTTGATTCACTATTATTGCCCTGTAGGGACTGATTAGCATTTCGATTTTGATTTTGTTGATTTCTCTGATTGCGTTGATTAGGCCGCCGTCGGCGTTGTGATGGATTTCGACTTTGGGGTCGATTGTTATTTTCTTTATTTTCTAATTCGTCCATACCAGGCTCCTATTCCTGATAGCGCAGGCGTACCAGGTCCTGCAGCTCTTCGGTAGATAGATCCGTGATCCATGCTTCACCGGCACCGATAACTGATTCTGCCAATCCTTTTTTGGATTCGATCATTTCATCGATTTTTTCTTCCAATGTTCCTACGCAAACAAATTTATGTACCTGAACATTGCGATTTTGACCAATCCGGAAAGCACGGTCGGTGGCTTGATCTTCGACGGCTGGATTCCACCAGCGATCAAAATGGATGACATGGTTGGCACGTGTGAGGTTGAGCCCGATGCCGCCTGCTTTCAGGGAGAGAATGAAGATTTGAGGTCCATTTTCATCCTCCATGAAACGCTTGATCATTTGATCACGCATTTTCACCGGTGTATTGCCATACAGGAATATGGTGGGGATGTTCAGTGTGGTTGATAGATAACTATTCAGAATTTTGCCCATTTCAGCAAATTGGGTGAAAATCAAAACCCGGTCACCAACAGCGACGATTTCTTCCAGCATCTCCACCAGACGTTTAAGCTTTCCTGAACGGTTATGTAATTCACGAGCCGGAGGTACATGCCCATTGATTTTTTGCAGGTATTGGGTGGGGTGATTGCAGATCTGTTTGAGTTTGGTTAACATGGCCAGCACCAGACCATGACGCTCAATGCCTTCGCTTTCATTGATTTTCTTCATGACCTCATTGACCAGGGTCTGGTACAAACTGGCTTGTTCTTCGGTGAGATTGCAGTAAGCTTTCACTTCAATCTTCTCGGGTAAATCGTCAATCACGTTTGGATCCGTCTTGACACGCCGCAGGATGAAGGGTGATACCAGTTCTTTAAGTTGGTGGGTGATCTCAGGATCGTGGAAGCGTTCTATGGGAATGGCAAATTCACGGCGGAATTGTTCCCGAGAACCCAGATAACCCGGGTTGAGGAATTGCATGATTGACCACAATTCCATCAGACGGTTTTCTACCGGGGTGCCGGTCAGGGCAAAGCGAAAGCTGGCTTTTAAGGCGCGTACCGCCTGTGTTTGTTTGGCGGCTGGATTTTTGATGTTCTGCGCTTCATCCAGAATGACACCATGCCATTGAATCGATTGTAATTCTTCCAAATCCTGACGTACCAAAGGGTAACTGGTGATGAATAATTCGGTTTCTTTTGCCTTTTGAATTAATTCATGATTTCGGAATCGGGTTGGACCCTGGTGTTTATAGATCTTCAAATCAGGGGCAAATTTTCTGGTTTCCCGTTGCCAGTTGGTGACAACTGAGGTAGGGCAGACCAGTAAAACTGGACCGGGTAATTTTCCAGCATTGTTCTCTTTTTCGTGCGCCAGCAAAGCCAAAGCCTGAATTGTTTTTCCCAGGCCCATATCATCTGCCAGAATGGCACCCAACCCCCAACGCTGGAAGAAAGTGAGCCATGAGAAGCCATAAGTCTGATAAGGACGCAACTTCCCACGCAAGGTTTGTGGTTGCGGTAGGACAATCATCTTTTCATGACCATCCAGTCCGTCCAACCATTCCTGCACCCAACCTTCTGCGTCTACACCATCAATAGGTAAGCCTTCTGCGCCTGCCTGACCGCCCAACACATATTGAGCAGCTTGAACCAGGCCCATTTGCCCGGCGTGACCTTCGGTATCCCAGAAACGCCTGGCTGCCTGCACCTGTTCACTATCCAATTGTACCCACTTACCATTTAACTGCACCAGTGGCTCATTAAGTGATGTTAATGCATCAAATTCTGCTCTCGAAAGGCGGGTATCACCAAGAGAAAGCTCCCAGCGATAATTAACCAATGTGTTAAGGTTAAGCCCCCCTGCTTTGACACGCACCTGGGTACTGGCAGCTGAGGGAGATAACTGTAAACGTACACCCAGACGGGCACCGCTGGTATCCCACCACTCTGGTGCTAAAATACCAAATCCAGCTTCATCCAAAAGGAGGGCTGTATTTCGTAAGAATTGATAGGCTTCATGTGTGTTAATTTTTGTGCCCGTTGGATAGCGGTTCTGCAGGCTGTCGGCGATAGGTTCGAAATGTCGTGCAGTATAGCCCAGACCCATTAACAGCTTTTCCTGTGGCAATTCACAGCGTTTTCCATCCACAACCAATGCGGTGGTACGTGTATTCCAGATTTGGTCGGCATTAATCAACAGATTGGGATCATCCCGCGATTGTAATAAATATCGAATTTGCCAATTGGAATCCTCCAATGAAGCGACCTGGTCTACCGGAGAGATTAATTGAAAAGCAACCCGGAAATAATTATCACCAGCTGCTTGCAGGTTTCGCATCCAGGCTCGAACGCTACTAAATAAAGCAGTTGCCTGCACGGGAGATATTTTGATATTGGCATCCGGACTGAATAATGCCTTGATCCAGGCTTCGAATGGGGTTGGATTCTCCGGAATGAGACGAATTGCTTCGGAGCCACCTCCCCAGGAACGAGCCAGGGCATCACATATTGTGTTTAAGAAACTATCCAGCAAGGCGCGTGCAGGTGGGAGTGAGCCGGGATAAATCCGATCACCATGCAATGATTCTGCACGACAGATGGGTGGCATTGTTTCTACCAATTTTGCCATGCGGGGTCCATCATCTTTTCCATCCAGCACAGGTTGCCATCGGGCATGAAAGGAATCTCTAGCTGGGGTTATAGGTACCATGATTGGCATCATTTTTTGTTCTGAAAGGATCTCCAACGCCAGGCTACATACATTTTGCCAGTAAATGGCATCCTGCCCTAATATAAAGTCGCTAAAAGGGCTCTCTTCTGGCAAATTGATTAATACACTGAATGCTGTCGTTGTGGGAAGCCATAAACCATCAATGCGCCAGGGTGCCAGGAATGGGTCTGTTTCCAGATCCAACTCCCAGACATGGGTTAAAGCTGGCGAAGGGATTGGACCGGTACGGGTGGAAGGCAGATGCAAAGTAACCAGATTGGGCTTTGCACTCTCTAATGGAGTTCCAAGACCAATCCGATCCATGATAAGCTCCGGCATTAAAGCATAAGGATGTTCTTGTGGTTTTGGAGATTCGGGTATTTCTCCATCCCAATAAGGTGGAGCCGGGCTTTCATCGGTTTCAGCCCAAAATAAGATGCCACCCTGATCGGATGGTTTACGCGGCGGTTGCCAGTGTGTATGAATTACCCACATAATATTAGATTAAGAAATCAAGTTCCCTTTCTGCGTGATGATTGCATCATTAAAAGTACGATTTAACCCCTTTTACCTCTAAATAATTTACAACAAGTAAAAATTTGATTAGCACCAATCATCAATTTGAATAAAAAAAGCATTTTTTATTAAGCTGCCTGCAAATTTATCACTAAATTGTTAAAAGTTGAAATTGTTGTTAAGTATGGTGATAATAGTATTCCTTATAATCCCCGCAGTTTTATTGTCGGTTTTGCCAACCAATTCAGGGGATTTTTGACCCTGGTATTTGTTGCATTCTCTGAAGTGAAAATTGCTTGTGCCCAGGAAATGGGAGCCTGGACACCAAAATTCAGAAAACCTGATGAATAAACTGCATTACAGCCATGCTGATGTTTAATTCTACCATGATTTTATTTTTGTCAAGTGATCAGACGCGTATATAGCGACCGAATACATGATATTCATTGCGGTATGGGGTTGAATCGGCGTTGCAGAACAGGTCTACACAGGTATTGGAAAGCTTCTGCTCATGGGCATTTTTGTAAATATCTTCATTTTCCCAGGTGGTGATGATCTGCCAGAGTTTCGGCTCAGCCTGACACTGGATTAACATGGAGGATAAAATGCCTTTAGGAGCAGTTCGAATAGCCCGTTCATATGATTTTTCAAGTGTACGCCAATTTTCTTCGGCGACCCGACCTGTTAAAATAGTGACGAACATATGCCCTCCCTTCCCAAGCCAAATCTCAATAACTAGAAATTCATTAAGATTTGCTACCTATATGATACACAGTTTGTCACGATTTATAAAGTACTAATTCTTAAACCCTTATTCTATTTTTCCGCTGTAAATAACCTGTTTTACCTCAGCGATTGCTTTGGTGATTTCGATATCTCGCGGGCAGGCTTCCGTACAGTTGAAGGCAGTCCGACAACGCCAGACACCGCTATCTTCATTCAGGACTTCCAGTCTTTCGGCTGCAGCAGTATCCCGGCTATCGAAAATAAATCGATGTGCATTCACAATGGCAGCGGGTCCCACATATTTTCCATTTGCCCAGAAAGAAGGGCATGAAGTGGTACAGGCAGCACACAAAATGCATTTGGTCGTGTCATCAAAACGTTCTCGTTGCGCGGGGCTTTGCAAGCGTTCTTTACCATCCTCAGGGATGGGATCGTCATTCACAAAATAAGGCATCACCGATCGAAAATGATCAAAAAATGGTTCCATATCAACGATAAGGTCTCGCAGGACTTTAAGACCCAGAATGGGTTCAACGGTTATTTGGGTGCTATTCAAGTCTTTTACCAATACTTTACAGGCGAGCATATTGCGCCCATTGATTCGCATGGCATCCGACCCGCATACGCCATGGGCACAGGACCGGCGGTATCCCAGGCTGGGGTCTGAATCTGCCCGAACCTGTTCGAGGACATCCAGAACACGTTCGTTGGGATCGACCTCCATCTCATAGGTGTCGTAATGCGGTTTTTTGCCCGTATGGGGTAGATAGCGAAAGACTTTCAATTTGATCTGCATAAGGTACTCCTTAAGGTCTCTTTGGCGTGCTTTTTGCCTTCTGGTCAGCGAATTAGTATTTTCGTTCTTTTGGTTCAAACCGGGTGAAGGCAACTGGCTTATATCTCAGACGAACCTGCTCATTATCCAACCATGCCAGGGTATGTTTCATCCATTCCTGATCGTTGCGTTTGGGATAATCTTCCCGGGCATGCGCACCCCGGCTTTCTTTACGAGCCAGAGCGGATTCTGCCGTAACGAGCGCCAGATCAAGCATGTTGCCTAACTCCCAGGTGTTGAGTAATTCCATATTGTAGATCGTGCTGGAATCCTGGGTACGAACTTCTTTGAAGCGTTGACGCAATTCCTTGACCTTTTCTACAGCTGTTGCTAGCCCTTCTTCGGTACGGAATACGCCGACGTGATCCATCATAACCGAGCGCATTTCCTGACCAATTTGGGCAGGTTTTTCTTTGCCACTTCCATTTCGTAATTGTTCGATCTGCTCAAGGGTGAAGCCAGTCACGTCATCTGGTAATTTGGGAAGGTCGATACCATTGGCGTATTCAGCTGCTTTGATTCCGGCATGCTTCCCAAAGACGACCAGATCAACCAGGGAATTGGTTCCCAGACGGTTAGCACCATGGACAGAAACGCAGGCACATTCTCCGGCAGCATATAAGCCTGGCAGAGTCGTGCCGTTTTCATCCACTACCACTTCTCCATACTTATTGGTCGGGATCCCACCCATGGCATAATGAGCAGTGGGTTGCACCGGCATGGGGTCTTTGACCGGGTCTACACCCAGATAGGTGCGACAAAAATCGGTGATATCGGGTATTTTGCTGGTAATTTCGTCCGCTGTTACACAGTAGGGGCTGCCATCCGGGCGAGTTTTGCCATCCTGAGCAGCAAATTTGTTGATGACATCCGGGCGGGCATCCAGATGCACAAAATTCTTGCCATCGATACCATTGCCTTCTTTTACTTCCAGGTATATGGCACGGCTGACCACATCACGAGAAGCCAGATCTTTGATGTTGGGGGCATAGCGCTCCATGAAGCGTTCGCCCTTGCCATTGATCAAGACGCCTCCTTCCCCGCGCACTGCTTCTGTGATTAAAATTCCTAGTTTAATTATCCCGGTAGGATGGAACTGGAAAAATTCCATATCCTCCATGGGAATCCCACGCCGTGCCAGGACAGCAGCGCCATCGCCGGTATAGGCATAGGCATTTGATGTAATTTCCCATATACGTCCATGCCCACCGGTAGCAAAAATAACCGCTTTGGCGTGAAATATATGCAATTCACCGCTCGCCAGTTCTAAAGCCACTACACCGGCTACTTTGCCATCCTGCAAAATCAAATCGAGGACGTGAAATTCGTTATAGAATTTGGTGTCATTCTTTACACATTGTTGAAATAATGTCTGTAAAATCATGTGGCCAGTTCGGTCGGCAGCATAACAGGAACGGCGCACAGATTTTCCGGTATGGTTATTGGTGTGTCCTCCAAAGGGTCGCTGAGCTATTCGGCCTTCTGCAGTACGCGAGAATGGCAATCCAAAATGTTCCAGATCATAAACTGCCTGAACTGCCTGTTCGCACATGAATTCGATGGCATCCTGATCACCCAGGTAATCACTGCCTTTGACTGTGTCGTACGCATGCCACTCCCAATGATCTTCTTCCAGATTACCGAGGGCTGCACCAATCCCACCCTGGGCAGCACCAGTGTGTGATCGAATTGGATAGAGTTTGCTGACCACGGCTGTTTTGGCGTTTTGTGAAGCATATAAAGCAGCCATTAGCCCGGCCCCACCGCCGCCAACAATAACCACATCATACGTATGTGTTTGTGTCATGAACCCTCCTCAGGATATGGGGCGAACGCCACCAATTAATGCGATGGCACCAATTGCCGTGATAATCAGCCAGAGTAAAAATAACCCCCAATGCATGATCTTTCTACCCCGATCAGAATGAATAAAGTCGTTCAATACTTGGCGAATACCATTAACACCATGGGCAAAAGCAAAAGCCAATAACAGGGCATCATAGATACGCCATCCAATACTGGCCCAGCGCATCGCAACATAATCGAGATCAATGCGATGCACCCCAACAATCACATCCTGCAGAATCAGGTGTCCAAACACCAATGGAATCAATAAAATTGCGCTGTAGCGCATGAACATCCAGGATTTGGTTTCAAAATTGGGTTTTGGTTTTTGAATTGTTCTTGTGTTTGTGGTCATTATTCCCTCCTAGCCACCAAACCAGCCAAAATTATGGTACAGCATGTTATACAACATGATGGCCGAAGCTGGAACCCACATCAACAAAGTGATCAGTAATGTGATTTTTGTGGAAAAGCGTTGCTTGGGGACACTCCATAATCTGGGAGCAATGAGATCAAAAAAAGCAACCCGGAGTCCATTCACCCCATGAAAAAAGACACAAAAGACCAGTCCAACCTCTGCGATACCAAAAAGAGTGGATCGATACAAACTGATAGCGTGTTGATACAAATCAGGGAAAAAGTAGACGAATGAAGTATCCAGAATGTGTATGATCAGAAAAAGCGCTGTTCCCAGACCGGTGATGCGATGCAAAATGAAACTGTAATGCCCTTCCTTTCCGCGGTAACTGGCATAACCAGTCAGCGTGGTTTTTAAATTAGACATTTTTGACCTCCTTTATAGATTAGGACCATTTTATTTTAGCAATTTTTGAG
Source organism: Chloroflexi bacterium HGW-Chloroflexi-3 (assembly GCA_002842045.1). Lineage (GTDB taxonomy): Bacteria > Chloroflexota > Anaerolineae > Anaerolineales > Anaerolineaceae > UBA6170. The sequence continues at coordinate 50,973 of PHBX01000009.1, read as the reverse complement.
AAAAAACAAAATCTTTATAGAGCGTGAAATTTATGTAATTTCTGATTTGTATCGTGGTGCTATAAGGTATAATAACGATGAAGGGTAGCGGGGTATCCCTTTAAATTATTCAAAAATGGAGATGACGACAAATGATAAAAAACAGTCGATTTTCACAATGGAGTAAATTTGTCCTATTGTTGTTTGTTTTATCAATATTCCTGACATCCTGTTCACCTATAGCTACTGAAAAAATTACCATCAAATTTGCGGTATTACCGATTCTTGACTCTTTGCCGATGTATGTTGCGCAACAGGAAGGTCTATTTGATAAATATAACCTGGATGTGAAACTCGTTCCGGTTAGTTCCGGACCGGAACGGGATCAACTCGTTGCGGCTAATCAAATTGATGGGATGATTAACGAAGTCCTGACGACCATTTTAAATAATCGAACGAACAAAAATGTGGTTATAGTCCGTTTTGCCCGTGCGGCTACTGCTGATACACCATTATTCAGTATTGTTGCTTCCGCCAAGAGTGGCATCACCAGTGTTGATCAACTGAAAGGCATTAAGATAGGGATTTCCGAGGGCACTGTGATTGCTTACCTGACGGACCGTATGCTGCAGGAAGAAGGGTTCGCCCCGGATGATATTGTCACGGTAGCCGTTCCCAAAATTCCGGATCGGGTCACCTTGATCAGTAATGGAGAATTGGATGCTGGCACCATGCCTGAACCAGTTGCCTCATTATTAGCATTACAAGGAGCAACCGTTGTGTTGGCGGATAATAAATATCCTGAGTATAGCCACAGTGCGATTGCATTTCGGAATGCATATATTGAAAGCAACCCGGAGGCTGTCAAAGCATTTTTAGCTGCCATTGAGGAAGCGGTGGAGACAATCAACGCTGACCCGACGAAATGGGAAGCTACATTGGTAGAAAATAACATTCTTCCAGCACCTTTGCAAGGAAAATTTCAGGTACCTTTGTTTGTCACAGCTGGTGTACCCAGCCCGGAACAATATGCAGATGTGCTTGCATGGGCGCAGGAGAAGGATCTGATCTCCGAAGATGTTCCCTATGAACAATGCATCAGTTCTGATTTTTTGCCTTAATCAAAAATCGTTACTGAAAAAATGATACAGGTTCGGAATCTCACCTTTGAGTATGCGACTGACCAACCCGTCTTTCATAATTTCAATTGGTCAATTAACAAAGGAGAAGCCTGGACAATATTGGGTCCATCCGGCTGTGGAAAGAGCACACTTTTATATTTGATTGCTGGATTGAGACAGGCTCTTTCGGGAGAAATTCTGGTGGATGGTGAGCGGCTCATGCGTCCCAGACCCCAAAGTGGTTTGATCATCCAGGATTATGGCTTGTTACCCTGGGCAACTGTGAAGGATAATGTCAGGTTGGGATTGGACATACGACGGTTTTATGGCCCGGATGGAAAGCATGCTCCTGTTGAAGCGAAAGTTAACGATGCTGATGTTTCTTTCTGGATGGAAAAACTGGGTCTGAAAGAACAGGCAGAGAAATTTCCCGGGCAAATTTCTGGTGGTCAACGCCAACGCTGTGCCATTGCGAGAACACTGGTATTACAACCGGATCTCTTGTTAATGGACGAACCATTTTCCTCTCTGGATGCACCCACCCGGGAATCATTACAAAATTTGATGATCGAATTATGGCAACAACATAACCTGACCATGATTACGGTTACCCATCTGATTGAAGAAGCAGCCATTCTGGGACAGAAAATTCTGTTACTGAATGAACCACCCAATGTAACGGCAAATGTGATCGAAAACACCAGCTTTGATAAACCGAATGTACGCTCAGACCCTGAATATTTACACCTATGTCAAATCTTGAGGGAGAAAATGTCAAAGTAATGCGTGCAAAAGCGGTGTTATTGGCTTTGGTTCTTCTTCTCCTGTTATGGCAGGTGCTGGCATGGATTGTCAATCTGGCGATTTTGCCATCACCCTGGGAAGTAGGGCAAACCCTCATTCGTGAACTAGGGCGTGATTTACCCGGGCATTTCCTGGCTAGTTTCTGGCGGGTATTTGCCAGCACTTTATTGGCCATCATTTTTGCTTCGCCATTGGGACTGATGCTGGGTCAATCCAAACCTCTGAACCATTTCTTCGCGCCGGTTATTTATTTGTTATATCCCATACCGAAAGTTGTTCTGTTACCCATTGTGGTTTTATTCCTGGGAATTGGTGATGTTTCAAAAATTTTCATGATTTTTTTGATTTTATTCTTTCAGATACTGGTATTGGTCAGGGATCAGGCTGCCAATTTACGGCCTGAGTTGATTCAAAGTGTTCGCAGTCTCGGGGCGGGACGCAGAGCATTATTCCGGTATGTGTACTTTCCAGCCAGTATTCCCGCGATTTTGACCGCATTGCGCCAATCGGTAGGGACGGCTGTGGCAGTCCTGTATGTTGCCGAATTGTTCGCCACTCAGAAAGGGTTGGGGTACTATATTTATCTCAAAGGATCTAATCTTTTCGACTATCCGGCGATGTACGCAGGTGTGGTGGCAATGAGTATTCTGGGTTTTGGACTGTATTTTGTGGTCGATTGGCTGGAGCGTAAACTTTGTCCATGGCAGTTTGCGCGCTAGAAAAAAACATTTATGATATGAAGTGGATCTATCATTCAAAGATGATGGATCTTTCAAAGAAATAACACATGATTAAAGAAGGATGAGACTTCCATGAATGCTATCAAAATCCATACCAAACAGGGTGATTACCTCATTTGCCAGCCAGGCAGTGGTTTGATCTCAACCGAACAGGATATCCTTGATGTACTGGCTTTTGGATATGGAATGGAACAGAATCGTTTGATCATACATAAGACTGAACTTCATCCCGACTTTTTTAATTTGAAAACTGGATTATTAGGAAGTATTTTTCTGAAATTATCCAATTACCACGTGAAAACTGCTTTCATAATTGAACTGGATAAGATAGAGAGTGAACGTTTTCATGAATTGATTTACGAACACAAACGCAGCCGTGAAATTCGATTTTTTGAGGATCTGGCAAGCGCGGAGCAATGGCTTTTTCAGGATTGATTGAGGTAAAAATGAAGCCCATTTATCTGGATTACAACGCCACAACACCGATAGCAAAAGAAGTGGCTGATGCCATGTTGCCTTACCTTTACGATCTTTTTGGAAACCCATCCAGCAGTCATCAGGCAGGTGCCCAGGCAAAAATGGCAGTGGAATTCGCTCGCAGACAGGTTGCGGATCTGATTGGCGCACAACCCACCGAGATCATCTTTACCAGTGGCGGTACCGAAGCGAATAATCACGCCGTTCGCGGTTATTGTGAGTTACACCAGGATAAGGGCAGACACATTGTCACTTCTGCGGTGGAACACCCCGCTGTTCTGGAAGTTTGCCGTGATCTTGAACGCAATGGATTTGAGTTGACCATTCTGAGTGTAGATCCATATGGTCAGGTCAATCCTCACGATCTGGAAGCAGCGATTCGTGCTGATACGATTCTGATCAGTATCATGCATGCCAATAATGAGGTTGGCACCTTACAGCCACTCAAAGAATTGACTTCGATTGCGAAATCCCATGGCATTGCTTTTCACACGGATGCTGCCCAATCCATCGGAAAAATCGCGGTTAACGTCAATAATTTGGGTGTGGATCTGCTATCGATCGCCGGACATAAGTTGTATGCTCCAAAAGGGGTAGGTGCATTATATGTTCGTGATGGAATCTTCGTGAAGAACCTGATGTATGGGGCAGGACATGAAAATGGGAAGCGGCCAGGCACTGAGAATATTCTGGAGATTGTAGGATTGGGAAAAGCCAGTGCTGTCGCTGCGCGTGATTTATCCGCCAATCAGCAGCATCTCATATCCATGCGGGAATTCCTTTATGATGAACTGGTGAAGGCACTGGGAGTAGAACGCCTGCGTGTGAATGGGCACCCATCACAACGACTGCCAAATACACTCAGCCTGGGTATCCATGGGATCGAGTCGCATCAATTATTAAACCGGATCAACCATCAGGTAGCCATTTCGGCGGGGTCGGCCTGCCATGCTGACTCTGTGACAATCTCGGGAGTTCTGAAAGCCATGCAAGTACCAGACGTGTGGGCTCAGGGAACACTGCGCTTTTCCGTGGGACGGGAGACCACCGGTGAAGAAATCAGAGAAGCAGTAACCATTATCAGGTCGGTTATTTTAGAAAATTAGGTCTGTTTTTTAAAATTCCCTCTTGACAGAATATTATTTTTGTATAAAATTAAATCGATAATTATCGAAATAAATATGTAAAGATGATTTTATATGAATAATGATGAGAAGATACAGGAACTTTTGAATTTTTTCAAAGCATTGGCAGAACCCAATCGATTGAAGATTATTGGATTGCTAGCCCAGCAGGATTTGTCGGTGGAGCAAATGGCGGAGATGTTATCCATAGCTTCTTCAACCGTTTCCCATCACCTGTCCCGTTTGAGCAAAGCAGGTTTGGTTTCAGCCCGAGCGGAGGGCTATTACAACATATATCAACTCAACGCGAAAAAGCTTGAGTTATTATCCAAAGAATTGTTGACACCTGAACAGTTGCCAACATTTGTAAGAGAGGTCGACATGGATGCCTATGATCAAAAAGTGGTCAAGAATTTTACCAACCCGGATGGAACATTGAAAACAATCCCGGGTCAGAGAAAGAAACTTATCGCAGTATTACAATACATGTTGCCAGAATTTGAATCTGGAAAACAGTACCAGGAAAAGGAAGTAAATCAAATTTTGGAACATTTTCACCAGGATTATGCACAATTACGGCGTGATATGATTGATACCGGTTTGATGAAACGTGAAAACGGTATTTACTGGAAAGTTGAAAAACCAGCACAATATGAATAATTGAGAGACAACATCTCAATCAATTGGGGATGTTGTCTCTCAATTATAATTTTTTAAAGCTGTATCAATGAACGCTTGCCATAAATCGTCTGGTTGCCATATTTCAAGAAGATCCTGAAAAGCAATTTTGGGATCTTCCATTAAGAAAATAACACGATATAAATACACAAATACCGATACGCGCATATTCAACACACAATGCACGAAAACTTTGTAACCTGCAGACTGTTGCATGATCGTAAAGAATTGATCGAGGTCAGAAATTTGTGGGGACTCCCAAACGACTGGTAAATGGATGTACTTCATTCTAAGTCTGGTGACCATTTCTTGCTCATCCAATCAAGCCCCTGGGGATTCATCCAATGCCAGATTGATCACAACCTGATAACCTGCATCAGCTATGGATTTGATTTGGACAGCGGTGGGCATCCCGGCTGTTCTCAGCCAGGGCGTTATTTCCAGATAATTTGTTATATCCGTAATGCGATGATCGACCATTTATGAAGATAAAATTTCTTCAATTTTTTCAAGAACATCATTGGAGAGAGCTGGCTGCGCAACCCCAGCTACAATTTCCTCAATTTGGGCAGGGCGAGATGCACCAATGAGTGCAGAAGTAACAGCTCTTTGGCGTAACGTCCAATTGATGGCTAATTGTGCCAGACTCAGGTTTAACTCGCCAGCGATCCGATTGAGTTGGGTCACTTTTTCCAGGATTCCATCCGTGATATTATCTGGTTTCAAAAAAGTTTCCGGTTTGCCTGCCCTTGAGTCGTCAGGAATACCATGCAAATATTTGTCTGTCAGCATTCCCTGCGCAAGAGGTGAGAAAACAATACAGCCCACTCCCTCCTCATCAAGCACATTCAACAATTCCTTCTCGATCCAGCGATCGAACATATTGTAATTGGGTTGATGGATTAAACAGGGTGTCCCTAATTGCCTTAAAATTTGAATGGCTAAACGAGCTTCTTTTGGGCGATAATTAGAAATACCTGCATAAAGGGCGCGGCCGCTACGAACAATATAGTCCAGCGCACCCATAGTTTCTTCCAATGGGGTTTCGGGATCAGGGCGGTGGTGGTAGAAGATATCGACATAATCAAGCCCCATGCGTTTCAGGCTCTGATCCAGGCTGGATACCAGGTATTTTCGAGACCCCCATTCTCCATATGGGCCATTCCACATCCAATAACCAGCTTTACTGGAGATGATTAATTCGTCCCTGTAGGGTAGAAAATCTTTTGCTAATATTTTTCCAAATGTTTCTTCCGCACTACCGGGAGGAGGACCGTAATTGTTTGCCAGATCGAAATGGGTGATACCCAGATCAAAAGCAGTGCGCAACATAGCTCGACAATTCTCTATGGTATCCACACCACCGAAATTGTGCCACAATCCCAAAGAGATCAAAGGGAGTTGAATGCCACTGCGACCACAACGACGGTATTCGATGGATTGATAGCGGTTGGGATCGGGAACGTAATGACCTAAAACAGGAATGACTGCCATATTACCTCTCTTTTGTCTATGAAGAAGTTTGATTTTTGCGATTCGCACGTTCGATAAAAATTTGTTGGGCATTTTTTGCATTTCGTGAAGAATGTGGTTTGAGACGCGTATAGGTGCCATCAGACTTCATCGCACGCGTTTTCACATTATCGGATAAATAGAGCTCGAGGATATTTTTGCGAATCTGACGCACCAACACCTTGTCCTCAACCGGGAATAGGATTTCAACCCGTTGATTAAGGTTACGCGGCATCAGATCAGCACTTCCCAGGTAGATCTCTTCTTCTCCATCATTGTGGAAATAATATACCCGGCTATGTTCCAGGAAACGACCGAGAATACTGATCACACGAATATTTTCACTTAATCCTTTAATACCAGGTTTGAGGCTGCAAATGCCACGTGTGATCAAATCCACTTTAACACCAACCTGAGAAGCCTGATAGAGTTTCTTGATGATTACTGGATCAACAATCGAATTCATCTTGAAGATCAGGTGTCCATTCTTAATCTTTTTGTGAATGGTGATTTCCCGATCAATCATTTGCTCAAAGCGCTGGCGTAAATTAATCGGAGCGATTAATAATTTTCGATATTCTTTTTTGGCTGAATACCCCGTTAGATAATTGAAAACATCGCTTGCATCCGCTCCGATATCTGAATCGGCTGTGAAAAGCCCCATATCTTCATAAAGATTTGCAGTGATATGATGGTAGTTACCTGTACCCAGATGCATATAGCGGCGGATATTTTCACCTTCTTTTCGCACTACTAAAGCGATTTTGCAATGGGTCTTCAAGCCCACTAACCCATAGGTAACATGAACACCTTCCTGCTCCAGCATCCTGGCCCAGCCGATATTACTTTCCTCATCAAAACGAGCTTTCAACTCCACCAGAACGGCAACCTGCTTCCCATAATCCCGCCGGGCTTCCAGTAAGGTTTTAACGATGGGCGAGTTTTTCCCTACCCGATACAATGTCATTTTAATCGTCAAAACTTGAGGATCACGGGCAGCAGCGCGCAGAAAATCTACGACGGGTATAAAAGAATCATATGGATGGTGCAAGAAAATATCGTGAGCACGGATGGTACTAAAAATGGCATTGCCATCAAAGATTTCTTTTTGGCGTAGTCGATCAGGAAACGACTGAATAAAAGGGCGATATTTTAATTGTGGAAGATCAATGGAATATAGATCGATCAGGCTGTGCATATTCATAGGGGAATCGAACGCGTAGATGTCCCGCTTATCCATATCCAAATTCTGAGCCAACAAATCCTGAATGAGCATGGGCATATTTTTATCCACAATCAAGCGAATAACTTTGCCAAACCTGCGATTTCTAACGCTTTCTTCCATCACTTCTAACAAATCAGCTGCTTCCAATTCCTGAATTTCGAAATCCGCATTACGGGTTACATGAAATGGATGAACTTCCAGAATCTTCATGCCTGGGAAAAGCGATTGGATATTTTCCTTCACCAGGTGGCTGAGCCAGATGAAGTAGTGATGTCTGGGGGTGGAACCATCACGACGATAACCACCAGAAGACCGTTTGATGGGTACCAATTGTGGTAATGAGGAGGGAACTTTCACCCGGGCAAAATGCTCTTCCTGTTCTTCATCTTCTATGGAGATGGCCAGATTGAGACTTAGGTTGGAAATATGTGGAAAAGGATGACCAGGATCGAATGCCAGTGGCGTCAACGTTGGATAAACGACCGCTTCAAAATATCCATTCACAAACTCACGTTGCCGTTCGGTAAGTTGACTGTATGAAAGGATGTGAATACCATTCTTTTCTAATAGGGGTATTATGGTATTGTGCCAGTAATCACGACTTTCGACCATTAATTTGTTTGCAATTTTTCGAATTTCAATCAATTGTTGATTGGGTGTAAGTCCATCTTTAGTCGTTGAATAAACGCCAGCATCCCGCTGCATCACCAGTCCACCCACTCGCACCATGAAGAATTCATCCAGGTTGGAACCAAAAATCGATAAAAACTTCACCCGTTCTAAAAGCGGGTTGCGTTCATCCATGGCTTCTTCCAGAACACGACGCTGGAATTCCAACATACCTAATTCACGATTTATATAATATTTGGGATTGTCCAGATCATCGATGAGAACTTGTGCTTCCAGTGGTGGGCTTACAGTCTCCTCTGTCATTCATCTTCCTCTTTCTTTGGATCCGGTGGGCTGGGATTATTACCAAAACTTCCTGTGACGATTAGGAGAATGCCCAGGGCTAAAATTGAGATCAGAATCACTCCAATTACTTTGTTCTGGAAAATTCCGCTCACAGCAGCATTCTTGTTTTTCATTTCTGTTGGTGTCGTCGATGGAGTCTGGACCGCAAGTGTACTTGATGGTTTGGGGGTGGCTGTTTTTGTTCTGGTAGGTCTCAAGGTAGCTGTAGCAGTAGGGGTGACCTGTGAAGGATCAATGGTTGGAGAGATTTTGGTGTTTACCGGTGTGCGTACTGCTTCGAAAATCAATAATTTATCCCCCACATAAATGGTAGGATCTTCAGGATTCAAATTATTGAGACGAATCAAATCTTCGATTTTTGTATCATATGCAATGGCAATGCTCCACAAGGCTTGTCCTGGCAATACTTCATGAACGACAGCACCATTTTCATTCGGGGTAACAGTTTGTACAGGGACAATCAATTGGGAAACGGATGGAGTAGTTGTACCAGAATTCAATAATTGAGTAGGATTGGGAGTATATTGAGCGTCACCGCTGGTGTAAGCTGCGTGAACAATATACCAGATACGGTCACCGTACGGAAAAACGCCTGCACCAATATGGATATAACTGGGATTCGCTGAGGGGTATTGATGAGATTCATCACTCCACCACTCTGCTATTGTTTCAATTGATACAGGACCGATCGCAAAATTTTCGGTTGCAAAAACTTGAGCACCCCCACCATATCCATAGGAAGCAATACGCCCACTGACATCCCCAATGTGCCATCTTAAACCATTTATGGCCATATAGACCGCAGTATCATACGCTGTTGTCATAAGAATTGGATCCACAACGAGAGGTTGGTGACCATAACTAACGCGCCAATTGTTGATCAATGTAATCAATTCATCTGCTGTTATGGATTGAGACGGAGCTGCCTTTGTGGGAGAAACCTGAGAAGCACTAATGAGAAAGATCACCAATAATACAATGATGAATGCTTTTTGTATCTTGTTCATACCTAGTTATTATACCGAATCAATCGAAGAGTCAACCCCCTTTCTTAAAACTGCAAGATTCCAGTGAGATTCATCTATTTTTCAGGATAATTTTGAATTGTTAAGTCATTGAAAGTGTGATTTTGCCATTAACTTGCTCAAAATGATAAAATTATGCATAATAATGAAGATCAAATCAATAGAGAATGGATAGGCGACTATGTCATCAAAAATGCTTTATGAAGCTATTGCCTTAATTCGGGCGTCAAAATTAGATGAAGCACGCAAGATGATTTTTGAAATCATCCGAAACGAACCCACCAATGAAATGGCCTGGATGTGGTTAGCGGAAACGCTTTCTTCGGATAGTGACAGAATGAAAGTTCTTTTAGCCTGTCAGATGGAAAATCCAAACAGCAGAATTACCAAAATTGCCATTCAAAAACTGCAAGAAAAAATAGATCTGGATACAGAGCAAGCTCCTTCTGTAGCTCCTTTTAAGGAAGGTGCTACTTTTGATCCTTCTATGCCAGAACGGACCGGACATACAGGTGCTATCATTGGTTTTGATGGTTCATTCATTGTTTCCGAGGTTTCGGATTTTGATGAAGTAATTGATCTACGGAAAAATGAAGAAGAGATTGCTCCTTTTAAAGAAGAGAGTGAAACTGAAGTTATACCCGAATTTTCTCAGGTGTTTGTTGAGGATATGATTGAAGAAGAACCGGTTAGGTTTGTTTTTGACGAACCAATGGATGAAACCCAACCAGCAGAGTTGGAATTTGAACCAGATCTCTCCACCTTATTTCAAGATGAACAAATAGATCTTCCAGGTGAAAAAGCCTTTGAATTTGATGAGGATTTTGACTTTGGGTTGGAAAAAAGCGAAGGAGAGGACCGATCATTCGACTTATATTCTGATTCTGATGAAACGGGTTTGGAAGTCACGGACGATGAGTTAACGGCTTTTGATTTAGGATTCACAGAGGACTCACCGACCCTGATCAACACACCAGATGTGTCTGAGGAAGATACAGGTCGAATTCGAACGTTAATGCAAGAAGATGAATTGGTGGAAGATGTTGTCATCAAAAGTGGTGTTGAAGAATTCGAACGCAGGCGTAAGAAAAAAGATCGCAATATGGTCATCCTGGTTTCAGGACTATTTATTCTGATTGGAGTTCTATGTGTGGCAGCGGTTTTTGTAATTTTAAACTCTTCCAAATTTACAGGAAGAGTTCCATCCATCACAGCGACGCAGGTGCTGGTTGTTCAACCAGAAGTGACAATGACCGCCACTTTTGCTCCAACAGCATCAACAACACCACTGCCGACCTCAACAGCGACAATGATTCCGACAGCAACCCCACTGGTAGCGCTCAGTGACAAAGCCATACACGCTGAAAATGTTGGTGGTTTACAAATAAAGCTACAAAGAGAATTCCAGGATGCTCTGGTTACATCTCTGGATGGGAACCGGGTGGCATTCGCTGATGGTGAGACAATAACTGTCTTTAACACTGCCGATGGTAGTCAATTGTTTGAGTTGAGTGGGCATTCATCCAATATTACAGATATGGTTATTTCAATGGATGGAAATTACCTGGTAAGTGCGGCCGATGATTTTACTGTGTATTTATGGAACCTGAAGATCGGTACACTGGATAAAAGTTTTGTGTTCGATGGGAATGCAGTTAATAGAGTCTATGCAGGCAACAATTTCCCCAGGACGATCTCAGTGGATTATTCCCCGGATGGTAGTACGATCGCTGCTGGTGCGTTTGGATTAATCAGCATATTTGATATTCCCACAGGGCTTTCCCGTGGATTATATGAAATCAATGTCGATGAATTAAAAGCAATCGCAGCTGAAGCAAATTCTCCGCAGGGATTTGATGTCAAATTCAGTGAAAATGGCTGGATATTGGCTGCTGGAATGAGTGGAAGTCTGGTAGGTGTGGATACGCTGGATGCAACACCTTTATACCAATTTGAATTGGGTTCCAATGCCGGTGTACTTTTCGCTGATGATCGTCTGGTGATGCTCGAAGCAGATACCGGTGGCGTGTCATTACGAAGACTTGATACAGGTGAAATTTATAATGGGTTTGGAGGGGTTGACGATAAACCGGATCTGGCAGCACCTGATTATGGACTTTCTGCTAATTGGGAAGTGATTGGCATCGAAACAGATGCTGAACAAAATGATGTGCAATTGACCATCTGGAATATCTTCCAGGATCAAAAAGTGGTTGATTTCCCAGCAGTTTGTGAGGATGAGAATTGCCGGGTACCAAAATTTGAAATTTCTCCCGATGGAGATTGGGTTGCCGTAGAACAAAGATTTAACCAACAGATTATCGTTCAATTGTTTGACTTTGCAAGTCAAAAAGAAACGCACCAATTCGATAAGTTTTCCTTCGCAGTTAAATCCATCAGTATTTCTCCTACATCAGAGTTGATTGCAGTTTTGGATCAAAATGGAGTCTTACGTGTTTGGGATGTAAAATTTGGTGCCCAGCGTGTTTCCCTGGATGCTACAAATCTGGAAATGATTGAATTTTCCAAGAATGGTCGCTACTTATTTGGATGGAATTCTGAAAAGTTTATTGTCTGGTCATTACCTTAACAACAATTTAATATGATTAATACCAGGCTGATTGTCTGGTATTTCAGTATGGAGGTTAAAATGGTATCCGTAGTAAACCAAAAGGAAACACTATCGTTTTTGGCTCATCTGGATGACTGGATTCAGAACTTGCCAACGAAGAAACTCAAAGATCTGGTCGTCAATCCTGAAAAAACCGCTATCATCAGCGTGGATGTCATAAAAGGTTTCTGTTTCATTGGCCCTTTAGCCAGCCCAAGGGTAGCTGGTATTGTGGATCCAATTGTTGTATTAATGGAACGCGCCTGGGATGCAGGTATTCGGCACATCATCCTAAGTCAGGATACCCATGAACCTGATGCTGAAGAGTTTGGTGCCTGGCCACCCCATTGTATTCGTGGGACAGAAGAATCCGAAACCGTGGATGAAATCCGGCAATTGCCCTTTTTTAATCAAATGATGATTTTGGAGAAAAATTCAATTGCCAGCGGGCTGCACCATGATTTGCAACAATGGGTACTGGATCACACGGGAGTGGAGAATTACATTGTTGTGGGAGATTGCAGTGATTTGTGTACTTATCAGTTAGCCATGTTTTTAAGGTTGGATGCCAATGAAAGACAGATGAAAAGAAATGTCTTAGTCCCCGAGAATTGTGTGCAGACGTATGAAATGTCCATGGCGTTAGCAAAAGAAGTTGGCGCTTATGCGCACCCTGGAGATTTGATGCATGAATTTTTCCTGTATCACATGGCATTAAATGGTATTGAAGTGATTAAAGCGATCGAATAAAAAACAGGCGATCCATCAGACCGCCTGCATCAATCCTGATTTTTTTCAGTTATGGGGTTGGATTCTTCCAATAGCTGACTTCATCCACTGAGATGGTGAAATTGGTGGTTTCACGGGCACCAACAAACAAACCAAAGCTACCTTCTGGAAAAGTTGCATCCTTGACTTCATTGATCATGACACCATTAATATAGATGATCATGCGATCGCCCACTGCCATGATGCCGACTTTGTTCATTTTGTTGCTGCCAGCTTGAATAGCATTCGAAGCTGTCCAGTTGATATGAGTGGTCATTGTGCCCTTACTGCCCAGGGTTGCATCCCATTCTCGCAGGCTATATTTTCCATCACAGGATACGCCCAATAAATAACCTTTGTTGGCTTCGCGAGCAACCGGTACTCGATACATCAAACCATATCGGTCGGTACCAGCACACGTTCCGGTACTGATGGTTGCTTCTAAATAAAAATTGGCTATTTGTTCAGTAGCAGCCAGACGCCATCCATCGGTGGTGGTTAACCCGGTCAGGCGTAGTTGACCATCCTTGAAATCGATTGCAGTGTATTTATCCTCACCAGTTGGCCAATAGGTATCTTTGTCCATATTATCAGTCCAGCTGGGTGAACCCAGTTTGCTGCGGGGATCATCGGCTGGGGGTGTGAAAGCTGGATTGGCTGTAACGGCTACCGTAGGCACCGCGTCACTGGTGGCAGTGGGTTGTTGTGTGACCGTCGGTTGTTCTGGCTGTGAAGTAGCAGCTTCAGTAACAGTTTCAACGACCTCTTCTGCTAAGGTCGGATCTGGTTCCGGGGTATTTAGAGGGGGTAATTCGGCGGTTGGTAGTCCCTGGGTAGGTTGGGGCATCTCCGTTAATATTTTTGCCACGCGGGTCGCCATTTCCTCGTCGGATACTGCTGGCGGGGTTGCCTGTGTGAGTGGTAATGTACAGGCACTGAGCACAGATAAGATCATAACAAATAGAACAGTTTTTAAAATTGATTTGCGCATTTCTTCTCTCCTTCAATCAATAGCAAAGATCATTAATAAAGACGAAAAAAATAGATCATTCGTTCCTTGATTAGAGTTTGTATCCAATCGTTCGCAGGAATCCTTTTCGCCAGGCGATGTCTTCCTCTCCTTCAATCCCTTTTGGACTGGAACCATCAATCACACCCAGAATTCCACGACCGTTCTCTGTTTCTGCTATCACGACTTCGGTGGGATTGGCAGTGGCACAGAAAAGCGTCACAATCTCGGGTACACGCTCAAGCGGATGTAATACATTGATGGGAAAGAATCCAGGTCCTAAAAATAGAATGAAGGTATGCCCAGCTCCAATTTTGAGGGCATTCATTTTGGCTAATTCAATCATTTCATCATTGGTGCCTGTATAGCGTATTAAACACTTTCCAGATGCTTCACAAAATGCAAATCCGAATTGTATACCCGGAACACTGGAGACGAGGGCTTCATGCACATCCTCCACAGTTTTTATGAAATGTGATTGTCCTAAAACGAAATTAATCTCCTCAGGTTTTTCCACCGTCACGGATAGGATTTCCATGATTCCTCCATTCTTATCATGATCTGTTCAGGTCGTTCATACGAACAGAAATCACTACTATTAATATATATTGTAATGATCTGACAGCAAATTTCAAATCAATTAAATTCGAAAAACCTGTCATTATGATTATGTCATAAATTTCGGATTTCGTGTATCAAAATCCCGGGATTAGCGAAAATTAATTAAACCGATGAGATAAGGTAAAATAGAGACGAAAGAAAGGATCTTCTATTGTTTGAACTTGTTTTTCTAGGAACTTCCGCTTCTGCACCTTCAATAAATCGAAATTTACCATCCGTTTTGGTGAAACATGATGAGTTCCGTTTCTTAATTGATTGCGGGGAAGGCACACAGAGACAGATTTTACAGGCGGGAATTGGGTTTAAACGCCTTAATCGCATTTTAATCACCCATGGTCATCTTGATCATATTTTGGGGTTGGCAGGCTTGCTTTCCACTTTATTGCGTTGGGAGACCATTGATAACCTGGAAATATACGGTGGAAAAGCTGCTTTAAGTCGCGTTCATGATTTGATTTATGGTGTGGTACTGCGTGGAAATCAAACTTCCTTTAATCTGGCGCTGGTCCCCATTGAGGAAGGTGTTTTTATCGAGGAAGGTGAATTTAATATCACGGCATTACCTGTCCAACACCGTGGGCCAGATAATTATGGATATTTATTCCAGGAAAAAGGAAGATGCCCGTTTCTCCCCGAAAAAGCCGAAGAATTGGGCATTCCATCCGGACCATGGCGCAGAGATCTGGTGAATGGCAAAGCGGTGACATTACCGGATGGTCGAAAAATCCAGCCAGAACAGGTATT
Source organism: Chloroflexi bacterium HGW-Chloroflexi-3 (assembly GCA_002842045.1). Lineage (GTDB taxonomy): Bacteria > Chloroflexota > Anaerolineae > Anaerolineales > Anaerolineaceae > UBA6170. The sequence continues at coordinate 35,560 of PHBX01000009.1, read as the reverse complement.
GGGGGAGTATAAAGCCGGTACCCGCATGGTTGTGCTGGGTGATGTAGCTGAAACAGATTCGCTGGTGACTTATTGCGATCAGGCGGACGCGTTGGTTACTGAAGCTACATACTTGGAATCAGAGGCTGAGATGGCACAGCAATTTGGACATATGACAGCCCGTCAAAGTGCGCAATTGGCAGTGCGCGCCAATGTGAAGCAACTTATCCTGACGCACCTGTCACGAAGATATCGCGAACGGGATATATTGGCAGAAGCCCAGGCTGTCTTCCCGAATACGATAGTTGCCAGGGATTTCGATACATTTACCATCAAAAAAGACGAATAAAAAAACGTTACTTTTCTAAAAAGATTGTCTTTTGGTTTTAAGGGTAGATATCAGCTACTGATTCATAGATATGGGTTGGCAAATAGGGGAAATGATCGATATCTTCCCGGCGGGTGATGCCGGATAAGACCAGAATTGTTCCCATGCCACTCTGAACACCTGCAACGATATCTGTATCCATCCTGTCACCCACCATGACGGTATCCTCGGAATGAACTCCCAGGTATTTGATGGCTGTCCGCATCATCAAGGGATTGGGTTTGCCTACATAAAAAGCTTTTTTACCGCTGGCAGATTCAATCATAGCAGCCAGAGCTCCTGCACCGGGAACAATTCCCTTCTCGGATGGTCCGCTTGGATCGGGATTGGTAGCGATGAATCGCGCACCATTGATTACTAATTGAATAGCTTTTGTGAAAAGATCCTGATTGAGAGTCTCTGTTTCCGCCAGGACAACATAATCCGGATTGTGTTCGGTGATGATATAACCAACATCGTGCAGGGCTGTGGTCATGCCACTTTCACCAATCACAAAGGCCTTGCCTTCCGGTCGTTGTGATTTAAGGAAAAAGGCCGTTGCCAGCGCAGAAGTAAAGATCGATTCATGAGGTATGTGCAAGCCTGCCATGGTTAAACGATAGGATAGATCTCTAGGGGTGAAGCGTGAATTATTTGTCAAAACTAAAAATTTAGCATCAGCTGCTCTTAATCGTTCCAGGAATTGATCAGCCCCGGGGATCATTGTTCTTCCCCGTACCAGTACACCATCCATATCAATTAGATAATTTTTTGTCATATTATTTCCAATTCTGTTGTGAAACCTGAATTTATTATAGTACAGCAGTAGAAGCGAATGCATGAATTGGTATTGATAAATCTGGATGGAGAAAGATGATTAATAGGGTGATATTCAGACAAGAAATCTCCAATTAATAAAAAACATTTGACATCAATATTCCATTATGATAAACTTTTAGCGTTAGTGTGTAGCCCCACTAGCGGTACTCTTATCCAGAGAGGCGGAGGGAACGGCCCGATGAAGCCTCGGCAACCAAAAGACTTAACCGTTTTTTAAGGTGCCAATTCCGACAGAATGATCTGGAAGATGAGAGGGAATGATATCCATAAACAATGGATTGCCCCTCACCGAAAAGAGGGGCAATTTTTATAAATGGAGGTTTAACAAGTTAATGAATACAACGTTTATGAATTCGCCGAAGTACCTATTTACTTCCGAATCAGTGACCGAAGGTCACCCTGATAAGATCTGTGATCAAATCAGTGATGCTGTAGTGGATGCCTGTCTGACAGACGATCCCCGTTCTCGCGTAGCCTGTGAAGTAGCAACCAAAACAGGTTTCGTGATGCTGTTGGGTGAAATTACCACCAACACCTTTGTCGATTTTGATAAATTGGTACGCAAAGTGGTAACAGAAATTGGTTATGATGACAGCAGAAAAGGCTTTGATGGAAATACATGCGCTGTACAGGCAGCCATTGCCCAACAATCCGGTGATATCGCCATGGGAGTTGATAAAGCTTTGGAAGCCAAAACAGGTGAAGTGACTGATGAAGAAATCGAACAGATTGGCGCTGGCGATCAGGGTATGATGTTCGGTTTCGCCTGTAATGAAACCGATGTGCTCATGCCAATGCCTATTTATCTGGCGCATAAATTAACCCGTCGATTGAGCGAAGTTCGTAAGAATGGCACATTGCCCTGGTTACGTCCAGATGGAAAAAGTCAGGTGACAGTGGAATACCATCTCGGACGACCCGCCAGAGTGGATACCGTTTTGATCAGTACCCAGCATGCCCCTGATATTTCTCAGGAAGAAATCCGCGCAGCCATCATTGAGCATGTGATCGATCCAGTCATTCCTGCTGAATTACTGAATGGCAAGGTTAATACTTATGTGAACCCAACCGGTCGTTTTGTGATCGGTGGACCTATGGGAGATGCTGGTGTTACAGGTCGAAAGATCATTGTGGATACCTACGGTGGCATGGGTCGTCATGGTGGCGGAGCCTTCTCAGGAAAAGACCCGACGAAGGTTGATCGCTCGGCAGCCTATGCAGCCCGTTGGGTGGCAAAAAATGTGGTAGCTGCAGGTCTGGCTGAACGCTGTGAAATTCAGGTGGCGTATGCCATTGGTGTAGCGCATCCGCTCAGCATCAATGTAGAAACCTTTGGCACCGGTGTTATTCCGGATGATGATATAGCAAAGGCGATTGAAGAAGTATTCGATTTGCGCCCGGGTGCGATCATTCGCGATCTCGATTTGCGCAAACCAATTTACCAGCAGATTGCTGCTTACGGACATTTCGGACGTGATGATCTTGACCTGACCTGGGAACGAACCAATAAGGTAGCAGAACTAAAGGAAGCAGCTGGGATTTAGTTTCTGAGTAGAATAAGTAAACACAGCAGGCTCAACGATCCAATAAGATTATTAGGCCTGCTTTTATTTATTTGGAACTTGAGGTGAAGGTCTAAATGGAGTACGCCAAATCAGACAACTCACCTTCCTTTACTCGGTGCATTGCACTTAACGATTAACCAGATCACACGATCATTAGCAGAATACCTTATCTATCAACCCTCCAGAAGTGCATTGCACCTTTCCCTAAGCCAGCATCCTTTTACACAAGGTGCAATGCACTTTTGGATTATTGATAATGGGGATTGTATTTCGGGATGGGATGGTGATGTTAATCGCTAAGTGCAATGCACCAACGAAATTACTCACCATCGGTAGCATTGGTTGTTTCGGCTCCATAATCGAGGACATCACGCACATTTGAATGGGTTAATGGTGGACTGATGATGCCTTTGTCTTCCAATTCATCGACCATTCTGGCAGCCCGGGTATAGCCGATTCGCAATTTGCGTTGTAGCATGGTAATGGAAGCCTTACCTTCTTTGCGGACAATCTCAATGGCTTCTTTTAACAAAGGATCGGCGTCGCTATTTTCCATATCTTCAAACAGTGGAACCTGTTTTGCAGGACTATCAGACATGAAAGCAGGTGTTTCCTGATCGCTTCTCTGCGTGACAGGCGTGGCTGCCTGAACATTCATTGCCTGTAAACGCCAATAGTCCACTGTGCGGGCAATCTCCTGTTCTGTGATGAAGACACCCTGCAAACGCACAGGGGCAGCCGCATCCGGTGCCTGGAAGAGCATATCACCGCGTCCGAGCAAGCGTTCTGCACCTGGTTGGTCGAGGATGACGCGGCTATCGATTCCGGAAGCCACGGCAAAGGCAATACGCGCAGGGAAGTTAGCTTTGATCAGGCCCGTGACAACATCCGTGGAGGGGCGTTGCGTCGCCAGGATCAGATGAATGCCGGTTGCACGGGCAAGCTGCGCCAGACGGGTGAGAGCGCGTTCGGTTTCATCCGGGGCAAGCATCATCAGATCGGCTAGCTCGTCAATCACCACCACCATGTATGGGAATTTATCCAATTGTGATTTGTTGTATTCTGCAATATTGCGGGTACCCACCTGAGAAAAGCGGTGGTAACGGGCGTCCATTTCCCGTTGTACCCATTGCAATGCCCCAACTACTTTTTCGGTATCTGTAATCACTGGAGATAGCAGATGAGGAATACCATTATAGCCAGTCAACTCCACCCGTTTCGGGTCCACCATAATCAGGCGTAAATTGGCTGGAGAGTTATTGAGCAATAGACAGCAGAGAATCGAATTTACACACACGGATTTACCAGATCCGGTGGTGCCGGCAATCAACAGATGCGGAAGACCTGTCAGATCGGATGAAACTGGTTCACCGGACACATTCATGCCCAAAGCAATTTTCAAAGGAGATTTCTTCTGGTTGAAACTCTTGTTATCGATTATTTCTACCAAAGTAACCCGGTTGGATTCGGAATTTGGCACCTCAATTCCGACATAGCTGTGTCCCGGAACCGGTGCCTGAATACGGATTCTGGGGGCTGCCAATGCCAGGGCCAGATCATCCGCCAGGTTGGCAATCTTGGAGACTCGAACGCGGGTTCGCCCAGCACGGGTTTCAACAAACAATGGCTCCACTCCAAACTGGGTAATGGTGGGTCCGCGTTTGATCTCAACGATTTTGGAAGGAGCACCAAAAGAGGTGAGGGTTTCTTCAATTAAAGCAGCCCGTTCTTTATCGATGTTGCTTTCAATGCTAACAATTGTTGCCGGGTCAAGAATGGTTTTTATATCGGGTAATTTCCATTGGCCAGCACTGGCATCCTGGGTAACAGACGGTTGTAAGCGGGATGCATTTGCTGCTGATGGTGTTGCCTGATGGGTTTGAGTTGAAGTCGCTGGTGTGATTTTTTGAGCACCAGACGGTTGGGGTGAAATCTGGGCAGGTTTTTCTGATTTATGCAGGGCAGGCACTGGATGTTCCAGAGGAATAAAATCATCCTGCATTAATTCTTCTATTTCAAGCGAAGCAGACAATTTGGATGGATGCAACTTTTCCAAACGTTGGGCTCGTTCTCTGGCAGCCTGACGAATTTTACGATCTGCCTGAAATTTTTCCCAGACGGGTTGAATTTTCCGAAATATATCAGGTATGGATAGGTCAAGGGTGAGTCCCAATGCAATTAATAACCATGCAGAAATCACAATCACAGCCCCTGCATTACCTAAACCTTTGATCAATGAGGTCTCAAAAAATGCACCTATATAACCACCACCCTGACCAGCTTTGGCTGTCTCCCACCCGCCGGCTGAAAATAAATGCAGCCAGGAAAGTAGATTAAGATAGAGCAGAACGATGCCGGTGATTCTTTCTGCGGAAAGCAGTGGAAATTTTTCAATATTTCTCAATACCAGCCAGATTCCTACTACCAACAAAGCCAATGGTAAAACAAAAGTTCCCCAGCCAGCAACCTGGGAAATGGATTCAATCCACCAGTTGGTCACCGTTCCTCGTTGGGAAGTTAATAAGGAAAGAATGGTCAGGAATCCAACAAGTGCAAGAAAAATACCCAGGATATCCAGTTTTCTTTCATTGGATATATTATTCCATTGCCAGCTTGATTTTAAAGAAGAGCGGGATTTGCGGGATTTTGCTCTTGTTCTGGAAATGGAAGGGGTTTTTGATCGTGATGCGCTTTTCACTGTGCGGGATGACGATCTTGAACTTGTTTTATTGCTGCTGGATCGGGGTTTTTGTGCCACAAGAGGTCTCCAAAACTGAAAGGTTGTTCTAATTATAACAAATTTGGGATGGTAGTTCCATAACACCCAGGCAGGTGTGTTTATGGTGCGTTACATCACAAAAAACTTGATATAAATAGGGAATGCAAACAGAATAGATCGGGATCAGGATTATTCATCTGTGAATACTCACCTATTGCTGCTTTTGTAGGCTCTCAATTACTTTTTTGGTTGCCTGGAAGGCAAGCGGGGGTAGCTGATTCAGGGAAAAAAAAGCCACATCATCCGCATCATCTCCGGCTGATAATTTACCCCCGATAATTTCAGCATCATATACGATGACCATATCGGCACCGCGATCATGTTCACGCCCACTGATGATATCTTTTAAGCCGGTGATTCTCACAACCAGGCCAGTCTCTTCCAAACATTCCCGGATGGCTGCGTCTTTTGGGTCTTCATGTGCATCCACAAATCCAGCTGGCAACGTCCAGTCACCTTTTTTTGGGTTAAAAATGCGACGTGCTAATAAAATTGATCCATTTTCTTGTACCAGAACAGCTGCTGCTACCTTGGGATCTTCGAAATGTACCCATTCGCAAGCCGGGCAGGTTGATCTGACTTTTCCATATACTTCTTTTGGTTGAATAGGTGATCCGCAATAGGGGCAAAATTTTATATCAATGAGGTGATGATGTCCCACTAAAATGACCTTTTTCGTAAAATGATCGCTGTAATAGCTGTGATGATGGCAATACCCCCAAGAAGGATTTGACTGATGCGCAACCATGGGAATGGTTCATCGAATGTCGGAATTGGTTCTTTGCCAGATTCACGCAGAATGTTTAATACAGAGTTGTTGAAAGCATCTGTTTCTTCGGCTGAACGAATTCCCAAAATGGGTCCCGCATCGGTGACGGGTTCAGCATCCGCTTGTTTCATCAGTGTCCGATCTTCCTCTAAAGCAGGTACTGGTTCTTCTGCTGGCATTTCAGGAACTAACGGTTCGATTTCAGCCCCTCCACCGATTGGGGGGACAGCCAACATGCCTGCACCCATATCTCCTCCACCGCCATAACCGCCTTCAATTTTTGCCTGTGGATAACCCCACTCGAAAATTTGTGGTGAATCGGCAGAGTCCATTGCGTCTGCCGCCATGGGTGCTGCTTCCATAGCAAGCATTTCATTGGAAGCCTCAGACTTTGGTGACATCGCACCTGAAAGCATGCCGGGCAAGAATTCAAATAAGATTACAACCACCAAAAAAATGGTTGCAATCACAGAAGCAAAAGAGAAGAATGGGAAGAGCGGTTTCCTGGCTGGACGAATTTGAACTGCCATTTCAGGGGTCAGGGTAAAACTGCGCGGTACAGGGATTTTCTTCGCATGTTGCAGAAGATAGCGAGTCTGTTGCATCTCCATTAAAGTTAGTTTTAGTTGTGGTTCACTATGAAGACGAGTTTCTACGATCGAAACTTCCCGGTTGGTTAATTGTCCATCCAGATAGCTTGATAATAATTGCCAGTCTTTCGGTGAGTAATTTAATTTCATTGTGAACCCTCACCATCAAGACGAAAAATATCTGGCAAAAGTTCCCGGAAAAATTGTAAACATTCCCGCAACTTTCCGCGCGCTCGCGCCAGTCTGCTCTTAATGGTGCCTAAAGGTAACCCGGTAGAATCTGACACTTCCTGATAATCCATTCCCTGAATATCGACCATCACAACCACCAACCGAGAATCCTGTTTCATGGATTGCAAACAATTTTGGATCGCGCCTTCCAATTCAGAGGATTCAAGAACTTCTTCTGGAGAAGGATTATCATCTTTTAGCCAGGAGGGAGATTCTATTTCTTCTTCACCTTCAGGGTCGAATGGTTCCAGAGGTGTGGTGGGTCGTCTTTTTTGACGTCGGATTTCGTCCAGGCAGGTGTTAGAGACGATTCGCATTACCCATGATTTGAAAGATCCACCCCGGTAACCTGATAATGCCTTATAGACGGAGATAAAAGCATTTTGGGTAGCGTCAGCTGCTACATCTGGATCACCTAACATGCGATAAGCCAGATTGAAGGCCATTTCCTGATATTCAAGAACCAGGCGATTGAAGGCATTCAAATCACCCTGTTGAGCTGATAATGCTAATCCGATCTCATCCATAATGATTCTTTCTGATGGTTACACTGTCCTTGTATTGGTTACATCGTCCATTATATACCACACCTACATGCATCTGCAAATAACCAGATTACTTCATTGATAACCGATTTGGGTTTACGAAACAAGTTCAATCGTAGAAGATTTAAAGCGATATAATTGCACTCAGAAAATGACGAATACGGTGGATGATGTAGAGAAACTTTCATAAAAATGCTGAAGATAGGATGTCAAATGCGTTTTTTATATTTACGAGTTATATCCTCTTTCATCTATCGCTGGTTTAATGTTCCCCAGACTGCACCGGAGATCAACCGGTTAAACTTCAGAAATGTACAGATTGATGCGATTGGTGTTGGTCTTGCCAGCACAGGCGCACCTTTTTTACCGGTTTTATTGACCAGGCTGGGCGCTAATACCCTGGAAGTCAGTATGTTAACCTTCATGCCTGCGTTAACAGGTGCGCTATTGGCGATTCCATTGGGACATTTTTTAGAGACGCGTAAAAATATTGTTCCCTGGTTCAGCTTTGCCCGTCTGGCAGTTTTGATGAGTTATGGATTCACGGGGTTACTGGTATTATTTTTGTCCGAAGCCAGCGCTATTCTTGGAATCCTTGGGCTCTGGGCGGTTGCAACTGTTCCGCAGACCATCCTGAGCATTTGTTTTTCTGTGGTGATGAATCAGATCGCGGGGTCACGAGGACGTTTTGAATTAATGTCCCATCGCTGGTCGATCCTCGGTTTTACCAACGCCGCAACTGCGTTAATGGCTGGTCAATTTCTGGATCGGGTTGCATTCCCGCTTAATTACCAGATTTTCTTCATCACACTTTCCATTGGTGGCATTATCAGTTATTATTTTTCCAGTAAGATTGTTTTGGCGGACAATCCTCCACAGATAAAAAAGGTCAGAACCAGTTTAAAGGAACAAGCAATCTGCTATGTGCAGTTAATTTATCATGAAAAGCCTTTTGTCTCTTTTATCTGGAAGCGATTTATCTTTTTATCCGGTGCGGCACTGGCAGCGCCGCTCTTACCCATTTATTACGTAAGAGAAATCAATGCATCGGATTATTGGATTGCCTTGATACAGATTGCGGCCAATACCACGGTTATTCTTGGATATTTTTTCTGGACGAATCAATCACGGCGCAAGGGGTCCAGAGCGGTATTGCTGGCAACCACGCTGGGGAGTTCTCTTTACCCGATTCTGGTGGGGGTGAGTCAACAGGTCTGGCCGGTTGTCATTTTTGCAGGACTGAATGGGATTTTCACTGCTGGATTAAACCTGGTTTTCTTTGATGAATTGATGCGCAGGGTTCCTGCGGATCATAATGCTACATTTGTCGCTGCTGCTCAAACATTGCAATATTTATCCATGATTGCAGCACCTTTATTAGCACCCATATTATCCAAATGGTTGGGTTTTGGACCGGCTCTGATGCTGGCAGGCGGAATCAGTATTGTAGGTTTTATCTTATTTGTTTTGGAGAGTCCCCGACCGATTTCTGAAGAAGCTGTATCGGTTTAATTCAGGATTTTTGCCTTAGGAATAATTGCCAGATCAGACGCCAGATTAAAAGTCCCAAAATTGAGAAAGCCATCATCACCAGCACAAAAATCCCGATTGTGGGTGTATTCAGAATGAATCCACGAATCACAACTGCCAATGGCACACTCAGGATCGCAGCCCATATGACCCGCCACCAATTCATGAGAAAAGTTGGTTGGCTCTTGTTCCAAAGACCTAACATAGGCGCAGCCATGCCCCAGGCCAGACACAAAGGCAACCAGTTCGCCAGCACTCTCAATAAATCGAACTGGCTATTATGATTGGCAAAACCGATCAGGATTACCACCAGGAAAGTTAAAAAATCTCCAATGATTAATATATTTGAATAGTCATTTGTATTTGGATTCATACATTTATTATAGGTGAAACCTGAAATCAGATAGAAAAAAATTGATCAATTCTCTCTATGTGAAAATAAGCCAACCAGGAAATTTGATCCTGGATAAAAAATCCGCTACACTAATAGGATGGAAGAAACTCCGCTCGTCTTCTTGGGGATAGATCCCAGCCAAAGATACCAACCATATGTTTTTGCTGCGTTGGACGAGAATATGCATATTCAGGCGATTGGGAATGGACCTCTGCGTGAAGTTTTAGCCTTTTTAGCCGGGTTGGGATCCGCCTGTATTGCGATTAATGGACCACAAATGGTCAATCAAGGTCTGGTGGATGCTGATGAGGATACTCACCGGTTATTTTCTGTTCCTGTCAGTAAACGTGGTGATTTACGAAAAGTGGAGTTCCTTTTATTGCAAGAAGGAATTCAGGTGAATCGAACCCCGGCTGTTGAATCAGAGTGTATGGTGTGGGTACGACGTGGATTCAAATTGTATCAACGGATTCGAAAACTTGGCTATCACCCGTACCCCGAAGATGATCAGCGACACTTCGTGGAATCTCCAGCGGAAGCTGTTTTCAGCCGTCTGATTGGGGGAAATTCGTTATTTGATGAGTTGAGCTTGGAAGGGCGATTACAAAGGCAATTGATCCTGTATGAACAGGGCGTAGCCGTTAAAGATGCAATGAATTTTTTTGAAGAAGTAACCCGTTTTCGGTTGATAAAAGGAATTCTGCCCACGGATGATATATACCAACCTGGAGAATTAAATGCAATTGGGTGTGCTTATCTGGCCTGGATGATGCATCATAAACCTGAGAAAGTCCACACAATGGGGGATAAACGTGAAGGGGAAATTTTCCTACCGATCAAGCAGGATGAAATGCCACGGTTCAGATTCTAAATTATTTGATAACTAAGATTTTACAAAATAAGGAAAATCAATTTATTATCGGATAAAATTTATCTGATTATGATGTTATTAAAGGATTAAAAAAAAATGAACACAAGTATGTGGTTAAAAGCATTGAGAGTAATTCCTCGCATTGATAAAGCGGAGTGGGATGCATTGGATATCATTTCGCGCTGGTTAATTTCAACACGCGCAGCTGTGTTGATCATGACATTCATTTCAGCAGCACTGGCTGGCATTTTTGCCTGGCGAGATGGTAGTTTTCACCTCGGACGGTGGGCGTTACTGGTTGTTGGGTTGGTTTTCGCGCATGCGACCAACAACCTGATCAACGACCTGACAGACCATCAACGTGGTGTGGATAAAAATAATTATTTTCGCACCCAATACGGTCCTCAACCATTGGAACAGGGTTTGCTGACCATCCGATCCTTGTTGGTTTATATCGCTGTAACAGGATTGATTGCTGTCGCAGCCGGTTTACCGCTGGTGATTCAAGGGGGCAGCATTGCCCTGTGGCTGATGATTGCAGGTGTAGTTTTTGTATTATTCTACACATTCCCATTGAAATACATCGGCATGGGTGAGATAGCAGTGTTAATCATCTGGGGTCCGTTAATGGTGGGGGGTGGTTATTATGTGGTAACAGGAGCCTGGGATTGGAATATTGTCTGGGCAAGTCTGCCGTATGCGTTGGGTCCAACCACAGTATTATTTGGAAAACATATCGATAAATTAGCTGCAGATAAAGCCAAAAGAATCTACACCATGCCGGTAATTCTAGGTGAAAAAGTCGCTCGCTATACAGTGCTGGGAATGATTGCCTTGCAATATCTTACTGTAATTGCACTCGTATTCACAGGGTTCTTTACTCCGGTCATGTTGATCGTGCTGGCTGCTTTGACTGCAATTCCAAGAGTATGGGCAATGTACAAAGCACCCAAACCAGAAAATTGCCCACCCGAGTATGACCCCAGCATCTGGCCTTTATGGTTCTCCGCGATTTCGTTTTTCCATAATCGCCGATATGGAATGTTCTTAATGCTTGGACTGATTTTGGAAGTTATCCTGCGATTGTGGATCCTATAATTAATCTGTTTTGATCTAAAAAAGAATAAGGATAAAGAGCTGTCATCTGAAAATATTTGGATGACAGTTTTGTTATAAAGAATTTTGTGGCAGTTCTAATCAAATTTCACGTAAAATTCACGGTAATTTCACAGATTCTTCACTAACAAAAACGATAATGTAAGGGAGGGAAACCTCAAAACTTTTCAGGGAAGGAGGATATTTGGCTCGTTAATTCTATGTTCAATGAAGCTTACAATGCAGCTATTGTCTTTCTCCTGGAAAAAATGAATTTATCTACCATTGAATAGGGTGGCAGAGTATCCTTGTTCTGCATTTGAACTGGGAATCCAGGAGATATTGGAGGAGGGCTTGATTGCTTGCGTAAGCTCTCTAAATTATTTTGGAAATTTCGTCTCTCACTACAAGATCAAGGGAATAACTCCTTTGATTTTGTAGTTAATAAATCTGTAGGTCACCAATCTCAAGGGTTGTAGGTTCTGTAGTAGCCAATGTTCCAAATAATAATTTTCCATCAGGGGGAAAAGCCGCATATTGGTTATCAACCCAGATCACAAGACCCTGCCTGCCAAATGGATGAATTGACGTTTCCAAGACTGTTTTTTCGTCGATGGTAAAAATCACCCTGTGTTGTTGCCAATCAATCTGGTAGGAATGCCACTCGGTAACATCCATTTGAATTTGTACAGTATCCTGCCGGATGAGTGTTGCTAATCCATAGCGTGCCACCCTGGTAAATCCTTTCCAGAACAATAAGGGAAAAAATGGAATTCCCAATGATAAAAAAAGGGGAGGAATTCTAGGAGAAGAAAATGTTGCTGCCAGAAATCCCTGAGCTGGGAGGGAGTCATGAAACGAAAGATAATTGTGCTCTGATGCATAAAAAAACCAGGCACAATTGGGTAAAGCAGGTAATCGTCTGACACTGCCACTGATACCCAGATTGGTGTTAAAAGGGTCATTCCAGAAGCCAAACCCCCAGGTACCGGCATGCTGGGTGTTATTGCAACGCGCCATCAAAGTCAACCGACAGGGAGGTTGCCATTCGAAGTTTCTTCGCAAGCGGTGCAAATAATCATCGAATTGGGCCCAGCGATACTTGCCTTTACGACCACTAGGGATGGTCATGATGAGATGCCCTTCGGTGTCCACTTCAGCAATTGAATTTGGTGTATTACGTGACGCGAGAGGAATTTGCATAACTCTATTGTAACGAAAAATCTTGCTTAGTAGCTTCCTACTTGACAGTGGTTTTTGTTTCGGTATAATCGCACTATAGAGACCAACCCGGGAAAATCTTTTGCTCCCATACAGAGAGCCAGTGAATGCTGAGAACTGGCAAAGTAGCCAAAATTTCCACCCCGGTTGTCCCATGATGGGACAGGTTGCCCTTGCAGGGGTCAAATGACCGTAAGAGGGCCGGCAACTCCGTTATCAGTCAACAAGGTTATGATGAATTTCCATCATAATGAATGCAGGTGGCACCACGGGTCCTCACTCGTCCTGCGCGGGTGAGGATTTTTTGTTTGCATTCATGGTACTAGAAGGAGAAATTATGTTAGATATCAATTTGATCCGAGAAGATCCCCAGGTTGTCATTGATGCATTGACCAAACGAAATATGGATACGATCGTGGTTGCTGATCTGATCGAACTCGATGCACAACGACGCAATTTTTTGCAGGAAGTGGAAGTTCTTAAAGCCGAACGAAACCGTGTTTCCAAAGAGATTGGGAAGAGTAAAGATCAGGCAGAGCGGGAAGAGAAAATTTCCGATATGCGCGCTGTGGGGGACCGGATTTCAGACCTGGATGAACAGGTGCGCCAGGTGGAGTCAAAATTGAGCGACTTGATTTCCAGCGTACCCAATTTACCGGATGCCAAAACACCATTGGGAAAAGATGAAAGTGAAAATGTGGTTGTTCTCAACGAAGGAGAACTTCCCGAATTTGATTTTGAGCCCAAAACCCATTGGGATCTGGGACCGGCATTGGGATTAATCAATTTTGAACAGGGAGTTAAGATTACCGGATCACGTTTTTATGTACTCAGTGGGGCAGGCGCACGTTTGCAGCGTGCCTTGATCGCCTATATGCTTGATCTGCATATTAAACAGGGTTATTTGGAGAAATACACGCCTTTTATGGTGAAAGCCGATACATTATATGCTGCAGGACAATTACCCAAATTTATCGACAATCTTTACCATGATATAGAAGAAGATTATTGGATGGTGCCTACCGCAGAAGTACCGATTACTGGATTACACATGAATGACTTCATCGCTGAAGCGGAATTACCAATACGCTATACCGCCTATACACCCTGTTTCCGCCGGGAGAAGATGAGTGCCGGGCGGGATGTGCGCGGGATCAAACGTGGACATCAATTTGATAAGGTGGAAATGTACATATTCAGTCATCCGGAAGAATCACAAAATGAACTGGAAAAAATGCTGTCAGATGCTGAAGAAACGGTCAAGTTGTTGGGTTTACCCTATCGCATCATTCAGTTATGCAGCGGTGACTTAGGATTCAATGCCCGGGTTACGTATGATATTGAAGTGTGGGCAGCCGGCTGCCAGGAATGGCTGGAAGTTTCGTCGGTTTCGAATGTGGGAGATTTTCAAGCTCGACGGGCGAACATTAAGTATCGATCGGAGGATAAGGGCAAACCCCAGTTGGTTCACACATTAAATGGTTCAGGGTTGGGATTGCCACGCACATTGATAGCCGTTCTGGAGAATAACCAGCAGTCAGATGGATCGATTGTGGTGCCCGAGATCTTACGACCCTGGATGGGTGGCATTGATATCATCCGCTAATATGGTATTCTTAGACATTGTTATGAGGAGTTTTCATGGATTGGCAGGCATTTGGTAATGTAACAGTACATATTCTTGCAGGATTAACCATGTTGATTGGATGGTTGAGCTTGTTAATCGTGATTGTGCCAGGTCTGGTGATTATGTGGGTGGGTGCATTGGTTTATGGCATGGTAACCGGTTTTGATACAACAGGTTGGATCATTTTTGGGATCATGACTTTATTAATGATCGTGGGAAGCTTAATTGATAACTTCCTGATGGGTGCTTCTGCCCGACAGAAAGGCGCATCCTGGTGGTCCTTAGGGGCTGCCTGGGTAGGCGCGATGATTGGTACAGTGCTGTTACCCCCTGTAGGTGGATTGATTTTGGCGCTGTTAGCGCTATTTTTAGTGGAATATTATCGCCTGAAAAATGCCAAACAAGCTTTCGAATCTTCCACCAGCCTGGCAACCGGTTGCGGATGGTCGGTTGGGGTGCGGTTTGGCATTGGCTTTATTATGTTGATACTGTGGATATTGTGGGCATTTGTTATCAAATAAAAACCAGGCCTTCAACTGGAGACCTGGTTTTATCTGCAAAAAAACTGAAATTAATCAGCGCGTTTGATTAATTGTTCCAGCATGTATATATTCTTATCTCCCATCTTGCGGACAAGATTGAGGAATTTTTCTATGGTGGTTACTTCTTCGAGTTGTTCGTTGACAAACCATTGCAGGAAATTTTCTGCGAGATAATCGTTTTGTTGCTTTGCCATCGCCATCAGGGCATTAATCTGACCGGTCACTTCCAATTCCCAATTTAAAGAAGTCTGGAAAGCATCTTCGGCTGATTTGATTTTTGCAACAGGCGCAGGAATGGCTAATAATTCGGCAGTGCCACCGGTTTCCACGACATAACGCAACAACTTCATGCCGTGTTCATTTTCTTCTTCAGCTTGTGCATAAAAGAAAGCAGCTGTATTATTCATAGCTTGCTGTTCAAAATAAATGGCAATCGCCAGATATTGTAAGGATGCGGCAAATTCATTACGTACTTGTTCGATCAATTTCTTTGCAAGTTCAGGTTTTATCATCATAATTCATCTCCTATCTAATTTTTCCTGTTACCAGGTGATTTAAAACTCATATTTCAGAGTAAAAAGTCTGAATAAATTATAGTAGGCTCACCTCATTTTGTAAGATGATTGTACAGGGTCGTTTGTTTATCTGATCTGTCTTGCCTGTAATGCGTGGTATAGAGCGACTGAACCGGCAACAGCAGCATTGAGAGAATCAACCTGACCGTGCATGGGCAACCGCACAAGGTGATCACAAAGCCTGCGGGTAAGGGGACGCATACCACTGCCTTCGCTGCCAACCACAATCACCAGATTACCGGATAGATCGACTTGGTCAATGGGTTTTGACCCAGGACCTCCTTCCAGACCGATGACCCAGGCACCTTTGGCTTTTAATTCTTCAATCGCCTGAGCCAGATTCACTTGAGTAATTAAAAGGTGTTCTACAGCTCCGGATGAGGCACTGACAACGGCCGGGGTAACAGAAGCGGTACGTCGAAAAGGCAGCACGACGCCATGAATACCGACGGCTTCAGCACTGCGTAATAAGGTGCCCAGATTTTGTGGATCCTGAACTTCATCCAATACCAGCACAAATAATGGCTCACCACGTTTGCCTGCTTCCAGAATGATCTCATCCATGGCTGCCATGGGATAAGCACTGGCTTGCAGGGCGATACCCTGATGATTCACACCCATACTATCGATCTGGTTACGGGGCACCTCCTCTATTAGCAGTTTCCTTGCCTGTGCAAGTTTGATGATTTCATGGACATGCCCACCGCGATCCATACCTTTCGCCAACAAGAGTCGAAAGACATGCCTCCGTTTGGCTCGCAGCACTTCAAAAACCGGATTGCGTCCTGATATCCACTCTTTCATTGGTTTATTAATCCCATCGCCATGTTGTCCCATCTTTACTATCTTCGAGTGTCACACCGAGTTCTTTTAATCGGTCGCGAATTAAATCAGAATATGCCCAGAGTTTATCATTTCTCAATGAAGCACGTAGTTCCAATAGCAATTCAATAAATGCATCTGCCTGTGATTCAGAACCTTTCGTTTCTGCCAGCACCAATCCGAAAACTGAAGTTAAATTGCGTACTTTTTCCTGGGCGGGCCGTAGTTCCTGGTCGGTCGCCCCTGAAGTGCGTGCCTGATTGATCACACGCACCAGATCGAACAACGATCCCAAAGCACCAGCGCTGTTGAAATCATCATCCATATTGGTGATGAAGCTGGTTTGTGTTTCTCCCACCTGTTTTGCTAAGGATACGAGAATATCCGCTGTTGCCCCTTTGGCCCCTGGTAAAGCTGGGCGGAAACCGGATGTCAACCGGTTCAACGCATTTTCGGATTGTGTCAGGACATCATCGTTAAAAGTCAATGGTCCACGGTAATTGGCATTTAAAACTGTGAATCGCAAGGTATCAGCGTTGTATTTACTGAGGAATTCTTCGATTGACACCAGATTGCCGGTGGATTTGGACATTTTTTCGCCACCTAATTGCAGCATGCCGTTGTGTACCCAATAGCGGGCAAAAGGTTTTCCGGTGAGACTTTCAGTTTGAGCGATTTCATTTTCATGATGGGGGAAAACCAGATCATTTCCGCCACCATGTATGTCGATCTGTTCCCCATGGTGATGCAGGTTCATGGCCGAACATTCAATATGCCAGCCGGGTCTTCCTTTTCCCCAGGGACTTTCCCAGGCAGGCTCACCCGGACGGGCTGCTTTCCATAAAGCAAAGTCCATTGGGTGTTCTTTGCGGTCATCAATGCCTATCCTGGAACCTGCCTGCATATCTTCGATTTTTCTTCCGGATAGGCGACCATAGTCTTCATCTTTGGTGACACGGAAATAAACACCTCCATCCACGGGATAAGCGTAACCCTTTTCAATCAACCCTGCGATCATTTCTATGATCTGGTCAATTTCCTGAGTAGCCCTTGGATTGAAGGTGGCTGGTTTTATATTCAGATCAGATAGATTCTGTTCGTAATCGCGGATATATCCTTCAGCCAGTTGGAAAGGATCAGCGCCCTGTTCATTCGCACGCGCGATGATCTTATCATCGACATCAGTGAAATTCATCAAGTAATTTATTTCATACCCTCGAAATTCCAGGTAACGTCGGATGATATCGAATACCATCGCGGACATGGCATGTCCTACATGGGCTTTGGAGTACACAGTGGGTCCGCAGACGTACATTTTGACAATACCAGGTTCGAGTGTCTCTAATTCTTCTTTTTTACGGGTCAATGTATTATAAATTTTTAAAGTCATAAATCCATTCTCCTGGCTGAATTATAAGTCCCCATCTTCAGGTCTGGCAAAAATCATGCGACCGGCTGCAGTTTGCAGCACTTTTGTGACCACCACGACAATCTGGCGGTCCATATAATCACGGCCATTTTCTACTACTACCATGGTGCCGTCATCCATATAACCAACACCCTGATTGGCTTCTTTTCCATCCTGAATGACGCGTACGTTCATCAATTCGCCGGGCAACAACACCGATTTAACCGCGTTAGCCAGTTCATTGATATTTAAAACGGTGACGCCCTGTAACTCAGCAACCCGATTGAGATTGTAATCATTGGTAAGCACCGGACAACGCAACTGACGGGCAAGGATGACCAATTTATCATCCACTTCTCGTACCCCTTCCACATCGATATCGCTGATGCGCACAGGAATAGAGGGCTCTTTTTGTAGATTTGCCAGAACTTCCATACCGCGACGGCCACGTTGTCGGCGTAAACTCTCGGATGAATCAGCTATATATTGAAGTTCATTCAAAACAAACCTGGGGATCAATAACGATCCTGGTAAAAATCCCGTTCTGGCGATATCAGCAATGCGGCCATCAATAATGACGCTGGTATCCAAAAGAATGGTACGATTTTCAGCCCAGTTTGCGTTGACATCCCCCACCGGCGTACCAGGCAGGTTGCTGGCACCTCTGTCAGAGAAGCCACCAATGACATTGAAAAGATCATTAGACCGCATGGAGAAGACTGTTATTCCCAGGTAACCGAATACAACCACGCCAATAAAAGGAAGAACTGTTCCAAAAGGCTTGGGTAACAAAGATATGGGGAAAGCTAATAATGCGGCTGTAAGTAAACCAGCAATTAAACCAACAAATGAAGAAAATAATGATTGCGCAGAAATTCTGGTAAGTTTTGATCGCAGGGCTCTGACGGGTTTGGTGGTTATATAAGGTGTTAAGATCAGTCCTACAAGGGCACCTACCAGGCCGAAAGTGAAGGTATATTGTTCTAAATTGAGTGGAATAGCCGGATTTTGGTTTACTTCTGTAACGGTGCCTAAATCGGAGCCAATAAAAACTCCAATAATACAAAAAACGACCATGCCAATAAGGCGAGAGATAAAATCAACGCTCATAATAAAACTCCTGGAGATATGTGATTGTTAAGGTGCAGGATAATATGAAAGAATAATAGCTGCTTGTAAATAATAGCATGTCAGACAAAACAAGTCAATAAATCTTACAATCATTTCGACGTCCAACCATTAGGAATGGATCGGGATTGGAATTGAAGAATGTTGAATGACATACCTATGAATCAATTCATAGGATACGGGACGCCAAACCATTTAAAAAGGTTGGGTGAATAGAACCGGTTTGAGCCTTTAGACTTTCGCCTTTTCCCTTTCAAAACCGATTATATTGACAGGCGTATATCCACATGTTAAAATGCGCTATCAATCGAGATGGCCCCCATCGTCTAGCGGCCCAGGACGGAGCCCTCTCAAGGCTCAAACAGGGGTTCGAGTCCCCTTGGGGGCACACCAAAAAATCCGCCTGATAAGGCGGTATTTTTTTATCTGTTGAATTTCAAAATCGAGTTTGCAAGCCTTTGAAAAAAATATCAAATTCTTTCAATAGCCTGGTGCACGGTGAATTTGATCAACTCTCACCGAAAACATCCCAAATAAAGTACAATTTATTTCGTTTTTCATTCTCTAGAAAACCTGGTAAATTTTCCATGAATACTCTATCACGTAAAATACAAAATAAAAAACTACCTGTAATTACTCTGGCATTCATAGCTTTTATTGCGCTTGGATTACCTGACAGTTTGTTAGGGGTTGGGTGGCCAACAATCCGTTTCGGTTTTGATATTCCTTTGGATGCAATTGGTTTGTTTTTGATCGCTTCTGTGAGTGGTTATATTTTTTCCAGCTTTATTAGTGGATTTTTACTCTCTCATTTTGGTGTTGGCAAGATACTTACCGCCAGTTGTTTTCTTACCGGGTTGGCATTGATTGGCTATACTCTGGTTCCAGCTTGGTGGATGATGGTGATTCTGGCAATATTTGCCGGGTTAGGAGCAGGTGCCATTGACGCGGGTCTTAATACATATGTGGCAGCCTATTTTGGTGAAAGATTGATGCAATGGTTACATGCCAGTTGGGGGATTGGCATTACGATAAGCCCATTGATCATGACGGTGGGGTTAACTTCCTTTAAAACATGGCATTTCGGCTACCAGGTTGTCGGAGGTTTTCAGATCTTCCTGGCGTTTATTTTTTTGATAACTTTACCAATTTGGAATCGGAATAATTCATCATCCATCATTAGAGAGCAGAAATATCTGACCGATTACAAAACACCCTACGGGGAGACTCTGAAACAACCACAAGTCTGGCTAAGCCTGGTCTTGTTTTTTCTTTATGTTGGAGGAGAAATAGGATTAGGAACCTGGGTTTATACGTTATTAACCGAATCGCGCAGTGTAGACACTTTGTTAGCCGGATTCTTTGCAGGCAGCTATTGGTTTACTTTTACGATAGGAAGAATCCTTGCCGGACTGATTACATTGAAATCGGGGAATAATAAACTTGTGATTGGTGGGGTAATTGGGGCAATGTTTGGTACCGGGTTGCTGATCTGGAATCCTTCTGAAATGGCTAACGTGATGGCTGTGGCGATCATCGGTTTTTCCATTGCACCGATTTTCCCAGCGATGATGTCTGGCACAAAAGCTCGAGTAGGTGATCATTTTGCTTCCAATACGATCGGTATGCAAATGGCAGCAACAGGTTTCGGTGGAGCGATAATCTCAAGTTTGATGGGTGTCCTGGCACGTTGGTTCTCGTTGGAAATCATTCCATTTTTATTGTTCGTCGTGTATGCGAGTTTGTTAGGAGTTTACATTCTGGCAATAAAACTCCGAAAATCAAAAACTGAGATTACTTTAGCGTCATGTGAGTAATGAAAAAATTAATGGCTTTGGGATGGTTAATAATAATTTGCCAGTGTAGATTTCTGAAAAAATTATCTTATATAATATATTTATCTTCTTTATACCTTTAGATCATCTGATATTTTCAGGACCAGAATTTTGGTTTTCACATTCCGGCTAGCATTGAAGGTAATATGAAATCTGACTTAATTGAAAAATTAAATACATATTTTGGTTTTTCAAGTTTCCGCCCAGGACAGGAAGAAGCCATCCAATCGTTATTGAGCGGCAAACACACAGTAGCTGTGATGCCAACCGGATCAGGGAAATCACTCATTTTCCAGCTGGCAGCCTTGCACCATCCGGGCACCACGCTGGTAATTTCTCCACTGATTGCTTTGATGAAAGATCAGGTAGATAGCCTCGAGAAACACGGGATATCGGCAACATTTATCAACAGCTCTATCAGCATTTCAGAACAAAGCCTAAGATTGAAGGGAATGTCGGATGGAAAATATCGCATTGTGTATCTAGCCCCGGAAAGGCTGCGCAATGTAAGATTTCTTGAATCAATAAGAAGAATTAAGGTCAGTCTTCTGGCGGTCGATGAAGCTCATTGTATCTCCGAGTGGGGGCATGACTTCAGACCGGATTATTTGCATATCGCCAAATTTCGTGAGGTGATAGGGTTTCCGATTACAGTAGCACTCACAGCGACAGCAACCCCGCAGGTTCAAACGGATATTTCCAGATTGTTACAATTGGATAAGCCAACCTTGATTGTCAATGGGTTCAATCGTCCCAATCTGGTGTTGACAGTTCGGCATGTTCTCGACCCAATACACAGGTATAGTGTGCTACGGGAAGCGTTGTTAAACCAATCTGATGGCGCAACGATCATATATACCGGTACCCGTCGTGACACCGAAGATGTTGCGGAATTTGTGCAAAATGAGTTGGGATTAAATGCCTGCTATTATCATGCTGGATTGGATAATGAAAAGCGAACTCAGATTCAAAATGCGTTCATCTTCAAGAAACTTTCTGTGATTGTCGCTACCAATGCGTTTGGGATGGGTATTGACCGTTCCGACGTCCGGCAGGTGATTCATTTCTCGATGCCAGGCTCTCTGGAATCTTATTACCAGGAAGCTGGCCGGGCAGGCAGGGATGGGATGCCAGCCAAAGCATTACTATTGTACAACAGTGATGACCGGGCACTGCAGGAATTCTTTATCCGGATCTCAACGATCAGCAAAGATGAGTTATTGAAGATCTATAATGCCCTGAATGCAAACAACCATCAAGAAGTGGCGATTGCTGGTGAAGCACTCAGTTTGCGTACTGGTTTAAATGATATAAAAATTCGAGTGGGCTTATCCACTTTGGAACAGATTGGCATCGTCGATCGTCTGGGTGATGATGGCTCGCAAATGATCTTGATGAAGAATAAATGGCAGGAAGAGCGGATTAATCAAGCAGTACTGCGCTTCAACCAACAACAAACCATCAAAGCAAAACAGCTGCAAAGTATGATCCAATATGCAGAAAGTGATCAATGCCGGCGCAATATTATCCTGCGCTATTTTGGTGATAAATCGTATGTGGCTGTGGATGTTTGTTGCGATAATTGTATCGGACGTAAAGCGATTCAGAAATCCAGTCCAGTTGTTGATTATGACCCTGACTTAATAGATCCTTCTTTAATGATTCTGGAAACCATCCATCAAATAAAAAACGATGTTGGAATTGTAAAAATAGCTCAAATCTTAAAAGGATCGAAGAATAAAGAAATCATCCATTCTAATTTAGACAAACTTCCGCAATATGGAAAGTTATCGGGAATCACCATTGGATCCATTCGTACAATGGTAGAACAAATGATTAAAGAACAGTATATTAAAGTTACAGGTGGAGAATATCCTGTTTTGCGATTATCTCACGCTGGTGTTAAGGCTTTGAATGAAAGAACTCCAATAAATCTCAAATCAACACAAATTTCAAAAAAGATGAAACCAACCGCCAAGGTTGCAACACAAAAATCAAGTGACACGGTTGAGCAAACTTATCAACTAATCATGTCAGGATTAACAATTGACCAGATTGCAGAAAAAAGAAGTTTCGCTGTCGGAACGATCTTTACTCATCTATCCATTTTGATTAAGAAAGGGAAAATCAAAGTTGAATCGATTGTTCCTGAAGCTACGATTATTTTAGTCAAAAAAGCGATAGCTGAAACAGGTCACGTAAATCAATTGTCTTTAATAAAAGAGAGATTACCAGATGATATCGATTACAACATCATTCGATGTGTAGTTGAGGATTGGAAAATTGAGCATCAAGAAAACAGATCTCCTGTTGAAAATAAAATTTCTGGCGAACAATCTGAAAAAAATAAAATTGTAGCTTTCCTTTCAAAAGATCATCCCAGACAGCTATCAGGACCCTGGGATGCCGGTTGGGCTTTGGGATTTCACAGCAGTTTTCATGGCTCTGCTTGGAAACGAAGCCCGGTGGGCGAGATGGCATTTCAATTGAAATACCAGGCAGATTTCTCGGTGATCCAAGCATTAATTCAAAAAATGAAGGAGCTGGTTCAGACCCAACCGGAAATTGCTCAAGTGGATGCTATCATTCCAGTACCCTCATCTGTTCAGCGAGAAAAAGATCCGGTGAGCGCGCTTACCCAGGAACTTGCCAGGCAACTGAAGGTCAACTATTGGCCGGTATTGGCAAAATCACGAAAAACGGATCAGCAAAAACAATTTCAAACCCTGGCGCAGAAAAAAGCTAATGTTGCTGGCGCATTTCGATTACAAACTTCCATAAAAGGAAAAAGATTACTGGTTGTGGATGATCTTTTTGACTCTGGAGCAACATTGGAGGAGATTACGAAATTGCTTAAACAGGCTGGTGCTGATACAGTTAATGTGCTCACAATCACCCGCACAATCCATTCTGAACATTAAAGAAAGGTAGATGATAATGCCTTCACTCGATTCAAAAGTAACCCTGCTGCTCGGTTCAAGACTTACGATTAGAAAAGATTCGGATTTAACACCTTTAACAATGCGAGAATGGAACATATTGGAAAAGAAATTAACAGCTTCCGGATTGGATTCCCCTGAAGATCTACTAGGATTGGGCGTTAATGACATTCAGCAACATCTCGATTTCAGCGAGGAAGAAGCGGTTCGAATTACGAAATTGTTGGACAGAATTGAATTAATGGAACTGTCTCTAGCTTATTATGCTGATAAAGGCATACAGGTAGTTACCAGAAATGAGGAGATGTATCCACAACGATATCGGGAACGTCTGAAAGATTCGGCTCCACTGGTGCTGTTTTACGCGGGTGAGCCTGCATTAATGGGGCAACCCGGCATCGCTGTTGTCGGATCACGCCATTTGGATCCCATCGGGCAGGCATGCGCGGAATTTGTCGGAAATACCTGCGGCTTATCCGGTTTGGTTCTGTACTCAGGTGGTGCTAAAGGTGTGGACTGCATCAGCACGCAGGCTGCTCTGGAAGCTCGTGGAACAGGTGTCAGCGTGTTGGCGCATAGTCTTGAACAGACGATTAGGGATGATTTGACAAAAAAGGCAATTGAGCGCAAAGATTTATGTCTGGTTACTCCTTATACCCCGGATGCGGGATTTTCGGTTGGAACAGCGATGGGGCGCAACCGTCTGATCTATTGTCTGGCAGATTATGCAATTGTTGTAGCCAGTGATGCCGAGAAAGGTGGTACCTGGGCTGGCGCAACAGAAACATTGAAGGCTGGTTGGGTGCCTGTTTTCATTTTGGAACATGCAGATATGCCAGAAGGTAATCGTTTGCTCATTCAAAAAGGTGGTATTCCTTTTTCGCATCCATTCCCGGAACATTACAGAAAATTGGAGACCTGGCTAAAAGAAAATAGTCAGACTTCAAAACCAAAGGCAACCCCAACCCAATTAGGTTTATTATGAGGTTGTAATATAAAACTGGAACGAATTATTAAGATGGAAACAAATTCGAGAGAAATTGGAATACATTAGAGCTTAATACTTTAAAGTATATAAATTCATTACATTGCCATTTTATCTTGATAGGATCCAGGTATGGAAGTCCAATACTTGCTCGAAAAAAAAGGTCTCTCCTTTGAAAATAAATCAAGTATTACTGTAAATCTATAATGATGAGAGAATATCCTTCAGCCGGACACCTGATAGGTCAGGAAGAACAAAATCAGCTATTCCCACACGTTCAAGTGGACCTATTCCAATCGTGCGAAATCCTCCAGCGACAGCAGCTTCAATCCCGGAGGTGGCGTCTTCTACAACTACACATACTCTAGGGCTTAGTTTAAGTTGACTGGCTGCGTGTAAAAACAAATCCGGGGCGGGTTTTTGATATTCTACACTGTACCCATCAGATATTTGGTCGAAAAATTCTTCTATACCCAAACGCTGTAGTACATCTCGGGCATTCTTACTAGCAGAACCTAAGGCTATCTGATAACCATTAGAACGCAATTCTTGCAACAGTTCAATAGCACCGGGTAAAATGTCGTTAGGGTTGATATCTTGAATGAACTCCAGGTAATAGCTGTTCTTTCGTTCCATCATTTCCTGTAATTGACCCTCTGGATAGATATTACCTTTGAGAAGCAATAACAATGAATCACGACGTGAGACTCCTCTGAGGGCTTCATTATCCTGGCGAGTAAAGATCAAATCTTCATCTTCTGCCAGTCGCTTCCAAGCACGGAAATGATACTCGGCGGTATCAGTGATCACACCGTCTAAATCGAAAATAAAAGCACGAATCATTCCTACCTCAAGTCTTCAGGTTTTATGACTACCTTTTGTAATTGGCCACGATAAAAGAAGCGAAAAGACAGACTTTTCCAATGTTGTGGTAAGCGAGCATGAGTACTCCACCCGTGAGAGCCAACCTTTAAACCACCAAAACCAAAAACTAATGCTTGCCAGGTTCCACCTGCTGAGGCAGCGTGGATACCATCTCCAGCATTACCGCGTATATCTCTCAAATCCGCCCGTGCAGCAAGGATAAAATGTTCGTAGGCCACATCAACCTCGCCCATCATGCTGGCTACAACAGATTGGATTGATGGTCCAAGCGAAGAGCCATATGAGTGATCAGTTCGGGGAGTGTAGTAATCGTAGTTGACACGAATTTCTTGGTCGTTGTATTCTTCACGAAGTAGGTATTGAAGCATAAGGACATCTGGTTGTTTGATGGCTTGATAATGGTTGGCAGCTTCGATACCAAAAATCTCATGCATGGATTTGGAACGTGGCTCGTAATCAGCCAAGTTGACATCCTTGAGTGCGAAAAATCCATCAAATTGCTCAAATAATCCATTCGGATGTTTATTGAGGAGTATTTTTTCAGCCACTTTGCGCCAGTTCGCCAGAAGTTCAGGAGTAAGATTCAGTTGTTGTGTGAGTTTTGTTGTCTTTTGTGGGTATTTTTCACGCAACCAATCGAGTATTTGTAGGGCTGTCAGGATATTCCATTGAGCCAGGCGATTGGTGTAGGTATTATTATTTACATGATCATGATATTCGTCGGGGCCAATCACATCACAATATGTATAAATGTCTTTGTCAGCTTGCCATTCAGCCCGAGAAACGTAGAATTTGGCAGTTTCAAGCATAATCTCGATTCCTCGTTCTGCCAACCAATTATCATCACCTGTGGCAAGCCAGTATTGCCATATTCCATATGCTATATCAGCAGAAATATGAATTGCCAGATCACCAGTCCAGACACGGGTAAGTTTTTTTCTGTCATGAAAATCAGGAACCCAGGTTGGCGTAACCTCTTCGCCGGTGGCAGCACTTTCCCAAGCATAAAAGGCCCCCTCGTATCCAGCCTGGTGTGCTTTTTGACGTGCGGCGGGTAATGTAAGATAGCGATAATCAAGCAGGTTACGGGCGATGTGTGGCGCTGTGTATGTAAAAACAGGCAACATGAAAATTTCTGTATCCCAAAAAGCATGACCACGATAACCAAATCCAGAGAGTGTTTTCGCCCCAATGTTGACTCGATAATCATGACGAGGTGCAGCAATTAACAATTGGAACAGATTGAAGCGGATGGCAATTTGCGCTTCATCATCACCTTCGATACTTACTTCACAGCGCTCCCACTCCTGCTCCCAAGCCTGTTCATTCTCTTTTAAAGCTATATCCCAATTTTGTGATTTGGTGATGGCTTCTATAGCTAATGCTTGTGGGACTTCAGCATCGCGTGAAGTTGCGATACCAACAAATTTAGTGATTGTCACAGTCTCACCGCAACCGGCTTGGAAAACCTGTCGAAAAGTGGGAACGTTCTCTACGTCCCAGTAATCAGGCTGAAGGGAATCTATTCCAAGCAGGCGGATGGCGAGTGCCAGCTTGATACCAGTTTTACGGGTGCGATTTATTAGGTAAAGGGTATCCTGATTTTCTCTATTCTGTTCAACCCAATCCCAATGGGTGAAACCTTCGTTATCTGTATTACCATTTAACGCAGTACGGATTTCAACTTCGCCGTTGAATTCAGGCGTAACCTGGCAACGCAGAGCAAGTAAGTGCTGATTGTGCAAGGATGCAAAACGCTCAAATTTCAATGTGGAAATATGCCCAGAGGGGGATTGCCAACATACGTGACGGGTAAGTAAACCGGTACGCAGATTGAGTTCACGCTGATAATCGAGAACTTTCCCGCTTTTGAGGGAGAATCGCTCACCATTAATCAATACGGTTAGCAAAAGCCAGTCGGGGGCATTGGCAAGTTCGGTGAAGACAACTGGCACATCGTCGAAAACACCGTGAACAAAAGTGGCACGGTGCTCGCCGGGATATCCTTCTTCAAGTGTGCCACGAGTGGAGAGATAACCATTTCCAATCGTAAAAATGGTTTCTTTATGATGCTGTGAAATAGGATCAAAAGTTTTTTCAGTGATTATCCACATAGTTGATAACTTTCTTGATGAATGTTTTTTTAATCTCCCTATCTAAGAGAAAGGGAAAACAATATTGAGTGGTATTTACCCTTCTTTCGAGCCAGTTGAGGCAATGCTACGGATAAAGTAGCGCTGGAAAACGAAGAAAATGATAAGCATTGGCAATGTGTTGAAGAGTGAACCTGCCAGCACTACAGAGTATAGGGTGTAATATTCACCACGAAACCATTGTAAACCGATAGGCAGGGTGAAGAATTCTGGTGTGCGTAGAACGAGTAACGGCCACATGAAGTTATTCCATGCACCCTGGAAGGTAAGCAGACCAAGGGTAAGTAATTGAGTCTGACTGATGGGTAAAACGATGCGCAAGAAGGTACCCCAGCGGCCAGAACCGTCCATCATGGCAGCTTCCTCTAATTCGCGCGGGAAGGATTTATAGAATTGTGTCATCATAAAGACGCCAAAAGCATCAGCGACACCAGGCAAAATCACACCAGCGGGTGTGTCAATCAGATTGAACCCAGTAGGAATAGTCAGGTTCCCCAGAGGAATTCCGCCACGTATTAATCCTGGTCCAATGATGAGAAAGGAGGGGATAAGAGTCACAACACCAGGCATCATCATCGAGACCAACAACAAGTTGAAGATAAAATTTTTGAAAGGAAAATTAATTCTTGCGAAAGCGTAACCAGCCATGGCACAGAATAAGACTCGTAATATCGAAACACTAACAGATATTGTCACACTGTTCCAAATCCAACGGGGGAAAAGGTGAAATGTTTTGAGAATTGTCTCGTAATTGTTCAGGGTAAATGGCGTAGGCCACCAGATAGGTGGAGTGTAGGTATCGGCTACTGGTTTGAGTGAGAAAACCAAAGTAAAATACAATGGCGCGATTGAGAGCAAACCCCAAAAAATCAGAATGGCATAAAAAAGGATTCTACGAATTTTTCCGGCTCTAGCAGTCCATTCGGCGTCTCGTGATTGTGCAGTTGAAATAGACATAATTTGCCACCTTTTAACTTTCTGCTGATGAACCGCTACCTTCGATAATGCTGCGCTGTATGAGGGTAATGGATAGAATGATGAAAGTCAGGATGACCGCCAGGGCGGAAGCCTGTCCCATTTTTATGGTAGTATCACGGAAAGCCCATTTATAGATAAGATATGTAACTGTGGTGGTGCTGTCTAACGGACCGCCAGCGGTCATAACATAAATTTGATCGAAGACTTGGAAACAACCAATGATACCCACAGTAACCACAAAGAAAATCACTGGTCTTAGCATGGGAATTGTGATATAGACAAAGGTCTGGATGGGATTTGCTCCATCGATTTGGGCAGCTTCGTATATGGATGTTGAAACATCTTGTAAACCAGCCAAAAAAATCAGCATCAATGTGCCACTGGTGGTAAAAATATTCATGCCCATAATAACGTAAAAAGCGGTGCGGGGGTTATCGAGCCAGTTTATTGTCAACCCAGTGATTTGATTAAAGATTCCCTGCGGGGCAAAAATCCAAATAAAGATAAGAGAAATAACAACAGAGGAAGTTACTGATGGTAAGTAGAAAAGTGTGCGAAAAAAGCGTTGAAGGCGTAATTTTTGATCCATGGCAAATGCCAGAATTAAACTAAGGAGTGTTTGTATAGGAACTACGATAATTACATATTTAAAGGTGTTGGGAAGGGCTTTGACCAGAAAGAGGTCATCGTCGAAGACACGCTGATAACCCTCCAGGCCCCACAATTGAGGTGGTTTTAGCAGATTATAGCTGGTGAATGAGAGATAAAAGGCATACACCAGTGAAACAACACTGAAAATTGTGAAGATAATCAGCCAGGGCGAAATGAAAAGGTAACCAGTAACGGCTTCAGAGATTTTTTTACGGTTGAGAATAATACTCATCAGAAACTTCGCTTTTGATAAGAGAGGGACAGGCTGTAAAACCGAGGCTGACAGCCCGTCCAACTGGGATGACTGGGTAGATTATCTACCCATCCTAACCTAATTACTGCATGGCTTTACGTATGGCTTCAGCAGCCTGTTTCATAGCGTCAGCCACAGCTTGTTTCTCTTTGAAGACACGTTCGAGGGCTTTTCCCATCTGATCATTGACATCGGATCCGACTGCACCCCAGAAGAAAGGCTTGGCACCATTGAATGAACCATTGAAAATAGCAGCGGAGTTGGGATTGTTTGTGAGGTAATCGCTGTTTTGCAGGGATTTGCGTGTGGGCAGCGCAAAACCGCTTTCAAGTACAGTCCTTTGGCTGGCTTCATTGGTTAGGAAATTGACTACTTTCCAGGCTGCTTCTGCATTTTTGGTATTGGCTGAAATACCCCATGCAACGGTGAAGATGAGATTGCCTTCGCCGGCAGGTCCGGCTGGCGGCATTACGACACCATATTGGGTACCAGGGAATTGTTCACGCAGGTAGGGAATTAACCAACCACCTTCATATACCATAGCGCATTGTTCCTTACCAAATAGTGTGCCTTGCCAACCTTCGCCTAAATCAGAGGGTAGCACACCGCTTCCTTCTGCTCGAAACGAAGTGTAGAATTCGGCAGCTCCGACAGCAGCTTCACTATCGAGGGTTGTATCGCTATAATCCTCTGTCATGACCATGCCACCATTCTGGAAAACGAATGCAGGGAAGCGACCTGGGTCTGGTGGTGTGCAGAAGCCATAGACAGGTTTATTAGCATCGCTGGTGTTGGTCAATGTGGCAGCAGCAGCTTTCAGATCATCCCAAGTCCAATCATCTGTGGGATATTCAAGGCTAGCTTTGTCGAACAGATCTTTATTGTAGAACATACCCAGGGTATTGAAGTCCTTAGCAATACCATAGGTTTTGCCATCATAGGTGAAGGCTTCAATGAGCGATGGGATGAATTCATCATGTTTGGTGCCAGTGGAAGCCATTAAATCATCCAAAGGAAAAAGTACATCATTGGTGGCAAGTTCCAGCCACCAGAAGATATCCACATAATAAATATCAGGTTCTGTGGCAGACACGATGGAGGTCAACAAAACTTGTTTGTAATCGCCAGTAATCGGTTCGTACTTAACCAAAATATTGGGGTTTTCGACCGAGAATTTATAGAGTAATGATTCGAGCAAGGCAGTTTCTGAAGGACTGGAAGCCCAGCCAGACAGTCGGACAATGGTCGGTTCAATAGCCTTACCAGGTACTTCAACGATCTGGGTTTCTTTAACAACCTTGGTCTTCTCTTCCACCACTCTTTCAACGATCTTTTCAGGTGTAGGAGTACTGCAAGCCGCCAAAACAAAAGCGACGATTATCAACATGGACAGTACTTTCTCAATTTTTTTCATTATATTCTCCTTATAAAGAACAAATTTTTGTACAAACGATAGTCAAAAAAAGTTTTTCATGGTAAAAAAGAAATAGCTCCGGTTAGCTAGTATGAATCTATCACCTCCTTTTGGTGTCTAAGGTTCAAGGGAAATTGCAATGCGCCTGCGAAGTGACATGCATTTTCCCGACAGGTTGGACCGGGGCTTTTTTATGCCGAGGCCCTTATGATCAACTTAGGGTTCAACAATATTTGTCGCTCTATCAATGATTCTCCTTCCATTAATTTAATCAATTGTTCAACACACAAACGACCTGCCTCACGAATTGGCTGACGGATGGAACTAAGCGGTGGATACAAATACTGGGACATGGGTGCATCATCAAAACCAATTACATCTACATCACTGCCAACCGTAAGGTTCAATTCATGGGCAGCAACCATTGCGCCAATTGCCTGTGTATCATTCAATGTCACGATTGCTGTTGGGCGCTGATCTGGTGATGTAGACAGCAAATGTAAACCACTCTTTAAACCAAACTCATATGTACCTTCCCCTCGCATCACCCATTCCGTAGGAATGGATAATGCTGCATTATTAAGAGCTTCAAAAAAACCACCCATGCGGTCATTACCTACACGTGAATTTTCTGGCCAGGCTAAAACAGCAATCCGTCGATGACCCTTTTTGATTAAATAGTCAACAGTCATACGCATGCCTGCGCCACCGTCTATATCTACATATGGAAAATCAATTTCAGGATTAGAACGTCCAAAAGCTACAAAGGGAAACTGCCTTGAAAGTAGAAACTGGATACGAGGGTCGTCATATTCTACTGAAGAAAGCACAAAGCCATCCACCCGACCACTGTCTATCATTTCTCGATAAGTTTCTACCTGCTCTTCGCCCTCTTGATAGGGAAATGGCAGTAAGTGATACCCTGCTGCCTCAGCTTCCTGCACCATACTTGTCAAAAATAAGTCTAAAATATGATTGACCTGGTTGGGTGGGGTGGGTATCCATGAATAACCGATCATCCAGCTACGCTGTGAACGCAAATTGCGCGCCATCGTATTGGGACGGTAACCCAATTCTCTGGCTGCTGAAAGGATTCGTTCAGCTGTTTCTCTCGCCACCTGGTTTGAGCCATTAAGAACTTTAGAAACTGTTTGGTAACTAATACCAGCTTTAGCTGCAACTTGCTTAAGAGTTACTCGTTCGGACATGGATCTCTCGTTTCTATGCGAACGTTCGTGCGAACGTTCGCATTAAATATACGATTAAATCAAACCCATGTCAAGCATGAATTTTTATGTTGAATTTTTATGTATGAATTTTCAGCAATCTATAGTCCGCTCTTTGTGTCTAGGTTTGAGAAAAAGACCCTTTATGACAAAAAAATGAAAAAGGAACACTCTCAAACGGGTTTTTGTCTGATAATATATTTCTTAATAATACAATGCTCAAAACAACTTTACTTATATTGAATATAAGTATAATTGTACTTATACAAATATATTTAAGAGGAGCACAGATGAAACGAATAACCTGGATACTCACGATATTTTTCATATTTTCAACACTTTTTGGATGTACTCCAAAGGTAAAACCAGTTGGTTTGACACCTGACAATCCTGAGATTATTCTGGCAACAACCACCAGTACACGTGATTCAGGTTTGTTAGATGAATTATTGCCAATATTTCAGGAACAAACTGGATATAATGTGAAAATGGTGGCAGTTGGAACTGGCGCAGCCTTGGCAATGGGGGAAGAAGGAAATGCGGATGTATTATTAGTGCACGCCCCGGCAGCTGAAGAAGCGCTGATGGAAAAAGGTTTCGGTAGTGAACGTTATCTGGTTATGCATAATGATTTTGTGATTGTTGGACCAGCGGATGACCCGGCAGGAATAAAAGGCACAGGCCTTACAACCGATGCATTTTCCGAAATTGCCAGTCAAGGATCACCTTTTATTTCGCGTGGGGATGACTCTGGCACACATAAAATGGAATTGAGTTTATGGGGCAAGGCTGGTAAAGAACCTGCTGGAGATTGGTATGTGCAATCAGGACAGGGAATGGGTGACACTTTAAGGATTGCATCTGAAAAATTCGGATATACTTTAACAGACAGAGCTACCTATCTGGCAACCAAAGATACGTTGGAGCTTGAGATATTATTGGAAGGTGATGCGGTTTTGTTAAATATATACCATGTGATTGTTGTGAATCCAGAGAAGTGGCCAAAAGTTAATGTTGAGGGAGCACAGGCCTTTACCGAGTTCCTGGTTTCAGAAGAAACACAAAAATTCATTGAAGAATTTGGTGTAGAACAATATGGTCAGCCTTTATTTTTCCCGGATGCAGGGAAAGATGAATCGAGTTTAGGTATGTAATTTATGCAGTGGATTTGGGAAGGTATTCAACAGGCATTTCAATTATTATTCAAAGATGCAGAAGTTCTACAAATTACGCTGCTTTCATTAAGAATTTCCGGATCTGCAACACTATTAAGTCTGTTTATTGGAATGCCATTGGGTACCTTCCTGGCGTTGAAGAAATTTCCTACACGTGAATTCTGGATCTCTTTAATCAACACCGGGATGGCTCTTCCCCCGGTCGTAGTGGGATTGGTAGTGTCACTCTTTCTTTGGCGGAGTGGGCCGTTAGGAAATCTACAATTAATGTACACAACAGGAGCAATCGTCATCGCCCAGATTGTTATCGCCGTGCCTGTTGTGACGGGACTTACAGTTTCTGCTTTGCAACAACTTGATCCCAAACTGCAATACCAGTTGCTCGGATTAGGTGCTTCAAAACTACAAATGGTCTGGATACTTTGGAAAGAAGCACGTTTACCTCTGCTAGCAGCTTTGATGGCAGGCTTTGGCAGTGTGATTTCTGAGGTTGGTGCGTCGATGATGGTTGGGGGTAACCTGCGTTATGAAACCCGTGTTTTGACAACAGCCATTGTATTGGAAACAAATAAGGGTCAATTCGGTAAAGCAATTGCTTTAAGCATCATTCTGTTGGTATTGGCTTTTCTGGTGAACATGGTATTAACTTCAGTACAACAACGCAACTTACCCAGTAAATAGAAAATGTCTGAAACAATATTAGATATCAAGAACTTAAAAATTTTCCGCAATCAGTCATTGGTTCTGTCCATTGATGAGTTGGGTATTGAGAAGGGGGAGCTACTGGCAGTCATAGGTCCGAATGGTGCGGGAAAAAGCAGCATGATCCTGGCACTCAGTGGTCTTTTGCCTTTTGATCAGGGAGAGATTTTCTTTGAAGATCAACTGGTTCAACCAAAAGACTTTTTCACATACCGCCGGAAAATCGGTATGGTTTTACAAAACCCATTATTGTTAGATGATTCCGTAGAAGACAACATTGCCGTAGGTCTGCGATTTCGGGGTGAATCCCGAAAAGAATCCAATCAGAAAGCAAAACCTTGGATGGAGAGATTGGGAATATCCCACCTGGCAAAGAGGAAAGCCAGACAGCTATCCGGGGGAGAAGCCCAACGAGTTAGTTTGGCCAGAGCATTGGTGTTAAAACCAAAACTTTTGTTTCTGGACGAACCATTTGGCGCGCTGGATGCGCCTACCCGGGCTCGACTGATCGAGGATTTTATTCAATTACAAAAGCAGGAAGCGATTACCACGATTTTTGTCACTCATGATCAGGATGAAGCGTTATGGATGGGGGATCGTGTTGCAGTGATTATGGGAGGAGAATTACGACAGCTCGGACATCCTGATGAAGTTTTCAATGCGCCGCTGGATGCAGATGTAGCCGGCTTCGTTGGTACTGAGACAATCATCCCCGGAAAAGTTGTAGCTGTGCAGGATGGATTGGCCAGTGTTCAGGTGGATGGCTATACTCTGGAGGTTGTTGGAGATGTGCATCCGGGTCAAAAAGTATTTATTTGCTTAAGGCCCGAGCATTTGACGTTATGGCGCGAGTCCACTATAGGACAGTCAAGCGCACGAAATTTTCTGCAAGGGACCATTAAACAAATTACTCCTCAGGGTGTGCTAGATCGGGTAATCCTTGATTGTGGTTTCCATCTGGTTGGATTAATCACCAGATCATCAACTCGGGATATGGGTCTAGAGGTTGGGATGAACATTTCCGCGAGCTTTAAATCCTCCTCAGCTCATCTGGTTGTGCGTGGCGGAGAGTAGTTTTAACTCCAATAATCGAATTTTACGAAATCCCTTGACAGCATTTGTTGGTGCGGTATAATACTGCCCGCTGCCAGTAACAAGCAGCCCGGCAAACCCGGAAAAATGATCTTTTATAAAGCAATAGCCTTAAAGAGCACAGAGCACATCCAGTCCCAAATGTGCACAAAATTGTCATGAGATTGAAAATCTCTCTCTTGGATCTCTCTCTTGACACAGAAAGCAATCGGGTATACAATAATACTCCCGAACTGTGAAAGGGTGATCTAGTCAACATCGATAGATCATTGAAAACTGATGAGGGTGAAGGTATCCCCCCAATAACATCGCTGTTGATAGCCGATGTTGCCAACGAAGTTAGTTGCGACAGCATCGGATTTTTTGTCGCATATTGTGGGCAGACCTTTTAAGG
>PHBX01000054.1 GCA_002842045.1 Chloroflexi bacterium HGW-Chloroflexi-3 | reverse complement strand
CCACGTCCAATTCTTCTTCGCTGAGGTAATAGTCTCTAGGTTTTCGCATACCCTCAGTTTATCATGTTTATTAAAGAACATTCGACTGTTTACTTAGTACTTAAAAGCATCCTGCAACAAACCCACTCTTTCAGTTTTTATCATCGGTCTTGGTTGTGCATAATTTTCAAGCATAGCGGTTAATAATTCAGTGCCAATCAGTCTACCATCATAAAAAATATGTCGATCTAAAAATTCTCTCCGATTGTTGATCGAATCCATTTGATCGAAAAATAAATTACCCAAACCATAATGCACAAAAGAATCATGGTAATTTTCCATTGCCATGGGCACGTGTGATTGACTGCCACTCACGATCACTGCACCTGCATCAACAATCTTGCGAAAATTATTCATCTGTGTCGAAGATGGCCTCATTGAATTCGATTCATAATATTGGAATGTCACAATCGGTAAATAACCTTCTTCTTTCAAAATATGAATTTGTTCAGTTAATTTAGAAAAATCACAAACATTCACACCACTTCTTGTTTTGGTCGCCCAAACATTCAGAGGACCAGCGATATTGCAACCAAGAAAAGCAATTTTGTTACCATTATGCTCCAATAAAGCAGGTTGTTCCGCTTCTTTTGCTGAAAATCCTCCAGCATAATACAGCAGATCTGATTGAGTAAATAACGATAATGTATTCTCAAAAGGCAAAACCCCTTTGTCCAATAAATGATTACCGGTTAATTCGATGATATCAACCTGCAAAAAAGAGAACAGTTCTACATATTTCGGATGCGAACAGAACACCAGATTCTTTTGAACAGGATTTGGAGGTGGGCATTCATCAAAAAACGGCGTCTCACTGGATACGTGCCGGATATCCGAATCTTCAAACCAGGATTTTATATTTTCTCCTGGATACTGGTTACCAAATTTTTCCATTCGATCGGCAGTTGCTCTGGTCAAAGCAGTCGTGCCAGTGAGTAAAACAGAAGTCACTTTATCAGCAATTCGAGTTGAAAATTTTTCTTCTAAGTCTTCCAAAATCAAATTCGATAATTCATTTCGTGAACAATTCAAACGAACTGGAAAATTTAAATAATAATTTTCCTGGTCAAAATTATGATCATAAGGTGAAATGTTTTCAATGCTGATCACTTTCCATTTGGGTTCTAAATGATCAAATCGAATCAGTCCATAATTCCCTGAAGATTGACTAACCGAGGTAAATATTTCATCTTCTGACACACTTATCACATTTGTAGATAAATCTCCAAGTGATTCTGATATAACGGAAAAAGTTGATTTGGAAAGATAAATCTTCACTTCCAAAGGTTGACCTGTAGATTCCCATAATAAAATGTTTTTTAATTCATCGACTGTTACTTCATCCTGGATAGTATTAAACGGAACAACTAATGCATATATGAAATTTCCAACAGTTTCACCTTTATTTCCTGAATAAAATGAACAATCTGCATTCTGTTCATTCATGGAGAAAACTATTTTTGAATTGTCTTTCCATTGGATCTGAATGCCCGAGAGATATTCAGGTATCCAAAGTTTTATGTCAGAAGTATGCACTACTTCGTTGAAAATTGGATTAAATGGTGTAGGAGTCATCAACGAGTTTGTAAATTCGACGGAATAATTTTCCGTGTTTTGTGTTGTAAAAATCTCTTGAGGTCTACATGCGGAAAAAGAAAGTACAGGTAATAATAAAAACAAGATCAAACTCTTCTTCATGGGTTTTCTGCCTGATAATAAAAGCTATTACCATAAATTTTTTCAAATAATAATTCAGCTTCTTCTTCATTCATCAAACGAGGCTGCCCAAAATTTTCATTTATGATTGGGTATTGAAAAGTGTTGATGTATTGATTGTTATAAAAATAATGGACGTCAATGGTTGCCATGCCCCAATATGTATACATCTGGTCAAACAGAAAATTTCCGAGCCCGTAATGAATAAACGATGAATTTACAAAATCGATCCCTTGTGGAAAATGCGCCTGACTTCCACTAACAATTACAGCACCAGCCTTTGCCATTTTCCAAAAATCTTCTTGCATAATTTGTGTTGCTCGAAATGTATTAAATTCATTATGTTGAAAAGTGAAAATTGGATTAATCCCTTGTTGACTAAGTTCCATAATCGTATTTTGGAGTTCATCCAAATCACAAGGTAAACTTCCGGGGCGATCATTGGAAGCCCAGTTATTTTCTGGTCCAGGAAGATTACAACCCAAAAAAGCAATCTTGTTACCATTGTGCTCAATAACCAACGGTTTTTCAGCATCTTCATGCGTTCGACCGCCACCATATGTTTTAATCCCGTTTTCCTCATAAAGACTTAACGTCTCAAAAAACGCTTCTGGTCCCCAATCCAGTAGATGATTCCCTGTAAGTTCAACGACGTCGACACCCATTATTTTCAAAGTTTCAATATATCCAGGATCACTACAGAATCGCATCTCTTTTCGTACTGGCACAGCCGGAGGACATTGGGAATAAAAAGGCACTTCATTAGAAACATGGATAATATCCATGGTATCAATTAATTCTCTCAGGTTCCTGATAGGAAATTCAACCCCAAATTGCTCTATTCGATAAGCGGTATTACGCACCAAAGCGGTTGTACCGGTCATTAGAACGGAAGTTAATAAAGATTGGTCGTAATTCCTTTTTGGCTCAATCAATAAAGGAAATTCAATTTGATTATCATAATTTGTGTTTAAATTAAGATAAATTCTGTAAGCAAGCCGATATTTACTTACATCAAAATTAGCTGTCAATGGAGATTGATCGTCAATTGTAATAATTCTCCACTCAGGATCAGAGTGACTAAAATTCATCAACCGCCAACAATTAATAATTTCACAAGATTCGGGTCTTTCAACGGAAGAAAATACTTGATTCCCAGGATTGCTATTGAATATTGTTCCCAATTCATCTATAGCTTCTGGTTGTATCCAAAGGACTGTATCGTGATTTTGAGTGGTATCTGACCAGATTTTCTCAAGATCCTCAAAAATCACATTCTTGGTTTGGTTGATAAATGGAACGCTTAAAATATATATTTCTTCTAAGATAATTTTTGAATCTTCTTGTTCAATGGATTGAGTTTCTATCCAAAAATTTGCTTCTTCCTTTTCATCGATAACATTACTATCAGGAAATTTTAGAATGTTCAGATACGAATGATTTTGTATCTCTTTTTCAATCCAAATTGAAATTTTCTCTGTTTCAATTATTGCTGAAGGTTCAGGAGTTCCTGTGAATGATAATTCCTTCGTCTCATAGGGTGAATTTTGAGTTGATTTGATGTTTGGATCATTGTTATTTAAATCTTGGACTGAACAACCTATGATGAATAAGAATAAAAAAAGAAAAGTCGTTAATGTAATCAAAATTGAATTCTTTTTCACCATTGCGCACCTGCTGCTAATTATACAATAGCGAATGGCCAAGATTTTGATAGTTCCTGATAGGTTCTGCAGATATAATTTGTTCATATTACCATTGCAGAAAGGGATCTTCCATATGCGTGAGGTAGCTGTAATAGGGATTGGACAGACAAAAGTCGATGAACATTGGGATAAATCCTTAAGAGAATTGGCAGGATTTGCGGTTTTAGATGCAGTCAAAGATGCTGGTTTAAATCAGGTCGATGCGTTGTATGTTGGCAATATGATGTCTGTATCAGCAAACCATCAAGCTCAATTAGGTGCTTATATTGCCGATTGGGTCGGATTACGCTATGCAGAATCATTTAAATTGGAATCAGCATGTAGTTCAGGTGCAGCAGCATTTCGCACCGCTTTATTGGCAGTTGCTTCAGGAGCAATTGACACAGCGGTTGCTGTTGGTGTTGAGAAAATGACCGATTCTCCTGGCGCTGAAATAACAGCCGAATTAGCAACAGCAGCGGATACCGATTGGGAAATTACGCAGGGTGTGTCTTTCGTTGCCTTAAACGCGCTAATTATGCGCAGATATATGTATGAGTATGGGTGGACGAAAAATGATTTTGCTCCATTTTCCATTAATGCACATGCGAACGGTGTTCATAATCCCCATGCTCGCTTCAGAAAAGCAATCACCGAAAAACAATATTTAGATGCAGGGATGGTGGCAGATCCAATCAATCTAATGGACGCATCTCCGATCGGTGATGGCGCTGCCGCGCTTGTAATGGTCCCGCTTGAAAAAATTGGTCATTCTTCAGCAAATCCGCTGATCAAAATCATTGGTAGTGCAGCTGCCACAGATTCAATTGCAGTCCATGATCGCAAGGATCCGCTATGGTTAAAAGCAGCTGAATTATCATCTAAAAAAGCGTACAGTCAGGCTGGTTTAAGTCCTCAGGATATTGATTTATTTGAATTACACGACGCATTTTCAATTATGGCAGCATTGTCTCTCGAAGCATCTGGATTTATTGAGCGTGGAAAAGGTCCCAGACTAGGATTGGAAGGTGAAATTCGTCCAGGTGGAAAAATCCCTATCGCGACACGTGGTGGACTCAAGGCCAGAGGACATCCAGTCGGGGCAACAGGAATGTATCAATTGGTAGAAGTTGTTGAGCAATTACGCCATCAAGCTCAGGGCAGTCAGGTTGAGAATGCCAGAATTGGAATGGCTCAAAATATTGGCGGAAGTGGTTCAAACATAATCACCCACATACTTCAAAGAGTTTAATCCAAAAAATGTGGAGAGTAAAATCTCTGCATTTTTTATTAATATAAATTGTAACTACTCAGGTAATATGAGTCATTCATCAATAATTATATAGGACAAAAGAATCTATACAGCGGAGAAAAAAAGAGACACAATAGGAGAATGAAAC
>PHBX01000053.1 GCA_002842045.1 Chloroflexi bacterium HGW-Chloroflexi-3 | reverse complement strand
CGTTCTTGATCCATGCTATTTCACCTCTCTGTTGGTTTTCCTATATTGAATCAAATTTCGTTGGATTTGTCAATTAATCACTTGTTTTTCAACACTCTCGAATTAGTACTACTGTTTTTTATACATCATAAATGCTATAATCGTGAACCAGTCTATTATCTTTCCACTATATATCCAATTTTCCAATTCGTCAAATTTTATGAGTTCAATATGCTGTATGGCTTCACCTTTTGGCTTTATCGGCTCACCATTTTCTAGTTCTGCAAAATAGAATTTAGTTTCTCCATCAACTTCAGCTATTTTTCCAATTTCAATCAACTTTTTAGGTAAAAGGCTAGTTTCTTCTCTCAATTCGTTCATCGCATTTTGTTCGGGTGAGAGCCCTGGTTCCCCAAAACCTCTTGGAAATTCCCAGTGCCAATTTCTTTTTTCATGACGAAAATGTTTTAGAAGTAGTACATTGTTATCTTGAGTAGCCATTATTACGACATTTGTTCCACCATCGAGTGTCTTGCGATTTAGTACTCGTAAATAACCGCCTATTTTACCATCTGGAAACTCAACCAGGTCTCTTAATATCCAAAACCACGAGTCTTCTGATAGCACTCCAATATCAATCCACTCTGATTTTTTACCACTTACCTTATACTCTTTCTTTAGTTGTGCTTGCAATGTCTTTATTTTTTCGGGATCCGTAATAATCTTAATAACACCTTCTTCATTAGGATTCGAAAACAATTGTGGATGTTCTTTCATTAGCTCGAAATATTTTTTTAGTGATGCCATAATCCATATTCCATTCTTACAATACAAAGAGGCGGCTAACAGCTGGCATTAGTGGCGGTGGGTCAGGTTTGGATTCTGCCAGAAAACAGAATAACTTAAGCTAGAAAAATACTTGAAAATGCCACAGAGTCCGCAGTGTCTAGTGCACGCTGTGGTAGATGTATTTACCGTGTTGGTATCTAAAACAGTATTCATCTTGATTTGATGAAAGGACTCTCTATTGGTAGATTTTCTCTTTGAAAGTTTTCTACATACAGTTCAACTTCCTTGGTTCTAATTTTTTTTAGTTGGGCGAGAATATCTTGAAGATTAGGTTCGAGTGTTTGAGCACCTGCTACAAGCCCTGGTTCCATACTGTTGTACAGATCACCAGCAACTGCACTATACAATCTTCTTAAAGCACCTTTTATTGGTTCAATGGCTTTTATTGATTGCAAGTCACAGAGTCTTTTTATTGCTTCCATAACTACTTTGATGTTTGGAGATTCCAAATAAGTATTCCCAGGATAATTTATTTCTAAGCTATTGACTCTTTCAATAAGTAAGTCAATGTTCTCGTCATCAGATATATATTGTGGGAAAACTGTAAAATCTTCACTATTTTTCAAACCTGTCAGGACGTCAATAGCCATATGTTTTACTGCGAGATTTTCTGAGGTGCACATTTCTTTGAGCGGCTTGATGAACACTTGATCATTGTACTGACCAAATGTCCAAGCAAGAGATTGGAGTATTTCGGGTTTTTCAGAAACAAGAAATAATTTCAATAGATCATGGATGGATTCTTTTGATTTAATTTTCCCTAGGGTCTCGATAGCTGTAATGACAATTCTAGTATCCGTGTCATGAAAAAGATCTGTAACTCTTGGCGCAGCAACAGGGTTCCTCATTTCGCCTAACGTTTTAGTTGCAAACCATCTAATATTTGAATCGTTGTCTTTCAAGTAAGGGATTACTTTTTCAACATTATTACTCTCAATAATTCCTAGCACCTTTATTAAGGAATCTAACTGACGTTGATTCTTCTCATTTCGAACAAATGCAACTATATATTCGATTGCAAAATCACCATATTTCTGAAGTTCTTGAATAGCAGTATTGATCACATTGGTTTTGTCGTCATAGAGGCAATATAACAATGAAAGAATATTCTTTTCAATTTTTTTTAATCGTTCAATCCCTTTGATTCGTTCTTGCTCTACTGGGCTACCTAACAATGAAATATCACGGTCAGATCTAAAAATGCCCAAAAGGCGTAATAAGAATAACCTTAAGCCATTTGGTGCATATTTATTTGATTGACTACTAACTCGCCATTTGTGTAGAAGTTCATATATTTTTTCTTCATTGACTTTCTTGACCAGTTCTTCCCATCCATCAAATTCAAAGTGCGCATCCCATAGTGACAAGATTACACATTCGGCTTGATCAGGTTTTAGCGGCGGGACTTCCATCCGCTTTTCTAAAATTAAGGTGAGTCTTTGGTGGGAGATGTAAGTTCCTGTTGATTGCCAGTTTTCGGTCTCCCTTTTGATCATTTCTTCTATTAGGATTGCAGTCGAAATAATATTTGCATTTGGGTTTGCAAGTTCGATTGCGCTCTTGAGTTTTTCCTTGGAATGAGGATAGTTCCAATTCAACCATTGTTTACTTGACAACGATGTTGGAACTACACAATCATCGAGCCTAATTGGTATTATGAAAATTCTCCCTTCTGGGTATTCATCTAACACACTTAAAGCTTTTCTTAATTCTTTTTGTACATATCCCTTTTTAGAAACTGAATTGTTTGATAAGCAAGCTATAAAAATATTAGAATTTTCAATGGCTTTTTGAATTTCGAGTTGCCAATCCTGCCCAGGAACTAACGAGAACTTATCCATCCATATTTCCCAGTTGTTCACTTTAAGAACAGAATATATTTCTGTAGCTACGTCTTCATCTTCTCGTGCATAGGATATGAAAATAGATGGTTTTTCCATAAGTTATGTTGTAGGACCTTTGGTGAGATTAGCTTTAAGCATAAGTATCTAATGTATTGGTTCAAGCCCAGCAGTGGGAATGTGAGATTCTTTTTCAATTATGGCACATTTCTGGTAAACCGCATCTACGTGGAATTGCGGTCCGATGGAGCCGGTGTTAGGCGCATCTTACTTCTTGATAGCACCGCTCTTCTTACCTTTCTTTTTGGGGATCATCTTACTCGTTGCTGTCAATAATGCTTGCTCGATCAATTCTTCGCTTCCATTCTCCCATGTCTCTATTGTGAGCACATTCTCTTCCCTCAACGTGCCATTTTCGTCGAAACCTCGGACAATGAGTTCAAGCGGTGCGTCTCGGTGATCGCCAAGATGAATACCTTCTGTTCGTGCTTTGATAATTGCTGCGACAAGATTAATAATATTTGCTGCGAGACTTATTCCGGCTGTAGCGAAAGCCAAATACACGAGCAATTCAGGTCCGCTCTCGTGTTCCATGAATTCATAATTACCGCTTGGATGTGATTTTAAATACTCATC
This sequence comes from Chloroflexi bacterium HGW-Chloroflexi-3, assembly GCA_002842045.1. Taxonomy (GTDB): domain Bacteria; phylum Chloroflexota; class Anaerolineae; order Anaerolineales; family Anaerolineaceae; genus UBA6170. Next base: position 3,579 of record PHBX01000053.1, on the reverse strand, counting down.
AATTTTTCGATATGCCATTGGAGAACATTGGCGGTGAAAACTTCCTCCGGTTGGTCGGATTTTTATTGAAATTGGAATACCTACACTTACTTCAGATGAGTTTGGATGGAATCTTTCCATTCTCCTACGAAATTCATCTTCCCAAGTCATGGTTTTCTCCTAATCTCACTGCACTAACTTTTCGGTGTTTATGGCTAACTGCTTTGGAGAGTCATGAAATCTAACAACTTTATCGGATAGTTGAAAAATTTAATTAGAATACCCCATAAAAATATAATAATTTTTTTAATTGTCGATTATTATGGAATTATTATATATCAAGAAATTCTGAATTAGTTTATTTAACCCAGTTAATTACCGTCACATCCCCCTATGATAAGCCTCTTTTTACAGCTATACTCTTATTACAACTAAATATTTTTCTTACTATCGTTGGCCGGACATAACCCACTGGGATCTGTCCGGCATTTTATTTTAAATCTCCCAATTGGGAAAATTCTGGCACAAGGAGGTTCTTTTGATCAATGAAGTCGTTTTGGAAGGGATCGTGGTACGGGATCCATGGAAATTTATGGATGACCTGTTCTTCCGGTTGGTGATCTATCGAGACAGCGATCTGCCTGCCAAGAAATTGGATTTGGAACGTGATGCAGGCGATTATATCAACATCCGGGTCAATGGCGGAGCCAATGGGCTGATCCATATTCGACGCGGCATGCGATTGCGAGTGCATGGTTTCCTCCAGTCTCGAGATTTCCGTGAAAGCTTGGAAGAGTTTATCAACAAAGCACGGAAATCCAAAAACTGTACTGACCTGGCGGTGGATATCAAAGCATGTGATTTGAAACATAACCAGGTGTTCATTGACCGAAACGTGGTAGAGGCAGTCGCCAGACGCATTATTGTATTGGATGCTGCCGCACCGAACGAGAAAAAAGCCAGATCAATTGAGAGAGTTACGACTGGCAAGCACGCTGAAGCGGAAAATGATTCAAGTGAGATGGTATCTACTTCTGGAGTAATTGGCGCAACTGCTGAGTAACTCATCCGAACAATAAACCGAAGGTGAGCATTGGTAATAATCTTTTTGGATTACCTGCAAAAGACCTAAGCGTGTAAAAAAAAGATAGATGGATGAGTTCAGACCTGAAGTGAATTCTTAATACTTCAGGGTTATGAGGAGGATCACAAGATGACATCCGAATCCCTTGCGTAAAACAAGTTGGATTTCGAGACCTGTCATCGTCAAGCTCCCTTTTGTATTGGGAGTGAGTGATCCTCCTTTTTGTTTCCGGGGATCCCCGGATTGTAGGATTGCACTTTAACAAACAACCTTTTCCTCCCAGGAGGCGTCTTGGCGTGCTGACTCACATCAATAGGGCTGCAAATGTCAGCGATGAAGAAAAAGTCTTCACCATTGTCGTTTTCTGCCCTGTGTTTATTCACGGGTAGCAAATAACGTCGGAACACTCCTGGTGCTTAGCCATGAGTTGATCTTTCATATCGACTATTCATTATTCAACGTCGGATATTTCCACAAGGAGGATTATGCAAAAAACACAAGACCTTACCCAAGCACAAGTTGAACGTACTGAACGCGCACAATCTGCGATTCTCGCTGGCAAGTTCCAGGTCACCCGAACCAATCCCCATCAATGGACAGTCAAAAATGGCGACAAACTACCTTATGTTGTCTCATTGAGACCAGCTCAAGGTGATTCTCAAGTGGTCAATTGGGCGTGTACCTGTATGGACTATCAGCAGCGTGGACCGCAGATTCTCTGCAAACACATTGAAGGTGTCCGCCTTTTAGAAGCGGCGCAATCGCAAATTCTAGTAGATAAAGAAAAGGAGTGTCACATGAATGAAACCATCCCTTCAAATGATGGGAACCTGAGCGATCGGCTTAGCCGCATTCTCTGGGAACTTCGCCAACCATTGGACATGGCTCGCGTCAAACGTCGCCAAGCGCCGGGCATGGGATCTGTCCCATATCTGGAAGGATACGACGTTATTGATCGAGCCAACACTATATTCGGGTTTACCTGGTCATTCGACTTGATTGGTGATCCAGTCATCGTACGTTGGCAAAAAAAGGTGCTGATCTGGAATCAGCAGGAAAAACGCAAGGTTCCTGCCCTGGATGCCAACGGAAATGTTCAGACCGAAGAAGTCGGGTTAGTGTACATCACCGGCAAGGTAACTGTTGATCTGGATGGAAAATTATGCAGTCACGCAGATCTTGGTCGTTGTGTTTTCACTGGCGATACACCCGAAGCTCTTGATATGGCCTTGGCAGGTTCAGCCACAGACTGTCTGAAGCGCTGCTTCCGCCAGTTGGGTGAACAGTTTGGAAATCTGCTGTATGACAAGGAAATTGCTCAGAACGCAGGTCTTGACCAAAACCGGTCCAACGGCACCTCATCTTCGGCAATCCCAACTTCGAAAGTTAATTCATTACCTCCTGCTACCTCTATCGTACGCAAGTATGGTGATGGTGTCTCTGTGAATGGTAATGTCTCCGAACAGGAGGCATTCGACCAGTTCAAAGAGAAAACTGGGAAAGTTCCTGCTTCGAAGGATGAACTGCGTAATTGGCTAGCCAGTCAACGCGCCACTCCGACACCTGCATCTGTTGCAGCGTAAAAAAACCACATTCCAAACAGAAAGGAAAAACACAATGTACCAAACGATTATCCTCATCGGAAATTTGGGAAAAGATCCCGAAATGCGCTTTACCCCTGGCGGACAACCGGTGACTACCTTATCGGTAGCCACAAATCGTCGTTACAACGGTCAGAATGGGCAGCCAGTCAAGGAAACAACCTGGTTCCGTATCACTGTGTGGGGAAAACAAGCAGTGTCCTGCAACGAATTCCTGCATAAAGGCAGCAAAGTATTAGTTGAAGGGCGTCTGAACCCCGATCCTGAAACAGGTGGGCCACATGTCTGGGAAAACAATGGGAAGGTTGGCGCTTCATTCGAAGTAACCGCCTCAACCGTACGTTTCCTTTCTGGACGTGAAGACCAGGAAGAAGCAGAACTCCCAGCAAATGCCCAGGTTTCCCAAAATTTAGACCCAAACGAAATTCCATTCTAGCCAGAGTCAAAACGCACCGGTGAATCACAACGAAGGACATGCCCTGAATGGCATGTCCTTTCTTATTCCTATTGAAAGAACACAGGAGGAACACATGGTAAAAGCTGAAATCACAATCGGTTCATGTTATGGAGATGCGATCATACCCGTTGAGGTAGTGGGAAAAGGCCCGAGACCTGGAACAGTATGGGTACGCGCGCTCAATGGACTGGAACCATTTACCAAGAACAGCCACGGTGGCCCTTATCAGGACAGCACAGCGGTGATTTTTATCCCTCACTTGCGGGATGTCCATGTTGAAAATGATCCTGAAGAAGAACCAATTTGTGAACCGATTGCACAAGGAGAGCTAGAAGTCCAAATCTCTCCTCAGGATCACTTGCTTCCAGCGGATTGGTTTCTGGAGAGTGCTTATGAAGACCGAACTTGCTCCGAGTAGAACCGCAGGTACGGTTAGAAGCAGTCAGGGGATCCCAAAA
>PHBX01000008.1 GCA_002842045.1 Chloroflexi bacterium HGW-Chloroflexi-3 | reverse complement strand
AAATTACTTGATTTTTCGTTCAGATCTACCCAAGGACCGGCTGATACCCAACCTCCTATGCCAACCCTTCCGAACAAGTAGCCTGCAATTTGAAAATCTTGTTTCCTTACCAAAGCCAAATCAGGATAATTCTGCCATCTTTTGCGTAAGAAGAAGCTGCGATCATCCCCGAAAGTGTGTCGATCGAGATTAATTACTTCCTGCAAGTCTTTCTCGCTCATAGGTTGAACATCCGAGGATTCTTCTGCCGGGATTTGACCGAAAAAGCGCAGTGATCGGCTGATTGATTGGAAGCCCAGCTCTTCGTACATGGGAATTGCTTTTTGGACACCATCCAGGAAAATGGCGCGTAATTGCTTTTGTTGTAAATATTGGATGGTTGTCTTCATTAATGCACGACCATTACCCTGTCCACGGAATCGCTTTGCGACGATTAGTTGGCCGATGAACCCCGCTTGTTGGTAGGCTGTGGCAATGCAAATTCCAATCGGGTCGCCACCATACTCATAAAGAAAGCAACCCCGAGGATCATATTCGACGAAGGATTGGAGTTCCAGCAAGGTCTCGCTATGCCAGCCCTCCTGTTTGATTAAACTGGCAGCAAATTCCAGATCCGCCAGGTTTTGAAAATTTCTGATCACCCCATCCTGGCTATTGATCATATTTTCGGATCAATTTACAGGTTTTTTGTGGATTGTCTGTAAGAACTGCATCCACTTTCATTTTTTCATAAATCCATAAGCGCTTATCCGGCGATGGATCCAGGGGGCAGGCGATTTGTTTGTTCTTACGAACCTGTCGGATATAGAACGGGTTGAGGAAGACCAATGGCCAGAAGGGACCAATGATCTGCATCTCGGGGTCGGGAGAGAAGCCGGACATGGTGATCAACCCAGCTGAAATATCCGGTGCGAGACGGTGCAAGCATAAAACGCGCTCTTTAGAGAAGGAGATCACGAAGGTGCGATCTCTTATTCCAGTCTTGGTCAGCAGGTCAATCAATCGCTGGCAGGTTTCATCCTCCAGAAAGCGATCAGATTTGAGTTCCAGTGCCAGGGCAACGTTGGGGGGTAGAATGGCGGCCAGCTCTGTCAGAAACGGGATTCTTTCTGACTTGAAATCATCTCGGCCATAGAAAGCGGAAAACTGCTTCAACTCCTTTGCGGTAAAGTCAGAGACCAGTCCAGTGCCGTCGGTGGTGCGATCGATGCTACCATCATGGATGCAGATGAACTGGTCGTCTTTGCTGAGCTGGAGATCTGTTTCGAGGATGTCTGCGCCGTCCTGAAAGGATTGAATAAACGCTGCCATTGTATTTTCCGGACAAAGGACATTGTTGCCACGATGCGCCATAACATAAGGTTTCTTCCGGCCTGGAATTGTAAGATTAGTTACTTCCAAATTCTGTTTCACTCTGTAAACACCATTTCTTCTTTACCGGTCAATTTATCCTGAATGCGGTTGACCACCAGCTCCAGGTGGCGGGGTTTGTGCACGAAGTCCAGGTCATCTGTGCGGATGGTTAACACCGGGCAAAAATCAAAGGATTGGACCCACTCTTCATAATAAGACTCGAGGCGTTTGAGATAATCCTCACTGATGCCAGTTTCGATATTACGCCCACGAGCGCGGATGCGTTCCATGAGTACTGAGACAGGAGCATTCAGGTAAACCAGCAGGGCTGGCGCTGGTAAGTTGCGGATGATCAGGTCGAATATCTTACGGTAGGTGCGATAATCACGCTCGGAAATGTTACCCATATCATGAAGCGCGCGGGCAAAAATGAAGGCATCCTCATAGATACTGCGGTCAATGATCGCAGAACGTGGATCACTTGCCATCTCCAGATGCTGTTCGGAGCGGTGACCGAGGAAGAAGACCTGCAAGTGGAATGACCATTTTGCCATATCTGCGTAAAAATCAGGCAGATAGGGGTTATCGGAGACCGATTCATAGGCGGTGCGCCAACGCAATCGCGACCCGATCCGTTCTGTCAGCGAGGTCTTTCCCGATCCGATATTTCCAGCAACCAACACGAGATGTTTTGACATAGATTTAACTGCTCTTGGTAGGTATATATTTTTTGATTTTTTCGGCGAGATTGGCAATGGGCATGGTTTGCAGCCATAATCTCCCTGGCCCGGTAACAAGAGCCAGGAATAATCCTTCACCTGAAAACATAATGTTCTTGAGTCCCTTCACCATGGTAATATCATAACTCACTGTCGGATCGAAGGCAGCAATGTGACCTGGATCAATCTTCATAACCTGACCGGGAGCAAGATTATATTCTTTGACTTCTCCAGGGATTTCCAGGAAAGCCATACCTGGGCCGGTAAGTTTCTGAAGGATAAAGCCCTCACCGCCGAATAAGCCAGCACCTAATTTTTTACGAAAGTGCATCTCAAGTTTGACTGAGTTCTGGGCACACATGAAGGCATCTTTTTGTGCGATAAGAACCTGGTTGGGTGCGAGTTGAATAGGGAGAACTTTTCCAGGTGCTTCGGGCGTAAAGGTGATCATCCCGTTGGGAACCCGACTGGTATAGGTTGTCATGAACAAAGATTCGCCGGACAGGGCACGACCAAGGCCAGACATGAGACCGCCTTTGGTGTTGGTTTCCATATCTATTCCATCGCTCATCCATGCCATGCCGCCGGATTCTGTGAACATGGATTCACCGGGATCGAGCTGGACTTCGAGACTTTGTAAAACTGTACCTGATATTGCGTAACGCATACATTCCTCCTGATGTTTGGATATGATTTATTATATGACAAATTAGAAATGTTTAAAACTTCTGTAGAACAGGATCATTTGATATTTTTGCAGTTCTCACCAATAATGGAAGATATGAAAACAACTTTGCCAGATTACAGCACATCCCAACCCAAACGTAATATTGCCGTGCGTGTTACCGCTACCGCTGAGACGATGATTCGGAAACGACACCCGTGGATTTTTGATCATTCGATCACCCATCAGAGCCATGCAGGTGAGGCGGGTGATCTGGCGGTGATTTTTGATGCCAATCGGAAGTTTCTGGCGCTGGGATTATGGGATCCCGATTCTATTATCCGTATTCGTATTCTGCAATTTGTTAAGCCAGCAGAGATTGATAAAGATTGGTTTGCTGGGAAAATTCAAGTTGCTTATGAACAGAGAAAAAGCTTGCAAGCGCAGAATACCGATGGATACCGTCTGATGTTTGGTGAAAATGACGGTTTGCCTGGATTAGTGATCGACCGTTATGCAACTGTTTTCGTAATCAAGATTTACAGCACTGCCTGGGTACGCTATTTGAAGTGGATTGAAGAGTGTCTGCAGGAAATGTTCAACTATGCTTCGTTGGTGATCCGCTTGAGCAGGAATATTGCCCAGAAGGTCGAATTGGAATATGGGATCACCGATGGCAAGTTGTTGGATGGGTTGCCAGTCGAAGAACGGGTATTGTTCCGCGAGAATGGACTGACCTTTGAAGCAGACCCGATTCAGGGGCATAAGACCGGCTTTTATCTGGATCAACGTGAGAACCGTGCCAGGGTAGAGCAATTGGCTTACGGGAAAAGTGTGCTGAATGTGTTCTCCTATAATGGCGGATTCTCCCTGTATGCTGCCCGGGGAAAGGCTAAAGCAGTCACGAGTGTGGATCTGAATCCGCTGGCATTGGAGTCGGCGCAGCGCAACTTTACCTATAATCTTGATGTGCCTGCGATCAAAGTCTGTCGGCATGAGACCTTGGTAGGGGATGCGTTCGAATATCTTCAAATGGCAGCCAGAAACCAGGGTAAGTTTGACCTGGTCATTCTGGATCCGCCGATGTTCGCGCAGAACCAGAGTCAGATTGAGCGCGCCATTGCTACCTATCAAAAATTGACGCGGTTGGGATTGGGTGTTTTAAACCCGGGTGGGGTACTGGTACAGGCATCCTGCTCAAGCCGGGTTTCAGCGACTGCGTTTTATGAGGCGATTGGTGTAACCGTGCAGCGTATGGGACGGAAACTGTATGAGATCGAACGCAGTGGTCACCCGCTGGATCATCCGGTGAATTTTCCAGAAGGTGAGTATCTGAAGTGTCTGTTCGCGCGGATTGATTGAAGTTTATGGCCAGGGGATTTTGACAGGCAGGGAGTAACCGTGCTTTTCAACGGTGTAGAGCTCGCCAGATGAGGGGTTGGCGCAGCCGGGCTCATCAGTAACGGTGTAACTGGTGGTGTACTGGTCTGGAAAGGAGACTGTCCACCACAGATAGGCGCCTTTCTGGCAGACCCAGGCTTCGATGAAATAACCACGATCATCATCTTCGGTCATGCTGACCTGGTTCCAGGAGATGATGACTCTATCTCCATCCCGGCTGGCACGCACATTTTGCGGAGGACCGTACATATTGGAACCGACGGATTGCAGATCGGGGATGATGTAGCGCACGCTATTGAGATCGCCAACCACATCAATGACCGAATTTGAGACCCAGCACCAATAATTGAGCTTATCGAATTTGATGTGTAACCATTTGGAGTAGGGAAAACGTCCACGCACAGTGCCGGTATCACCGGGGTATAAATCGGCTGCGTGTAGATATGCGGTGGAGGGACCGTAACGGCAGTGTGCCTGGGTGTGAACTTTCACATCCGGGAAATCGAACGTGGGCGTGAGCGTGACCGTGGGGGTAAGGGTGATGGTGGCGGTATCCGTGATGGTGGGGGTGCTGGTGAAGGTCATCGTGGCTGTGGAGGTTGGTGTAAGGGTGATGGTGGCAGTATCCGTGATGGTTGGCGTGCTGGTGATGGATGGGGTAGAAGAGAAATGCCGGGCAGTCTTGGTCGCGTCTGCATTGGTCTGGGTAAGGACAGGTGTGGCGAGGAAGGTGCAGGCGATAAGGGAAACCGGGAGGATCAGAAAAGTCAGCAAGCGTTTGAACATCGTTTTGATTGTAGCTTAATTTAATCGGCGCGACACGTTGCTTTCAGATTTGTCAACCCATAGAAAATATCGCTGACCTGCTACACCGCGAACCAAATGGGCGAATTTTCAGTAGAATATGGATGTGAATGATTGCAGGAACTGCCTGCCGTCAACGAATATTAAACGAATGACCAAAGGTCATGATATGACCAAGGGTCATAATATAACCAAAGATCATAATATGACCAAAGGTCATGATATGACCAAGGGTCATGATATAAACGAATACTACAAGAGAAAGTTGTAAAGTAAAAAGGTTAATATGTTAATTCAATCGTTCTTTGGTCTGATTAGAGAGGAGTTATTGATTTGTTGAGAGGATTATCATAAAAGATAGGGAGAGGAAAAAATGAAAGAAATACCTTTACATTCCATATCACTGAATGAGCCTGATTTTATCGCCAATCCGTATCCCGAACTGGTGGACTTAAGACGCGAGCTGCCGGTTTTCTTTGATCCGGGATATGATCGCATCTTTTTCAACCTGCATGCGGATATCAGTGATTTGTTGCGCGATAAACGCTTTGGGCGCGGAATGCTTCACCTTTACAGCCGCGAGGAATTGGGCTGGCCGCCGCCAGATCCCAGACTGGCGCCCTTCCGGCGCTTTCAGGACAACGTTTTTATGGACATGGAAGGAACTGCGCATGCGCGAATGCGTGGGTTAGTCTCAAAGGTGTTCACCCCACGCCAGGTGGAAAGCCTGCGGGAGAAGCTGGAGGCAACCACACACGCGCTGATCAATGCCGTCCCACAGCATGAACCCTTTAACTTCGTGAGCGAGATCGCAGAGCCTTTGCCGGTCGCGATGATCGCCGATTTGCTGGGCATCCCCGAACCGATCCGTCCCAACCTGCGCCCCTGGTCATCGGCGATTGTACGCATGTATGAGATGAATTACACGGATGAAGATGTCGAGAACGCCAACCAGGCGGCGGATGCGTTTATGGAGACGGTGCTGGAACTGGCGGCTGAACGGCGAGCGCAACCCCAGGACGACCTGATCAGTCTGCTTTCGACCGCGGAGGTGGATGGCAGCCGTTTAACCGATACCGAACTGGCGGCGACGTCTATCTTTTTGCTGAACGCCGGGCACGAAGCGACGGTGAATGGTTCCTCTCTGGGATTGCTGGCGTTGTTGCGGAATGAGGACGCGCTGACACGGTTGAAGGAAGCGGTGGCTGCCGGGGATGCGGACGCGCTGCTGAAGACGGGGGTGAATGAGCTGCTGCGCTTTGACACACCCTTGCCGATGTTTGAGCGTTATGCGCTGGAGGATATGGAGTTCAACGGGTACGAGCTGAAGCGTGGGCAGGAGGTGGCGTTGATGTACATATCCGGCAATCGCGATGAAACCCGTTTCACGGACCCGAATGAGCTGGAATTAACCCGCAAGGATAATCCGCTTTTGACGTTTGGTCTGGGCACGCATTATTGTCTGGGTGCGCCGCTGGCGAGGCTGGAACTGCAGACGGTGTTCCGGATTTTATTGGAAAGGATGCCGGGGTTGAAGCTGGTGGGCGAGCCGAAGTTTGCGGAGGGGTTTGTGATACGGGGGTTGAGGGATCTGTGGGTAGCTGAAGGCTGACAGAGGACGGGAGACGGGGGACCGGGGATTTTCAACGATAAACGCTTAATCGCAAATTTAGGTTCGGTGCATTGCACCTTGCTTTTTTTTGCTGAACGCTCATGGATGAAAAAATCCGAACGGGGATTTACAGGATTTTTAGTTTTTGGTTGATCAGATCATCTTGCAGATGGAGATTGTTGGTTATTCCTGTTTGGTGACAGGATTTACAGGATAAAGATTCGCCAATTCATAGATGATGATGGCTTATTTGGGGATTTGTTTCACGAAAACAATTCGAAACAATTCATTTAGTTCTGCTTGGCCAAGTGCGTGCGGAGTCGATCGAAAGGTGTTAAGCAAAAACATCTCCTTGGTTGGTAAGGGGGTTTTGGTCGATCTGGTTAGTGTATTGGATTGTTAAGGTTCAAGTTTCGTATAAAAATATTATAGTATAAATGTTCTATTAAGTCAAGGGCGAAGAAAAGACACATACTAAACTAGGATTTGTGTGATTTCAGGATGGACTTTGAATAACCTTGACTATGACGGAAAAATCTTCATGTGTATTGCACTTAGGGATTAATGATGACCACTGGATTTGCAGGAGGAACTGGATTTACCATATCCAATGAGACGGAACCGTCCGGCTGGACACCGATTTTCAGCACATTGCGCACGAGTTGATAATTTCGAAATAATGGGCAGGGTGTAAGATCCTCATCATTCTTCCATTTGAATAATTCTGGAACGGAGCCCCAGTATTTCACGCCTGTGGAAGTTAATGGACAACGATGTGCTCTACCTTTCAAGGCATATTGTCTATCACACCTGGTGGGGTGACCAGGTTTTAGCTGCACATGCGAACAACTACCCACTTCAGATTCGGTGAATTTGCATTCTATCGCTACCCGGTATGCTCCAGCTTACTTCACTCGTTCGTCCAAGCAGTCGGATTATTGTTGATGTATGTGATGATACGAGCATAGTCTTCTTCATCCCGGATGATCTTCGTAGTAGTTGCGGTGCCAGATGGTTGATCCTGGTGTTTTGAGAAGTTTGTTGATTTTCCGAGATGTGATGGACTTGTAGTTCTGAACGATCGCCAGGATGGATCCAGACTGACTACCCAGTTGTATGGGTAAAGCATTCGATCCGTGATTTGTAGACTTATTTTGATCAGTGGAATGATTATGTTTTTTAGAATTTTTTTGATCAAGCCAAACATGAGTCTGTCTCTGGTACAGCCAGATCTGATGGTCCAGGCTACGCGGCGTGTGCAGGGGGTAGTCTTTGACCAGCTCAGCCTGCGCGGCCACCAGCAGCTCCTGGCACAGTGTTTGGGTAAAGCATTTGACTTTGTAAGCAGAAATATTGGTGAAGTCAGAATTATTTTAGCATTGGAAATCGTTTGCAGACAAGCAGGTCAAATGCTTTACCCTTACTTTGCCTGTCTCTGACACACCCTGATCTGATGATCCAGGCTACGCAGGGTCAGGTTCATGCTGATCGCTGAAGTAGGGCTGGGTGGTATGATGATGAGTATACTTTTTCATTGGAACACTACAAAGATTTCCACTTGCCACTAATTCAAAAATTCTATATACTAAAACCAGCCCAATACCATCGGGGGAATTCAAAATGGACAAAGAAGCCAAAGCACGCATTAAGATTAATAAATTATTGGAGGAAGCCGGTTGGCGCCTTCTCAATAATGAACATGGCAAAGCCAATGTCTTGCTGGAAAATCACGTCAAGCTCACTTCTAAATCCCTTGATGAGATGGGCGAAGATTTTGAGAAGACCAGCACGGGCTTCATCGATTTTCTGCTGCTGGATGCCAATGGTTATCCCTTTGTGGTGCTGGAAGCAAAAGCAGAGGATAAGAACCCATTGATTGGCAAAGAGCAGGCGAGGACTTACGCACATGCACAGAATTGCCGCTTTGTGATTCTCTCGAATGGCAATATTCATTATCTTTGGGATGTAAAATTCGGCAACCCCAAGCGCATCACGGTCTTTCCACGGCAGGCGGAGTTGCAAGGTTTTCAAGCATTCAAACCTAACCCGGATGTATTGGTACGTGAGATTGTTCAGGATGATTACATCGTTCTGACACAGAAGCCGGATTACCAACGCGACCCTACCTGGCAATCAAACAAGACGCGGGGAGATTTTATTGCCACGAATAATTTGCGCTTTTTGAGACCCTATCAGCTAAAAGCGGTACAAGCAGTGCAAGAGGCTGTCCGGGAGAAGAAGGATCGTTTTCTGTTTGAGATGGCGACCGGCACTGGAAAGACGTTGGTTTCGGCGGCGATCATCAAGCTCTTTTTACGCACAGGTAATGCGCGCAGGGTGCTCTTTCTGGTGGATCGTTTAGAGCTGGAAGATCAGGCGTGGAAAGCCTTCACACAATATCTCAAACCGGACTATCAAACAGTGATTTACAAGCAATCACGGGATGACTGGCGCAAGGCTGAGATCGTGATTTCAACGGTGCAGACCTTTCTCTCCAATAATCGTTATAAACGCGAGTTCAGCCCGAGTGATTTTGACCTAGTGATTTCAGATGAGGCCCACCGCAGCATTGGCGGGAATGCGCGGGCGGTATTCGAGTATTTTATGGGTTATAAATTGGGGCTGACCGCTACTCCAAAGGATTATCTGAAGAATATTGATGGTACCCACCCCCACATGGATGTGCGCGAATTTGAGCGTCGGGCTCTATTGGATACATACCAGACCTTCGGTTGTGAAAATGGCATCCCGACTTATCGTTACTCACTGCTGGATGGGGTCAAGGAAGGCTATCTGATCAATCCGCTGGTGGTGGATGCGCGCACCGATATCACTACCCAGTTGCTTTCAGATGAAGGTTATTCCATCGTTGTTGAAACAGAAGAAGGCGAAGAACAGACCGAGATTTTTATGCATCGTGACTTCGAGCGGCGTTTCTTTTCCGAAAATACAAATGCTGTTTTCTGTAAGACTTTTCTGGAACATGCCCTGAGTGATCCAATCAGTGGCGAGATCGGCAAGAGCATTATTTTCTGTGTCAGTCAGAATCATGCGGCCAAAATTGCCCAGATATTAAATGAAATGGCACATCAACTCTTCCCGGGGAAATATAATTCCGATTTTGCCGTTCAGGTGACCTCCCTGATCCCTGGTGCCCAGCAGATGACGCTTAACTTTGCCAGCAACAAGTTGAATGGCTACGGCAATGTCATTCCGGCGTACCGCACCAGTAAGACGCGCGTGGCGGTGACGGTGGGCATGATGACCACCGGTTATGACTGCCAGGATATCCTGAACCTGTGTTTGATGCGCCCGATCTTTTCACCGACGGATTTTATCCAGATCAAAGGACGCGGCATACGCACGTACGACTTCAGCAAAGAGGTGGCTGATCCAGCCTGGAAGACAGAGTTGGGCAAGGTTCCGAAGCAAAGATTTAAATTGTTTGATTTCTTCGCCAACTGCGAATATTTTGAAGAGAAATTTAACTATGATCAGGTTTTAAAACTACCCAGCGAAAAGACCGTTGGAGCAGAAGGTGGTGAGCCAGCTCCCGTTTATGCAGATTACGAAAGTACACGTGCCGATCGCATTGCAAAATTTACCATTAATGAAGTTGGACCAAATGGCATGAAGGTCGACCGCATGTACTTCCAGAAATTTGCCGATCAGGTTACCAATGACCCGCAGGTGCTTGAAAAGGTTAAAGCTGGTGCATTCGAGGATGCCGCAGCATATGTCTCGAAACACCATTTGAACCAACCCAAAGAGTTTTTCAACCTGGAAAAATTACGAAAATCAGTCAACACCGATCGACGGGTTTCCATGCGGGAAATGCTGGAGTATCTGTTCGGGTTGATTCCTTACATCAAGAATAAAGAGGAACTGCTGGACGAGGAGTTCGACAAGTTTGACAGCCGTTATATGCCGGATGAGTCGACCTGGTCGTATGCCCGTCAGGTTTTCAAAGCTTACATCCTGGATGCGGAATTTCGCGAGATCGTTGATACCAGAAAATTCGCCAACCTGAATGTCAACCCGCATGGCGATGCCTTCCACAAAATCACACCTGATCTGCGCAAATTGATCCCGGAGTACATTAAGGATTATGTACCACTTAATCAGTTTCTGTAATTCGCTGATACACCAATTTTCCCCATTGAGGTTACAACATGTTAGATAATGGAACCAAACAACGTATCGATACCGCCCGCAACATCCTGGTGGGGAAAGTCCCCGATCCGAAAAGCCAGGTGGAGCAGATAACGATTGCCCTGATCTACAAATTCATGGATGATATGGATCAGGAATCGCTCTCCCTGGGAGGTACTGCCAGCTTCTTTGTGGGTGAATATGAAAAATACGGCTGGACGAGAATGTTCGATCCGCGTCTGGGTGGTTTTGACATGCTGGCGCTGTATGCCGAGGCGATCACACGCATGAGCGAGAACCCGCACATCCCGCAACTGTTCCGCGATATCTTCAAGAATGCCTACCTGCCCTATCGCGACCCCGAGACGCTGAAACTGTTCCTGAAAACGATCAACGAATTCCATTACGATCACTCCGAGCGGCTGGGAGACGCCTTCGAGTATCTGCTCTCGGTGCTGGGGTCGCAGGGGGATGCCGGGCAGTTCCGCACCCCGCGCCACATCATCGAATTCATGGTGGCGGTGGTCAACCCGCAAAAACACGAAACCATCCTTGACCCGGCCTGTGGAACGGCAGGTTTCCTGATCTCGGCGTATAAGCACATCCGTAAGCAAAATACCATCAAAGACCCGGGTGACCAGTTGAGCATGCAGGATCGTACCCGCATGGTGAATAACTTCACCGGCTATGATATCTCGCCCGATATGGTGCGGCTATCGTTGGTGAATATGTACCTGCACGGCTTTGTAACCCCGCAGATTTACGAATATGACACCCTCAGCAGTGAGGATCGCTGGCACGAATATGCGGATGTGATCCTGGCCAATCCGCCCTTCATGAGCCCGAAAGGTGGCATCCGCCCACACAAGAAATTCTCGGTGCAGTCCAAACGCAGCGAAGTACTGTTTGTGGATTACATGGCCGAACACCTGACCCCGAATGGACGGGCTGCCATCATCGTGCCGGAGGGGATCATCTTCCAGTCCGGCACAGCCTATAAGGATCTGCGCAAATACCTGGTGGAGAAGCATTTCCTGTGGGCAGTAGTTTCGCTGCCTTCGGGGGTTTTCAATCCGTATGCCGGCGTCAAGACCTCCATCCTGTTCCTGGATAAAGTGGTAGCGCGCAAGACGGACAGGGTGTTGTTTGTGAAGGTGGAGAATGACGGGTTCGACCTGGGTGCTCAGCGCCGTCCTATTGATAAAAACGACCTACCAGCAGCACAACAATTGATGCAGGACTGGCAGCAGTCCGTGGTGGAAAAGGGGGGAGAAGGCTTTGATCTAGCCCAATATGCGGAAATCCCTGCCTTGCTGGTTGAAAAATCCAGGCTGGCGGAAAATGGGGAGTATAACCTGACGGGGGATAGGTATAAAACTACGACTAAAAGAGAGAGAAACTTATTCCCTATTGTTGAATTAAAGGTTGTGTGTGAAATAATCTCAGGTCAATCTCCAGAAGGGAGATTCTATAATGATGAAGGGATTGGTACACCTTTTTATCAAGGAAAAACTGAGTTCTCCGAAATTTATATAAAAGCACCAACAAAGTGGACAACCCAGGTTACAAAAACAGCTTATAAAAATGATATTCTTATGTCTGTCAGAGCGCCTGTAGGACCGGTTAATATCGCATCTCAAGAAATTTGTATTGGGAGAGGTTTGGCTGCAATTCGTGCAAATGAGGAAAAGATATTACATAAGTATCTATTTTATCTAATAAGAGCCAAAGAAACAGAAATAAATGGAAATTCAGGAGCTGTTTTCCCCTCAATAAATAGATCTGAAATTGAAAAAATAAAAATCCCCCTCCCCCCTCTGGAAATCCAGCGTGAGATCGTGACTGAGATCGGAGACTACCAGCGCATCATCAACGGTGCTCGCATGGTCGTCGAGAACTGGAAGCCGAATATTGAGCTGGAGTTGGAAGAAGCCAGGAAGGAAGCCGGGGTGGAGGAGTGGGAGATGGTGAAACTGGGAGAGGTGTGTGAGAATCTTGATAGTTTAAGGAAACCAGTAACAAAATCGGATCGAAAAAATGGAATTTATCCATATTATGGTGCGTCTGGAATTATTGATTATGTGAATGACTATCTACTTGATGGTGATTTCCTTTTGATTTCTGAGGATGGTGCAAATTTACTTGCCAGAAACACTCCAATTGCTTTTTCTATAACAGGAAAGACCTGGGTAAATAACCATGCACATGTTTTGAAATTCGAAAATAAAGTATCACAGCATTATGTTGAGTTATTAATAAATTCGATGGATATATCCTTGTATGTTACCGGTTCTGCTCAACCAAAACTCAATCAAAAATCATTGAATTCGATACTAATTCCTTTTCCACCATACGAAATTCAAGAACGAATAGTCAATCAAATTCAGATTGAAGAAGAATTGATTTTGGCAAACAAGAAATTTATTTGTATCTATAATAAAAAAATTTTTCAAACAATAGATAGAGTATGGAATAGATAGTATGTTTATTGTTCAAAACTTTGAGGAAATATGAATATTCAATCTCAAATTTCAGAAGAATTATGGAATTCAATTAGTGTTTCATATAATTCGGAAAATTATTCGAATGCGATAAAGGATGCTTTTTTATTCTTAACTGATCTCATACGAACCAAAACTGGAATTGAAAGTGGTGATGGGGAAGCGCTTATTGGTGAGGTTTTTGGAAAAAAGGACCCTTTGATAAAAATTAACAAGTATTAGACAGCTACAGAAAAAAGTGAACAAGATGGATTTCAATTCTTGCTAAGAGGATTATATAAATTTATTAGAAACCCAAGAAATCATGAAACTTTTTTTGATACAGAAGATTATGCTATCAGAATCATATTATTTTTAGATTTAATTATTCAAAGAATTACTGAAACTAAAGATGCTTTTGACTTGGGTTAATATATAAATTTAATTTTCGATAGTGATTTTGAATTCAATGAAAAATACATGGAACTTCTATTACTAGAAATTCCTGAAAAATATAAATTAGATGTATTAATTGAAATTTACAGAAAATCAAAGAACATAACTTCTAAAAATTCTATTCTGTTTTTAAAATATTTAGTAAAAAATTTAAATGAAATGCAAAAAGATCAATTTATAAAAATTTACAGCAAAGATCTCTTGATTTCTAAGAATTCTAGCCTTATTAGATTAATATTATCTATTATTGAGCCAACTATGTGGAAAGGAATTGAAAAGAAAGCAAAGTTTAGAATTGAAAATATTTTAATAGATTGTATTGATGTTGGTTTTTATAATATAGAAGAAGATCGAACATATGGTAAAACGAATTCTGGATATGACAGTTCTTTGGGGACATGGGCAATGAATTTTTGCATTTATTTTGATGAATCTGTTAAACTGAATGGAATTATCCATCGTAAGTGTTACCGAATTGATGAGAATACAGATGAAGTGTACTATGTTTTAAAATGGTTTTCAAAATATATATTTAAGAATATTAACAGTTCGTATATTTTTAATAAATTAATCACAAAAATATCAGAGGGAGATCAATTTGTAGAAAAATATGTTTCTGAATATCGAGATGAATTATCGGATGAACAACAAAAAGAATTAGATGGTGCTATCTTAAAGTTCAATGAAATTCATGGAATTGATTTATTAAGTGATTATGAAATACCGTTTTAGTTGGTTTATAACCAGATAGTATTGATTTATTTGGATTCCTAAAAAAGATATTTAAACCAAAATTTTTTTCAGAAATTATAAGATTATAAATTATCAGTGAAATTCCTAATTTTTAAAATACTCTCTATCACGTTTACCTTACGCTTGAGATCAGAATTTCCAAGCGAATTAAGAGAAAAATATTCCTGTAACTCAGGCATTGAAGGATAAATTTCAGCCAGTCTTATTAGCTGATAAATTACTTCATCCGTGATTATTTTTAAATTGAATAACAAAGAATCCCCTTCTTCAAGATAACTTCCTTTATGCACATACTTATTCCGAGTGTTAATTAGTATTTCTACCATTTCTAGAACAAATGGATCGCAATTAATAAGCTGTTTCACTCTTGTTAATATTTGTTGATTATTTATTGATGTTTCATTTAGAGTCAAACAATTTTCCAAGACCTGCCAGATACTTAAGAATGTAAATTCTGGTGAAACAATGTCTAAAGAATTTTGATAAAGCAATAGTATACTTCTTAAAAAATTCCAAGTTGATTTCGCTTGTGGTGTTACTTCAAATTTTGATGTTAAAGACTTTATAAAATCTAATTTATTATTTG
Source organism: Chloroflexi bacterium HGW-Chloroflexi-3 (assembly GCA_002842045.1). GTDB lineage: Bacteria > Chloroflexota > Anaerolineae > Anaerolineales > Anaerolineaceae > UBA6170. The sequence goes on along the minus strand of PHBX01000008.1, from coordinate 144,163 downwards.
GAACAGATTCGTTTTTGTATTTATACTTGTCCACTGGAGAGTATATATTATCTATTTTGTTATCACATAAAATTACATATATTGGAGATGGTAGGATTTTTGACAAAGCAATTGGTTCGGATCTGAAATATGTATACCTATGAATTACTAAACTCATATTTACTATTGCCCTAAAAAGATCTAACTTTTCCGAGGCAATTTCTAATGCTGCACCAGAATCAAAAGTTTTAACTTCATATAAAAAAGGTGTGAAAGTAAATATATCAGGCGTAGGCTTATCAGTTTCAATTTCCTTAATTAGTATTGAGTTATTTTTATTCTGTAGATTTATTATTTCCCACAGATTCTGTATACCAAATTTTGGTATATCATTCCATGAAATTAATTTTTGTGTTTCACCTAAAATGGAAATATCCCAAAAATCCTTTATCGAATTTCGATCAATATTCAAAAACATTAAGACAGAATATTTTCTAATTTGATTCACTGCCTTTTTATATTCATAATTAACTGCATTAAGAAATAATTTGATTTTCTGATTTGGATTGTCTACTTTTTTGTATTTTATCCACCTGGATATTGACAAATGTAAAATTTTTCTTCGGGTACTCTCAGGTAGATCATTAAAGAAAATAATATTTTCCAAGAATATTTCTTTTATAAAATAGTAATAAAAGCTTAAAGTTATCTTTGGCTTTCCTTCTGAGGATAATGAAGAACTTTCTTCTAAACGATTTAAGCATTTTATGATAATCTCTTTTTTATTTTTTCGATATGTGATTAGTTCTTTATTCATTTTGTTGCTCATTTTTAAACTTTCCATTTTTTTAAATTTACAATTGAGTGGATTCTTTTAAAGGCCAGAATTGAATATTTAAATATATTATCTACTAAAATTACTACTAACGAAATTATTAAATTTGAAAATTGTTGACTTTACAACGTCAACCGATACCCCTGTTCAATCACATCCATCACCTGATCCAGTTGGGTTTCATCCTCCAGTGTGACTTCCAGATCACCGGTTCCCCAATGCCCCACTTTGGATACATCGCGGGTAATGTTGAAGGGATCGGATACTTCGGATGAGGAGATGTCCACCCAGATTTTGAGCTTACTGGCTTGAACCCAGACTTCACAAAAATTTTTGCCGTGTCGGAAGGCAAAGCAAGAACTTGAATTTAAATCAGTTTATTTTGTAAGTAAAAATCAAGAATTTCGAATGGTGTTTTTCTAGATTTCTGCAATTTGTACTGGATTTTTTCAACTATTTCTGGAGAAGCTTTCGCTCTACATTTTGTTTTTCCTGAAAGAATATACTGGGTTAATATAACTTTTTCGATTAGCATTGACTTTTTAAAGGTCACCTGAGTTCTTTTGGTAAGTAATTCAGGAATGTCTTTGGGTTCTAACAGGCAGGATGGATCCTGCAACCTTTTGTCTAATTTTTCGTAGGAATTCAGGGGAACACACAGAATCAAGTTGGAACTATCCTTTGCAAACAAAATCACTATGTGGAAATGTTCTTCTGGATATTTGGGGTTTGGAATACGATAAATGTCCCCAATTTCGATGCTGGCGGTTATGCTCATGAAAATTAGATATCTATGGCTTCACTGTAGGATTTTAATAATTGTTCTATCTCTTTTTCAGGTATTCCGATTCCCTGCATGATTTGTTGGTACTGGATCGGTTTACTACTTTTTGTTTCCACATATTCCGGAAAATTATGGGTCACATTTCTCAAAGCTGAAGGAGAATAATATCCATATTGTGAATAAACTGATTCTAAAATATCCGTCTCTTCCTGATTGAGTTTTCCAATTCCAGGGTTCTTGAGCAGGGCAATTTCTCTATCGTTCTTTTGACAAATATAATCGTCCCAATACGTTTGATCGGAATCACCTTTCATTATGTCATAGGTTTTGCTCAAAACCGGCCCATGGGGCATGGAACAATAATCATCATAGGTAATAGGTTCACCACAGATCCGAAAGGATTCCCGGTCAGCGATATACATTAATTTCATTAATTTTAATTTGCTTATGCGGTTGTTGAATTTTGAGAGAAAATAAGCTGCTACTTGTGTGGCTTTTTTTTCATCATATTGAGTAGATGGCATGAGATGTATTCCTGGTAATAATAATTTAAAACCGAGCCAGAACGATTGTTTTTTATGACTATATTATATCTATGTTTGTTTCTTTTTTACTAGAAAATCTGATCTGTTTCTTTTATCATATCCATTGCATGAACAACCTGGGATCTATGATTTTCAGATAACCAAAAGTTCCGTCTTCGTCATTAAAATGAGATTCTCACCTGATGTACCAAATTCTAATGGTTCCATCTCCTCCAATCCAACGGTTATTTTCCCAATAATTTCTCCCTGGCCAGGAGACCAAAATTCTTCCGTTAGGAGAAAATATTACACCTGCAATTCCTGAGGCATGGCCTTTTAATGTATTGAGCAATTTGTTATTAGAAATATCCCAAATTTTTATTGTTCTATCATCTGACCAAGTCACCAGTAATTTTTCATCAGGTGATATTAAGACTCCGTTGACTTTACTTGAATGTGCCCGAATTACCTGTGTGTTGTAACCTTTTTCAATGTCCCAAAACTTAACCGTTCCATCGTCAGCAAAGATGGCAAAGTATCTTTCTGAGGATGAAAAAATAACATTATTAAAATTTGTGATGGTTCCCCCAAACGTTTTAATCAATTTCCCATCTTTCGTATTCCAAATTCGGATGGTGTTGTCTTTTCCCAGTGAGATTAATTTTTCGCCATTGGATATAAATTTCATATCGAGGACGTTGCCTAAATGACCCGTTAGTTTAAATAGATTTTCTCTTGTTTTTATATCGATTAATTGAATATTTCTTTTATCCACAACAGTAGCCATCATTGATCTATCTGGAGATACTTTTCCAGCATAGTTATACGATTTCTCAAAGTTGCCGCTGGTAATATTCCAAATTTGTATAGAAGATGGATAATTCGTGTGTATGAATAATAAATTATCATCATTATGAAATTCTATTTTTATTACATAACCATCTTGCATATCAATGGATTGTATCAATGCGCCATCCATTGGAAGCCAAATTTTTACTGTTTTGTCTGAAGATGAAGTGGCAATATATTGATCATTGTGAGAAAGCGCAACAAAATTTATTTTATCAGTATGCCCGATGAGGTTACTATTGACCTCACCATTCGATAAATTGAATACTTCCAGAGAATTATCTGTTTTCCCTCTCATTATAAAAGTGTCATCATTTGAGAATGTTAATAGAGATCCATTATCAATAGTTTCCTTGCGATAAACAATATCTCCTGTTAAGGCGTTGAAAACCCTGATGGAATTCCAATCAATTAGATAAAAACAAATTCCATCTTTGGCAAATCTTAAATAACCACCACCTGGATATATTTCTGAACCGGATGAAAGTTTTAACTTGTCTTCCTGTAAATCAATCAAAGAAAAATGAGTATCAAAAGAACCAACTGCCAGTTTACTTCCGTCAGGTGAGAAAGTAATATCACTAACAGTTTGCGTATGATTTTGTGTAGTAAGTATGACCTCTTCGTTTTCAATATTCCATACTTCAACAATTGCATTCCATTTACCCGAAGCGATGAGTTTTCCGTCAGGCGAAAAACAAATGCTGCTAATGGAACCAGATTTTTGGTCTAGGTATTTCATCTGGTTTCCAGTCTCTAGTTCATAAATTCGAATTTCACCGTTTCTCGATCCTGCAGCAAAATATTTACCATTCGGTGAAAATTTAACACTATCGACATAACTTTTACTTTCAGTGAATGTATTCAATACTGTGAATTTTTCAGTCTCCCATAACCGGATTGTCTTGTCAGATGACCCTGAGATTAATTGGGTTCCATCGGGGGAAAAGTCGACACTAAATACTTCCCCACTATGACCTGTTACCTTCTTTATCAATCTTGCAGATTCAACATTCCAAATCATAATCGTTTTATCGGAAGATGACGATGCCAGAATTGAACCATCGGGAGAAAAAGATAAGGAGGTTACCGAATTGGTATGGCCTTTCAAGGTTGTGATTAATTGTCCAGTATTAATGTTCCAAATTTGGATGGTGAAATCATTCAAACTTATGGCAAGGGTTTCTCCATTTGGAGCATTCTTAATACTTTCTACCCAAACCCCAGTATTTATATTATTCACCATTTCCAATGTGTTACTATCCAAAATTGCTACTCCACTTGCTGAAGCAATAGCAATTTGTTTCCCATCCGGAGAAAAATCCAGATCGTTAATCTGTCCATTTCCGATATTTCGGATGAGTGTCACCTGGGCAGCATTTTCAGGTGAAATGATATATGGCAATTTATAAACAATAGATGTTGGAGTGAAAGTAGGGCTTGGTTCGATTGTTGGAGTACTTTCCAAAGTAGGCGTTAAAGTGATTGTTTTTGTTGGTGATGCTGTTTCTGTATGTGTCCCCATTATTTGGGTTTCCGCTGGCCCAAACAAGGAAATAATTCTTTGATAATCATCAGGTTGGAAAAAATTAAAGTAGATAAATATTAATGCACCGAAAATCAATACAATCGCTAGAAACCACTTCCACCAATTTGAATTTATCCTGGTTCCTACTTTTTCTTCATTATTTCCAGCGGATTTTACTGATCCTTCTTTTTGGTTTTCATTGAATTGATCTATATGCCTGTCAGGATCATGAATTTTTATCAAGCCATGACCATTTTGATTATCTTCTGGTTTCAAAATTTCTTTTCCTATCTTTTCTTGAGAATGAATTTTCTCTTTATCCATTTCATTTAATATTTCACTTTTTTTATTTTTCTCCTTCACGAAAGTGACACTTTCATTTTCTATGGTTATTGTTTCAATATCGCTTAATTCAAAATTTGAATTATTGATCGTTGATTCATTTGCTTCAAAAATAATAATTTGATCAAGGGAATCTCTTGCGATTTTTTCTAATTCAACAGATAAAATCTGCATATTGGGATATCTGCAATCTGCATTTTTATCCATCATTTTCATAATCATATATTCCACCTTTTCCGGTAGGTCAGGTTTGAATAATCTGGGACGTGGCAAAGGTTCTGTTGCTTGTTTAAGCATTACTTCTGGAGGAGTTGCAGCGGTATAAGGTTTGTGTTCAGTGATCATTTCAAAAAACATAACACCCAGAGCGTATTGGTCCGTATTCCCATACGTTTTACCATGCCATTGTTCAGGTGCCATATATTCTGGTGTTCCCAAACCCATGCCAGTGCTGGTGAGAGTATTGCCATCGACCTCCTCTAAAATTTTTGCAATACCAAAATCGGATAATAATGGTTCTCCAGATTGAGTAATTAATATATTAGAAGGTTTTATGTCTCTATGAATGATTTTCTGATCATGGGCATATGCAAGTGCACGAGATATTGGAACCAAAATTTTTGCGGCGGATGAATATGAGAAATAGTGGTTTATTTTTTCTTTCAGGGTACCTGAAGGGATATAAGGCATAACAAGAAATGGGGACCCTTCAATATAACCATAATCAATCACACGAACGATATTTGGATGATTAAGTCTGGCCATAGATTTCGCTTCACGTTCGAAACGTTTTAAGATTTTTTCAAGAATAACTGGTGGAAAAGCATCTTTACGGATTATTTTCAATGCTACATTGCATTCCAGACGTGTATCAAATGCCAAAAAAACTGTTGCCATCCCACCCTGGCCGAGCTGTTCCAAAATCTGGTAGCGGTCAATTGTTTTACCACTTAAGTCCATTGATTATTAACCCCCTCGTGGAGTTCATGATTTTTAATAATTATATAGGAAGAAGGGAAATGGTGTTAATTTTTGAGGAATGAGATTTGAGAATTGAACTGAGGGGATACCGTTGTCATCGAATGGGAAATGATCCCATCATAGTCCATCATAAAATCAAATAAATCGGATCATAAAATATGGAATGATAGCCGGTGCGGTAAGGGGTAAAGCATTTGATTATTTATCCTCAAAGTTGACTCGTCTTCCGGCAACTATTCTTTTTTGGAAATTTTCTGTTTGCCTGGAAATCAAATGCTTTACCCGTACGATGGGGATGATGCCCGAATGGGGGGTGGCAATTCAAATGATCGAGAAATCAGTAAATTTTTCGAATGAATGAAATTTTGGAATTTTGATAATTTTTCGGTAATTGGAATTTCAAATGATTTGTCCATTTGTGGAAAGATATCGGAGGTTTGTGCTTCAAGGTGCACAGCATCTCTGCCAGACTTATTTTCAGAGTTATTTTACAAGATGGTGGAGATTTCTAATCATCAAGTGCAGCGCACCGGAGGGAAGGGGAGCTGGATGACATCATAGTCGATCATATAATCACGCAAATCAAAGTTCAAGGGTTTTTCAATGGCTGAGGGGCGCAAGTAATCCTGGTGTGCTCGGAGGTGGTGGGCGAAGCATCGGATGATGGGAATTTTGGGTGGTGGCCGGGTCTTATATCCGCTGCTTATCCCATACATATGGATTGTCGCGGGGCATGGTGAGAATGGGTAATCCTGTAAATCCCAGTTCTGACTTTTTTACGATTTACGAGCTACAAACTAAAGGTGCAATGCACTTCTGCTGAGTTGTTTATAGGGTACTCCTGCAAGATGGTATTTCTCGATCATCACCAAGTGCAATGCACCGGTTGTGTAATCAAAGTGCAATGCACCGGTTGTGTAATCAAAGTGCAATGCACCGGTTGCGTAAACAAAGTGCAATGCACCGGTTGTGTATACAAAGTGCAATGCACCGGTTGTGTAATCAAAGTGCAATGCACCAGGTGTATAAACAAAAAGGGCGGTTCTGGGAACCGCCCGTACGATTATGAGAGAATTCCTAGCATTCCGAGTAGCTGCAGGCGTAGCATTTGCGGCAGCCTTCTTCGTTGACGAAGGCGGCTTCGCCGCACTCGGGGCAGAGGTCGCCGATTTGCATCATGTGCTGGGTTGCCGGCACTTCCACCCAGGGTTTCTGGCCGTTTTTGGGTTTTTCGCCATCAGGCAAGCCAGCCAGGCGTTCTTCGCGCCCCTGGATATAATCGGTCATGATCTGCGCCAGACCATCGGGTAAGGAGCGCACGCGGTTGGGGCCGAAGCCGAGCGGGCGTCCACCACCGATGCCGTTCAACTGGCTGATAACATCGCGCAGACGTTTGCTGGGCTCCACCGGGGAGATCAGGCGCAGGATGTAGGAAACCAGGCGAGCAATTGCCTCGGAGACGGCAGCAGTATCTGAGCCGGCTTTAGCGGAGTTGATGAAGACTTCGAAGGGCTGGTAATCGCCATTTTCGTTGATGGTCACAAAGGCTTTACCGAGCGGGGTGCCGATCTGATAGGTGAAACCGTTCAGGTAGCGGGGGCGTGGTTTTTTGCTCTCTGACCACAAAATCGATTGTTCGGTGGCGGCAGTGGGTAATGGCGCAGGTGCCGGTGTGATTTCTTTTACTTTCTCTTTCGCGGTGGCATGCGTCTCGAGCACGACGGTCTCGCGGGAGCCGGTGACATAGACGGTGATGCCCTTGCAGCCTAATTCCCAGGCGAGCTGGTAGGCGGTGGCAACATCCTCTTCTGTCGCGCCAGGCGGAAAGTTGATGGTCTTGGAGAGTGAGTTATCCACATAGACCTGCAGAGCTGCCTGCATGCGGACGTGCTCCTCGGCGCTGATATCGGAGGATACCACGAAAGCATTGCGCACAAAGGTGGGAATGTCGTCGAGCGATTGGCAGCTGCCCATCTGCATGACCTGCTCGAAGACTTCCTGGCGTTTATCCTGGTTCATACCCAGATGTTCCAGTGCTTTTTCGAATGCCGGGCTGGCATAGGTCAATTGAAGGTCTTTGCCGTTGTCGTTGACGTGGCGAATGTAGGCCAGGGCAAACACAGGTTCACAGCCGTAACCTTCACAACCTGCGACAGTCGAGATGGTCCCGGTGGGGGCGACGGTGGTCTGGGCGGCGTTGCGAATACCGTGTGCTCGAATCTGCTCGACGATCGCATCCCAATCCAGGTCAGGACGGCCATAGTCGTTGTGGAAATCGAGGATACTGACAGGGGGTTGCCAGGTGATGTTTTCGGGGTCGTAAATCGAGCCTGTGATAGCTGGGAATGATCCACGGCTTTTGGCCAGTTCAATGCTGGTCTGCATGGCGTGGTAGCGCACAAATTCCATCACCTGGGCACCAAAGTCCTGCCCTTCGGGTGAACCATAGCGGATGCCGGCATAATACATCATGTCCGCCAGCCCCATGATACCCAGTCCGATGCGGCGGGCTCGCAGGGCGGCTTCACGCAGTTGTGGGACGGCTGGGACGTAAGCGTTGGCTTCGACCACATCATCCAGGAAGATGGTGGAGAGCTCCACATCCTGGCGCAGTTGTTCCCAATCGATGACGCCGTCTTCATTGATGTGGCGCGAGAGGTTGATGGATCCCAGGCAGCAGTTTTCGTAGGGTCCCAACCATTGCTCACCACAGGGGTTGGTGGCTTCCAACTCGTATAATTGTGGTACGGGATTGGAACGATTGGCAGCATCCAGGAAGAGCATGCCCGGTTCGCCATTGTGATGCGCCTGTTTCACAATTTTTGAGAACAGATCACGGGCTTTGACGGTGCGGTGGGTGAGGATGGGATAGCCAGCGGCTTCAATCTGATCGATGGTGCCTTCGAAATGCTTGTGGTCGGGATGGTTGATATCCGGGAAGCGCAGTTCCCAGTCGTCGTCGTTTTCCACCGCGCGCATGAAGTCATCGGTAATACCGACTGAGATATTGAAGTTGGTGATGGCATTTTCATTGGTCTTGCAGGAGATGAAATCCTCGATATCCGGATGATCGACACGCAGGACGGCCATATTGGCACCGCGACGGGTGCCACCCTGGGCAACTTCTCCAAAGGCGTGATCGTATACGCGCAGGAAGCCAACCGGTCCGGTGGCATTGCCAGCAGAGGATTTGACGAGAGAATTTTTGGGGCGTAAACGTGAGAAGCCAAAGCCATTTCCACCGCCGGTCTGTTGAATGAGGGCAGCGTCGCGCAGGGTCTGGAAGATGCCAGCAGAGGAACGTCCCATATCATCATCGATCGGTAGCACAAAACAGGCGGCTAATTGTCCCAGGGGTGTGCCGGCACCGGTAAAGGTGGGAGAATTGGGGAAGAAGCGCTTGTCGATTAACATGCGATAGAATTCTTTGGCGCGTTCAATGGGATCGCTGTTCCAATTTTCTTCGACTTTGGCAACGTGATAGGCAACCCGCCAGAACATTTCTTCAATGCTTTCAACCGGTTCACCATTATGGCCGCGTCGGAGGTATCGCTTGACCAAAATTTTCCTTGAGTTTTCTGAAAGTTCAATCGTGGGTAGTCCTTTCGGAAGCGGGGGTGTTGGCAGCAATCCGGAACTACTGACTTTTTGATTTGAATTTGATACTACAGTCATTATCTACCTCCAATAAATTAGGATTCTAACAATCGATCGATTTCAGTTCTGATGGCATTCAAATCATCCAGGCGCAGGTAAACGATGGCATACCGGATGTAGGCAATCAGATCGAGCTCTTTTAAACCATTAAATGCCATATCACCGACCACACGCGAAGAGACTTCTGAGCGCCCTAATTTTTGAAGAGCGGTTTCGATTTCGGATACCAGATTGTCAATTTGAGCAGCGGTGACTGGTCTTTTGACACAGGCAATGCGAATGCCACGGTGTAATTTTTCGCGATCGAACTCCTCGCGGGTACTATCTCTTTTGATGATGAGCGGAGTTGCCAGAATGGGGCGTTCGTAGGTGCTGAAGCGTTGATGACAGCTTTCACATTCGCGACGCCTGCGCACACCACCTCTGGCATCATGAGTCGTATCAATAACCCTCGATTTATCACTATGACAATACGGACAGTTCAAGAAAGCTCCCTCAATATGGATTTACAAGCTTGTATGACGATGAAAAACTAAATCCAAATTATAACAAAACCCCTATATATGGGGGTATAAAAAATTAAAGGCTTATATCTATGGGTTTTATTCTAGCACAAGAGAATCATGACTGCAAGCGAATTAAGAAACGTTTTGCTTAAAATTTTAATGATATTAGAATAAAAATTCTATAACATTAAATGTAAGAATAAACAATTTTTTGCCCTATATATGCGGTACATATTTGGGGGTATCATGCGTAAAAGTTGGATTAATTCCTACAAGTGGGTAATGGTGACCATAATGCTATTAATGTGGAAATTTGCAATGTTAAAAAATTCGAGGAAGAAAGGTCTCAAAACACCCGCTTGCCCCGATATATTGAGATAGAAAAAACACCGTGCGCGTTCCGGTGTTTTTTGTTGCGTTTCAAAAATTGTGGGGAGTTTTGTAACGCGGTTTGTGTGGAGTAAGTGGAAGGACCAATGGATCAAATTTTGAACGATGTAGTGGAGCGAATTCCTGCGACACAGCCCCCTTCGTTAATTCTTACGGTATTGAAGGCAAAAACTGTAAGAATCTGGGAGGATTTTTCCGCTTAGCGTTGTGAGCGGTTGCGTAAGAAAGCGGGAATATCGAGGTCGTCCGTATTGATCATACTAGATTGGAAATCAGTGGGCGCCGTTGCGACTCTTTCCTGTCGATGGGGAGAGCTCGAGGTGTGAGGTCTTATTTCATCACTCTTGCTCACCGGTTTCGTTTCAAAAGCCGGGTTTTGGCGAACGCCCGCACGGTCAAAACCAGTGGCTATGACCGTAATGCGTACTTCATCGCCCATGTTTTCATCGATGACAGCACCAAAGATGAGATTTACATCCGGGTGCGGGCACGATCTTCACCAGAGGCTCGACCGACCGCCATCAATGCTGCGCCACCCTCACTCATGATCGCACGAACATCAGCAAAATCAAGATTAATCATTCCTGGAACTGTAATTAACTCAGAAATACCTTGAATGCCTTGATGTAAGACATCGTCTGCGATTCGAAAAGCATCTTGCAGGCTTGCTCGTTTATCAACGATCTGCAATAAGCGGTCATTCGGAATGACGATCAAGGTGTCTGCATGCTCTTTCAAGCGGGTAATACCGCCTTCGGCTGATTTTGTTCGTCGAGCACCTTCAAATGTGAATGGTCGTGTAACTACGCCAATGGTCAAAGCGCCAACTTCCTTAGCAATTTGAGCCACGATTGCTGCAGCACCTGTACCCGTTCCACCACCTAAACCGGCGGTGACGAAGACCATGTCTGATCCGCGTAACACTTCGTACAGATCTTCTGCAGATTCTTCAGCAGCTTTCTGACCAATTTCTGGATTACCACCCGAACCTAAGCCTCGAGTAGTCTTATCACCGATACGCACCCTTGTTTCTGCTTTGGAAAGCAGTAACGCCTGTGCATCGGTATTGACGGCAATAAACTCAACTCCTGACATGCCTTCCAGGATCATGCGGTTTACTGCATTGCAGCCACCGCCGCCAACACCAACAACCTTTATTCTTGCAAATGATTCTGATTGAAATTCCATTATCCTTCCTCCCGAAAACAGTTTGCGGTCATGGTCAGATGGTCTAGAAATTACCGGACCACTTCCTTTCGATACAAATCGACCACCACCACGCGCAGGCATTGCCGATTCGTTCATCGCTAAAGCAAAATAGAGTAACCCGACACTGGTGGCATACGCAGGTGAATGCAATTGATCCACCAACCCCACCAGGTTTTCAGGTCTAGCCAGACGAACTGGTAAACCTAACACCTTACTAGCCAGCGGACGAATACCCGGCAAGAGACTGCTTCCGCCAGTCAATACCATGCCAGCTGGCAATAAACCATCATATCCAGAGCGTTTGATCTCCTGTAAGACAAGTTCAAAGATCTCTTCCGTGCGGGCTTCAATGACATGCGATAGATCGCGTCTGGGAATTTGTGTTACCTGGTCATCCCCAAAGCTACGCACACGGAAGGATTCATCCTCTCCGACTTCGGCTTTAATGGCATGACCATATTGTTTCTTAACTTTCTCGGCTTCATCCATGGGTAAGCGCAGTCCATGGGCAATATCGGAGGTGATGTGATTTCCACCCACCGCCAATACCATGGTATGCCAGACATCTCCGTCGATATAGATGGCTAAATCAGTGGTGCCGCCACCAATATCGCAGACAATCACACCCATGTTGCGCTCGGTTTCAGAGAGCACTACCTCGGCTGATGCCAAAGGATTAAGAATGAATTGACTCACCTGGATTCCAGCGCCTTCCACTGCCTGGCGAATATTTTCTACGGTGGATTCAGCAGCGGTGATGATGTGCGCTTCCACTTCCAGGCGATAGCCATGCATCCCAATGGGGGAGCGGATACCTTCCTGCCCATCGACAATGAAACCACGTTGGATAACATGCAAAATTTCGCGATTATGCGGGATATTTACAGCTTGTGCGGCTTCTAATGCACGGTGCATGTCATTGATATCAATAACACCCCCGGTGACAGCTGCAACACCGCGATTATTAACTGAGGATATTTGCGAACCAGCCAGACTGACAAAGGCTTCGGAGACTTCCAGACCACAGGAGCGTTGCGCTTTTTCCACCGAACGAGCAACCGATTGGGAAGCAGCTGCTAAATCGATAATGGTGCCTTTCTTGATGCCTGCGGAGGGTTCAATCCCCACACCAAGGATGCGAATACCATGATCGCCTTCAATGCGGCCGATCAACGTGCATACTTTGGTGGTACCTATATCAATTCCGACAACAATTGGTTCTTCCATATATGATTTACTCCCGGTAATAAGGTCTGGTTGCAAATTCTATGCTAACCATGCTGGGATTTGTCCCTTCTCTGGAAAATTTCTCAACAAGTGCTTGATAAGCATTTAATTTATAATTAATATCATTTAAAGTCAACCCAACATACACATCCCATCCCTGTTCGGCTTTCCATCCTAATCCATGCGTTTGATCATATAGGATTTGTGAATTGGGAGGTAGAAAAGCTATTAACTGATAGGCAGCTTCTATCATGACCGGGTCGACTGTTTCTCCCCAACCCTGTAATTGAGCTACGGACAATTGAGCCGTTTTGCCTTCTTCGGGTATAGGTTGCAGGGTTGATGTGCTCAGGTCAAGGGGAGATGCCACCAGTGGGGGAGCAGCAGAGGCTTGAATGGTCAGCAGATCACCCGCATCGCCACGTGGTGGGATCAGGACACCTTCCTGATCCATCCAATAAGCTTGCTTTTCCGTTTGCCATAAGAGCACGGGCTGACGCTCAAAAGCGGAAATTTTTACCTGGTTGGGAAATTCAATTGAAATCAGGATATCCTTTAACTCGGGGAAGGCAATGGACAAATCCTGTTTTGCCTGGTTGGCATCCATCCAGATAATTGATTCACCCTGAATTTTCATGACAGCATCCAGGTCGGCGGCTGTCAGACGTAATAATCCACTGGTCTGGATTTGATTAACACGAAATTCTGCAGAATTAAATAATAAATAAATTCCTGCCAGGCAAAAAATACCCAGGAAGAAGGAAAGAAATCGCCATCCGATATGGATGGATGAAATAGCCGGTAAACGAACTTCAGCCCCGGTAGCGCCAATGGCATAATTGTATTGGCGGCCTTTGGTCTGTTTTGGCATTGTAGGGTATACGACCGCGTATGCTCCACGACGGCTGACCATGGGAGTGGATGCTTTTTGAACAGGTTGTTGAATTATCCTGGTGGTGCGTTTGATTTTTTCTTCTGTCTGTTGTTTTTGTCTCTCACGAACCAATGTGGCTCTTGGGATACTGGTTGCATTTCTCATAAGCTTCTCCTCCGGTATTGATGAATGGACCGGGAATTCTCTTTTTGGCGATCCAGGGCTAAATCAATCAGGCGATCGATTAATTCTGTAAAAGATATTCCACATGCTTCCCAAAGTTTGGTGTACATGCTGATTTTGGTAAATCCAGGAATGGTGTTGATTTCATTCAGGTAGATTCGATTTTCTTTCTCGTCTACCATAAAATCGACTCTGGCCATACCAGCGCAATCGATTAATTGATAAGCTTTGACAGCTGTTTTCTGAATTTGGTTAACCATTTCCTGGGGTAATTCGGCAGGGATGATCAATTTGGAAATGCCGTTGATGTATTTGTCATCATAACTGTAGAACTCATCACCCGGGACGATCTCGCCAGGAACCGATACCTGTGGGAATTCATTCCCGAGAACCGAGATTTCAATTTCAAGTGGTTTTTCCAGTCCTACTTCCACGAGAATTCTACGGTCATATTGGGCGGCATCCAGCAAGCCTTCAATGAGCTGTGACCGATTTTTACATTTATTGATGCCAACGGAAGAACCCATATTCACTGGTTTGGTGAAATAGGGGTAGGTTTTCATCGTTTCGATTTTTGCAACGACCTGGTTAATGTCTGCTTCAATTTCCTTTCGGGTGAAAATCATATCATCCACCACAGGAATCTGATGGGCGCGCATCACCTGCTTGAAGACCGCTTTATCCATGCCCACGGAAGAACCTAGCACACCAGCGCCAACAAAAGCAATTTCAGTGATCTCTAATAATCCCTGAATGGTGCCATCTTCACCGAATGGGCCATGTGTGACTGGGAAAATCACGTCCAACTTTTCATAAGGTGTCAGGAGGATGCCTGCGCCGCTTTGTTCCCGGGCATAAAGGACGTGTCCACCAGGTTCAGCAATGAGTGTTGCTGGTTTTAAGCCGATCAGGTCTTTGTTTTCAAAGGCTGTCAAAACATCCGAACCGACCAACCAGACTCCATCGTGAGTGATACCAATTTCGACTACCTTATATTTTTGACGATCAATTTTTTCCAGAATGGATCGAGCGGAGAGGAGCGATATTTCATGCTCTCCCGATCTTCCACCAAATAAAATACCTACGGTTAATTGGTTCATATCGAAGCCTTCCCATGATTCGCTTTATTGTTGTTTGCTGTTTGATTGAAACCAATCATTTCTACCTCTAACTCCAGTTCTACTTTGAATTCTTTATTGACGGTTTTTTGTACATGCTGCACCAGATCATAAATATCGCTGGCTGTCGCCTGGTCTGAGTTGACAAAAAAATTCGCATGCACCTCACTGACTTTTACACCACCGATTGAATAGCCTTTCAAGCCAGCTGCTTCAATCAATCTGCCGGCGTAATCCCCGGGAGGGTTTTTGAACATGGATCCCATGCTGGCTCCGGGAGGTTGCGTTCGACGGCGATGTTCACTAAAAACATTCATCCTTTCTTTGATCTTTTGTGGGTCATCATACACACAGTTGAGGGTCGCAGATAAGATGACACCACTTTCATCATGCCGTTTGAAGATACTGCTACGATAGCTGAATTGGAAATCTTCTTTTTTCCAGATAGATTTCCCCTTTTCATGTTGCAAGATTTCAGCCAACAGTAAATTACTGTGCATATCACTACCATGCGCGCCAGCATTTCCATAGATGGCACCACCAATGGTGCCCGGGACGGTGGCAGCCCATTCCAAGCCGGATAAGCCTGAAAGGGCAGCTTTTCGGGCTACCAATCCCAGGCTCGCACCAGATTCAACCCACAGCGTGGGATGCTCACCTGAGATTTTCATTTCAATTTTCTTTGCATGATTGAGGATTACCAGCCCATCGAAACCCTCATCGCTGAACAAAACGTTTGAACCTGATCCCAAAAGGAAAAATTTAAGGTTATCGTCCCAACAAGTTTGAACAGCATCAGCGAGTTCAGTGGTATTTCTTACGGTGACAAACCAGGCAGCAGCACCTCCAACCCGGGCGGTAGCATAATTGTGCAAAGCAACCTGCTGTTGCAGCCTGTTACCGAATTTCTTTTCCAGAATACCAATTGATTGCGGATGCGCCATGAATGAAACCTTTATGTGTTTTTGAAATACTTAATTAATTTGTGAAGGACTTCTTTTTTGTTTTGGATGGTTGATCGGTTTTTTTCATTCAACCTTGGTTTACGATCAACGCTTCTTTTCTCAGCTGGAAGGATTATGGTGGGTAGAAAGGTGAATAATTCAACTTTCTGTACCTCTGTGTCAAAATTACTCTCATATTTCATGGTGTTTCTCCTTGTGGGTAAGCCTGGATAAAACATCTTTACTGACCTGTGTTGCATCACCGGCAGAAAATACCAGCATTACATCGCCGGATGAAAGATTTTCAACCAGGTAAGCGGTGATATCTTCCAGAGATGCGATATAGCGTGCGTCTGGGTGTTGCATGGCATCGACAAACTGAGATGAGGAAAAGCCATCATCTTTTTCGCGTGAAGCATAGATTTGACTGACGATGACGTGATCAGCCTGGGTGAAAGAATTCTTAAATTCATCAAACAAAATTTTTGTGCGGGAATAGGTATGTGGTTGCCAGATTGCCCAGATTTTTCTACCCGGGTAGCGACTTTTGGTTGCCTGAAGGGTTGCCTGAATTTCGGTGGGATGGTGTGCATAATCATCGATGATGGTGATCTGATTCACTTCTCCAAGAATATCGAACCGACGGGAGGTGCCGCTAAATTCGGTCAGAGAATTGGCAGCAGACTGAAGATCCAATCCCAGGCTGTGTGATACTCCTAAAGTGACCAGAGCATTCATAACATTATGCATGCCAGGGACAATCAAATCCACTGTCATCAATCTAATAGAAGACTGCGCGGTATTCTGATAAATGGTAAAGCGATATCCACCCATCCGGTTCGGTGCGATTTCCCTCGCCTGGTAATCACAATCCGTGGATGTGCCATAGGTCAGTACAGTGGGGTGGGTGATGATTGGGAGTAGTTTTTGAGTTCCGGCATCTTCTCGATACACAAATACTTTGCCATGAGGAGTAACTTTTTCTGTGAAGGCTTTGAATGCCTGCAGATAATCTGAAAAGGTTGGGTAACAATCCGGATGATCATGTTCCAGGTTGGTGATTACTACAATGGTGGGGGATAATCCCAGGAACATACGGTCGTACTCATCGGCTTCGATTACAAAATAATCACCTGATCCATGGTGAGCATTATTGCCAAGGTTTTTCGCCACACTACCGATAATATAACTGGGATCAAGCCCCAGTTTTTGTAACATGGTTGAAATCATAGCAGTGGTGGTTGTTTTCCCATGGGTACCAGCAATGGCAATTCCGATTTGATCCTTCATCAATTCACCCAGGATATCGGAACGTTTGTACACCGGGATACGGGCAGCATGGGCAGCCTGTACTTCTGGGTTGCTATCAGGAATTGCTGATGAGCGGATAACCATATCGACACCCACCAGATGTTCCGCAGAATGTCCCTGGTAAACAGGAATGCCAGTTAACATTAAATCCCTGGCTAAATCCGAAATTTGCTGGTCGGATCCACTCACAATATGCCCTTTTTCCTGCAATAATCGGGCGATCGCCGATAGGCCGGTTCCACCAATGCCAATAAAGAACACGTGCTTTTTCATAGGAAAACCACCAGAACAAACACGAATGCAATTGCCACGGCGAAATAAATCATAGGAGCACCTAATAATTCAGGCGGCATAAAAGCTAATAATTCCTGTGCAACGATGCCAATTTCAGAATTTATGTCGGGTTGAATAATGAATGAGAAGGGGTAGCTGGCATCATCCAGAAAAAACCATAAACTACCAAAAACTAAATACCCATTAACCGCCCCTAAAAAGAGTCCTAATAAAACATCCTGGAATTTTTCCCGAATGAAGCGACCTGAACTGGCAAGTTTGGGAAATTTTGGGGTCTGATATCCAAAGAACACCAGAGACATCATCAAGATCGATCTTAACCAGAAAAAAGAATCCGGATTATTGACCATCAGGGAATCGCGAACGAAGGGTACAAAGCGTTCCAGAACTGATAGTACAAATAAGGCGAGAATCACGCTGAAACTTACCAGCAATTCACGTGCCCAACCACGCATGGCTCCAATTAAGGCAAATAAACAAACATACATCCAAAAGATAACATCTAATGAAATCATGCATGACCACCTTTCTGGCAGGCTAAATTGAATTGGTGTGTGATCTGGTTTCCTATTTGTTGGGCAGCATCTGGTTTGGATAATGAATACATCGCTGATCTCATTTCATCTAAGCTGTCGGGTTGAGTTAGACACTGGATAATTTCCTTCAATAACCTGTTGTCCATTTCTTCATCCGGGATCATGATCGCTGCGTGATGGTCAACAAGATATTGGGCATTGACTTTCTGATATCGCCAGGCATAAGGATAGGGGACGACAATCGCTGGTAATCCAAAAAAAGGTAATTCTCCCAGTGTGGATGCGCCGCCTCTGCAAACGCACAAATCTGCACATGAGAAGGCTGCAGACATTTCTTCATGGATGTATGGATAAATTCGATAATTCTCGGTTAATTCAGCTGGAAGTTCGGAATATACCTGCTGAATATCCTCCCAATCATAATTTCCCGTGACATGAATGATCTGCGTTTTGGTTAATAAAATCTGCAGATTTTTTTTGATAACCTGATTGATGGTATGAGCACCTTTACTTCCGCCATAGATCAACAACACAGGTAAGCGGTCTCGAAAATTGAATACTTTTCTGGCTTCAACTTTTGAATATCGTTTCAATTCTTTTCTGAGTGGATAACCGCTCACGACTAGATTTTTGGTCCGGTTAAAATATCTTTTGGAGTTCTCCGATGTTAAGGCAATTGCATGCGCGAATTTTGCAATGAATTTCAATGCAATACCAGGCTCGATATCGGGGACATACAATACGGATGGCTTCTTAAATCCAGCGATCGCCATGGGTGCAGCTAAATACCCACCGGTGTAAAAAATAACTTCCGGTTGATATTGCTTAAGAATCTGAGCAGATTTAATAACTCCTCTGATGAGCTTATAAATATTTCCAGGTAAGGAACGCAAACCAACTCCATGCACACCAGCTGCTGGAATTTCCTGGTAAGGGAGGTTGAGGCGTTTGACTAAATTTTCTTCCATGCCACCTTCTCCGCCGACCCAGAGGATATCACTATAACTGCCTTCCATGGCTTGCAGGACGGCGAGTGCGGGGTACACTCCTCCGCCTGTCCCGCCAGCGCAAATCAACAACCGCACTGAATGGACTCCTTTCCTGAATTTTCTTGATCTGATTTACTCTTCCGACACTTAATACGAACCCTATTCCTGTAAGAATGGATACCAGGCTTGAACCTCCCAGACTGAAGAAAGGTAGTGTGTTACCTCCGATCGGGACAATGTTAAACAAACTGGCAATATTGATAAAAGCTTCCAAAGCAATCCATGAACTGATACCACCGGCAATCAACCTGCCTGCCATGTCTTCGCTTTCCAGAGCAATCTTGAAACCTCTCCATAATAAGAGCAGGTATAAAATCAAAACGCCAATACTTCCTAATAGTCCTGCCTCTTCCGCAATAACCGTGAAAATGGTATCAGATTGGCCGACTTCCAATCCGGTGAATTTTACAGTACCCTGACCAATACCCACCCCAAAGAAACCACCATTGACCACTGACTCTATTGATCGTTTCACCTGGGTTAAAGCTTGATTTGGATCGTTATAACCGGTGATGAATTGTCCCCAGCGGGTGCTTCCTGTGGTGGTGACACGGATGATGATAAAAAATGATAATGCAGCAACAAAACCAATAAGGATGATTTGTTTCCAATCCAAATTTGCCAGGAAAAGGATAACGCTGCTGATCATCACCAGCGTTAAAACAGCACTGAAGTCCGGTTCCAGAGCTAAAAGCACAGCAGTACCACCGATAATAAATCCAATCGGTATCACCCAGAACGTCAATTTTTTGAGGTTTTCCTGGCGGCTTTTAATCCAGAAGGATAAATATAAAATGATTAATACTTTGGATAATTCTGAAGGCTGGACACTGCCATCAAAAAATGTGCGGGTGGACCCATGCCGGAATGATCCCACAATCAAAACCAGAAATAGAACGATCCAGGTCCCCAGCAAGGCAGGAAGCATGAATTTTTTCCAGACACGATAATCAATCCAGGCAATAAAGAACCCACCTGCTAAACCAATCAAGCCAAATAACGCCTGTCTGGATACATAATCCCAGGGTGAGGTTGGGATACTCGAATAGTAAGCCATCGGCATGGATGCGGAATAAAGAACCACCAATCCAAACAAATACAGGGCTAAAACAATTAATACCAAAGGAAAATCAATCGTCTTCAAGAAGGGGATTTTTGGGTTTGGTTGGGTAGAGCTTTTAGACTTTATTGGAGTTGTTGAACCCATGATTGAAACTTTTCTCCTCTCTCTTCGAAATCTTTGAATTCATCGTAGCTGGTACCACCTGGCGATAACAAAACGATGTCGCCCGGTTCAGCGATTTTGCTAGCAGTGATGACAGCATCCTGAAGATGATTGCATATATCCAAAGTGAATTTTTGATTTTGAAATTTCATAGCTTTTATGTAGCCGTGAATTTTTTCGGCAGCATTACCAAATAAAATAATATGATCTACTTTCCGGTTTACCAGTTTTAACAAATTATTCCAGGGTAAATTTTTATCTTTTCCTCCCAAGAGGAGAACGATAGGATCTGAAAATGCCTCAATAGCTGCCATGGATCCTTCTGGTGTCGTTGCTTTCGAATCATTTATCCAACGAATCCCATTCCACTCTCGAACGAATTGCAAACGGTGGGGGACTCCTTTGAATTCGAGTATGGCAGCTCTGA
Source organism: Chloroflexi bacterium HGW-Chloroflexi-3 (assembly GCA_002842045.1). Classification (GTDB taxonomy): domain Bacteria; phylum Chloroflexota; class Anaerolineae; order Anaerolineales; family Anaerolineaceae; genus UBA6170. The sequence goes on along the minus strand of PHBX01000008.1, from coordinate 123,391 downwards.
TTGCTTCTTGGCTCAAACCAGCGACCATTGAAATTGCACTGGCAGCCAGAACATTCGAAATATTGTGTTTTCCTGGAAGCGTGATTTCATTGAGTTTGCAGATTTCTTCACTTATTCCCTGATTTGTAACCCAGACAGCATCATTCTCGATGTACGAACCATTATGGTCTTCTCTGATGGGAGAAAATCCAAAACTGACCAGTTTGCCCTTGACCAATTGCCTTAATCCAAAAGACCCTCGATCATCCCGGTTGAGGATTGCATAATCATTGGATGTCTGGTGCTTAAGGATATTTGCTTTGGCTGAGGTATAAGCTTCTAAAGTGCCGTGACGGTCCAAGTGGTTTGGGGTGATATTCATGATAGCCGCAATATTGGGGGAAATCGTCATCAATTCAAGTTGAAAGCTGGATAGTTCAAGAATCACCAGGTCATCGCTTGTCATTTCTTTAACGTGATTGATCAGTGGATTGCCAATATTTCCTCCAACCCAAACTTTTCGGACTTTTGCAAATGCTTTGTAAGCAATATCCCCCAACAAGGTGGTTGTGGTTGTTTTGCCAGCTGAACCGGTGATACCGATGACCGGGCAGGGCACGTTTTCCATAAAGACCTGAGAGTCGTTTGATAAAGGAATATTTAGGTTCACAGCTTTGACAATAAGTGGAATATCTAGCGGTACGCCACCCGAAACACATACCAGATCGGTTCTACGTAATAATTCCAGCGGATGTTCACCCAAAACCCAGCGGATGGGAAGATTTTTTAATTGATCTTTGGAGGATTGCAAATCTTGCTCTAACCGTCCATCATTCAATGTGACGACAGCGCCATGACTGGCTAAAAATCGTGCCAGCGCTAACCCTTGCCTGGCAGCCCCAATCACTAAAACTTGTTTATTCATCCAGTCTGATTTCATATTAACGCCAATGCAATTCCAATTAATGTAGCAATCAAGCTTACCAACCAGAATCGTTGTACGACCTGGGTTTCGCTCCAACCACTTAACTCAAAATGATGGTGTAAAGGAGCCATTTTAAATAAACGCAATCCTCCCGATATTTTGAAATAAGCAACTTGCAACATTACACTCAATGTTTCACTTAATGGAATAATGGCAATAATTGGAAGTAATAACCATTGCCCAGTCATTAATGCCACCACACCCAGGGTAGCTCCTAAAGCCAGAGAACCAGTGTCCCCCATAAACAATTGCGCTGGATGCACATTGAACCATAAGAAGCCAAAAATGGCACCAACAAGCGTGAAGCAAAAACGCCCGAGATAGAATTGACCTTGAAATAATGCAATTGCTCCAAAGGCGGTAAAAGCTGTTGCTGAGATCAATCCAGCCAAACCATCCAATCCATCCGTCAAATTTACGGCGTTTGAAAAACCAACAATAGCAACAATGGTAATGGGAATATAAAAAATTCCAAGAGGAATTTCCATTTTAAGACTGGGCCAGAACATTTCCGGTACATCCAATACATATTTAAGCATAATGCCTATTAAGGTTGCAATAATAACTTGAAGGAAAAATTTGGTTCGCGCTCGCATTCCAATTCCTTTTCGAGATCCGCGAATGCCTTCCCAATCATCAATCATTCCTAAAATTCCATAAACAAACAATGTGCCTAATGGAAGTAAAACAGATCGTCCTAATACGTTAAAACCAAGTAAACTAGCGGCATTCAGGAGAACGGTTAATAATGCAACAGGAGCGATGAACATGACACCGCCCATGGTGGGGGTTCCCATTTTGCTGATATGGGAGTTTGGGCCTTCAACACGGATGATTTTTCCAATTTTAAAATGTTTTAATATCCTGAGTAATGGCGGTCCCCAAATGACAGCCATTAAAAAGCTAATGCCACTTAATGCTAATGCCATTGGAGCTTCGGTCATTTTTCTACCTCCAGGGCATATACGATTTGTTCCATGTGTAAACCGTGGGATCCTTTAACTAGCACTACATCATCCTTGTTGAATGTCCCTTGTAACACATGAATGGCTTCTGCAACAGTATCAACACTGGTTATCATTTTTCCGGGTAAACCCGAGCGTTTTGCAGCCTGTGCAATTATTCTGGCACGTTCACCAACTGTGATCAATCGCTTAACTACCTGTGCAGCTCGTACGCCAACCATTTCATGCCCTTGTTCTTCATAAAGGCCTAATTCTAACATGTCACCCAGTACTGCACATTTTTCACCTTGCAATTCATCCAATAAATTTAGGGCAGCCAGCACAGAATCGGGTGACGCATTATAAGTGTCATCCAATATGAGTGCGCCTGTAGGTGTGGTTACAGCTGCAAGTCTTAACTGAGTATGACCTTGTTGTAAACCATTTACGATTTCCTGCCAGGTCAGCCCTTCTACCAGTCCGATTGCTGCAGCGCGTAAGGCTGTATGCACAGAATGTTGACCGATCAGTGGAACACGTAAAAATAGTCTCTCATTTTTATAGTGCAGACAAAAACGAATGCCCTGTAAGCCTAATCCTTCAATCTGATCCGCCCAAAGATGAGCCAGGGGGTCCAAACCATAAAAAAGGACACTGGCTTGCGTTTTTTCAGCCATGGGTCTGACAAGGGGGTCATCGTAATTTAAGATAGCTGTTCCAGTCGAAGGTAGATATTCAACCAATTCCGCTTTCCCTTGAGCAATCGCTTCTAAAGATCCAGCTCTTTCAGCATGTACAGCGCCAATATTTGTTATGACTCCAGCAATAGGATCTGCTATCTCACAAAGAAGTTTGATCTCACCTGGTATATAAAAGCCCATTTCTAATACAGCACGTTGGTGACTTTCTGTCATTCGTAAAATGGTGAGAGGTAATCCAATCTCATTATTCAGGTTTCCAACATTTTTTAAGGTTCTGTATTTCTGACTGAGTACCTCAGCAATTAATTCTTTGGTTGTGGATTTACCAACAGATCCTGTAATTCCAATTACTCGAATATTGAGTTTCCTCCGCCAATATGCTGCAATTTTTTGTAAAGCATCAAGTGTGTTAATGACCAACAATGCAACTGGTTGTTCAAAAGATGGCAAGATTTCGGGTAATTTGTCGTTTCTCAGATCAATGATTGGATATTGTGACTCAATTTGTTTTTCAATAAGAACTACCTGTGCGCCACGACGAAAAGCATCATTCACATATTGGTGTCCATCTTGTTGTTCACCTTCGAGCGCAACAAATAATGCTGCCGGAATAACCTGTCTTGAATCAACGGCTGCCTCGCTAATTATTTGCGGGGCAGTTGGTCTTTTATGAGTTAAGGCTTCAAATATATCGGCTACTGTAAGCATTTCTTCCTTATTGGCTGCTTGCCATTTCCATTCGAATTTTATCGGGTGGTATATCCATCAGAATTACCAGGTTTTCAACAATCTCACTGAACACTGGAGACACAACGACGGAGCTCCAGATACTTGACTGAGGTTTTTCCAACCAGATATAAACAATAAATTTGGGATCATCTACTGGGCCCCAGCCAACAAAGGATGCATTCGTTTGCCCGGCCACATAACCCTGTCGGCTGGGAATTTCAGCGGTTCCTGTTTTTCCGGCCAAACGATATCCTTCGACCAATGCATCTGAGGCCTCCTTTTCCAATGAAACCGCCAGCATTTCGGTGATTGTGTGTGCTGTTTCGGGTTTGATCGGTGTCGAAACAATTTTTGGATTATAGTATCTGATCCTGCCATCCTGAACCACAGCTTTTTGAATATGAGGAGCCATCATGCGTCCGTCATTTGCTATCGCTGCAATGGAAGTGATCATTCTGATAGGTGTAACCGAGACACCCTGTCCGAATGAATGTGGACCGATCATACCTTCATACCAGCGGGGCGCATTGGGATCTGATCCAAAAGGAGTGGGGTTGCTGGGGGATAGGAATGGAAAGCTGGCTTCCCCATCCATATCAATGTTGGTTTTTCTATCAATATTAAAAGAAGAGAGATACTCATAAAAGGTTTTAGTGGTTGTCTGTTGAGCCATCCAGACCAGACAAACATTCAGGGAATGCTGCATACATCCTGTCATATCCTGGTAACCCCAGGCTCCGTAATCCCAGTTGTATATGGTCATGCCACCAATATTTACTACCCCGGTATCGAGAAACTCAGTTTCAGGGGTTACTGCACCGGAATCCAGAGCAGCTGCCAGTGTGAATACTTTAAAAACAGAACCTGGCTCATAGGTTTGCATAATTGCGCGATTAAAAGGTGTCTGAATATCATAACCATCCACATTAAGTGTTGGATATTCTGCCAAAATTTGTTCAGATGGCTGGTTTAGATTAGCGCGGGGAGTTGTCGCCATAGCCAGTATTTCACCAGTTTCAGGGTCCATAACGATGACCGTGCCTGATGATGATCCAGAATTTTTAATTGAACGATCCAGAATTTCTTCCATTCTCGCTTGAATTTCACGATCAATTGTCAATATCACACTAGCTCCATGAGGAATATCAGGTATTTCCATGACATCATAGGGGTTCATTGAAATAAATGTGGATGTTTCAACAGTTGATAGGATATTGTCGTAAAAACCTTCCACACCAAAAAAACCAACAGAACTGTAAAAGCCAAGAACATTCGCTCCTAATCGATGATCGGGATAGGTTCTTTCAAGACGGCCATTCCATGTGATTGGATAAAGTGCGCGGTTTGTTTCCTGAGCCATCGAAATTTCCTCTACCATTTTTTCAGTCGCATTTCTATAGATCGTTGAAAACACTGCATAATTTTCTTTTAATGGTTCTGGTTGATACGGGATTTCGACTCTGGTTCTTACAAAATCTCTATTTAAGCCAGTCAGGCTGGATATGAAATTAACAATTTCGTTTTTGTTACTCTCGGTAATTTGATTCAGGTTGACACCAATTTCATAAACCTCATTATTACCGGCAAGCAAATTACCCCACCGGTCGTAAATGTTTCCGCGCACAGCTTCAAAATCTTTGGGTTTATAGGTTGCCTGGTTACCGACTTTCTCGCTGATCTCATGAAAAACCGGATCAGTTTGTATTTGAACTAAACGAAAGACAATGGTGATAGAAAATAAGATAATTGCAATACCAACAAAATAAAAGCGCATCTTTTCTCGTCGCATGTTATTGACCCTCTTTGTCTAACATAATAAAGGTGCCTTGATACAACCAATCCCAGATCGATTGGGTAAAAGCCGGTATCATCCGGAAATTTTCCTGATCAGCGACGGATCGGGGGATTGTTACAGGTTCTGGTTGTTTACCGATGTAATTGGGAATGTATAAGTATTCAATATCTGCTCTGGTCGCAGGAACAAATCCTAATTCTTTTGCCCGGTTTTGCATGTTTGTTGCTGAAGTTAGCAAGGCAAGAGTGGTACTGTTAGCAGAAATTGAGCGAATTAGTGATTCTCTCTCTGCTTCTAATAATCGGACCTGAACACCTGCCTGCGCTGCTCTAGCGGTGAAATTAAGGTTCATAAAAAAAGATAGAACAAGCACAACCAATAAAAGCAGCATCTTAACTTTGCACTTCTCGCCCGAGGGTTATTGGTTATTTCTTCTGGTGATGCTTCAATGGGTTTTCTATTTACCTCCTTTATTGATTTGATGTGTTTACAGGTACAAATGGGTTGATCCGGTGGACAGATACAATCCTTACTTTCTGTTCTAAAAATTGACTTTACAATCCGATCCTCCAATGAGTGAAAGGAAATAATGGCCAATTTTCCTCCAGGTTTTAAGAGACTGATTGCCTGAGGAATAACAGATTCAATGGCTTGCATTTCCTGATTTACTGCAATACGGATTGCCTGGAATGTCCGAGTGGCGGGATGGATCTGGCTATATTGGTTTCCATAAGCTTTTTTAATCAGATCTGCTAATTCAAAGGTTGAGTTTATTGGCCTGTTCTGGTAGATTATTCTTGCGATTTTTCTGGAATATTTTTCTTCCCCATATTTCCAGATAATGTTTGCCAAATCATTCTCAGCTAATGAGTTCACCAGATCTGCGGCATTGAAACTGTTTTGGTCACCAAATCTCATATCTAAAGGAGCATCATATAGAAAAGAAAACCCTCTTTCTTTTGTATCAAGCTGGATGGACGATACACCTAAATCGAGAACAATTCCATCCACAAAAAGCCATCCAATCTCTTTTACAAAAGATGCTACATCGACATAAGTACCTTGCTTCACAAAAACCCGATCTTTGAACACGGAGAGTCGTTGGTTCGCTATTACCAGCGCATGGGGATCCAGGTCTATTCCAAGTAATTTTCCGTCTGGAGTAGATGCATCTAATATCCCCACGGCGTGACCACCAGCTCCTAAAGTTCCATCGATATATAGGCCTCCAGAGTGGGGAGCAAGCGCATTTATGATTTCATGGTAAAGTACAGGTATGTGGGGGGAGGGTGTATTTTGGTCATTCATTAGAGTGATAAGTCTAAAGTGGCATAACGTTCGTTATTTGCATCGCTGCTTATCTGCTTGTCTGAATGATCTTGCCAGAGATTTGGAGACCAGATTTCAAAATAGCTGCCGTTTCCTAAAATTAATGCCTCACCATCGAGGACGGCATGCGATCTGAGAATTTGAGGAATAAGAATGCGCCCAGCTTTGTCGACTTCCACCGAAAAAGCATTGGCGAACATCAATCTCCTCAATTCACGAGCAGTAGGATTGGCCATGTTCATATTGGTAATACGATCGAAAAGTCTTTGAAATATTTCTTCGGTCAGAACCATTAAATTCTGATCAAAACCTTTTGTAATATATGCACCACCAGATACTAAATCACGATACTTAACTTATCTCCACAATTATCCACATTTTAGCGGAAAATGAATCGAAATGCAAGTGTTTTTAGAAAACTCATTACATTTCTTTTTATTTTGTAAGGTTGAGTGGATGAGTAGCTTCAATTTTCTCTGCGAACTCTTATTTAATTGGACATCGATTTCTTTAATCAGACGATAATTTCAATTTTTGATCCGTGAGTGCGATATAATCTCAAAAATAAATTGCAATTTTCTAAAGAATTGAAAATGAATGATGGATAAAACCGGGTACATTATTATCCCTGCCTATAACGAAGAAAAACATATTGGTTATGTCGTAAGTCAAGCGACAACAATTTTACCAACATTCGTGATTGATGACGGATCTAGGGATAATACTTCAATAATCGCCGAAAAGAATGGAGCGCAAGTATTCTTACAGATTCCCAACCAGGGCAAAGGCGAAGCTTTGAAAAGAGGTTTTCAGGAAGCAATAAATTTGGATTGTGATTATGTAATTACTTTAGATGCAGACGGTCAGCATGACGTTCAGGAAACTACAAAATTCATTTCATTGTTTGATTTAAAAAAAATCGATTTGATCATTGGATATCGTGATTTCAGCAAGATGCCATTTTCAAGAAGAATTGCCAATACTGTTGGAGGCTGGGCTTTCTCCTGGGCGATGGGGATGAAAATTTTGGATAATCAATCCGGATATCGTTTATTAAGTCGAAGATTGTTAGAAAAAGTTATGGAAAGTAAAGAATCAGGTTTTGAATTTGAAGTTGATGTTATTGCCACCTGCATCAAAGCAAATTATTCAGTTGGCTGGGTTCCAATCAGAACAATATACGGAAATGAAACCAGCCATATCCATCCAATTCATCACATAAAAAATTTCTTCAGGGTGGTTTGGCAGACCCACAAACGCATGAAAAGATGAATATGGAACAAGACGGAAAAATAAGAATTATCAAAAAAATTAATATGTGACTAAAGAGAAATTCAGGTTTTTTTCACTAATCGACTGTTAATGTTTTGCTCAGATTACGAGGGAAATCCGGATCAAATCCTCTATGGACACTCATGTAATAGGAAAGTAATTGCATTGGAATGATGGCTAAAATGGAAGCAAATTCCGGAGTGGGCTCAAAGATGCGAATTGTGTGTTGAGCATTGGATACCAATCTTTCATCTTCGGGTCCGACCACTATTGCTCTGGCTCCTCGACATGTGACTTCATTAATTCCAGAAATAATTAATGGGATATCATCTCGAATCGTGGAAAAAATTATCGGATAATCTTTTGTTACTGCTGCTAATGGACCATGTTTAAATTCAGTGGACAACATTCCTTCACAATGAGCGTAGGTAATCTCTTTTAGTTTCAGCGCGCCTTCCAGTGCTATTGGATATGTAATCCCATACCCTAAACAATATAGATCATTCCAATCCTGAACATATGGGAGAACTTCTTTCACCTGATCTTCCGTTTCCCCGATTGTTTTTTGCATGATATCAGGCAGGTGATTCAGTTCACGGAGGTCCTTATTGGACACTTTATATGCCAAATAAAGAAAAGCAACAAGTTGATTGGTGAAAGTTTTTGTTGCTGGAACACTGATTTCATATCCACAAGCCAGGGGTAACCACTTTTCGGATAATTTTGTCAATGTTGATCCGACAACGTTTACAAGTGAAAAAATCCGCATTCCTTGTTTTCGAGCGATCTCCACAGCATTAAGTACATCCTTTGTCTCACCGCTCTGACTTACAAAAATACCCACATCCTCTGGACCAATAGCACGGTCATATTGGGCAATGAATTGCGGTGCGGCAATAGGGATGGTTGTTTTTGCGCATAACCGATTGAAATAAACTGCACCGGCAACACAGGCGTTGTAACTGGTTCCACATCCAACAAAATAAATATTCCGTGCGTTCTTCAGGGCTTCTGCAGCTAAATCTACTGATGGAGAATCATTCCAGAGGTGCAGTAATTCTTCGGCGACTTTTGGTTGTTCATTTATTTCTTTGAGCATGAAGTGATCGAAACCACCTTTTTGAGCTACTTCCATCGTTTCTTCAACAATTTCAATTGATCGATCGATAACCTCTCCAGTTGAAACAGAATAAATCGTAAAACACTGATCTGAAAGCTCAATAATTTCTCCATCATTCATGAAGACGACATTTCGGGTCAGGGGAAGAATGGAAGGTAGATCAGATGAAACGACAGTGAATTCATCCCCAATACCAGCAACCAACCCCGAGCCTTTCTTGAAGGCATATAATTTATCATCTTCCGCTTTTCCGATGACAAAAGCATAATCACCTTTGAGCAATTCATATGCTTTTCTTATGGCGTCTATCATTGAAAAACCCTGTCTAACAAATCGTTCTACTGCATGGACACAACTCTCACCATCATTTGTTGAATGAACAATCATTCCTTCAGCAATAAATTCTTCCCTTAATTCTGCATTATTTACAACATTGCCATTGTGTGCTCCAACCATCAATCCTTCCGAATCAAGATGGGGTTGTGAATTAACCATTGAAGGCTCTCCAAATGTTGCCCAACGCAGTTGAAGAATCCCACGTTTGCCAATCATCTCCTTAAAATTAAATTTTTCAGCAACTGTGGTTACTTTTCCAGCATCTTTACGTAAATCGATGATGCCACTTTCGGTGATTGTTGCGATTCCGACTGAATCATACCCCCTATAGGAAAGACGCAAGCCTGCATCGATTAAGGTTGGACCTAAAAGTTTATCCTGTTTGCTAACAATTCCAAAAATACCACACATAGAGACCTCGTTTATGGGATGTTAAGATTATAGAGTGTTCAGAAGTTGTCTCATATATGTAAAATGTCATTAATGCATCCAATTTCATAAGATATTTAAGGTTGCATTCTTCATATGAAAAAAAGGGGCTGATTGATCTCAGCAGCTAATCTTATTTTTCACCTGGTTTTGGTTTTGCTATGATTGTCCAGCGATCTTCATTGTCTTCTCTGAAAAGAATGACAACGAGAGAAGGTTCGGTATCCGAAAGAATGCGCACATTTTCCCGAGAAATTTGGAGTACGTCCTCGACCTGATAAACAATGATGTCATTATTGTTCATATAAATGCTGATTTCATCTTGTGTGGTGAGTGATTGCACCACAGCCTCAGATTGGTTTGACCAGGGTATCGCAATCACTCTCCGTAGTTTTGTATTAGCTAACCATTCAGCGTTTTGAGGTTCCCATTTGTTGTTCTGAATTTCACCCCGTTGCAAGAAAAAGAACCAGCCACCGGGTAATTGGAGGCCAGTAGGATAGATTAAATCCTGATCGGTAGCTTCAATGGCTGGAGGAGGGCTGGCAATCTTTCGGTTATTATTACTCCATTGAGTGACTACCAACATTATCGAAACAATAACCGCCAGACTGATGACGAAACTTAAGCCTATCAGTATTTTTTCCGCAAAACTTAATGATTTGAACCATTTACTGAATGCTTCTATATTTCTCGGGAGCCAATTTTTCTTATTTCTTTTTTGGAGTTCCTCATCAAAGGCTGTTTGATCAAATTCATCTATGAACGATTTTCGCAAACTATCGACAGATTCGTCTTCCTGTTCTGTACCTGTATCATTTTCTGAGGATGAGTCTGATTCCAAATCTGTACTTTCTGCCGTTGAAATACCTTCTTCATCAAGGCTGTCCCCAAGAAGGGAATATTTTGTTTTTTCTTCAGATTCGGATGAATCGATTTCCTGTAAAAATTCATCGAAGGATTGTTCTTGATTAAAATCAAAGGCTTTTTCTCCTTCAATCTGATTATTATCATCAGTTGATTCTAAAAGGTCTTTCCAGGATGAAGAGGAAAGCATCAATTCACTTTCAACCAATTCTTCTAATTGGCCTAACTCATTCTCAATTTGATTAAGCTCGACCTCAGGAATTGTTATCTTATCCAGACTTGAAAGGAAATCATCGGATTCAATGGAAACCTCACCTTCGATGAATGGATTACTTGCTTTATCTGCATTGACAATCTCTTGTTCTAATTCCTGGATCAATTCACTATCATCCAGTTCATGATCAAACGAGCTAAAAACAATGGTAGTTTTGGATGTGGATGGTTCTTCCTGTTTTTCTGTATCTTCATCCAAAGAAGATTTAACCCGCTCCAGAAAGACCTCATTGGATTGACTTTGTTCCATTATTTCTTCCGCGTCCTGCTCAATATCTTCAATCGAAATTGGAGCCTTTTTATTATTTACTTGCGTACGCAACTCATCGAGATCTTTGAATGCTGGAGATGGAATAAATGGTGCAGGAGTGGGTTTATTAATTTCTTCTTTAATTGAGGGAATTATCTTCTTTTCCTGATCAATAGTAATTTGATTTAATCTGGTATCTAGATCAATTTCTGAGTCAACGTCACTCAAAAAAGGTTTTTCAATTTGAATATCTGACAATCGATCCAGATAATCTTCTTCATTATCAATGCTTTCTGATTCTGTGTCTGAATTCTCCTCATCAGGCGTTTCCTCATCCATAGAAAAATCTGAAGCTAATTTTTTTATGTCGTCAAGCCTCGATTCAAGATCATTCATATTTCCTTCATTTTCGATATTCGAATTAAGAGATGAATCAATTCTGTTTAAATCATCCTTATCAATTTTGTTTTCATTTATATCTTTTTTTTTGTTTTTCTTCATATTTTTTCCTGATTTTACGGTAGTAATCCAGGTAATTCAGGTGGTGGGATTCGTAAAATTGTAAAAAGTTCACCACTTTCAGGTATTCTGACTTTAGTGGATTGATAAATTTCAAGGACCGTAATGGTAACATCAGAATCTTTGAATTGATTTTCATACTCAATAATTGCTTCACCATTCTGTACAGGGACTGTTATAAAAGTCCCATTTGCAAATTCAACCAATATGTTAGCATTATTGATCAGTTCATTTTCATCCATTACAAAATCCAAATTTGTATCAATGTAAAGATACACATTAATTTTTCCACTTGCCAGATAAGTTTTCGGTGTTGGTGTGAGTGTGGGAGTAACGGTGGGTGGAAATTGAACCAGGTCACTTTGGCCAGTTGGCTGTAATTGTTCTGGTGAAAGTGTGGGTTGTGGTGCGTAGTAGAGTTGGAAACTGGTAAGGTTCTCCCAAACAGAATCAACATAATCACGAGCATTTGGGCAAACCAGATTTGCAGATACATTAGCCCAGGTGGGTTCAAGTCCTTTTTCCTTTACAATTTCCAAACTGTTCCTTAAACAATAATATCCACCATGGTATGAGAGAATCGTAAATTTCCACATATCGGTTATTGTTGCTTTGAGTTCAAGGTCGCCAACAATATAATTTGTTTGAGAACAATTTGACTTAATGACCTGACCGGTTATGGCTATGGATTGTTCAGCAATATCAAGGTTGATCATATTTTCACAGGCAGGACAGTAGGCATCAATGGAACGAATTAATCCACCTCTTAACATTGCCTGTTCAAATGCGTTCATATTTACAAACGATTCATCACAATTGAATAGCAAGCCTGAACATATCTGATTTTTTAAGTCTTCATTCCATCGCAAAGCGACATCAGCACCTAGCTCGTTAATTTGTGTAAATCCATATTCTTCATACAAGTAACGGGCATTTTCTGGCCAGAATTGGGATTCCTGCTCAATAATACTTTTGATCAAAATAGGAGAAATACCTGATTCTCTTCCAGTCGCCCAGATGATCGGGTCAAATCGATTTTGCCAGGTAAACATCGCTTCCTCAACAACTTCCAACCCGCAGGCATTGGGAGCACCATTGGCGAACAATCCACCATTAGGACAGGATGATGCATCCACAAATCTGTTTAATATTAATTTTCCTGCCAAATAGTGTAATTTATCAAACGTGGTTAACATATCAGGTGATTCTGGAAAAACCACCCAATCAGGTGATTCACCGTAAGCAGTTTCACGCCAGATTTCTCGACAGGAATCAGTGAACCCTAACAGTTGATCGATGGATGTTATGCGAACACTGTAGTAATCATTACTGATGAAAATTCTAACAATGGCGGTGACCACTTTGGTTTGATCGCCAAAACTGCTTTCAGCCCAAAAACGAATTTGCGCGTCTTGTAATAGTGGTACAATGCATTGATCGGAGAAACATTCGAAAGGCTCTCCATTAACCGTACCTGCAATTCTGGTAATTTTATACTCAGAATAAGGTTCGATTGCCTTAATGACCACATATGGAGCATTCACAGGAATTCCAGGTGCATAAATGTTGACGATAATGTCAGGAATGGTTATTTTTGTTACCTGAGTGGCTTCCTCAGAAGAAACAAAAACCCAATAAGTATCCAGCCATAATTGATTCACATTAATCGGTGTGGAGGTTGGTTGAGGAGTTGGAGTACCGGTGGCTATTACAGTCGGTGTTGGAAAAAGCGCTAACCAGGATTCGTTACATGCTGCTAGTGTTTCCTGACCCGTTGGGAAACCTTCATGATTGATTACAACGGTACAAACGGGAACGCCAGTTCTTGTGACCAGCCGCCATGTGAATTGAGTAAATGTATTTTCAACTAATTTGATTCGTTGTGGGGTTTCGGTTTCTTCCTGTGCAGATACGTTAAAGGACGCAAAAATCGAAATAAAGATGAAGATTATTGCCAGAATTAAGATTTTTTTGAGATTCTTCATCAAATAACAACCACCCAATGAATTAAATAGAAATAAAAGCCCTGAATTCAAACATTATATCGCTTTTTATAAAAAAAGTCATCACACATAACGAACGAAAACTGGAAAAAATGAATGAAAATTAGTAGATTCATCAATTTCATTTATTATCGTTAACTTTACTAATTTTTATCATGATTCGATGATAAAAATTAGTAGTAAAATTTGTCTTATTAAAACCACGCTGGATGAGATCTGTGTGACTCATTATCATCCTTCATTAAGGAGCCATACCAATGAAAAAACCAATCAAATCCTTGATGTTTGTTCTTTTGTTATTTTCAATGATTTTAAGCTCATGTAGTACAACTGTTATATCTACTGAACCAACTCAGCAATTATCAAGCACCGTTGAACCTACTCGACCAGAAATCATAGAACCAACAGCTTTACCAACATTAATACCTACAGAAACCTCTGTTCCTGCAACTCCAACCTCAGAACCTACTGTGGTTCCAACAGAAGTTGGTGATCCCAATTTTAGAATTTTAGAAAAAGATCAATCAGAGCAGATTTTTATTCCTGCGGGCGAATTCATTATGGGTACACAAGATACAGATGCTCAACACACTTTGGATAATGGTGTAGCATATCCAGAAGTACCCATGCATTCTGTTTATTTGGATGGGTATTGGATTGATAAATACGAAGTGACCAATGAACGCTATGCTTTGTGTGTAGCAGATGGATCATGTACAGCACCCTGGGTAAACTTTTCAAATACACGCCAGGAATATTATGGAAATCCAGAATTTGATAACTATCCAGTAATAATGGTAGATTGGTGGCAAGCAAATGCTTTTTGTGAGTGGGCTGGTGGAAAATTACCCACTGAAGCGGAATGGGAAAAAGCTGCAAGAGGGACTGATGGACGTAGATATCCTTGGGGAAATGACCCAATAACTGAAGATAAGGCAAATTTTTGTGATGTAAATTGTACGAGGGAACATGCAAATTCAGCTTTTGATGATGGATTTGCAGATACAGCTCCTGTAGGTAATTATCCCGATGGTGCAAGTCCTTACGGTGTAATGGACATGGCTGGAAATGTTTGGGAGTGGACAAGTTCTATCCCAAAACCATACCCTTATGATCCAGATGATGGCCGTGAGGAAAATGATGGATATCTGTATGTATGGCGTGGTGGTCCCTGGAGCAATGGAACCTGGTGGATACGATCCACATTGCGATATAAATCTGTTCCTAAATATTGGTACGAAAATCTAGGATTCCGCTGTGCTTCGACTGATTAATTAAAAACAAAAATTATTGAGACTCATTACGAGAAGATGGGTCTTTTTTTGTTTCATCAAAGAAATCAACTGTTCTAAATCAGGGAAAATGTAATACAATTGAGACAGGATCATTCTACAATAACTCCTAACATTATCAATAATTGACACTCATTTTGTACAAATTATTAATTATTACATTCATTGAAAGGTGACTATGTCTGAATTCTCACGTTATGAAATTTACATGTTGCTTAATCAGGAAAAACCTTTGTGGTTAAGTTATATAGATTTAAGTGGTGCTGATTTGAGAGGAGTAAACTTATCATTATCCACCTTAGCAAATGCTAATTTTAGTGGTGCTGATTTACGA
This sequence comes from Chloroflexi bacterium HGW-Chloroflexi-3, assembly GCA_002842045.1. Taxonomy (GTDB): domain Bacteria; phylum Chloroflexota; class Anaerolineae; order Anaerolineales; family Anaerolineaceae; genus UBA6170. Next base: position 108,234 of record PHBX01000008.1, on the reverse strand, counting down.
GGAGCGAATTTATCCGAAGCTAAATTGGGTGGCTGTAATTTTGAAAATGCCAATCTCATCGGGACTGATTTAAGAAAAGCTACTTTACGAGGTGCGAACTTACATGGTGCTGATTTAAGAGAAGCAAATTTGGCTGAAGCTGACATGATGGAAGCTGATTTATCAGGCTCTAATTTGATAGACGCAAATTTAGGCGGAGTCGATCTAACCAATGCGAATCTCACTGATGCTGATTTAACCGGTTCCAATGTTCCAGACCATAAGATACTGAGGGCAAAATCATTGTATGGCACAATAATGCCCGATGGAACAACACACAGTTGAACTTTTAAATTCGTCGTTTTTCATATTTTAAAGAGAGAAATACTTGAAAATATGGATGTTTGTCAAATGTATCTTTACACTTTTTTTCCTATAATATGCATATCAAGGAAAATGAAACTTACAGAAAAAAGGAATTGAAAATGAAAAAACATAATTTTAATCCAGGCCCGTCCATCTTACCTCAAATAGCCATTGAAAAAACAGCCGAAGCTGTTATGAATTTCGCCGGAACCGGCTTATCTCTGTTGGAAGTTTCCCATCGTAGTAAAGAAGTCGATGCCATCAACGAAGAAGCAATGGCATTATTTAAGGACCTGCTTGATATTCCAGAAGGATATAAAGTCTTATTCCTGGGTGGCGGGGCCAGTACGCAATTCTTCGCTGTACCCTATAATCTTATGGAGACAAAGGCTGCATATCTGGTGACTGGAAGTTGGGCGAAAAAAGCAACAAAGGAAGCCAAACTATTCGGTGAAGTTGTGGTGGTTGGTTCCTCTGAAGATAAAAAATTCACCTATATTCCACGTGAATTTACCATCCCGACCGATGTTGATTATTTCCACATCACCACCAACAATACCATTTATGGAACCGAAATCAAAGAAGATCTGGTTTCCCCTGTTCCTTTAGTTGCAGACATGTCTTCAGACATTTTCAGTCGTCGCATGGATGTTTCCAAATACGGATTGATATATGGTGGTGCACAAAAGAATCTGGCTCCTGCTGGTCTGACATTTGTCATCGTAAAGGAAGAATTGTTGGGGAAAGTTAGCCGGACTATACCGACGATGGTCGATTATCGAACTCACATCAAAAGTAGCTCGATGTTTAATACCCCACCTGTTTTTGCGATCTTTACAGCATTACAGACATTGAAATGGTTGAAGGATCTTGGTGGTTTGAAGGCTATCGAGAAAATTAATCAAGAAAAAGCCAAAATGCTCTACGATGAAATTGATCGCAATAAGCTTTTTGTTGCCACTGTGGCAGATGAAAAAGACAGATCTCTAATGAATGTCTGTTTTGTGATGAAAGAAGAATATATGGATCTTGAAAAAGAGTTCCAGACATTCTCTGGAGAAAGAGGAATGGTTGGCATCAAAGGGCACCGTGATGTGGGTGGTTTCCGCGCTTCGTTGTACAACGCTATGCCTATTGAAAGTGTTCAGGCATTGGTTAATTGCATGCAGGAATTTGAAAAGTTACACTAATTAATAAAAAAGACTGGATGGGTATGATGAAGAAAGTATTATTAGCTACTGAAAAACCTTTTGCAGCTGAAGCGGTCGGACAAATCAAAGAAATCGCTGAAAAAGCCGGGTACGAGATTGCTTTATTAGAAAAATATACTGATAAATCTGATTTGTTAAAAACAGTCGCAGATGCCGATGCAATGATCATACGAAGTGACGTTGTGGATGCGGAGGTTCTGGATGCTGCCAAACAGTTAAAGATTGTTGTTCGGGCTGGTGCTGGTTATGACAATATCGATTTGGCTGCTGCAACGGCGCACAACGTGGTTGCGATGAACACGCCAGGGCAAAACTCGAATGCAGTTGCCGAGTTAGCTGTTGGTATGATGATATTTCAGGCACGTAAACAATTCAACGGCAAAGCCGGGTCGGAACTAAAAGGAAAAACACTGGGCATCCATGCCTATGGAAACGTTGGTAAATGTGTAGCAGCCATCGCTAAAGGCTTTGGAATGGAAATCTTTGCTTTTGATCCATATATTCCACGGGAGCAAATTGAAGCAGATGGGGTACATTGTGTTGATACAGTGGAAGTGTTATACGCCAAATCCCAATATGTGTCATTGCATATTCCTGCGAATGCTGAAACAAAGAACTCGATAAACTACAAATTATTAACCAGCATGCCAAAATCTGCTACATTGGTCAACACTGCCCGTAAGGAAGTTGTTAACGAAGAAGATTTACTCAAGGTTTTTGTTGATCGGCCAGATTTTTCCTATGTTTCAGATATAGAACCAGCCTGCGGAGCAGAGATCAAAGAGAAATTCACCGGGCGATTCTTTTTCACTCCCAAGAAAATGGGTGCTCAAACGGAAGAAGCCAACATGAACGCTGGACTTGCGGCTATTCGACAGATTATTGATTTCTTTGAAAAAGGTGATGTGAGATTCCAGGTGAATAAATAGGAAGTTTAAATATTTACGTTTTGAAAACCGGCGAAAAAACCGGTTTTCTTATTTAACAGGTTATGCTATTTTTTGATCTTTGCAGAAATTTTCTTTATATTGGTAAATATTAGTGGTAATAAAGGAATATGGTATGAATGCGAAATTTAGGAAAATTGTGTTAGGTGGTGGATGTTTTTGGTGTCTGGATCCTATCTTTAAAAACCTGACTGGAATCGAAGATGTGGTTGTTGGATATGCTGGGGGAATTGTCATATCACCTACTTACGAGCAGGTCTGTACTGGCAGAACCGGGCATGCGGAAGTTGTTGAAGTTACCTATGATCCTGAAATGATTTCCTTGAGCGGGTTATTGGAGGTGTTCTTTCAGGTGCATGATCCGACTACTTTGAATCGCCAGGGTGCTGATGTGGGTACTCAGTACCGCTCAATCATTCTGGTGAAGGATGAAGCTGAAAAAAAGCAAGTGAATGAAATTGTTGAAAAAATCGACCAATCCGATTTGTGGAGAAGTAAGATTGTTACGCAAATTGATGTTCTGACAGAATTCTATCCGGCTGAAGATTTTCACCAGGACTATTTTGAAAAGAATCCCTGGGCGGGTTATTGTCAGGTGGTGATCAATCCCAAAGTTCAGAAATTCAAGCAGAAATTTGCCGGTCAATTGAAGAAATAAAAATATCTACCTGGACGAAATTAATTAAATCTGTGTAAAAATAATCCGGAATGAATAACCTGTTTACCATTTAGGTTATTCATGTATTAGAATCGGTTTCGATGAAATTCCAAACGCTTCAATGTTATAATGGCGATCATTAATTTCATATTGTGATTCCAGGGATTTATATGCAGAATACCAACTTCCAAAATCAAGATTGTATTGTCATTGAAAATGAAAAAATTCAACTTATTGTTTCTCGATCTATCGGTCCCAGGATATTAGGTATAAATCTACGAGGAAGAAAAAATCTTCTCGCTGAGCTCCCTGATTTCACAACACAAGTGCCGAATGGAAAACCATATCATTTTTTTGGTGGTCATCGATTATGGATGGCTCCAGAGAATATTCCTCTGACTTATGAATATGATGATCAACCGGTGAAGATTATTGCCGAAGATGGGTCCATATTGATCAAGAAAGCCATTGAAAAGAATTCCGGGATGGAGAAAGCCATTCGTTTGAAGCTGGATCCTGATGAAGCATTGGTATCAGTGGAGCATGAACTTAAAAATTGGAACAATAAGCCAATTGAATGCGCACCTTGGGCAATTACACAATTTCGGACCGGTGGTGTGGCGATCCTACCGCAAAGCAAAATGGACACCGGATTGCTCCCCAATCGATTGTTGGTTTTTTGGCCTTATACAGATTTGAATGATCCAAATGTCCTATGGGGCAATGACTATATATTATTAAATGCTAAGGTAGACTCACCATTTAAAATCGGATTTCCCAATCCCAAAGGGTGGTTAGCTTATTGGCTGGATGAATGTTTATTTGTCAAGCGAGCGGCATTTTCAGATGGATCTACTTATTATGATATGGGTAGTTCAAGTGAATGTTATTGCAATGATCAGTTTCTGGAATTGGAAACATTAGGGCCAAAGACATTTTTGGAACCAGGAGAGTCCGTGACACATGTGGAAACCTGGAGATTGTTTGAGAATGTTGTCCGGCCTGAAAATGAAGCTGATGCCAGAAGTATTGTGGATTGTTTTGAATTAGAGGATAAGGCCTAAGTTTTTAGCCGATCATCCCTGATTATCCAGCATAATTTTTGGGCGATATTGCAGGGCTTCTGCCAGGTGGTTGGGGGCGATGTGTTCACTGCTTGCCAGATCGGCGATAGTACGGGCAATTTTGAGCACGCGATGGAATGCGCGAGCGGAGAGTTGTAATTGGCGCATGGCAGCACGCATGAGGGTTTCACCAGCATCATCGAGATGGCAGAATTTGCGGATTTCTCCCACTCCCATATCGGCATTGGATGTCATCAGGAGTGTTTTTTGGTTTTCTTCAGGTTTGTTTTCTTTCTGAGAAAAACGTTGGATCTGGCGTTGCCGGGCTGTTTCCACTCTCTCGCGAATAATGGTTGAGGATTCGCCCAAGCGTTGATTGGTTAACTTGTCATATTCCACACGTGGAACTTCAACATGAATATCAAAACGATCCAGCATAGGACCGGAGATTCTTTTCTGGTATTTCTGCACCATCCCTAATGCACAGGTACACGGTTTGACCGGATCCCCATAAAATCCACAGGGACATGGATTCATTGCACCGATGAGCTGGAAATTGGCTGGAAAGGTGAGGGATCCCTGCGCACGGCTGATGGTGACGACTTTGTCCTCCATGGGTTGGCGCATGACCTCCAACACTCGCGAACCAAATTCCGGTAATTCATCCAGAAAGAGGACACCACGATGTGCCAGAGAGATCTCGCCAGGATGTGGCCAGTTTCCACCGCCAACCAGACCGGCATGGCTGATGGTGTGATGGGGTGAGCGGAATGGGCGGTTGCGCATCAGTGGGATATCAGACGGCAATTGGTCTGCCACCGAATAAATACGGGTGACATCCAATGCTTCGTCGATGGTCATGGTGGGCATGATGGATGGTAAAGCCCGTGCCATCAGGGTTTTTCCGGAGCCGGGTGGCCCGACCATGAGTACATTATGCCCTCCAGTGGCAGCCACCTCCAACGCCCGTTTGACATGTTCCTGACCTTTGATCTCCTGGAAATCAGTCTGATATTGCAGGATGGCTTCATCCAACGAAAAAGATGGTTTAGGGATCTCAATTTCGATTTCTCCCCGCAACCAATCGGCTAATTGTCGTAACGATTCAACAGCAATGATTTCCAGATCGGGTATTAAGGCAGCTTCTTCAGCATCCACTTTCGGGACAATCAAACGCTGAAAGCCTTCCTGACGAGCTAAGGCTGCCATGGGAAGCACACCGCGTACATGGCGTAAGGTGCCATCCAGGGAGAGTTCGCCCACAACCAGACTTTTTTGAAGTTTAACGGGATTGATCTGCTGGCTGGCAGCCAGAACACCAACCGCTATGGGTAAATCGTAGGCAGGTCCTTCTTTGCGCACGTCTGCAGGAGCGAGATTGATGGTGACTCGTTTGCGTGGAAAAGTGAATCCCGTTGCTTGAGTCTACTTCTACTTCGATGATGACGCCATCTAATCCGATGACGCCACAAGAAAAAACGCGTGCAAGCATTGGATTAGTTTAGAAGAGGTATGAGTTTATGTCAAATCAAAATGGGATGAAATTTATGAATCTCCCTTTAAAATTTTCTCGATATCATCTAATTCTTGTTGTGTTAATTCCCATTCAGCAGCGATGGCATTCTGGTTGACATGATCCAAACTGGTTGCGCCTGAAATTACGGAAGCCACCTGGGGTTGAGCCAGTAACCAGACGATCGCCAGTTCGTTCATCTCATGCCTGTGATCCTTTGCAAAGAAGGTTAATTTTTCCAGAATCGCGTAATTTGTGTCGGTCATGTATTTCTGAACATACTCACTGCTTTCACCACGTGAACCAGCCGGGGTAGGTTTGCCTTTCTGGTACTTTCCGGTTAGAAAACCACCGGCCAGAGGAAAGTACGGGATTAATGCTACATTCTCGGATTGGCAGAAAGGAATCACTTCTTTTTCAAGATCTCTTTCGAACATGTGGTAATGAGATTGCACGGCAGCGAAAGCACTCCAGCCTTTTAAATCAGCCAGTAAATTCGATTTTGCCAATTGCCAGGCAGCGAAATTGGAAGCCCCAATATAGCGAACTTTTCCCATCTGAATCAGATTATCGAGGGTGCGAAGAGTCTCTTCGATAGGTGTTTCTGCGTCCCAACGGTGGACGTAATAAAGATCGATATGATCGCTTTGGAGCCGTTTCAGACTGGCATCGACTGCATTGTAGATATGATAGCGAGAAGCGCCGCGATCATTGATGCCTTCTCCGGTGGAGAAGAAGAATTTTGTCGCCAAAAAGAAGCGATCCCACTTGCCTTTGAGCGCATTTCCCAAAACGATTTCAGAATTTCCACTTTGATAGGCATCGGCTGAATCTAGGTGGTTAATCCCCAAATCCAGGGCTTGATCTATGATGCGATTTACTTCTAATTGTGGTGTTTTATCCGATCCAAAGCGGTTGGTTCCTATGCCAACCACGGAAACTTTGACGCCTGTATTTCCTAGATTGCGATACTTCATTTTCAATTAACTCCTTATGTGAAAATTATTCAATTTTCCCATTATCATTATTTTTTTCGGGATGCTGATCTAATTTCCCTTTGCCCAATTGCTGTGAGCGTTCATAAGCTGCCCAGATGGCGCGGGATACAGCTGTTCTGAAACCAGCTTTCTCCAGGTAATATAAAGCTGCAGCAGATGTACCACCGGGGGAGGTGACTTTGTTTCTGAGGTCAGCCACATGCACGGATTGGCTTTCGTAATAATCCACGGACCCCCGAATGGTTTCGATCACCAATTGTTCCGCCACGTAACGTGAAAATCCGAGGTGAACAGCAGCGTCCATGAAAGCTTCCATGAACAAATACACATACATGGGACCTGTACCTGAGACTGCGGTGGCCATATCCAGATAATATTCTTCATCCACCTGAACATCTTCCCCCAGAGCTTGTAGCATGAGTCGGGCTTTTTCCAGCTGTTGTTCAGAAACAGTAGCAGGAGCAAACCAAACAGTGATCCCCTTGCCAATTTGCCCGGGCGTGTTGGGCATGGTTCGTACAACGACATTATGAGCCAGTCCTTTAGAAATTTTCTCGATCGATGCACCGGCAATAATAGTGACAACGACTGCTTTAGAGGGGATATGTCCGACTAATTCCGATAGAATTTTTTCCAGGCGTTGTGGTTTGACAGCTAACACAACTACATCTGCGTCATCGACAACCTCAAGATTATGGGCAGAGGTTGTGATCCCGTATTTATCTTTCAATTCTTCACAGCGTTCCATGCGAGGTTCTGATGCATGAATATTCTGAGGAGATGTCAGATTCTGCCTTAACAATCCACCGATAATGGCTTCTCCCATGGCACCAGCACCAATAATAGCAAATTTTGTTTGAGTTCTCATGATTTGTTTCCTTTGATCAAGATAATGAAGACCAGCGTCCATAAATCGCCATGGAAATGGCGTTTTTGCCGTTTTTCTCACTTAAAACAACCTCACCGACTGAGGTGGTCCCTTTGTGCTTTCGCATCATCTCCTCCAAACCGTAATAGAGAGTCAAAGATGAGGCTTTGATGGCGTATGCGGTTATTAAAATGAAGATTGGTTTATCACTCAATATTTGCCGGCAACTATCCAACAAATCAGGAAGGATTTTGTAAAATTCCCAGACTTCACCTTTGGGTCCACGCCCGAATTTCGGTGGATCGAGGATAATGCCATCATATTTGCTATTACGGCGAATCTCACGTTTGACAAACTTGAAAGCATCGTCCACCAACCAGCGAATGGATTGATCGGATATCCCGGAGAGTGCCTGATTTTCCTGCCCCCATTGATTCACTTTGCGGGATGCGTCCAGATGGGAAACAAATGCGCCTGCTTTGGCGGCCGCCAGACTCGCAATTCCGGTATAGCCAAATAAATTCAGCACATTTAAACGCACATTCGGAATACTGGCTTGCTGTTGAATCCAGTCCCATTGCACCGCCTGTTCGGGAAACACGCCTAAATGACGGGAGGCGGATTTCTGAGCCCAGAACGTCAGATTTTTGTATTGCATCTTCCAGCGCTCTTCCATGGGACGATGTTCAATCCAATGCCCGCCATTCTTTTCGGCGGTAGGTAAAAATTCAGCATGGATTTGGTTCCAAATTTTTTCGGGTTTGGATGGCGACCAGATTGCTTCAGGTTCGGGGCGCTTGATTAAATAAGAGCCATAGCGTTCCAGTTTGGATCCATTCCCACTGTCGACCAATTCATAGTCTTTCCATCCTGGGGAAGTGAGTAAATTAATTGAGGGTAGATTCATTGTTTATATCCATTTTTTCTCATCTCAATCATCCAGGTCGAACCATTCATGATTGAAATGACAATTATTACTAATTTTACAGGACAATATGATTTTTTTGTTTGCCATTGTTAAACGCTGCTCATCGACATCCATTTCTACTGAAAGTATAATCGTAATATGTATCCAGGTATTGAAATTGAATAAGGATACAAAGTCATAAAGAAAAAAATATGAGGAACTATGCAGTATAACTTTGATGAAGTAATTCCCCGCCGAGAAACAGAAAGTATTAAATGGAATTTTTATGGTAAGGAAATCCTGCCATTTTGGGTGGCAGATATGGATTTCCGATCTCCACAACCGGTAATAGATGCATTGGAAGCAAGGGTCAAACATGGGGTGTTTGGGTATCCATCGGAAAACCTGGTTTTAAAAGAAACGATTAAAGAACGGCTTAGCAATTTGTATCAATGGAATGTTTCACTGGAAGATATTGTTTTTTTGCCAGGCGTTGTGAATGGGTTTAATCTGGTCATCAAAGCTCTTACACAAGCTAATCAACAGGTGCTGATGCAACCGCCTGTTTATCATCCATTTTTGTTAGCCCCGAAAAATGCCGGAGCTCAACGAAAAGATGCTCCTCTTCAAATGGGTTTAACCCGTAGGTATCAGATTGATTTTGAACAATTTGAAGGTGTTATGGATTCAAATACGAAATTATTTTTACTTTGCAACCCGCACAATCCTGTTGGAAGAGTATTTACGGAAAATGAATTATCACGAATGGCTGATATTTGCTTGAAAAAAGATATTTATATTTGTTCGGATGAAATACACGCAGATTTTATTTTCCCGGGTCACCGTCATATACCCATCGCGTCCCTCAGCCCAGAAATTTCCCAAAAAACCATTACACTGATGGCACCCAGCAAGACCTTTAATATAGCGGGTTTGGGATTTTCCTTTGCTGTGGCTCAAAATCCAGAATTAAGAAAAAAACTGATACAAGCTCGTGCTGGCATCGTCCCGGAAGTGAACTTATTAGGTTATACAGCCGCTCTGGCAGCTTACCAACATGGAGATGAATGGTTATCACAATTATTAGTTTATTTGGAGGGTAATTATCGGGCTCTGGTTGATTATCTCCAGGAAAACATCCCGGACATTAAAATCACACCCATTGAAGGCACTTATCTGGCATGGCTGGATTGCCGCGATTTAGAAATTGATAGGAGTCCTTTTGAATTTTTCCTACAGAATGCTGGTATAGCTTTCAACGATGGAAAGATTTTTGGAACTGGTGGGGAGGGCTTTGTACGCTTCAATTTTGGATGCCCACGTAGTATGATGATAGAAGGATTGGAGCGGATGAAACAGGCATTGGAGAACGTGAATCAGAAAACGTAAGCATGAATAACACTGTACCTAACTCAACTGTGAAATCAAGAAATTTATTGCAGGGATGTCTCATCTTTCTAATGGTTATATTGGTTGTTTTCATCCTTATCTGGGTTGGGTTAATTTGCGCTGGTTCATATTTAATAGTTGGAGATCGTGTCATACTGGTAGACGCTATTGTTGTTCTCAGCGGTGATGATGGCGATCGGGTGGAAGAAGCCATCAAGTGGTATGAAAAAGGGTATGGGAAATATTTTGTAATAACAAGAACTCACACAGAGGATATTGGAGAAGGGCGGACATATAGTGAAATGCTGATGCGCATTGCCATTGATGCTGGCGTACCAGCAGATTCCATGTTTGTCACAGCTGGAGAGTCATCTTCAACCATAGAAGAAGCTATGGCTGTCAAAGTACTGGCAAAACAACGGAATATTACATCGATTCTGGTGATTACTGCACCTTATCATACGCGGCGAACACAGATGATCTTCAACCGTGAATTTAAAGATTCTGAGATTAAAGTTCTGGTACATCCGGTGGAAGATAGCTGGTATAAACCTCTGACCTGGTATTTATCTACACAGGGCTGGCGCCAAACTCTGGCAGAATATGCCAGTTTGGTTCTGATTTGGTTTAAGTCCTGAACTGGATAGGTGATCGTCTGATGAGAAAATTGGACCAACTAATACCTTCCATCGTCGTCATATTCTTACCTGTACTGATTGCCCTATACCTGGATATCACTCCTTATTCAAAAACAATCGAATCCCGATGGCAAAGCTTAGATTTAAACCAGAAAGCAACCCAAACAGAAAAATGGATTGAAATCGCCCATACGATTTTGAGACAACAACCCTGGCAAGCCAATTTATGGGTCAGGTTAGCAGAAAAACAAATCCTAAATGGAAACCTTGAAGATGCCATTTATTCTTTCAAAGAAGCTGATCGAATCTCACCATTGTCGATTAGACAGACCATACATCTGGGGCAGGTCTACTGGGATGCCAATCAATTAGAGGATGCTTACACCACCTGGCAGTCGATCATTAACAAATCAGATTTGAAAGTTGAAGATTTACGAGAATTGGTTCAGATTCAACAATCGAAAAACGACTGGTTTGGTGCATACCAGACATTACTGAAATGGAAGGAAATCGGACCTGAAAATATTGATCTTGTTCAACCTCTGGCATTTTCCCAAATTATTTTTGAACCTGAAACTGCCATATCAACCATAACAAACGCAAACAACCGGAAAATTCAAGCGCTAATACCAGAAGTTGAAATGATCGTACAGGAAGAGAATCCTGTATATCAATTGATATTGTCCGGGAATCTTTTGGCATCCATTGGCGAATGGAATTATGCAAGCGCAGCTTATGCGTATGCAACGCGTCTGGATCCTGATTATGCAGAAGGGTGGGCCTTGTATGGGAATGCTTTAATTAATTCTGGTAAAGATGGCTATTATGCTCTGAATAAAGCACTGGCTATCTCACCAAAATCGATCATTACCAGAGCATTTTCAGCATCCTATTGGCGTTCGCAGAATGATTTTGAGCGTAGTCTGGAGATGTATCAGGTATTATCCAATGATGAGCCTGGGCAGGCTATCTGGCAACAAGAATTGGGAAATACATATATCCTGGCAGGAAATGTGGATAAAGCGTTGCAGGCATTTATAAAAACCACAAAAATAGCACCAGGAAATTCATATTATTGGATAAATCTTGCCCGTTTCTGTGGGGAATACAAGGTTGAAATTCAAGAAATTGGATTGCCAGCTGCACGACAGGCTCTCCTGATCGATGAGGAAAATTGGGAAGCTTATGACACATTGGGATGGCTGTTTTTGCTATTAGAGGATTACACAACAGCAGAACGATTCTTAACTGCAGCCTATAAAGAAGCCCCAGAATCAGCACTGGTAAATTTGCACTTGGGACAACTCTTTTATTTCCAGAACAAAAATCAACTTTCCACTTATTTTTTGAAACGTAGCATCGAATTTGCAGAAAATGATCAGTTAATTCAATTAGCCAATAAATTCCTGAGCCCATGAGCGCATTCCCAAATTCATGTTAAAATCTTTCCAATGAAAAGAATTATTATTTCTTTGTTCCTGGTGATCATGTTAAGTGCCTGTTCAGTTGTGGATTTGGTTTTTCCAAAGAGGACAGAGATTCCCCCATCGGGAACAGTATTATTCAGCGATACTTTTTCATCGACAGAAAGTGGATGGAATACCTGGAATCAGAATGGCTCATATGTGATTTATCAGGCTGATGGTTTGCGTTTTTTTGTGGACAAACCACATCTGGATTTCTACTCTAAACCGGGATATACATTTACTGATGTTCGGATTGAGGCGGAAGCTATAAAGATCGCTGGACCGGATAATAATACCTTTGGTGTTATTTGTCGGATGCAGGATGAAAAGAATTATTATGCTTTTGTGATCAGCAGTGATGGTTACGCAGGAATCATCAAAGTGGTAGAAGGGGTATACCAGCTGATCAATAACGCATCTATGGAATTTGCCCCGTCTGTCAATCAGGGTGAGGCGATCAATTATCTGATTGCCACCTGTCAGGGGGATAAATTAAGTCTAGATATTAATGGAGAGAATCAATTTTCGATTGAGGACGGTAGCTTTGCGAAAGGAGATGTTGGTCTCATCGCAGGTAGTTTTGAAGAAGCAGGTGTAGATATCTATTTTGATAATCTAACCGTATTCCAACCTTAATTTTTGATAAAAAAATATGAAAGTTTATTTTGATACGATTGGTTGTCGTCTCAACCAGAGTGAAATTGAAATTATGGCTGCCCAATTCAGAAGGGCAGGGCATTCTGTTGTGGATGATGCTGGTAAGGCAGATCTGGTGATTGTTAATACCTGTGCTGTGACCAGCGCCGCAGCCTCCGACTCACGACAAAAAATCCGCCAGGCAGCCCAAAAAGGTGCTGGACAAATTATTGCAACCGGGTGCTGGGCAACTCTGGAGCCGCAAGCAGCACTCAACTTGCCAGGGGTAGAGAACGTGGTTTTGAATGAGAACAAAGACAATCTGGTATCCGATTTTTTGCATATTACACCCTTGATATTTGATCTGGAACCGCTGGCACGAGAACCTTTGCCGGGAGATCACTTAAGAACGCGGGCTTTTCTAAAAGTGCAGGATGGTTGTGATAATTTCTGCACATTTTGCATCACCAAGGTAGCAAGGGGTAAAGGTGTTAGCCGGCCTCTGGCTGAGGTAATGGTGGATGTCAAGAATGCACTGGATGGGGGTGTGAAAGAAATTGTTCTGACTGGTGTACATCTGGGTTCATGGGGGAAAGATCTCAATCATACATCACACCTACGCGATTTGATTGAGACGATTTTAAAGGAAACCACCGTTCAGCGGTTGCGATTATCATCCCTGGAGCCCTGGGACCTGGGAGAAGATTTCTTCAGCCTATGGGGGGATCCCAGATTGTGTCCGCACTTACATTTACCTTTGCAGTCGGGTTCAGGGGATATTTTGAAAAGAATGGCGCGCAAAACGACGCCGGAAAAGTACATGCGCATTGTTCTGGATGCCAGAATAGTGGTACCGGATATAGCCATCACGACCGACATGATTGTTGGCTTTCCTGGAGAGACAGATGAACTATTCGAAGAATCGATGGAATTTGTTCGGCAGGTGAATTTTGCCGGAGGACACATTTTTCCATTTTCAGCCCGTGCCAGTACTGCAGCAGCCGAGTATGATAACCAAATTCCGAAAGCGATCCGAAAACGACGGTCGGCTGCCATGCGGGCAGTTTTTGCAGAGATGACACACAATTATCAATCTATGTATCTGGGAAAAACCGTAGAGGTTTTATGGGAGAGTGGCGAACAACTGCCAGACGATCGCTGGTTGATGAAAGGCCTGACTGGAAATTATTTGCGCATAGCCACTAATACCTCATTCAATTTGGCCAATCAAATCACCCAAACGAAAATCCCCTCTTTTTCAGAGCATGGGTTGCATGGAGAAATCATCGATTAAGGACAAAAAAGACCACCATAGCTGACGGTCTTTTCTGAAATTTATTAGATCCTTATTTTACGATGATGGTAATTGGCAGATTGCAAATAATATTGCTTCCCTGCACCAGAGCCCAATTGGTGGTGTAGGTACCTGTTTGATGTGGAGCAAGCATATCCACTCTGATTTTTACTGAATCTCCGGATTTCACAGTTTCATTGAAGTCATACAGAGATTCATATTTGTGTAGCTCAGTTCCCCGAATGTACTTGTAATCCAGGGTTCCTGTTTCCCAGGTTTTTCCGCTGATGTTCTTGACTGTCCAGACTGCATCGAAGTCTTCTCCGGCTTTCATGACTGCAGATAATGCAGGTGAACTAGAAACTTCACAAATTGAGCTGGTGACTGGTGTTGTTACCGCAGGAATGGTTCCACTGGTTACATTTTTGAAATAATTGTAAGCATATACTCCTGAAGTGCTGTCCAACCTGACTGTGATTTTCTCAACATCTTTTACCTTTTCGGGTAGAAGGACAGTGAATTTGAATGATCCTCCAGCACCTGAATTGATGGTTCCAACTTCAACATAATCCTTGAAAAAATTATCTAATGAACCGACCCGGATTTTGAATACCTGATTGGCTGGGAAAAGATCTGCCTGAACTGTTACTGCTGTATTCTTCTCCACGCCAATAATGGTAATCATCGCTTTCGGTTGCTCTGTCGCTGTAGCGGTTGGTGTTGCTGGTAAGGTTGTTGGTAATATTACAGTGGTTGCAGTTGGCAACGGGGTAGATGATGGCAACGGCTCCTGAGTAGGTTCAACGGTTGGTACTGGTGGTAATGCAGTAGCAGTTGATTGTGTAACCGTTTCAGCTGCTAAAGTTTGAGATATTTCTGTACGGATTGCATCCAGGGCTTTATCAATTTCTTCTGGTGACACTGTGGGTGAACTGCCTGAACCACAAGCAGCCAAGAATGTAATCAAAATAATGCTTAATAATAGTTTTAAGTTTCTCATTTCATACTCCTTAATACAAACCTTCATGCATGAGACGAAGGATTCTATGAATTAGTTCCCAAAGTAAAAAAGAAAGACCAGATTTTTAGGTTGGTCTTTCAACGGATCATCATAGATCAACGGAAATTTAAGGGACTATTAGAATAGTCACTTATTCTTCATTAGAAATCCAATTTTTGAATGGTGTCCTTCAATATATTGGCGGATTTTTCCAGTCCGGTTTTTTCTTCATCATTCAATTTAAGTTTTAGCACTCTTTCAATTCCCCCTCTGTCAATAACAGTTGGTAAAGAGAAACAGATATCCTGCAGATCATAATAATCGTGTATCAAACTGGAAACCGAAAGGACTGTGCTTTGATCACGTAGAACTGCTTCAATAATCCTTTCCAAACCAGTACCAATCGCGTAATAAGTCGCTCCCTTACGCTCTATAATGTGATAAGCTGCATCACGCGTTTGTGTGAAAATTTGGGTGAGATCCTCATCGCTGCAAGCCATCCGGTTGGTTTTGCAATAATCTGTCAGACTCATCCCGGCGATATTTGCCAGAGACCAGACAGCCACTTCGCTATCACCATGTTCTCCGATGATAAAAGCATGAACACTACGAGGATCCACATCAAAACGTGTGGATAACAGATAACGGAAACGGGCCGTATCTAATATGGTGCCAGATCCGAATACCCGTTGAGCTGGTAATCCAGATACTTTAATGGACACATAAGTCAAGACATCCACCGGATTCGTGGCAATCAGGATCAATCCGTTGGGATTGTATTTGACGATTTCAGGAATGATCTGTTTAAAAATATCAGTATTTCTTTGAGCCAGGTCTAATCTTGTTTCGCCAGGTCGTTGCGCGGTTCCCGCGGTCACAACAGTGATTGCTGCACCCTGGGTATCTTTATAATCACCCGCATAAACCCTGGTTGGCCGAACCAATGGGACAGCGTGCATCAGATCCATGGCTTCGCCTTCAGCTTTGAAGGTATTTCGGTCAATCAACACAATTTCAGTTGCCAGACCTGAAAGCGTGAGTGCATATGCTAGTGTAGCGCCAACATTGCCAATACCAACAATTGCAACCTTATTCGTTATATGCGGAGTAAACATGGATTCATCTCCAAATTCAATTTCTCTGGTAAAATTTATTCGTAATATCCAGTAATTATATCGCAAAGGTTTGACCACAATACTCCGTTGCGGTATAATAATCGCTTGTCAGTTTTTTAGTTTTGATCTAAATCAACTTTGAAAGGAATAATCTATGCCCAAACGGACATACCAACCGAAGAAAAAACATCGTATTCGAGTGCATGGTTTTCGAGCACGCATGGCAACCAAAGGTGGACGTGATGTATTAAAACGCCGTCGTCTTCGTGGACGCAGTAGTCTTGCAGTAACACTGCCTCATGTTAAAAGAATTAGCTGGTAAAGTTTATTCTTTGTTCGGATCAAACCTGTCGTCAGATGATTTGCGGACAGGTAAATGAGTGAAACGCAACTATCGATTAACGCGATCAAACGATTTTCAACAGGTAAAGCAATCAGGAAAATCCTATGCTCATCCTCTACTCGTTTTGATCAAATTGCCAAACCCTGATGGGTTACTCAGAATTGGAGTATCTGCTGGTAAGGCTGTTGGAAATGCTGTTACAAGAAATCGTGCGAAACGCCGGATGCGAGCCAGTTTGAGCGGATTGATGGAAAATATTCAGCCTGGTTGGGATCTGGTGTTTCTGGCAAGAAAACCAATTGTGGATGCTGCTTTTAGTGATATTATTGCAGCGGAGATCTACTTACTAAAGCGTGCAGGATTATTTTTGGACGAAAGTGGAAGAGAATGAGTTGTCTACACGAGTATCCGAATGAGCCTACTCTAAATTCCTTACCGTTTAATTTGAGGAATTTTCCACGCTGGATTTTGTTGGTTTTCATTCGTTTATATCAGAAACTAATTTCTCCAGCATTACCGGCAAATACCTGCCGCTTTTACCCGAGTTGTTCCCATTATGGGTATCAAGCCATTTATAAACATGGAACGATAAAAGGTTTATTGATGGCGATCTGGCGGGTGTTGCGTTGCAATCCATTTAACCCCGGTGGTTACGACCCTGTTCCCTGAATGAATCAGGTTTATTGGGTTTAACTACCCCTGAAATTAAAGAGTTCAATGAAGAAAAAAATTTTAATAATCATAATGTTTGTCATGCTGACATTAAGTTTATCCGCTTGTAGTGGAATGTTAAATGCCAGTGGTTGGCCAGGTATCTCCGGTGATGAGAATTCTGTTTATGTTGCCTATGCAAATCAGGTTTATGCATTGCGATTAAAAGATGGATCTCTGAATTGGCGATACCCTGAAAAAGTAGAAGCAGCGAGAACCTATTATGCAAATCCTGCTATCAATGGATTAAATGTAATTGTTGGCGATTATAAAAACACTTTATCGGCCTTGAATATTCAATCTGGTACAGTAACATGGACATTTGAAGGGGCTACTAACCGCTACATTGGTGGTGCTCTGGTCGTTGGCGATACGATTTTAGCTCCGAACGCAGATCATAATTTATACGCATTGGATCTGAATGGTAATTTAAAATGGAAATTCACAGCCAAACATGCTCTCTGGTCCACTCCAATTGTTCATGAAGATGTAGTTTACCTTTCTTCCATGGACCATTATTTATATGCGATTAATATCAAAAGTGGCCAATTAATTTGGGAATTAGACATGGAAGGTGCAATCGTTTATAGCCCATCCTTCGATACAGATACGATTTTTGTGGCCACTCTGGCAAATGAAGTTGTTGCCGTAAATGCATTGAATGGTGCGATCATCTGGAAGAATAAATCCGAGGTGGGTTTATGGTCTCAGCCAGTATATGACAATGGCGTTGTTTATTATGGTGATACCGCAGGAAAAATATTTGCGGTGTCTGCCATTAATGGAAATGCCATTTGGGATTATATGATGGGTGAGATGGTTTCCGGAGCACCAGCCGTTATGCCTGATGGTGTTGTATTCGCGGGTGAAAATGGCAAGTTGATAGCTTTGGATTTCAATGGAAACATTTTATGGACTCGCTCCATTACTGGAAAATTGTATACTGGCCCAGTAATAGTTGATGGATTGTTGGTTTTGGGTATTTCTCAAGGGGAAGAAGTGATCAAAGCTTACGATTTTAATGGCAATGAGATCTGGAAATTCACACCAGAAAAGTAGAGGCAGGTTAAAAAATGTGGGATGCGATAATCATTACTCCCTTTATAAATGTAATACTATTTATTTACAGCATTGTTGGTAAAAATTTCGGGATTGCAATTATTCTCTTTACCATCTTAATTCGTTTAATCACTCATCCTCTGATGGTTAAACAAATTAAAGGCGCTCAGGGTATGCAGAATATGCAACAGGACGAAGAGTGGAAAAAAGTACAGGAAAAGTATAAGGGCGACAAGGAAAAATTAGCCCAGGAGCAAATGAAGTATTATAAAGAAAAAGGCATTAATCCATTTGCTTCTTGTTTGCCAACTTTGATCCAATTCCCGATTATCATCGCTTTATACCAGAGTATTATCGCAGCTTTAGCCGCGACTCCAGTTGAAGTGCTTAATTTAGTCCGCCATGTTTATGCTGATTTTCTTGATGTCTCTAACCTTATTCCACTGAATAGTCAATTTCTTTGGATGGATTTAGGACAACCAGAACGATTGAACCTGCCCTTCCTATCATTTGGAATTCCGGTTCTGGCCATATTAGTGGTTATCTCAACTTATGTTCAATCAAAATTAATTCAACCACCATCACAAAATCCAAAAGATCAAACAGCGATGATGGGTAACATGATGAATATTTACATGCCTTTCTTCATGGGTTATCTGGCCTTAACACTGGCTTCGGGATTATCTTTGTACTTCCTGGTATCAAACTTGTTGGGTATCGCACAATATGCCATGTTAGGAAAAGTAAATTGGAGAAATCTCCTTCCAGGCACGAAACCAAATAAACCAGTGGCAGTTTCAACAAAACGTAAAAAGTAGAAAGTTGGATCTCTTATGGAATACAAAAAAATTACCCAGGAATTCATAGCTCCTACAGTTGAAGAAGCAATCGAACAAGGGGCAAAGACATTAGGATTAGCGCTAGAAATGTTGGATGTTGAAGTATTGGATCAAGGTAGCAAAGGTCTTTTTGGGTTGGGGAGTCGACAAGCTCGAGTACGACTTTCTATTCGAAATGGAGAAGAGAAGAAATCCGAACCAAAACCCAAAACTGAAAAGCCTATCACAGAAAAACCCAGAGTTGAAAAACCTTCTCCAGTCGTTACAGCCCCCTTAAATACAGAAAAAGACCCGGTTTTAAAATTAGCCGAAGATGTTGTTTGGGAATTGCTTCAAAAAATGCACATCGATGCAAAGGTGGAAGCAAAGTTTGTTGCACCCATTGATGAACGAGATCAGAGAATGGTACAGGTGGAAATAATGGGTCGGGATTTAAGTATATTGATCGGGCGTCGAAGCGAAACCCTGAATTCCCTTCAATATATCAGCAGCTTGATTGTTGCCAAAGAACATGGCGAATGGGTTCCCCTGATGATTGATGTGCAGGGATATCGGGAACGCCGTGAAAGACAATTGAAGGTGTTGGCACGCAGAATGGCTGAGCAGGTCGTTCACACCGGTAGAAGACAGAATCTGGAACCCATGCCAGCAAATGAGCGTCGAGTGATCCATCTGGAGTTAAGAAATCATGAATTTGTGACGACTGAAAGTGTTGGTGAAGAACCCAACCGTAAAGTAACAATTATTCTTAAAAAACAAAAGTAATTTGCAGAAAAGAATGCCTTTCAAAATCTACAGGCGTTCTTTCTTTTTTTTAAAAAAGGGGTTTGAAGGAAGGTGAAATGATGAAAGCTGTCGATATCATCATTAAAAAAAGGGATAAACAAGAACTCAGTAAAGATGAAATTGATTTCTTTATCCATGGATTTACGGCTGGTGATATTCCAGATTACCAGGCTGCAGCCTGGGCGATGGCTGTTCTATTGAATGGAATGACTGACCAGGAAACCACAAATTTAACGCTGGCAATGGCTCATTCCGGTGAAATCCTCGATTTATCTGATGTGGTTGATATCTGCCTGGATAAACATTCCACCGGTGGTGTGGGTGATAAAACCACCCTGGTGGTTGAACCGCTTGTGGCTGCCTGTGGCTTACCTTTTGGAAAGATGTCTGGACGTGGTTTAGGCTTCAGTGGGGGTACGCTGGACAAAATGGAATCGATACCTGGTTACCGGGTTGACTTGACCCGTGAAGAATTCATCCAGCAATTAAAAACAATTGGGATTGTTTTATCCGGTCAAAGTGGAGATTTAGCACCTGCGGATGGCAAAATGTATGCTTTGCGTGATGTAACCGGCACAGTACCATCCATGCCGCTCATCGCATCCTCTGTGATGAGCAAAAAGATCGCTGGGGGGGCTCAGGTTATCGTACTGGATGTAAAAGTCGGGGTCGGGGCTTTTATGACAACTTTGGAAGATGCCAGGATACTCTCTCGATTGTTAGTTTCTATTGCTCAAATCAGTGGACGTAAAGCAGTCTGCATGTTATCTGACATGAACCAACCCCTGGGAAATGCTGTTGGGAATTCCCTGGAACTTCTGGAAGCTATTGATACTTTACATGGTGGCGGACCGAATGATTTCGTGGAACATTGTCTTTCTGCTGCTGCTTATCTCGTTATGTTAGGTAAGAAAGCTAAAAATTTGATTCAGGCAAGACAGATGGTGGAAGATGCACTCAAAAATGGCAAAGCATGGGAAAAATTCCGGCAAATGGTAATTACCCAGGGTGGTGATGTCAAATTCATTGATCAGCCAGACCTTTTACCAAAAGCAAGATTTATTGAAACGACAAACGCAGATAAGAATGGATTTGTCCACTGGATTGATGCGCGCATCATTGGTGAAACCTCAGTCGATCTGGGCGCAGGAAGAGCTAAGAAAGGTGATCCTGTCGATCATGCTGTTGGAATAATTGTTCATCATAAAGTTGGGGATTATGTGATTGCAGGTGAACCTTTGTTCACCATTCATGCTAATTCACAAGAAAAATTGGGATTGGCGAATAGGCAGGTGCGTCAGGCTCACAAGATTGAAGAAGAAAAATGTGAACCTCTGCCATTGTTTTATGAAATCGTGGATTAGAAAAATCGGTCGAAAATTTCCATTGAAGTGCTCACGAGCACTTCTTTTTTTGGGGATTTAAAGAAGAGTGTGTACTCAGATTATGTGTTGAAAACCCATCGAATGATTTTTATTGCTTGTGATATACTCTGCAACGTATATCATTCTGGAGAACTCTATGACTAAGAAAGCGAAGTTATACTTCATCATTGCGATTGTCCTATTTGTTTTGGGTCTGGCCATTGGTTTATTCCTTTGGACAGGATCGGTTTGGGCTGATCTTGAAGGCTACATGTTCCAACCAGCCACTTATGCAGACAGGTCTGATTTCAATTTATTATGCCCACACTTGATCACAACCAATGATTTCGGCGTAATTTCCATGGGAATCGAAAATGATTTTGACAAAGATGTCAAGAAAGTTGTTCGAGGATATAAATCGTTAGGATATGTTATTTATATTGCCTCCGATGAAACTTCGTTTGAACTGGCTCCAGGTGAATCAGAAGTTCTGCATTGGTATATTTATCCTGAAGATGCTGCCTGGAAAAGGTTTGTATTATTCAGAGTGAACATCATCAGCAGTCGCGGAACTGGTTTGACAACTGCTTCCTGTGGGGTTATGGTTGTAAATATACCTTTTCTGAAAAGCAATCAATTTTTCTTACTGGCACTCTTATCCGGGACACTTCTCATTGCGGCGGGATTTTACCTGATGTATCGCTCATCATTATTACAGGCGAAAAATAATTATTATTTTGAACGGCTCATGCTTTCTATTACTGGTGTAATGGTTATTGGGTTATTACTTTCATTTTTTGGGCAATGGATTGCTGGAGGATTAATATTGGTTGGAATGTATCTTTTCCTGATGGTTATCATTACACATTATGTTCAAAAATGGATGGATAAACCTCCTGCGCCTGAGATATAGCAAAACCAATCATTCACAAAAGCTCATAATTGAATTTTCCCAAGAATTCTGGTATGATTTGGGACAATCTTAAAAAAAGCAATGATGGAAACGAGTAAGCCTTCTTTATCAAACAGCGAACCTGGAATAGGTGTGAGCCAGGGTTGAGATGAATGCCCAAAATCCTTCCGGAGCTTCAATCTGAACCTGCTTATGGCAGCAGTAGGTGCGACGGCTTCACCAATCGTTATCATTGGTGTGGGTTTATCAAAGTTTGTTGATGCATCCAGCTGAGTGCTCACATTTTATTTGTGAGAAACAGGGTGGTACCACGGGATATTATCTCGTCCTTGATTGAGGACGAGAATTTTTTTTGCAGGAGGAAAGATGTTTCGACCAGTTTCACCGAAATTGAATGTTAATCAAATGGAAGAAGGCATCTTAGCGTATTGGAAAGATAAAGATGTTTTCCATAAAACATTGAAAGAAAGAAAGGGTAGTCCTGAATATGTTTTTTACGAAGGACCCCCAACCGCGAACGGGCGTCCAGGTGTTCACCATGTATTGGCACGCGCATTTAAGGATATTTTTCCCCGCTATAAAACCATGCAGGGGTTCTACGTCTCACGCCGAGGTGGATGGGATACCCATGGTTTACCCGTAGAAATTGAAGTGGAAAAACAGCTGGGTTTTACCAATAAACAGGATATTGAAAATTATGGCATCGATAAATTCAATGCACTCTGTCGTGAATCTGCCTTCACCTATATTCAGGAATGGGAAAAACTGACAGATCGGATAGCCTTTTGGGTCGATCTGGAAGATGCGTATATTACCTTTAAGAAGTCATATATTGAGTCGGTCTGGTGGATTTTAAAGCAGTATTGGGAAAAAGATTTGCTTTATCAGGGATTTAAAGTGGTTCCTTATTGTCCACGTTGTGGAACACCTTTGTCAGATCACGAAGTTGCTCAGGGATATGATGATGCAGAAGATCCGTCAATCTTCGTGCGTATGCGATTGCTGGATGAGCCTGATACTTCCTTCTTAGTCTGGACCACCACACCCTGGACTTTACCGGCGAACGTTGCGATTGCTGCTGGAGCGGATGTTGATTATGTAAAAATTGAACGGGTTCTACATGATGATCACAAAGAAAAATTAATCCTGGCGGAAGCTTTACTCGAAAAAGTGTTTGCAGAAGAGCCCTATTCGATTGTGGAACGCTTTAAAGGCAGCCAAATAGAAGGAAAACAATACGAACCTTTATTTAAATTCTTACCTTTGGAGAAACCTTCTCATCGTGTTGTGCTGGGTGATTTTGTGACAACCGAAGATGGTTCAGGACTGGTTCATATCGCCCCTGCCTTTGGCGCAGACGATATGAATATATCCAATGAACAAAATTTACCAGTTTTACAAACAGTTGCTGCAGATGGTACCTTCATTGAAGAAGTTACACCCTGGGCAGGTGTTTTCGTAAAAGAAGCTGATCCTAGTATTACCCAAAACCTCAAAGAGCGAGGATTATTATTCCGCTCAGGAACAATTGTGCACACTTACCCATTCTGTTGGCGCTGTTCGACACCACTTTTGTACTATGCACGACCAACCTGGTATATCCGTACCAGCGCTTTTAAGAAACGTTTGGTGGAATTGAATGAAAAAATTAACTGGTACCCGGGTCATATCAAAAATGGTAGATTTGGAAACTGGTTGGAAAATAATGTCGACTGGGCTTTAGGTCGTGAACGGTTTTGGGGAACCCCATTGCCGGTCTGGCAATGTGAATCCTGTGACCATCAGGTATGTGTCGGTTCGGTGGCAGAATTATCGCAATTGTCCGGCCAGGATTTGAGCGAATTAGACTTGCACCGTCCGCATGTTGACAGGGTAGCATTGGCATGCTCGGGTTGTGGTGGAAAGATGAACCGGGTTCCAGAGTTGATTGATGTCTGGTTTGACTCTGGATCTATGCCAGTCTCTCAATGGCATTATCCATTCGAAAATGAGGATAAATTTAAGCAACAATTCCCTGCCGATTTTATTTGTGAAGCAGTGGACCAAACACGTGGCTGGTTTTATTCATTGCATGCCATAAGCACTTTGTTGCATGATGAAGTTGCCTTCAAAAATGTAATTTGCCTGGGTTTAATTCTGGATGGTGATGGATACAAAATGTCCAAATCCAGAGGAAATGTTGCCAGCCCCTGGGAGGTTATTGATAAAAATGGCGCAGATGCCATGCGCTGGTATTTGTACACCGCCAGTCCTCCAGGACAGGAACGGCGTTTTTCCAGTGATCTGGTTGGCGAGGTGCTAAGAAATTTCACACTTACTTTGTGGAATACCTATTCATTCTTTGTTACTTATGCGAATTTAGATGGTTGGAAGCCTGATCTTACGGTAAAACCTGAATACAGTGCACTGGATCGATGGGTTTTGAGTGCATTACATACCCTGGTTCGTGATGTGACCAACGCACTCGAAAATTATGATGTTCTGGGAGCAACCAGACCGATTGAAGTGTTCGTAGATCAATTATCGAACTGGTTCCTGAGACGATCTCGAAGGCGTTTCTGGAAGAGTGAATCCGATGGGGATAAATTTGCAGCCTATGCCACATTATACGAAGCATTGGTGACTTTGAGTAAATTATTAGCCCCAACGATGCCATTTATGGCAGAAGAACTGTTCCAAAATTTGGTTGCAGGCGTATCAACAGATTCAGAAATTTCAGTCCATTTAGCCCATTGGCCAGAATTTGATGCTTCACTGATTGATGAGAATTTGAATCGGGAGATGGATCTGGTTATGAAACTGGCTTCTGTAGGACATGCAGCCAGAAATAAAGCCAATCGCAAAGTGAGACAGCCATTGTCTGAAGCTGCTTTTTCAGTTGGAAACGTGGAAGAGCGAGAAGTTATCCATAAATATGCTGATATTCTGGAAGATGAATTGAATGTGAAAATGGTTAGAGCGCTGGATGCAGCGACGGAAGCGGTTGCTTATGAAGTAAAACCACTTCCCAAGCAATTAGGCCAAAAATATGGTTCGAAATTCCCAGGTTTGCGGGCAGCGATTCTTGCCTATGATCCTGAAATTGCAGCCAAAACTCTGTTGGCCAATCAGACATTAACCATTGATCTGGATGGTGAGACGTATCAGATCTTACCAGAAGAGGTGGAAGTCAGGTCATTAGCCAAAGAAGGTTACGCTGTTGCATCAGAAGGGGCCTATCTGGCCGCATTGGTTACTGATCTTTCACCGGAATTGGAAAAAGAAGGTCTTGCCAGGGAGTTTGTACGAAGAGTGCAGGATTTACGCAAAACGGCTGATTTTGAAATATCCGACAGAATAAAATTGGTCTATTCAGCAACACCGAAGCTGGCGGAAGCAGTTTCGGAGTTTTCTGATTATATTAAAAATGAAACATTGACTCTTGAACTAGTATTTGGAGAACCTGGTCCCCAAATGACACAGTCTGTGAGTGAATTTGATGGAGAAACCGTAAAACTAGGCGTTGAGAAACTGTAAGTAATCCTAAAAATATAATCCAGACAATTCCTTTTTTGAAGGGTTGTCTGGATTTTGGGTTATAAAGCTGATTGTTTATCATGAAAAATTTCGAAGTTATTAAGGATATCCCAGATGAATCTGGCACTTATAGCTTGATATTTCATTTGGAAAATTCAATTAATGTTTCGATTGGTAAAATAGGGACATTTCTCTTTAATTCAGGATATTATGTTTACTTTGGAAGTGCAAAAGGTAGTGGGGGATTACAGGCTAGATTGAATCGCCACATATCAATGGAAAAGAAAAAATTTTGGCACATAGACTATTTGCGTCCTCATATGATTTTTATAGCAGCTGTTTTTTCTTTGCAAACAAATCAAGAATGTGTATGGTGTCTGAAACTTCAAAATAATACCACTTTCACTGTTCCTGTAAAAGGATTCGGTGCCAGCGATTGTGTTTCATTTTGCAGAGCCCATTTATTGTATTCGGATTTTCTGATAGATCTCAGTGAGTTTTTGGAATATTTGATATTTCCAGTTTCTAACGATGGCCAACTTTTTCTATTCTTCAAAGAAAATCTTGAAAGTACGGTAAAATCAAAAGGGAAATTTTTTTTGAAGAAATAGTAAATGCAGGAATGAACAAATTTTTTACCTACCGATGAGGTTTTTTTGAAAAAATTATTACGGACATATTCATTATTAATAATAACTGCCATTGTCATAATCAGTCTGGACCAATATACAAAATACCTGGTTCGCGAAAATCTGGATTTATGGACTGAAACCTGGGTGCCTTGGGATTGGATGCTTCCGTATGTGAGAATCGTACATGTACCGAATACTGGTGTAGCATTTGGAATGTTTCAGGGATTGGGTGATATTTTTTCCATAGTTGCTATTATTGTTGCCCTGATTATTATTTTTTATTTCCCCAGAGTTCCAAAATCAGACTGGTCATTGAGATTGGCGATGAGTTTACAGCTCAGTGGAGCCTTAGGTAACCTGATCGATCGATTGACAATTGGGCATGTGACAGATTTTATTTCAGTTGGAAATTTTCCGGTATGGAATATTGCTGATGCAAGTATCACAATCGGTGTGGTTGTTTTGATCTTGGGTGTTTGGATCACGGAGATTTATGAAAAGAAGAAAAAAGTTTCAATTCAGGAATCGCAAATTGAAAGTGATACTGATTTGATGGAAAAAATCTGAGTGGACATGAATAATGTATTTAATTTAAAATTTGATTTACCCGAAAGTCAACGCCTGGATAAATTCTTAGTTGATCAATTTCCCGATTTCTCTCGATCCCGATTACAGACATTTATCCGGGGAGGTATGGTTTCTATTAATGGAAAGCCAGTAATAAAAGGTGGTATAAATCTCGAAAAAGGGAGTGAAATTTCCATTACGATCCCTCCGATTGTAGAAAGTGACCTCATTCCGGAACAGATTCCACTGGAAATTGTTTTTGAGAACGCTGATTTGATGATTGTAAATAAACCTGCCGGGATGGTTGTTCATCCTGCAGCTGGTCACCTTTCTGGTACCCTGGTTCATGCAGCACTCAATTATGCACCAGATCTAGAAGGTGTCGGAGGGGAGCATCGCCCAGGAGTCGTTCATCGACTTGATAAAGATACATCCGGGTTAATTCTCATGGCAAAAAATGATAAAGCTCATCGCTTTTTACAGGATCAATTTCGAAAAAGAAGTGTTAATAAAACTTATTATGCTTTGACAGATGGTTTTCCTCCAACACCTACTGGCAGGGTGGAGGCTCCGATTGGAAGAGATCCTTCACATCGAAAAAAAATGGCTATCGTACCTATCAGTCGTGGTCGAGAATCAGTAACGGAATATAAAGTTATCGAAAAATTTGATCAGCATGCCTTAATTGCAGCCTATCCCCATACTGGCAGAACGCACCAGATCAGGCTTCATCTGGCATTTTTGGGTTGTCCAATCGTTGGTGATCGAGTTTATGGACATCGAAAACAATTGTTGGATGCAGGTAGACAAATGCTTCACGCCTATCAAATCGAATTTATTTTACCTGGTGATTCAACTCCCCAAATTTACCAAGCCCCTATACCAGAAGATATGAACCAGCTACTGATAGAGTTGCGACAAAAATAAATTTTGGAGTACTAAAATGATTGACCTTCGTTCGGACACTGTTACCTTACCAACGGAAGAAATGCGCCATGCGATGGCGTTAGCGGATGTGGGAGATGATGTTTATGGAGAAGATCCTTCCATCAATCGATTGGAAGCACTTTCAGCAGACAGATTGGGGAAAGAAGCCGGGTTATTTATTCCTTCTGGCACAATGGGTAATCTCATCGCATTTTTAACACATTGCCAAAGAGGTGAAGAAGCCATCATGGGTGACCAGGCGCATACTTTTTATTACGAAGTCGGTGGTGTATCCGCCCTGGGTGGCATCATGGTGCATACCGTTCCAAATCAAGCAGATGGAACGATAAATTTGTCAGATTTGCAAAATGCCATTCGAACAGAGGATGTACATTTTCCAACTAGCAGGTTAATTGCGCTTGAAAATACACATAACCGCTGTGGAGGTGTCGTTTTAGAACCCGAATATATCCAAAAAGTAGTAATGTTAGCACAGGAAAATGATTTATTTGTGCACATGGATGGGGCAAGAATTTTTAACGCAGCCATCAAACTGGGAATGCCAGTCCATAATTTGGTTGATGGAGTGGACTCGGTCACATTTTGTCTGAGTAAAGGACTGGGAGCGCCTGTTGGAAGCGTATTATGTGGAACCCAGGATTTCATCCACCGAGCTCGTCGAATTCGAAAACAATTAGGTGGGGGAATGCGTCAGGCTGGAATTTTAGCAGCAGCAGGCATTGTCGCTTTAGAAACTATGGTGGATCGCCTGGAAGAAGATCATCAAAGAGCAATGCTTCTGGCAGATAAAATGAGATATATCCCCAATATTCATGTAAGAGAAAATTCACCCCAGACAAATATGGTTTTTATTGACCTGGCTGATCGTGATACCAGGACCAATATTCAGGTGATCGAAGAATTAAAAAATATGGGTGTATTAGTTGGCACATCAAAAAACAGAGGTTTCCGATTGGTTACTCATTATGGAATTTCTGATGATGATATTGTAAAAGTATCTGATATTTTCAGGAAGGTCATGTCAATATAAATCGCTGGTTCGAGCCTCGATTTATATTCTGATATAATTTATTACATATTAATACGGAGAATTGATTTCGAGTTACACGCGAAATAATTCTTTTTGTTAAATTGACGATATTAATTCTCGCAACAGATAGTGGAGGTTATTTATGAAGGAATATTTTACTCTCGCTGAAATCGATGAGGTAGTTCAGGCTATTCGAAACAACACGAAGTATAAACCTAAAGTAGGTCTGATTCTGGGTTCTGGTTTGGGTGATTTAGCCAACTCAATTGAAGACCCTGATTTTATTTCATACAAAAATATTCCTTATTGGCCCACATCCACCGTCCACGGACATACCGGTCAATTGGTGATTGGAAAACTTGAAGGCCAAACTGTTATCACCATGCAAGGTAGGGCACATTACTATGAAGGTTACAGTATGGCGGAAGTCACTTTACCTGTCAGAGTTATGCAAAGATTGGGTGTTGAAATATTAATAGTAACCAATGCAGCAGGAGCCATCAATCCGGAATATGTTCCAGGTGACGTTATGTTTTTATCCGATCACATTGCAATGATAGCTATGACAGGTAACAACCCTCTGAGGGGTCCAAATCTGGATGAGTTTGGACCAAGATTCCCAGATATGAGTCAGGCATATGATCGGGTTCTTTTAGAAAAAGCCAGAAAAATTGCGGATAATAACAACTTAAATACCTTCTCAGGCGTATACGTTTCATTATCTGGCCCATCATTTGAATCTCCGGCGGATCTTCGGTTTTTAAGAGCGATTGGTGCTGATGCGGTCGGAATGTCTACGGTACCTGAAGTTATTATCGCTCGGCATAGTGGCCTACGTGTTTTAGGTATATCAGGGATCAGCAATAAAGCGAACCTGGATGGAACCACGATCACAACCCATGATGAGGTTTTAGAAGCAGGCAAGGTGTTGGTTCCCAGACTGACAACCATCGTTCGGGGATTACTTTCCGAAATATAATGATTGTGGTAGTTGTGGTCTGGTATGACTGAAATTCTTAATTTTTTGATTGAGTTTGAGATCTGGTTCTATGTAATTCTCGGTCTCATCTCGCTCATATTCTTCTCAAGATTATTTAACGCGATTGGTAATTGGCGTGAAGCAGCCTTTGGGTTGGAGCACGACATTGCCCAACGAAAATTTAGATCAGCACTTTCTATTTTATTGCTAATTTTCATTCTATTTGTGGGAGAGTTTTTTTTTGTGACATATTCTAGCAGTTTATTGCCTGATCAGAGCATTCTTGCTACACCAACCATTGATATTCTGGCTTCCTCTTCACCAACGAATCCAAATGTTGCAAATATAGAAAATAATGAATCTTTATCCCCAACTCTAACAGCAGTCGAGGAGGGATGCATGCCTGGGCAAATCGAATGGATTTTTCCAGAACCAGCATCCGAAATTGATGATGTTGTGCAATTAATAGGCACAGTTAACGTTGAAAATTTTGGTTTTTACAAATATGAATATACTGAACCAGGGAACACTTTTTGGAAAACGATTGCAGGTGATAACAAAATAGTCATTGAAGATCAAATTGGATTGTGGAATACATCTCAGATTGTTCCAGGTGATTATTTATTACGCCTGGTAGTATTAGATAATGATAATAATGAATACCCTGCCTGTATCGTTTCAGTACGAGTAATTAATCAATAATGGAGAGTGAAAATGCCACAAATTGAAATACGACAAGCAGTATCTGCAGATATTATTGAGTTGATCTCTTTGGATCATTCCTGTAAATCAAATTATGTCTGGCAAATGGACCGAACGATTGAAGACGGTCAATTTCTGATCTCATTTCGGGAAATCCGCTTACCAAGACCAACGCAGGTAGCTTATCCCAGACAGGTTGAATTATTGGAAAATGAATGGCAACAGGCACCTGGATTAATGGTTGCAATCCACAATGGTCTACATGTAGGTTACATTCGTTTAATTGAAGTATTGGAAATTCAATCTGCTGTAATCAGGGATCTGGTCGTGGATAATCCTATAAGGCGGCAGGGAGTTGGGACTGCCATGGTTTTAGCAGCACAAAACTGGGCAATTCAACGGGGAAACCGCCGACTTACAATTGAAATACCACCTAAAAGCTATCCAGCAATTAAACTGGCTTTTAAATTAGGATTTGAGTTTTCCGGATATAATGATTCATATTATCCTAATAAGGACATTGCTCTTTTCTTTTCCAAATATCTAAAATAAAACAAATTTATTGGTAATTTAAAATGGTCAATTGGATTGAAGGTTTCATTAATCTTGTTCGGACAATAAACGATATCCTTACAGCAGGGATAGCAATAACAGCATTTTCATTGTTATTGTATGCATTAACATTCAATCTCAAAGATCGAGTTGCCCGATCTTTTGCCATGATTCTGGTTTGTGTGGTGATTGTGTTCACTGCTGAAGCTTTAGGTGGAATCGCTATTGATGAAACGAATACGGAATTCTGGCTTAAATTACAATGGCTTGGCATCGTATTATTACCGCCGACTTATTTACATTTTTCTGACGCGCTTGTTGCTACCACGGGTCGTCCCAGTCGGTGGCGCCGTCGTTGGGCAGTACGGATCACTTATTTATTCTCTTTATTCCTATTAATCCTCATACCATTTGATATTCTTGTTGGGTCAATTACGACGGATCAGATATCTGCTCCTCATCTGGAAAGAACTCTGATCACAGAATTATTCACAATTTACTATTGGATCATCATGCTTCTTTCCTGGATAAATTTTTTCAGGGCTTACATTCGTACCGTCACACCTGTCAGTCGACGTAGAATGGGGTATTTAGTAGTAGGTGCACTAGCTCCTGCTATAGGATCATTTCCCTTCTTATTGTATGGATCTGGTCTGGCAGATCGCCTGGATGGCATGTTTTGGATTGTAGCTACGATTAGCAATCTGATCTTCTACTTTTTGATTATCATGATGGCGTATGCGGTGGCATTTTTTGGAGTCGCCTGGTCTGATCGGGTAGTAAAAACCAGATTGCTTAAGTGGATTATGCGTGGTCCTGTGACTGCAAGTCTCACACTGGGATTAACAACAATTGTCAGACGGACAGGGGCTGTTTTTGGTTATGACTTTGAAGTATTTATTCCTATTTTCATGGTAGCAACAATCGTGATCTTTCAACATTTAATCACACTGTTATCACCATTGGGTGAGAAGTGGTTCTTTTATGGCAATGATCAAAAGGATATTGAAATCTTACAGACTCTTGAAAATAGGCTATTGACACGTAATGATCTATTAGAGTTTCTGGAAATGATTTTATCGGCTCTAATGGATAGATTGCAGTCATCGGGCTCATTTATCGTTTCGATCAATGAAGATGGACTTGAATTGGTACTCACGAATGGAAAAATTCAGTTAAACGATCAGAAGATTTCTGATGAGCTGTCAAAATTAGTTACAGAAAATGGTGATTTCCCGGAAATCTTTCAGTGGGATAAAATCTCCTTATTTCCCTTAAAGGCAAGAACGAATGGGAATCAAGAGCAAAAACAATTGATTGGAATCCTGGGATTAGCAGGTGTTGATGTGAATGAACTGGACGATGAACAAACAAGTTCATTAACAATGATGATTGAAAGAGCTTCTTCAGCTTTAAGTGATCGACGGATGCAAATTCAGATTTTTGAATCCATGGAAAAATTAAGTTCCAGAGTTAATACGATTCAACAATTGCGTTCTCGGGGTCGATATGATCGTGAACGCGTCTTTTCTGCTGATGATCCAATTCAAAGTGGAGATCTAACGACCTGGGTTAAAGATGCGCTCACACATTTTTGGGGTGGACCAAAATTAACTGATAATCCATTACTGGAATTGCAGGTTGTTCAGGAAGCTGCCGATGATGGGGAAGGAAATAAAGCGAATGCTTTACGTTCCATATTAAGAGATGCCATAAATCAGGTAAAACCTGAGGGTGAAAGACGCTTTACAGCTGAATGGATACTGTATAATATTTTAGAGATGAAGTTTTTAGAAGGAAGAAAAGTTCGGGAAATTGCCATCAAATTATCAATGTCTGAGGCAGATTTATATAGAAAACAAAGGGTAGCGATCGAAACGGTTGCCAATAAGATTATTGAAATGGAAAAAGAAGCACGCAATGAAGACAGTATCACCCATTAGTCAGCAATCTTTTCTGATTTTTTGAGTTTAAAACTTAAGAAATTGGTTGTTCTGGAGGAGTATGTTTATACATCAAAGCAAAATCAAGAATGAACCAGAATTACCACCCATGGATGAGGGGTGGTGGTCATCCATACTGGCAGATGAAGAAATTTTGGATCCTGATGTTCAGGATAGTGAAACAAGAATATCACTATCTACTGGCGCTTTGATGGTGGATTGGGAAAAAGTTCAATCTGTTTTTGGTCATGACGAGATCGTCGAATTATTTGTTCAGGGGTTCAATCGTGGGGGATTATTAGTTCAAGGGGATAGTATTCAGGGATTTGTGCCATTATCACATCTGATTGAATCCTCCAATGAATGTGATGAAGAGGAAAAACGCGCAGTTCTGGCAAATTATGTTGGAAAAACAATTAAGTTGAAAGTTATCGAATGTGAACCTGGTCAGGAAAGAGTTGTCTTGTCCGAAAGGGCTGCTCTGGCTGGTGAAGGAAGTCGCAAGGCACTATTTCAGACTTTGAAAACAGGATCCATTGTCAATGGGGTCATCACGAA
This sequence comes from Chloroflexi bacterium HGW-Chloroflexi-3, assembly GCA_002842045.1. Taxonomy (GTDB): domain Bacteria; phylum Chloroflexota; class Anaerolineae; order Anaerolineales; family Anaerolineaceae; genus UBA6170. Next base: position 74,743 of record PHBX01000008.1, on the reverse strand, counting down.
TATCACTGATTTTGGTGTGTTTGTAGACCTTGGTGGTGTCGAGGGTTTGATTCACGTTTCAGAATTGTCTTGGGGGCGGGTTCAGCATCCAGGAGAAATCTTATCTTTAGGGCAACCCATTAAAGTGCTGGTGTTGCAAGTAAGTGAAGAAAGTGCCAGGATTGCTTTAAGTTTAAAACGTCTTTTCAGAAATCCATGGGAGTCATTGGCAGAAATGTACGTTATTGGGGACATCGTGCCAGCAACTGTGACAGCTATTACACGCTTTGGGGTATTTGCCCGTCTGGATGAAGGTGTCGAAGGATTGATTCATATTTCATCCATTCAACAAGGACAGGCACAAAAAAATCTTGACAGTATGTTTGTGACCGGTCAGGTGGTAACTGTTAAAATACTCCATATTGATATAGAAAGAAGACGTTTAGGTTTAGGTCTGATGGATGAGTAAAAAATCAGGGAACAAAAAGAACAAACAATATTCGCTGGATGAAGATCATAATCCAACTGTTCATCAACAAAAATTGTTAAGTAAATTTCAACCCATCTTGAGAAGATATGGTGTGGATTTTTTTGGCGTCTCCATGTTTGCAATTGCTGTTTTAACTTTGTTTGGATTATTCGGTTGGACGGCAGGAAGTCTTATTTCAAATTGGATTAATTTACTCGTGCAATGGTTTGGTTGGGGAAGTTTTTGCTTCGTTATTGTTTTTGCAGGGATTGGATTTTGGAGTTTTCGAAAGAGAGTTTTTGGAGATATTCAGTTTCCATTATCACGGATTTTGGCATTTGAATTATGTTTTTTTGTATTAATTGCTTTATTATCCATTTATGGAGGCATGGATTTACAAAGAGCAGAATCAGGAATGGATGGAGGGTTTATTGGTTGGGGATTGGCAAATTTATTCTCCAGAGTTATACCAGAACCGGTTCTCTCAATTCTGCTTATTTTTCTTTTCATCATCAGCGTTGCTCTCGGGACTGGTTTTTTTTCATTTTTCATAAGAAAACTGGATACATGGACAGAAACCTATATTCAAAACAAAGGATTGGATGAATTAGCAGGCTTTACCAGTTTAAATTCTTCAGAAGTTGATTTGGAGCAGAAATTATCGAGAGATGAAAAAATCCTTGAGAAATTGAAAAGCCAGACTGTAATGACACCTGCTCCGATCATTCATCGACAGGAAAATTTACCACCCTTTGACCTTTTAGCTGCGGAACAGGTTTTTGTGATGGACAATGTTCAGGTTCAGGTCATTGGCGAACTAATAGAAAAAACCCTGGATGAATTTGGCATCCCTGCGCGCGTCGCTGGTTATAGAATTGGACCGACTGTTACACAGTTTGCGGTTGAACCAGGGTTCGTGGAAAAAGAAAATCCTGATGGTACGATCAGTAAACATAAAGTTCGTGTATCTCAAATTTCTTCTCTTGCCCGCGACCTGGCATTAGCGTTGTCGGCTGAACGGTTAAGGGTAGAAGCACCTGTGCCAGGTAGATCATATGTTGGGATAGAAGTTCCGAACTTGCAATCAAAAATGGTGCGATTAAGACCCATACTCGAATCTGAAGGATTTCAAAAACTACATTCACCATTAAGCCTTGCATTAGGACAGGATGTTTCCGGACAACCAGTCATCGCTGATTTGATCAAGATGCCGCACTTGCTGATTGCCGGCACAACGGGATCAGGAAAATCGGTTTGCGTCAGTGCGATCACTACGTGCTTACTGATGAATAACTCCCCAGACAATTTACGTATAGCTATGTTAGATCCAAAGATGGTTGAATTGGTGAGGTTTAATGGTGTTCCTCATTTACTGGGTAAAGTAGAAACATCTATTGACCGCATGGTGGGTGTTTTACGCTGGGCTATATCAGAAATGGACCAGCGCTACCGCTTATTAGAAGAAGCTAAAGCCAGAGATCTGGATGCTTATAACACAAAAATGTTGAAGAAAAATCAAGCCACTCTTCCCAGAATTGTGATTATTGTTGATGAACTGGCTGATTTGATGTTATCCTCGCCGGATCAAACAGAGCATAGCCTGGTTCGATTAGCTCAAATGGCTCGTGCAGTTGGGATGCATCTGATTGTTGCAACACAACGACCAAGTGTTGATGTTGTTACAGGATTGATTAAAGCAAATTTCCCGGCAAGAATTGCCTTTACTGTCGCTTCTTCCATTGATTCCCGGGTTATTCTGGATATGAATGGGGCGGAATCTTTGATGGGAAAGGGTGACATGCTTTTCCTGGCGCCAGACGTAGGTGCTCCGCAAAGGGCACAGGGTGTAATTGTCACCGACCATGAAATCGATCAAATTATAGATTTCTGGCGTCAATCAGAACTAATCAAGTTAGATGAACCTGCGCCCTGGGAAAGCCTTATGAAAGTAATGGAAGAAGAAGGAGGCGATGATTTGGTGAAGCAAGCCATTGAATTGGTGAAAACAAGTCGCAGAGCATCTGCTTCATTATTACAACGCCGGCTTCGAATCGGATTTCCGAGGGCTGCCAGATTATTGGATCAACTGGAAGAAATGGGCGTTGTTGGTCCCAGCCAGGGTGGAGGAAAGGATCGGGAGGTAATGATCGATCCGAACGATGATTGGGAAGATATGAAGAATGCCGGTGAGGATGAGGAATAATTTAATTTCCAATCTTTTGTCTTGACAGTTCTTTAGGCGTACGATAGGATAAGCAAATCATAAAAATTGAGATTGTAGGTGGATTTTGGAAAATTCTGAAAAGAAAAAAATAAGTTTTTCTGACCAAATGAGAAAAAAATTCAAAGGAATTCTGGACCCGATTGGGAGATTTCTAAACAACCTTGGTCTCAAACCGAATATGATCACCATCCTGGGTTTGATTGGGCATATTATTTCAGCAATTTTTATTGCTTTTGGTGAAATCATGTGGGGCGGCATTATTTTATTAGTTTTTGCTCCCATCGACGCACTGGATGGTACCATGGCACGGTTAAGAAACGAACCTACACGATTCGGAGGTTTTGTTGATTCTGTCACTGATCGTTATTCGGAACTGATTGTTTTTGCTGGTTTGTTATATCACTTTGCCAAAATTCAAAACACACTGGCAATCATGCTGGTTTTCTTTGCCGCAGCAGGTTCCATTATGGTTTCCTATAACAGGGCACGAGCAGAGGCATTGAATTATGATGCAAAAGTTGGAATAATGACCAGGTTAGAACGCTTGGTTATTCTGGTTCCATGTTTAATTTTCAATATTCCCCTGGTTGCGTTATGGGTTCTGGCAATTCTGGCGAACTTCACTGCAATACAAAGGATTTGGTCAGTTCGTAAACAGGCTTATCTTGCGCAGGATGTTGTGGGATTAAATAAAGATAGTAAATAGAGGTGAAACATGTCCGAAGGTTTTTATATTGGTAAATTATTTATACATTTTTACGGTGTCATTATTATGTTTGGAGCAATATTGGCAGCCTGGCTTTCTACCGTTGAAACCAAACGTCGAGGTTATAATCCCGATGTAGTATGGGATATGATGCCCTGGCTACTGATTGCTGGTATTATTGGTGCACGCATCTGGCATATTCTCACACCTCCAGCCTCCATGGTCGAGATGGGAATTACAACACAATATTATCTAACACATCCTTTGGATGCAATCAATATACGTGCTGGTGGATTAGGAATTCCAGGTGCAGTCATGGGTGGGGCATTGGCATTATGGCTCTATACCCGAAAAAAGAAATTAAGTTTTGCTTCCTGGGTGGATATCATTGCTCCCGGCCTGGCACTTGCCCAGGCAATAGGTAGGTGGGGAAATTTCATCAATCAGGAATTATATGGTGCTCCAACAGATCTGCCCTGGGCAATTTTTATAGAACCATCCCGAAGATTAGCAGAATATATGAATGTGGCCTATTACCATCCAATGTTCTTATACGAATCTTTGTGGAATTTAATGAACATGGCAGTTCTATTGATTCTTGGACGCAAATTAAAAGAGAAATTATTCAGAGGTGATATTTTCCTGATTTATCTGGTTATTTACCCCTTAGGAAGATTTTTTCTAGAATTTATACGATTGGATCCATCTAACGTCGGTGGAATCAATGCGAACCAGACAATCATGGCGATTATTGCCATTTCATCATTGATCATCCTTATATTAAAAAGAACTATATTAAAGGATAAACAGAGGTTAGAAGAATTTCCAGCTGTTCCTCAGAAGGCTGTTTAAGAAAAACGGAATTTATTTCATAAGCGAGGACAGTTGATAGAAACACAGGAGCTGACCAAAATCTTTGATGATTTTACGGCAGTTAATCAAATAAACCTGAAAGTTCATTCTGGCCAAATCCTTGCATTATTAGGGCCGAATGGCGCTGGAAAAACCACCACTATTCGCATGTTATCATCCATCCTCAAACCCAGCAGCGGCTGGGCAAAAGTAGCCGGATATGATGTGTATACCCAATCTTCTGAGGTTCGAAAGATGGTGGGTGTATTAACCGAACATCATGGTTTATACGGGAGAATGAATGCTGATGAATATCTGATTTTCTTTGGTGAGCTGTATGGAAATTCACGTTCCCATGTCCTGAATAAAATTAATCCACTGTTAGAACAATTAGGAATGGATCAATTCCGCAAGAAACGCCTGGGTGAATACTCAAAAGGAATGCGTCAAAAATTGGCTCTTGTGAGGGCTCTCATTCATGAACCCCCGGTTTTATTACTGGATGAACCAACCTCTGCGATGGATCCAGAAAGTGCAATGATTGTACGTTCTGCCATCAAAAGTTTGAGTAACAAAGAACGGACAATCATTTTGTGTACACATAATCTGGTAGAAGCAGAAGAATTATGTGATCAAATTGCTATCATTCAGGAAGGCAGCATTATTTTAAATAAATCCATCCAGGAAGTAAAAAATTCACTGGTCGGATCACCTGTTTTTGCTGCGAAATTTGCTGATCCTATTCAAGGAAAATTTATTGATTTACCCGATGGCATTCAAATGGTTAACCGAAATGGAAGCATTATTTATTTTAAGGTGGAGAAACCGAACATTCAAAATCCAGTTTTGATTCGTTTACTGACCGAAAATTACGATTTGTTAACCTTCGAAGAGGTTCCAATCAAATTAGAAGATGCTTATCTGGGTGCAATTAACCAGATTAAGAAGAGTAATAATGATGAGTAATCAACTGAAACTAGCTCTGGTGATTACAAAACGAGAAGTACGCGATCAATTTCGGGATTGGCGAATTATTTTTCCCATTCTTGGGTTGACAATTTTCTTTCCATTTTTAATGAATTTCACAACGGCACAAGTTCTCCAATTCGTCAACCGGTACGGTGCTACAATCGTTGGTGAACGACTGGTTCCATTTTCGATGATGATTGTTGGCTTCTTTCCAATTTCGGTTTCATTGGTAATAGCCTTAGAGAGTTTTGTGGGAGAAAAAGAACGCGGAAGTATTGAACCATTATTCAATACCCCATTATTGGATTGGCAAATCTATATTGGAAAATTGATTTCCTCGATCGTGCCGCCATTGTTTGCCAGTTTTGTGGGTATGTTGGTGTATTGTGTTGGATTGATCATTAATGGTGTGATATTACCGGACTTGCACTTAATCATTCAAATCATTGCTATAACGATTATTCAGGCTGTTGTGATGGTTGCCGGAGCTGTGGTTGTTTCCACCCAGGCGACATCTGTTCGCGCAGCGAATTTACTGGCGAGTTTTATCATTATCCCCATGGCATTGTTAATTCAAGGGGAAAGTATCGTAATGTTTTGGGGAAATTATGCAACTTTGTGGTGGGTTGTTTTTGGCTTGTCCATTCTTGCGATCTTATTGTTAAGAATTGGATTAGCACACTTTAGTCGAGAAGAATTACTTGGCAGAGATATTGACGTGCTCAATTTTCGTTGGGGTTGGAAGGTATTCCGAATGAATTTTTTTGGGAATGCAACCAACCTTAGGAATTGGTATCAAGTTGAAGTTTTTCCTTACATCAAAGAAATTCGTTTCTCCATTCTAATAATCAGTCTGCTCGTTCTTGTCGGTTTTTTGGTAGGCAAATCACAAATGACCAGATTTGAGTTTCCGGTTGAACAATTAGGTGTGGAAAATATGCAAGGGCAACTGACGATATTGAATCAGAATTGGTCTTTTGGTAATTTTTCTCCGGTTTTCGCCATTTTCTGGCAGAATATTCGGGTATTGTTATTGGCTTTTATTCTGGGTGTGATTACTTTGGGGATATTTGGTGTGCTACCATTGTTCACATCTGTCGGAATTATTGGATACATTATGGGTTTATTAAGTAATACGGGTCTGAGTGTAAGTACATACTTTATAGGTTTTATTATTCCACATGGAATCATTGAAATTCCAGCAGCGGTGATTGCCACTGCCGCAATATTTCAAATTGGCGTCATTCTTGCCACACCAGATGTCCAACTAACGATTGGAGAAGTTTGGCTTAAGTCAATCGCCAATTGGGCAAAAGTAATGCTGGGTTTGGTAATACCCATGATGTTTCTTGCAGCGATGATTGAAGTTTGGGCTACACCGAAGTTAGCCTTATGGTTACTACCGTAGTGACATTACCAACCCTGCAGGAAGGGTAGCCATTCTTCATCTGTGAAGTTATTTCTTGCGAAAAGATAGATTGCATTAGCTGGTGGAGGTTTGGGAATTCGCAATAACTTCATACCAGCGTCGTGTACCATTCTGCCACCCTTCTTATGATTACATACCGAACAGGCAGTAACCAGATTCTCCCAGGAAAAGTTCCCCCCTAAGCGTTTAGGGATTACATGATCAATGGTGAGATTCGAAGAATGATTACCACAATATTGGCAAGTTAAATGATCGCGCCGAAATATTTCCTTGCGAGTAAGATGAACTTGTGCTCTTGGTCGATGGATCATTCTTTGTAGCCGGATGACGGATGGGATCGGAAACTTTTGATTGATACTGGTGAAATAACCACGCCCATTACTTACCAAAGTAGCTTTTTCTGTGATGATCAAACCAAAGGCGCGCCTTAAGTCACAGATATTAATTGGTTCAAAATTTGCATTGAGAACAAGAACTTGATCAGACATAGTACCTTGGAATAGATTATAGCAGAATGTCTGATAACTTATGCTAGATGGTAAAGATTTTTTCACTAAATTATGAGCGAAGAGTCCTCCTTGTACAATCAATTTATAAGGTAAAAGGTTGATTGTATAATATATAAAAGAATAAAAAAAGGAAATGATTGATGAAAATTCTTATCTCCGGTGGTACTGGATTTATCGGCAAGGCTCTCATAAAAAATTTTATTCAAACTGGTTGTCAGTTTGTCGTTTTAACTCGAAATAAAGTCGGAAAAGTCGATTCCAATTCTATAAAATATGTTGAATGGGACGCCAGGTCTTCCGAGTCAATAATTCCTTACATCAAGGATATAAATGCTGTTATCAATTTGGCCGGTGACAACATTGGAGATGGTTATTGGACAAAAGCTAAAAAAGAACGGATTATTAATTCAAGAGTTCAAGCTGGAAATGCATTGTCCAGAGCAATCATTGATTCTGGGAATAAACCTGATGTGTTTATTCAGGCATCCGGTGTGGGATATTACGGTAGCAGTCTGGAAGAAACATTTGATGAATTTTCTCCAATTGGAAAAGGATTCCAGGCTGATGTAGTCCACAAATGGGAAAACTCTTCAGAGGTATTGGATTCTGCTGGTATTCGACGTGTGATCATTCGAATGGGAATCGTGCTGGATGCCAAATCTGGTGCGTTGCCTTTGATGGTTTTGCCTTTCAAGATGTTTGTTGGTGGGCCACTTGGAAGTGGGCGTCAATATGTATCCTGGATCCATCTTCAGGATAATGTTCGAGCAATTGATTTTGTGATGCGTAATAATAAATTAAGTGGCGTGGTGAATCTTACTGCACCCACATCGTATACCAACAAAGATTTTGGGAAAATAATCGGAAAAGTGTTGCGCCGACCTTACTGGTTTCAAGTTCCAGCCTTTGGATTAAAATTAGTATTGGGTGAAAAAAGCGAACTTGTTTTTGAAGGACAAAATGTTTATCCCGGAAAACTCATGGAGCATGGCTTTCAATTTATTTATCCAGAATTAGAAAGTGCATTAATAAATATTTACTATAAATAAGGGAGTAAATACAACCACTGACCTGGCCATCATTAATTAACCTGGTGAGCCATCATCCACTTTTGATTTCATAATCTTCAATCGATTTATGTTAGAATTGCGATTACTTAAAACGAAAGGTGGTATCGATATCATGACAACCATAAACAATGCTTTTGATGAACTAAAATGGCGAGGAATGATTTTTGACTACGTTGATGGAATTGACAGCATTTTAGGAGAGAAAAAGGTTACTGTTTATAATGGTTTCGATGCTACAGCTGACAGTCTGCATGTTGGGCATATGGTCCCTTTACTGGCATTAGCCCGATTACAACGCTTTGGACATCATCCAATTGCATTAGCAGGTGGTGGCACAAGTATGATTGGTGATCCGAGTGGCAAGTCGGCAGAAAGACAATTATTAAGCCACCAAATCATTGAAGAAAACGTTGAGTCAATCAAGCAACAATTGGCCCATTTCCTCGATTTTAAAGTCAAAGCGAATCCGGCCCGGGTTCTGAATAATGCATCCTGGTTAATGAAGTTGAATTTAATTGATTTCCTAAGAGACATTGGAAAGCATTTTACGATCAATTACATGCTGGCGAAAGACTCAGTTAGATCCAGAATTGATCGTGAGGAGGGAATCTCATATACAGAATTCAGCTATATGCTCCTGCAATCTTATGATTATCTGCATTTGCATCGGCATGAAAATTGTATTTTGCAAACTGGCGGAAGCGATCAATGGGGAAATATTACCGCTGGGGGAGAGTTAGTGCGCCGGATAACTGGACATTCAGTTTATGGAATGGTGTATCCTTTGATTACAAAATCGGATGGCACAAAATTTGGTAAAACTGAATCTGGTTCTGTCTGGCTAAAACCTGAAAGGACATCACCTTATAAATTCTATCAATTCTGGCTGAATACGGATGACAAAGATGTCATTAATTACCTGAAGTATTTCACATTTTTATCAAAAGATGTGATTGATGAACTGGAATTTTCAGTTTTAGAACACCCAGAGGAAAGAGTAGCTCAAAAGAGACTTGCAAAAGAAATAACCTCCATAGTTCATGGCGAAACGGCATTGAGTAGAACAGAACAGGCTACCCAGGTATTATTTGGTGGCAGTTTAGAAGGATTGACGGGCTCAGATATTGAAGAAATTTTTGCAGATGTTCAATCCACTCAACTTTCCAGAACCGACTTTGAAGTTGATGGAAAATTCATTATCGATTTACTGGTTGAATGTGGTGTTGCTAAATCTAAAGGTGAGGCAAGAAGGTCGATTCAAGAAGGTGGAATCAATCTCAACAACAATCGTGTAATTGAGGTTGATCAATTGATCAAAGCCGATGCTTTTATAGAAAATCGCTACTTAATCCTCAGAAAAGGTCGTAAGAATTATCACCTGGTAAAAGTTGCCTAGTTTTCCCAGTGCTCTGAATTCTTGAGATTACTTACTTCCAGATGTAAGTATTTGTTCTATAATCTGACGTCCGAGTTCTCTTGCTTCCTGTGATGAGCCATTTTCGAGCGTTAATACAAAAACCAGAGGTGTTGCTTGCCAGTCCGGCATCGTTCCGGTTACATACCAGTGAATTAGATTCTCTCCTGAACCATTTGAAGAGGTTATTTCCCAGGCAGGATAATCTTTGCGGCTGAAATAATTGGCTGTCTGATTAGCAAAAAGCGTGCCTATTACTCGAATTGGCTCTTTAGCAGAGAATATCACCCAATTTTGTTGGGATGTATTTACAGCCAACGTTAATCTGGGGTAGGGTATTTCACCTGCGTTAGAGAATGCAGCGACTGATCTGGCTAATTGTAAGGGAGATAATAAAGTAGCACTCAACGACTGCTGTGATTCCGGCGCTGTCAAAGGTACTGGTTCAAAGGGGAGTTCGAATGAATAATTTTCATTCCATCCAAATTTCTGAATCATTTCATTTTCTTTTCCAGTTCCAATAATCAAATTCAGGAATTGATTGGCATTTTCACACCCATTCCTAAGTGCGATTTGCAGGTTTTTTCGATCAAGATTGCTTAATGGATTTGCACAATTTCCTGTTTCGAAGAAATTTTCATCTTCAATTTCGGTAGAATTTTCGATTAAATATGAATATAAAATTAAACCTGATATCTCTCCAATTTCATATTTTCCTTGCGCAACACGATTTATCAACGGAGCATTTTCATCAATCGATAATTCATCCCAGGCATCATCCAATTGAGCAGGATTGTAACTGGGAGAAGACCAAAGACCCAGTATCTCTCCTGTTTTTGCATTCATGATCACGGCTGCTCCATGATAATCCTGGAGAGTATTAACTAATTGTCGTTGCCTATTCAGATCAATGGTAGTTCTGATATCCCTGCCATCCGGAGGACGGGCATAAAGCAATTCATTCCACCAGATATTTGAAGTTGGAACCCCGGCTAATCCACGCAGATAATTATCCATACTGGCTTCTAAACCACTCTGACCTAAAAATGGGTGGTTATAACCAACAGTGGTGGATAGTGAAGGCTCCTGTAACGAACGTTCAAATGATCCACGATCTCCAGAGGTGATTAAAATTGGATTATTTTGTCGATCCAGAAAATCTCCACGGGGAACATAACGGTCATTAATAATTTTCCTAAAGTTGTCGGCTCTAGATAGTAAACCATCCGAGCGTATGGTAGCCCAATACGCTGTGATCAATGCGATAAATATAAAACTGAACACAATCAAAGAATACGTGAAAATATAAGGTCTTGCTTCATCCTGAACAACAGCTCGTGAGGTTTGACTTTGACTGATCCAGAGTAAAATGAGAATGGCTATATAAACGGTAAGAAGAGAGGACCCGCCATAAGACATAAATGGCAGTGTAACACCTGTTAGGGGCAAGAATCTTGTGTTTCCTCCGATAATGAGAATCGATTGGATTGACAGAAATATGGTGATTCCTGATGCCAACAACCTTTGATATTGATTTCTTCCCTTAATAGCAATTGAGAAACCTCTAAAGGCAAGAAATGTAAATAAACTAATGATAAAGATACTGCCAATCAAACCTAATTCTTCACTGGTTGCAGCAAAGATAAAATCTGAAATTGCTACCGGGACAATCCCTGGACTACCCAATCCTGGTCCTGTACCCAAAATACGCCCTGCGGCTATTGCCTGAATGGATTGAATTATCTGATATGAGCCACCAGATGCATCCAACCAAGGATTCAACCAGCCATCAATACGTATCTGGATGACACCAAAATTCTGGTATCCAAAGTATCCAGCAATCATAATGATTGTTAAAAATAAGAATACAGAGCGCTTTTTCCCGGATACGATGAAGATAAAAAATGCATAAATAATCAGAAAAATGGTTGCTGTTCCCAGGTCTTGTTGGGCAAAAAGTATCAATATGGCTGCTATCACAATGACCAATGAGGGAATGATCAAGACAGTTAAATTCTTTCGAAATACCCAGTTATCCGCAAAAAATGCTGAAAGAAAGATGATAAATAATAGTTTTAATGGTTCGGAGGGTTGGAAGTAAATTCCACAGCATCCCAACCAGAGATGTGGACCTTCTCCACCGGGGTTAATCCCAAACAGGAAAGTTAATCCAGTAACCAGCAGACCTAAAGAGAGCCAGATATATTTGTATCTTCGCAGCAGATTGATAATCGTGGGTAGTTTGACGCCAAATAATAAAATCAATGAACTCATACTAAACCAGATTAATTGACGCCATCCAAATGAAATCGAAAGGCGGAAGATGGTAAGCAGCCCAATTCCGGTCAACATGTAAATGATAGGTAAAATGTATGGATCCCGATTTGGCAAGAAACGGATACTGGATTTATGAACCAAAAAACTGAAGATGAGCCATACCAAGAATCCAACCCATTGTTCCCACTTGATTGAGTTCTGCCAGTTTAATGTACGAATAACAGGTGCAAATGTGAGTATAACACTGTACAGAAAAAGGATTGAACCACCTAAAATAAAGAGGCTGAATTGAAGACGATCTCTATCATTGAAGAAAAGATTCTTGAATTGATTCACGGTAAATATTTATTAATGAATATGCTGAGTTTTTCTTTTTGGCTAGAATCCACATAATCTGGATGGGTGGTTATTGCACTGGCCAGTGCGTGGTGACAGTCACAATCATAAGGCTCATATTTTTTAATGAGGTTAATAACTGAATCATTAGCTGCCTGTCCATTTTTCTTCAAGACTTTTAAGATCATTTCAACAGTAACTGATTCTTCATGAACGTGCCACACATCATAATCTGTTACGTGGGCAAAGGCCGCATAACATATCTCGGCTTCACGAGCGAGAAATATTTCGGGTGAGGTGGTCATTCCAATGATAGACATTCCCCAAGAACGAAACAAATTTGATTCTGCTTTGGTTGAAAATCTGGGACCTTCAATTGTAACGAACGAACCACCTTTGTGGACTCTTGTGCCTGTCTCAACCACCGATTCATATAATAAATGTGATAGATGTGGGCAGAATGGATCTGCAGTACTCACATGAGATACCAATCCTGTCTCAAAAAAAGTTCTCACACGGCCTTTTGTGAAATCAACAAGTTGATCTGGTATCACAATATCACCAGGTGCGAAATCTTCACGTAATGATCCGCAGGCAGAAATAGCTATCACGCTTTTGATTCCTAATTTTTTTAAAGCAAAAATATTTGCCCGGTTATTAATTTCTGAAGGTGGAATTCGGTGTCCGATACCATGTCGTGCCAAAAATGCGATTGTTTTGCCTTCTACTTCAGCAATGAAGACCGGTGAACTGGGTTGACCATACGGAGTTTCTAAGACCATATTTTCTTTGATAGAAACACCTTCCATTTGATAAATACCTGTTCCTCCAATGACACCGAGATCAATCTTGTGAGACATAGGTACCTCCTTTGAATTGTTATTTATTAATGAGAATTAATTGTATGAATAATTAATTTTACATTACCAACTTGCAGCATATCATTATCGGCTAAAATACATGGTTGATCAATTCGTTCATCATTTAGGAATGTTCCATTCGTTGAATTCAGATCATGTATCCACCAATTTTGATCTATTAAATACAACCTTGCGTGTTGCGCTGAAATAGTTTCGTCTGGAATATGAACCTTACAATTAGGATCACGACCCAGAAGCACATCCGTTTGTTTGATTACAAATGCTTCCTGTTCCGGATTCTCTTTAAATGAAATGCGAATATTGGACGACAAATCAGGAGAGAGCAACTTAATCTGCGTTTTTAATTGACGCCAGGTTGTTAAAAACAATAACCCAACAAACCCTAATAAAAGGATTGCGAGTATGATACGTAAGATGAGCACAACAATAGCTGTCATTTTGAATCTACAATTCTGGGGATTTGTGTTGTGGAACCATGGTCGAAATCATTAGAATCGCTCTCTTCTCCATAAACTAATGGATAATTTGCAATAGAAATCACATCACCTGCACGAAGTAACAATTGTTTTATTCTAATACCATTTACGAATGTGCCAGAAGTTGAATTTAAATCAAAAATTACAAAGTTTCCATTGATATTTCGAATTTGTGCGTGATTTCTGCTTATGGTGGGGTCATCAATGATCAAATGGTTGTCATTTTTTCTGCCTATTTGGGTGATTGCAATCGTTAGTGGAAAAATTTCTTTATTTGGCAATAATAGATATGCATCTGACCTAAATTTTTTATTTTCGCGAACATTCAAATTTGTATTTAAAACCGCTGTTTTTTCTATTTCATTAACAACTGAAAAAGAGGTAATCCTGTATTCACTCAAAACGAGTATTTCAGGATCAGCATAAAATTCGATACTGATTTCTCCAGTGATATATGAGTCATATTCTTCGGCACTTTCACTTAAAGTTTTTTGAATTTCGTGAACCCATTGTTGATTAGAATTGAGATCTGTGTAGATTTCTGGATGGACAGAAATAGTAAAAATATTGGGTAATGGTTCGTTGGAATCAATTGCATTAATTACCAAATCACGCATCTCATGAATAATTGAAATGACTACAGATTTCTGGAGAGAGGTCCAGGGAAATATTTGAACACTGCTCTCAATCAAATTCTGTAATTGTTTTTCAATTTTTTCAAATATAGATCTCATATTTTATAATTATAAACGAAAGGGAGAACATGAAATGACCCCTGATAAACCTGAAGGTTTTGTGGAAATCGAACACACAGCAGATATTTCATTGAGAATTTGGGCAACTACCTTGAAAGATCTTTTCAAATTAGCTGTTGATGGATTGAACAGCATCATTGAAATAGATGTGGATGACACTGATCCTGGAAATTTTCAGGAATTTTACATAGAAGATATAGATTTGGAAAGTATGTTGGTTTCGCTATTAAATGAATGTAATTTTAAAATTCAAGACGATAATCTATGTGCAAGAATCACCGAAATATTTATAGAAAACGAAAAGATTTCAGGCAGGTTATTCCTCAAGAAAATAATAGGCTTTCGTAATGAAATTAAAGCGGTTACCTATCATAACCTAAAAATCAATCATTCAAACAAAGGGTATTCGGTTGTTATCGTATTTGATGTATGATGGAAGATAAGAGATATGGTTGCCATAACTGATTTTATGAAGATAAGTGACTATGAGTGGGAAATTCCCAGGAATTACCGATCTGATATGCGTGTTCCGGTAAGGATATTTTCAACCCGAAAAATGTTAGAACAGAGTTTATCTGATTTATCTGTTGAACAAGCTATCAATGCTGCCACACTTCCTGGCGTTGTTGGATCTGTGGTTGTGATGCCAGATATGCATCAGGGTTATGGATTTCCAATTGGAGGTGTTGCAGCTACCGATTTTTCAACAGGTGTCATCTCACCGGGTGGTATCGGTTATGACATCAATTGTGGTGTCCGTTTACTAGCATCACAGATACCCTACAAGGGTGTAAAAGATCAAATTCAATCACTGGTTATTGCATTGGACCACCATTGTCCAAGTGGTGTAGGATCTGAAGGTGGAATTCATCTCTCTTTGAAAGAGTTAGAAGAGATATGTGAAGATGGTGCTCATTGGGCGTTAAAAAATGGATATGCAACAAAACAGGATTTACGCAGAACAGAGGAAAATGGTTGTATTCCAGGCGCGAATGCCAAAAAATTAAGTGAAAGAGCAAAGAAAAGAGGGCTACCTCAAATAGGAACGCTCGGAAGTGGCAACCATTTTATTGAAATTGACCTGATAGAAGAGATTTTTGATGAAGAGACAGCAAAAATCTTTGGTTTACAAAAAGGAAATCTTGCGGTTATGATCCATTGTGGCTCGCGCGGCCTCGGACATCAAGTTTGTAGTGATACAGTTCAATCTTTTCAAAAAACAATTCATAAATATGGGATCAAGATTCCAGATCGGGAATTGGTCTGTGCGCCTTTAAATTCACAGGAAGGACAGGATTACCTGGCAGCCATGCGTGCGGCAGCAAATTATGCATTTTGTAATCGACAGGTATTGGCTTATCTGGCACGAAAAGCCTTCGAACAGGTATTGGCTGGAAAAGTTAAAAACTGGCAACTTTATCAGGTGTATGATATTGCCCACAATATAGGAAAAATTGAAGACCACAAAGTGGACGGAATTTTACGAAAAGTTTGTGTTCATCGAAAAGGGGCAACGAGAGCATTCGGGCCAGATGTTAGTGGTATTCCAGACGAATTTTCCAAAACAGGACAACCAGTTCTGGTGCCTGGTAGTATGGGAACGTCCTCCTGGGTGTTAGCTGGCACTAAGTCAAGTATGGAGCGTTCATTTGGCTCCAGTTGTCATGGTGCAGGGCGTTTGATGAGCAGGCAAAAAGCAAAAAAGACAATTCGGGGAGACCAACTTAAAATCGATCTGGAGAAAAAGGGGATCTACATTCAAGCTGGTTCTATGTCCGGATTAGCTGAAGAGGCGCCTGGCGCTTACAAAGATGTTGATCAGGTTATTGAGACAGTCAGTGGGGCGGGTTTAGCAAAGAAAATAGCCAGATTAGTGCCTTTAGCCGTCGTCAAAGGATAATCTTATTCTTTTTCATCCGTTGGTCGGCTAATGGATGCAATTCTGGCATTTGTAATTTTTATAAAATCCTTTACCTGAAGTTTTATATTAATCCCTCTTTCACCCCCAGAAACGTGCATCCAATCCATTTCGTTGGCGGAACTGTCCAGTAAAATTCGGAAACCTTTATTGATTAATGCCAGTGCTGAAATTCCACCTGTTTGCAAACCAGTCAATTGCTCAGCTACTTGTGGTGTTGGGAAAGTAAGTTTCTTTTCATTCAGAAATTTGGCGATTAATTTTAAGTCGGCTGTTTTATCCGCTGGAACGATGGCGAGAATTGGTTTTCCAGGGGCGACAGGCTGAAGAACGATTGTTTTGAAGACTCTTCCTATAGGAACATTCAATAAATTTGCTGTTTCCTGAGCAGTTCTCTTTCCACCCGGAATTTCAAAAACCTCAAAGGGAATTTTTCTGGTTTGCAGGAAACGTGTGACATTGTTTTGTGGCATGATTATTTCTTTTTATCCAGAACATAGATTGGATTGCTGAATATCCAACCCCGCTTTTTACCTAAAAATTGAATATAACATTCAACACGATAAATTCCAGGTGATTTCGATACATAAGTACAGATTTCCTGATCGTTCCAGGTTTTTATGACTTTACCATTATGAATTAATCGACATTCTGATACTTCAGGAAGCTTTATTTGAAAAGTTATGGATGAATCCAATTCGATTTCTTCCCCCATAATAGCTGTGTTTCTTTTCCCTTGGGCATAGAAACGAAATCCTTTGGTTGAAGCCGGTAAATCATATCCAATAAATGAATTTCCTTGTTGAAATGCATCAATGATTATTTTCCGATCTATGAGATAATCCCCGGTTAATGGGTGGGGAATGAGCAAATGGTTATTAACAGATTTAAAATGGAATTGATAAGGGAAAATAAAACGTGTAAGAAAGGCTTTTTTCATCTTTAAGCGATGGGCATCGGAACCACCAACTGCAGTCAATTTTTTACCGGATATTATTAATTCATCCCATTTCTTCAATGATAATGGATGAGGTCCATATCCATATCTGTTGGGGAAAAACACATATGCCAGAAGCTGTAACCAACTTTTGGATTCGTTTTTTAATTCACTGAGGTGATTCCAGATTTCAATACCTGTATAGCCATCAACATTCCAATCTTCCCATTTTATTGCAGTTTCATTTACTTGTGGGAGGGGTTCCTCAAATGGATGGGCAAGAAAAGATAAACCTCCGTTTTTCTTCACCTGATGGATTAATTGTTGAGGGTTCTCAGCATAATTACAAAGTTCTTTGAATTGCCCGAAGGTGATAAGATGGTTCTTTTGCGGTGTAAGGACTTTATTATGGATTTCTTCACCGACGATCACGAGAATTTTCTTCCCTTTTTTTTGAAAGTAACCATCCATGTTATGAACCAAAACGTTATGGTCTGTGATGATCAATCCATCCAATCCAGAGTTGATCCCGGCTTCAGCAATTTGTTGATGGGTATAGCTACCATCAGAATATACACTATGAATGTGAAGATTAATGACTAATTCTTCCACAGGTTGACTATTTTCCCTTATAAACGTTATAATTTGGTCTGTTATTTCTCAGGGTAATCCTGAATTCTTGATTGGAGGATGAGTGTGGTTATATACATAGATGTAGCTTTGATTATAACTTCAGTTGCACTGATAATCAGTGTAATTATGCAAAATAAAGGTGTAGGTTTGGGCGGTTTATCCGGAGGTGATACTGGCGGCGTTTTTACAGCACGTCGTGGTATTGAAAAAACCTTGTTCTACATAACCATTGGATTGAGTGTTTTATTCTTCATATTAACGCTTGCTGCAGTGATTATTCGAAATTAAGATTTATACATCATATCGATGTACCAAGTTCATAGAACCATCCTGGGCGATTCAAAACTGAAAAGATGGTCGCCCTATTTTCTTTAAAGACAAACCTTATGAAAAAATTACGTTGGCAATTACTTATCATATTCCTGACCGGACTGGTTGTTGGAATTTTATTAATCAATGAAAAACCTGATGCTTCCACTTCTGTGGATGTTCCAGAACCACAACAGGGGGGCGTGTATAGTGAAGCATTGGTTGGAAAATTTCAGAGATTAAATCCTGTGTTAGATTATTACAACGCGGCCGATCGTGAGTTAAATAGATTGTTATTCAGCAGGATGATCACTTTTGAAGAACGAGGTATACCTAAATTAGAATTGGTTGAAACTTATGGTATTTCTCAAGATGGGACAATTTACAATATCACTCTTCGTCCAGATGTAAAATGGCATGACGGTAAAACACTGACCACGAATGATATTTTATTTACAATCAATATGATCAGAGATGGTGAGGGTGTAGTACCCGATGATATTCGCTCCTTTTGGACTGAGGTAGATGTTAAAACATTAAGTGAGACAACCATTCAATTTCGCCTGGAAGAACCGTTTGCACCTTTCCTGGATTACCTTTCCTTCGGTATTCTTCCTGAGCACGTATTAGGTAATCTAAACTTTGATCAAATGATCGATTCTGAGTTTAATTTACAACCTATCGGAAGCGGACCTTATGCGTTTGAGGGATTAATTACAGAGAATAATCAGATAAAAGGGGTTATTCTTCGATCTAATAAGGATTATTTTGAGAATCCACCACTTATTGAACAAATGGTGTTTCGATATTATGATAATTCTTCAGATGCATTAAAAGCTTTTCAGGATGGATTGGTGCTTGGGATTAGCAAAGTCGACTCTTCAATTTTACAAGAAACATTAATTGATCCTGATTTGGCCCTATATACTGCACGGGAACCTCGATTAACTCTAATATTCTTCAATCTTAAAAATCAAGAAGTACCTTTCTTCCAGGATGTTAATGTAAGAAAAGCATTATTATCCGGGTTAAATCGTCAAAAAATGGTTGATAAAATCTTTAACAGCCAGGCAATTATTGCGGATGGACCTATCCTACCAGGCACCTGGGCATACTATGATGGTATTAAGTCGGTGCAATACGATCAAAATCTAGCTACACAATTAATCAAAGATGCTGGGTATGTTCTGGGAGGTGAGAACACGACGATTCGGGCTAAAGATGGAGTGGAGTTTAGATTTGAACTACTATATCCTGATAATGAAACACACCGTCAATTGGCAGAGATGATTCAACAGAATTGGGAAGCATTAAGCATCTCTGTCAACATTCGCGGGGTATCATATTCTGAATTAATCAATTCTTATCTCAATCCGCGTTCATACCAAGCTGCTTTAGTGGATCTGGATTTATCCTGGACTCCAGACCCTGATCCCTATCCATTTTGGGACCAGGTGCAGGCAACAGGTGGGCAGAATTATTCACAATGGGACAATTTTGTTGCCAGTGATTATCTCGAACAGGCCAGGATAACAACCAACCTGATAGATAGATCTTTGTTCTATCGAAATTTCCAGGTCGTGTTTGAAGAAGAACTCCCTGCACTCCCACTTTTTTATCCTGTTTACAATTTTTCTATGTCAAAACAGATACAAGGGGTTACTGTTGGACCGCTGTTTGATACCAGTGATCGTTTTTTGACAGTGAAGAATTGGTATATTATTGGACCAAGACCTGAGAATATTACAACACCATCGCTCGAAAGTTCAAGTGGTGATGAGTGATGTGGAAGGTTGAATTAGAAAAAGAAATTTTAAAAGAAATAATCTCAGATTGGGATTCATTTCTTTTTTCAAACGAGATTTATTGGCAACTTCATATATCCAATAAAAAATTCATGCCTTCAGAACGTCGAGCCAGAATCAGTTCAGGTCGATTGTTGATCTCCTCTTTTATTCTCCACAACCGCAGTTTTTTGGATAACGATTCGATTTTGAATCAATTTTTAGCTTTAAAAAATAAGTGGTTGGCTAATTGGCAAAAAAAAATTTCTGAAGAATTACCAATAAGAGTCCGCCAGTGGAATCAATTTATCAATGATTTGCGTTCAGATTCTGAATTTTCTCAACCTCAAATGAACAGCCAACTTCAAATCAGATTGATGATCGATTTGTTGATTGATGAATTAGATGAACTTCAGAAAGAACAACACTTTCAACAAATTGCGATTCCGGATCAAAAGTACAAATATGCAACTTTGGAAAATAGTTTTATTTGGGAAAGTGAATTTATAGATGTTTTTCCACCCAATAAATATTGGTATTTATATAGGAAATTCGTACAGCCAGGAGAGAAAAAATGACCTTCTATACGAAAACTGGTGATGATGGAACAACTGGATTGTTAGGAAAAGATCGCGTTAAGAAATATGATCTGCGCATGGAAACAATTGGGAGCCTCGATGAAACAAGTGCTGCGTTAGGCTTATGTAGATCTTTTGTTTGTTCGATAGAGATCCAGGAAATTGTATTAAAGGTTCAAAAACAACTCTATCTTGTTATGGGAGAAGTGGCTTCAGAAAAAGATGTAGCTGAAAAATTTCGTGTGATCAATCAGGAAAGTGTTACCTGGATTGAAAATACCATTGAAAATATAAGCCAAAAGACAACTATTCCTTCTGAATTTATCGTTCCAGGCGATACAAAAGGCGGAGCATTTTTAGCATTGTCCAGGACAATTGTTCGCAGGGCTGAGCGACGATTGGCAGAGCTTCTGGATCTTGGCATAATTGAGAATCAGGAGTTGTTACGATTTCTTAATCGATTATCCTCATTGTTGTTTATTTTAGAATTATACGAAAACATTATCGTAGGCAAAGGTGACCAAACATTGGTGAAGTGATGCATCTAACCGGAACAATTATTAACGTCGCTACAATTCTGCTGGGGGGATTTTTTGGTTTATTGTTAGGAAATCGTTTACCTGAAAAAGTCCGTTATACCGTAATGATGGCCTTAGGCTTATTCACATTCGCTTATGGTATTCGGTTGTTCATGCAAACAGGAAATGCGCTGGTCGTATTAATCAGTATGTTGATTGGGGTTTTATTAGGCGAGTGGTGGCGAATTGAGGATGCTTTATCCCACCTGGGTGTATTTCTTGAAAGAAAGTTTAACAGGAACAAAGGAATAGAGAGTGCAAAATTCATCCGCGGATTCCTGACGGCGTCATTACTCTTTTCGATTGGCCCGATGGCAATACTGGGTTCCATTCAGGATGGTCTGATCGGTGATTATAATACGCTGGTTATAAAAGCAATAATGGATGGATTTGCAGCGATTGCTTTTGCATCCAGCCTCGGAATAGGGGTGTTGTTTTCCAGTCTTGTAATTCTCATATATCAGGGTGGACTTTCACTATTAGCAACCCAATTACAATTTATCATGTCTGATCAGGTATTGGCTGAATTCAGTGCTATCGGGGGAATCATGTTGATGGGGATTGCTGTTAGCAGTTTGTTGGAAGTAAAAAAAATCAGGGTTGCTAATTTCTTACCTGGTTTTATTATTTTACCGTTGGTTATCTGGATATTCAATTTATTTGGAATATATTAATTAAAAAAATCAGGTCTGAGAATTTTTTCAGAACCGAATTTTTGATTAGTTTATTTCCCTAATAATTCATCAATCGTTGAAAATAAAGTGTCACTATAAACCAGTTTACCATTTACCAGAAAAGTTGGCGTGGCGTTGACTCCTGAAGTTCTCCCGTAGCGTAGACCCTCCTGAATATCGCTGTTATAGCGATTACTGGTCAAACAGGCTCTGAAATTGTTCTCATTCAATCCCAACGAACCGGCAAAAGCCACAAGACGTTTATCACTAAAGTTGCCTGCGTTTTCACCATTCCAATTCAGAAACAACGTATCATGATAATCCCAGAATTTTCCTTCTTCTTCAGCACAATACGCTGCTTCCGCTGCCTGGATCGATTCATTACCGAGGAAACTAAAAGGCACATACTTGAATAAAACATCACCGGTTGCAACATAGCGATTAATGAAGTCTTCTTCAAAATTCTGCCAAAAGCGATAACAGGCAACACATTGAAAATCTGAAAATTCTTCAACAACGACATCTGCATCTGGGTTGCCCATGGTTAGTCCATCTGTTTGTGGACGCGTCTTCTCTTCAATCGATTTAATTTCCCCAACGGGTTTCTGAGACTGGTAAATTACAAATACTGAAATGAGAAGGGATACGGCAATCACACTGACTAATACGATGCGCCGTTGACTTTGTTCTTTTTTAATTCTCTTGTTTCTTATTTCCTGTCTTTTACCCATTAATAATCCTCCATAGTAATAGGAATTTTAAGCGCAAATAAGATAAGGTCAACCAAAAATGTAAAGTTTGATCTGAAATTTACTATATTCTTCGAATTAAAACCGGATATTTTTCATCGGTTTGGATAAAACCCATACGAGAATACAAAGCTTTTGATGAAAAATTATCTTCCTGTGTGTTCACAGTAATTTTATGAATCCCTGAGGTTGAATAATGGGTAAATAAATCAAACAGCAAAATTTTTCCTATATTATTCCCCTGAAAATCCGGATCAACCGCCAGACGAGCCAAATGCGCTGAAGAATAGGACTCTGTACTCATTTGGTAGCCAATGATTCTTCCCTCATAAGCTGCCACGGTTGTATATCCAGCCTGTTGATAAGCCTTTTTCATGGAATGTTCAGGCAATTGCCATAATGGAGCAAAGCAACGGATATCCAGATTTGCAACATCACTCAGTTCATCAAATTCTGCACGCTTAATCTTCAGTCCTGATAATGATTGTGGCGGAGAAAGAATATTATTAAACCATTCAAACACAATTATATTTTGATGAACCATAAATGATTGTTTCAATAACAAATCAACGAACCATTGATGAATGCCAAGTACAGCAATCGTTGATATTTTTCCCTGATAGGAGGTGATAATTTTTTCAAAGAGAAGTTTCCAGACATCATTTCTTGGATATAAAGAAGAACAGGCAAATAATCGCACCCAGGCGACATCCGTTACGTCACTTGGAGCAGCCAAACATGCAATTATTTCACCATCATGAATGGCAAGATAAAAGGGTTGAAATCCCAACCAATCAAGAACAGGTTGCCAATCCAAATGTTGATGAATAAAAAACTCATATCTTAAAAAAAAATTTAACTTTGTTTGATCACTTTCGGTTGCTGAGCGAATTTCGAATGATGAATACATTGGTAAAGTTAAATCTTATCGTGTACCGATTTTCATAACCAGGTCGGTTAATTTTTTCAGAATTTTTTCTCTTCTGGAAAGTTTGGGAAGACTTTGCAATGCTGCTGTCATACTACCCAGGGCATCCAGTTGTTCTCCCTTTTGAATCTGTAGGGCTGAAATTCTTTTTAGCACATATGCTCTGAATTCTTTCTCACCAGCCAGTTTTAATTTATCAGCAGCAATTTGATAACAGTCTAATGCCAGGTCTTTTTTGCCTAAGTTTTCCAAAGCAGAAGCCTGGTTACCCATTGCCAGACCGTAATTTTTCCAATCCTTAGTAACTTCATAAGTTAAATGAGTATCTTTTGATAAATCATAAGATTTTTGAGGGTCTCCTGCCATCAGGTAAGCAACGCTGGCGTTGTTCTTCATCTCAGCTGATTCACAATCTTTGTTTAATTCCTGATATGCACTGGCAATTGTTTCAAATAATCTGGCAGCTTCTACATATTTTTTTTGTTTGAAGAGGTCATTCGCTCTGGATATATCGCGATTTATGTTCATAGCGATTATAAAGTTATTTCTAACAGTCCTTCTGCAACCAGACGTAATTTTTGGACATCTAATTCACTTAACTTCATTGCCAGGTCCAGATATGGTGCATTAATTGGTTTGGTAATGAACTCTCTAAATTCCTGTGGTAGTTCTTTCAAACTGCTAATTTCCGCATTTTCTTTACGCCATGCGCCAATTATTCCCTGGTTATCAAAGAAATCTTCGATCTGGCAATTTAAGCCTTTGGCTATAATCTCAAGTGTAGGAACTGGAATTTCTGCTTCACCATTTTCAAACCTAGATAGTTGATCAATGTCAAAATCGCATTTTTCTGCGAGTTCCTCACTTGTTATCCGGTTTTCCTGGCGCTTTGATTTAATATTCGCGCCGATGATTTTGTTTCTAATCTTCAATAATGTTTGAAATTTTTCCTCTAAATCATCCGTTAGATCTGTTTGTAGAATTTGCTTTCCCCAAAAATGATTCATAGGCAGATTATAGGTGTATGCCAGAATTTCTAATTCAGGTAAGCTGGGGGATATACTGCCATTTTCAAATTGTATCAATCGATCTTCAGCAATGCCTGTTTGTTTTGAAATATCATTGATCGAGGATTTTTTTGAAAGACGAGCATCCATTAATAAAATCCCTAATTTTTTACTACGAATTTGTACGTAAAGTTTATTATTTTTCATAATGGTATCCTTATCCTTCAACTAGACGACAATCTTTAAAAAATTATAGCAGGAATTTAACGTCGTTGCCGTCCGGAAGCTAAAATTTGCGCAACACTAGCTCCAAAGACCTCAGGGCCGAGTATAAACCCATTTTGTTCAAGACGTGGTGTGAAGAACGGGCGAATTCCCGTCGGCTTGAGCTCGCCAATTACTTTTCCTTCCGGTGTGATACCAGTTTTTTCAAATTTGAAGATATCGGTCATTACGATCGTTTGACCTTCCATTCCGGCGACCTCAGTTATGGATGTTATTTTTCTGCTACCATCACTCAATCTGGATTGTTGCACGATTAAGTCAATAGCACTGGCAACCTGTTCACGAATTACACCGATTGGTAAATCCATACCGGCCATTAAACACAACGTCTCCAATCTGGAAAGCGCATCACGGGCGGAGTTTGCGTGTATGGTTGTTAATGAACCATCATGTCCCGTATTCATTGCTTGTAACATATCCAATGCTTCTCCACCTCGAACCTCCCCAACAACAATTCGATCTGGGCGCATACGTAAAGAATTCCTCACCAATTCACGAATCGATACCTGATATTTCCCTTCAATGTTCGGTGGTTTCGTTTCCATACGAACCACATGATCCTGCTGTAATTGCAGTTCAGCTGCGTCTTCAATGGTTACAATCCGTTCAGTTGCAGGGATAAAGCGCGATAATACATTTAGCAGTGTGGTTTTACCTGAACCGGTACCACCTGATATCATAATATTTAGTCGGGAGATGACACAAGCTTCCAGAAATTTTGCCATATTTCGGGTAACTGAGCCGAATTCAATCAGTTGGTCTATCGACAGTCTGCCTTTCTCAAATTTACGAATTGTGATGGTTGGACCATCAATTGCTACCGGAGGAATGACAGCATTCACACGTGAACCATCCGGAAGACGTGCATCAACGGTTGGGGTATCTGCATCAATTCTTCGACCGAGAGGCATAATGATCTTTTCGATAATTCTCAAAACTGCGTCATCATCCTCGAAAGTAATCCCGGTCTTGATTAATTTTCCTTTTTGTTCAATATAAACAGAATTCGGGCCATTTACCATCACTTCACTGATCGTATGATCTTCTAATAAGGATTGAAGCGGGCCAAAGCCTAAAATATCATCCAGAATTTCTTTGAATAACTGGTCCTGTATCGTTTGAGGTAACTTAATATTCAGGGATTGATAAGCAAGATTGAGCGTGTTTCTTACAAATTCGTCACGTTCACGATAAGGTGGTCTTTTATTTTCGAGCTCTCTGGCGATCATCGTCAGGATATGTTGTTTCAACTTCATGAAATCATTTGGGTTCATTTACATTTCACCATTATGTCTTTGCTATTTCAGCTGTGGGTAAAATCCAGATAATCTGATCTGTATTGATGGCAAGAAAATTTGATTTATAAAGTACTTGTTCATTGTCATCCAGGATTTCAACATTTGTCAAAGCTAAAAAATGATTGCTTTCATTTAATTCATCCAACAAACGCAAATCCATTTGAACGTGAAAAAAACCTCTCACTTTTTGCGTGGTTGTTTGAATCAGTACTTCTCTTTGATCCTTTGTTATTTTGGGGGTAAAAATTTTTCCTTTTTCTTCAAATTGGGTAATCATTTTTTTTCCTCGATATTTATTTCATTGCATCCATAGGGGGCATCAGATAGCCAAGACCAGACCGTGTGACAATGTGAATGGGGTTATGAGGATCTTTTTCAATTTTTTGTCTAAGTCTGGCAATACTTACCCAAAGGATCTCTTTATCCTGACGATATTGTGGCCCCCAAATAGCAGAAAGCAATTCTTCTGCCGATAACACTTTACCAACATTATGAGCAAATTGGATTAATAATTTGTATTCTGTTGCCGACAAAAAAATTGGGGATTCATCCTGCCAGATTTCTGCACGTGCCAGGTCAATTTTAAGTTCACCATGTTCAAAAAAACGCGTTGCTTTGGAAGATTCTGTTGAAAGTGATCGACGTAAGACGGATCGAACCCGGGCAATCAACTCAGTGGCAGAAAAAGGTTTGGCTACATAGTCATCTGCGCCGGAATTGAGTCCTTTTACGCGATCTTTTTCTTCATTTTTTCCTGTCAGCATAATAACAGGTACTTCGCTAAATTGGCGAATTCTTTCGAGGGTTGAAAATCCATCCAATCTCGGCATCATCACATCAAGAATAACAAGATCGGGATGTTTTTTGGAAACAAGATCAAGGCACTCATCTCCATTTGTGGCGGTTATAACTTCATACCCTTCAGTACCTAAATTAATCTCGAGCAGATGCCGATAGAGTTTCTCATCGTCCACTACTAAAATTTTTGTACCTTTTGTCATCAGAACCTCCAGGTGAAAATCATGTTACATTTCGTTAAATGGGAGAAACACATGGATCGTTGTTCCTTTGCCAGGAATAGAAGTTGCATTGATTTGACCTTGATGTGCTTCAATAATTTTCTTGCAAATAAATAACCCTAAACCGGATCCACGCGTATCCTGGTTATGCGCTTCAGATCGATAAAATCTTTCAAACACTTTTTCCAGGTCTTTCGTCGGAATTCCAGGACCAGTGTCTTTTACATCGATGGTTATGCCTTGAGGTTCTTTATAGATTCTAAATAGCAAGGGTTTTCCCGGGGCATATTTTGCTGCATTTGATACCAGGTTGTCAAATACCTGTTTTAATCGTCTGGGATCTCCTTGAAGCATTGGCAATTCCTGGCGAATATCAAGGTTTATCTGAAGGTCTGGATGGTGAATCCTGGCATGAGAAATTACATCGTTCAGCAGGGCATCAATTCGCAACAACTGAATATTCAACGTTGTCTTACCTGATTGCAATCGCGATGAATCTAACAGATTATCAATTAATTCTTTCAATCGATCGGTTTCCTGGTCAATAATCTGTAGAAATTCATTTTGATTTTCTATACTCCAACTTGTGTCCTGACGGAGTAAGGTGGTTGTGTAGCCTTTTATAAAACCAATCGGATTTTTTAATTCATGCGATAGCGTTGATATGAAATCGTCCTGTATTTGGAGTGTTTGAATATGTTCCTGTAACTGATTGATCATAGACTCACGTTCTTGCCTGAGAATCATTGATGAAATTTGTGAAGACATAAACTCAGCAAAATTAATGTGATCTCCGGTAAAAATTGGTGTCCCAAACCGGATGATAAAAACGACACCAAGCTCAGCCTTTTTGGATTGCAGGGGTATTGCCAGGATATGGGGTCGTTTCAACCGATCAGATTCTTCTCCAGAAGGTTCTGAGAGTATTGTGCGGTTATTCTTGATAACCTCTAAAATGATACTTTCACCCCAGGCTACATCCGCTTCTTTATTTTTTCCGCGTCCTGTAGCACGGGCGTAGGCAATCTCCAGGTCAGAATGGGATTCATTATAAAGATAAACAGCGAGGTTATCAAAGATGAAATAGGGTCGGATTTCACTGCAAATCACATCCAGAGCCTGTTTCCAATTCGAAGATTCCCAGCATATCTTACTTAGCGAATAGAGGGTTTCTGTTTTTATGGGTAATAAAGGCTCAATCATTTTTATTTTTTCAATCTATTTAATGAAAAGTCAAAAGTACTTCCAACATCGAAGTTAGAATTAACATTAAGTGTAGCACCATGTGATTCAATTATCTTGTTAGCAAGTGCAAGTCCCAGGCCAACTCCACCAGCTTTCCTGGTAGAAGAGCTATCTAATTGGTGGAATGGCTCAAAAATTTCGTGAATTCTCTCTTTCTGGATGCCAATCCCATTATCCTTGACTTTGAGGTTAACCGTCTCCTGTGTCAAAGAAATAGAAATCTCGACCATTGCTTCTTTTTTTGAAAATTTAATTGCATTATCTATCAGCTGCGTAATTACCCAGGCGATCTTTTTTTGATCGGCAAATACAAGAGCGGATTTCGTTTCAGGAATTACATCGAGCTTGAATTGATTTTGCATGAATGTGGTTTGGAAATTTGTGATTATTTCATGGGTGACTGCCACCAAATCAAATTCACCGGGAGAGATAAGTACCTGTTCATGTTCAGCAAATGTAAACATAATCAGATCTTCAATTAATCGTTCCAGCCGGTCTGTTGCTTTACCCATGATTTCCAATACTTGATTTTGATCTTCTGATAAAGGACCGAGGTCATTTGAGATCATCAAATCCAGGTACCCTTTTATGTGTGTGAGAGGGGTTCTTAATTCATGGGATATATTGGAGATAAAATTATTTTTAAGTTGGTTTAATTCATTAATTTTATTCAGAGCATCTTGCAATTCGGCAGTTCTTTGCTGTACTCGAAGTTCCAGTTGCCAGTTGCTTTGTTCGAGCGCATCTCGAAATCGAATTAGTTGTTCTGTGATAGCTTCGTCGAGAGTCTCTTGATCGATTAAATTCATTTCCACCAGGATTTTTCCAAGTGGCATATCCTCAGCCCGTTTTGCCTTTTCCAACTGAATGAACAAAGCTTTATTGAGGTCTGGCAGGGTAATTATTTTCTTTTGAACTAAAAATTCCCCAATTCTTGGTACTAAAATTTCGGGAGAAACGGTTTTCTTTTTGGTAGTCATTATAATTCGTCCTCCTGCCAGACCCATTGACCTGCGACCATGGTTGCATCAGGTAATAAATCTTTTATTTCGAAGGCTTCGATTTCAAATGGATTGACAGGTAAAACAATTAAGTCCGCAAATTTACCGGTTGAAATACTACCGATTTTATCATTCCAATCAGAAATCACGGCGGGATTAATCGTATAAGCAGCCAGGATTTTCTCCAAAGTGATTTTCTCTTCCGGGAACCAGCTGCTGGGTGAGAGCGGATCAAATTTAGATCTGGTCAAGGCTGCAAACATGCCTAAGAAAGGGTTGAATGATTCGACTGGGGAATCTGATCCAAAAATGAGTTTTGTTCCATTTTGCAAAAGGCTATTGAATGCATAGGCGTAGCGTGATCTCTTGCCCCAAAAATGATCCGCTGTATCCATATCTGATACCAAATGAATCGGTTGCATGGATGCAATGATATTATATTCAGCCAATCGATTGAGATCTTGTTCAGCAAGCACCTGAACATGTTCTATTCTATGGTGTAAGCCTGGTAAATGATGATCCTGTTCATATTGCCTGATTTCTGAATAAGCATCTATGACTTCCCGGTTGGCTCTATCACCAATCGCATGAATTGCGAGTGAGAGACCATTTTTGGTTGCAATTTTCCCGTACTGGATGATTTCTTCCCTGGAAAGCATGAGTATTCCAGAATTATCGCGATTTGTTTCATACGATTCCAACATTGCTGCTGTTTGAGGGCCAAGTGCACCATCCGCAAACAACTTAACCGAGCCAATGCGTAAGAAATCCGATCCAAAACCAGTTCGAAGCCCGGTTTGCACTGCAGATTCTAAATTCTGTAAAGGCAGACTTTTTACTATTCTCAGCATTAATTTTTTTTGACGATCTAATTGTTGCAATGCTGAAAAACATTCAGCACCGTCAAAATCATGAACAGCGGTAATACCAGTTTTCCATAATTCTATTAGGGTTGCGTGTAGATTATCTACAAGTGTTTGACCATAATGAGCAGGAATGAACTCATTCATCATTGTCATAGCGTTTTCAAACAATAAGCCGTTTGGATAACCTTCATCATTTCTTCCGATAATTCCATCTGATGGGTCTGTCGTTTCACGCGTGATACCTGCAATTTCAAGTGCGCGTTTATTTGCCCAGGCAGCGTGTAAAGACTTGGCTGTTATAAAGATGGGGTGGTTTTCTGAGACCTGATGAAGTAACGCTATATCGTTAAATCCACCTTTCCATTGATTCTGATTCCAACCATGACCGAGAATCCAATCGCCAACAGCCGTTACATTTGATCTGTCTTTTAAGCGATCAAAACAATCCTGGATTTGGTCAGTTTCACAATTCACCATGGTAAGACTTCTACCCAGGTGTTGCAGGTGAATGTGAGAATCAGTCAGCCCAGGCAGGATTGTCTTACCATGCATATCAAGGATTTCTGACTTGCGATCTGCCAATGATAAAACATCTGCATTACGACCGACAGCCACAATCATCCCATCGTGGATAGCCAGGGCTTCAGATATGCTGGAATGATTTTCAGATCCTATAATTCTTGCATTCTGGAGAATTATCATAAAAAATTAATCCTCAATGAAACGGTCTATTAACGAATTCAATTCCTCATTTGAATAATAATGTATGATGATTTTACCTTTATCCCCGCGATGATCCAAATTTACGCGCATACCCAACTTGTCTTGAAAGCGTTCTTCCAACGCTTTGATTTCAGGATCTTTGACTATTGGGGGAGATTTTGTTTCCCGATCACCGCTATATTTTTTAACCAATTCTTCGGTTTGTCGAACGGAGTAATTATTTTTAATCACGATATCCAAAACTGCTGATTGAGCTTGGGGTGTTGCTAAGGCTAAAATTGCCCTGGCATGTCCTTCAGAGATATCATTTTTTGCCAACGCCAGTTTTACTTTTTCTGGCAATTTCAATAATCGAATTGTGTTTGTCACTGAGACCCTGCTTTTTCCGACCCGGTTTGCTATTTCCTCATGCGACAAATTAAATTCGCTGATTAATTGTTGGTAAGCGTCAGCTGTTTCAAGAGGGGATAAATTTGCCCTCTGGACATTCTCGATTAATGCCAATTCAAGGTGTTCCTGGTCACTGGCTTGTCTGAATATAACAGGCACTTTTTGTAAACCCGCCAATTTTGCAGCCCGTAATCGACGTTCTCCCGCAATTAATACGTATTCTTCCCGATCGTTTTTCGGAATTACCAACAAAGGTTGTATAATGCCATGTTCTCTGATGGATTGTGCCAATTCTTGAAGTTCTTCATCATCCATGATTGTGCGGGGCTGATGGGGATTAGGGAGAATTTTTTCGATAGGTAATTCAGAAACCTGATGTTCTTCTTCTGTAATCATTGGTTTAGAACCTGGTATTAATGCATCTAATCCTCTACCTAACCCTGGTTTTTTTGCCATCTAGAACCTCATTCCTCGATTAATGGAATTATAATACCGTCTTGTGCTAGGATCTCTTTAGCTAAAGCAGCATATGCTTTCGCAGCTGTTGATTCAGGAGCAAATGCAGATATGGGTGTGCCATAAGAAGGGGCTTCTGCCAGGCGGACACTGCGGGGGATAATCGTCTGGTAAACCTGATCTGAAAAATATCGTTGCACTTCACTTACAACATCCAGTGCCAGGCGCGTCCGCCCATCATACATTGTCAATACGACGCCTTTTATTTGTAAAGCCGGGAATAACGATTCCTGCACTTTTCGGATCGTTTGTGTCAATTGCCCTAAACCTTCTAACGCAAGATATTCACATTGCACCGGAATAATAACCCCTGATTCAGCAGCAATCAAGCCATTTACCGTCAACAATGACAATGATGGGGGACAATCAATCAGAATATAGTCGTATCGATCGGAAATATTTGTGAGGGCTCGCTTTAATAAATACTCGCGATTATCCAGATCAATCAGTTCAATCTCCGCTCCAGCTAAGGATGGCGAAGAAGGTAATAATGATATTTTTAAACGAGGATTGTGCAAAATATTAGGGGCGATTGGTTGAGATCCAATCAAGACCTCATAAGTACCATGTTTGACTGTGTGTTTCTCGATCCCCAGTGATGAAGTTGCATTCGCCTGAGGATCTAAATCGACCAGTAAAACTCTTTGGCCAAAATATCCCAGGTATGCCCCCAGATTGATCGCTGTGGTCGTTTTGCCTACTCCGCCTTTTTGATTGACTAATGAGAATATTCTTGCCATATTTTCCTGATCGTGTTAAATAATCTCGATTAAATTTTCTTGAACTTCTGCATCCGTTGGGGGGCTTTCCATCGCTTTACGTGTTACTGAATTTGCCGCAATATAAGTAGCAAATCGGGCTGATGTCCAGGGATCTTTTGTCTGCGCTAATCGAATAAAGAAAGAAGCAGCGAATATATCCCCAGCTCCGGTCGCGTCTACTTCACTTTTTTCTGGTGCTCGGAAATTACGCACATCTCCATTCCAATACACTCTGGCACCACAGGATCCTTCGGTGATCACAAGGACACGAATACCATATACCAGATTTGCAATGATACTTTCATCGAATTGAAGATCTTCGATGCTGAGTACAACGGCATCTGCATTTTGAAGATAATGTTTAGCTTCAATATAATTGTTGAACCTAATTTTGCCATCTGCATCCCAGGAACGATACCAACCCTGTGGGGTGACACCTACGAATGAATTAGGGAAGGCTTTCAGGAAGGATGGATCAACTTCATCCGCAATGGGTCCCAGGTGAACGATTTTGGGTGAAGCCCAGGTTTGAGGAATCTGGTTGGGATGCAAAATTTCAGCCCGGCTCAAGATGCGTTGATGCCTGCCTTCTTTTGTGTATTTATTTTCAAAAACCGTTGAATTTTCACTGATCGTACTGACAACCTGAATGTCTCTTAAATCAGGCAAAATGACATCCTGCGCAAATGAAGTTAAGATGCCAACTCGCAATCCAAAAGCATGCGCGGTTAATGAAGAATATGAAGCAGTCCCCCCAGGTACAAATCCATCAGGAACTACATCCTGCGTGATGTGTCCAATGACTAAATAATCAACAGGTTCTATTGGCTTTAAATAATTAATCACTTTTATGAAACCTCAGTGGATTGCTCTTGACCTTCCAGGTCATCGAACAGTGTGGGGGTAATGGGAGGAAGCATATCTTCCAGGGGAATAGTTTCTTTTCTCATGCCAGGGACAGTCGTTCCACAATAGGGGCAGATATTCCAGGGTAATTCCATCAGAGCTTTACAATGATGACATTTTTTCTTTAATTTCGTTTGGCAATTGGGACAAACGATCCAATCATGTTGCACTTTTCTGGAACAACCCGGGCACAAAGGGACATCCTCAATTGTCTGCAATAAAGCTTCTTCTTCCAGTGACTGCTGGAATTCTTCATCGAGCGTTCTTGCAGGTCTGAGAATGGCGTAAATAAGCATTCCAGGCAAGAACAACAGCGCTACAATAAGAACAGCCAAAATGCGAGCCATCGGATCTTTGGAACGTCTTCTAACATCACGTATCGTCCAGATAATCAGACTCACCCATAAAGTGGCTAAAAATGCTGCTGCAAAAGCAGTGGCAATTAAGACATAACTATTCATAGAGGATAAATCGAAATTCATAAATTCTCCATCCTGAAATTATAGCATGGATGCGATTTTTCGCACGGCGCTACGCTTGATTTTATTTAATTTTTTCGGTACATTAATTCAGATTCACAAATTAAATGAGCAAAGAGGTTTTCAATGAACAATCGTATTTACCGGATCCAGGATCTTGACCAGAATGAAAGACCGCGTGAAAGATTGGCTGAATATGGTCCAGCGGCCTTAAGTGAAGCTGAATTGCTGGCGATTATTTTACGGGTTGGGGTTCAGGGGGAAAGTGCCGTCATGGTGGGACAACGCTTGTTAAAGAATTTTGGGGGATTAAGCGGTTTGCATCGGGCAACCTACGAGGAAGTTTGTTCGGAACACGGCCTGGGACAGGCAAAAGCAGCGCAGTTAAAAGCAGCTATCGAAATTGGGAACCGACTGGCAAAACAAAGAGTATTAGAAGACCAGAATGTTTCCTTCCATAGCCCGGAAGAGGTTGCTCAATTTGTGCAATACGAGATGGCAATTCTGGATCAGGAACAACTGCGTGTGATACTTTTAGATACGCGAAATAGATTTCAAAAGATGGTCAATCTCTATACCGGTTCATTAAATTCTTCCACTGTCAGGATTGGAGAATTATTTAAAGAAGCCATCCGTCTGAATGCAGCAGCTATTATATTGATCCATAACCATCCCAGTGGTGATCCTTCTCCCAGTCCGGAGGATATCAATCTGACCAGGGCAGCAGTACAAGCAGGAAAACTCCTGGACATTGAGGTGCTGGACCATATTGTGATTGGGAGGGGAGAGGGAAGATTTGTTTCATTGAAGAAGAAGGAATTGGGATTTTGAGCTGGTTAATTTACAAATGTTAAAGAAAGTTGGAGAAGAGTTATCCGCATTTGCCCTCGAATTATTTGACAGAGCATAACCTTTATAGTAAACTTTCAATCGTTCAGGCGAGGTAGCTCAGTTGGCAGAGCAGCGGACTCATAAGCCGTAGGTCGTGGGTTCGAGTCCCACTCTCGCCACAAAAAGAGGTTGAAATGAGAATTTCAACCTCTTTGCTTTAAGTTCTCAGAAGTAATAATTAATGGAAAAATTTGATCATTTTTCTCAATTCAGTACGAATTTTTTTGAACTTGGAAGTGGCGGAGTGGTCAGCGGTAACGCGCTTTGAAAGGGGGGTATGGCACGCGCCAGGGGGGAAAACAACGGACGCGAGCTGCCGGCGTCATTCGGGAATGAGATCAAGTCTAATGCCAGGTCTGCAGGGGAAAATCTAACCTGGTTGGTTCGGTGTAGATCCGGGAAAAGGATGTTGGCGCGTGGGGATTGGTTAAGTGGAACCGAGCCGGTCTAAGATTTAGTAAAATAACAAATTGACTACGTTTTTTTCATCGGGGAAATATCTTTTTGGAAATATATAAACAAAAATAAATTTAGTGGATTTTGATAAATATTGCCTATTTATGAAAAAATTGGCAGCCAGTTAGGCTTACCATTTTTCAGATTTTTACTTTTTATGATTTTTTTGTTCTTATGGGTCTATTTTTTTTCTTTATAGACAGCCCCAAACTTTCGAGCCTAATTATAACGTTTTGAAATTGGTTTTATAACCAGCTAAAGTGTCGTTGTTTTGAATTTTGCTTTTTTGACATTCTTATTAAGATAAATCTAAAGATTGGTTTATTAGCTAATACTCACTATCCGCCTGAAATCGCTGGAATTAAGTCAATCTTATCAAAATTTTTTAAAATATAGTTACACTCTACATTAATTCCATTAACTACAAATATAAGTGATTGGGAATCAAGAATCCCCATTGTATTTATGAGAACTTCAATTGTACTGAATTCATCCAAACTTACTTTCATCGGAAAAACATACTCTGGGAATTGATCACGTAATACAGTATGTAAAGTTACAAATATTACCATTTGAAAATATCATCCATTTCATCACCTGGAACATCAAAAACCGTATTATGGGGAGCGATAGGTTCCAACGTCATGTACTCTGGTAATCGGTCATCAGCTTTTGTGAATCCTGCTAGTTTATTGAATTCGTGTTCCATCAACAGTGTTTCACGACCTAATGTTTGTAATATGTCTTCATCAACCCACCAGCCGTACTTTGCATTCAAAAAATCTTTAATCACATATGGGATTGTTGATACACAAAATACTGTAAATATACAAGCTCCAATTGTATCGTAACCAGCCATATTTATCTGGACTGTTTTGGAGACATCTACTTGACCTTCTGGTTTGAGGTGATCGATTTTTGCCCTTAAGGTTAATCCACAGGTGTGATCCGCTCCCTGTGGTGAGGTTGCATAGGTAACACCCGTACCTTTAATTGCACGTGGGTCATATGCAGACATTGCTTGTCCTTTTACAACAGGAACCTGCTGAATGGCATACACTTCTCCCGTGATTGCAGCACCATTCCCCAAAATTCGACCTAAAGGTGTACCAATCCGAATTTCCTCAAGTAATTGAATTGCTTTTTGACCATCACCAAACTCAAAAACTCCTGCCCTGGCAGCAACTCCCAACGCTGCACCAACATCAATGGTATCCAAACCGATATCGTTGATAATTTCATTCATGCGGGCGATATCATCCAGATTATCGACACCAAGATTCGGCCCTAATAAACCGATTGTTTCATATTCCAAGGGTGAAACGATGGATTGTCCATTTTCATCACCGTAGACATTAGATGAAAGAATTACACAACCCGGCATACATGCATGAGAAGTTTTGCAGTCTTCTCCCCGTGCGATCAGATTTTTGCGCATCTCTTCAGCACTAATTTTTTCTACCCCCTCAAACACTCCACTTGAAAAATTCCGTGTGGGCAATGCGCCAAAGGCATTCACCATTCTTACATTTGCAGATGTACCATACTCTCTATATACATTTGTTTGTGGATGCGCGAGTAATGTACTTGTATAGTGTTGTTGAGTTTTTCTAAAGGTTTCTGGATCTGCCAGAGTAGGTTGTGGACATCCTTCGGAATCAAATATTATCGCTCGTAAACCTTTAGAACCCATTACAGCACCTAATCCTCCACGTGCTGAAATTCGTGAAGGAACAAGATCTTTGTCCAAATTGCAGATTCCTGCAGTTCTTAACTGCATTTCTCCCCCAGGTCCGATTAATGCAATAGCAACTTTTTTTCCATAAATTTGAGTCAATATTTTAGCTGATTCATAGATGCCTTTACCTTGTATTTCATCGTATGAATCAAATCTGATCATATCTTTACTTAAATAAAGGATGGAAAACTTTGGATCTAAAGGTTGATCTTCAATGATCAAGGATTTAATTCGTAGCTGGACTATTTGATATCCTGTTGTTCCACCAGCATTCGACTCCTTTACACCCTTTGTTAGGGGGCTTTTTGCCCCAATTGAGATTCGGTCAAAACTTGATATTCTATGACCAACCAGAAGACCAGGAGCAAAAATTAATTTATTGTATGGACCCAATGGATCACAGGTTGCTGGAACTTCATCTAATAAGATCCGTGCAAGTAATCCCCGCCCTCCCAAATGTTTCCACATTTCAGGGACTTCTTCTTTTCTTCCGGTTTTTTCCCGCGCGTTTATTCGAAGTACAAATTCATTCAAGTTTTCATTGTCCATTTATGTCACCTTATGATTTTTATCCATTAAACTTTGGAAAATCGATTTTATTGCCAGTAGTCCAAAATAATTTAGGTTTTTTTAACCTTTTTCTGCATTGGGCTTCAAGTATAATTCATTTAGGTTGTCTTTTTCTATACTTTGATTTAGAGTAACTAAAATGCTGTGATAAAGAGGATATTTTGTTTTATGAATTCCGTCCTAAAGTCTCTACCTAAAGTTGAATTGCACCGCCACCTGGTTGGATCAATTCGACTGCAGACAATTTTAGATCTGGCTCAAGAATACAAATTTCCTTTGCCGGTATCCACACTGGGGGAACTTAAACCACGTGTAACGATCAGTCCCAACAGTGGTAAGAATCTCGGGTTTATTTTGCGAGAAATGGCAAAATTCACCCAGCTTTGTTTTCCAAGTCGTGCTGCCATTTCTCGGATAGCTTTTGAAATGATCGAAGATGCTTTTTTGGATGGTTTGATTTATCTTGAAGTGCGTTTTTCGCCTGTATATATGACCGCTCAAGGGAATTTGTCTCAGGTTGATGTCATCGAGGCTGTTCTGGAGGGTCTCAACCAAGCTAACCGATATTTTCCAGTGCAGTGCGGAGTAATCGTTGGAATCAATCGAGAGATGGGTAAGAAAGTTGCAAAAGAATCGGCTGATTTGGCGCTGGCTTACGCTGGAAAAGGCGGTGTCGTGGGATTTGATCTGGCTGGTGATGAGGCTGCTGCTCCCCCTCGCGAGTTTGAAAACATCTTTATCCCTTTGCGTGCGGACGGACGTCTGGGAATCACAATTCATGCAGGAGAAGGGGCAGGTGCAAGAAGTGTTGAAGACGCCATTAATTATCTTGGTGCTCAGAGGATTGGTCATGGTGTTCGTGCAGTTGAAGATCCTGATGTACTCGACCTTATCCAACGCCAAAACATTACGCTGGAAACGTGTCCAACGAGTAATGTAATCACCGGTGCCGTTCAATCTTTTGCAACTCATCCTTTACGCTTCTTTCTGGAAAAAGGGATATCTGCAACGATTAATTCTGATGATCCTACTTGGTTCAATACAACCCTTACTAATGAATATTCTAATGCAATTGATAAAATGAATATTTCTCTTCAGGATTTAGCAAAAGCTGCACAAAATGCTGCTTTAGGTTCTTTTTTGCCTTTAGAAGAGAGATTAGCGTTAGCAGATAAAATAGCTCCTATGTACACCACCGCATAAATTCAGATCCTCTTATGGGCCTACCGATCAGATCGTTTATAAGTATAGGGTAATAATTCGCCAATTGTTTTAATTAAAACTTCTGACGAACGGGTTGTGGCCATGATTATAAGCAAATCCGGATTAAAATCATAAAGCATCGATCTACATTGACCGCAAGGTGCAATAGGGTTATTGGTATCAGCAATTACAGCGATAGCCACAGGTAGATCATCACCTTCCGAGATCATTTTTACCAGGGCAGTTCGTTCAGCACAAATGCTATACAGATAATTAGCCAGTTCTACATTGCAGCCGGAGAAAATCTTACCGTTTTTGGTGATTAATGCTGCGCCGACACGAAAATTCGTCATTGGTACCCGGGCATTTTGGCGGCATTGATCTGCTTGCTCAACTAACAATTGAATGATATTTTCTTCCAGAGTCATCAGATTCCTTCTCCTCGATTTTTCTAAAATTTTGGCTGATCTTCGATTTGTACTGGTGATTTCCCACGTAGAAAATCAAAATCACATCCTTCAGGTGCCTGTAAAACATGTTCTAAATATAATCGTCCATAACCCCGATCAAAATGTGGCTCTGGAGCTTGCCAATGCATACGGCGTATTATTAGTTCCTCTTCGCTAACATGTAATTCAATTCGCCGATTTTTAAAATCTAACTCGATTTGGTCGCCATTATGAACCATGGCGAGGGGACCACCTATAGCGCTTTCCGGAGCAACATGCAAAACAATGGTACCAAATGCAGTACCGCTCATGCGAGCATCCGAGATACGGACCATATCACGCACTCCGTGACTCAAGAGCTTTCCAGGAATAGGAAAATTTCCTACCTCAGGCATTCCTGGCGCTCCTATTGGTCCAACGTTCTGAAGGACCAGAATATCCTCATCTGTTACATCAAGATCAGGATTGTTGATCCGGTCATTTAAATCTGCCATATTCTTGAACACAACCGCTCGCCCACTATGTTGAAGTAATTTTGGGGTGGCGGCTGCATGTTTGATTACAGCTCCATCAGGTGCCAGGTTTCCCCATAACACGGAAAGTCCACCTTCTGGTTGAATGGGTTCTTCAATTGAAAAAATAATACTGCGGTCAGTAACATGAGCATTTTTGACATTTTCCGCCAAAGTTAAACCGGTCACAGTGGGGCATTCACCATGTAGTAATGGCAGAAGTTCTTTGATAACCGCAGGGATACCGCCTGCATAAAAGAGATCTTCCATCTGGTATTTACCTGCAGGACGTAAACTAGCAATCAACGGGGTCCTTCGACTGATTTCATCAAATAACTTAAGGGGTAGGTTAATATTTAAACGTCCAGCCAGGGCAGACAGATGAATAAAGGCGTTTGTGCTGCCACCCACAGCACAAAGTAATGTTATAGCATTCTCAAAGGCTTCTAAGTTAATGATTTGGGATGGTCTGATATTATTTCTTGCCAGGGTGACAATTTGTCGCCCTGCTGCCTCTGCCAGCCGCAGTCGGCGTGAGTCCACTGCAGGGATAGCGCCATTACCTGGCAAAGAAATACCCAGTGCTTCACATATTGAGTTTAGAGTAGAAGCGGTCCCCATTACCATACAATGACCCGCGCTTCTAACGATTCCGTTCTCAATTTCTTGGTAGGTTGCCTGATCAAGGGTTCCGACCTGATATTCTGTGGTCAATCGTCGGCAATCAGTGCATGCTCCTAAAATTTCATCACGATAATGTCCATTTAACATTGGACCACCACTCAGTACAATTGCAGGTAGGTCGGCACTGGCCATTCCCATTAAAGCTGCAGCAATACTTTTGTCACAATTTACAAGCAAGACAACTCCATCCAAAGGTTGACCTCGGATCATCTCTTCGGTATCCATTGCAGCTAGGTTTCTATAAAGCATGGAACTAGGACTGAGGTAGATCTCACCCAATGAAATTGTTGGAAATTCTAAAGGAAATCCCCCTGCTTGCCAGACACCCCGTTTTACAGCTTCACACAACTCTCGAAAATGACGGTGACAATTATTCACTTCACTAAATGTATTACAGATACCGATTACAGGTCGTTGCATGTCCTGATCATCAAAACCCATGGATTTTGTGAATGCGCGATGGGTAAAACCTGCCACACCTTTTTGTTGAAAAAAAGAACTGCCTCTGAAAGAAGCCATATTATTATCTCCTGTTTTCTTTTGCCAAACACCTGTCATCGTTTTGAAATTTGAGAAGATATAAAAGCAATTCGGGCAATTTCTTCCGTGACATCCATAAAATCGAATGCTGCTGTAAGATTGGTTGCCACTGTAATTATGCCATGTTCATCCAATAATATCGTTCGTAGGTTTGGGGTGGTTCGGGCAACCTCGCTCACTTTTTCAGCTAAATCTTGACTCCCTGATGGAGAAAAACTAACATGTGGCATGGGGGGTTGCTTAAATGCAGCATCTGTAACCAAAGGGATATCCATTTTTTTTACACCGTAGGAAGTAGCATAAGGTGGATGACAGTGGCAGACTGCTGCAACACTTGGAATAACTTTATAAATGGCAGCATGCATCCCTGTTTCTTTTGATGGTTTATAGTGGCGGATTGGCTCCC
Organism: Chloroflexi bacterium HGW-Chloroflexi-3; assembly: GCA_002842045.1. Classification (GTDB taxonomy): domain Bacteria; phylum Chloroflexota; class Anaerolineae; order Anaerolineales; family Anaerolineaceae; genus UBA6170. The sequence continues at coordinate 33,364 of PHBX01000008.1, read as the reverse complement.
ATTCCAAGGTGTTGACATTAACTTTTATAATATTGTCTGCTGTTGTATCTCCCAGAGATACACCTGATGGAGTAATAAGCATGGTGGTTTCACTCATCCTAACGCTGACATTTCCCCCAGTGCCACCAACCAAACCACGATTATAAGCTTTGATTGAAGTATATGCTAACTCTTTTCGTAAAATGCTTTCTAATGTTTCCATAAAATTATCTAAACCTCCAAAATAGTTGTGGATTTTGATCCTGACGTTTTCGCAAATGATAATTATGAACAACAAAAACACAATTCTTGCTGTGTCAAGGCCTGAAGACTGGCAAAAGTAAGCTGCTTTAATTTTGGAAGGTTTTCTTGTGTAACCTGACGATGTCTTAGTAAATCAGGGCCTTCTTGGGAAAGACCTGCACCCATATTTGTTACCAAAGCGATGGTTGAATAACATAGACCAGCTTCCCTACAAAGGGTTGCTTCGGTGGCATTGGTCATTCCAATGACGTCCATTCCCCAATTTTGGAAAAGACGAATCTCAGCTGCTGTTTCATAACGTGGACCATTAAAACAGACATAAGTAGCTGTAGGATGCATAAAAATATGTTCTTGGATTGCTGTGGCAAGAATGATTGTACGCATTTGTGAACAAAAAGGTTCAGTCATCTTGACCGAACCCGAAAAGAAAGATGAACCCCTACCGTGGGTCAAATCCACCAATTGATCCAGTAATACCAAATCGCCCACTTTTATATCTGATCTTAACGAAGCAACCGCAGAAGTTCCCAAGATTCGGGTAAATCCTAATTCTCTGGCAGCCCAGATATTTGCCTGGTAACTGACTTGTGGGGCAAGATTTTCGTGATACTGACCATGCCGCATTAAAAATCCTGTCTCCAAACCAAGATAGGTTCCGGTAAAAATGACGGCTCCGCCATATGGTGATCTTACTGTCTCAGATTTTTGATTCTCCAACACATCCAAATCCGTGATTCCGGTTCCACCGATAATTAAAGTTTTCATAAATTACACATCCTTATCTCGTGATAAACTATTTTCGAGGAAAAACTGACACTGAATAACTTAACTGGAAGCTAATAATTACAATCATTTTGAATATTAATGCTACATAATACTTTCCCCTTTACCAGGTTAACCAATTTTGAGTGGTAAGGTGGGAAAAGAACACCTTTTTCAGTAATTATTCCACTTATTAAACTCGCATGAGTTATATCAAAGGATGGATAGATTCCTTCAAATGTGGGAAGAGTAATTAGGTGCCCATTTATTGACAATAGTTCCTTACCCGATCTCATTTCAATGGGAACCGACATTCCATCTGGGCAAAGTAGATCAACATTATAAAATGTGGTGACTGAATAAAAAGGTACCCCGTACTCACGGGCAGCTAGTGCTATTAAGCATGATCCAACTTTATTTATCAGATCTCCATTGGCGGCGATACGATCAGAGCCTACGATACAAACATTAACTAGATTTTTTTGCATCAGTGCTGCCGACATACCATCAGAAGCAAGTTTTACAGGAATATGTAATTGGTCAAGTTCCCAAGCTGTAATTCTTGCTCCTTGCAAGTAAGGTCTGGTTTCTTGAGCTATGACCTGAATTTTCTTGCCTGCTTCCATCGCGGCTCTTATCACTGATAATGCCCGACCTCCATAACCAGCTCCAGCCAAAGCACCTGAGTTGCAATGGGTTAATATCGTACTCCCGTCAGGAATAAGCTTCTGTCCGTATTCACCTATGGTGCGTTCCATCTCTAATTGTCTTAGAAAAAAAGCTACAGCGACATTTGAAGCAATTTTTATTGAGTCTTCAGGATGTTTTCGCGCTTCAGTTAATACCTCGTCAACTGCTTTTTCGAGAATTACAGCGGTGGGACGTGCTGTACGTAATGACTCAGTCAATTTTAGCCATTGTTGAGGATCATGAGGAGCAGAAAAAACTGCTAATGCTGCCCCAAACGCACCTGCACATCCAATTGCCCCAGATCCACGGATTTGCATCGATCGAATAGCGTTTGTCAGATCGTTTGGTGAATACGCAATACACTGTTTTAATTCAAAAGGGAGAAGTGTTTGGTCGTAGTAAGAAATACTATCCTCAGTTGGCCACAAAGGTACCAATAATTTTTGTTTAGACACTTCTAAAAAAAATTTTTCTAAAATTGAGTTATCAAACCCTATTGACATGATTATTCCAAATATGCTAATATGAATACTGTATACAGTATTCATATTAGCATATTCAGGACTGCAATGTCAAGTTCCCTAATCAATAACAAAAAAAATAGTTTTTCTTCTATCACGCCTTTGGGTCGCTCAGATGTTCTTGCTGAATCCATCGTTCAGCAAATCATGAATCTTATCATTACCAATGTTCTTCAACCAGAAGATCAATTACCTGAAGTAGCATTAGCAGCCCAATTTGGTGTGAGCCGAATTCCCATTCGGGAAGCACTTCGGAAACTTGAAAATTATGGCCTTGTCTACAAAGAACCATATCAACCAGCCAAAGTTTCTTCCATGACAGATGATGATTTAGAATCATTACATATGGTTCGATTATTAATTGAACCACAGGCTGCAAAAAACTTGGCAAATAATGGTTCATCTGGGGATCTGGATGTTATTTCTAATATTTTATACGAAATGGAATTGGCAGTAAAAAACAATAATAAATGGGAAATGATTCAACTCGACCTCAAATTTCATACTTCTATAATAACCCTAAATAACAACTCACTTCTCAATGAAATGTGGTCACTTGCAACTATCCGATTACATCGATTTTTACTCTTCAAGCGTCGTCGAATTTATCCCGACTTAAAAGACGCAGTCGAACAGCATCGTTCATTAATAGAAGCAATTCTTTCTCGTCGTGGCGAGGACGCAGAAGAGCTGGCTCGTTCACATTTAATGAATGTTTATCGTGTCTGGCAAGAAGATCCTTGTCGAAAAATACAAATGAAAATTTAGGATTAATATGACAATCCGGATTGCACAATTCAATCAGCAAGTAAATGAAGACAAAGTTGTCAATATAGCTGATTTCATAAGAGACGGTTTGGACAATCTGCCTATTTCCGATTGGGTAAAACCCGGGATGCGGATAGCGATTGGGGTTGGAAGCCGTAGCATATCTTCTCAAATAGAAGTTTTGCATGTCCTGGTTGATAAATTGAAATCCCTTGGAGCACAACCATTCTTCGTGACTGCAATGGGTAGTCATGGTAGCAGTACTGGCGAAGGTCAAAAACAGGTAATTGAATCCTATGGTATTCGATCTGATGATTTTGGAATTCCTATTATCAGTTCAATTGAAGTTAAGCAAATTGGCTCAACTTCTTCAGGAATGCCTGTTTTTTGTGATGCACAAGCTGCAGAGGCAGACGGAATTATTGTGGTCAATCGTATCAAAGAACACACAGCTTTTAAAGCCCGATGGGAGAGTGGCTTACTTAAAATGCTTGCTGTAGGGTTGGGAAATCCTCGTGGAGCTACTGAAATTCATAATTGGGGAATTCCAGCTGCTATTTTACCTGCAGCCCGGGTAGTTATCGAAAAATTACCTATCATTTGTGGTATTGGAATTGTCGAAAATGGATTTCATCAAGCAGCAAAAATTGCGGTTTTACCTGCGGACCAAATTGAAGAGATGGAACCTGGATTGCTGGATTACGCTCGTAGTTTATTACCACATATTCCTTTCGAACCTCTAGACCTTCTGGTTTTACAGGAAATTGGTAAAGATATCAGTGGTACAGGGATGGATCTGAACGTAGTTGGCATGTGGCGTCGGACTGGAGGTCCGGTTTCTCCCCTGATTAAAGTTCTAGGTGCATTGGATTTGACAAAAGATAGCCATGGAAATGCAATTGGGGTGGGGCATGCAGATCTCGTTGTCCGACGTCTTCTTGAAAAAATAGACTGGGAAGCAACCAGATATAACTGTTTTACTTCGAAAAACTATGCTGGTGGAAAAACTCCCATGACCCTGGAAACAGATAAAGATTTGTTTGATACGGCCTTAAGTGGTATCGCGGATGATAAGGTTCGGATAGTGATTGCTAAAAACACTCTGGTTCTGGATACTTTTTGGATTTCTGAGAGCCTTCTATCTGATGCAAAAAATAACCCACTATTGCATCAGAAAAGTTCGTTTTATCCCCTCAACTTCGATAGTTCTGGGGCATTACTCCTTCCAAATCCCCAAAATTAACTTACTATTTTTTATTCTAATAGGAGCCCTAAATGGAAAAACCTTCAATTGTCTCTGCAGAAAATCCTTTCACAAAAGAAGGGGTAAATTACCATTTGCGGATAGCATCTAAAGATATTGCCCAAACAGTAATTTTACCAGGAGATCCAGATCGCGTTCAAATGATATCAACACAATGGGATGAAGCCCAGCAGGTTGGAAAGAACCGTGAGTTTATAACACATTCTGGGAAATTTCATGGTCAGGCAATAAGTGCCATCTCAACTGGCATTGGAAATCCAGCTATGGCTACTGTCGTCGAGTCGTTGGCGCGTTTAGGAGCTAAGAACTTTTTAAGAATCGGGACAACTGGATGTATCCAACCCGGTATTGAACTGGGAGACATAATCATTTCCACTGGAGCTGTTAGGCTCGATGGTGCTAGTAAAGCGTATGTTCGTCCCGAATATCCTGCTGTTGCGCATCCAGAGGTTGTGATGGCAATGGTCTGGGCATGCGAGGAGTTAAGTTTACATTATCACCTTGGAATCACTGCTTCAACAGATTCATGGTATCTCGGTCAAGGTCGATCTGGTTTCAATGACTATTACCCATCCTTCTCACGTGAATTGTTGACAGATATGCAATTAGCTGGCGTAGTCAATTTTGAAATGGAGACTTCTGCATTGCTTACAATTTCAGGGATTTATGGATTGAGATCTGGAGCAATTTTTGCTGTTGTCGCTAATCGACTGGAAAACACGTTTGAAGTTAAAGGAGTCGAAAAAGCAATAACAGCAGTCAATCTGGCTGCTGTACGATTATCAGAAATGGATAAAGAGCGTGAGTTTGCTAGAGCTAAGCTCTGGTATCCAGGTTTAAGGAAAGGAGGTGAATGAGTAAAATAACTAACATCTTATTCTATCGTAATCCAAGACCTGGGTCATCGAAAAAAACCATTAAATTCTCCAGGTAATTTAAGAAATGATACACCTAATAGGAGAAAGAAGTATGAAAAAGTCAAGTTTATTAATATTATTAAGCTTAATAATAATTGCCTCTCTTTCAATGGCAAGTTGCGCAACACCTGCACCAACTACCGCACCTGTCGCAGATCAACCCACAAAAGTAGCAGCTTCAACTGAAGCTCCGGCAGTTAGTGAAAAAGAGGTTCAATTAACCTATCTTATGCAGCAGGATGCTGTACTCGTTCCTGCAATGCAAGCTGTTGTTGATGATTTCATGACAGAATATCCAAACATAAAAGTCACAATTGATTCCGCCCCATTTTCAGAATACCATACCAAATTAGGTACTTCCTTTGCTGGTGGTAATCCACCGGATATCTTTTGGACTGATATTCGCACAGCTATGTACGCAAGCCAAGGTGTACTTATGCCTCTAGATGATCGAATCACGCAGGAAAATCGAGATGATTACCTTGCGACAGCCTGGAATGAAACCATTTACGAAGGCGTTACTTATGCTGTACCATTACACCAACTTACTGAAGGAATCTACGTAAATACACAGATGGCTTCTGATGCAGGTATTGTTCTTCCTACAAATGTGGAAGAGGCCTGGACATGGGAAGAATTCATGGATGTAGCCAAAACCTTAACCAAACGCGAAGGTGATGCTACATTGGTTTGGGGCTTTTCTCAACAACGTCCATTGCAAGATTGGTCCATGTTACCACTTTTCTTTCAGAATACTGCAGAAACTTTATCACCAGACTTAACCGAAGCATCTGGCTACATTAATTCCCAGGCAGGTATTGAAGCAATGACCTTCATGGGTAGTTGGTACACCACAGAAAAGATCGTCTCGGTTGAGACAATCCCTGATGGTTTCCCGAATGGCTCACTTGCCATGATGCAAGCACCTTCTAGCTATCGTCCACTTCTGGAGAGTAAGTTCCCTGACTTTAAATTTACCATTGTTCCTATGTTCAAGAATAAAAGTTGTGGAGTAACAACTGGTGGATGGAATTTAGGAATTGCATCAGCCTCCAAGCATCCTGAGGAAGCATGGATATTGGTAGATTACCTTACCAGAACTGCTCATGAGAAGTGGGTAACAACCAGTGGTTATCTACCAGCACGCAAGTCGGTCATTGAAGCAAACCCCCAATTCGGTGAATATCCATGGGTTGTTTTCATGGAGCAACTGGAAAATTGTGCAGTAACACGTCCCGCTACTCCAAAATATAGTTTTTACTTCGACACCTTTAAACAAATGGTTGTTGACATTTCTGTAGGTGGGGATGTCACAAGTGTAGTAAATAGAACCGCGGAAGCATTAGATGCTGAATTAGGACAATAAGTTTTTCTTTGATACTGGAGCAGACCAAAAAAATTCGGTCTGCTCCTTAATAAGTGAGGTGAAAATGCCAAAGGTTCAAAAATTACAAAGAGAAGAGATAAAATCATCCTTTTTACTTCTCTTACCTGCGACGATCGGTTTACTAATTTTCTCTTTTTACCCCATTGTTTCAGCAGCCAGGACTAGTTTTTTTGATGTATCTGCGTTGTCATTAAAATATGACCCTATTGGATTTACAAATTATATAAAGGCGTTCCAAGATAAAATTTTTTTAATCTCTATTGGTAATACGCTTTTCTACACAATTGCCGTAGTATTGTTGCAGATTTTGGTTGCTTTGATTTTTGCATTAATCTTGAAAAATGCATTCTTTGGGGTCGGATTTTTCAGAACCGCATTTTTTCTTCCTGCAGTTACTTCCCTAGTAGTGGTTTCGACAATTTGGAAGATTTTTTACCACACTGATGTGGGAATCTTTAATTCTGTTTTGCAAACAATAGGCCTTGCTCCGGTTGGTTGGCTAACAGATGCAAATGTAGTATTAATGAGCATTGTTATTGTTGGTGTGTGGAAAGAAGTTGGATTTTCAATGCTTGTCTTATTGGGCGGACTGAATATTATCCCTGCCGACTACTATGAGGCAGCTGCCATTGATGGAGCATCAGGCTGGACAGGTTTCTGGAAAATTACCCTTCCCCTCTTACGTCGTTCATTATTGTTTGTAACTGTATTGGCTACGATCAATGCCATAAAGGTTTTTATTCCAATATACGTCATCACCAATGGCGGACCCATGAACAGCACACAAACTTTGGTTTTTAACATTTATAGAAATGTATTTGGTTACTACAAACTTGGATATGGCTCTGCACTATCGATGATTCTCTTATTAATCGTAGGGATGGTGGTTGGACTTCAATTTCGATTATTAAGATCAGATGTAGAGTACTAGAGAGGAGCAAGTAATTTGAAATCAATAACCTTTGACAAATGTACTAGCCCCAGCTCAGGTGTACATCTAAATGGCTCCTTAAAGGGGAAAAAAATATTTCAGATAATCCTCCGATATGTTGTACTGGCGATTGTTGGTTTTATTTTCATCTTTCCCTTTATTTATATGTTCTTATCCTCATCAAAACCACAAGCAGAAATTTTCCAATATGCATTCCCTTTGAGTTGGAAAACCTTGATTCCTCAAACCTGGACTCTGGAAAATTTTGTTGAATTAATAAACCTTTTGCCCTATTCATTTTTGCATTATCTGGGCAATAGTATTTTTGTGGCTATCGCCTGCACATTTGGCAGTCTGATCATAAATGCTACGGCAGCCTATGCTTTTGCAAAACTTAATTTTCCGGCCAAAAATATCTTATTCGGGTTGTTCTTGATTACCATGATGGTTCCCTTTGAAGTTTTGGCTATTCCGTTATACTTGGAGATGCGTACATTCAATTGGATAGACTCTTACGAAGCATTAATTATCCCATGGATTGCAAATGCATCTGGTATTTTCTTATTGCGCCAATTCTTTACTGAAATGCCAAAGGATTTGTTGGATGCTGCCCGAATCGATGGGTGTAATTATCTATCAACATTCTGGTATGTGGTAATACCAAATTCAATCCCGGCGTTGATCACGTTTTCTCTGATCCGTTTCCAGGCAAGCTGGGACTCTTTCATCTGGCCTTTAATCGTGACTCCCAGTCCTGAGAAACGTCTGGTTCAGGTTGCAATCGCCACATTTACAACAGAGGTCGATACCCGTTGGGGGCTAGCATTCGGAGCAAGTGTAATGGCAACATTGCCAATTTTGATTACATTTTTAGTATTTCAACGTTATTACGTAAAAGGCGTAATGATGAGTGGATTGAAAGGATAGTAAAGGAGAATATGGTATGACCTTAAAACTATATGTTGCAGGACCATTGTTTACACCATATCATAGGGCTCAACATGCCCGTACCGCTGCGTTTCTACGTAGAAAGGGGTACATCTGTTTTGTACCTCATGAATTTAGTGTTACTCGTGCCTTTGACAATGATACAGGTACACCAGCAACACCCATCGGAATTTTTGATGATGATTATGACATGATCAACGAGTCTGACGCTATTGTAGCATTATTGGATGATCCAGATGTTAGTAGTGGTCTAGCTTGTGAATTAGGCATATTTTGGATGATGATGCAATCTAACCCATCCAAAAAAGGAATTTTAGGACTCCTTACTGATGATCGAGCATATCGAAGACATGATGTGAAAATGCCCCCCATCAATGCTTTTACGTTGGGGTGTGTTTTAGATAGCGGAAACATTTATAACAATATTAATGATATTTTAGAACATTTGAATTGTTGGAACTCTGGTGAAAGTAGACCAAAAGGAGAGATTAAAAGATGAAAATATTTTTGACGGGGATTGTTGCAACCCCATACGCTCGCGAATACCTATCAAAATTTGCTATTACTCTCAGGAAATTAGGACATGAGGTATTTGTGCCTCATGAAAATAGTTGGAAAGATATAGCAAATCCATGGGATGAAAATCGATTTAACTTTGTCGATAGTTGTACTGCATTGCAGAAATGCAGATGGTTGGTGGCTATACTAGATGGGTATACCATAGATGATGGTGTTGCTTTTCAGGCGGGAATGTTCTTTGGATTTACAAACAAAAAAGATCAGAAACGCAAAATGATTGGTGTACTTCACGACACTCGGGTAGCTGGTTGGACTTGGACAGCTGGAGACAAGGCTCTTTGCGCTCAAGTGCGTGATGCTTTCCGTGAGTGCGGAGAAGTTGTGCCGAACTTTGCCAGTGTTCAGGCACTTTTAGAAGCTGAGAAAGGATAATGTTATGCGTTTATATATCGCTGGTCCACTTTTTTCGCCATATCACCGTGCCAATATTGCATCAAATGTACAGCGCTTGCGCGAATTAGGTCACGAATGTTTTGTGCCTCAAGAAAAAGAACACAATAGTGATGTATCAACTTCTCTGCCGGCCCAAGTATTTGGAGTAGATCTCGCGGGATTGCTATGGGCGGATGCCATGATTCTTCATCTCGATGATCCGGATGTCAGTAGTGGAGTTGCGTGCGAAATTGGGATTTTTTATGAGTTGATAAAGCAAAATCCAAAGAAAATTGGAATCTTAGGTTTATTACAAGATGAACGCTCCTGGTGGAGGGATAAAAACCAGGTTGGAGAATGCTTAAATTTCTTTACAATGGGCTGTATTGAAAAAGTTGGTGCCATTTATGATAATTTGGATGATTTACTGGAGCATTTTACCCGATGGCAAAAAGAATTTGAAAATTCAGGATTATCATGACAACAATTATTCCAGTACCATCCAATACGCCTGAATTGAATGTATCCCCCAGGTTATTATTAGGTCCCGGACCAAGCACAGTTGATCCACGCATTCTGCGTGCTCAGACAACCCCTTTATTGGGACATCTTGATCCGTGGTTTATCGAGTTGATGGATCATACCCAGGAATTACTTCGTTATGCTTTTCAAACTGAAAATCGATTTACTATTCCCATTTCAGGAACTGGTAGCGCTGCAATGGAAGCTGCAGTTGCAAACATGGTTGAACCTGGCGATGGTGTTTTGGTATGCGCAAGTGGTTATTTCGGTCTACGGCTTGCAGATATGGCACAACGCTACAGGGGAAATGTCAAAATAATTACTTGTCCCTGGGGTCAAGTTTTTAAAGAGGAAGAAGTATCCGAAGCATTGAAATCCCATCCTTCGAAAGTGGTTTGTATCGTTCATGCTGAAACGTCGACCGGTGCCAAACAACCCCTAGATCAGATCATTTCAATCGCCCATGCTGCCGGAGCGATTGTGATTGTTGATGCTGTCACATCGCTGGGAGGCATTCCGTTGTTCGTTGATCGGCAAGATATTGATGTTTGTTATAGTGGATCACAGAAATGTTTAAGTTGCCCACCTGGTATGAGTCCCATTACCCTCGGCGAAAGAGCTGTGGAAAAGCTGACTGCTCGAAAAACATCGGTACCAAACTGGTATCTCGATCTGAAGGTGGTTCAACAGTATTGGGGAAAAGAACGAACCTATCACCACACTGCACCAATTTCAAATGTGTATGGATTTTATGAAGCCTTACGGATCGTGGCGGAAGAAGGTCTTGAAAATCGCTGGCAACGCCATCGCAAGAATGCAGAGTTATTCTGGAATGGGCTCACAGAAATAAACCTTAGCTGTCATGTGGAAGAAAAATACCGTTTGGAATCTCTTACAACAGTTCGAGTTCCTGAAAATGTAGAAGAGCCTATAGTTCGTTCGCTCCTCCTGAATGAATATAATATTGAAGTCGGCGGCGGTTTAGGGGAATTGAAAGGAAAAGTTTGGCGAGTTGGACTGATGGGTTATTCTTCTCGTAGAGAGAATATAATACTCCTTTTGGCTGCTTTAAAAGAAATTCTCAAAAACTAACAATTGGGCGACTTTCTGAATGGTTTTTAAAAATCAGGTCATAAAGCAGCAGAATTTGGTGAAATTTCCATAGGTATGATGGTACTTTCATTGGTTGCCATTCTGGTTCAGGCGATTATTGTATCCTGTCTCTGCAAAGAACGAATAAACGGTACGGATCGAATGGCAAAATGGCTGCAATGGACAGCCGTCCTAGTGCATGGACGGCTGTCCAAAGCCCAACACGGGAAAGGTTGTCCACGGACGACCACTGAAAGAATGACACAATTAAGTTTGGTTTGATTCTTTAAAAGCGCGAAAACGACCTGAAGCATGTGAAGCCCTGAGCGAAGGGAAGTGCTGATACATAATGAAGCCGTTATGGCGCGCTTTTTTGACAGCCGGCGTAAAATTAGGGCAATTCGTGGCCAGCCTGGATGCACTTCCAGGCTGGCCACGAATTGCCCGACACTGGAGGGATCAGATCGACGGCGTTCAAATCAACTAGATTGCGATTAAGCTGGAGAAGGTTGTCGATGCACTTTGACGACCTTCTCCAGCCAAAGCCGGGAGGGAAAAACTAGCTCGCGGTTTAACTAGAATGCGATTAAGCTGTGGACGGACGTCGATGCACTTTGATGTCCGTCCACAGCCCAAGACTGGAAGGGAAAAAATAGACTGCGGTTTAACTATAAGTTTTATATTTTAAAAAATTTCAGTGTGGACCACTTTTTCTCCGAGAGCAAAGCAGGAAAGAACAATAGGATTTTTGTTTCCGGAAAAACTGGAAAAATGAAACAGGGGAAAGCTGGTCCACGGACGACCACCGAAAGAATGACAGGATTAAGAATGGTTTAATTCTTGAAAAACGCGAAAGTTGCCTGCAGGCGCTGTTTTCCAGATCCACGCGCTTTCTGTGGATTCTGGAAATAAAGCGATCTGCTGCAGCTTTGGCGTTTGATCTCTGCAGCCGGTGGAGAGGTGGCACAAATGGTGTTTTATGTTTTTATGAATAAAACACGATTTGCGCTTCATGGAAGGGAGCATGTCGATGGGGATAAGGTCAGGAACCGAGCCGGCGGAAAGATTAGGCTAACATGGATAACCCGGAACGCGCTTTTGAAAGGGGGGTATGGCACGCGCCAGGGGGGAAAACAACGGACGCGAGTCTGCTGGCGTAGCTCGGGAATGAGATCGATTCTAATGCAAATAATCCATGCAAAAATATCTGACTGGGATTGATAACGAAATTATAAATCAATCATACAATTCAGAAGGATCTAAACCCCATTCAATCAAAATTCTTTTAGCTTCATCCTCTGATATCAAATGATATTCAGATTCCCATCCCTCAATACCAAGCAAACAAGATGGAAGTATTCTATCTTCCTGCCAATTAGATTTTATTGCCTTGCTAAATTTTTCTGGTTTGTAATCTCTAATTCGATACAAAACTCCAACTAATTTATTATTCCTAAAATGTTTAGTAGCATCACGAAAGACATAACAATCTTTCAGTAATTCTCTTTTTTCAGTCCATAACTGGACTGCGTCACCTAAACTTTTATATGAAAACATGTGCACCTTTCAAGCTCCTCTATTATATATAAAAATGTATTTATTCACCATAATAGTGAAGACCATTGAATAATCAGCCGAAGCGCGCTTTTGAAAGGGGGGTATGGCACGCGCCGGGGGGTCCTTCGGTAACTCATCGCCTATCGGCTCGACACCTTCGGCGGACGCGAGCTGCCGACGTTGTTCGGGTCGAAGATCGATTGTAATGCAAAGTGAGCTCGTGAAGGATTAGGTCGAGTTTGGGAGTGGATCTGCTATCAAAGGGTGCTGTAGTGTGCGGATAGGATTAGATCGGATTGGGGCTGTAGTTTGGGGATCAGCGCATGAAACAGGCCTGCAGGCGCGACTAGGTTGGAACAATCTACAAAGCGCTCTGCTGACTGTTTGATGCGCTTCTCTAAAGCCGGTGGAACTTAAAGCAAAATGGTGGCCAGGACAGGTACTTTCCCTGAACTGGCCACGATTTGCGGCACGGGAGTCAAAAGATCGATGGGGTTCGAGTCAAGTCACCGGTGGAAAAAATAGTTCAAAAGATCCATGCTGTCGGCTTAAAAATTAATGATGATGAATTAAAAACGATCGCCGACGTGAGGGGGGCACGCCGGCAAAAGTTTAATGCCCGAAGGCATCGCTGAAACTGTATTTCAGCAGATTTGGGGGGAAATGCATTAGCATCTTTTATTGGTTGGTCAGGCCTTTGCTGGCAGTGCAGTTGGATGCCCAGGTTCCGCCGTCCGGCAAGCGGCAATACGAGAGATCGTAACTGACACTGGCGTAGGTATAAGTGTCGTAAACCGTGACACCATCTGTACCCAGCAGGCGCACATCATCGCCGGTATTGTTCAGATAGTTTGTCATTTCCATGACGTAATAACTGGCGGGTTCGAGAATAGTCCCCGCTGGGATTTGTTTGGGCGCACCGCCGGCATTCAACAGGTCATCGATCCACATACCACTGATATCCAGCCGCTCACTGGTCGGATTGTAAAGCTCGACCCATTCGGTGGTGAAGAGAGTTTGTGGCGCAGGCAGGAACTCGTTCAACAACACTTCACCAACTACTGGTGTTCGCGGGATGTCTGGATTTCCAGCGGGGTCAGTCGCCACATAAGGGTCTCCGTGCACTGTGTAATTGATGCCATCGGTGACCTGAACCATCACATTCCCATTTGCGATGACAGAATCATAGTAATCACGGTTTGGATCACCAATTTGGGTCAGATAACGCATGGTGCCGTTGGTGTACAAACGGTCAAGCACGGTCTGGTCTGGATGGCCGTAGGTATTGGTGCTGCCTACGCTTATGATGGCCGCATCCGGGTTGAGGGTACTGACATAAGCTGCATTGGTTGAATGGGCTGAACCGTGGTGATTAACTGAGATAACCTCGACATCCTGGCCGATCCGGGCGGCAATATCGGTTTCTACATCATTATAGGAATAACCATACGAACTGGTGGCATATTCGCCATCTGTATCGCCGCCGGTCACGAAGTCGAATTTGCTCCAGTTGAGCCAAAGGGTGATCGAATAATCGTTTTCGGAAGTAGGCAGTGCATCCAGGGTATGATCACCGGCGACCGGAGTGACCCCATCCGCCTGCATCACCCCCTGGGCATCCACCTGAACCACCTTGACGGTTACACCATCTGCCATGCCAAGATCAATTTGTGTGGTGGAATTAATTTGGGCTAGTTGGCGGATCTGACTGGCAACAGTTGTGGGATCAGAAACCCAACAGACCCAGTTGCGGGCTGTGCCGGACACAGTCCCGGCATTATGCCAGACAACTTCCAGGTCGGGGTCACAGATGCCGTCGCTATTTGAATCCACCCAGGTGCCGCCGTCACGGTCGATCAACACATCCACAGCGATGCCCTGTTGTTCAAGCAATGACCAGATGCCGCCATATCCAGCGTAGCCTATGTGATCAAGATGCCAGTGGGTTGCCATCACATAATCCAGATGGCTGCTGCCGGTAATACGGCGGATCTCGCTGGCCACCCAGGTTGCGCCTTGGTTGGTATTCCAACTGTTCTCATTGATATCGATCAACAGGGTTCTGCCTGTCGGACCGATGATGAGTTGTGACTCGCCCTGTCCAACGTTCAAAATATGGATTTCAAGTGTGCCGGGTGTCCAGGTACCCGCTGGCAGGGGAGGGTTATTGGTGCTGCCCTGGGTTGGGCTGCATTCAATGGCGCTCCAATTGCTGCCATCTGGTTTACGACACCAGCTCATATCGGTTGTGGCTGAGCTGTACGTGTATGCATCGTAAATAGTGACTCCATCCTGACCCAGGAAACGTACATCATCTCCGGTGTTGTTGAGATATGAGCTAAGGGTCATAACATAATAACCACCAGATTCTATAGTCGTGCCGGCAGGAATTTGCTGGGGTGCACCGCCCCCGCCACTAATGTCGTCGATCCACATAGAACTGATATCCAGTGATTCTGTCGTGATGTTGTATAGCTCGATCCATTCACTGGTTTGTACCGTGCCGTTTGCTGCGACGAACTCATTGATCAGAACTTCACCAATGGCGGGCTGACGCGGACCACTGGCACTATTGGCAACTGTCACATTCACACTACTTGCGCTCGTGCCATCTGTATATTGGGCGGTCACTGTGTGCTGGCCGTCGCTATAAAGGGTGGTGTCCCAGGTGTAAGACCAGTTCTTACCACCGCTGGTTGCCTGCCATGCTCCCCCGTCAATCGATACCTGCGTTGCTGCTCCACCTCCAGTTCCAGTCACAACATATGAGCTGCTGACTATTTCGGCGCTGATCGGCGTTTTAATGGCAACCGGTTTGGCTGCCTGGGCAACGTTGGTTGTCAGCAGCACAATGACAAGAGCTATGACCAGTGATTTTCCCCATATAGAACGATTGAACATTTGCATAATTATCTCCTTATCTGAATTGGAAAAAAAGAGCGACCAGCCGGGTTTCGTTTAGGCTGATCGCTTTACGACCAATGTGTAGAAAAATTTGGTTCTTAGAGAGAAAGGTATTCTGTAATCCAAGAGGGTATCCTTAATGACAGACGAGGTTATAACAAAAAATCACATTTCACCTGAATTCCACGTCTCGAAGATCGATCTCCGATACGTCCAACTGGCGAAGAATTTTGGGGAAACTTTCTAAATTGTACTAATTTCCTCACCACATTGCAATGAATTTTACGAATAATTCTTCGAAGATCGATCTTCGATGTGAAGCAGGAAATTTGGTTCGGAGACCGAAAGTGCTTTGCTCGATCTTCGAACGGATATTTTGCTGAGAGATTCATGACCACATATCTTGCCGTTCTGATAATCTTCGCAGTAAGAAAAACAGATCAAGCGGAATGTCTTGATTTGCTGCCTGTATTATGAAATGCTTAAAGAATCAAATTTGAACAGTAAAAACAGATTGTATGCAAGCTTCATCATCTGAAACACGATTTTCCGTCATTGGAGGGATCAGGGCGATGGGGATCAGGTCAGGAACCGAGCCGGTGGAAAAAGCAGATCAAAGAAATGTGATTACAATAATTTTTGAAAAGAAAAATCTAATTGATGAAAATAGAACAAGAATTATGATTATTTTATTATTGATCACTAATAGCTGTTGGTAAACTGATTATTTTTTCGTTGATAATTATTTCAAATATTAATTCAATAATGTCATTAGTTAAAAGTAGTAAAAAATCCCAGGTGACAAAATCAATTAAAGTGTCTTGGAAGAAATTATATTCTTTGTCTTTATAAATTACGGATTCATTATTAAAATTTTTATTTCGATAAAGGCCATCATTATGAATTGTATTACGGATTAACCGTAATAAATTAAGTAAATTATTTGGTTCAGGAAAATTTAAATTAATTTTAGAAAGTAAACATTCATAAATATTAATAAATTCTGAAGTTGAGTTATTGCACACATTTGGATCTAAAAATCTTAACATAGTTCGGAAAAAATATTCTGTTTGAATGAATAAAGACATACCTAAGTGATGTTTCACCCATTGTTCGTATATTTGTAAAGAACTGGTTTTTTCACCTAATTGTAACTGTGAAAAATGGTTTTGCCACCAATAGGGATTCTTAAGATCAGTCTCAATAAAAATTATCGAAAGTTTTGTTGCAAATAAAAATTTATTGAATCGGGAAAAAATGCTATATCTAATGTCTTTTTCTTTTATCCAATTTTCATGATCGCGTGAAAAATACTCTCTTTTTTCTTTAATTGAAAATTGAATTTTTTCAATAGAATCAATTATATTAATAGCTTTTCCATCAATTATTCTAGGAAACAGTGGATGAAAAACCTCTGGCTGATTTTTTTGTTTTTTTCTGTTTTGCTTTGCCATAATTTAAATTACTTTTCCTTGTTTAAAATAAAAATTCTTATCGGAAACAATTTAGGATTGATGATTGTCTAAATTTTACAATGAAAGATTTGCTTAATATTTAATCTTAGAATTGAATCGGAATAATGTTCCCAATGTTTTAGTGAAATTATAATTTTTAGTTAGATTCTTCCGGAAGTTTTCCAGATAACTCCAGAATAGTTAAAAAAGTAAATTAAATTTCGCGGAGTGGAAAAACGCATTTCTACGGAGCTGGTTGCTTCAATACACTGGTTGTTGATATGGGAGAAATTACCACTTTCCAGCCTGGATGCCGGCTTCGGTGAGCTGGTAGTATTTGGATCCGTCTTTTTCGGTTTCGATCATGTTGCCACCATTGACCAGGGCTGCGAAGTTTTCCGGTAGGATTCAGGATTCGGGGGTTAGGGGTTCAGGAGGGCTGAAGCATTCGAAGACCATGAATGCTTTGCCCTTACGGGTGGAGGTTTGGGACAATAAATTGTGGTGGGTTCGCAACCCAGCCTACTTACTTTAGGGAGGGAGGTGGGCAAGGACAACCCACAGGGTACTATGTAAGCCGTTGCTCCAACAAATAACAAATGCCGACGCGAGGGAGGCGCACCGGCATTATGTGTTGATGCGGTTATGCATCATTAAACCGTACTTTTTATGATAACAAATTTGGGGGAGAGTACAAGGATTTTTTGGGGGATGTGGGGGTGAAGCATTTATGGCTTTAGAATGCTTCGTCCCTACTTGTAATATCAGGACATGTCTGCACAATAACTTTATAGTACCAACTTTTTTAGCCGATTATTCCGTTGCAATTATTACCTTCTTTATTGTTTGACTTGCGATTTTTTGCTGGATCAAGAAAATATCCATTTCTTATCGGATTTCTGTCTGTAATGCTATGAAAATAGGATCACTTACACAATTGATAGAATTTATTAGTGTTAATAAAAATTAATGTAAAATTAATTAATTTGATTCGGAAAATCCGGGAATAAGGAATTCAAAATAGAAGGAGGATTAATGCAGCAATCACCACTTTATGAAAACCAGTCTCTACTGCTGGATGCAATCGCTGGTGATATGATTCTGCGTTGGTTACCGGATGGCTCGATTATTTCTGCGAATTCAAATTTGTGTGAATGTCTGGGTACGTCGGAGAAGGATTTAATTGAGGAATCGTTTTTATCATATATTTTTGAGAAGGATCATTCAAGATTATTGGAATATGTTTCAACTTTTCGGCAACCGGATACTCGAAATTCGATTGATTATCGTATTATTACAAAAAATGGCGAAGCGCAATGGACGCACTGGCGGGACTTCTATTATTTCTATCCATCCCTGGAACGCTATGAAATTCTTTCAATTGGTCATGATATTTCTGAAAAAAGTATTTCACTTTCTTTGGTTAACCACATTGAGAATTTCGATCGTTTGATTACCAAACTTTCGGCGAATTTCATCAATATTGAGCCAGAAAATTTTGACAACGAAATTCAGAAGTCTTTACAAATGATCGGTGAGTTTGCCATGGTTGATCGAAGCTATGTGTTTCTGTATCAGGAGGGGGGCAACACCATTGACAACACTCATGAATGGTGTGCTCCTGGTATCGAATCACAGATATCACGTTTACAGAATCTATCCGTGAATTCCATCCCCTGGTGGCACAAAATTATCAGCAAATTTGAAACGATTCATGTCCCGGATGTGGAGGAGATGCCTTCTGATGCAAGCACTGAAAAAGAAATCCTAAAAATGCAATCCATCCGTTCGCTGGTGGTTGTACCCATCGAATATGCTCGGACATTAATCGGCTTTCTGGGTTTTGATGCAGTACGATTTCAAAAAAAATGGTCGGAAGAAAATATAACCTTGTTGAAGATATTCGGTTCCATCATTGGCCTTGCCATTATGCAGGTGAAGAACAAAAAAGAATTATTAATGCGGGAACGGTTTTTTCAGAAATTAAATGAAATTAGTCTTGCTTCTTTGTATTCCCAAGATATTCAGGAAATGATGGATGTGGTTGTAAATCAGTTGAAATACGTCATCATGGCAGATGGCTGTTTCATATCGCTATGGGATGATCAGAAAAATGTGGTGGTTCCCTGTGCTGCTTCAGAGCCTTTTTCACAAACCTTTAAAAACCTGCAAATCCAACCAGGCGAAAAAACGGTTACCGAGCACGTACTTGAAACACAAGACATAATATTAATTGAAAATGTGGAAGAATCCCCTTTCCTCAGCTTACGGATTGCAAATTCATTTTCATCTCACTGTCTTTTAGGTTTACCGTTGATGGCTGAGAATCGCAAACTGGGAGCTATATTGTTAGGATTTGATAAACCTCATTTATTTTCAAAGGAAGAGATATCGTTGGCTCAACAAGCCGCATATCTGGTTTCGATGGCACTATCCAAACAACTTGCTCTGGAAGAAACCAAAAAATATGCCCGGGAATTGGAAATCCTACGCAAAACCGGGATGATCGTTTCCTCGACACTCGAACAGGACCTGGCTATCGATCACATACTTGACCAGCTGGATCAGGTAATTCCGTTTGATTACGCCACCATTCAACTTTTGGTTGATCAAAAATTGGAAATTCGCGCTGGTAAAGGATGGCCAGATCCCGAACGGATCAAAGGGGTACGAATACCTATACCCGGGGATAATCCCAATACATGGGTGATCCAGAACCGCCAGCCATATTATCTCGCTGATGCGCAGGCAGAATACAAGGTTTTCCGGGACATTCCAGATGTGGATATTCATTCCTGGTTGGGGGCACCATTGATTGTGAAGGATGAGATCATCGGGATGATCACTCTTGAAAAATCTGCAATAGACTTTTACCATTCCAATCATCTACAATTAGCTAGAGCGTTTGCCGACCAGGTGGCGATATTTCTCCATAATGCCCAATCCTATAAAAAAGAACAGCGTCAGGTGATGGAACTGAATGCGCTTCGTGATACTCTGAATGACATTTCCAATGAGTTGGAGCTTCCGCAGCTTCTACCGGCAATTGTGAAACGAGCCATCACGCTCATAAATGCCAATGGAGGGGAGTTGGGATTATACGATCCGGAGACTAAAGAGACCAGGGTGATCGTCAGTCAGAATGTTGGAAAAGATCTAACCGGAACTGTCATTGCAGCTGGTGAGGGACTCTTCGGAAAAGTAGCCGAGACCCTCGAACCTCTGATCATTCAGGATTATATGCATTGGGATAAGCGCATTAAGGCATATGAGAGAGAAATGGTTCAGGCAGTCATCGCTACGCCCTTACTCATTGGTAAGCAATTATTAGGGGTCATTGGGGTTGTCAGAACCGAGTCTAAAGAACCATTCACGGAAAATGATCAGAATTTATTATTTCTATTCGCCCAACACGCAGCTATTGCTATCAATAATGCCAAGTTGTACGAGGAAGTTGAAAATTTAACAAAAATCGATGCATTAACCGATGTTTACAATCGGCGAGGTTTCGATGAATTATCCCAACGCGAACTGGCGAGGGCGAAACGCGCTGGTCAATCGCTGGTGATGTTAATGATCGATATTGATTATTTTAAATTTGTGAATGATCATCATGGTCATGCCATAGGTGATCAAATCCTGATATTGTTATCCGATGAATTACAAAAAAATTTACGGGAAACCGATATTTTATGCCGATATGGTGGCGAGGAATTTGCCGTTCTTTTACCGGAAACCAATCTGCAAACTGCAAAAAACATCGCTGAACGCTTGCGCATTAAAGTTGCCGATAAGATTTTCCAATTTCCGGGAATGGTGCTCAACATCACCATCAGTATTGGAATATCGTGGATGCCCGGTAAAATTGCTTCGATTGAATTATTGCTGAATCGGGCAGACGAAGCCATGTACCTGGCGAAAAGATCGGGTAGAAATATGGTTTGTGTTTATGGCGAATCGACGTGAGCGGGGCACGGCGGCAAGTGTTTGGATGTGGTTAATTATCAATAAATCGAAAGATGATGATGCCAAATTTGGGGGAAAGTGCAAAGGTAAATATTTGGACTCAGGTAAAGCTATTTCAAGAAAAATTCTTTGTTGTTCGTGAAGGCAGCGGAGTGGTCAGCCGAAGCGCGCTTTTGAAAGGGGGGTATGGCACGC
Source organism: Chloroflexi bacterium HGW-Chloroflexi-3 (assembly GCA_002842045.1). Classification (GTDB taxonomy): domain Bacteria; phylum Chloroflexota; class Anaerolineae; order Anaerolineales; family Anaerolineaceae; genus UBA6170. The sequence goes on along the minus strand of PHBX01000008.1, from coordinate 12,292 downwards.
GCCGGGGGGGCCTTGGGTAACTCATCGCCTGAAGGCTCGACACCTTCGGCGAACGCGGACTGCTAGCGCTGCCTGGGAATGAGATCGAGACTAACGGCAGGTGATAGCGGTAGGTGGGGTAACGCTCACCTACCCGCCCGGTGCACACTATGTTGGGTGGAGTTATTGCAAAAATCATCAACCAATAGCGGTTTTGAGCAATTCCTCAAAGTGAGTCACAATCAATACATGTCCTTCGTTTGGGAAGAATCGTGTGTGTGCATCTGGGATCGCCTCAGCCAGAACGTGAGCGTGTTTGGCGGGGATAAATGTATCGGCTTCACCTTGCCAGATGTGGACCGGCATCTTGATCTCGTTCAGTGAAAAGCCCCACGGACGCGCCAAGAGCGCCCAGTCATAGGTAGCAGCGCGCGTACCTTGCTCAAATGCACCGAAGACCATGTGTTCGAATGCCCGTTTTACCCCAGGTTGGGTGAGCAAGGTTTTATCAGCATCCGCTGCATTCGCAAACATTGCATGGATGCTGGCTGGGTTCTTGCGTGCATCGCGTGCGAATTTCCAAAGAAACAGCCGAAAGAGCCAGGGCATCTTGTCAGCCATTTCATACTGCTGTCTCTCCTCTTTGATCAAAGCCTCTTTGACCCCAGGAAGATCAAAGGGGGCAGGGCTGCTTACACTTATTGCGGTAGTCAATCGCTGCGGAATTTTCCATGCGCAGGCAATCGCAAACGGACCGCCACCAGAAAGCCCAGTCACAGCGAAGCGATCCAAGCCCAGTTTGTCTGCAAATTCTGCAAGGATGTCGGGATAACTGGCGATCGTATAGGGTTTCCAGTCGGAGAGTCCTATGCCTGGGCGGTCGGGAACGATATATCGAACATTTAAACGCACAGCGATTGCGTCCAGGTCGGGGTTGTCGGCTTCAAAGCGTGAGCTGGGCGTACCATGAAAGTGCAATACTGGCTTGCCTTTCAGGTCCCCGTATTCAGCGTAGCCAACATTGTGTCCATCACTCAATTTGATATGATTGTCAGTTATTATTGACATTGTGACCTCCTTTCAAGGTCAGAAAACAAACAAATGGTTAAACAAATGTTTACATAGCCGCCCAACTATTATTTCTACAGAATTATGATACTCTACAATAATGTTGTAGAACCAACTGAAAGAAGAAAGATACACTGCAACAAATACACTTGGATTTCTTAATTATGGGACGGCTATTCAATCTTATACATAATACAACATTTACCTTTCGGAATTCAATATCTACCAGACAGTAATCATTTCTAAAGTCAATAAACCAAAAAAAGATTCGTGATGCAATCTGTTATCAGCAATATGCCTAAGTTGCGGAGAAAACCTATGTTAACCAAGCATTGAGTAGCCCCCTTTCATAATAAATCCACCCGGCGTGTTTTATTTGAAAACAGTCTTCGCTTAGCCTTTGCTAAGATACCACTCAGCTTTAGGAAAAAAATCTTGACACCTGCGGCGGACGCGAGCCTGCTGGCGTTGTTCGGTTGACAAGGTAATCAAGACATCACAAGAAACCGGTACAAACTAGATGGGAAAGTGGATCATATCCAAATGGCCTGCGGGTAGGGGATCTGGGAGTCAAGCGACTGGACGGCGTACATTTCCAGGTTTGAGGTGCCTAGGTACGGGGAGTGGAAACGGACAACTTAGAGAAAGTGAACATTTCATATTATCTCATCATATCTACACAAACCGTATCCAAGTTAAGTTTGTGGCGTCTTATATTATATAAAGAAAAATTTTACTAGAGCATTTTGAATGGAGAAAAAATAGAAATGAAAAAATTATTTGTACTTCTGACACTGGTTATATTGATGTCTTTGGTCATAACCTCACCTGTAATGGCTGGTAACGGAAACGGTCGCGGTAGCGGAGGCGGTCAACAAAGCTTTGCACTTCCCGGTTATATAACTACGATCGGTGACAATACAATCACCGTTCAAGCAATAAACGACAGATTCGCCGGGCAGGTATTGACAATAAATGTGACAAGCAGTACTCGTTTTTTGCAGTGGACCCCAAGCGGGACCGTACCGATCACTTTTGATGATATTGCAGTGGGTGATTCAATCAACATTAAAGGCACAATAACTAATGGAGAATATATCGCCACCCGTGTCACCGTTGACGTACCATTGTACTGCTTTGAGTAATACCACAATCATAATCTTTTATGATACCTGAAACACCAAGAGAGATTAAGCTAAAGTATATCTAAGTTTATATTGAGGAAAGTGGGTCGAATCCGGATGGTATGCGGTTTTCGGACCAAAGTATTACGGGGTGTTAAACAATTTTTTTAGCGCGCACCCCTAATCCACATTTTTATGAGAGGTTTGGGGGTGGTGCGCAGATTCTACGGGTCGGGATTAGAAAAGCAAAGGGGGGGTGGGAAGGGGCGCATTTTCTCAAGATGCAAAATGCGTTAGTGTGTGAGGGAAACTGGCGGATGAGAAGTGAGGTGCGGAGCGGTGGTGAAAAGGATCGTCAGATCTGGAAGTTTGAGGAGATTGTTTGCGGTATGGTTTTGGTTTAGGGAAAATTGATCGATCCAATTTGAGATTCAATCAGGATGTAGATTTTAATGCAAGGAAGCACAGTCAGCTGCATCAGGCAGTGCGCCTGCAAAGGCGAATGGCTGCAGAAATGTTTTCCCCCCTAAGAGCGTTTAAATTTACCTTATTGCACGTGGAGGCAGCGGAGTGGTCAGCCGGAGCGCGCTTTTGAAAGGGAGGTATGGCACGTACCAGGGGGGTCCTTCGGAAACTCATTGCCTGAAGGCTCGACACCTTCGGCGAACGCGGACTGCTAGCGCTGCCTGGGAATGAGATCGAGTCTAATGCCAGGTGAGCTCGGGAAATATCCACCTGGGTTGTGGTGTGGAGATTCGGGAGAAGGGGTCGACCCACACGCTTATTGTAGGGCCGGCAACAAAACGATCTGCTGTTGTTTTGATGCGCTTCCTCTACGTCTGGGTTTAAGGCGGGGCAAATGGTGTTTTACATTTTTTATGAGTAAAACACGATTTGCCCCTCACGGGATGGATCAGATGGATGGGGTGTGAGCCTGCTGAGATACCGTTCGTGGGTGGAGGATGGGTAAACGTTATTTTCTTGAGTGGATTGGGTTGAGCCTAAAAAAGGGTTAAATTAGAATAATTATTTAATAAAAATCCTTGATAAGTAATGATTCACTTTATTATATTAATTTTTATGAATCATAGAATTGTTACATACAACAAAATATCTTTAAAGAACAACCGGAATTTAGGAAAAAACTTTTTCAAAAGGCAATAATCATTAAAAAGATCACAATTATTGTGATTGAACAGGAAAGATAATATATGTATTATACATACAAGAATTTCTTCCCCAAAAAACAATTAACTAGTATCCAAACCCAATTTATAAAAAATAATTTCATAAATGAAGGCGGTTTTATGACAGATACAATTAATATTGACAAATCAGAAAAAACTTTAGGAAAACCTCAATATCATATCAAAGTACGTCCTGGGGAAGTAGGAAATTACGTTTTATTACCAGGTGATCCAGATCGGGTATTACGAATAGCCAAATATTTAGATGATGCGAAAGAAATTGCTTTTCATCGAGAACATAGAACCTGGACTGGAAAATATAAAGGTATAACAGTAAGTGCAACTTCTACGGGAATGGGATGTCCATCAGCAGCAATTGCTGTAGAGGAGTTAGCAAATATTGGTGCAACTCATTTTATACGAGTAGGAAGCACAGGAGCTCTCCAAAAAGATATGAAAATTGGGGATATTGTTATTAGTTCCGGATCAATGCGTTTAGATGGAACATCTAATTATTATGCTCACAAAAGTTTTCCAGCAATACCTGACCATTTTTTAACTAAAGCATTGATTGATACATCAGTTAAACATAAAGTAAACAACAATTTTGATGTATTTCTTGGATTAAGTGCGTCTTCGGATGCTTTTTATGCAGAGACTCCTGAATTACTTCAAATGCTTGCTGACCATCGAGTACTTAATGTGGAAATGGAAAGTTCAGCAATTTTTACAATTGCTCACATGCGAGGATTGAAATCTGGAATGGTGTGCGCAGTTTCAGGTAATCTGCTAACAAATGATGTTATTTATGATCGCGAAAATACTGGACTAATTCAAGGATGGGAAGACGCTATTCAAATTGCCCTTGATTCTATATATCAATATGAAACAGAAAATTATGATGACTTAAGCAAAAAATATACTCCAGAATTTAATTATTCAAGGAGGTACCATCCAAAATTCTAACAAACAATAAATGTGATGTTCCATGAGCTATCAAATATCTAAATTGAAAAAAATAAAAATAATTAAGGAGATAAAAATGAAAAAAAGTTTGACAAAATTGATGATTTTATTGGCTGTTTTGCCCATGTTGGTCACAGCTTGTCAGCCAAAATCATCTGAAACTAAACAGCCTGTTCAAAATGAAAACAGTACAACAAAAGTTGAAGAGGTAAAGGAATGTAAATATAAGATTGGATATGTTAGTGATGTAGGAAAAATAAATGATCAAAGTTTTAACCAAGCAAGTTGGACAGGTGTAGAAGAATCTGCAAAATTACTTGGCTTAGGAAAAGATTGTTATAGCTTCATAGAAACAACGGATAGTGCAGATTATGAAATAAATATTAGATCGTTTGTAGATGAGGGATATAACATCATTGTTACATCTGGTTTTGCCATGGGAGCTATTACACGCCAGATTGCTTCTGAAAATCCGGAAGTATTCTTTATTGGTGTTGGACAAGAACAAGTAAATGAAAATTTTGAACCTGATCCATATCCCAATGTAGTAGGCTTGAACTTCCGTGAAGATTTCGGTGGATTTTTAGTTGGTGCATTAGCAGGTTTAATGACTGAAACAAATGTAGTAGGTGGTGTTTTTGGTTGCCAATTTATACCACCGGTTGCGCGCTATGAAGTTGGTTACTACAATGGAGTTAAGTTTGTTAATCCCGATGCAAAAGTGATCAATGTTTACCATCCTGGTTCAATTGATGTATGTTTCTCAGATTCTACGTTTGGCTCAGAAACTGCAAAAGCTTTAATTAGTGAAGGTGTTGATGTTTTGTATGGAGCCGGAGGACTAACAGCTAATGGAGCATTAATCACAGCTTGTAATCAAGGAGCTTATGTACTCGGAACTGACATGGATCAATTCGTTACTTTACCTGAAGTAAAAGATTGTATTCTATCGAGTGCATTAAAGGATATTGAAGAAGGTGTTGTCGGCGTAATAGGAACGATTTCAGATGGCACTTTTGGGGGTGGAGATGTTTATGCACCTTCATCATTAGCACCTTTTCATAATTTAGATGGTGCCATACCACAGGATGCAAAAGTATTATTAGAAGAAATCGCAGAAAAATTATATTCTGGGGAAATTAACCCTTGTACACCATTTGAGGGATCGAATCCAAATACATTTTGTGTACCCATTAAGTAAGATGAAAGTCTAAAAATTTCGATAATTGGAGTGGAGCTACTTACCTTAGATCCACTCCAATTAAAAAATTAAAACTAAAAGAAAGTATAAATAACAAATTGGACAATCAACTTAATAAATTAAACCCAATAAAAATTATTTATATTAGTGTTATTGTTCCGATATTGGCTATATTTACCGCGCTTATTATATCAAGTGTTGTAATTATTTTGTCTGGTTCAAATCCACTTATAGCTTATTCCGCTTTAGCTGAAGGAGCGTTTGGTAATTTAAATAATTGGATTGAAACAATTCTTAAAACTACACCATTAATTATAGGTGGATTAGGTGTAGCTCTGGCATTTAGAGGTGGTTTATTTAATATCGGGGTGGAAGGTCAAATATTTGTTGGTTCAATTGCAACGGTAATAATAGGGACTACTCTTAAAGCTCCTGCAATTATCCACATTCCATTAACATTATTAGCTGGAGTTCTCGCTGGAGCAGTTTGGGCGGCGATACCTGGATACTTAAAGGCTAGATTCGGTGCACATGAGGTTATAACAACAATAATGACTAATTATATTGCAACCCGAATTATCACTTGGTCTATTGGTGTGAATGGCCCATTACGAAAAACCACAAGTTTCGTTCCTGAAACAAATTCATTACTTGATACTGCACGACTCCCTCTCATGATTTCTGATACGAGGTTACACATTGGTATTGTTATCGCATTAATTCTTGCAATCGTTGTTTATATATTATTATTTCGAACTACTTTGGGGATTGAAATTCGAACGGTAGGATTAAATATTAATGCAGCAAAGTATTGCGGTATAAAAGTTAATCGAAATATAGTGTTGATAATGGCTATAAGTGGTGGATTAGCTGGATTAGCTGGAGCTATTCAAGTTATGGGATTATCACCCTATAATTTCACGGCTGGTTTTAATGTTGGATATGGATTTGATAGTTTAGCAGTTGCAGTCTTAGGAAACATCAATCCAATTGGAGTAGTTTTTTCAGCTTTTCTATTTGGTGCAATGGATGCGGGAGCACGACTTATGCAATTACGGGCAAAAGTTCCAGTAGATATGATCACAATTCTTCAAGGTTTAATTCTTATGTTTGTTGCTGCCAATCAAATTATTAGAGGAATTTATCGTATTCAAATTCAGGACAAAAAAGCTGATAAAGTGAATTTGAGCCAAGGGTGGGGAGGAGGTAGTAAATAATATGGAGATAAATTTAATTATTGGCCTATCCACTTTAGCGATAATAAAAGCGGCTCCTCTTGTGTTTGGTGCATTATGTGGTTTATTAGGTGAGCGGTCAGGAGTAATTAATATTGGCATTGAAGGGATGATGCTTATTAGTGCTTTCACAACATTTTTGGGCTCTGCTCTATTTAATCAATGGACTGGGGGAATTTTTCCTACCAATCTTTCGTTATTAGTTGGTCTGTTTTGTGGTATTGCTAGTGGGGCATTAATCGCAGCTCTTCATGCTGTATTATCAATACACTATAAAATTGATCAAGTCATAAGCGGCACTGTAATTAACTTGCTTGCGGTTGGTATTACAAATTATGTAGCAAATGTTTATATTGATCCAACTCATCTCTCAGGAGTAGGCGTTTTTCCAACCATACCAATACCTATACTTTCAGATATACCTATAATAGGACCAATATTATTTTCTCATCAACCAATGATTTATTTAATGTTTATTTTGGTTATTTTTATGCAATATTTAGTATTTAATACTCCCATGGGATTGCGAATGAGATCCGTAGGAGAACATCCTAGATCAGCTGATACTGTAGGTATCGATGTTAATCGCACGCGATATATTAATGTAATCCTTGGTGGAATATTTGCAGGATTGGGGGGGGCAATAATGGTACTAGAAAGTGTTGGGAGATTTCAAAAATTAATGACATCTGGACGTGGATTTATTGCATTAGCGGCATTAATATTTGGAAGATGGACTTCAAATGGTGCATTAGGATCTGCTTTGCTTTTTGGATTTTCAGAAGCATTAGGGGTTAGACTTCAATTTGGAGATTTGAATCATATTAAAGTCATTGTAATCGTAAGTGGATTAGCCTTACTTGGTCTAGGATTATTTTTATTGATAAAGAAAATAAAAGAAAAAGAAATTAATATAAAAAAGTATATTACCATATTAATTTTGATAGTTTTAGGTTTCACAATAATGGTTGGATCAAATTATATTAAATTCCCTTCAATTTCAATACCAATCGAGTTTTTAGGTTTGTTACCTTATATATTAACGATTTTTGTTCTAACAGGGTTTGTTCGAAGAGCAAAAGGACCTGCAGCTGCCGGAATACCTTATGAAAAACAATAATATTGAACCAATATTAAAAATAGAAAATATTACAAAAAGATTCCCAGGCGTATTGGCAAACGATAGGATTTGCTTAGATTTATATCCTCAAGAAATTCATTGTTTACTCGGTGAAAATGGGGCTGGGAAATCTACCCTTATGAATATCATTTATGGATTATATACACAAGATGAAGGAATAATTTATGTTAAAGGCATAGAAGTAGAAATTAAAAATCCTATTGATGCTCTTCGACTGGGAATTGGAATGGTACATCAACACTTCATGTTGATACCTGTTATGACGGTTACAGAAAATCTTATGTTGGGGCAAGAAAAAACCACTGGATTAAAATTAGGAAAACTATCGAAATTAGATCGATCAACAGTAAGTGCCGAATTACAAGAATTAGCAAGTAAATATGGATTGAGTGTAAATCCAAATGCTTACATTGAAGATTTATCTGTTGGGGAAGAACAACGTGTAGAAATATTAAAAGTTTTATACAAGGGTGCGGAAATATTAATACTGGATGAACCTACAGCGGTATTAACTCCTCAGGAAACAGATGAATTTTTTAATATTTTGAAATTGTTAGTTAAACAGGGGAAATCCATTATATTCATTACACATAAACTTAAAGAAGTTTTAGAGATAGCAGATAGAATTACAGTTTTGCGAAATGGGAAAACCGTTGGCACAACTACACCTAAAGAAACAAGTATGCACAAGCTTGCAGAAATGATGGTCGGAAGAGAAGTATTACTAAATATAGAAAAAGGACAACCTAAACCGAAAGAAAAGGTTTTTGAAGTTAGTGATTTATCCGTAATGGATAATCGAAAAATAAACGTTGTTAATGGGGTATCGTTTTTTATCAGAGCTGGAGAAATTTATGGGATTGCTGGTGTACAGGGGAATGGGCAAAAAGAATTAGTTGAAGCCTTAACGGGACTTCGAAAAGCTGCACGGGGTAATGTAAAACTTTTAGGAAATGATGTAACAAATGAAGATGCTCGTTCATTAACTTTGACTGGTATAGCACACGTTCCAGAAGATCGCCAAAAACATGGATTGGTCATGGGATTTTCAATAGATTTAAATTTAATATTACAGACTTATTTCCAAAGTCCATTTTCTAATTTAGGTTTTATAAACTTGGACTCAATTCATGAAAATGCAAACCAATTAGTAAAAAAATTTGATATAAGAACCCCCTCGATTTTTACACCTGTTATGAGCCTTTCTGGAGGTAATCAGCAAAAAGTAATTATTGCCAGAGAATTAAACCGACCAATACAATTATTAATTGTGAATCAGCCAACTCGAGGTCTTGATGTAGGATCTATAGAATTTATTCATCAACAAATTATCGTTGCTCGAGACAAAGGCGTTGCTGTTTTATTGGTTTCTGCTGAATTAGATGAAATACTTTCATTATCTGATCGTATTGGTGTGATGTTTAATGGAAAAATTGTTACTGAAATGAACACATCAGAAGCTGATAGAGCTAAACTTGGTTTTTACATGGCAGGGTTTAGTGATGAAAAAATGTTTCATAAGGAGTAATGATGATAAACACAGTGTTTATCCCACCAAATCCAAAAAAGATTCATAAAGATATGCCAAAATGCAATCTGCATACTCATCTAGAAGGTTCTGTGCGGCCAGAGACTTTTTTAGCGCTTGCAGATAAACAAAAAGTAAAATTACCATTTAATAAGAATCAAATATTGGATTTTATCCAGGTTTCTGGTGTTGAAAAAACTTTAGTGGATTATCTAAATAAAATTATGATTAATTATCAAGTCTTGAAAGATTATCAAGCTTTGAAACAAGTAGCTTATGAAGCAGCTGAAGATGCTCATAAAGATGGCGTGATTTATATAGAATTACGTGCTGGACCATTGACACATTCACATGATGATCTTTCAATTGAAGCTTGTATTGAAGCGATGTTAGATGGACTACAGGAAGCACAAACTAAATTTGGAATTATTACCGGATTAATCCTATCGGGACTTAGAAACCATGAAACCAATAAAAATATAATTCTAGCTAAAATCGCAAAAAAATATCAAGATAAAGGTGTTGTCGGTTTTGATTTAGCAGGTGATGAAGTTGGTTATTCTGCCGAATTACATCAAGAAGCATTTACGATAATCCGTGACTCAGATCTAGGTATTACAGTACATGCTGGAGAAGCAGCAGGTTATGAAAATGTGCAATATGCGATTAATAACCTAAATGCTAGCCGTATCGGGCATGGTGTGAAGAGTATTGAATCCAAAAGTACTATGGAATTGATAAAGGAAAGGAAGATACTATTGGAAATTTGCCCTACCAGTAATATTCATACAGGAACAGTAGAAAGCATAGAATCACATCCTGTAAAAGAATTTTTTGATTCTGGAATTGAAATTTCTATAGGTGATGATGACCCCATTACATCCCGAACGAAAGTATCGAATGAATTAACATTACTTCTAAATACTTTTGGATTTTCAAACAATGAACTTTTAAAGATACAATTATCTTCAGTTGATCACAGTTTTCTTAAAGATGACCTAATCAAGCATCAATTGAAAGAAAAAATACAAGAATTTGAACAATTTTTTTAAAAGGATAGACTAGTGGAGAATAATTTGCAATTAGGTATTTTGGATTTAGAAAATACCCAATCTGGAACATTAGAATTCATCATTGAAATGATCCAAAATCTCTATGAAAGAGAAGATCAAGACGAAAGTCTACCCTTTCTTTTAGGATTAATTGGCAAATATTTGAATGCATGCAGAGTAACTTTAACATTTGGAGGCGCAAATGATATGCAGGAATATGCCTGGATTAATACTGAATCCAATTGTTCTAAGTCTAATGAAAAATTTTCATTCCCACTTAAAAAATCAGGATCGGATAGTAAATTAAGTTTTTATTTTACAGAAAATCAAAAGAATATTTCAACGCTACTTACTCTTATTGCCACATTAATCGATACATCTTTAGCATATATTCGTAACATTCGATTAGAACATTCACAAAGGCAATTAGCTGAATCTATTAATCAAATATCAAAAATCTTAACTTCCACATTAAATCGAGAAGAACTATTATCACTTTTTTTAGACCAACTAGAAACTCTCGTACCATATGATAGCGCAACGGTCATGTTATTAGAGGATGGGCTCTTATCTATGCATGCCTCAAGAGGATTTGAGCATTTTACTGGATTAATGGATTCTGGCCATATAACATTTGATCCGAAAGCTACTTATTTAATGGATGAGGTACTAAATGGTACACAACCAATCATTCTCGCCGATGCTAAGAACAGCCCGGAATGGTATTGGGCACCATGTGGAACACATGTACGCTCCTGGATGGGAGTACCCCTAAAAGTTAAAGGAAATATTCTTGGATTATTTTCCATAGATAAAAACACTCCAAATTTCTTTACAGAGAAACATGCTCAATTAGCTTCAGTTCTTGCAAAGCATACCGCATTAGCATTAGACAATTCCTTATTATTTACACAACTTCAAGAAGCTCATGAACAACTAAGAGGGTTATCAGCAAAGATCATAACCGCTCAAGAAAAGGAACGTCAAAAAATAGCTATGGAGTTACATGATCATACTGGCCAAGCCCTCTTAGCCTTAAGGGCTGAACTTCGTGTATTACAGCACTTATTTGTAAATCATCCTGAAAAATCTGCGCAACAAGTTGAATATTTAGATCAAATTGCCTTAGAACTTAGCAAGGATCTTACTCAATTGGCTTATGATTTACGACCAACAACTTTATCAGCTTTAGGGTTAGTTTCTTCTTTAGATCAATACATAAAAGATTTTCAGCGGAGAATGAAAATAAAGACTGATTTTTTAGTTGCTGGATTTGAAGTAAACAGGTTGCCTGATGAGATAGAAATTGTGTGTTATCGAATCATTCAAGAAGCATTAACAAATTTAGTTAAACACTCTCAAGCAGACCAAGTTGAGATCAAACTCAGTTTAGAAAATAAATTATTAAAACTAATTGTCAAAGATAACGGTATTGGTTTTTCAAATATTAGTATTCGAGACAAACGTGGTTTTGGTTTACTAGGAATTCGCGAGCGATTATCTCAAATTAATGGATCATTAAGGATTAACAGTCATCCAGGCCAAGGCACAGAATTAAATGTTTCAATTACATTGCCAGAAGACGAATAAAAATGATAAAAGATAAATCTGAACCCATAAGGATCTTTTTAGTTGAAGACCATCATATAATGAGACATGGTCTTGCATCGCTTTTAACTGTCGAATTAGGGGCAAAGATTGTTGGAGAAGCAGCTAAGTAAACCGTCATAAGTTTTTAGAAACATGGTAACGCAAATCGTCAGTAGGATTGTTCTGAGTGGTCATCGTTTTTTCTGCGGACTTCACAACTT
>PHBX01000052.1 GCA_002842045.1 Chloroflexi bacterium HGW-Chloroflexi-3 | reverse complement strand
TAATTATGTGTTCAAATCTAAAAATATTGAACCAAAAAGAACAGTTTTTGCTTTTTGGAAAGTGAATTTTGTCAAAAATTAGTATTTATCAACACCCTCAAACAAACAAACAAAGAAATTCATGTCTGATAAAACTTCCTGTTTTTTGTCACCTGAATTTTCATATAGTACTATACTAAGGTCATGGAGAATTCACACCATGCACCGAACAAATGAAGATTGGCTGACTGATCTGCAAGCGGCTGGAGAACAAAGAGAAACAACCCTGACAGATTTGCGCGCTATCATCCTAGCTGGGCTTCCATATGCTTTATCCAAATGGATTCTTCCGGGAGATCCTCGTTTTTCGTCGCTGGTAGAGGAAGTTGCCCAGGAGACGATTTTGCGTGCCATAGCGAAATTGAATACTTTTGAGGGACGCAGCCAGTTCACTACCTGGGTTCATACCATTGCTGTGCGAATCGCATTGACAGAACTCCGAGATGAAATGCAGCAGGGAAACGACCCTGAGGACGAAGCTCGTGAGATGCCTGATCAAAGCCAAAGTGTGGAGAAAAGCATCGAAAATAAAGAAATGATGCATATGTTGCAACAGGTTATGCAGCAAGAACTTACTGAAAAACAACGCAAAGCCTTAATGGCGGTGGCGGTGCAGGGCATGCCTTTGGAAGAAATTGCCAGACGGATGGGAACAGAAAGAAATGCACTCTATAAATTACTGCATGATGCACGTTTAAAGTTGAAAAAATATCTGGAAAAACATGGTTTATCGCCATTGGAAATTCTGGCAATGTTTGAACAATAAGGTAAGGTTTAGATGTCCAACTGCATCAAATGGTATGGAGATTATTATGAAATGGTTCGATAAAATTTTTAAACGAAAACAAGCCACTTCCTTACAATCATCTGCAATGGGAATATCTCCCCAGCATGCAAAAAATATGCTCATGATGATTGAAAAAACACAAGAGAAAGAGCTCTCTTGCGATGAAGTGCATGCATTGTTGGATCAATATGCAGAAATGGCCTTGCGTGGGGAGGACACTGCAGAATTATTACCGTTGGTGCATTATCACCTGGTTATGTGCCCGGATTGTAAAGAAGAATACGAAGCCTTGACCAGAATTCTCCAGGCACCAATCGAAAACTAAAGAATCAAAAAAATCCGGCTTGCTACCGGATTTTTTATTTAATCAGCTAAGACCAATTAACTTTAGTCCTGACTGAGGATTAATTCATCAATGATGACGGACAATTGTTCGAAGGAGGGTGGGCCAATCAAACGCTGCCCATTCACCAGGAAGGATGGCGCTCCTCGGAATCCAAAACTCAGTGCTTCCTGTAATTCTGTTTCCACTGCTGCTGTGTGTTGCCCGGAATCCAGACATTGATTAAATACCGTTGTATCCAGCCCTAAATCTTCCGCATATTTTTTTAAGTTGTCCGCTTTCAGGGCTGGTGCGTTTTGATAAAGCACATCATGATATTCCCAGAATCTCCCCTGGTCATGTGCACAGAATCCAGCTTCAGCTGCCATTGGGGAATCAACAGTGATGACGGGAAAATCACGCCAGATAAAACGTACCTGATCACCATATTTTTCCAGGATCTGTTCCTTTATTCCAAATTGATGCCAGGCCTTGCAGGTAATGCAGCCAAAATCCGCAAATTCTGTGATGGTTATTGGCGCATCAGTTGCTCCCACTGCACGTAAGGAAGATTCTTCTGCAACGATAGGTTCAACAGTTTCTTTTTCGTTGGAAAAATAATTTCTTGCAAATGCTACTATAACAACCAGGATTGCTATGAGAAGTAATAGGGGCCAATTCTTCTCATATCCACGTTTCTTTTTGTTTTTCTCAACCTTTTTCATATGAATAACTCCTTATTAAATGGTAGTGATCAATCTTTTAGACAACCAAAGCGTTACAAACCTTACCTGTCTATCAGTCGCATCAGGTAAGAAATCATGGATGAAATGCATCTAAGTGGAAAATCTATTGGTATTGAAGAGAAAAGAGAGGTATGAAATGAAAATTTATTTTGTTTTATTAGCAACGTTAATCACAGCAGTAATTTTGACTGGATGCCAGCCAACAATTGTTACTGAAAATGAAGTTGTTGTTTCGAGCTCTTTACCACCAGAGGACCCCACTGAGAGTATCGATCCAATTCCAACCTTTATAGACCCCCCTCAACCAACCGATACACCCAAGCAGAAACCACCTGGTGGAGCTGATCGGGAATTTACGACAGACTTTTCGATTACCTCTATCGATTTTTCTGAAATTTTATCCGGAGGAGTTCCAAAAGATGGTATACCTGCCATTCGAAAACCAAAATTTGTTAATATTGAAGATGCAGATATATGGTTAGCCCCTCAAGAACCTGTCATCCAGGTTGTGATGAACGAAGTAGCCAAAGCCTATCCCATTCAGATTTTAATGTGGCATGAGATTGTAAACGATGAAATTGGTGGAGTACCTGTCCTGGTCACGTTCTGTCCTTTGTGCAATACAGCAATTGCATTCGAACGTACTGTCAATGGGAATGTTTTTGATTTCGGCACGACCGGGAGATTACGCTTCAGCAATTTGATCATGTACGATCGCCAAACCGAAACCTGGTGGCAGCAAGCTGAAGGCAAAGGAATTGTGGGTAAATTGACTGGTACTCAGCTGGTGTTCGTCCCGGCAGCCATCATCTCCTGGGAGGAATTCAAAAACGCCAATCCCAATGGACTCGTATTATCACGGGAAACGGGTTTTGTGCGCAATTATGGGTTTAATCCATATGTTGGTTATGACGATGTAAATCGACCACCATTTTTGTATCAAGGGCCTGAAACACCGGATAAATTACCACCTGTGGCTCGCGTACTGACTGTTGAGATTGAAGAAGAAGCAGTTGCATATCCCTATGAGCTATTGAGGGAAGTGAATGTGGTCAATGATACTGTTGGAGGTCAGCAAATCGCCGTGTTCTGGTCATCTGGTACCGTTTCAGCACTGGACACATTAGAAATTTCAGATGGTAAGGACATTGGCACAGCCATCGCTTTTAGTCGTTTGTTGAATGGAACAGTTTTGACTTTCAAATACGACGGTCAAAATATTGTTGATGAAGAGACTACAAGCACCTGGGATGTTCTGGGGAAGGCAATATCTGGAGAATTAGCCGGCAAGCAGCTGGAACAGGCTGTCTCTATCAATCATTTTTGGTTCTCCTGGGTCGCTTTTAAGCCAGAAACACGAGTTTACCAACAATAAAAAGAAGAAAGAGCAAGGAAAGGAGACCATGAACATCAGTGATCGCTCTCCGTCCCATATATCAAAACGAACTTTTGCCTTTGGATTTGTCATATTTGTAGCCCTGGCACTGATGATTGCTGCAATGCTCGGTGGAGATGTAACAAAACAAACAGGCGCATCCATGTTGGCACTTATCCCAGCTGCTTTTTTGTCGGGTGTGCTGAGTTTTCTTTCCCCATGCTCGCTACCCATTTTACCCGCCTATTTTGCTTATTCCTTTCAAAGCAATCGAAAAAATGTTGTTCTGACGACTATCGCATTCTTTCTTGGATTGGCTACAACGATGACAGTTTTGGGTGCTGGTGTAGCTGCAATTGGAAGTATCCTGGTCCGAAATATTTCAACCATATCAATCATCGGCGGATTGGTGATTATTGCATTTGGGGTTATGAGTATTTTTGGGAAGGGCTTTACCGGCATCCAATTTCAGGAAAGACCTGCTCGATCTGTACTGGGTTCATTTGTGTATGGTGCAACTTTTGCTATTGGATGGACCGCCTGTATTGGTCCGATTCTGGGCTCAATCCTGACTTTGTTAGCCACCCAGGGGACTGGAGTCCTCCAGGGTGCCATATTATCATTTGTTTATGCATTGGGATTGGGGTTGCCATTAATCCTGATTTCAACATTTTTCAGCCGTTTAGGAAACGGAAGCCGCTTCTGGCGGTTCATTCGTGGCAAAGGATTTGAAATAAAACTGGGAAATACCACGTTAGAACTGCATACCACTGGATTAATGAGTGGCTTATTGATGATTGGAATTGGCTTTTTACTGGCAACCGGAAAATTGACTGAAATTACCCAACTGGCACTGAATACTGATCTATCCTTGTGGGTGGTGGAGACAGACGAAAAAATGCGAATATTCTTTGGAATAAGATAACATCATCCTGCCGTTAATGCCAAAACAAAGGGTTTGTTTCTGCAAGTCAGGTAAGAATAAGACTCTCTAACCTGTCTATTGAACGTGAGAATAGGAGATCCGAGTATGCACGAAGAAGTTATCATTCATAGCGGTGATGAAACAACGGTTGCAAAAAAAGAAGAGAAGGTTGGATCCATAGATCCACAGGAATTAACCAATCAGGAAATGGAAAACATTCTGGAAAGACTGATCCAAAAAATCCCGGATTTTCACATGCAATCAAAACCTGTAAAATTGTCTGGAGGTTTACTGAATTATGTCTGGCGCATTAGAGGAGGAGCTGGCTCCAAATATCCATCTTTGATCGCAAAATGGGCACCTCCCTTCATTGCTTCTAATCCGCAGATTCATCTTGATCCTGGACGTATCATCATCGAAACCAATGCCCTGAAAACCTTTGGAAAAACTGGCTCACTTTCGCACTTGACGAATGAAAATATTCGACTGCCTGAATTTGTCTGGATGGATACAACACACAATATCCTGATCATGGAAGATGTATGTAATTGCCCTGACCTTGCTGAATGGATTCAATACCCTCAGGAAAATGAGAACGCTTACTCAACTGGAAGGCGCATTGGAACATTTATTGCCAATGTACACAAATACAGTGCCAACCAGCCGGATCTGGCATTACAGTTTCTCAACCAGCGCATTCAAAAAACTCGTTTGGAAGTCCTGTATCAGAATGTGGAAATGTACGCCCAAAAGGCACACCTGGAACAGGCAGACGATGTAGGAAAAGCAGCACGCGTTTATGGTAAATTATTACAAGCACCGGGAAAAGTGATCATCATGGGTGATCTGTGGTTACCTTCGATTATTGTTTCCGGTGATGGACTGAGGATTATCGATTGGGAACTGGCACATTATGGTCGACCTTCACAGGATATTGGTCATCTGGTTGCCCATTTATGGATGCACATCCACAATCCTCCCTCCAGATCAACAGCAGATAATGCCAGGTTAATACTTCGGGGATTTTTAGAAAGTTATCGAACCACACTGGGAAAGGATTTTGACCGGATTTTTGGAGCTGATGGTGTACAAGAAAGCTCGATTCATTTTGGATCTGAAATCCTGGCAAGAACCGTTGGTTATTTTCAAACAGGTTATCTTTACGAAGGATTGGCATGGGATCATCCGGTTATTCAACAGGCTACTCAAACCGCTGCCCGGCACATTCTCAATCCGGCTGGAGAAACAACCTTTGAAATTCTTAAATAAGGCAAAGAGAAAAAATTAATTGATTTGTATTAAGAAAGAAGGAATTATGAAAAAATATGATTTAGCAGTAATTGGAGCAGGTTCTGGAGGCTTAGTGGCATCTGTTCCAACTAAATAGGAATGGAATAAAATAAAAGGATGGAAAATGAAAAAGAGCAAAAGAATATTGTAGAGATAGAAGACTTTCTACGAACAAT
>PHBX01000007.1 GCA_002842045.1 Chloroflexi bacterium HGW-Chloroflexi-3 | reverse complement strand
TTACTTTGCTTTTGGTCGTTTGGTTCCGTACTTGGAACGACCCTGTCCACGATTGGATACACCAGTACTGTCCAGTGTTCCTCGAACAATATGGTAACGCACACCTGGTAAATCTTTCACACGACCACCGCGTACCAGTACGACAGAGTGCTCCTGTAATTGATGACCTTCACCAGGGATATAGGCGGTTACTTCTAAACCGTTCGTTAAACGTACACGAGCGATTTTACGCAAAGCAGAGTTTGGTTTTTTAGGAGTCATCGTTCGGACGACAGTACAAACGCCACGTTTTTGTGGTGAACCTTTGTCCTGTTTGGTGCGGTTCTGCTTCATATTATTGAGTGTGTACAACAGAGCAGGAGCTTTGCTCTTGCCTCTTCTGGTCTGGCGACCTTTTCGGATCAATTGGTTGATAGTTGGCACGTTCTCTTGCCTCCAAAATAAAATCTCAAATGATGGCCTCGACGATACACCGGTACATCAGACTGAGTCTGATAGGCAACGAGGGCAGATTATATCATGGGCGACATTCGCAGTCAAGGAATGCTATTTTTAACCCAGACCTCCAAAACCTCCTCCAAGACCTAACAAACCGGTTTCCAATTTCGGTGGTTTCGCACGTTCTTCATCTTTACCGAAGCGTACATTATCACCATTATCCATCACAGCCTCTACGGAAAGACCCAGTGACTGCAACTCTTTTACCAATACACGGAATGAGGCTGGCAACCCAGGCTCTTCGATCGCATCGCCTTTGACGATGGCTTCATAGGTCGCTACACGCCCCTGAACATCATCAGATTTGACCGTCAACATTTCCTGTAAGGTATAAGCAGCACCGTATGCTTCCAACGCCCACACTTCCATTTCACCGAACCGCTGGCCGCCAAATTGTGCCTTACCTCCCAGGGGTTGTTGGGTAACAAGACTGTATGGGCCAGTTGAACGGGCATGGACTTTGTCTTCAACCAGGTGGTGTAGTTTAAGCATTGTCATAACGCCAACTGTAACTGGTTGGTCGAATAGTCTGCCTGTTTTCCCATCTCTGAGAAGCATTTTTCCAAAGATCGGTAAAGGATTACCACTCGCAGTCATGTGAGCAACGGCTCTTTCACGTACATTTTCATCGGTCAGATCAGTAATATCCTGGTCTTCTGCTGCCAGCCATAGTTTCAAACACGCATTGATCGCATTCGTATCGCGTATTTGTGCAGCTTTCTCGCCCGTTGTTTCTACTGATTCAAACGCAATGATTCTTTCAGGGTCATAACCTTTATCGCGCAGCCAACCTTCCAATACGGATTGTCTTGCGTATTGAAGATCAGAAGATAAGCGATAAATATCATAGCCCATATCGCCTAACCATTGTTCGAAGTAAAGTAATCTTACTTCATCATCATCACGGATCATTTCTTTAGAGTAACCCTGGTCTTTGATCCATTCCCAGGCTTTGATACCTGTCTCTTTCCAGGATTGATCAATCATCCAGGCGCGACCTAATTCAGCCTCAATTTCTCTTTCGGTCGTCCCATCAAACACTGGCGTGATCGCACGGAAACCCAGGCGTAAAGCAGCCCACCCTAAATGAACTTCTAATAACTGGCCAATATTCATACGACCAGGAACACCCAGGGGATTGAGAATAATATCAACCGGGGTGCCATCTTCGAGGAAAGGCATATCTTCAACAGGAACCAGACGGGAAACGACACCTTTGTTTCCGTGACGTCCTGCCATTTTGTCACCTGCCATAATTTTACGGCGTTGGGCAACCGAAACACGCACCATCATATCCACGCCAGCGGATAAATCATTATTTTCTTCGCGTGTGAATACTTTTACATCCACAACCTTGCCACGTTCTCCATGTGGCATTCTTAAGGAAGTATCTTTCACATCGCGGGATTTTTCACCGAAAATAGCTCGCAATAAACGTTCTTCCGGGGTTAATTCTTTTTCACCTTTGGGGGTGATTTTTCCCACCAGAATGTCATTTGGACCGACTTCAGCGCCGATGCGTATAATACCGGATTCATCCAGGTCTTTAATCGCGTCTTCACCCACATTGGGGATATCGCGGGTAATTTCTTCCGGACCTAACTTGGTATCACGCGCTTCCACTTCATATTTTTCGATATGTACAGAGGTAAAGCGATCATCCTGCACCAATCGATCAGAGATCAGGATCGCATCTTCAAAGTTGCCACCTTCCCATGAAAGGAATGCCACAACAGCGTTCTGGCCTAAAGCCAGATGCCCGTTGACGGTGGAGGATGAATCTGCCAGTACATCACCTTTTTTCAATTGCTGGCCTTTGACAACTGCTGGCCGTTGGTCGATACAGGTGCTCTGGTTGGAGCGTTGGTATTTTCGTAATTGATAGCGGCGTAAACCTGCTTCCCCGCGAACCACAACTTCTTTCCCGGTGACGGAGATCACATCGCCATCTTCTTCAGCAACCAGCACCTGACCGGAGTCTTTGGCGGCAAAACGTTCCATACCAGTCGAAACAGTTGGAATGTCCGGGCGCAGCAAGGGGACTGCCTGTGCTTGCATGTTCGAGCCCATCAATGCGCGGTTGGCATCGTCATGCTCCAGGAATGGGATGAGTGATGCGCTGATACCCACGACCTGGTTTGGCGCTACATCCATATAATTGATGTTGTCAGGGGTAGAAATAATGAAATCTGAGTAATGGCGACTGGAGATTCGGTCACTGTCAAACTCAAAGTTTTCGGTAAGTGAGGTATTTGCCTGCGCAATGATGAATTTATCTTCTGCGTCAGCGGAGAGATAATCTACATTTTTGGAAACAAATGGAACAACCGGAATGCTTTTGCGCTTCATTTTCTTTATTTTCGGCAACATTCCTTTGGTAATGCGATCACCTTCGCTGACAATTACTTCACCCGTTTCTGCATCAGCCAGTGTCTCTTTAACCACACGATTCATCAATTGTGCATCATCGCTGGCGAGGTACTTGATCACGCGGCGATAAGGTGTTTCGATAAAACCGTATTCATTCACCAGGGCAAAGGTAGCCATACGGCCAATTAAACCAATGTTTGGACCTTCTGGTGTTTCGATAGGGCAAATACGGCCATAATGCGAGTGATGCACGTCACGAACATCGAAACCAGCACGCTCTCGTCGCAGACCACCGGGACCTAAAGCTGAGAGGGTTCGTTTGTGGCGTAATTCAGCTAATGGATTGGTTTGATCCATGAATTGGGATAACTGGCTGGAGCCAAAGAATTCACGTAAGGCAGCCACCACCGGGCGAATATTCACCAGACTGGTGGGGGTTACATGTTCCTGGTCACGGATGGACATTCTTTCCTTAATAACACGTTCCATCCGGCGTAAACCAACACGCAATTTGTTCTGGATCAACTCACCCACTGTTTTCACACGGCGATTACCCAAATGGTCGATATCATCTTTATCTGCCTGATTATTGTTGATCATGATCAGACGCCTAACCAGAGCAACCACGTCCCAGGCTGTTACCGTACGATGGGTAACCGGGATATGATCGGTCAGGTCCAGTTTTTGGTTAAGTTTATAACGGCCCACACGCTCCAGATCATAATGGCGTTGGTCGACGATTTGTTCTTCTAAAAATTGACGGGCATTCTCAACGGTGGCAGGGTCACCGGGACGCATGCGTTTGAAGAACTCAATCAAAGCAGCCTGTGCGATGGTGATACCAGAGCTTAAGTCCCAATCCGGTTCCTGGCGAATGGTATTGGCAATGAACATGCGATCCGGGTCATTGTCCACATCGCGGAAAAGTGCGATCAGTTCTTCATCGGTACCTTCCTTTAAAGGTCGATCGACCAAACCATCATCAATAGCTGCTAAAGCGCGCAGGAAAATGGTGATCGGAACCGTGCGTTTGCGGTTGAACTTCAAGATCAGATAATCATTCTTGCGGGTCTCATATTCCATCCAGGCGCCACGATCCGGGATCAGTTTCGCCATGGCCAGACGATGACCGGTGGAACGATCTACAGGGGCTTCGAAATACACACCAGGAGAGCGGATCAGCTGAGAGACCACTACACGCTCGGTACCATTAATAATGAAGGTACCCTTCTCGGTCATCTCGGGGAATTCTCCCAGGAAAATTTCTTCTTTAATCGGTTCGGGAACATCCGGACCAGCCAATAATACGGATACTTTCAATGGACTGGCATAGGTTAAGTCTCTGTCAACACATTCATCGATGGAATGCTTGGGCACTTCAAACCAATATTTGAGATCCCAATCTTTTAATTCTGGATTTTTACTTGGAAAATATAACCTCATTCCTTTGTTGTAAACGTTGAAACGATTCCAACTGAACTTTAATCAATTGGGGCAAATCAAAGATTGCAGGAATTCTTCCATAAGACTTTACTGGCAAAAATGACATATTTTTCTCCTGGCGATATTAACCTCAATGGAAGAACCGCCTATTCTCCCATTCTAAAGGTAAAATGCAATCTGATATTATAGCAAAGGCCAGTGGTATGGTCAAGAAGCAATTCTGGACAAACAATGTTTTTATTTCAATCAGGTATTTCAGGAGCACCTGAAAAAGCTATTTTATCAGGTGCTCCAATGATTACCTAACGCATTAACAAAGGTATAAACACCTTAAATGCAGGAATTCCATGATAATAACTTCGGTCTGTATCTGTTAGCGGCTCTGCAATTTCAGGGGTTGGGCTAAATACTGCGGTAACACTTGCTTCATTTTGATAATCACCTTCCTGGACAATTCCAGTTTTAGAACAGACCATTTTTTCAGAACTTGCCAGAAAATCTTTTGGACAGTTAATCACTCCTTCAGGTACATCATTTACTGTTACCTCGCTAATCTCCACATTACTCGTATTGGTTACTTCGTAAGTCCAGGTAACCTGGCTATCAATCGGCAATTCAACACCTGGTGGATCAGACACGTCAGTACCATTGGTATATTTCTCTACTTCAATTCCGAGGGTATACCCAAAACATGGGCTGATATCACTGGCGGTTACCACACCTAGTTCTACGGGTTCATCTTCATCAAGCCAGGTCGTCGCAGATACATAGACAACATCCGATTGTTGACCTAATCCCGCTGTCGCTTGACTCTCACAAGTCAAAATTTCGCCACCATTCAATTGGCCTGCGGGGCAAGTAGGAATTACTCCACTTTCATCCGTGATTTCAATGGAAGTCAATTGGTATGGATCACCAACAAAGCTGATCACATACGAAAAATTCACTGTTTCACCCACCGGGATATAGGGGCCAGGCGGTTCATTTGCATGCTCCCCATTGACTTTCTTGATGATCTGAATACCAGGATCTGCACCAAAATAAAAACTCGAATCCTGGTCAAACACCTGTCCATCCATATTAACCACATCACCAGAGACATAAGCTGTGTTCGAATATTGTCCTAGGTATGCAATATCACTCGTTGAACAGGTAGACGTGTCCTCAGCCCCGACTGCCAATGCAGTAATCTCGCAATGATAATCATCTGTCAGGGTTTCCGTACCCCTATCATCACGCACAATAATATTTTCAAGATCAACATTTCCAGAGTTTCTAATAGTGTACGTCCAGGTTACTGGGTCACTAACCAGAATGTAAATACCAGGTGCAGCAGAATTATCATTACCATTGGTAAATTTTTCGATATCGATACTTGCATCCCCTCCGAAATAATGACTTGGATCTGTGTCTGAAATGGGATCGAACCCTGTGGGTGGATTTGCTGTCACAGAACCAATATTTGCATATTGACCAGCAACAGCTGTCCCGGATGCAGTACAGGTCATGGATGCCTGTGAAGCCAGGCTGGTTTGTGGACATGTTACTGCAACATCTTGATCATCGATAACCGTCACATTTGTCAGGTTAACATTCCCGGTATTGCGAATCACGTATGTCCAATTGACAGGATCACCAATTTTAATAAATGGTCCAGGAGCAGTATTGGCATCCTGCCCATTGGTGGATTTTACAATTTCTATACGAGTGATCACACCAAAATAATGACTGGTGTCGCTGGACTCAAACACAGCTAACGCACCAGGAGGCGTGGCTGTCACCGTAGCTGTGTTGGTGTATTGGCCTGCGGTAGCGGTTCCAGAAGCCGAACAGGTGATATTTTCTCCAGCAGCTAAACTATTCTTTGCACAGGTAATGGTCACTACTGGGTTATCCACGATCGAAAAGCCAACCGTGACATTGCTGTTGTTGGTAATGGAGTATATCCAATTGACTGCTCCACCTACTGCAATCAACGGCCCAGGTGTCGTTGCAGCATCCTCACCATTGGTTTGTTTCACCAAATTAATACTCAACCTAGCACCAAAATAATGACTGGTATCTGAAGCGTTTACTTGAGACAAAGAAGCTGGCGGATTCCCGGTAGCTGTGGCGATATTCGTATATTGACCTTCAATCGCTGTGGCAGACAATTTACATGAAACCTCCTCCGCAGGAGAAAGGGTAATGTTATTACATCCAGTTGGAATTCTATCATCCGCTGAATTGGTTGGAGTACCGTTATCATCCACCACCGTCACTCCCGTAAGAGTCACATTGCCAGTATTTTTCACCAGATAACCCCAGTTAACCGTGGAACCCGCTAATAAATAGACGCCTGGCACACTATCGCCTTGCTGATCATTGGTCTGTTTATCAAGGGACAAACTCGGAGATGATCCGAAATAATAAACCAGATCACTGTCCTGGATATTCGCCAAAGGACTGGGGGGTGTTGCCGTTACTGTTGCCAAAACACTTTGTTGACCGCTTAAAGCTGTCATCGAAGCGGTACAGGTCATTGAATTACCAGCTAACAATGAAGTAAATGGACAGGTGATCGTATTTCCGGCAGCATCCGTGACAGCTATACCACTCAGGTCTACATTGCCCAAATTTGTTATTACATAATCTAAACTCAGGGTTGAACCGGTTAAAACATACAACCCTGGTGAACTATCTGCCGGATCAGAATTGACAAAATATTCTATGGTAACGATAGGTTCTGCGCCAAAATAATACCCATCTGCTGTTGCAGTTACATTTGACCCTACCGGAGGTGTTCCTGTTACCGTGGCAATATTATGATAGTACCCTGATTTACCCGTATCGCTTAATGAACAGCTACTGACATTGGTAGCGCCAGCGATAATGGTCAGTCCTGAACAAGCAGTACGGTCATCTGATGGATCTGCAGGTGAACCATTATCATCCACCACCGATACATAGGTAAGGTCCACATTGCCAGTATTACTGACCTCATACGACCAGGTGATTGTTGTGTCCTTTAATAAATAAGGTCCCGGTGATGAAGTAGGAGACCCGTTCAGCTTTTTCACCAAGGAAATTCCTGGTGCGCTGCCAAAATAATGACTGACATTCTCATCCGTTACATTTGCCAATCCTCCAGGGGGCGTGCCCACCACCACAGCCAGGTTTGAATATGGACCTGGCACCGCATTGCCAGTTAATGCACAGGTGGTTGTATCGGTTGCCCCTGCAGCTAAAGTAGCAATGGTACACACTGTAACATCATCACCTGAATTACCCGGAGTCCCATTGTCATCCACCACGGTAACATTGGCTAGATCAACATTCCCAGAATTGGTGACTTCATAAGTCCAGGTAATATTGCCGCCTTCTTCCAGATATAGACCACTAGGTTCGTCCACAACCACAGCATTGGTTTTTTTCACCAATGCTGTCGCAGGAACAGCACCGAAATAATGCGAAGCATCTGTATCCCCAATGACCGTGTCATAAGGGGTTCTGGCGGTGACCGTGCCCATATTGCTGTATTGATTTGCTACGGCTGTACCATTGACGTTACATGTCATGCTCTCCCCGGCAAGCAGACTGTTCTTTGGGCAGCTAATGGTTCCCAACTTATTATCACTAACGGTAACATTTGTTAAAAGTACCTCCCCCAAATTTTCAACTTGATATTGCCAGGTGATCGGCGTGCTCGGATATACATACGGACCTGGCGGTTGATCTGCATCCAATCCATTGGTGGTCTTTTGAATTGAAATCATCGGTAGAGGTCCAACTTCCATAACGGAGAGAAAAGCATCTTGAGTCCCACTTAGCATGGAATACAATGCATCAGCTGTAACCGGAAAATCAGGAGAACTGGTGTTGCCTGCCACATACGCAAAAACAGAGTTATCAATTACAACTGAATTTCCATTATCAGAATCCGATCCTCCCAGATATGTCGAGAAAGATCTAAGCCCAACATCGCTCCCAGCCAGGAAAAAACGGGTCAGGAATGCGTCTGTATTACCGGCATTCGTCGATTGAAATGCATTTGAGGTGACCGGAAAATCGCTTGATTGCGTGTTGCCGGTTAACACAATTCCCCCCAAAGAATCTAATGTAATTCCTGCCCCCCTATCTGTACTGGTTCCACCCAGAAAAGTTGAATAGAGCGTACTTGTTGAAGTCAGTTTTAAAAGAAATGCATCATATACACCACCGAATGACCCTTCTGTCACAGCAAAATCTGAAGAAGCTGTCATACCGGTTACATAAATATCCCCGGCATCGTCCATGGCAATCGCATACCCGCGATCATCCTGCCGCCCACCAAACAGACGTACCGAATCTTGTAATCCTGCAGTCGTCATTTTTGCGACAAAAATATCTGTGACACCTTTCAAGGTACCCGCAAAATTATTGGATGATGTTTCGCCTGTAATCCAGGCTATACCACTTCGCGCGGCTATACTGTGGCCAGCATCCACACTACTGCCACCCAATAAGGTAGAATAACTCACACCTCCGTTACTGCTAAGTTTGGTGACAAATATATCGCCACCATTTTTATAACGGCTGTCATTGGTGGTAGGAAAATCACTTGAGTAGGTAATACCGGTCAGATAAGCAGAACCATTCTCCACGTCCAGCGCATACCCGCGATCATCATCGCTGCCACCAACGAGGGTAGCATAAAGTAAATTATTCCCTTCTGTATTTAAGGCAATAGCAAATGCATCCACTTGGGTTGCCACCTGGTCTAATGGAAAATCGACTGAATCCGTCTCTCCCACCAGATAAGCAATCCCATTCTCGACCGAAAGGCTCGCACCTTCATCCGTACCACTTCCACCAATAAAAGTAGCATACACCAGCTCAGGTACTGTGGGATCAATCTTAACAATAAAAGCATCTGTTAAATCAAAACTGGTATCATAAGCTTCTGGTGTGACCGAGAAATCTGCTGAAATAGTTGTGCCTGCCAGATAGATATTCCCGGATGTGTCCAATGCAATATCTGTAGCCTTGTCTCGACCAGAACCACCTAAGAAACTTCCAAACGTGTATTGATTGGAAAAATCAAACATAAGTTGCTGGTTGGTCACTTCATTTACTGGGTATAAGGCGATCGACCCAGACTTTTCCTGAAGAGGGTGATTTGTAACAACTTCCATTCCAGCAACAGTTAATGGGGGCAAAGAAAGTTCACCAATACTGGTCAGAATCTTTCCTTTGGATTCAGTATTTATCAGCCCTTCAGCATTAAGAACTTTCAGGTGGTAATCTTTTTTTGCGGTTTCAGTTTTTACCTCATATCGCCATCCAAAACCATCACGATTGGACCAGATAACAAAATCAACCCCAGGATATAAATTTTGATACCGCAACTGACCCCATGTTTGCAAATCGGTTTTCCAATCTGAGGGATTTGCTCCAATTAAATAAGAAACCTTCCCTGCCAGGGGATTCTCTGCTTTTAATTGATAGGTCGAATTACTTTCAGGGAAGACAATTTTTAAATTTACTTTCTTCTGAGGAGTAGAGATAAACTCTTCATTCAGCTGATCCTGATTGATATTCTCAAACTGAGTTAACCAGATTGCGTCTTTTGTTATCCAAATCTGATTCTTTGCTCCTAAAAGCAAAAACCGTGGATTTTCACTCTTTGCTGAATTTGGAAATTCTATAAACCCCAAACCACCGATTGGAATGGATGAAAAATTGCGTAGCCAATCCACCTGCGCCAGAACCACCAACGGTTGGTTGATAAAAAATATTCCAACCAATACCAGAGCAATAATTCTTCTGAACATAGGCGCCCTCCTGAATGAATTCTTAGGTCAAAGTCTTTTTAGATTTATTCCAAATAAATATCACAATGATTGCGATAGCAATCACCAGTCCCAGGAGCACCTGAATTAAAGTTTTTACATCGTTATTTTCTTTCGGTTGGTCGGGAACAGGTACTGGCGTTGCCTCTGATTTTTGATCTTCAACATGCTTTGATGCCAAAACTTCTGGGGTGGCGGAAATCTTAACATTCTCTTCAGTTTCATAAATGACGGTTCCAGTTATGTGCTGACTTTGTGTCGCTGTTACAGTTGGAACCTCTACACCAGGTGCCAATGTGGCAGTTGCAGTTGGGATTGGTGTTTCCGTGGGCAAGGGTGTGGCTGTGAGGCCCAGGGTAGCGGTAGGCGTTGGTAGAGGATTGACAGGAAGTGCCAGATTCGGCAGATCTCCAGCTAGGACAAAATCAGCAAATGGCAGTACGCCTTCCGGGAACTTGCCCAGCACCCACACACCCTCCTCGAGAGTGACCAGACCGGTAGCACGATCATCTGCGGTACTACCTTTCAGCCAGGTTGAAACCACCTGTCCATCCGCTTGGAGATGTGCCAGAAAGGCATCATTTCCTCCGAATGAATTCACTACCGTTTCAAAACCCAATGGAAATTGGGGTGATCCAGTTACGCCTGCAACCAGCAAATTCCCATCGGCAAGTAATTCGACAGCATAGGCATACTCAATTTCACTACCGCCTAAGTAGGTGCTGTTCAGCAGTGTTCCATCGGCTGAGATGCTCATCATCAAAGCATCAAATTTACCACTGTATTCACCAATAGCGCCGGGTAAACCAGGAGATTGCGTGGCACCCAGTAAAAAGAGGGTACCATCATCACCGCTGGCGATGCCAAATCCAATTTCCTCCTCACGTCCACCATACAACCCAACAAATTGTTGGTTGCCATCCAGTCCAAACCGGGCAGCGAATATATCGCCACCACCTTTCGCACCTGTCCCAAAATTGTTGGAAAATGTTTGCCCGTTGACCCACACTGCTTGCCCGGAAACAGCAAGATCAAATGGGGCATCCAGCGCACGACCGCCAAAGACCCGAAGCCATTTCAGGTCTCCAGTCAAATCCAAGCGGGCCAAAAAGCCATCCGCGTCCCCTTTTGCAGCACCTGTCATCATATTTTGAGACCAAGTAATCCCGGTCAGATAAAGCGAATCATTCTGCAATTTCATGGCTCTCCCGGCATCCTGATCACTACCACCTAGCCGCCGTGACCATAAAATCTGGCTGCCATCCGCTGCCAAAGCAAACACCACTGCATCACTTTCGCCAGCATTCCCTGGAGCACCAGGAAAATCATCCGACCAGGTTTCTCCCAGAACATAAACGACACCCTGACGTACAGCTACCCCAAAAGCCTCATCATCGTTGCTGCCACCGATCAAAGCCTGAAAAACAGAAGTGCCGTCTTTTTGCATCTTAAGCACATAAATATCTTTCATCCCGGCGGAAAGATCTAATGAACCAGATAGAAGCGACCCAGCATAATTAATGGCTGAACCTACTACATAAATGTAGTCATTTTCTATTGTGATATCAAAAACAGACAATCTGGGTGATTGTTGCTGGTCACCAACTTCCGCCTGCCCAGTCAGAGTGTTGACAGACAATAATATACTTAAAAAGAGGATTATTAGAATTTGCCAATGTTTCTGCTTCATGTAAATCTCCTCAGAAATGTCATTTTATTACCAAAGGTAAGTAAATGTAATGATCATTCCCATCAAATCGATTTGTGATCGTACAGGTTTTGCTTTCCCCGAGCGCTACCGTTACACCACCATTAATATCACAATCGCCACTGTAGATTACAAAGCTGTAGCCAGGCAATAAAGTTTCTCCCACAGAGTAGGTGCCTGGGTTGACCGGTACTGCTACACCATTTGTTACAACCTCTCCGTCCAATGTCAGTTTGAAATCATCCGGTTTCGCTGTTCCACCATTGTCATTGATTATCTGTTTTATCACGGTGATATAAGTTCCTGCTTCCTCCGCCAAGGCAAACCGAATCAGCTTTTGCCTGCCAGCATCACTGATCCAGGCATAATTATTTGAGACTGCAATTCCATATGCTGCCGAGTTCTCAGGAAGATTAAAGACATGTAAACCAGGCTTAATCAAATTCATTTCTATATCATTAATTTGCCATGAAAAAATTCCTTCAGGTTCGGGTGTTAGTGAATAAGCGCCCCAATCATCCAAAACAATACAAGGATCAGAATCCAGATTACCAAGATTAATTCCAGAGATAGTAGTAGATAACCCAGGCGCTTTCTCAGGGTCTAATTGACCAACTGTGCCTTTGATATCACTGTACCAGACTATCCCCTGGTCTACATAAAGATTACGTGGATGTGTGCCAGTAGGTAATGAATAAACAGTCATATTCATTTCACTGGAACCTGGGACAAAACGCACCACAGCACCATCCATTTTGTCTTCCGCCCACCAGAGTTCATTTCCATCGACAAATAAAAATGCAAGTTCACCAATATTTCGGCTTAATGCATATTTAATTAAATTTCCATCAATGGGATTAAAGGCGAATAATGAATCCAAAGTTTTATCGCGCCAATC
Source organism: Chloroflexi bacterium HGW-Chloroflexi-3 (assembly GCA_002842045.1). Lineage (GTDB taxonomy): Bacteria > Chloroflexota > Anaerolineae > Anaerolineales > Anaerolineaceae > UBA6170. The sequence continues at coordinate 103,040 of PHBX01000007.1, read as the reverse complement.
CAATATCCAGATTTGATCGTTCATAACTGCAATATCAGCAGCATACAACCCGCCTGTAAAATGGTATAGACATATTTCACTGGATATTGGATTGAATTGAAATAACCCATACGTTTCACCATACCAGGTTGGCAGCCAGATGTAATTTTGGAATGAAGCAATTGTCCCTAATTGCAAATCTAAAGGAAAATTTGTTAAGTCTACACTCCAATCTTGCATTTGATCGGTGTTCAGATCAAAATTCCCAAAACCGCGAACATTATTCGTCCACCATAGCTGTTGCCCGGATGCAAACGTAATATCTGCCAGATTCTCATACCCGAATGAAATGTAGTCCAGATAACTTCCGGTTTGTGGGTTAATCACCCATAACTCATTTTCATCATCTACAACCAACAATTTTCCTTCTGGTGATATATGTATACTCCCAACATGACCAAATTCATACAAACTGGTTTCTTGAATCTGAAATACCTCTGCTGCAGCAGGAAATGTGATTAAGAAAGTGCTAAAAAGTAATAAAGAAATGATAATTGCTTTGAGTGTTGGTCGCCAGATTGGTTTCATCACAAAACTCCTAAAAGTTATTTGATAGTCAATATTCTTAATCAAATCAAGGGGCGATGGAAAAATTCTATCGCCCCCAGGTTTTTTTCTATAGGACGGGGACTTTGACCTACAGGGAATGACGTTTTGTATTATTTATGGTAATAGCACCTCCGGATCCCAGGTCCAATCAATAGTATGCCAACCATTGTTGTACCCATCCAATTCGGCTGCCAATGCTAACATCTCTGAAGGATTGCCAATCGCTAGCACAGCATTGATCTTAGAAATGACTTCTGTAGTGCTATATGGGAAGTAACCAACAACTGTACCATGCATCTTCTCGTGGAAAGAAGCATTCAACAAGGAAGCCACACCAGCCCTTAGCAGAATCTCTCCCGCTCCGGTCAACCCAGAACCACCCTTGAAGCGCAGTGCATCAAGTAAAGTCGATTCCTCGAAGGTTCTCCCAGTACCTTTTGGTGAGAGTCCTACAAGTACTCCAAGGTCGAATACATCATCCAACAAATCACCAGTTGCATAATTCGTGTACTTCCATGCATCATGCCCATTACGGGTATCAGCCGTATGATTCTTCCAGAATCCAGGGGTGAATGCCCAGTATTTGGTACAAATCTGAACACTGGCACTATCCGACTGTTCAGTTTCTACAATAGTTGCTGTATTGTCGTAAGTCATACATGCAGGTGTATACTCTGCAGTAATATCCCTTTGGTAAGTGAAAGTTGCTTCAGCCCATGGTGCTTCATCAGTTGCAGTTACAGATCCAAGAGCTCCTGCATAACTGTCGGTGACATGGATTTCTTTGTTAGTTTCTTTGTCTTTTATGAAGCTAACTTCCGCCATACCGCTTGCTGTTCCGGTTGGTGTGAAGTAGGTAGCCTTGTCCCAGGTAGCTGTTGCAGTATTGGTTCCAGTGTATGAAGGTTTATCTAAGAATGTACATCTGTAGTCCAATTCAACAAAGCTGCCTTTTGGTACAGTCACATCTACTCCACCTTCCACCGTACAAACACCACCTGGATAAACATCGGTAATAGTGGCAACGATATCTTCCCAATCATTTGGATTGGAAACCTTGATCTTTCCAGTTAGTGACCAATTACTATCCGAGATACCAGTTTGCCAGACTTTGATTGTGTAATTGAAGGTGATTACATCTCCAACCATGGCTCCAACATAGGTCTTGTCAACATCTTTCATGATGTCCCACAGGTAGGTGCGATCATATGTGCCAGCAGCAGTCTTGGTGACTGTCAGCTCCTTACCAACACACAGGTGTAGTCTGTACACGTGCCTGCTACTCCCATCTTGTCCAGTGAATAATTGAAGGTCTTTTCACCGTCAACCCAGTCTGCTGTCCCTAAGGTCTCAGGATTCATTGGATCGGTTTTATCATCCACCACTGTGATCACTTTGTTGGTCTCTTTGTCCAAAGCAAACGTAACTGCTGCATCATCTGTGGCTAATCCTGTAGGTGTGAAGTACAACTCCTTATTCCAGGTCACGTTGACTGTGTTTTTAATCGTTGTCCCATCTGTGGTACAGGTATAGGTCAAATTGAGTGATTTACCTTTCTCTACAACAAATGGCCCAGATTGGTCAATTGTACATGTCCCACCTTTGTCCAGTAGATCTTCGACCAATACGGTGATGTCTTCCCAATCGTTCGGGTTGCTGATCTTGATGGTGCCGCTCAGTTCATATCCACTGTCTGTAAATCCATCTGGGGTTACTTTGACTGTGTAATTGAAGGTCGCTTTTCCACCTTCTGCTATCTTGATTAAGGTTTCATCCACACCCTTGTCGATTAACCATTTGTACAGTCTGTCTTTTGAAGCGGTCGCAGTTTTCTCTACTGTCAGATCCTTGCCTACACACACTGGGTGTAGTCTGTACACGTGCCTGCTACTCCCATCTTGTCCAGTGAATAATTGAAGGTCTTTTCACCGTCAACCCAGTCTGCTGTCCCTAAGGTCTCAGGGCTTCCAGGATTGGTCTTATCATCCACCACTGTGATCACTTTGTTGGTCTCTGAAGGGGTCACACTGGAGAAGTCAAACCCAGCAGTTCCTTGCGCACTTCCAGTTACAGAGTAATTCACAACCGGGTCCCAGGTTGCAGTGGCCGTATTGGTTCCAGATCCACCACTCGTTAAAGTACATGAATATGACTTTGTAACAGAACCCATTGCTGGCACTGTAACATTGGTACCATCGGTAACCAAACAGGATCCACCAGGAATGGCATCCGTAATGGTGACACCCGTGAAATCAACATCATTCGGATTGGTAACACTGATTGAACCAGATACAATCCAGTTACTATCCACAAAACCATTTGGAGTTACTTTGACAGAGTAATTAAATGTAGCAGTTCCACCCTCAGCGATTTCAATTCTGGTATCGTCAACACTCTTGTCAATCTGCCATTTGTACAAACGATTGAATGCAGGTGTGGCTGTCTTGGTAACAGTAAGATCCTGATTCAGGTTCTTTGTATTAACAAATGTACAGGTGACGTACTCACCTTCCTTTAAATCAATCGTTGCGGTTGCAGTCCCAAGGTTTACAACTGTAGAGCCACCATTGGGTGAATCTGTTGAACAAAAAATACTATCCAGCGCCCAACCATATGGTGTGTTTTCAGTTACTGTATAGGTTTTGAATTCTTTTATGTCAAGAAAATCCCATGATGGATCTGTCGAATCCATATCGTCGACCAGACTAAAGTTATACAATGGTGAAGGAGCAGCTGTAAAGGGGAACGATGTTTCACTTGAAGGAGAAGCACTTTTTACGATGATTATCTTTCCAGGGTAAACAACAGCTTCAGCGCTCAAGCTTCTATCCATCTGTCCCACATTCAGTGATTTATTATTGGTCACATCATACCAACTGATAATGCGCATATGGTAAGGTGAACCACTGATAGAAACAGCGGAGTTATTGAGACCCCAATCAGCTCTTTCAGCGATATGACCACCCCAAGCCATCACCAGATCTGTCGATCCAGCTGTAAAAAAAACTGTGATGGATGTCTTGGTGTTCCCAAGGTAATCGGCTGGGGATGTATACTCACTCACACTAGTGATGGTTCCACCAAACATTGAAAACTCACCAGGATCCTGAAATCCACCATTCGCAATCCAATCTGGGTCACTTTGCATAAAAGTGTCAGCAGGAATTTCCCATGTACTTGCTGTGAAACAATCAAATCCAGCAGGCAGTTTGGTAAGTCCAACGCATGGTTTAGCGTTCTCCATAGTAGCATTGTAAGTTTTTAAGTAATCAATAGCATGTTTTGATGATTGGGTTGTGTCCCATTCAATGGTGATACTATACTCATCTCCCTGTTTCAGATTACTTAACCTGGTTCGATAAGGAACTGTATCGCCTTCATAGTACAACCCATCATTATTGCCGGTAACCCAACCAACCGCTGACCCTGGTGTACAATCGTATGTCGGTCGATCATAAGGGGTTGGTGGATCACATTGCCAGAGTTGTTCAATGCTGGGCGGGGCTGCATCTGTAAAAGAACCTTCCTCAATAACCACACCATTCTGCATGGTTACATAGGAATAATACCCTACTGCAATCAAAGGATCCTCACTGATCGTTACGGTGCACGACCAGGATCCTTCTGCTGAAGCAGGCTCACTGGTACAGTAATAGTGGTCATCAGGTGTAGGACCCGTGACAACTACATCAACAACAACACCTTCTTGATAGAACAAACCATCACTATTGTCACCAAAAATGGTCACAAGCTCTCCAGGTTGATAGTCATCCTTATCGGTGTCTGTATACGCAAAAACACTCAAAGGTGCATTCAACGTCATCATCAGGATAACGAGAATGTTGAGTGTTTTGTATATTGTTTTGAAAAAATTATACGTTTTCATTCTATCCTCCTCGATAGATTTTCATAAGTTTTATTAAGTCGGATTAGAAAATATTTAATATTTATGGTGAACTCTCCTTTCCTTTCTTCTACTTGCTCCCCGACACATTGTGGAGGTTGCCAGGGACTTACAAAAATGAATAAATTGCTAAAAAAATTTTAGATAAGTGGGTAATTTTCTCAACTCGTTAAATAGAAATTCGGCAGACCTCCTTCCTTTTCTAAACGGTTCAGACTGGTATGCAAAATTAAGATGAACGCTCCCCAGTTACGTCCCAAAACGGGCTCTCCAAACGGATAAACAACCCTGCTGCGATGCTCGGGCATGATCACTAAACCTGTAAGAAAGGCGTCCCACCTTCCTTATCCACGTTTAATAAAACTGGTTTAATTCATCATGTCCATTGATTAAGATTTGGATTTTACTGGCCGGTTTCGCCACTGGCTCCCTGAACTCATAGAAAAGGCGTCCCATCCTTCCCTATAGCGACCATTGGTTTCGAGTTCAGATCATTGCTTCCACAAATAAGATTGCAGAAGGCCGGTTTCGCCATTCACTCCCTGTACGGTGTAACGAGATTTCCCCGCTACAGCGATCCGTGTGCCATACAGATCCACGTTCCCTCTACCTATTAGTATAATGATTCACAGATGGGAGTCAATACGTAGAACTACGTATTTTTTGACTACGTATTTGATGAATTCATCATTTTTATTTGTTATCATACAAATAATTCAAATTCAAATATTCAATCATATGATCCATATCGAATGCATGGATCTATCGAATTGTCCATTTTCCACCCTGCCATTTCATTTCCCGCAAGCGAATAATCTCTGCACTGATTTCTTTCTCTTCCCCAATCTCCATCAACCCAATCGAAGGTCCGCTGTGATTTTCTAATGGGTCATACGCCGAGCCGGGATTGAAATACAACCTGCTCTGCACCCAACGATTTTCGGAGCGGTGCGAGTGCCCGAAGATAACGACGTCAAAATCCTGATTCAGTAAGGCAAATTTCTTCACGAAGCGCTCGAATTGGTACCCCAAAATCCAGTAGGGAAACTTATCCCAGATATATGAAAAGAAATGTCCGTGTCCATGGGTGACCAGGATCTTCACTTCCTTAATATTGATGACTTTCAGAGTCGGCAGGTCATTGAAGCGCCACCAATCCCGGTTGCCCTGCACAGCTTGCACCGGGGCAATCTGCTCCAGCTGGCGGATCACATCCGGAGAGGAGATGTCCCCGGCATGGATAATCAACTCCACACCCTTGTCTTTAAAGGTAGACAGGATATCCGGGTGCAAAGCGCCAACCCGATCCGGGATGTGGGTATCGGAAATGACGCCAATGCGCATGCGATCAGCTGCCATTAATAATCAAACCAATCCAGGTTCAAGAACCAGGTCTGCAGCCAATTTCTTTTTCTCATACTGGCTGAAGAACACCCAGGTGGAAAGAATCGAAAGACAATAAATGGTTGCTGTTGTCAGGAATAAGGGCTGAAAACCATAGCGGATCTGTATCAATCCCGAAATAAATGGACCAATCGCCCAGCCAGCCGTCCAGGAGTTGCTGATCAGGCTGTTAACCACACCCTGTTCGTTCTCAGCCACATTTTCCATACAGAAGGCATTATATAACGGCACGGCCATGTTCATTAACATCCCACGCAATAGATACCCGATGGCTGCCAGCCAGGCAAAGGGAGAAAAAGCCAGCACCAACAAAAACACCAGGCTGCTGGCCTGGGTCATCACCACCACCCGGATTTTGCTGTTGAATTTCTGCACCAGGCGGGGACCCAATATCGAGCCCACACCGACCAACAGAGCGCTCAGGCTGAAAAGCGCTCCCAGTACATTGCTCTTCATATTAAATGTCTCTGAAAAGTAAAGGTTCATATACGGGATGGTGATGGCAGCCCCAAAGCCTAACAGTAATTCTGGTAAAACCAATTTCCAGGTAAATCCCCTTTTCATCGTTTTCTTCAACAAAGCCCATTGGTTTGATTTCACCTCATTTATACTTTGGGTTTTCACCGGTTCTTTTAAAATGAAGATCGGGATCAAAGCAAAGAAACCCAATACCACACTCACCATCAACACCATCTGATAGGCCTGAGCGCTATCGGCAGGTACGCCCAGAAATCCACCAAACCAACCTGGCATTTGCCCGGCAAAGATATTCCCCACGGCCCCTGCCAGGGTTGCCAACCCAAAATTCAGACTGAACATCAACGAGCGATTCTGGGCGTTGGTGACTTTCATCATGAAAGGCGCCTGACTGATAAAGTACAGAGAATTTCCCACCCCACCCAGAAAAGCTAACATTAATAATAAGAGTTGCGATTGCACAAACAACTGCAATCCCATGGCAACGGTGAAAATGGATAGCCCCAACAACATCGCCGGTCGGCGCCCGATGCGATCAGAAAGCATGCCCATCAGGATACCCAGGAACAATCCGGCCATCGAAGGCATGGAGTTGATTAACCCCAAAAAATCCTTTTCAAAACCTCTCGCCAGGATGAAAAAATTAAAAAATAATTGCCAGGTGCTGAAAATAACCCCATTGATAATGGTCGCCATCAAAAATAAGCGCGCGCTTTGGGGGAAGAATTTGATTTGCTGCCATGTGCTCGTCGATGTTGTCATTGCGGTTAAGTTCCTAAAATTGTTTTAATTTCCGTGATGGCCTGTGATGTCCGGGTAAAATGCACCGAGTTTAAACCCAAATCTCGGGCTGCCAGAATGTTCTCGATAAAGTCATCCACAAAGATCGTCTCCGATGCGTCAACTTTCATCGTATCCAGCATCCATAAATAGATTTGGGGATCAGGTTTTGCCATTTTCACTTCGGCGGAAAAAACGGATACATCAAAAATATCCAGAAAGCCAAACTTACGAGTCAAGTAATCTCTGGCCCCATCCCATGCATTCGATAACAATCCAATTGCATAGTCGGGTTTCAATTTTTTTGTGAATTGAATCATCTCTTGATCCAGTTGATCACCGCCCCAGAAATCATCCCAAAATTTCACCATCTCAGCCTCATTCAGATCGAAATGATTTGCGATGAAGTCCCAATGCGCTGACTCCTCAATAGCACCCATTGTCGCAAGTTGCGCTGTCTCGGATTGGAAAACCAGTTGACTCATTTCGTCATAGCTCAGCCCGAATCGGTGAGCCAACCGGGTTCTGGGATTTTTATCTTTTGTCTGCAAAAAAACGCCTCCCATATCAAAAACGACAGCTTTAATGTGATCTGATTTCATGGATTCTCCTGGGGTGAATTTTATCACGAGCTGGTTCGTATGAGTCAGTTTCTAATTTCGGTAACATTATCTTTTGGTTTGACACGGTTCCTCCCACTCACTCCTGAGGATTCCCATGCGGTACATATCCCAACGTCTGCCATCGCGGTGTAAGAATTGCCGTTGCACCCCTTCAAGTTTGAATCCAGCTTTTTCGTATGACCGCACGCCCCGCGGGTTATATTCAAACACAGTCAGGCTGATGTGATGAAGGTTGAGAATGCTGAAACCATAACGCAGAATCACTTTCATGGCTTCCGTCCCAAAACCTTTTCCCCAGTTTTCCGGATCACCAATCGAAATGCCCACAAAAGCGTTGCTGTGCTTTCCTTGAAAACCGGATAATCCTATTTCTCCAATTATCTGGTCATCTTCTTTACGTTTGATCATAAAGAAGGCTACCTCATCCGATAATTCATTTTCTTCCATCCACTTTTTCATCTTCTCGATCGAAAAATGCAGAGCGACATCCGCATCCATCAGACGTAAATATTCGCTATTATTACGCCAACCTGCGAAGAGTTTCGAATCTCGCTCTGCATCCACTGCGATCAGTCTTACTTTTTCTCCTGCCAGTATATCTTCAGTCATCAGGCTTTTACCTCCTGCATAGCTTCCCATTCATGTTTGAGAATGCCATAAAGCAGTTCATTCCAATAACGATTATCAAAATAAATCACCTCACGGTTAACAGCATCCAGACTGAAGCCATTGGTAGTCAGAATATTGCCTAATTCTCCTTCATATTCAGGTAGATCGTATTCAACCCGGTACAGGTTCAATTCTTTAAAGGCATAATTCAAAGCCAGTGGGATGATTTGTTTCTCAGCTTTCCCATAATGCTCAGGATCACCGATCGCTAAAACCAACCATCCCACTCCCTGGCTCCATAACATCCAGATGCGCAGGTAACCAATCAGATGTTGATCTGCTTTTGACCGGATGGCAAAGTGGACCACATTTCTGCCTTCGTCAACTTTTTTCTCAATTTTTTCGTACTTCTTCTTGAACTCGTTTTTAGATAAAGGCTTGATAAAACTATTACACCAATATTTGGCATAGCGCAAATTCAAAGAATAAGCCGAATCAACCTCTGGGTCCTTTTCAAAGTCTATCGCTGAGAGTAAAAAATCCTGACTTTCAAATAATTGGTCATTGATCATCGTACCTCCTGAAAATCACACACTAAACTCCAAGGATCTGGTTTAAAGGAATTTTCTTTGCTTCAAAGACATTGCCGTCCACATCGATAAATTCAATACCTTCCACACATTCAGCCAGATCAAACAATTTGTCATTCAAAACTGAATCTTTGAAAATCTCTTCAAGATCAGCAAACAATACCTTTTCAAACATGCCCTTGCGTAAGTCTGTTTCCATTTCCTGAAACGCCAGGTTATTTGCGTTTTGTAAATCAAAAATGTCCATATATACCGCCACGAGCTTTTCTTCTTCCATGCTACGACGCACATAATCTAAACAGATAAACAGGCATCTTTTTGCTTCACTACTATAAGGTTGACCATCCTGTAAACAACCTCGCACATAAATACCAAACGAACCATTCATGCCTACGGCTTTGAAATTTAGATAATCTACTCGATGTGAATTATTTTTCATCATGCTACTCAACATTGTTGGCCTCCTTTTCAGTCAGCCGGCTATCATTTTCAACCAGTAAGGCTTTTGCCTGATCAATCAACTTTCTGCTTTTTTCCGCTGCGGTGATTTCATTAACAAAAAATCAGATCACCGGATTTCGCCACCCGTGACCTGATTCAAAAAGCAGAGGGAAATAAAAAGGCCACGGGGTTCGTCGCACCCGTGGCCGTCAATTTAATTAAACTTGACTAGCGACAAACAGGCGCAATACGACAAGGAACACTGGCACCACCACCAACGAAGCTGGCAGCGCGAATTCGAACGACGAGAGTGTTGAAGATTGTATTGCTCATTTTTGCGCCTTCCTTTCTTTTTAAGATGGATTGATTTTAACATGTGATTTTTCAGACTGTCAAGGTTTTAATCCTATTTTAATCAAAATTCGTTCATCGTTAAATGGATTTTGTCACAAAAGAAACCCTTCCATTTTTATGAGGTGACTAAACCTTGATAAATCAAATTTCAACATATAATAAGATAAAAGCCGGTGCTTAATAAGCAAAATCCCCTTCTTTCAAGAATCGCTGCTTGTTTATCAAGATTCATTTTCATTCTGTATTATTGGAGAAGGACCGATGTCCAAAACGAACATCCAATCAAAAACAAAACAGCCAACGCCGCCAAAAAAGAATAAAATCATTATATTCGCTTTGTTCATTCTTGTCCTGGTCACCATTGGTTTTTTGCTTCGCCCGGGTATCTATACCATACAACCCACCAATGCAATACCAGACGGGATGACGATCATCTATGTCCTTCGGGATCCGGAAGTGCCCTTTTACACCTCCTTACATCCCGAATGTGCTTATTCCTCAACCAACGTCTCTTTAATGTGTACCGCCATGTTAAGAACAGCTTTTGAAAATTTATCCGGTCGTATTCTCTTCAGACTACCTTACAACCAGGCGGCCTATCTCAAAGGATCAGGCGGGGTTGAGCCTGGATACGTTGAGGTAGAGGATTAATAATAAAACACGTGGAAAATTCCAGGAAACAAACCACACCTAAAACCTTGACGTCTATCGAGAGTGAGATAAAATTGAAATGTCTGGGGCGGTGGCGGAATTGGCAGACGCAGAGGACTTAAAATCCTCCGGTGAATAACCTTGTGGGTTCAAGTCCCACCCGCCCCACAAAGCCGCAATGAAAATTTGCGGCTTTTATTATCAAATCCATCTGACTTTATTAACTACCATTCATTTTCCAAATCCAGAATTCGGGAGGTATTTATAAATGAACCAGGCTATCAAAGATTTTGTCCAATCAAAACGTATTGCGATTGTGGGCGTATCCCAATCGGATGCAAAATTCGGTAACTCGATTTATCGCGAATTAAAAGGGAAGGGATACGATTTGGTCCCGGTTCATCCAACCATGGAGAAATTCGATCAGGATAACTGTTTTAAGAACATTCAATCAATTGATCCAAAAGTGGATGGGGTGCTGATCAACGTAAAGAAGGAGCATGTGAAAGCCATTCTGGATGATGCTCATCAAGCCGGCACGAAGAAAATCTGGTTGCAGCAAGGATCAGAAACACCTGAGACTGTCCAATACGGCGAATCACTTGGCATGAATGTTGTCTCTGGTGGTTGTATTATGATGTATGCAGAACCGGTCAAAAGTGTACATGCATTTCACCGCTGGATCTGGCGATTGATCAAAAAATATTAATATAGTATTACTTAACTTAATAAACTAATGATCATTTTAAAAGCAAACAAATTCACTTTTTGCTTGATTTTTCCTTCACAATGCTCTTTAATAAGGGATGCGGTGATTATTAAAAATTGCAGATCACATATCAATAAGAATTTGAAAGGAGAAATGCTACATGAGTAATAAACCCGATGCAGTCGTCCGTCCATTTAAAGCAACAAAGTTGAAACGAGTCACACCAGTTCCTTCGGATATCGAAATTGCACAGGCTTCCGAGCTTAAACACATCACAACCATCGCTGAGGAATTAGGGTTACTACCGGAAGAATTGGAACAATATGGCCCCTATAAAGCCAAAGTCAAGTTGGAAGTCTTAGAACGCCTGAAAGATATTCCGAATGGCAAATATATAGATGTGACAGCCATCACCCCTACCCCTTTAGGAGAGGGCAAAACCACCACAACCGTTGGTTTAAGCCAGGCATTAGGAGCCCATCTCAATAAACGTGTCATCACCTGTATCCGCCAACCCAGCCAGGGTCCAACCTTTGGGATTAAAGGTGGCGCTGCTGGTGGTGGTTATAGTCAGGTAATTCCGATGGATGAATTTAATCTCCATCTCACCGGCGATATTCATGCCATCACAGCCGCCAACAATCTTCTGGCTGCTGCTATCGATGCCCGCATGTTCCATGAATCCACCCAATCTGATCAGCGTCTATTTGAGAATTTATTTCCCAAAGACAAACAGGGAAAACGACATTTCTCCGTTGGTATGCAACACCGCAAACGAAAATTAGGGATCGAAACCGATGACCCTGATCAGATGACAGAGGAGCAAAAAAGCAAATTTGTACGTCTGGATATTGACCCCGATTCCATCACCTGGAAACGCGTCATCGACACTAATGATCGCTTCCTGCGTGGAATCACAGTGGGTGAAGGACCCGATGAAAAAGGTCGCACGCGGAAAACAGGTTTTGACATCACAGTTGCCAGTGAAATTATGGCAATCCTGGCGCTCACGACGGATTTACGCGATATGCGAGAACGCTTTGGACGCATTGTGATTGGCACCAGTAAAAGCGGCGAAGCTGTCGATGCAAACGATATTGGTGTCGCCGGAGCCCTGAATGTTTTGATGAAGGACGCCATCAAGCCCAATATTCTGCAGACCCTGGAAGGTACCCCTGTATTCGTTCACGCAGGTCCATTTGCCAACATCGCCCATGGGAACAGCTCCATTCTGGCAGATAAAATCGCATTGAAATTATCCGATTATGTAGTGACAGAATCTGGTTTCGGCGCCGATATGGGTATGGAAAAATTCTTCGACATCAAATGCCGTTACTCAGGGCTTGTCCCCGATGTAGTGGTTCTGGTTGCCACAGTGCGTGCGCTCAAGATGCACGGTGGTGGCGCAAAAGTTGTTGCCGGTAAACCATTGGATCGCGCCTACACCGAAGAGAATCTCGAATTGCTGGAAGCAGGTTTACCCAACATGCTTCATCACATCAAGATCGCCAAGAAATATGGCGTTCCGGTGGTTGTCGCTGTTAATAAATTCTTTACGGATACAGATGCCGAATTAGCTCTCGTGCGGAAAGCAGCCGTGGAACAGGGTGGCGCATTCGATGCAGTCGTCAGTGAGCATTGGGAATTCGGTGGTGAAGGCGCAGTAGACCTGGCCAAAGCAGTCATCGCAGCCAGTGAAGAAAAACATGACTTCAAATTCCTTTATCCATTGGAAGCCAGCATCAAGGAAAAAATCGAAGCGATTGCCAAAGAAATATATAACGCCGATGGAGTAGAGTACTCGCCAGAAGCAGAAGCCAGAATCGCTGATTACGAACGTCTCGGCTTTGGAAACTCGACCATCTGTATGGCGAAAACCCACCTCAGCATCAGTCATGATGCCGCCTGGAAGGGTGTCCCCTCTGGGTATCTATTACCCATCAACGATATTCGTGCATCAGTTGGTGCAGGCTTTTTGTATCCTCTGGTTGGTGAAATGCGCACCATGCCAGGTCTTTCAACGCGACCTGCTTATTTTGACGTGGATCTTGACCCTGATACAGGTGAAGTACAGGGTTTGTTTTAAAAATTTCAAATTAGCTAAAAAAATCACTCCCCTCGAGGAGTGATTTTTTGTATCATCTCAATAATTAGCGGTCAGAGTGTTTTTTGGCGGGTCTGAACCCGCTAACAAAACACCATCTTACCCAGATTTATGGAAAGCATACTATTTCTTTAACAGTTTTTGTTGGAGCGCCATTGCCACGGCTTCGGTACGGCTGGTCACCCCTAACTTGGACAGGATACTACTCACATGAAATTTGACAGTGGATCGGCTGACATAAAGTTTTTCGGCGATGTCCACATTGCTCATCCCTTCAGTCATCAACGCCAGCACTTCCTCTTCCCGATGGGTCAGGCCATAATCCGGTTTGCCAGGTTTTACCGCAGCGTGGATCAATGCCTGTGCCGCTTCAGGAGCCAGGGTGGGTTTGCCATCGTAGGCAGCCCGGATGGCAATTGCCAGTTCATCAGCAGATACGTTTTTTAATAAATACCCAATCGCGCCAGCTTGCAATGCTGCCTGCACCAGATCATCTTCTTTAAAACTTGTCAGTGCAACCACTTGAATTTCAGGCCATTTCTGGCGAATCGCTTTGGTAGCTGCGGCTCCATCCATCACCGGCATGACCAGATCCATTAAAATGACATCTGGTTTTTCCTTTTCACAGATTTCAAGAGCTTCTTTCCCATCTTTTGCTTCTGCTACTAAATCAAGATCATCAAAAACATAAAGAAATGCACCCAATCCGCTTCTTACAACAGCATGATCATCAACCAGCATTACTCGAATGGGTTTTTCCGCTCCCATAGTTTCTCCTACAACCTGAAAATACTACTCATTTTGAAAAGGTAATTCAATTATACCCAATTATTTATTTTTCTTTGTTGTATCGGCAGCAAAACTTTCTTCAAGAATTTTCAAAATTTCTTCAGGAAGTTCCTCACCCGCTTCTAATTTATCCAGCAAGTCAGTCATCGTCATGCTATGGTCGATCAATTGCAGTTGTAATCTCAAATCGCGAATATTTTTATCATCGGCTGGCAAACCTGCTTGAAAGATAGTCAGCGCTTTTTGATAATAACTTCTGGCCAGATCAACTTTACCTTCTACATGCAGCACTCCACCCAGGTTGGTATAAGAAGCTGCCAATTTCAGATTACTCTCATCGTTTTTAGATTCAAAAATTCGGATTGCTTCCTTATAATGTTCCATGGCTTCGGACATATTTCCAACTGTCTGTAAAATCATGCCCAATCCATGGTGAGCTTCAGCCACATCATGGTGATGGTCTCCAAAATTAATCTTTCTTTTAGCTAAAGCCAATTCCAATTGCGCTCTTGCCCGTGGAAAATCTCCAATAGCAATCAAGGCCATACCAAGATTGTAATGACCAGAGGCAACCAGATAATGTTCATTTCCAAAATTATCGATGTTGATCTCCAGTGCTTTTTCCAGGTGAATGATAGCCCCCTCCAGGCTATTCATGTCAATCAACACCTGCCCCAGATTATTATGACCAATGGCTACTGCAGGATCTTTTTTACCAAGAATTTTTTTATCAATGATGATCGTTTGCTCAAAACATTTTTTCGCATCTTCAAATCTGCCCATGCGATGCAAAGCAGTTCCGAGATTATTCATGTTCTCTGTATGCTCTGCGCTTTCAACGCCGGATATTTTTTCAACAATCAGTAAAGCTCGTTTGATGAATTTTACGGCTTCCTCAAATTCGCCTATTTGAAGTTTATAGTGCCCTAATAATCCAAATAGTAAACCAGACACAGCGATTTTGTGGATCTGGCCATGCTGAGCTAATTTTTCAATGTGGTTCACATACGGCTGATATTCAGCGGTTTTTTCTAATAGATGAACGATCGCATGCAATGCCCGACTGGTTGCCTGTAATTTTTCTTGCAGAACATTCTTATCTGATATTTCCTGAATTAAGGAACCAACTTTTGGTGGTATAACGAATTCCTTCCCGTCTTTTTCCAGCAAATTCATCGAAACCAAAAAGTTCAATTTCTGAATTAACTCGGCTTCTTGCTCAACTTTGGCAACCGTCTTGAGCAAATCAATTGGAAGTGGTTCATTGGGAGCTAACCAGCTACAAACTATCAAGATTGTTTGATAGATTGGATCAACATTGTTATACAATTCCTTCAATGAATTCTTATCAGTGTCTTGTATAGCAGTCATTTAGATTTTTCTCCATTTCTATGATCGATGGATTGCATATGATTTAAGAATTGTTGAATATCGACAGTCATGCAAATCAAATCCGGATTATCCGCCGATCTGCATCATATTTCGATTTTCGGGAGTGTGATTGAGAATTAATTCGTGGCGAGCAGGCTTTTGGTCGATTACCTTTTTAATAAACAATGCGATATCCTCACCAGAACGAATCGCATTTAAAAGGGGTAATTCAAAATCACTCATTAGACAGGGCCGTAGATTTCCATCGGCAGTAAGTCTTAATCGATTACAACGACTACAAAAATGATCATCATCCAAAGGTGAAATGAAACCTACAAATCCCTTTGCCCCTGGTAATCGATACAGTTTGGCTGGACCTAATTGTTCTGGTTGGTAAACAGGTTTCAAATTCATATGATGGTACCGTTCCAGGACAGTGCCTGTTGAAATATAACATTCTGAAGGATCGGGAAAACCATCACCCCATGAAATCTGATTTTGAATAGGCATCAGTTCAATAAAGCGCACATGCCAGGCATTTTGCATTGTTAAAGTCATGAAATCTGGAATCTCATTGTCATTAATGCCTGCTACCATGACCATATTTATTTTGAGAGGGAGAAGGCCATGTTTCTCAGCGGCTTCAATTCCCCGCCAGACAGTGGCTAGATCACCATAGCGGGTAATTTCCTTGAATAAATCTGGTTTTAATGTGTCCAGACTGACATTTACCCTGGTTAACCCTGCATCCTTTAATGCTTCTGCGTACTTGCCAAGTAAAAACCCATTGGTTGTTAAGGTGATTTCATTAATGCCAGATATCTGACGGATCATCCGCACCAGATCGACAATCCCTTTTCGAACTAGTGGCTCTCCCCCCGTCAATCGAATTTTTGATATTCCATTTTCTGCAGCCACACGAACCACCTGAACAATTTCCTCGAACCTCATCATTTCAGCATGTTCACGTGGCTTCACACCTTCGGCAGGCATGCAATATACACATCGGAAATTACACAAATCAGTAACAGAAATTCTCAAATAATTAATCGTTCTACCAATAGAATCTTTCAATGATGTAACCTCATAGAAAATTTTTTTATGACTCCACGCTGATAAAAATCTGGATCATAAACCTGCAAGTAAGTATAGCAAAAAAATAATAATGTACCAAAATCAAATCTCTTAAATTTTGGTACATTAAATCATTAATATCACTGCCAGCGAAGAAAAATTAAGAGGCTGTGAAGTTTTGGATTTCTAATCCTTATCTACGTATAGCTTATATGCATATTCCTCTTCAGGAACTTGATCCTTGGGATACACATCGATCGCTAAAGTATTCTGTTTCGGACAAACGTCTACACAAACGCCACAACCAACGCAACCAGAGTTATCTTTTACTCTTGGGAAGACGCCACGAATTCCTTCAACCTCCACTAATTCGAAACAGTCGTATGGACAGTGTTCAACACAATCCATGCAGCGCACACAGGTATCGAAGTTTACTTTGGCAATACCAATGACTGCTTTTCGTTTCTCTTCCAAACTGAGCGGTGGAATGGCGTGGCTGGGGCAGACCTGACCACACAGATTGCATTCATATTCACAACGTCCAGAGAAGGGATTCATGATCGGTGTGAATAGAGACTCCCATCCACCTTTTGTTATAGCGGGTTGAATGATATGACCTGGGCAGGCTTCAATACATTGATCACAGCGAATACACTTGGCCAGGAAATCATCTCCTGCACCTGGAGGTCGCATAACACTGGCTTTGGCTGCTTTCACTTTGCCAACATCTGTTGCCAGTAAGCCAACCGCGATAGCACTGGTTGCAACAGTCGCAATCGCTTCACGACGGCTGGGATCAAATTCATAATTCCAACCACCCATTTTACCTTTTTCGAATGCTATGGCTAGTTTCGGGCAGGGAACAGCACAATCCATACACATGATACATTCTGCTGGATCGCTTTTGTAATCATTTTCTGGACTGATAGCACCCATCGGGCAGATTTTAGCACATTCACCACATTTCACACAACTCATCTGGTCAACACGGCGTTTGATCCAGGAGAACTTGGAACCTAATCCGATCAATGCTCCCAGCGGACATAAGTAACGACACCAGAATCTCTTTTCTACCAGGTTCAGGAGTAACACCAGAACAAACGGTACACCAACCATCCACCAACTAAATCCTGGCCAGATAAAGTCTTTCTTGTTAGCTATCTGGACGTAGTCCAATAATGGTTTCGCTCCGGTGGTAATACCACGGATGATGATGGTGATCGGTTCAAAGTACATGAATGCCAGACTTCCAAATGCAGCCATAACCAGAATGGTGAAAAGAATGACATATTTGACTTTTCTAAACCACTGGGTTTTAATTCTGCGGCCTTTGAAGCCAAATAGCTCCAATACTGCACCTAATGGACAGAACCAGGCACACCACACACGCCCAAATACCAGGGTGACTGCCACAGTTATCAATACAGGCCAGTAATTTCCGATAAATTCACGTCCACCAATCATAGCTGTAATTGCCTGAAGGGGGTTCAACCGGGAAAACAGATTGATAGGAGTACCAGGACCGGAACCAATTCCTGTTGTAAGAGTCAGATACATCAACACCAGGAACAAAGCCAGAGCGGCATATTGCACCACAATTCTGATACGTTTCCAGACTTTATCCTTAGCTTTTACTGTTTTGCCAATCTCTGTTCCACCTAAATGAGTAATTGCCCCGGTAGGACAATAAGGAACACATTGGTTGCAGGTATCACAGATGGCTTCATGCGTATTGAAAGCTGTCGTCACCACGCGATCTGGTGCTCTGCCCTTGAAGCCGAGCACATGGTTCTCTGCAACTTCATCACAGGCACGCACACATAATCCACATAGTATACAATCTTGTTTTGGATCGACACTGGCAAAAGAAGGCTTCTCAACACCCAAATATGCCGCAATTCGTTGGACAGCAGGGACTTCTGGGCAGCGTGAGAGAATAAAATCTGCCATGACTTTGCGTGTCTGGGTTACATCTGGTGTCTCGGTTTCAATGACCATTCCTTCAGAAACCTGTGTATTACAGGAAGTGACAATCGCTGAACGGCCATTATTTTTTGATTCAACCAGACAGAGACGACAGGTTCCATAAGGTGATAGATCTTTGTGGTTACATAGGGTCGGGATATAAATATCATTCTCACGTGCAACATCCAGCACGGTGTCACGGCAAACACCACAACGAATGCAAATGCTCTCATCAATGACATGTGGTTTACCTTTCTCGCCAGAAATGGCTTCTACCGGACAATACCTGGCGCACAAAGTACATCCAGGACAGTTGTCCACAATGATTTCAAATGTAATCAAAGCTTTACAAACCCCAGCTGGACAGGTTTTATCGCGAATGTGGGACTCATATTCATCTCTGAAATATTTGATCGTTGTCATCACAGGGTTGGGTGCTGTTTGTCCCAGTCCACAAAGTGAACCGATTTTTACAGCATGAGCAAGTTCTTCCAGAAGCTCGATATCTCCTTCTTCACCATACCCTCTGGAAATGTAATCCACAATTTCCCACAATCTTTTCACACCTTCACGACAGGCGGTGCACTTGCCACACGATTCAAATTTACAGAATTCCAGGAAGTAACGGGCGACATCCACCATACAGGTATCTTCGTCCATTACGATCACACCACCCGAACCCATGATGGATCCTGCATCGCGGAGACTGTCATAATCGATTGGCAGGTCAAACATACGCTCAGGAATACACCCTCCCGAAGGACCTCCTGTTTGCACTGCTTTTACTTTCTTCCCTTTTGGAACACCTCCACCAATGCCTTCGACCAATTGGCGAATACTAATTCCCATGGGAACTTCGATCAGTCCGGTATTATTTACTTTCCCAACAACAGAGAATATCGTGGTTCCCCTGTTTTTATCGTTACCGATACTGGCAAACCAGTCAGCGCCGTTGTTAATGATATGAGGGATCCAGGCCCAGGTCTTCGTATTATTGATGTTGGTCGGTTTTCCCCATAAACCACTTTGAGCAGGATAAGGCGGACGTGTCCGGGGTTCACCCACACACCCTTCAATAGAAGCCATCATAGCGGTCTCTTCACCGCAAACAAAAGCCCCAGCTCCAAGCTGTACTTCAAGATCAAAACTGAAATCACCACCGAGAATATTGTTTCCTAAAAAGCCATATTCCCTTGCCTGAACAATTGCTTTTTTGATCATTTTTACCGCCAGAGGATATTCGTGTCGGATATATATGTATCCTTTGCTGGCACCAATTGCATATGCACCCAGGATCATTCCTTCCAGAATGCTATGAGGATTTCCTTCGATGATACCGCGATCCTGAAATGCACCTGGATCACCTTCATCAGCATTGCAAATAATATATCTTTGATCTGATTTTTCTTTGCGGCATAATTCCCACTTTATCGCAGCTGGGAATCCTGCACCGCCACGACCCCTCAGATTTGCCTTTTTGACTTCTTCCAACACCTGCTCAGATGTCATTTCAAATAGCGCTTTGGAAACAGCTTTATAACCATCTACCGCGATGTAATCCTCAATTTTTTCAGGATCAATGATGCCGCTATTTTTTAACAACACTCTGGTCTGTTGTTTATAGAAAGGAATGTCCTGCTCATACAGAACCTTTTTCTCGGTGACAGGGTCGGTGTATAGAAGCCGGTCAACCACTTTTCCATTGGAAATTGTTTCAGAAATGATATCTTTTGCATCTTTAGGTTTAACATGTGTGTAAAATATTTTTTCTGGATGGACAACCACCAATGGTCCTTGTTCACAGAAACCAGGGCAGCCGGTAGTCTTTAATTCAACTTTTGCATCCACACCTTGATCCTGGATGGCATTTCTGAGAGCCTCAGCAACCTTGTCTGACTCCAGAGCAAGACACCCTGTACCTCCACATACCATAATTGTGGGTTTGGATGCGTCCCTGTCCGACAGAATTTGTTTACGTTGTTTTTCCAGTTCAACTGGCGTAATTTGTTCAGTCATCAGCGACAACCTCCTTTTCTACGTATTTATTGATCACACGTTCAACTTTACTGACGGACATGTTTCCATAATATTTATTGTCGATTGTCATCACAGGTCCAATCGCACAACATCCCAGACAGTTTACTTCTTCGAGTGTGAATTGCAGATCTTCGGTTGTTTCGCCGGGACCAATTTTTAACACACGGTCAACCTGATCTACAAGCATACTGCTACCGCGAACATGGCAAGCTGTTCCTTTGCACACAGTAATAATATGCTTTCCTCTTGGTTCCAGACTGAAGACTTTATAAAATGCTGCTACCTGATAAATGCGAATCATCGGCACATTTAATTGTTCAGATATTATTTCCAATGCTTCAGGTGGAAGATAATGAAATTCTTCCTGGATTGCTAACATTGCCTGGATCAGATCATTTCCGTCCTTTCCATGCTCACCTATGATGGTTTCAACTTTGTTAATATCTATTGCCATAAGCTTTAATCCCTTTCTGTAATGTAAATTTTCTTTCCAATCCTAATAAATCAACTATTAAAAATGTTTCTTCTTGGTGAAAGCGACCAGGGACAGGCTGCCACACAATTACTACAATCGATACCACTGTTCTCTTGCCAGAACATGTAGCATTTTTCAACATTTACCGGCCACCGTAGAATTCCTGGACGATTGGAAATTGAGGTCTGTTCTGTTGTTCGCTCTTCAAAACGAATCGCTCTTGCCGGGCATGATTGCGCGCATGCATGACAAGTCTCACAATATTGTTGGATTCCAAAATCAATGGGTTTATCAGGCACCAGAGGCAAATTTGTAAACACCTTACAAAGCCTTTGGCGAGGACCAAATTCAGGACTGAGCATGAGCCCAAGTCTGCCAAGTTCTCCTAAACCAGCGCTGATCGCCATGGGGATGTTTTGACCAGAATCATTACCGGAAGGGATCGCTTCATAACCTAACATGCGAATGTACTTCGCCAATGTCGAAGAAACCTCGGCCATTTGTGAATAAGCTAATGCGACCGCTGCACTTGCTTCTGCTCCAGGTGAGTGATGAATCATGTCCCATTTCATTTCAATACCTAACATGATGACGTATTTGTAATTCATCTCCACCGGTCCCGCATTTCCTGTAAATGGCTCGAAATAATTCTCGTATAACCAACGATTATCGACTTTGGTTATTCCAACCAGATCTGCACCATAAAACCTGGCTACTTGTTTTATCCGTCCAGACATTTCTGCGGGGTCTTCTATTTTGTACTTTTCAGGGTTTACTTCATCTTCCCAGTTATACAGACCACCAAATTCACGGATGTGACCAAAATAACCCGGGTAATATGGATGCAGGCTTCCGGCAGTGTCGTCAACATGAATCGCACCAGCAACCAGTGCATTGCCCTCCATAAATGAAGGATCGGTCAATGTAACAAAGGGCATAACTTTCCCAACACGTTCTTGATAATCTTCATCCCAGGCAATGCGAGAAAAAATTGTGTTTTTCTCATCGAATCGCTTTACATTGACGAGATATTCACTGAATGTTGGCTCATCCACCTGATTTATCTCAGGTAATAACCTGACATGCACATTCATAAAATGTGCTTCCATTTGTTCAATTTTTGAAAATTGTTCACCACAGGCCTGACAAAACCACCTATTAATTTTAGGAGGTGTCACCGGGGTATTCGTTACTTCTGGTGTAAGAAATGTATGTGGCGATGTCGGCACAGTTTTGAAACCTTCATATTGAATTTGAGCGCCAGAGGTAGAGGTCGTAGTACCTTTTGGTCCACAGGCTGAAAGGATTTCTGATGCACCAACACTCATGCCGAGAAGTCCTGCTAAACGTATAAATTCTCGTCGGTTAATTTCACCGTTATGGAGTTTTTTTAATATCTCAGCTAATTCTTGATTCATCGCACCTACCTTAAGAGAAAAAATTATTGAGAATCTCGTATCGCAAGATAATCAATGACGGATGCTTTCTGTTCATCGGTTATTTGCAATCCAGCCATTACCATTATGTTGATGGTCGTATCCCAGATTTCTCTTGAATACCTGGCATTATCTACCTGAACAATCGAATGACAGATACTGTATTTCGTTTCTACCAATACCTGACCAGGATGTGGTGTCGGTTCAGCTGCTGATCCACAACCAACTAGGGCCATCGTGGTGATTACCAATACGACTACGATTGTATATTTAATTTTTCATTTCTCTTTCCTCTATTTTTTTATTTCAAAGATATTATTTTTCGGTCATTCAAGTTTGATTGGAATCATTCGTAATCCAATTCAAATTAAATTTATCAGTCAATTTTTTATGAAATAATCCAGATAAAACACCTAATACCGCAGCCGCAATTGCCAAATAAAGTCCAGGTTGAATCAATGTATATACATCAACCAGCGCAAATCCCCCATAACTACCGACACCATGGCCTTGAATAGGTACTTCATAAAGAGCGGCAACCCCTTGTATTCGAGCTAAAAACCGCCAGATCGCCAAGCCAACCAGAACACCTCCAACTGCAGTTGTTATCGCAATACCTTTTCCCCTAATAAAAGATCCTAAGAGAAACAGAAATATACAGATTATTAATAAAATAAACAAAATTGTCATTTGCGGACTGCGTTTATAACCAATAAAATCACTGGCTGGGCCATCAATCAGATACGGGTATATATCTGTAGGTCTTTTCATTACAGAAACCGCTAATGTCCACCAGGGAAAAAGCAACGAGATGATTAATGAAATTACTGCAAATAAGGCCAGAGGATTGATTCCAAATTTTATTTTCTTCAATAAAGCCTCCTACTGATATTTAACTGATTAAGCGAGTGAAAATGCGCACGAGACCTGGGTGTTTTGCCAATGCAGGGATGAGTGCTCTTCCCCATTCCCGACACATCATACGTGATAACAGACGACGACCCAAACCAAATTTGGCAATATGGCCACCATCAGGCGTTATGTGCCAATAATTCGGTGCTGCTACTGGCTTCCAACGACCGGTGATAATTTTGACAATTTCCAGTGAAGCCAATGATCCCGTTATCCAAACGATCGGGGCTATCTGTGGATGGGGTAATCTCCCCTCGCAAAATCCTTCAAACCACTCCTGGGTCCATCCTCCTAAACTTCGATAGTAGTACAATATGCTGCGATTCTCTTTGCTTTCCATGAATACTTTCAGTTCATCATAGGTTGCTTTGAATGGCATGGTCAGACACTCAGATGCATAGGGACCACCAGGCATAAAAGAGGAAACTCGCCCCAGAGCCCCAGCCGGGTATGACATGATGGCTGGTATGCCAGCATCAACACTCGCATCCAGCATAGAAACACTCAATGGCCAGCTATCCGCAGCCGGTATAATCGCATCCCAGGTTTCTTGCTTGATAACAGATGAAATTTCATCAGGTCGTAATTCCCTTGGAATTATATTGATTTTTGCTTCCGGGTTAATTTTTAAGATAGACTCTTTGGTGACAATACCTTTATTTTGTCCGAACGTGTCAAAGGTACAACAGATCTGGCGATTGAGATTTGAAACTTGAAACGTATCAAATTCGTAAATTGTCATGTTTTCAATACCACTTCGGGCAAGTGAAATTGCCACAATCCCGCCAATGCCACCACTACCAATAATCAGAACATTTGCATTACGAAGCTTCTCCTGTTCTTCTGGAGAAAAAACACCATAATTTCGTTCGAAAATGAATTTGTATTCTGGATTCTTATTTTTCATAGTATACATAAGGCAACAAAAAAAATAGAGAAATATTTAACAAATTAGTATCGAGGCTCCAAATTTTTGTCAATGTTGGAGCCTCGATTGTTTTTACATGATTCTCAATTCAGATTAAAGATGTTCAGAAGCTACAGCTCCGGCTACATCATCAATCCCTAATTTCTTGAGGGTATCAAGTGTTGGGACACCTTTATCCTCAGTCCAACCTCGTTCTTTCCAATAAGCTGGTAAAGCCTCATTGAACAAAACATCTGGTTTCCCTTCATAAGCCACAGCTCCTTTTTCAGGCCCTGTTGGTAATGGATCATTGAACCAGCGTGGAGGTACTTGCTTGTCGTATTCCTCTTTTGGATCCTTGAGCTGTCGGATATGGATTTCAAACAAGCGGGAGAGTGCATATTCACGGGCGCCAACCAGTTGCATGTCTTCATCACTGAAATCACTCCAACCTGTGGCAGCTTTAATCAGGTCAATGCGGTTGCCAGCCCAGTGACCAGCAGCGAATTGGCAGTGCACCAGTGAATTCTGTGCAGCATTCACATTCTGTCCCGCAATCGCAGCTGCCCAGTCACCTGACTTGAAACCACCAGTTCCACCACCTGTGTGAGCGCAGGCACGATTAACAGTCACATATTCCAAGGCATTTTTATCTTTAGGACTACGCACATCATGGGCAGGTTGTCCGTAATGATGGGCAGTCATACTGTAGTTCATGATTTCTGGTTTTCCCTTCAATTCAGCAAAATAACGGGCTGTTTCGTAGGTACCTTGTGCCAGTTTATCGCCAATACCTTCGCGAGCGACTATCTTTTTCAGGATTTCATCCACTGCATGAACATCACCCCATTTGAGGTCAATACCATCCAAGTCGTTTTTATCGATGAAACCACGTTGGACCAGCTCCATCACCAATGCTAGGTTATTACCGCCTTCGATAAAATCAAGGCTGGCATCGTCGTGCAGGAAGGTTGTGTATTGGAGTTTGGCAAGGTGTTCTGCCTGGTCTTTTACAGATCCTGTAAATGGTTGACCAGGATCAGTACCTTCCATTTCCATATAACCCAGGTTGCCACCCACCATACCCATAGCTTCCCAGTCCGGCATATCGGACATGGTTCCATCCATTAATGGATCAGAACTGGTAACTTCTACCGGGTAGAGACAATGCAGATTACAGCCATAGCAGGAAGTTTTGCGCACAAAGCTGGTTTGATCCATGAATGGGCCAGTAATTGCTTTGACATGCGGATCAGCCCAGGAGCACCACTGCCAATTGCGAATCGGGAAAGCATCTTCCACATAAGCAGAGTTTGCGCCGATACCAGCAGTACCGTATGAACGCCAGAAGTAGTCTCCTCTTTCAGATTTCTGAATTCCACTAACAAGCGCCAGGAAAGTCTTCTTGTCAGCTAATTTGTGGCCTTTGGTTCCACGTACGACGACTGCTTTAAGATTCTTAGAGCCCATAACGGCACCAGCGCCCCAACGTCCAGCAGCGCGAGCACCTTCAGTGACAACACAGGAATACCAGACCTGGTTTTCACCACCGGGTCCAATCGCCATGACATGTGCCAGTCGTTTAGCATGCAACCCCAAACGTTTGGGTGGACGCATGGCTGCCCATTGTGGGTTCAAATCTGCATCCCGGAGCATACCTTCACGTAATTCTAATTCAGCTAATACTTCGCTCTTGAGAATTAATTCTGATTCTTCAACACCCTTACCCCAGACATGACTGGCGTCACGAATTTCAATCGTGTCATCCAGTACAGCCAGATAAACGGGTTTAGATGCTTTACCAACAACCTGAATACCATCCCAGCCAGCATATTTCAATTCAGAACCAAAATGCCCACCACAGGTGGACGCGCAAAAGATATTGTATGCGCTTTTGGTTACTAAAGTGATACGGGCGTTGGGTGCAGCACCAGTAACAGGTCCAATCATAAACTGTAATAAGTTATCCGGTCCAAGTGGGTCCAGTTTGGGATCAAATATTCCTTCTTTGAAAAGGAAATAAGCGCCCATGGCTGAACCACCAAGGAATTTGCGATAAATTTCCTCTGCCGGCTCGATAACGGTTACAGTTTCTTTGGTTAGATCAACACGAGCAATTTTTCCGGTCATTCCAAATAATTCAGCCATTATAGTTCCCTCACATGATTATAGATTTTTCTGAAAAGTAGCTCAGCATAGTCCGAAGGAGTATTTGCAAAATAACGGCCATTTCGTGCAGCAGGTACCCAGGTTAAGGCACCAGGTTCTGGGCAGGCTTTGACACATTCAGGATCGCCACCGCAGCGACTGCAAACCATAGCTTTTCGATCAATCGGGTCAAATGACATACCGCTTGCAAATTGATCTTCGCAAATCTCTGCACAGCGCCAGCATTTATCAATACCAAGACATTTCTCACGATCAACCCACTTGTAACCCATTCCGTAATAACCTTCTTCGCCTTCACCTTCTGGGACGGTTATGATCGCTTCTTCTGGACAAACAGCTTCACAGGGGAATTTACTTGAACCTTCCGCCCATTCATATAAATTACAATATGAACACACGTTGATCACGTCTACATATTGGAATCGCATGGGGCGAATTCGGGCAAAATCCAGACTAACTAAATTCGCCGTCTCCTCTGGGTGAAGGAGAGCAGCATATTTCTCAGAGCACGCTACAGCGCAAATCATACATCCTGTGCATTGAACAGAGTCAAATACCAGATTGTAGCCAGCTTTATAAGGTGAAACTTCGCCTTCCGCTGGTGCTTCAGCAGCTGGAGCTTCAACAACTGGTGCAGCTGGCTTTCCGATCACCTGATTGCCTACAACTCCACCAATAACGAGACCAGCAACCCCAGCCCCAGAACCAATTAGAAATTCTCTTCGGGATACGCCCGAGGCAGAAGTTTCATCCTTTTTTGGTTCTTTCGTTGGCTTTGGTGCTTCATCTCTTCTTTTTATTTCTGCCATAATTATTGCCTCCTCTATTTAAAATAATGTTGGGCTTGCTTATAATCAACATAGATCTTGGAAATATGAATTTTTTGGTGATCCTCTCCTTCCTTGCAACAGTCAACAATTTAAACGCAAATTACCCTGATGGTCACAGGATGTTCCAAAATTGATAAGTGTCCGGATTGATGCTGTCGCGCTTGTAATTTTTTTCATTAGTGGAAATATTTCAAATTTACATCTGAAAACGAAGGTACTACTTGTAATATAAGTAGGATACCAAATTGATCTCGAATATAAAATATTACAATGAGTTATCTTTTAAAACCAGATGGATGATCTTATATAGCCCAGATGGGCTATATATTGAAAAATGAGTAATGTATTCAGAGCCAACGGAATGGCTCAGGGTTTCGATTTGATATCTTGATCAGCAATTCCCTGGCGAACCGCATATACAGCAGCCTGAATACGGTTTCGCAGATGTAATTTTTCAAGAATATTGCGAAGATGAATTTTTACAGTATTTTCAGATATTCCCAATGAGTCCGCTATTTCTTTGTTCATTAATCCCTGAGCTACATATATTAAAATCGTTTTTTCTCTTTCGGTGAGTTCTTCCACTTCTTCGACCGAAATATTTCCAGTTTGGTTTCCACGACTGAATTCTCGAAAAATTTTTGTCGCCATGGCGCTGGAGAGGATTGCTTCGCCTTTCGCAATGGAGTTTAGCAAATCCAGTAATTGATACAACTCAAGGTCTTTTAAGAGGTAGCCCATGGCTCCAATTTTCATTGCTTCAAACAAATATTGATCATCATCCGAAGCAGTGAGCATAACGATTTTCGTATCTGGTAAAATCTGTGTAATCGAACGGGTAGCCTGTAATCCATCACATTTTGGCATATTGATATCCATCATGATCAAATCCGGATTTAAAACCTTGGCAAATTCGACAGCCTCATATCCATTACTGGCTTCTCCAATCACTTTTATGTTTGGTTGTGCATCTAACAGGGATGCCAATCCTTTTCTAAAAAGCACATGATCATCAACAAGCATTATCCGTAACATAATAGTTTTCCTTTACCGGATGTATATCGATGGAATTTGAATTAATATTTTGGTGCCTTTTCCAGGTTCAGAATCAATTTTGAGTTCCCCATTGATGTATTGAACTCGCTCTCGCATAATTTGCAACCCAAAACTTTGCTTGGATGTATCTCCTGTTGAAATTTCTTGCGGATCGAAACCACTACCATCATCCGCAATACTGATCTTAATTTCTCCTTGATCCTGCCAGCATTGGATCCAAACTTTTTGCGCACAAGCATGGCGACGCACATTGGATAGTGCTTCCTGAACGATACGCATCAACTGATTAGCCACTTCAGGAGAAAATTCCAACGAAGAACTATCATCCATCGTGAATCTAACTTCAAGACCATAATATTGCTGATATTCTGTCAAATATTCTTGCAATGCACTGAAGAAATCTCCATGATCAGAATCTGTGTTACGTAGATTGAATATGGCTTCCCGAATATCCGTGTAAAGCACGTTGGTCGTATTGATCAATTCACCCAAATGTGATCGGGCTTTTTCAATGTCCTGTTTAACTAACATGTCATGCGCCATTATTGACTTTATTTTTATATAACCCATAGCCTGGGCTAAATTATCATGTAATTCCCGTGCTAACCTGTTTTGTTCTTCCAATGCTGCTCCATAACGAAGCTGTTGGTGTAAACGTGCATTTTCAATGGCAACAAACACTTGATAACCTAATTGCTTTAATAATTGTGTGTCACTTGTATTAAAATTACGAAATTTCCGTGAGATGACTCCGATGATTCCCAAAAAAATTTCTCCCAGGTGAAGAGGAATTGCCAGGAAAGAATCAAATTCCTTAAAGTCGATATTTCTTTCATTGGAGGATGAATGTTTGTATTGCTGGCTAATTCTGCCGGATATTGTTTCATGGGCATAGAGCTTGCTGCCAAAACCATTCTCTTCTAAATTGATGGTCAGTCCTTCAAGTTTTCTTGCATCTTCACCACTCGCAGACCAAATCTTGATATTCTGACATGATTCCTGGTATAACCCTACGACGCCAATCTCTGTTTTTAATAATGCTCTCGCGGAATCAGCAACCGCTTCAAGAACTTCACTCAAAATTAGTGAAGATGAAATTCTGGTACCGAGTTGATATAAAGTCATGGCATCATCTTGTTGTTTATTGGCTTTAGCAACCAGGAATGCGTTATCGATTGCCACGCCAATTTCGTGTCCCAGGCTTTCTAAGAAGTAAATATTTTCACTTTCATAATTCGGCAATGAGGGAGAAATTAATTCAATAACACCAATCACCATTGTTCGGGAAATCAAAGGAAATCCAAAATAATAATGATCCCGATACTTATTTCTCATTTCTAAATTGAAGCGTTTGTCATCATTAATTTTAGGAACAATCATAGCTTTACGGGTATTGGCTATTTCCTGTACAAAATCCATTCCCGCCTGTCTATTCATTTCTATTTCCTGCGTCATTCTGTCTTCTATCCCATATGAATGCCACATTTTATAATTTTCTGTTTCTTCATCCCTCAAATAAATCAAACATTCAGCGATTCCAAGTCTTCTCACCAAAACACTTTCAGTGTATTCTAAAATTTGATCCACATCCAGCATCTGAGTTACAGCTAACCCAACTTCATTTAAGATCTCAAGTCTATTTTTCTCTTTTTTCCAGTGAGATAGCGATATTCCAGACAAGGGCTTATCACCATTTGATGGTTTTTTTTGGGATTTAAGATTTTCAGTAATTATTGTGCTTTTAGATTGCATTTATTGATACCTGTCAAATTTCTTCACTTCGTTAACAAAAAGAGTATAAGAATGTAACAGACGCAGTTCATAAATAGTAAAGAAATTCGAACTGGAATTACTTGTCATATGTAACAATCTTGTTTTTGTCATCTATTTCCAAACGAGGATAATGAAATTTTAAATGCTCACTCTTAAATGACCAGATCATTTTCGTACTATAGTAGCACATTTCTCATTAAACAATACAATTTTTTTGGATTATCTTTTTAATAAATATGCCTAAAATCAAATCTTCAGATTATCAGATGATTTTTATCATGAAACAGGTATGAAAAAAATGAAGAAATTGACATTTATTTGTTATGCTAAAATTATTTAATTCTTACTTGAGGAGAAATTAATGACTGATATTGTTATATGGGAAAATTCACTTATATCATGGTTACGTGCAATTATTTCACTTATTGGAGTGTACCTCTTATTCGTTATCCTTATAAAAATAGTAAAAAGTCGATTGAATGCCGTTTTGAAAAAAAATGATAAATTGTCTACTTCCTATATTTTGCCATTTCTGGAACATACGAAGAACTTTTTTCTACTCATTTTAAGCCTTTACATCGCTTCAATTTGGGTTTTTCTTTCAGAAAAACCGAGTATGTACTTAAAAACGATCTTCATGATTGCACTCTGGATTCAAGTTGGCATATGGGTTAATCACCTGATCATTAAATTTATCGAAGTTCGAAATCTCAAAGAAACCAACGGGGAAGATAAAACAACGATGAATGCATTAAAGACCATCCTCAGGATAGTCTTATGGAGCATAGTTTTAATTCTTGTGATTGACAATATCCCTGGTGTTCAGATTACAGCCTTAGTGACAAGTTTAGGAATTGGTGGCATTGCAGTTGGTTTAGCCGTTCAAAACATACTGGGCGACTTGTTTGCATCATTATCCATTACGCTGGATAAACCATTTGTGATTAATGATTTCATCCAGGTTGATAATCACATTGGAACGGTCGAAAAAATCGGTTTAAAAAGTACGCGTATTCGAAGCCTTTCCGGAGAGCAATTGATTTTTTCAAATTCTGATTTATTAAATTCAAGAATTCAAAATTTCAAAAGATTGGAAAGAAGAAGAAATATATTTAAATTGGGTGTACTTTACCAGACCACTCCTGAACAGTTAAGAAAAATACCTGAAATAATCAAAAATATTTTTTCAAAACATGAAGGTATTACGCTTGATCGAATTCATTTATCAGATTTCGGAGATTTTTCAATCAATTTTGAATTGGTCTATTGGGTTGAAAATTCTGATTTCATATTCAATATGGATGTAAAACAATCCATCCTTCTTGAGATTTTTGATGAATTTATTAAAAATAAAATTGAATTTGCCTACCCCACACAATCAATTTTCATTGAGAATAATGCAAGATCAAATCCACTTTTGTGACGAAACAATTATTTTGGTGTTTGAAACAATCAACCATTTTATGTTCTCAAAAAACAATAATTGAATGCATGCTATAATTAAATTATTAAAAATAGAAGGAGTAAAAAATGCGTTTTGGACCAACTGAATTGATCATCATTCTCGTTATCATCTTATTACTATTCGGTGTAGGCCGTATCAGTAAAATTGCCGGTGAGTTAGGTAGTGGTATTCGTTCCTTTAAAGACGGTTTAACTGGCGATAAAAAAGACGAAGACGAAGAATAAAAATTAATTCCATATAAATTCTATTTAGCAGGTAAGATTCTATGAGCTTTTTCGGCATTGGACCGATGGAACTTATTTTCATTTTAATTATCATGATTTTGGTATTGGGACCCAAAAACATGGTGATTAGTGCTCAGAAATTAGGTATCACCCTTCGAAAAATCGTCAAATCTCCGCTTTGGGCAACGGTAATGGATACATCTCGAGAAATACGGGAAATCCCAACCCGTTTGATTCGTGATGCAGGGATTGAGGAGGATTTGAAAAACATTAAGTCCACCACAGATTCTTTAAAACAAGTCAGTAATTTTTCTGTCCCTATTAATCCAGTTTCGGTTAATTTATCTCAAAAAGATAGCAAAGAAAAAACCAATAATATTCTTCCAGGTCAACCTGCAAAAGAACAAGAAATAAATACTGTTGCGCCTTCTTCCGAGACCAGCCAGGAAATCGATCCTGTTCCACAAAACAGTGATATCTCAGAAAATCTGGAAACCTGATCCAAACGAATTCTATTCTATGAGCACCGGAAAATCACCTACAATGTCCATTTGGGATCATGTCAATGAACTGAGAAAACGTTTGTTTATCGCAGTTATTTCATTAGGTATAACTACGCTAATCAGCTTTGCTATCGTACCGTATTTATTGGATTTTATAACAGTTCCGGTAGGAGGAATTGAAAACCTTCAATCCATAGAAATTACCGAAAATATTGGCGTTTTTATGCGGATTTCCCTACTATCAGGTTTCCTCTTCGCTTTCCCCATTATTCTTTCTCAAATATTGATGTTCATTGCACCTGGGTTAGAAAAAAATGAGAAGCGTTGGATATTTATAACAATTCCAGTTGCCACTTTTTTATTCATTTCTGGAGCTGCATTTGCCTATTTTGTCATGCTTCCAGTTGCAATACCTTACCTGATCAATTTCCTGGGAGTTCCAACCACACCACGCTTATTAAGTTATATTAAATTTACGACCAGTTTGATTTTTTGGTTGGGAATTGGGTTCGAATTACCAATTGTTGTCTTTGCGTTAGCAAAATTCCACCTGGTTACTCCCCATACTTTGCTCAAACAGTGGAGAATTGCGATTGTTATCATTTCTATTGTTGCGGCGGCGATAACACCAACGATTGATCCTGTTAATATGGCCATTCTCATGGTGCCGTTATTCCTGTTGTATCTGATCAGTGTATTATTTGCTTTTATTGCAATACGTTAGTGTTATTTTAGGAGTCATATGTCTCACATAGAACTGAATCACGATGAGCAACCTATCAGGTTATTCAAATCGAATTTTATGGAATTTTTTACTCACATTAGCCCCATCGCCATTCTTGTCATCTGGATTCCCATCCTGGCTGTTTGCTTTTGGCTTGGATCGTTGCACCCGAAGAGTAATTGGACAATCACCCTGGTTGGTTTTTTCGTGGGTCTTTTTATCTGGACTTTCTCAGAATACATTCTCCATAGATACCTATTTCACTTTAAACCTCACAATGGGTGGCAGGAAAGAGTGGCGTTTCTTTTTCATGGAGTACATCATGCGCAACCAAAAGTCAAAACCCGCCTGGTCATGCCGCCGGCTGTCAGTATCCCACTGGCTGCATTATTTTATGGTATTTTTTACATTGTTTTCGAGATAATTTTGAAAGCCGGTCAATGGATGTACCCTGCTTTTGCCGGCTTTTTAACTGGTTATTTGATTTATGATCTTATGCATTATGCCACCCACCATTTTCCAATGCGAAAAGGAATCTGGAAACAATTAAAACGATTGCATATGCAACATCATTATAAATACCCCGATCAATTATTCGGTGTTAGTTCGCCAATTTGGGATTATGTATTTTCAACGCTTCCCAGGGAGAAATAGATCGTTTTTTGGGGGTAAGAAAGGATTTCTTGATGTCAGATAAATTACCAATGATCCAGGTTCAGGGTTCACATTCTGAAATTGGAAGGCAAATTGGAGAAAGTATGCGTCCTCAAATTCAGCATGGAATTGAGAATGCTAAAGTGATGATTCAAAAAGCTTACGATCAACTTCAGCTCACCTGGGATGGCGCTATCATCCAGGCTAAAAAATACATCCCTTTTGCAGAAGAACGCTACCCTCAATATGTCGATGAAATGAAAGGAATCGCAGAAGGTGCAAATGTTCCGTATGATGAAATCAGGGTCGTAAACGCGATGGAAGCAGTCACCAGTGATGCCCTTCATTTAACAAAATGCACTTCTTTCTCCGTAAATCAAAATATGACTGCCAAAGGTGATGTGCTGATTGCCCACAATGAAGATTGGACACCAGATGAAGAACCTGACGTGTTTCTAGTTCATGCCAAACCCATAGATGAACCACCTTTCCTTGCCATGACGTATGGTGGTCTTTTACCGAATATTGGTTTTAACGCGAACGGTATTTCTCAGTGTTGTGACTCAGTTTATCCTAACGACAGCCGGATGGGTATTCCCCGTGTTATTTATTCGCGTGCGGTACTGGCTGCTGCCACACCAGCCGATGCAATCAAGCGGATCCTCGTTTCACAAAGGGCTGCTGGTTACAATCATTTGATTGTTCATGAAAGTGGAGAAATGTACAATATTGAAGTATCTGCCAGGCAATTCGGCATGATCTATGGTGTGGACGGTTACCTGGTTCACACGAATTTTTACTTAGATCCATTGATGCGTACGCTCGAAGATGAGCCAGATGAACTTATCAGTGCCAGAGTCCGTTATTTTCGGGCATTACGTTTGCTGAAACAAACTGACAAACACACGATCAGAACACTCCAGAGAATTCAAAAAGACCACATCAATTACCCTGATTCGATTTGTAATCATGGAATAGATAAAAATATTCTCAATAGTGAAAAAACAATTATGTCAATGGTCATTGATCTGACCAATCGTCAGATGCACTCGGGTTGGGGATCTCCCTGCAAAAGCACGTATAATACCTATCAATTGAGTGATTAATAAGCAATAATTTAATATGAATTTACGGAGGACCATGAAAAAGCTTCACGGTTTCAAATTAATTAAGGAAGTTGATGTTTCTGAGATCAACAGTAAAGTGATAATGTATCGCCATATCAAGACCGGTGCAGAATTAATGTCTGTGATTAACGATGATGAAAATAAAGTATTTGGAGTTACTTTCCGAACACCACCCAACAACTCGACCGGATTGCCACACATCATGGAACATTCAGTATTATGTGGATCCAGAAAGTTCCCTGTTAAAGAACCATTTGTTGAGCTGATTAAAGGCTCACTGAATACTTTTTTAAATGCCTTTACGTATCCAGATAAAACCTGCTACCCGGTTGCGAGCACAAATTTACAGGATTTTTATAACCTGGTGGATGTATATCTCGACGCAGTTTTCTACCCACTGATCACCCCGCAAACCTTTATGCAGGAAGGCTGGCATTATGAGTTGAATAATCTTGATGATGATTTATCTTTCAAAGGTGTAGTTTTCAATGAAATGAAAGGGGCTTATTCTTCCCCGGATGATATTTTGGGAGATGAAAGTCAAATGCAATTGATGCCAGATACACCTTATGGATATCAATCTGGCGGTGATCCTGAATGCATTCCTGACCTGACCTATGAACAATTTAAGAATTTTCATGAAACTTATTATCACCCCGGCAATGCCAAAATTTACTTTTATGGGGATGATGATCCTGAAAAACGTTTGCAACTTATCAATGAATATCTTCAGGGTTTTGAACCAATGCAAGTAAATTCATTACCAGCATTACAACCAAAGTTTTCCAAACCTGAACGACGGATTATCCCCTACGATAGCGGAGAAGATACTGATAATTCAAAAGCTTATTTGACAATCAACTGGCTTCTACCAGAAGGTACCAATCCCGAATTCGTACTCAGTCTGGGCATTCTCGAACATGTTTTACTAGGCACACCTGCCTCACCTTTACGAAAAATTCTGATCGAGTCTGGATTAGGGGAGGATGTCGTTGGTAGAGGATTATCTGATGAAACACGTCAGATGGCTTTCTCAACTGGCATGCGTGGAATCGAAACAAAAAACCTCGCCCATGTTGAAACGCTCATTCTCACAGCGCTCGAAATAATTGCTGAAGAAGGGATTGATCCCAAAACAATTGAAGCCTCTATAAATACCATTGAATTCAGCTTAAGAGAAAACAATACAGGTCCTTATCCACGCGGGTTAATCGTTATGTTGCGTACGCTCAGTACCTGGTTATATGATCGGGATCCGATTCCACCGCTTGCCTTTCAAAAGCCTTTGGATGAAATCAAATCGAAATTATCCGATGGCTCTTTCCGATTTGAAAACCTGATCCGCAAGTACCTATTAGAAAACCACCATCGTGTTACCGTCATACTTTCTCCTGATTCAACCATTGGCGCAAAACGCATTGAAAAAGAAAATATTCGCTTGAAAAAAGCCCAATCAAATTTTTCTCAGGAACAGTTGGAACAAATCATGCAGGATACGCTGGAATTAAAAAAGCGGCAGGAATCTCCCGACTCCCCTGAAGCGCTGGCAACTATACCCATGCTTGGAAAAGATGATCTGGATCCAAAAATAAAAGCGTTACCCATCCAAATCATCCAGAAAGAACCTGCTACCATTTTGTTCCACGATCTTTTCACCAGTGAAATTCTCTATGTTGATTTAGGTTTTAGTCTGTTACCTTTATCACCAGAGCAACTTCCTTACCTGCGCTTATTTTCTCGGGCATTGTTGGAGATGGGTACGCAAAAAGAATCCTTTGTTGAGTTAATCCAGCGCATTGGAAGAGAGACGGGTGGTATTCATCATTCGCTTTATACTTCCGAAAAAGCCAAACAAAATGGCTCCGTTGCTTATTTATTCCTGCGTTCAAAGGTGATGGTGAATAAGATATCCGCATTGTTGTCAATATTATCAGATATTTTACTGGTCCCAAGTTTCAGTGATAAAGATCGTTTCCGACAAATCTTATTGGAAGAAAAATCCGGGATGGAAGCTGGTCTGATCCCATCCGGCCATCGGGTTGTCAATAACCGTCTCAAATCTCAATATTCGTCCTCTGCCTGGATGACGGAACAAATGAGTGGAGTAGATTACCTTTTCTTTATTCGATCCCTTATCAATAATTTCGATCAGGAATGGGAACGAATTTCCACCACGTTAGAGGAAATAAAATATTTATTATTCAACCAAAACAACCTTTTAGTCAATGTAACCATAGACCAACCTCATTGGGATTCTGTTTTATCCGAAATAAATCATTTTGTTCATCAATTACCATCTTCTGTGTTATCGAATCAACCCTGGAGTAAGAAATGTCAGATCATCAACGAGGGTTTGATGGCACCAAGTCAGGTGAATTTTGTTGGAAAAGGTGGCGATTTATACTCACTTGGGTATAAAGATCATGGCTCGATGAATGTGATTCTACAATATTTACGCAGCACCTGGTTATGGGAAAAGGTACGTGTCCAGGGTGGGGCTTATGGTGGTTTTTGTAGTTTTGACCGTCTCTCTGGAATTTTCACATTTCTATCTTATCGTGACCCCAATTTATTGAGTACGATTGAAAATTACGATTTAACAGCCCAATTTCTGACAAGTTTTGAACTAAGTGAACCAGAATTGACCAAATCCATTATTGGTGCAATTGGTGAGTTGGATACTTATCAATTACCGGATGCAAAAGGTTATACTTCCATGGTTCGGTATATTTTAGGAATCACAGACGAAGATCGCCAGAAATTTCGGGATGAACTGTTATCCACCTCAGAATCCGATTTCCGTCATCTCGCCAAAGTATTGAAGGAATTGAACAAACTGGCGAGTATTATTGTGTTAGGTTCTCCGGAAAACATAACAAAAGTAAATCAGGAAACCCAATTATTCGGTGAGACCAGGAAGGTGCTGTAAAGAATTGAAGAATAACAAAAAGAATCCTACTCAAAAAACCAATCGGATTACAGGGGCAGCCATTTTAGCGTTGCTGCTCATTATTGTTTTTGTCCAGCGAACAAACCTGGAATGGCTGAAGAATTGGTGGGCATTACTCTTTTTGATCCCAGCCGTCGCATCCATTAATAATATTTACACCGAGATTCAGAATAAAAAAGGATTCACATTCTCGCTGGCAAGCAATATAATGGGAATTATTTTTCCATTCGCTATTTGTGTGATTCTGCTTTTGGGTCTGAATTGGAATATTATTCTACCGATTATCATCATATTATCAGGGTTATCCATGTTGGTGATCGGTTTTGTAAATGAAGAAAAAGGGTCTGGTAGGATCATTCGATCACTCCAACCATGGTTTTTTTCCTGGGGAGCTGCAGTAATGCTTGTTGGCTTCATTACAATTGTGTCCAGTAATCAAACCAGTCCAGGTGGAACTGTTCTTTACACCAGGTACGGGATTGCCTTATTCGTGGCAGCCTGTGGTGGTCTTGTATCCTCCTGGCTGGAATTCCGCAAACAAGGAAAACTAACTTTTATTGTCATGGCTCACCTGTTGGTATCGCTGGTCATATCCATTCCAGGTTTTTTGGCGATATTTGGTAGATATTTCTAATTTATTGGTCATCATCATTAAAGAACTTCTTAGACAAATGAAAGAGGTTCTTTTTTTAACCTTGTACATGTTGCCATTCAACTTGACAAAATATTATTCTATATGTAATATTACTATATCTAACTATATAATGTAGTAATATTATTGGAGGTATTTATGTCCTGGCAAATAGACCCTGCCCATTCTTTGATCGAATTTACTGTCACCCATATGATGATTGCAAAAGTACGAGGAAGATTTAATAATTTTTCCGGATTGGTTGAACTAAATGAAAGCCAACCAGAAAAAACAAGTGTAACGGTTGAAATAGATGTTGAAAGTATCGACACACGTCAACAACAACGAGACGACCATTTACGTTCTGCTGATTTCTTTAACATTGCTGAGTCTCCGAAAATGAAGTTCGTTGGAACGAATGTTAACGTTATTGATAATAAACATGCCAAATTAAATGGCGAATTGACCATCAAGGACATCACAAAGCCAGTCACATTAAATGTTGAATTCAATGGAATTTCCAAAAGCCCATGGGGTTCAACCAGCGCGGGCTTTAGCGCAACTACAAAAATCAATCGCAAAGATTGGGCACTTACCTGGAATCAGTCTCTTGAAACCGGAGGTGTGTTGGTTGGTGATGAAATATCGGTCAACATTGAAATTGAACTGATTAAACAAGAAGACTGAAGAAAAAAATTTATAAGGAGTGGTTGCCTGAATGACACGGCAACCACTTTTTAGTTTTAATGGGTTAAAACTTATTCTTCGCTTCCAATTGCAACTTTTCATGGAAAAAGGCGTATATTGTATATGAAAATAGAGATTAATCTCCATCCATCCAGAAATGAGGATTTATGTCACAGGATCAATTTTTAACAAAATATTTTACGATCTTTGCAAAACCAAAAATGTATTTAACCCTATTGTATCTGTTTTTAGCATTTCCCCTTGGATTAGCATATTTTGTGTTGTTGGTGGTTGGCTTTTCATTAGGGATTTCGTTACTAATCATCTGGGTTGGCATAATTATTTTGGCATTGCTATTTCCTACCATATGGCTGTTGATCTCATTTGAAAGATTACAAACGACCCATCTTTTAGGGATTCCAATTCCTATAACTTCACCTATGTCTCCTGAAAATACCTCGCTCTGGCAAAAATTAAAATCGTTTTTAACTGACCCTGCTACCTGGAAAGGTGTTTTATTCATCCTCTTGAAATTCCCGATAGGAATTATTTCATTTGTTGTACTCGTAACAGGATTTGCAGTTCTGTTTTCAATGATATTTTCTCCATTAATCATATCGTGGAACCCCATCCATTTTGGCGTTTGGAAAGTTGATACCATCAGCGAAGCAATAGGATTATACATATTAGGGCTGATGGCATTACCTGGTTTGTTTCATTTTTATTATTTTCTGGGGCAATTCATCGGGAAATTATCAGCAGTATTATTAAATCCAAAAGAATGAAGTTTATTTAACCGATTCATTAAAAAAAATTGTATTTAATTAATTATCAAATCTAAAGGAGTAAGTGATGGAAAAAAAGAAATCAAGTTTTGCATGGGGAATCATCCTGATCCTCTTCGGAGCATTGTTATTGGCAAATCAATTGGTTCCAGGTTTGAAATCAATTATTGATTGGCCATGGATAGTCATGGGAGTAGGTGTCGTATTCATTTTATTAGCTGTATTCACACAAACCGGTGGATTAGCTGTCCCTGGCTGTATTGTAGGTGGGATCGGTGCTATTCTGTTTTATCAAAATCTGACAGGAAACTGGGAAACCTGGGCATTTGCCTGGTCGTTAATTCCTGGTTTTGTTGGTGTTGGCATTGCTCTGGCAACCCTCATTTCTCCGAAGGAAAATCCGGATGGACTTTCCGCCAGCCTTATATTGATTTCGATCAGCCTGATCTTATTCTTTATCTTTGGAGGCGCAAAATTCTTTGGAGTCGATTCATTCATTCTTTGGCCAATCGTCATCATTGCGCTGGGTTTGTTCTTATTGGTCAAGGGCTTTCTGAAAAAATAGAATCAAATGAATGACCACGGGGTTGATCTGGATTAATCCTGGGCTTCCATCCATTCTAAAGCTGCCTGAATATCCGGATCAATCCCCGAAATATAATTCTCAATCGTCCATTTGACAGCAATATCAGGAGAATATCCCTGCCCTTCGACTAAATTGCCATCTGGTCGGTAGAATGCAGCAGTGAAATACCTCACTTTTCCACCTGGTAAGGAGAATTGGATAGGATTTCCCGTTGATCCACCTGTAACCCGACCGTTTGAAATTGCCCGACCACTCTCTATTAGCGCTCCAACCATCCATTCAGCGCTACTCATCACAGGATAATCAGTTAGAACAGCCAATTTTCCTTGATAAATATCCCCTCTTGGTTTGACTACATAATTTATCGATTTTCTCCAGGCAAATTTATAAAGGCGCTTTCGAAATTCATCATGCCCATAAGAAAAGTTTTTATCCAGAAATCTACCGGCAATCTTATCAGCGATCCTGGAATCGCCGCCACCATTTTGTCTTAAATCCAGGATGATTCCTTGCATATCCATAAGCTCATTCAAAGCCTGGTCAAATTCATTCACGATATCATCTTTATTGTTCCATAACCGTTCAACACGAATGTATCCAATTTCATCATTCATCTTTTTCCAGGAAACAGAATTTGTTTTTTGAACATTAAACTCAGAAACCCAATCTGATGGTGCATTCAATTGTTGAATTACTAATACCAATTCTGTTCCAATTTTATCCATCACAGTAATGTTAAGCACTTCATCCATATCCTCCGGGACAGCCAATAACTGGTTATAAGCTCTGATTTTCTTCACCCATGGGGTGGCTGCTTCATTTAAGGATATATCAATTTCAGGAACAAGTTCTTCAATGGATTTCCCTCCGACTCTTAATAAGAGCATACCCGGGCGTAGACCCGCCATCTCAGCAGAATAACCAATTTGGTCGACAATCGCTAAATCCCCAAGATTTATCACCGAAGCAAATAGCCTTTTATCCAGGTTGGGTGTAATGACATCCGTGTGTGCATCTTCTAACTCACCTAACATATGAGCAATAACCAGATAGTATTCCTGATCATTGGCTGCATCCTGCACCAATGGATGATACATTTCGTATGTTTGATCCCAATCTACTCCTTTGAGTTCAAAATATGGATAAGCTTTATCCATCGCCTGCCAGAGTTTTGTAAAGGATTTTTCATAATTGTTTCCAATTATTGGGTTATTTTGAAAAGTCAATCGTTGAGAAAAATAAAGTCCGGCAATCATCGTAACGATTGTGAGTTGAATTCCTAAGAAAATTCCCTCTAAATTTAATTGTTGTTTTTCAGCTTTTAAAATTCTGATCCAAAGATAGCCATGACAAATTGCACTGATAATTCCAATTGAAACAATAGTAAATTGATTATCGAGGTTCAAAAATCCAAATGCGACCAACTATCCTAATGCAAAACCCAAAATGCAGTTGATAACGACCCAAAAAAATTCAAACCTTTTTTTATTTTCATAGTTCACCTTTCTTCAGGTGATTTTAATTTATTATCTGATCTCAATCACAATACCCGAGACCAAACTTTTCCTGGCCATTTTACTAATTTTTCCATTTTTTTTGATCCATCGGATTAAATCTTTACATGGATCGTAATGCAACCAGGAAAATTGATACAAAGAGATGCAAAACTATTGACAAATGTGGGTATCATGAATAAACTTCTCTTCATGCTAAAAAATAGATTTTCTCTTCATCATCATCATAGAATTTTTACCCAACCTGACTGAGTCGGTTTAATTTGATGTTAATAGAGTAAACAAACGAAAACACAAAAGCCCCCAGTCACGGGGGCTTTTTATTTAATCATAGATAGGATTTTAATATGAGTGCAGAACCCGAAAAAAGAAACATACGAATATCATTACCCTCCAAAGGTAGACTGGCTGAAGACTGCCTGGACTTTCTGGAAGAGTCCGGACTAAAAATCTATAAGCCTAACCCCCGACAATATGAAGCCACAATACCTGCATTACCCGGGGTGACGGTTATTTTCCAACGTGCTACCGATATCGTCGCCAGTGTCCAGGACGGCAGCATTGATTTCGGTATCACAGGATATGATGTGGTGGCTGAATCGTTGGGTGAGGATCAGGATTTTATCATCATTCATGATGCTCTGGGCTTTGGTCATTGTTCCCTCAATCTGGCAATTCCTGAAGGGTGGAGAGATGTCACCTCGCTGGCTGGTCTGGTTGAGTATGCAAACAAGTTAAATCGACCTTTACGAATTGCCACCAAATATAAAAATCTGGTAACACAATTCTTTGAACCTGCCAATCTGGATCTTCAATTAGTTTCCTCGGAGGGTACAGTCGAAATCGCCCCAGCCATTGGATATGCGGATATGATTTGTGATGTAGTCTCCTCAGGATTAACCTTGAGTGATAATCGCCTGTGTATGATCCAGAATGGCAGAATCCTGGATTCACAGGCTATGTTAATTGGAAATAAACAAACATTATTATCAGATCCTGAAGTATTAAAAACCGCACGAATTCTAATCGAATTTTTTGAAGCACACCTGATCGGAAAGGATAAATTGGCTGTCTTTGCCAATATGCGTGGTGAAAACCCACAAGCCATTGCACAACGAATATTCGACAGCACAACCATTCAAGGGCTACAGGGACCAACAATCTCACAGGTGATTGTTAAAAATGCCGATCAAAACTGGTTTGCTGTCAATATTATCGTCTCAAAGACGGAAATATATAAAGCAATCAGCGAATTGAGAGCCATTGGTGGCAGTGGAGTGATTGTAATCCCGGTCAGTTATGTGTTTGATGAAGAGCCACCCCGATATCGTAAACTGTTGGAAAAATTACAAATCACCGATTAAGCGAGGAACTATGTTACGAATTTATCAACCCGAAGAAGCCAAAAAGACCATCTTGCGACGAAAACCCATTGATGATTATGACATACCGGAATCCATGCAGCAAAACATGCTGAAATTTTTCGGTGAAAATCTTACACCGGATCAGGCTGTAGCCAGAATTATCAAAGAGGTGCGCACCCAGGGAGACCAGGCACTCAAGCAATGGACGCTCACACTGGATGGAACGTCTATGACCAATTTCCGAATCAGCGCAGAAGAAATTCAAACATCCATCAATTCTATTTCTCCAGAAATAAAAGCAGCATTACAGCAAAGCATTGATC
Organism: Chloroflexi bacterium HGW-Chloroflexi-3; assembly: GCA_002842045.1. Lineage (GTDB taxonomy): Bacteria > Chloroflexota > Anaerolineae > Anaerolineales > Anaerolineaceae > UBA6170. Next base: position 59,475 of record PHBX01000007.1, on the reverse strand, counting down.
GGGTACGTTCATTTCACCAGCGCCAACCAATCTCATCCTGGATCAGCAATGACCTGGGTGGAACGGTTGGACAATTGATCCGCCCGATTCAAAGAGTTGGATTATATATTCCAGCCGGTACTGCTCCATTACCCTCCAGTGTGATCATGTCAGCTGTGCCTGCTCAGGTAGCTGGCGTCAAAGAGATTGTCCTGGTGGCGCCACCAGAACGTAGTACCGGCAAAATCTCTCCTTTAATATTAGCTACAGCAAATATGTTGGGTTTAACAGAAATTTACTCCATTGGAGGTGCTCAGGCTATTGCTGCCCTGGCATACGGCACAGAAACCATCAAACCCGTCGATAAAATTTTCGGACCAGGCAATTTATTTGTAACGCTGGCAAAAAAACAGGTGTATGGTTTCGTGGGGATTGATAATCTGGCTGGGCCTACAGAAACCATGGTCATTGCGGATGAAAATGCCAAACCTGCCTGGGTTGCAGCCGATCTTTTGGCTCAGGCAGAGCATGACCTGTTAGCATCTGCAATTCTATTGACTCCTTCTCTGACATTGGCGGAACAAGTAGGCCAAGAAATCAACCTGCAAGCCAAAAAATTAACTCGAACAGAAATGATCAGTTCCGCATTTCTCAACAGAGGAGGAGCTGTCATAACGAAAAATATAGACGAAGCAATCACTCTGGCGAATGAATATGGGGCGGAACATCTTTGTCTCGCCATTGAAGATCCCTGGCGCTGGGTGGAAAAAATAACCTGTGCTGGTGGGATCTTTATCGGGGAAAACTCTTTTGAAGTGCTTGGGGATTATGTTGCTGGGCCAAGTCATGTGATGCCCACCAGTGGTTCCGCCCGATTCGCATCCCCGATCAACGTCTGGGATTTTATTAAGATCATCAGCCTGATTGGTTTGGATGATCAAACGGTTTCCCAGATAGCCCCTGCTGCAGCCATCATCGCCCAGGCTGAAGGCTTGGATGCACATGCATCAGCAGCGGAGATACGCTTATGAAGCCCGCCGAACGTTTTCGCAATTTCCAAAAATATAGCCCCATCGAACCATTTGAAGTGCTTTCGAAAAGACTGGGGCGCAAGATTGAAGATATTGTCAAGCTGGATGCCAACGAAAACCCCTATGGCCCCGCACAAGCTGTAAAACAATCTTTGGCAAATCTGAATAATATTAATATTTATCCTGATCCGGAAAGCCGGGCATTAAGAGCAAAACTATCTGAGTTCACAGGAGTGGATCAAAATTTATTACTGGCTGGCGCAGGGGCAGATGAATTAATCGATTTAATATTACGTGTAATGTTGGAGCCCGGCGACGTCGTCATTAATTGCCCGCCCACCTTTGGAATGTATCCGTTTGATACCCGTTTAAATAACGGTGTTGTTTTTGAAGTGACCAGAAACAATGATTTCTCCATAAATACCAAAAAAATTCGCGAAGCTATTACAGAAAATTCTGCCAAGATATTATTCCTCACCAGCCCCAACAACCCGGACGGCAGCCTGATTTTGGATGAAGACCTGAGACAAATCCTGGAATTACCAGTGTTGGTTGTCCTGGACGAAGCGTATATTGAATTCACTGCTGACACGCTAACAGATTGGAGAAAAAAGAGTCACATTCAGTGGGTATCCTCTTTTGAAAATCTGGTAGTTTTACGAACGTTCAGCAAATGGGCAGGTTTAGCTGGATTAAGGGTGGGATATGGTGCCTTCCCTTCATGGTTGTTGCCTTCAATGTGGGCAGCCAAACAACCTTATAATGTGAATGTGGCTGCCAACCAGGCTGCTATTGAATCATTGAAGTCACTTGATTTCCTGACAAATAATGTGCGCAAAATCCGCCAGGATCAGAGAAAATTATTCCGAATGCTCTCGACAATACCCTTTATTGAGCCTGTGCCTTCGGAAGCCAACTTTATTCTTTGCCGGGTAAATAATTTTTCTGCTTCATATCTTAAGAATTTTCTTTTAGAAAAAGGAATTATGGTGCGATATTACGAAACACCTTTGTTGGAAAATTACATCCGCATCAGCGTTGGGAAACCTGATGATCACATGCGTCTTATGAAGGCTTTGGAGGAACTTCAATGAAAATCGGAATTATCTATTCACCCTCAGCATCTGTTATTGATGTAGCTATCTTAATGCATACATTTATCATTTCCAGACAGTTATTTTCTGATCTGGATATCCAGTTTGAAATATGCAGTTTCCTTCCACAAAAAAGTCCGGAAACTGGTGTCTCGATCAACCCCAGTTATGTTGGTTTACCTTTATCCGGTTTCAACACACTCGTTTTACCCGGTTCTGATGGATATGAGAAAGTAAAGACAGACATTAATTGGTTAACCTGGGTGCAAGGGTCAGCAAATGTTTCAAATTTTTACGGGTTTCATGAAGGGATATCTATTGTCAATTTGATTAATGTACCCAATCAATGGAAATCAAACAACAGCAACCCTCTCAATGGTTTTTTTGTAGGTTTACAAATACTTGAACAAATCCTTGAACCTGAAAAAATTCATGCAATTTCCAGAACCATGGGGGTCGAAACCTCATGGCGTTCCTATCTGCAGACGATGAACATCAGGCAGTCTGCTTTATCCCGTGATACAGCTGAGACACAAATCAGGGTTAATCTGAAGTTGGACGGGAGTGGAAAATCCAATATAAATACCAGAATTCCATTTCTGGATCATATGCTCACTCAAATTGCCAGACATGGTCTATTTGACATTGAACTCAACGCCAACGGTGATCTTGAGATTGATCAGCACCATACAATGGAAGATTGTGGCATTATCCTGGGGGATGCTTTTCGCCTTGCATTGGGAGACAAAAAAGGCATTAACCGCATGGGTTCAACTTCAGTTCCAATGGATGAAAGCCTGGCTACCGTAACAATCGATTTCTCCGGTCGACCTTATTTTGTGATCCAGAGTAAATGGAATGGTGAGAACATCGCTGAAATTCCGGTCTCTTTATTTGAACATTTCCTGGAGTCATTTGCCATTGCTGCGCGCTGTAATCTGTATGTGCATGTGCAGGCTGGAAAAGATAATCACCACATGTGTGAAGCAATTTTTAAAGCCCTGGCAAAGGCATTGGATCAGGCTTGTCATCTGGATGTGCGCCGTTTGGATCAAATTCCGTCAACCAAAGAAAAGATTTTTTAATGATGAGCCAGCAATCCATTCCATTATTGTTGATAGATGCAGGAACTGGCAATCTGCATTCAGTTTTCCAAACACTCCGAACCATCACAGACCAGATTGTCATCAGCGACAAACCGGAGGATGTTTTAAAGGCAGGTCGAATTATCTTGCCAGGTGTGGGAGCATTCTCAGGTTTTATGCAAGGTTTACAGCAAAGGAATTTAGTCGATCCGATTCATGATTTTATCAAAAAAGGAAACCCCTTATTAGGTATTTGTGTGGGAATGCAAGCTTTTTTTGATTACAGTGAAGAAAATGGAAATCATAAAGGACTGGGACATTTACCAGGCTTTGTACAAGAATTCCAAAATATGCCCAATTTAAAGGTTCCTCATACCGGCTGGAATCAACTATGGTTCCGGGTTAAGGCACTTTTGCTCCAGAATATCAGTCCGGGGGATTACGTTTATTTCAACCACTCTTATTACTGTGTTCCTGAGAACCCTGGTGATATTGCTGCTACCACCGATTATGGTATCGATTTTTGTAGCATTGTTCAAAGAGAGAATGTTTATGGCGTTCAATTCCACCCGGAAAAAAGTCAGAAAGTTGGCATTCAAGTATTGAGCAATTTCGTAAATTTAGGTAGGAAATCCTGATGAGAAAATTTACAATTTATCCAGCAATTGATTTAATGAATGGCAATGTTATCCGTTTGAAGCAGGGTGATCCTTCCCAAAAAACGGTTTATTCATCCGAACCTGAACAAATAGCAAAAAAATGGTTGGATGTAGGAGCAAAGTGGCTTCACATTGTAAACCTGGATGGAGCTTTTGAGGATGAAGACGATAAAAACATTAAAGCAATCAAAAGGATACTTCAGCAAACCAAAGATAACCCAATCAATATACAATTGGGTGGTGGATTGCGGTCTCTGGAAATGATTAAGCAAACCTTGGATCTGGGTATCCACAGAGTCATTCTGGGAACCATTGCAGTTGAGAAGCTGGATATGGTGGAAATCGCTATCAAGGAATTTGGTTCCGAGAAAATCATCATTGGAATCGATGCCCGCGATGGTATGGTTCGCACCCACGGATGGACTGTAGAACCATCCTTAGGTGTTATACCCTTTTCACTTACCTTAAAACAGATGGGTGTACAGACTATTATTTATACCGATATCAGCCGCGATGGTGTTGGTGGCGGCGTCAATCTGAATTCATCCGTCGAGTTGGCGCAAAAAAGTGGATTGGATGTGATTGCCTCTGGTGGTATTTATTCAAACCAGGACGTGTTCGCTGTGAAAACAGCTGGTTTATCAGGCGTGATCATTGGCAGGGCACTTTATGAGCAAAGTATCGATCCCGAAATTGTTTTCAGTCTGCAGGAGTGAATGAATGTTAGCAAAAAGAATTATTCCATGTCTGGACATTAAAGATGGTCGTGTAGTAAAGGGAATCAATTTTGTCAATATACGCGATGCTGGTGATCCTGTCGACCAGGCAAGAGTTTACAATGAAGAAGGTGCTGATGAGTTAGTCTTCCTGGATATTTCAGCCACTGCATTCGGTCATGAAACGGTTGTACATGTTGTTCGGGAAGTTGCCAACCAAATCCACATCCCGTTAACTGTGGGTGGTGGAATTCGCTCAGTAGAAGATATGCGAAAAATCTTGTTAGCAGGAGCAGACAAGATCAGTATTAATTCAGCAGCTGTCCTCAACCCCGAAATCATCAAACAGGGCTGCGCCCTGTTTGGCAGTCAATGTATTGTGTTGGCTGTGGATGCTCGAAAAACCCAAACCGAGGATGCAGTAACTAATAAATGGGAGGTTTTCATCAATGGTGGCCGAAAACCAACAGGCATTGATGTACTAGAATGGATAAAGCAGGCAGTAGACCTCGGAGCAGGTGAGATCCTCTTAACCAGCATGGATCGGGATGGAACCCACTCAGGATATGATCTGGAACTAAATCAGGCAGTTTCAGAATTGGTCAATGTTCCTTTGATAGCATCAGGTGGGGCTGGTGCCATGCAACACTTTGCTGATGTCCTCTCCATTGGAGCTGATGCAGCCCTGGCAGCTTCTTTGTTTCACGATGGTCAAATGAAAATCAGGGAATTAAAACAATACCTGGCAAAACTAAATCTCCCCATAAGGTTGGCATAAAATGGATGTTTTAAAATTAAAATTCGACCCGAATGGACTTATCCCTGCCATTATCCAGGATAATGACACCAAACAGGTCTTAATGGTAGGATGGATGAATTCGATCGCTCTGGAAAAAACACTGGATACGGGATTGATCACATTCTGGTCACGAAGCAGGAAAAAGCTATGGACAAAAGGGGAAAGCAGTGGAAATTATCTCTCCCTGCAAAAATTATTTGTAGATTGCGATCAGGACTCTCTTTTATTCCTGGCAAAACCACTAGGGCCAACCTGTCATACGGGAAATACCAGCTGTTTTTTTACGGAATTCAATCCACAACAATAAAACAATCAAAATTACTTCAATGGAGAAAAAATGAATACACTCAACAATCTTTACAAAACTTTAGAAACCAGAAAATCTGCCGATCCGAATACTTCTTACACAGCTCAGTTAATTCAATCCGGCGAAGATGAAATCATTAAGAAAATTGGAGAGGAAGCCATAGAAATCATACTGGCAGCCAAAGGACAGGGCGATCAAAGACTTGTGGAAGAAATTTCAGACCTGACGTATCATATACTCGTCCTTCTGGTTCAAAAAGGGATTCCTTTAAGTGCTATCTCGGACGAGTTAAATAAGCGTAAGAAATGATGCTCTATGATACAATAACTCGAATAGTAGCAATATTACGGTCCTATTCTTGTCTCCTTCTGAATGCTTAGGGTTTGGTTTTTGTGGTGCGATCAGCGACCCAAAAAACCCATTAAAATCCGGAATTTTGAGCTGATACATATTCTTGTAGGAAATAAGATAATGGAAAAAAGGCTATTGGTTAAATAACCTGGCATGGCAATATTAATCGAAGTCAATCAAGTTTCTTATTCACATCCAGTTCCTGGCGGCCCTCCCCACCCAGCACTACGAGAAATTAGTTTTCAAATTAACGAAGGGGAACACATTGCCATTGTCGGCGCAAATGGATCCGGCAAAACAACTTTAGCCCGCCATTTGAATGCGCTTTTTGTACCTGATTCTGGAACAGTCAGAATCATGGGTCTCGACACAAAGGAGCGCACGAACCACCTGAAAATTCACCAAAGGATTGGAATGGTTTTTCAATCCCCACAGGAGCAGATGATTGCGACATCCATTGAAGAGGATGTTGCTTTTGGCCCAGAAAATTTAGGTCTTCCGACGCAAGAAATACAACAAAGGGTCAGACACTCGTTGGAGCTGGTGGAAATGTGGGATCAGCGAACACGCTCTCCACAGCACTTATCTGCTGGCCAAATGCAAAGGGTTGCTCTGGCAGGCATTCTGGCGATGCAACCTGCCTGTGTTATTTTTGATGAATCCACTGCTATGCTGGATCCTTTCGGCAGAGAAGATGTATTAAGGAATATTGAGACACTCAAAAAATCTGGCATTACTATATTAATGATCACGCATTTTATGGAAGAAGCCAGCCTTGCAAACCGAATTATTGGACTCCATCAAGGCCGGTTACGTTTTGATGGCTCTCCGGAAGAATTGTTCACAAATGATAAATTGGTGAAATCAATGAATCTCGACAAACCCAGAGTTCTGTGGTTTGCCCAACAACTCACTCCCTGGATTCCAACCATTAAGAGTCCATTAACTGTTGAACAATTTAAGAAACAAATCGAGCCAAGACCTTCCACACAATTTTTTGTGCCATTTGAGGATCATTATTTCTTCAGAAATACCCAGGATAGTCTGGTCATTGGTAACCATATTTCATTTACATACCTGCAGAACACACCCCTCGCCCATCAGGCATTGGAAGATATCAGTTTTACAATCCGGGAAGGTAGTGTGCACGGCTTGATTGGTGCAACAGGCTCAGGCAAATCAACCTTATTGCAGCACCTGAATGGACTGTACATACCGCAAACCGGAGATCTCAAGGTAGGTCCTTTTGAAGTCAACCAGGAAACCGATTTGCTGCAATTACGGCGTTACACCGGCATGGTTTTTCAGAATCCCAATTACCAGTTGTTCGAACAATACGTGGGGGATGAAATTGCCTACGGACTCAAAGTTCTTGGGATCACAGGCAGTGAATTACGGGAAAGAGTCAAACTGGCAATGTCACAGGTTGGACTCGATTTTGAAGAGTTCAAAGATCGGATGACCTTTGCTTTATCTGGCGGTGAAAAGCGCAAAGTTGCTTTAGCTTCTACTCTGGTGCTGGATCCATCACTCATGTTGCTGGATGAACCAACCGCTGGTCTGGATCCGATTGCCCGACGTGAGATTCTGGGTCAAATGGTCAGAGTCCATAATGAAGGCAAAACATTGGTGGTTTCATCCCACCAACTTGAAGATCTGGCATTGTTAACCGACCATGTAACCCTGCTTTCTGAAGGCAAAGCGGTATGTAATCAGGAAACAGAAAAAATCCTTTCTGACCACACTCTACTGCATCAATATCAGATGATTGCCCCCATCGCGGCGCAAATGGCATCCGTTTTACATGAAAAAGGTTGGATGGTACCTGAAAATATCATCATCGGACAACAATTGGTGGCAGCCTTTCAAACATTAGGTGAACCCAATGGCTAATTTTGAATTCACGCAGAATCTTTCCTTTGGCCAATATTTGCCAACCAATTCCTGGTTCCATCAACGCGATCCAAGAGCAAAAATTCTGGTAATTTTCTTTTTAATGATGGCGATCACCTTCGCACGCAATACATACATGGTGTTTGCTGGTTTGTTGATTGTGTTATTTATTTTTCTTATTTCTCATATTCCCCTCAAAAATGCGCTTAGAGGAATTCGCACCCCATTACCGTTCTTAATTTTTATTGCGTTTTTCCAATTATTCAGGTTTGCACCCGGCGCAGATAACATACTTATATTAACCATCTGGTCTTTTACCATCACCATGCAAGGATTACTCGCAGCAGGAACAATTATCCTGCGCTTTGTGAGTCTGATTTTGACGATCAGTCTGGTTAGCTTCACTTTATCCACCAGTGATCTCATCTATGGATTGCAATCCTTACTCAAGCCATTGAACTGGTTAAAAATCCCCAGTGAAGATTTTATTATGGTGGTCCAAATAACCCTGCGCTTTTTACCACTCCTTGGTCAAGCAACCGAACAGATTGCCAAAGCCCAGGCGGCGCGTGGTGCTGCGTGGGGTGTCAAGAACCAGAATTTCAAACAAAGAATCCAATTGATCATTCCGGTCATTGTACCGATGTTCCTTACCAGCCTCCAAAAAGCAGAAACAATGGCAATGGCGATGGACTCACGGGGGTATGGCAACCACCTTAAGCGGGGAGCGTATCGTCAACTCACATTTAAAAAACAAGACGGCTTCCTGGTGGTCACCGCCTTTTTAATCTCAGTTATGTTACTTTATTTATAAATCGGATCCCTGTCGTTTACCAACCTTGATCCTACGCCAGGCTGCCACTACAATCAGGACAATAAAGGCTGACACACCTGCTTCCAACAATCCGTTAGAAATCACAATACCGCCCAGAAATGCCCAGGGTAATAATCCCATCAGACCAATAACGCCTAAAACCAGGATGGTATTGGTCAGACTTCCTGCGACTCCAGCTACGATCAACCCAACCACTGGAATACGTTCCAGTAATTTCCATACATAAAATGCGACCGGACCGATGAATAGACGTGGCAAAACAGCCAGCACTGGATTGGTAAACCATACGTCTGCTGGTGAAGATGGAGCAACCGCTGCCTGAATCATACTAGAAATTCCAAATATTAATCCCACCCCCAGACCAACAATTGGACCCTCCAGAATGGCAGCAATAATAACCGGCACATGCATAATGGTTAAGGAAATTCCACCAAACCAGGGAATAAATCCCCAATGGGTTACACCTAGAAGGATTGTTATCGCACCCATTACGCCAGTAATAACTAATTTTCGAGTTCGATCTTGTGGCATCTTGCCTCCTTAAAACAGTAATTATTCGATATAGTAAGATTTGACTTACAATTATTTAAACACTTATTATTATAATAGGTTCTGATATTTATTCCAACTATTAATCCAACTTATCTGGAAGACCCGAGAATATATGCAAAATTGTGTTTAATTTACTGATCAAGTCTGTCTGAATACCTGCTGAAGGTCTTATATAATAAATGATAATAATTATTGGTATCAACCATTGAGCCACCAAGATTGATATATTTTTAATAACATATCGATAGCACAACAGCATCAAAAGAGGTAGCATGTATCATCAACATCGCTGGACATTGGAAAAACTCAAAGCGCGACTTGCCCTAATCACGCCATTGGCTTATAAGGAAAAATCTCCGCTTCCTCCTTTTTATTACCAGGAATTATCCGGCCCAACTTCGAAACCGGATCTTGAACCTGATTTATCAAGATGGAAAATCGTTCCACCAAATTCTAATTGGGGAAATTGGCAGACGAATTTTCAACTTTACACAACCTTCAGAGTTCCGGAGGGTTGGGATTCCCAAAAACCGATTGCCATTCATTTACCGTTAGGAGGGATCGAAGGTGATTTCAGCCATCCTGAAGCCCTGGCATATGTAGATGGAGTTTCTTACGCAGCCTGTGACCGTCATCATAAAGAAATTCTAATAAAACCAGAATGGCATGATAATCGCGACCATACTCTCATTCTGCATGGCTGGACTGGTTTAGGTTATACAGCTTCTGGTGATCCTAAAATGAAATTACAGATGGGTGAACCGCAATTGGCGCAAATTCATTCGGAAACCCGTGATTTCTGCGCCTTAGCACGAGTAACCCTTTCCACGATTGAGAACCTGGCAGAGGACAATCCAACAAAAAGTTTGTTGTTGAATGCCATCAACGATGCTTTCATTCATTTGGATACATCACACCCACTAGGAACAAACTTCTATGAGAGTGTGATTCCTGCTTATGAAATCCTGAAAACTGGTATTCAAAAATCAGGTGTTCCACTGGATGTCATTATTCATGCGAGTGGACATGCCCATTTAGATGTTGCCTGGCTATGGACATTGGGTCAGACCCGCAGAAAAGCTGAACGAACATTCCATAATGTTATCCGTTACATGGAACAATTCCCGAATTATCATTTCAGCCAGAGCCAGCCGCAACTCTACCAGTTCATCGAAGAAGATCAACCACAATTATTAGAGAAAATTCAGACTCTGGTAGCGGAAGGTCGTTGGGAACCGATGGGCGGTATGTGGGTCGAAGCTGATTGCAATATTTCCGGGGCAGAGTCGCTAGCCAGGCAATTTTTATTGGGCAGGTCTTACTTTACTGAAAAATTTGGAAAAAATTCAGACTCACCAGTTTTGTGGTTGCCAGATGTTTTTGGATATGCCTGGGCATTACCTCAACTGATCAAGCAGGCTGGTCTCAAATATTTCATGACGATCAAAATTGGCTGGAACCAGTACAACCGTCTTCCTTATGATACTTTCCTCTGGCAGGGAATTGACGGCACGCAAATTCTCACCCATTTCAGCACTGCTAAAGAATTAGGTAGCAATTTCGCCAGTACATACAATTCGATGGCAAATCCACAGGAAGCGCTGGGCACCTGGAATTATTTCCAACAAAAAGAACTACACAATGATTTATTAATGGCATATGGCTTCGGGGATGGTGGTGGTGGTCCGACGCTTGAAATGCTGGAAAACCTGGAGATTATGAATCATTTTCCAGCGTTACCACAGGTTCAACATTCCAGTGTAAAGAAGTTTTTTGAAGCGATTGAACCTGTGCATGCATCTAAAATGCTTCCAATATGGAATGGGGAGCTCTACCTCGAATATCATCGCGGAACGTACACCTCGCAGGCTCAAATGAAAAAGAATAACCGCAAGAGTGAATTTCTGATCCATGATGTCGAATTCCTGGCAAGCCTGGCGAGCGTATTGGATAAGTACTATCAATACCCTAAAGATGAAATCAACGCAGCCTGGAAAACCATTTGTCTGCATCAATTTCATGATATTCTGCCGGGATCCAGCATTGGAGAAGTATATAGCGAATCTAATCAGGCTTTTCAAGCATTGACAGCTTCTCTGAAAAAACTTCAGCAACATGCTCTGGATGTCATAAAGAATTATTATTCTGGTGATATTTTATTCATCAACCCGACCCCATTCGCAAGGAACGATCCGGTTCTCATTACTGATTTGAATGATGTTGTATTCACAAAAGAAGACAATAATCTGCCAACTCAATTAACGGATAAAGGAATTCTTGTTGATCCGGGAGTTCTATTGCCTTATAGTGTTACCACAATTGAATACGTTAAAACAAAACAAGATCAGATTCCAGAAATTGCGAAAATTACAAATCTGAATTTCACATTAGAAAATAATGTCATCCGTATCGACTTCAATCAGGATGGTGATATTATCAGCATCTTTGATAAAGAAGTCGGGCGTGAGATCTTACCAGCTCATGCGGTCGCCAACCAATTTCAGATTTTTGAGGATCGTCCCCTTACGTATGATGCCTGGGATATCGATATTTATTATGATGACAAAGTTGATTTTTCTGAACGTGCCGAATCCATTTCCTGGGTGGAGTTTGGTCCTCTGCGCCAGACAATTGAACTCAAACGAAAAATTGCAAATAGTATCTACACGCAAAGAATTTCGATCACAAAAGATAGTAAACAGATTGATTTTGATACCACTATTGACTGGCAGGAACGTTATAAATTACTCAAGGTTGCTTTCCCGGTTGATATTCTCGCGCCTGTTGCTACCTACGAAATTCAATGGGGAAATGTCCAGCGGAATACCCATCGAAACACCAGCTGGGATTGGGCCAGGTTTGAAACCTGTGCCCACAAATGGGTAGACCTCAGTGAGGGAAATTATGGTGTCAGCCTTTTGAATGATTGCAAGTACGGGCATGATATTCACCACAATGTGATGCGCTTATCTCTCTTACGAGGTCCTACTGTGCCCGATCCTTTGGCTGATTTGGGTATCCATCAATTTAAGTACAGTCTTCTGCCCCACTCAAATTCATGGGATGAACAAACACAAGCTGCTGCATACGCATTGAATGATCCGATCATCATAACTGAAGGAACAAAAACACTGGTTGACTCATCTGGATCATCCAAAAAAAGTGATTTCAGGCAATCATTGTTTTCTGTATCCTGCCCGAATGTCCTTATTGAGACAATCAAACACGCAGAAGACGGAGAAGGTCTGATCATCCGTCTTTTCGAAAGTCAACGAAAACGCGGCTTGGTTATTCTAAAGTCATTCATGCCGGTTCAATCAGCCTGGGAAACCAATCTGTTGGAAGAAAACCAGGATCCTTGTCTTCTGGTGGATCATAAAATACACCTGAATATCAAACCGTACGAAATCAAAACCTTGCGCATCCATTTGGGATAACGGGAGATTATTATGAAGAATATTCAATTAGTCTGTTCTTATTGTGAAAAAGCTTATCCCGCTCACCAACCCATCTGGCGCTGTACCTGTGGTGGACTGTTGGATATTGAAATGGAAACAAGTTTTCCAATCCAAGAAATCCAAAAAAGACCACCCAATATGTGGCGTTACCTGGAGGCGCTTCCTATCAATCAACCTGAGAATATCATCTCTTTCTCAGAAGGATTTACACCTATCATCCCAATTGAATTCGGTGGCAAAATGGTTGGCATTAAGCAGGATCATTTGTTTCAAACGGGTTCGTATAAAGATCGCGGGGCATCCGTCCTAATTTCCATCGCAAAGGAATTGGGGATAAAACATGTGGTCGAAGATTCTTCTGGGAACGCTGGTTGTGCGATTGCAGCCTATTGTGCCAGAGCCAATATTTCCTGTGATATTTATGTGCCGGCGAATACATCACCAGCCAAGTTAGCACAAATCACCCAATATGGAGCTAATATGCATCTGATTCCAGGGAATCGGGAAGCTACTGCCCACGCTGTGCTCACTGCCGCCCGGACGACCTATTATGCCAGCCATTCCTGGAATCCATTCTTCTTTCAGGGAACTAAAACATTCGCATATGAAATCTGGGAACAATCCGGTTTTCAAGCTCCACAGTCCATCGTTGTCCCAGCAGGTAATGGGACCCTGGTATTGGGTGCCTGGATTGGTTTCAATGACTTAAGGAAGTCAGGATTAATCAGCACAATTCCAAGAATATTTGTGGTACAGGCCAAAAATTGCGCACCATTACATGCAGCCCATTATCAACATGCTTCAGAACCATCCAGGATAATCGCAAGTCCAACATTAGCCGAAGGGGTTGCCATTGCTGAGCCAATCCGTGGTAAACAAATTTTAGCGGCTGTTCGCCGGTCAAATGGAACCTTTGTGACTGTTACGGAAGATGAAATTCAGGCTTCGTTAATTTCGATGCATCACAAAGGATTTTACATTGAGCCAACGGCTGCAGCTACAATCGCAGCCATTCCCAAACTGGTTCAATCTCATCCCGGAATTGATCAATGGATATCTGTATTTACTGGCCATGGCTTAAAGTCAACCGAAAAGATCATCGCGATCCAGGAGCATTCATCATAATTATTTCTTCTAAGTTGGAAAACTTAACCAGTTTCCTGAATTACCATAAGGAGTTCAATGCACAATTCTACAGATTTTCGAATCGGTAACTATCGGCCAATCTACCTGTGGGCAGGACCCGGAACAATCCGCATGAACAAGCTTAAATTCATGCAGGTTGAAGTAGATGAAAATGTCCATCATGAAGCTCATCAATTTAAAGGAGCTGACCTCGTGGTCAATGATTTATATCAAAATTGGATCCATCTCACCTACAGCTGGGGTTTTCCTCCAGAAATTGAAAAGGAAGATTGGCAATCCTTTGAAGGCGCAACTTGCGAATACCACAAACTGGGTGCAAAAGTCTTTGCTTATATTCAGTCCTCCAATTGCGTATATTCCGGCAGTTTCAAAGAAAAAGATTGGTATGCAATCACCCCTAAAGGGAAGAAGGTCTATTATTATACCGGCCGTTATATGACGTGTTTTCAAAATATTACCTGGATCAACTACCTTAAAGAACGAATTCAGGATGCAATTAATCGTGGAGCCGATGGGATATTCTTTGATAATCTATGGTATGGATTGCAGCCAAATGCTTTATTCAGAACCTGGCTGGGAGCAGCCGGTTGTTTTTGCTCTGCCTGTCAGGAAAAATACCAACTGGAAACTGGCAAATCAACGCCTATCCTGATAAATTTGCATAAAAAAGAAGTGTTGGATTACATTCAATGGCGTTCTCAAAAAATGACCCTGGTGATCCAGCAATTGTCAGAATTTGCTCGCTCCTTAAAATCAGACATTATCATCAGTGCCAATGATTACGACCCTGTCATGCGTCCGGTCAAACTGATATTTGGCATCGATTTCCAATCGTTAGCAAAAATCCAGGATGTAACCATGATAGAAAACTTCGCACTGCCAAAATGGGTCGACAGGAACGAAAAAATACTGGTGAATAATACGATTACTGTTCGAAACACCCAGCTTTATTTACCTCAACAAAAACATCTCTGTGTCCTTTCCTATGATACAGGGATTGGATTCGATCCGGTTTATCCGACCCGTAGAATTCTGACCGGTATGGCAGAAGCAGCTGCATTAGGATGCAGCATGACCTCCAAAGGAACTGAATATCATGATGGTAAGAAGATGACTCTGTTAACAGCACCAGAATACGGGGAACAACAAATTGCCATCGGCAATCTTCATCATTGGTTGCAAGATCATTAATCCATTTACCAATCCCAAACCAAACGTGTTACCAGTGTTGGAATTCTTCACCCGGGGGGATCAATTATGGCAAAATTGGTTTCAATTAGCGCCGCTATATTTTGCCTGCCAACAAACTCTTTTGGCAGCAGGCATTCCCTGGAGAACCATAACAGACCTCGAAGACATGGATGAAATTCAGCAAATAATTGTTTTTGATTATCTCCAAATACCAGAAAAAAATCCCTCCTGAAATATCCATCATCAATGCAATTGAATTCTCATCTTGGCGCACCTTCTCACAATCTTTTTTTGACCGCCATCCGGGAATAAAAATTCTCATTTCTGATATAGCAGATAACCTTATCCGGGGCTATCATGGCAATAAAATCCTGCGAAAATTAATGGACATGTTGGGAATGGCAAAATTGGTAACCCACACCCCATTCTTTACCTTGCCAACGCAAGAATTCCAACATGAATTGCTCAATAAAATAGACAGGCAGGAAATCATTCGTGTCATTTCTGATCATCCTGTGTTAATAGATTTATGGAAAAATGAATCGGATGGTTTGCATATTCATCTCGTAAATTACCATGCTCAAAAACAAGAAATAAAATTAAAAATACCAGATAATTCAATAATAACAGTAATTTCTCCAGAACAGCAGGAGCATGAAATGCATATTACTTCAGATACTGCAACTCTGGAACTCGATCTTTATTCCATTTGCCTTTTAAAAATAAATAAGGAGTTCAAATGAACAAAGTCATCCGCTGGTACCACTATATTACCTACAATATTTACTGGTTTGCGCTTACTGCACGTTCACAGGTTTTGTCACCTTTAATCGTTCCGCTGTTAATTCAGCGTTTTGTCGGTGAGGCTGCCAAAGGTGAATTATTGGGAAACATGCGCTTATGGGCGTTAATGGCTGCTGTCCTTGTCCAGGCTCTGATGGGTTTATTGAGCGATCAATCGACTTCCAAATTTGGCAGACGTCGGCCATTCATCGTTGCCGGTACCATTGGGGAGATCATCATTTACATCTTCATTGGCTTTACAGCTGGCATGGAAGGCATGACTGGCTACTGGTTCTTATTCCTGCTTTATACATTATCCATGGTGACTGCCAACACTGCCCACGCAGCTACACAGGGCATCATTCCTGATCTCGTTCCTGAAGAAAAAAGAGGTCGTTTCTCGGGTTTCAAAGCGTTGTTTGAACTGCCATTGCCTTTAATCTTCGTTTCATTTGTCATTGGCAAAATGGTCAGTTCAGGAAATATTTGGGCTGCATTAATCACATTAATGGTCGTCCTGATCATCTGTCTCCTGCTAACTTTGACAATCAAAGAAGAACCATTGGAACAAAAACCAACAAAGATCGATTGGAACCCCATCATCCGTCTGGTTCTGATGACTGCTGCTTTTACCGTGATCATCCTGGCTTCGGGATTCTTCGTCCGCCAAATTATGAATTTTATTCTCGAAGAAGAAACTTCTTATGGTCATCTGATGGTCATGGTGATTGGTTTATTAGGAATGGTTGTAGCAATTGGTGTCGGGGTCTGGAGTAGTATTTATATTAGCATTGGCCAAAAAATTCAGGACCATCAGAATTTTACCTGGTGGGTGGTAAATCGTTTGGCTTTCCTGGCTGGATCAACCAACCTGGCTGGTTTTCTGGTCTTTTTCTTACAGGAAAGATTCGTCGAATTACAGGGGGAAAAAGCAGCCGGCCCAGCAGCATCGATCACGATGTTTATTGGTATTTTTATCCTCATTTCGGCAGTACCCAGTGGCTGGTTGACGGATCGGTTCGGCACCAAAAAGATTATTTTAATAAGCGCTATTCTGACGACACTTGGAACAGCTCTGGTGCTCTTATCACCTACCATTTCCTGGATGTATGCAGCCGGATGTCTGGTAGGTGCTGGAATTGGATTCTTTTACGCATCTAACTGGGCTTTGGGCACTGAAATCGTTCCAAAAGATCAGGCTGGAAAGTTCTTAGGGATCTCTAATTTAGCTGGTGCCGGAGCCGGAGCGGTCGGCGCATACATCGGTGGTCCAATTGCTGATCAGATCGGATATACCAATCTAATGACCATTTATGTGGTATTGTTCCTCTTCTCGATCCTTGCGCTGGCAAAAATAAAAGGAAAACAGTCACAATAATCACTGTTATTGATTACCCATGTCATAAATTTACCTGATAGTTGGGTGTAAAATTGGTACTACTTTTGGTTGAAAAACCCTAGTATTTAAATCATGGATATAAAACCAGGAATTGTAGACCAATTCAAGAATATGTTAACAAAATTCAGACAACAAGTCGTAAATCGTCCCATTTCAGATTCTGGAATCCTGATTGGCACCGCCATTCTGGTGGGTATTGGTTCTGGATTTGGCGCAGTGCTATTTACATACCTGGTGGAAACCGTTCGAAAGATTGCATTTGAAGATACGGTCATATTACTCCAATCCATTCATCCCTGGTATTTAGTCATTATTCCAATGATCGGTGCCATGATTACAGGACCTATCATTTATCTTTTTGCTCGTGAAGCCAAAGGACACGGTGTACCAGAAGTCATGCTGGCCGTAGCACTCCGTGGAGGCAAAATCAAACCTCAGGTTGGAATTGTTAAAGCGATTACCTCTGCAATCTGCATCGGTACTGGCGGATCAGTCGGAAGTGAGGGTCCGATTGCTCAAATTGGTTCTTCACTGGGTTCAACCGTTGGTCAATTCCTTAAATTAAATGAAGAACGCACCAAGACGCTGGTAGCCTGTGGGGCTGCCGGAGGTATCGCTGCAATTTTCAATGCCCCTATTGCCGGTGCTATTTTCGCCATGGAAGTCATCTTAAATCGCATCAGTTCTGTTTACTTTGCTGCGGTTGTTATTTCCGCAGTCATCGCAGACTCCATTGCACATTTTTTCATGGGTGATTTTCGTACTTTCATAGTCCCTCAATATTTTTTAAAGAGTCCCTGGGAATTGCTTTTATATACACTCCTGGCCATTATTGCAGCATTTGCATCGGTGGGATTTAGCCGGTTATTATATATCGTTGAAGACCTGTTTGATGATATCAAAATTCCATCCTGGATAAAGCCAACGATTGGGGCATTGTTATTGGGCGTGTTGGGAATCTTCACCATTAAAACACCAGAAGGTTTCCCCAGAATTTTTGGTGTTGGGTATGAATCCATGACACCAGCCCTTTTCGGAGAATTTACACTAAAGGCGGCTTTTTTTCTGTTTGTTCTGAAATTATTAGCAACTTTTTTCACGTTGGGTTCAGGTAATTCAGGTGGAATTTTTGCTCCCTCTCTATTTATGGGTAGTATGCTGGGAGCTGGTTTTGGAAGTTGGGCAACGACCGTTTTTCCTAATATAACCACTGGAGCAGGTGCTTATGCTTTGGTGGGAATGGCTTCTTTCTTCAGTGGTGCTACCCACGCCCCGATGACAGCCATCCTGATCTTATTTGAAATGACAAATAATTATCAATTGATCCTTCCTTTAATGCTGGCATCCGTCTTAAGCACGATCATTTCACGAATCCTCAGCAAAGATTCCATCTATACCCTCAAACTTACCCGACGTGGAATCAAATTAAGTCAGACCCAGGATGTGGATGTAATGCAGGGAATATCCGTTGGAGAAGTTATGTCAAAGGACATCTTATCTATAAAATCAAATCAAACCCTTGAGGATTTAGAAATGCTATTTTCTAGAACGCGGCTTACAGGTTTACCAGTCACTGATTCGAGTGGAGCCCTGGTTGGTGTCATAACAACCAATGATCTCCGTGAAGCCCGATTAAAAGAATTGCCTGACTCTACGGAATTGTCATATATCGCTTCAATGGGTGATTTATTATTTGCTCATCCCGGCGAACCCATGTGGCAGGCCATTTTCCGTATGAGCACACATAATATCAGCCTGTTGCCAGTGGTGGAAGAAGCAGATCCTAAAAAGTTATTGGGCATGATCTATCGTCAGGATGTCATCAAAGCCTATGATCACGCCATCACTAAAAAAGCAAACATGCAACATGATGTCGAAATTATCAAATTGGGAAAATTGGATGAAGCAAAATTTATCCATTTGAATATACCGGCTAATTCTCATGTAGTGGGTAAAAGAGTTAGTGAGATCAGGCTTCCAGGGCATTGTGTGATTGTTTCGTTGCGAAGAGGTCGGAAACTAAAAGTTGTTGATGGACATACCATCCTGAAAAAAGGTGATTTCTTAACCATATTCTCTGAGGAGGAATGTGCCAAAGAAGTAGAGAAAATTCTAACAGGGCAAGGTATGGAAATTCTGGAACCCGAACACCAAAAATCTTATCACGAAGAAATCGTTATTAAAGCAGGTTCAAAAATTACCGGAAAAATGGTAAGAGAAATTAAACTTCCAGGGAATATTTTGATTGTGCGTATTACAAGGAATCATAAAACAATCATTCCCCATGGAGAGACAATTTTTCACATTGATGATGTCGTTGAGGTCTATGGAATGGAAGCTGATATTGAAATCACCAGAAAATTGCTGGGGGCAGATTATTAGTTAATAATTAATTAACTAATAGTCCAGTTCAGGTAAAATGAATTTATGTCTCAACGAGCCATTTCATTCGCTTTATGGTCATTGCTTTCATTACTCGCAATTACTTGTTTATCCGCTTGCGCACTAATAAAAAATTCCTCGATTCAGCCAACAACAATCACAAATGCTACATCTGCTCCTACAACGACTTTTACCCAAACAATCCCCTCTCAACCAACCAAAACACCTAACCAGGTTCCTTCTTTCACCCCAACGATTTCATCCACACCAACTCCTGCGATTATTGAACCAGATGATTGTCTAAAACCACCAGAAAATTTTGATCTGGTCATAATTAATGGCATGTACATCAACCAGCGCACTTTTTCAATGCTGGAACATGCCCAATCCATTTATGGCGGCGAAATTGAATTGACAGGTTATCATCTCACTCAGGGAAGTTACACCAACCTGGTTTCCGCCAGTTTTGGGACACATAATGGCGGAGGGGCTGTTGATCTATCAGTAATCCAATATGGCACCTATCAGGTCTTATATCCTGATATAGATCCATTGATTCAAGCTTTACGGATCGCCGGTTTTGCAGCCTGGTTAAGAGATTTTGATCAATTGTATCCCGGTTCTCCCATCCATATTCATGCCATTGCGATCGGAGACCGCGATTTATCTAGTCCTGCAAGAGACCAATTAACCGGAGAATTCGGTTATTTCCGGGGATTTAATGGTATCCCACAAGAAAACAGATCAGTCCCCATTCCAGATGAACATGATGGACCGATCCTGTGTCAATGGATGTTGGAAATGGGGTATTCAGACTTGAGAAATTCATCCCCTTAAGAACCGGAGTTCGGGAATAATAAATCCATGGGATCCATTAATCGAAACCAACCACTCACTCGCCAACGACAATAATTACTCATTTCCTGTTCATCTGCGCTGACAGTATAATGCGCCATGCTGCCTTCGATGCCCGAAGAATAACCATACCGCATCTCTACATGCAGGTGTGGAGCCAGGGCATTACCGCTATCCCCAATTGAGCCGATTTCATCACCACAATCTACCTGGTCACTCAGCGTGTACGCCATGAGAGAATCAAGATGGGCATAAAGGATATATAGAGAAAGATCAATATTTTCCTGATCAGACTGATCCCAACCTGCCGGACATGTTAAGAAGGGATTGATACCAAATAAATCAGGTTTGGTTTGGCTCGCCAATTTTTCTCTCCATCCAACTGGTAAATTTCGAAATGGCGTTTCCACCACAATGGCATTGCCATAAGGAAAACGGTCATTCATCACCATGACAACTTCACCAGACAAAATTGACTGTACAGCAAAACCTTTCAAAGCAATTCGTAGGCCGGGATCAATGACACTGAAATCCACCCCCTGGTGCGGATCATCCGAGCCTGGCTTAGGGGGATGATATGGATTGGAAATCATATTGACCAGATTTTCGATCGGAAAATCGAATAATGGAGAACAGATATTAACCGCGTTCGCGGTCGGAGAAGGAGTAATAGTTGGAGTAGCTGTTTGGAGAATTGTAAGCGATTGCTTTTCTTCGACTTTAATGGTTTTTGTTATATCAAGCGTTGGTGTTATAACTTCTTGAAAGGTTTCTTGCGATGAACACCCCATCAGGATTATTGTAAAAAGAGTAAATAGAAAAGCAAAAAATTTCATTCTAATATTGTACTTATAAATAGTAATTAAAATGAAACATATATTAGAAAACAAAGGCGAAATTTTTAGATATGAATCCCAGGAAAATCTTGTATTTATTAATTATCATCTTAGTCATGCTTGTCAGTTCATTTTTAGGAGCAATTGGCGGAAGTTTCATCACTTTACAATTGATGGAGAGAAATTCTTCGATCTCGTTAGAAAATCAAACCTCTCTATCTCCAACTCCCACTACTCCTTCACTATTAAGTTTTTCAAATTCAAATATTGAAACGACCATTACTTCGGTTGTTCAAGATGTGGAACCGGCTGTGGTGGCCGTCGTTGGTACGATCAGTGGTCGTGTAACATTTTTTGGCGTAACCTCCGATCAGGAAGTCAGCGGTAGCGGAGTGATTGTTACTGAAGATGGTTACATCTTAACAAACAATCATGTTGTTGAAGGTACATAGACTCTTTCTGTGATCCTTAATGACGGGACTGAACGTCCTGCCGAATTGATCAGCCGTGATGTTTTTGCAGATTTGGCTGTGCTCAAAATAGAAGGAAAAGTCTCCGGAATTGCTAAAATTGGAAATTCCGATAATCTAAAACCTGGTGAAACGGTGATCGCGATTGGCTCTCCATTAGGCACATTCAGAAATTCAGTGACTGTCGGTGTCATCAGTGCCACCAGCAGAAGCCTGGATAGTGGTGATGGATATGCAATTGAGGATTTAATTCAAACCGATGCCGCCATCATCTCAGGCAATTCTGGAGGACCCTTATTGAATCTGACAGGTGAAGTAATAGGCATAAACACATTGGTGATGTTCCGATTGATGAACAACAATCCTTTATCAATGCTTTATTTAAATACGAACCCAACCAGCAAATAACCATTGAATTTACTCGCGAGAATCAATTAATGACTGTTGAGATTGTATTGGGAGAAATGAGTTCTCCATAATTCCATACCATAAAGGATTATTTTGGTTTCTTCTTTAAAATCTCCAATAATGCTCTGGCGGAATCTTCTGGGCCTGAGAATTCTTTACCGGAAACACCTAATTGAGTTCGCATTTCACCAACGAAGACATCCTTATCGTAAAAAGCCTGGAAGAATTTTTTAGCAATTTCATCATGCAGATCTCGATATTCTGGTGGCCCAAAAATATTAGCGAAATAGGAATGGGTCAATCCGGTGGTGGTGGTGGTCCCTTTGCTCATCACTGCACCTGAACGGAATACCTCGATGGCTTGTTCAGGAGACTTAATTCGTTCTACCGCAGGACGATCTTCATCAACGGTATCATAATTGTTTGCATACAGAACAAAATCAACTTCATAGCCTTCTACAACACTCTTAAATTTTGTTACTGGTAATACAACCCGCGCGTTGACCTGATCTGGATTCATAATGATGGAACGGTCGATTTGGCCGAAAGCATAATCCTTTTGTAAATCATCCAATCGTACGAAAGCGCCGATTTCAGTGCCATACCCCATAATCCTGCCGTCAGGAAGAATATCGATCGATCCCATATCATCGGCGATGATCACCAGATCCTCCACCTGATCCTCGATGATACCCCGCAGTGCTTCCAGTGTCTCTGATTTTCCTGCGCCTGTATCTCCAATCAGCAGCACATTCGAGGTACCTGCATTTCTTAAGACAATATGGAACATCGCACCATGGAATGGCATTCTGCCGATTTTCATCATCTTAACATTATGCAAGGTAAGAATCATTTTCTTCAGGTAGCCAAAATATGCATATTCTTTGCGAAATGGCACAGTACCTATCAAGATGTCATTTTCTTGATCGTCATAAAAAATCGTCTCGGTAGTATCCGGATCTTTTTCCCCTTCTACAGGAATGCCATAAAAATAAATGGCATCCGGTTTTTGCTTTAGGTCTGCGTCTTCAGCCAGTTCAAATAAATTACTTAAGGAAAAACCCAACTCAAACCATTGCACCGTGAAATAAACCAGGATGATTAATTCACCAACCTTTGCAGGGTAACATAACCATTGTTCTGGATCAATATCAAGATGATCAATCGGATTGTAATCAATCCTTTTGAATTTTCCACTTCTTTTATTGTTAGGTGTATTAAATATTAATGGAGGATATATTAATACCTGGCGGGTCATCAAAATTTCACATAATTTATCCTCATATTCACAAATGAATGGCATATGATATGGCAGAGTGATTGCGGCAATATTCGCACCAGCGCTGACCTGGCGGTAAACTCTTGGATGGCTTCCAGAAATATTTTCGAGAATATCACGTTGCGCACTACGTACAACATGCATCAATTTTTCAACTGTCTCTGTAAAGGACCGGTATGGTCGTTTATCAAGACGATCATCTACTGAATCGATGACTACCAACCGTTGCAAACGCCGCCAGAAATTATAAAATTGTTCCACAAAATCACTCAGTAAATCAAGATCTTCAAAAAATGTCAGACTTTCAGGAACAATTTTGCATACCTGATCCGCTGGTAATTTTGATAGCAACAACAAAGTTGTCTGCATCGTTTTTAATTCTTCAGGTGTAACTTTCTCTTCGTTATAGAATACCCGCAATAACCGTGATTGCTGGCGGAATAAATAGCGAACATAATTACTCAATAATTCTAAAAATAGGTTACTGTTGATCAATTCATCAACCGTATCACACAATCGGTTCCGGGTTCTAAGAACTAATTTATCACCATAAATTTTATAAGAGCCATTTTCCATTTTTTCTCCTCGTACCAATATTATGCTAGAAGTAAAACTAATTAATTAGAGTTTATTTTTTAGAAATCATTGATTCCAACATTGAAGTTGTCAGCGATTTCGGTCGCTCGATGGGTTTCAATAATGCTCTCGCCCAAACAATATGCGCTGATAAGCCTAATATTCTACTCACTCCGAACAAAACTGTATAGAAGTCAAATTCTTTTACGCCAAAGTGATATTGTAAAGCGCCATTAATCGCATCCACATTTGGCCAGGGATTGCTGACTTTGCCATTTTCCATTAAGATACCTGGTAGTATTGCAAACACCATTTCCACCAATTGGAGTAAATCGCTATTCAAATTTTTGCTTCTCGCAAATTCCAACTGCGCAGTAAATCTTGGATCGGTGGTTCTCAAAACAGCATGCCCATACCCTGGAATTATTTTTCCTTCTGATAAAGAGAGACGAAGGAAGCTCTCCAATTGTTCCTGTGTGGGGATACCATTGAAATATTCACGTACATCTAAAAGCCATTTAAGGCATTCCTGGTTAGCCAGGCCGTGCAGAGGTCCGGCTAATCCGTTCATACCCGCAGCACAGGAGAGATATACGTCTGACAACGCTGAACTTACCAGATGTGTGGCATGCGCTGAAACATTCCCTCCTTCGTGATCACAATGCAAAAAGAAAAATAAGCGGCAAAGATCATAATACTTTGGGTCACCTTCACGATCGATCATCACCCCAAAATTCGCGCTCCAATCATGATCCGCTTTGGGAGGTAGGTAAATTCCATCCTGATATTTGAGATTATAAATAAAAGCAGCTAACCCGGGTAATTTTGCTGTCAGGTTTAATGAATCCTGTAAGAAATAACGCCAATGATCATCTTTAACTACACCAATTTCATATTCCTTTGCAAATACGGACTCTTTTTGTAAAGCCATAATCCCGATTGAAAATAATGTCATCGGGTGAGTTTCCTTTGGCATACGCCGGATGGTGTTGTACACATAGGTTGGGATTAAGCTTCTTTTCCGCCATTCCTCTTCCACAATCATGGCGTCTTCGAAGGTTGGCAGTTCATTCGTCAACAATAAGTAATAAACACCTCCAGCCAACGGAAATTCTGCACCAGGCAATTTTGGGAGAATTTTCAATAATTCAGGAATTGAATATCCACGGATGCGAATTCCCTCATTTGGATCAACATAAGAAATATCACTTACCTGAATTTGTACCCCACGAATGCCCCCATAGATTTGAGAAACGGTCACATCACAAACCTTAAAATCTCCAAATTCATTCCGTAACCTGTTTACCCGTTCCCGCCAATTGGGTAATTGTTCTGCAATTCTTTCCTCTAATGATATCATGGTGGCACTCCTTTGAATAAAAAATCATTTGGTTATTAATAACTTGAATGGACACCTCAACCAGGGCAATGTTGGGAGATTAACTCTCTTCATTTAATTACTGGGGATGGTTTTGATAAATCTGCATGCCCATATATCCTAAATCTCGGGATATACGTTCAGTCGCCTTAAGAATACTATTTTTGTGCAGTTTAATTTTTTCAGATGTAAATCGAAAAGATGGGCCGGAAATTGTTAATGCAGCCAGAATATCCGACTTCATGTCAAAGATTGGAGCTGCAATTCCAGCAGCATCCTCTACCCATTCTCCATCACTGAAAGCATAACCCTGTTTACGAATGTTTTTCAATTCCTCTTTTAATATCTTAATTTCTATGATTGTTTTATTCGTAAATGGCTGGAAATTGGTACGAGTGAGAATTTCTTCCTGCCTTTTTTCTGGGAGAAAGGCTAACAACAGCTTACCCGCTGAACCAGCATATAGAGGCAATCGTCTCCCAATACGGGCGACAATCCGAACATTCTGGGCGCTTTCCATTCTCTCTACACATAAACGTTCGTCCCCATCCAGAATATAAAGGCTGATGGTTTCTTTCGTTTCCAGTAATAGTTCGTTGATGACCGGTAAGGCGACATTTCTGATATCCAGATTGGTTGTGTAAACCTCCGCCCAACGAAGGCTTTTTGGACCAACGGAATAGGCTCTTGATTCATAATTTTGTAACAATAATCCTTGATTTTTTAATGCCATCATTAAGCGACCGCAAGCACTGGGCGAGAGCCCAGTCAATCTGGCTACTTCCCTTACACCCAAATCATTTTGATCAATGGTAAAGCAATCCATGATTTGAATCAGTCGATCAATTGTTTGAACCTTTTCATTTTCCATATTATTGTGCCGGAGAATGGGACACCGTCCCGAAATTGAATATAATGATTATAGGAATTAAACTGATAAAAGTCAAGGTTTTTTTGATTTTATTGATAAGCGAAAAGTCTAATATTTGAGAAAGGAACGGTATGATCGACTCAACTACTTCTATTCGAATGGTTAACAAAAAATTAATCGTACCCGATCAGGTAACCATCCCTTTCATCACAGGGGATGGCATCGGACCGGATGTAACGGCTGCAACGCAATCGGTAGTAAACGCAGCCATTGAAAAAGCCTACCAATTAGAAAAAAAAATAATCTGGAAAGAGGTGTTCGCTGGAGAAAAGGCTTTTCATCAAACGGGTAAATGGTTCCCTCAAGGTACATTGAATGCTTTTTCAGAATATATCGTTGGAATCAAAGGTCCACTCACAACACCTGTTGGTGGTGGCATTCGCTCATTAAATGTAGCCATAAGAAAAGATCTGGATCTTTATGTGTGCTTAAGACCTGTTCGATACTTTCGAGGCATCAACGCTCCGGTATCACAACCGGAAAAAATTGATGTAATCATCTTCAGAGAGAATACCGAAGATGTTTATTCGGGAATTGAATTCGAAGCGGATAGTCAGGAAACAAAAATGTTTTTAGAGTGGTTAAAGGAACAATCACCCGATTCTTACCAAAAAATTCGTTTTCCTCAGTCTGTCGGACTGGGCATTAAACCCATTTCAAAGCAAGGTAGTCAGAGGTTAATCCGGGCAGCAATTGAATACGCCATCAGAAATAAAAGGCCAATCGTCACATTGATTCACAAAGGCAATATCATGAAGTTTACTGAAGGTGCCTTTCAGATGTGGGGGTATGATCTTGCTGAAAGTGAATACAAAGATTTTATTTATACAGCCCGTCAATTTGAACACACCAAAAAGCATACGGGGATTGCCGAAGCCAAAAAAGAAAAAGAATGGGCTTTGAGTAACGGAAGGATCTGGATGAACGATGTTATTACGGATGCTGCTTTCCAGAATTTGTTGCTTTACCCACAGGATTTCAGTGTGATTGCAACCAGTAATTTAAATGGCGATTATCTTTCGGACGCACTGGCTGCCCAGGTTGGCGGGATTGGGATTTCTCCCGGAGCAAATATAAATTATCAGACTGGAATTGCCATTTTTGAAGCGACACATGGTACTGCTCCTGATATTGCCGGGAAGAACCTGGCCAATCCTTCCTCTTTGATCCTGTCATCCGTCCTCATGTTGCAATATTTGGGATGGAATGAAGCAGCCGAACTCATTACAAAAGCCCTGGAAAAGACGATTAATCATGGACAATTAACCCAGGACCTGGCGCAGTTTGTGATTGGTTCCACTGTATTGAGTACCAGTGAATTTGCCAAAGCGATCATCAGTAATTTCTAATAAACATAGGAGTGAGTAATGAATAAAGGACTACCTTCAACAAAATCAACACTCTCAACAAATGGTAAGGTTTATCATTATTTCCAACTCTCCAAATTGCATCCAGAAAACCCGGGATATTTGGAGAGGTTGCCTTTTTCGATTCGCGTTTTGCTTGAAGGTGTTCTCCGGAATATAAATGGCAAAACCATCACTGAAATTGATGCTATAAACCTTGCAAGCTGGCAACCTCATCAGGATCAGCGTAAACCAGTCCCATTTTTTCCCGGTAGAGTTGTCCTTCAGGATTTCACAGGGGTTCCGGTAGTAAATGATCTGGCAGCGATGCGAGCTGCTATTCAACGGATTGGCGGTGATCCATTAAAAGTCAATCCTATTATCCCGGTCGATCTGGTGATAGACCATTCTGTGATGGTGGATATATCTGCAAAGAAAGAAGCTGTGAATCAAAATGCAAAAAATGAATTTGAACGCAATTTTGAGAGATATCAATTCCTGCGTTGGAGTAGCTCTGCCTTTAAGAATTTACGAATCATCCCGCCATCTACAGGCATCATCCACCAGGTGAATCTTGAGTTCCTTGCCCAATCTGTTCTAACCCATGAAAAAGATGGTGAAACTTATATTTACCCGGATACGCTGGTAGGTACTGACTCCCATACAACGATGATCAACGGGTTAGGCATTGTCGGCTGGGGTGTAGGAGGAATCGAAGCAATCGCTGCTATGATGGGACAACCTATCGAAATTCTCACCCCCGATGTAATTGGGGTTCACCTGAAAGGACAATTAAAAGAAGGATTAACACCGACAGACTTGACATTAACCATCATCCAAATTCTAAGGAAAAAAGGAGTGGTTGATAAGTTTGTGGAGTTTTTTGGAGAAGGACTTGATCACCTGAGCCTGGCTGACAGAGCTATGATTGCTAACATCACCCCGGAAAGCGGAGCAACCATGATTTATTTTCCATTTGATGTGCAATCATTGAATTATCTGCGATTAACCGGTAAAAATGAAGAACACCTCAATCTCGTTGAGAAGTATTATCGGGCACAAAATCTATTCCGTGAATCACAGCAACCCTTCCCTGGATTTTCTGAGGTGATTGAGGTTGATCTGGATCAAATTGAGCCCAGTATTGCTGGTCCAAAACGACCTCAGGATCGCATGGGATTGCAGTCAGTTAAAGAGAATTTTCAAATCAGTATGGCTAAACCTCGAAATCAAATGGGGTTTGGTTATCCGGAAAATGAAGCGGAAAAGAAATTTTCTCTCTACTTTGCTGGAAAATCCTATCAATTATCACAAGGGTTTACTGCCATCGCTGCCATTACTTCCTGCACGAATACGTCCAATCCAACGGTCATGATAGCTGCTGGACTGGTTGCCAAAAAGGCAGTTTCAAAAGGACTTACTATCCCGGAATACGTAAAGACCAGTTTTGCCCCAGGTTCTCGAGTGGTCACCGAATACCTGACCGAAAGTAGTTTAATCGTATATCTGGAAAATCTTGGTTTTCATATAGTTGGATATGGATGTACAACTTGTATTGGCAATAGTGGCCCCCTCCACGAAGAAATTGTTGATTATATAGAAAAGGAAAAAATTATTGCAAGTGCGGTTCTTTCAGGAAACAGAAATTTTGAAGGCAGAATTCATCCTCATATACAGGCTAATTATTTGGCTTCTCCCCCACTCGTGGTCGCATACGCGTTAGCTGGAACGATAAATATCGATCTAACAAAAGATCCTATTGGATATGATCCCACAGGAAAGCCTGTTTTTTTGCATGATATCTGGCCAACTTCGTCCGAAATCCAGGAAATTTTGCACTCCGTTGTCAAACCTGATTTATTTATCAAAAACTATGCAAATGTATTTTCTGGTAATTTCGATTGGAATATGCTGCAAACAAGTACTGAAAAAATCTATGATTGGGATAAGGACTCAACTTACTTACAGGAACCTCCCTATTTTGAAAATCTATCACGTGAAGGTTCATCTGTTTCGATTGTTAATGCTCATGCACTCGTCGTTTTAGGAGATTCAGTTACGACCGACCACATCTCTCCCGCTGGTGCAATTCCATTAAAAAGCCCCGCGGGAGAATTTCTGGTAAATCATGGTGTTCAACCCCAGGATTTCAATTCTTTTGGCTCTCGTAGAGGGAATGACCGCATTATGACCCGTGGGACTTTCGGGAACATCCGCATTAAGAATTTGCTATTGACTGGTGTCGAGGGTGGTATGACACGCTATATTCCATCCGGCGAGGTGATGAGTATTTATGAAGCCTCACAGAAATACCAACAGGAAGGAATAGATCTGATTGTGATTGCTGGAAAAGAATACGGAACAGGCTCCTCACGTGATTGGGCTGCCAAAGGTCCTAAGCTATTAGGAGTAAAAGCAGTCATCGCTGAATCGTTTGAACGAATTCACCGCTCTAACCTGGTTGGGATGGGTATTCTACCATTGGAGTTTTTACCTGGTGAAAATATAATAACTTTGGGGTTGGATGGCAGTGAAAAATTCACCATCAACAATACAGAAGATATTTTCCCGGGAAAAATTCATCAAATAAAAGCGGTCAACAATAATGGTAAACAAATTTATTTTGATGTCAAATTAAGAATCGACACGCTCATTGAAATTCAATACTTCAAAGATGGTGGAATTATGAATACAATTCTTAAGGATTTGATTGCAACGCGGTAAGTAAATCAATTTCATTTCGGAGATGAAATGGTCAATTATTCTTCAGAAGAATATTGTTCCATAATCACCCCTGCTTTTTCAAGGAATTCAAGCGCAATTGGATCTACGCGATATGAATTGAGATAAATTAGCTTGGAGATTCTGGCATTAATTAACATTTTTGTACAATTTAGACATGGAAAATGAGTTACATAACAAACTGCATCTTTTGTTGCCAGTCCAAAAACAGCTGCTTGAATAATAGCATTTACTTCAGCATGCACAGTACGAACACAATGTCCATCGACCATCAAATGGCCGACATCATCACAATGTTCCAATCCAGCTGGTGAGCCGTTGTAGCCGGTCGAGATGATATGCTTATCTTTTACCAATACCGCGCCTACCTTTGCTCGATCACAGGTTGAACGCACTGCAACATCTTCCGCTATTTTCATGAAGTATGAATCCCAGGTTGGTCGTGACATTGTTCCTCCAAAATTTATAATCAATGGTTCAAAATCAATAATGTCTTAATTTTATTGATCCAAATCAACAAATCAAATCAAAACTTCAATGGATTGTTGTTAATTATCCGAATTTTCCAGAAATATAATCCTGTGTTTTTACATCCTTAGGACGGGTAAAGATATCCTCAGCACTGGAAAATTCAATTAATTTCCCTTGCAAGAAAAAAGCGACATGGTCAGCAATTCGTCCGGCTTGTTGTGTATTATGTGGAGCGATGATGACCGTGAAATCTTTCTTGAGTTCAATCAGAGATGTTTCAATTTTTGCGGTAGATACTGGATCAAGTGCTGATGTCGGTTCATCCAGCATGATGATTTCAGGTTGTAATGACAAAGTGCGTGCCAGGCACAAACGCTGTTGTTGCCCACCAGAAATAGAATTGGCTGGATCATGTAACCGTTCTTTCACTTCATCCCATAATTCGGCCAGTCGCAGGGCACGTTCTACCGCATCATCCAACACGGTTTTTCGCTTTTCCCCCATTAATTCCAGTCCATAAGAGACATTCTGGTAAATAGACAAAGGAAGCGGTAACGGCCGAGAAAATACAATTCCAACTTTTCGACGCAAAGCGATTACATCCTGAGTTGGGTCAAGTATATCGATCCCATCAATTAATACTTTTCCAGTAGTCTTTGTTACATCTGCCAGATCGTTTAATCGATTCAACACACGCAAGAAAGTTGATTTACCACCACCAGAAGGACCTATCAAAGCAGTAATCTGATGGATGGGAATCCGAAGATTGATATCAAACAAGGATTCAACCCCATCCGAATAGGTTATGGAAAGATTTTCAACAATTATTTTATCCATGCTACCACTGCCTTTTCGCCCGGGCGCGAGAGCGAATCATTGTAACAATAATATTCATGATCAGGACAAACACCAGCAGCACCAATACTGTTCCATATTGAATCTGGATTGGCATTCCTGGTACCTGGGTGGAAATCACAAATAAATGATATGGCAACGCCATAGTCGCATCCAGGGGAGAATTAGGCAATCTGGGAAGAAAAAAAGCGGCCCCTGTGAATAAAATGGGAGCTGTTTCACCTGCAGCTCGTTCCAACCCGAGAACAACCCCGGTCAATATTCCAGGAATTGCCTGGGGTAATACCAATCGCCAGATTGTCTGCCATTTGGTAGCACCTAAAGAAACACTCACAACCCTGAAGGATTGTGGAACCGCACGTAATGCTTCTTCTGTGGTGCTAATAATAACCGGCAGTGTCATGATAGACAAAGTAAGAGACGCTGATAGTATACTGGTTCCAAAATTCAGAAAAATAACAAATAATCCCAAACCAAATAAACCATACACCACGGAAGGAATTCCAGCCAAATTGATGATCGCCAGGCGAATGGATTGAGTTACTTTATTCATTGGTGCATACTCTGATAAATAAATTGCTGCTGCAATGCCTAGTGGTACGGAGAATAAAGCAGTTCCGATCGTCAAATAGAAAGTTCCTACGATCGCCGGCCAGATCCCACCTGCTCTCATTCCTTCACTGGGCATGGCGGAAACAAACTCCCAGGATATGGCTGGCGCGCCCAGATAAATGATATAGATGACAACTGCAATAATTGGGATGACTGTCGCAATCGATAGTATCGTTAACACCGAAAAACCCAGTTTTTCAATGCGAAGTTGTTTCAAAACATTTGATTTCTTTACAGTCTGCATAAATTCTCTCAGGATAAGATTCTCTCAGATCGTTTTAGTTTCCGGGAACTGATATTGGAAGCGATTACATTTACCAATAAGGTGAATAAAAACAGAACAATACCTATGAAAAACAACACATGATAGTGCGAGCTGCCCGTGGCAACCTCCCCCATTTCAGAAGCGATTGTGGCAGTCATCGTACGAATGGGCATAAATAATGCCTGTAAAGTTGTTGGCACAACAGGAGCATTTCCGGTAACCATCATGACGGTCATCGTTTCTCCAATGGTTCTTCCTACACCTAACATTACTGCCATCAGAATTCCCGATTTGGCAGCTGGCACTGTCACACCCCAGATCGTCTGCCAGCGGGTTAATCCCAAAGCCAGTGAGCCGTGTCGATAAGATTCCGGAACATTATTGAGCGCATCCTCCGAAATGGACACAATGGTTGGAATGGCGATGCCACCTAACAATAAGGAGCCTGTCAAAGCAGTGAGCCCGGTGGGCAAATTCAATGTGTCACGCAGAAAAGGTGAAACCACCAGGATACCCAGAAAACCAAGTACAACACTTGGTAAACCTGCCAATAACTCTACCAACGGTTTCATTATTTCCTGCAGCCATTTTGGGGCAATTTCTGCGATGAAAACCGCTGTCAGAATACCAAATGGAACCGCAACCAACGATGCTCCCAGTGTGACAACCAAAGAACCCAATATTAATGGAAGGATCCCGTAGTAATCCTCAATGGGATACCATCGCTCAGAAAATAACTGTGATAATGGCACATCAAAAAGAGCAGGGGTCCCTTCTGATAATAGAAAAAATAAAATGAGTAAAACAAACAGGATCGAAGAATACCCCGAAAATTGAATTGTCCGGGTAATTATTTTTTCAAAAATCCTTGTTTGATTTTCTTTCATAGTTTTCCTCATTCAACTGGAATGAAACCTAAATCATCAACAATTTTTTGCCCTTCTGATGTCATTATCCAGTCAAGATAAGCTTTTACAAATGTTGGTGGTGTGCCCGGAGCATAGATGTATAAATTTCTGGAAATGGCATAAAGGTTTTCATTAACAGTGTTCAATGATGGAAATATATAATCTGTCCCTTTTTCTCTGGCAATTCCAAGCACTTTAACTTCCTCAGTGATATAACCCAATCCATCATAACCAATTGCGTTACGATTTGCCCGAACTTCCGCAATAATTCCTTCTGATGAAGGAAGTAATAATGTGTTCGCCGAGAAAATTGTCTTATCTTTGGAATTTCCCAGGCGGATGACCTCTTCCAGGAAGTAGACATGTGTCCCAGAATTTGTTTCCCTCGAAAGGCGAACGATTGGTCTGTCTTCGCCACCTAATTGATTCCAGTTTTGGATTTTTCCTGTGTAAATATCTGAAATTTCTTGCAATGTTAATTGATTGATCGGATTTTCAGGATGAACAATCACAGCGATCGCATCTCTTGCGACAACATATTCAATAGGTTCCACCCCGTTTTTATTTGCACTTTCTATCTCTTCCAATTTGATTTGTCGGGATGCATTTGCCAGATCAACAGTATTATTGATCAACGAAGAAATTCCAGTCCCACTTCCCCCTCCAGTAACAGAAATCCGAACTTCGGGATGTAGCTTTTGATATTCTTCTGCCCAATACAATGCCAGGTTAACCATCGTATCAGACCCTTTATTTTCCAGATAATAATAATCGGTCGCATTTTGATCAGCAGACTGATTCCCATTATTACTTTTTTGACATCCAGACAATAAAAGAATTGAAAAGAACAACACAATAAAAATATAAGAAAAAACTTTCCGCATATTAAAAATTATAAATGAAACTTGCCAAAACATACCAACATCTGAATGAATTTTATCATCAGATTCCTGGTAGAGTTTCCTTGATTTAACATCAATTTTAAAAAAACTTCCTTTATGAAAAAGAATAATTCAAATTCTTCAATGGATATTAACAGTGATCAATCAACCTTTAGAATTCGTAGCTACTTTTGCTAATTTATTAGAATCCATCACACGGAATTCCGTACGGGTGATATCAATAATTCCATCATCTGCAAAACGGTGCAGGAAACGACAAACCATCTCTCTGGTTGACCCAATTCTGGCAGCCATTTCATCCAGGGTTAAACTTCTGGTTATCGGGCCATTGTGTTGATCACGGACAGTATCCATCAATAATTTTGCCAATCTCCCAGCGACAGGTCGAAAAGTCATCTCTTCAAGGATTTCACTTGCTCGCAGCATTTTATACACCATTAAACGTGATAATTCCCACCCTGCTGCACCTTCACTTTTAAGTATCGGTATGAGACTCTCAGCTGACCAAAGCATGATAGTGGTATTCTCAACAACCTCCAGGGAAACAGGCATTGGCATCCCTTCATAGAAAAATGCAAGACCCCAAAATATATCACCTGCATAAAAAGTCGTAACAACCAGGCTACGGCCTTCCAAAGAACTCTTCAGTGCATGAATACTTCCTTTGGCAATTAAAAACATGTAAGGCCAGATATCCCCATCAATGGCGAGAAACTCTCCTTTAGCATATCTTTTGAAGATTGCCTGATTCTTAACCAGAACTTTTTTATCATCTGACAAGACTGAGAACACTGGGCTTTGGTCAAATAACATTGCTGATTCTTTCATTAATTTCTCCTCGATTAACTATAGCAGAAAATATTTTTTTCTATTGGTAGTCATTTCCTCTATTTGCCTTAAGTCAAAGAATTTATATGTGAAATCTATTACAAACTTTAATAATCCTAACTTTTCACTTGAAGGAAGTTTAATGAAAAACAAAATACTTCTCATCTTTACACTTTTTTTCATTGTCCAGTTAAGCGGCTGCATGGATGCGCGTTCTTTGTGTACCCCTGGAATGATTACCTATCGAAAACGCTCCAATCCATTTCCATCGATAACAGAAAACCAACTCAATCCTCAACAAATCGAAATTAAAAGAAAAATGAAAGATTTTGACCATTTAGTTTCAGGTCAATTGTGCAATAACCATCTGGAAGGATTGGTCTACGTAGGTTGTGATATTGAAATCCATGAATGGGAGGATAAATCGAATTTTTTGGATGATTGTAACTTTACTGTTGAGCCTGATGCAATTATTTATGTTGCTGCACACAACAACACAGCCTATTACAAAGGATGCAATTCTTGCCACATGACTGACGAATAACAGCGAAGACTTCTGCTATTTGCTTTAAGTCAAAGTTGTAAGCAGGTATTTGTGATATTTATTACAAGAGATTAAAGAATTATGGAGGAAAAATGAAGAAAAATAATGTTTTAGGTGGAATAATGGCGCTCATCGCAGCTATCATTGGTATCGTCGGTCATTTTGTTCTGTTTTTCCAGTGGTATGTGGCTGGAATGTCCGCAGAATCAGCTGAGCCAGGTTGTGAGATTTTATTGAAATATATCCATCCAGGATTGGGTGATGTAGGTTTTCTTGCATCTGCCTTTTTCCTGGTCAGTGCTTACGGCTTTTTTGTTAAGAAAAACTGGGCATATACCCTCTCAGTCATTGGGATTATTTTAGCATTGTTAGCCAGCTTCTTTATTAATATACCATTCATGGCAGCCAGCTTACCACCTGTTTATTTCATGTTGTTTTTTCCTTATATCCTTTTCTACTTTGTTTTTCTTTGGAAAGTCGGAGAAATCCCGTGGAGTAGAATATTATTGGGCATGGGAACTGGTATCACCTACATTTTCTGCTTTATGAATGGAGTGTCCAGCACAAGTCGAATTATCACTGTAGGAACTCCAATATTTTATCTGGTGGTCAGTCTTCATTGGGTGGCAATGATTGGATGGGCAATTGTGACTTTTGGTATTTTGACAAAACCCAAAAATTGGATGGTACCCGTTGGTTTACTAGCAGGAGTAACAGAGTTAATAGTTGGAATTCCATTAGCAGTCATTACGGCGCAAGAGCTGGGTCGCTTCTCGTTATTTGCATTAGCCCCCATTGCCAGTCTGGCTATGGTCTTTATTCTCGTCATCCCCAATTTATGGCAAAAATGGACGAATGCTGTTGATTGAAAAATCCATACATTAATCAAGCTTTTTAAAAGTAAAAAAAATGATCGAAGAGGTGAGAATGAAAAGCATAAAAACGCAACGGATTTCTCACCTTTCTGTTTAATTCTGACAATTCAAAAATTATCTTTGTTAAAAGATTTTTTAATCGATATCACGCTGATATTAACTTTTGTTAATGACTTTTAACCATCAATGTGCTAATATGTGCAAAATTACACAATAAAAGTTTTAGAAATTTTTCTGAAGGAGCATCAATGCTGGCTTTTAAAACCCGATTTAATTATCTCTTCACATCAACCAAAGGTCTGATTCTCGTTGCAATTGCCCTATGTGCGTTGATTTCTGCATTCTTTGGATCATTATCCGGACCGATGGCAGATCTAGGTGTCAAAGAAGTTATCGTTAAAACTTTTGGCATTGATCTGGTCGAAGCTGAGAGAGAAGGACGTTTGATTATTCTGTATCACACAATTGCGATGGCAGTTATCGCAATTGAAACTTACATGATCACAGAATTAGTTGCCATGAAAGAAAATCAACGAGTGCAGATTAATAGCACAATCACTTTTGGTTATCTGGCTGCCATCATTGGTGGACTCCCCTTCGCTTATTGGGGCACCAGTTGGATCATGCATGGCATTTACATCGCAGGATTGACACTGATTTTCTTTGCTGGCTGTCTCCTGGCATACGCATTATGGCCATGGAGGAAAGAATACAAAGTGAAAAACCTTGCCTATTCCCATTCCAAATCCGGTTATGATCTGGAGCGAGTAGCCTTCTTTTCTGTCTCCATTGTAACCCTGGCTTCCGCCTTATTTGGCGCAATTCCTGGTTCATTCTACGGCAATGGGTTCTTTACCTTTCTGGCAGAAAATGTCGTGCGAGAACCAATTAAGACCACGCTGCAAAAATCAATCATTGGTCACCTGCATATCATGCTGGCACTCATTGCAATTGCATGTGCCTTGATAATTTGTAGATACATGGATTTCAAAGGCATTCTCCATAAAATCGCCATGCCATTATTCATCGTCGGATCAATCGTATTATCAATGGGAACCTGGCTGGTTGTTCCATTCGAAGGGATTGCTCATGCAATTATTTATGGTGGTTCTACTGTTGCAATGTTGGGCGCATTACTTCTGGTAATCTACTCATGGGACAAATTAATTAAGGAAGGTCTTGCCGAGAAAGGCAAGAAAAAAGGCAATTTTTTTCAGGGTGTTGCAGCCCTGGTTAGAGATCCCCTGAAATTTGGGGTAACCTGGCAAATGGTATTTATGAACTTCACTGTCAGTGGGGTGGGTATTTTCGTAGCCGTGAAACTGGATGAAATTTTCAGATATTGGCCGTTCATGGATGAAAAATTAATCCTGACAGGTCACTGGCATATTCTGGCAACACTGACAGCAACAATTTTGCTACTATACTACGCAGATTTTGCAGGTCTTAAGGGAAAAGCACGGCAGTGGTTTGGTTGGTCCGTTATCATCTTTTCTGATCTGGCATTTGGCGCAGTGACCGTTTACGAAATGAAACGTTTATTTGTTGATGAAGCTTTTCAACAACCAGTTGTAAATATCACCACTCTTTTAGGAGATATCGGATTGGTTGTGGTGTTGGTTGCTCTGGCTGCCCTGATGGTGTGGCGTTTGATTGATCTATTCAAAAAGAATGGCAGGTGGTCTGAAGAAGTCCATGAAAAACTTGAGTCCTATGTGGAGGAAAACTGATGAAAAAAGTAACTATCATCCTGGTAATATTCATCTTGATCCTTACTGCTTGTAAACCGGTTGATGTAAATACACTTGCTCCTGTTTATGAAACTGGGGTTGATCCGGAATCCTGGGCTCTTATACCTGCTGGATATTTCTATTCAGGACAATTTAATCTCCAAACGAAAATCGATTACGATTATGAAATGATGGTTACACATGTAACCAACCAACAATTCGCCAAATATTTAAATGAAGCCTTGAAGGATGGTTACATCAAGATTGAGGGTAATCAAATCGTTGGATATTATCCCGGTGATGAATTTCATGGTGGACGCCATGAAGAAGAAATTCCAGCTGGTAATTATATCCATATTCCTATAGATGACCTGATGTTACGCCTCATATATGACGGTCAAAATTTCTCAGCCAAGCCTGTATGGGCAAATCATCCAATGACAATGGTCTCCTGGTTTGGGGCCAAAGCCTACTGTGAATATTACGATTGGCGCTTACCCAGCGAGTTGGAGTGGGAGAAAGCTGCTCGTGGAAGTGAAGACACCCGCCCATTTCCCTGGGGTGAGACAATTGAAAGAAATAATGCTAATCTGATCAACAGTCGTGATCCGTTTGAAGACATGAAATCACTTGGTTCTCGCACCACACCAGTTGGATTTTATAATGGAAAAACGTATGATGGTTATGTAACCTTAAACTCCCCCAGTCCGTTTGGGGTTTTTGATATGGCCGGAAATGTTTGGGAATGGACAGCTAATGTTTATGAAGAACAACATTACCGTTATCTACGCGGTGGCAGTAAAGATGTCTATGAAAATTATCTCCGAATTTGGGTAAGAAATAGCTCAATCCCCACTTATACAAGTCCTGGTTTCGGTTTTCGATGTGTAAAATGAACATGTAGACCATTCATTAAGGAATTGCTTTGAAAATTATTAAAGGAAAAATCTCCCTCTATTGGAAGTTGATCAAGAGCCTGCAAACCGGTCTGCTATTGGCAACCGGTTTAGCAGGGTTCATGAGCTGCAAGTGCCCGGTTTTTAATTTTCCATTACAATTAGGGACTGCAGCCACATTATTTTTGACAATCAGTGGGAGTACAGTTCTAAACATGTGGTATGACCGTGATATTGATGCAAAAATGAAACGAACTTGTTATCGCCCATTAGCAGTGGGGGATATCTCTCCAAAAGAAGCCTTGATACTGGGGTTGGCTTTATCAATCACCGGAACCTTCTGGGCAGTCATCATCAACCCATTTTACGGTTTAATCGTTTTTGCTGGAATTTTCTTTGATGTATTTGTTTATACCATCTGGCTCAAAAGACGATCTTGCTGGTCTATCATTTTTGGTGGAATAGCAGGTGGAATGCCCATTTTGGCTGGTAGAACTTTGGGGATTGGGCAGATTGATTGGGTCGGGATTACATTGGCACTTGCGATTCTCTTTTGGATTCCTACTCACATCATGACATTTTCAATGCGTCACTTTGATGATTATCTGTCTGCTGGTATCCCGACATTTCCATCAAAATTCGGATTTTCATTCACCCGGTTGCTAATTGCCATATCAAGTATTCTTGCAACCCTGGCAATGGGGTTTTCTGCAATTCGTGTCGGGATGACAATGGGGTTCTTGCATTTATTGCTGATACTGTCAGGAGGATTGATATCACTCGCCATCTTTAGCCTCTTGAAACCTTCAGAAAAGCTAAATTTCAGTTTGTTCAAATTTGCATCGATCTACATGTTAGGATCTATGATCCTGATCGTGTTGGTTTAATCAATATCAAAATTTTAAGTCTGGAGGAGAATTATGTCAGGTTTAAAATGGTGGGGTAAAACACTAAGAGTGATTGGAATTATCTTAATGGGAATAACCGCTGCATTCACAATAATGTCCGGTATAGGTACAACCTGTGTGGCGGTTGCAGCCAAAAATTTCGGTCCTAAAATGGCAGTCATAGCGCCTTATAGTTGGTTGTATATTTTATTTGTTCTCCTAACAACAGCGATAGGTGTTTATATGATAAAAGCCCTGATAAGTTTGATAAAAAAGAAGCCACAAGGATACCGAGAAGCAATCATTTCTTTAGTTTTGGGTATCACTATTGGAGTTATCCACATGCTTGTATCCCGATCATTAAGAGGAAGCTCAATGCCTACCGATGGAGTAGTCTACGTCACAATTCTGACCCTGATCGTTTTTGCAATTTTTAAAATTCCTGGCATTTGGAATGAGTTGCACCTGGATGGAGCAAAACCAGACGACATCAACAGAACTGCTGCTGCATTTACCCTTCTCTTATGTGGAATTGCTGTCCTGACTGCTCCCATTTGGGGTGCATCGACACACATTTTTGCTGAAGGTGGTCAGAATTGGGCAAATGCCTGGCCAATTCAAATGAATGTGATAGGAATCTTACTTCTGGTTACAGGTATTTTCACTTTGATTTTTCCAACAGGAAAAAGATTTTTGTTCCTGCGTAGGAAAAAAATTGAATTGATAAATTCTGATTGATTCATTCTGAGTAAAATAATTTACCTGATCCCCTCCTATCGATGAGGGGATTTATTGATTCTGATTTTGGCGCATTCAAGCAATACTTCTCAGGTTGCGCCAATACCTAAAGGCGATTAGAATTTATTACATTACGATTTTCTGGAGATAAAGATGCCCGATATATATGAGAATACGAATTTCATTAAAGAAGCCATTGAAGAAGACCTGAAATCCGGTCGCTTCACCACGGTTCACACAAGATTTCCACCAGAACCAAATGGTTACCTGCACATCGGCCACGCCAAAGCAATCTGCATTGATTTCGGTATAGCGCAAGCTTTTGGTGGCAAAACAAATTTACGGTATGATGACACAAATCCGGTCAAAGAAGATACAGAGTATGTTGACGCTATCAAAGAAGACATTCGTTGGTTAGGTTTTGATTGGGATGACAGAGAGTTTTATGCTTCTGATTATTTTGAACAATTGTATCAATGGGCAGAGCAATTGATTCTTCAAAGTGATGCATATATAGACGATTTATCTCCAGAAGAGATTCGCCAATATCGCGGAACGCTAACAGAACCAGGTACTAATAGTCCTTATAGGGATCGTTCAGTGGATGAAAATTTGGATCTCTTCCGGCGTATGCGAAATGGAGAGTTTCCGGATGGTACTCGGGTGTTAAGAGCAAAAATTGATATGTCATCAGGAAACATCAATATGCGTGATCCAGTCATGTATCGAATTCTGCATGCATCCCATCACCGCACCGGTGATAAGTGGTGCATTTATCCCATGTACGATTTTGCTCATGGCCAATCCGATTCGATCGAGTGTATCACCCATTCATTATGTGATCTGGCATATGAAGCACATCGACCTTTATATGACTGGTTTGTTGAAAAATTAGGCATTTTCCACCCCCGCCAATTAGAATTTTCACGATTGAATATTTCCTACACCATCCTGAGCAAACGTTTTCTTAAAATGATGGTCGAAAATCAATTGGTGAATGGTTGGGATGACCCACGTATGCCCACTCTCTGTGGAATGAGACGAAGAGGTTTTACATCTGACGCAATTCGTGACTTCATCGACAAAGTTGGAGTG
This sequence comes from Chloroflexi bacterium HGW-Chloroflexi-3, assembly GCA_002842045.1. GTDB lineage: Bacteria > Chloroflexota > Anaerolineae > Anaerolineales > Anaerolineaceae > UBA6170. The sequence continues at coordinate 17,388 of PHBX01000007.1, read as the reverse complement.
GCAAAAAATGAAAGTGTAGTGGACATTTCCCTGTTGGAACACTGTGTCCGTGATAATCTGAATTTATCCGCGAACCGAGTAATGGCAGTTCTGAATCCATTACGATTGGTCATTGATAATTATCCTGAGGATCAGGTTGAACAATTAGATGCAATCAACAATCCGGAAGATGAGTCTGCAGGAAAACGATTGGTGCCATTTTCAAAAGTTCTTTTTATAGAAAAAGACGATTTTATGGAAGATCCACCTAAAAAATATTTTCGTCTTTCACCTGGAAATGAAGTTCGCTTGAGATACGGTTATTATGTGAAGTGTACCCACATCGAAAAAAATGATAATGATGAAATAATTGAAGTGCATTGTACATATGACCCTGAAACCAGAGGTGGATATTCCCCGGATGGAAGAAAGGTAAAAGGCACTATTCATTGGGTTTCTGCCCAACACGCATTGGATGCCGAAATTCGTCTTTATGATCGCTTATTTAATACATCTGATCCTGATAATACCGAAGAAGGAAAAACCTTCCTGGATAATTTGAACCCAAATTCATTGACAATTCTTACTGGTTGTAAAGTTGAGCCATCTCTTAAGAACTCACTTCCGGGAGATCGCTTCCAGTTCGAACGGCAGGGATATTTCTGTACGGATCTTGATTCGACAAAAGAAGCATTTGTATTTAATCGAACTGTCAGCTTGAAAGATAGTTGGGCGAAAATCAGTCAAAATAATTAATTGTCCGGTTTTCCACACAATCTATCGGAGTTTCAGATCTTAGAAGATTATAACTAAACGGAAATAATAAACTTTAAATAATCGATATGTTCCTTGAAATTAAATCAAATTTAGAGGTGTACCAATAAAAGGTTATTGGTGTTAATAAATGAAATTCACATTCAAAAAAATTGGAGACGCATGACAAAAATATCCATTATTACCGATACTGACTCAAGTTTGCCCGTTGATATTGCCGCGCAATTCAATATCATTCAGGTGCCGATCACCATTCATTTTGGGGAATCGATTTATACAACCGGCCTCGACATTAATGATGCAATTTTGTTTGAAATCATTGATCAAACCAATAAATTACCAACCACATCCGCACCACCTCCATCTGCATTTGAGAAAGCCTACCAAAATGCGTTTGATAATGGACATGATGCGATCATTTGTATTTGTGTTTCGAGTAAGGTGAGTGCAACGTATCAGGCTGCATTAACAGCAAAGGAACAATTTCCTGAGAGAGACATAACCGTCGTCGATTCTTTGCAACTCTCATTAGCACAAGGACTGATCGTTCTGAGAGCTGCAGAAGCAGCACAAAATGGCGTCTTCAAAGATGAAATTTTAGAGGATATTGAGCATGTAAAAAATAACCTCCATGTCTATGCAGCCTTACCTACCTTAAAATACCTCGCCATGAGTGGAAGGGTTGGAAAATTAGCAGCGGGTCTGGCAGACACGCTGGACATCAAACCAATTCTTTCAGTTCAGGATGGAAAATTAGATTTATTGGAAAAAATTCGGACAATGAAAAAAGCACAAAAACGCTTGATTGATTTAGCATCTGAATCTGTTGGGGACAAAAAGATCGCACAAATCGGATTTATTCATGTGAACAATTTGATTGGCGCTAAAAACCTGTTTAAAGAGCTATGTAACGTATTTCCATGCCCCCCCAACCCAATTTACGCAGAGTTCACTCCTGGCTTATCAGTCCATGCAGGTTCAGGTGTAATCGGGTTCGTAATATTAACGGAATAATATCACTATCTATTATTTATTAATTTTGCTGGCTAAGTTCAAACATCTCTTTCAGGCCTAACAGTGCCAGATTGGTTTGAACTACATCAATCATGTCGCATTCAGGGGCGATGAGAGAGGCCATACCACCAGTTGCAATAACTTTGGGGTCACCAGTCATTTCTTTTTTCATTCTGGAAACTACCTCTTTAACCATACCTACAAATCCGAAAACAATTCCAGATCGCATGGATTGAATCGTATTTTTGCCTATGGCTACCTGAGGGTGCGCTAGAGCCACACGCGGTAAAGTAGATGCAGCCCGGAAAAGAGATTCAGAACTTGAAACAACACCTGGTCCAATCGCTACACCTTCGAGATTCCCAGAGGCCGAGACTGCCACAAAAGAGGTTGCCGTTCCAAAACCAACGATTATGACAGGTTTTCCATATAATTTTCTGGCGGCCAGTGCATTCATAATCAAATCATGACCCACTTCCGATGGATAATCTGTGTTAATTTTCATGCCAATATCAACTTCTGGACCATAAATGGTTGGAGATAGAAGAAAATATTTTTCTGACATTTCTATAAATTCCTGTGTCAGGCTGGGAACCACCGATGAGATCGCACACCCTGTGATTTCATGAATGGATAGCCCTCTGGTTTCAAATAAATCTCCAACCAGAACACCGTATTCATCCGCCAGATTGGTCCGATCGGTAGAAATTCGCCATCTTTGCACCATTTCATCATTTTTGAAAAGACCTAACTTAATATTCGTGTTCCCAATATCAATACACAATAACATGTTCCACTCCTAAATTCACAAAGAGAAATTTGTCTGCATTGTAACGCAAAAAACTAAACCGACTGACAACCGGAACAAAAATAAATACTACCTCCCAAATATGCTTCTTTCATGATTTGTGAACCACATCTTGAACAGGGGCGGCTCAGGGTATTTTTGCTCAGGATTGAAGTATATCCACCTGGATTTCCATAAATATCTTTCTCAGAATCTCTTCCACCAAGTTCCATCATTTTTGACAAGGTGTTAATTAAAGCTACAAATAAATTGTTCTTGTCATTATCATTCAGTGAATCTACTTTCTTCCTGGGATGAAATCCTGTGTTGAATAATATATCTTGTAATACCCCATTCCCCAGGCCAGGAATCCGTTGATTTGTCGCCAGGAATGCTTTTAAGGATAGTTTTAGATCTTCAGGGGTAAATAATTTTAAGAAATAATCCAAAGTAAATGATTCACTGAATGGCGAAGGCTTGTCTTTGGCTATCAGATAATATGGATTATCATTCTTACCTTTCGGAGTGCACAACAATCCACCATACATCGCAATGGTGGTACTTAATGAGGTTTCATCATTAAATTTCAATAATAATTGATGTTTGCCGGGAGGTGGATCATTTTTTAAATGAAATCGCAAGTTGACACCATCACTAAACACAAGGGTCATATCGCCAGCCCATAATTCGACCTGGCCACCATTCGAAACAGCTCCCTCAATCCGCTTATGAGTTAATAAACGATCATATAAAGCAGGATCACCAGAATACCAGGCGAATTTATGCGGATTTTGAGCCGCAACAACTTCAACAATTTCCTTTCCTGATAATTCATTAGCTAATTGTTTTGATAATACCATGGCTTCTGGCAACTCAATCATCCCAACTTCCCATTATCCGAGGCTAAATGCATCACTGACTATTTCCTGAGCTTCACTTTGTATTTGTTTCAAATGATTTTCACTGATGAAACTCTCCGCATAAATCTTGTAAATATTCTCAGTTCCGGAAGGGCGGGCAGCAAACCAGCCATTTTCAGTCACAACTTTTAAACCACCGATCAGCGCATCATTATAAGGTGCTCTGGTTAGTTTCTGGAGAATTTTTTCACCAGCTAATTCGGCTGCTTTGACATTCTCAGGGTTCAAATTACTAAGAATTTTCTTTTGGACAGGATCAGCAGGCGCATCCATCCGTTGGTAAATCGGATTTCCAAATTGTCTGGTTAAATCAACGTACATTTGATGGGGATCTTTTCCAGTTGTAGCAAGTATCTCTGCAGCCAGCAAATTAAGGATGATGCCATCTTTATCTGTTGTCCAGGTTCCGCCATTAAACCTTAAAAATGATGCACCAGCACTTTCTTCCCCACCGAAACCAAACGAACCATCCAATAAACCATCCACAAACCACTTAAATCCAACAGGAACTTCAGCCAATTCCATACTTAATGCATTCGCTACCCGATCTATCATAGAACTGGATACCATCGTTTTACCAATACAGGCATTCCCTCGCCACTGATCTCGATTCTGGAATAAATACCAGATGGCGACAGACAGGTAATGATTGGGATTCAATAATCCTCCAGATGGCGTAACAATCCCATGGCGATCCACATCCGGATCATTGCCAAAGGCGATGTCATATTGGTCTTTTAAGCCAATCAAGCCTGCCATCGCATAGGGAGATGAACAATCCATTCGTATTTTCCCGTCATGGTCGAGTCTCATGAAGCCGAAACGTGGATCGAGATCAGTATTGACTACTTCTAAATTCAGTCCATAATGATCAGCAATAATGTCCCAATACTCAATGGCTGCACCACCCATGGGATCAACACCAATTTTTAAACCTTTATTTTTGACAATCAGCAAATTGACTACATTCTGTAAATCTTCGACATAAGGATGAATGAAATCATGGCTCTTAACATAGTTTGTGAGTAATGCCTTTTCAATCGGAATCCTTTTTACATCACGCAACTGATCTTGTAGAATTTCATTTGCTCTCTTCTGAATGAGACTGGTAATTTCCGGTCCAGCTGGCCCACCAGATGGTGGATTATATTTAAAACCACCATCTCCTGGTGGATTATGTGATGGGGTTATCACAACACCATCCGATAAATGGGATTTTTTATTTTGATTTTCCCTGAGTATTGCATGCGAAATAACCGGAGTCGGTGTATAACCCATCCTATCCTGATAACGTACCTGAACCTCATTTGCAGCCAGAACTTCAATGGCTGTCAATAATGCAGGTTCAGATAAGGCATGGGTATCCTTCCCGATAAACAGTGCTCCATCGTACCCATTTTGATGACGATATTCACACAAAGCCTGGGTAACAGCCAGAATGTGATCTTCATTAAATGTTTTTTCACCGGATGTCCCTCGATGACCGGATGTGCCAAACGAAATTATTTGCCCTGGTGTTTGTGGATCAGGTTGGTATTGATAATAATCTGCTACCAAACGTGGAATATTGACTAATACTTCTTGTGGAGCTTGTTTTCCAGCTAAAGGATGGATAGTCATAAGACCTTCTTTCTCATTCAAGTTACTTGTATGCTCTCAGATATTGAGGTGGAATGGGAGATGGATGGCCTAACTTTCTTGCAGAATCTAAAGACCAGAATGGATTCCGCAACAACTCACGGCCTAATAAAACAAAATCAGCTCCACCATCCAGGATAATTTTATTTGCATGTTCAGGGTCTGTGATTAATCCAACCGTAGCTGTTTTGATACCGGATTTTTTTCGTATTTCTTCAGACAACGGTACCTGATATCCAGGTGTCAAGGGGACCTTCACTCCCGGAATATTTCCGCCGGATGAACAATCAATGACATCCACCCCTTCATTTTTTAGAATTTGAGCCAGTTTAATTGAATCCTGGATATTCCATCCATCTTCCATCCATTCTGTTGCAGAAATTCTCACAAATAATGGTAGCCACTCTTGCCAGACTTTTCGAATTCGCTGGACTGTTTCCACCAGGAATCTGATCCTGTTTTCAAAACTGCCACCATATTCATCTGTGCGCTGGTTTGATACAGGTGAATAAAATGAATGCAACAAATAACCATGAGCAGCATGAATCTCGAGCAAATTGAAACCTGCTTCCAGACTTCGAAGTGCTGCGTTTACGAACTTATCTTGAATCTCATGAATTTCTTTGATGGAAAGCTCATGAGGAGTTTGATGATTTTCATTAAACGCCACAGGGCTGGCTCCCACGACCTGCCACCATTCTGGATGACCTTTCTGAATGGGTGTGCCACCATCCCATGGACGATGGGTACATGCTTTTCGGCCTGCGTGAGCTAACTGAATTCCCGCAACTGCTCCCTGAGATTTGATAAATTTTGTTACTTTGGCGAGGGCTTCAATATGGTCATCAGACCAGATTCCCAGATCATGGGGTGAAATTCTCCCCTCTGGAACAATGGCGGTTGCCTCGGAAATAACAAAACCGACTCCCCCCATTGCCCTGGCACCTAAATGAACAATCTGCCATTCGTTTGAAAACCCATCCTGATAACAATATTGACACATAGGTGATACTCCAACACGGTTTGGGAAAGTCACTTCACCAATTTTTATCGGTTCAAATAGATGCGGCATTTTATCTCCTGGCTGATTAGTATTTTTTTTATTATAGATCAAAGACGCTCTGATCATAGTAGAATCAGATTAATTAAACTCAAGTCTGAGAAATTTCAATAAAACACCATCCATCGGATACGAGGAACAAAAAAGGTTGATTTTTCGTCTATACTTAAAATGAGAATCGGAGAGGGAGATCCAATGTTTAATTTAAAACCCACCAATATCGGTTATTTGAAAAAATTATCTGTTTCCATGATTATGATTTATACAATGGCATGTGGATTAATTAATGATGTGATTCCCACACCCGTCAACAATAATGAAAATGGGAATTCAACTTCTATTGTCACAGAAGGAAAAACAATGAATCTACTTGTTAATGATGAAAATGGTGAAGATGATTTCTCTATCACATTGAGTGAGGGAAAGACAGATTACAAACCCCCTGCGGAACCCCCTGTTGTGGTTGGAGAACCTCTAACAGAGGAGGAAATTTCTGCTATATTAGCGAGATTACCCGATTTACCTCCATTGAAAGACCTTCAATCAGAATTTAATATTCCCCCGGAAGTATTGCCGCCTCCACGCCCTGGTGAAACAATCGATCAACCATTTCCAATCTTAACCGAAGAATCTCAACCAGTGGATGTTGAAGAAGGACCTTTGGAAGTATTGCGTTACTCACCTGAAGGCGAAATCCCAATGGCTCCGTTTATCAGCATCACTTTTAATCAACCCATGGTTCCTTTGGGTACCTTGGAGCAACTCACTCAGGAAGAAATCCCCGTTCAAATCGTTCCGGCAATCTCAGGTACCTGGCGTTGGATTGGAACAAAAACATTAACTTTTGAATTCGATTCCGATGAGATTGATCGGTTGCCAATGTCCACTGAATACAGGGTAACTGTTCCCGAAGGTACCACATCAGTTAATGGCAATAAGCTTTTAAAAGCAGTCAACTGGACATTTCAAACACCAACTCCAATCCTTAAATCTTCTTACCCAAATTATGGTCCTCAACCATTGGATCCTGTCATTTTTATTGGCTTTGACCAGAGGATCGAAAAGCAATCTGTTCTGGACACGATCAAATTAACAGCAGATGGAAAATCTTTCAATCTCAGATTGGCTACAGAAAAAGAAATTGAAGAAGATGAGGTAGTTGCTAGCCTCATTGAAAATTATCCATCTGAACGTTGGCTCGCTATTAAAGCAGTTTCATCACTTCCAAAAGATTCCAATATCAATATTGAAATTGGTCCTGGAACTCCATCCGCCGAAGGAACATTAACCACCAAGGCAGTGCAATCCTTCCAATTTCAGACGTATCCGCAATTGAGAATTGAAGAATATGGGTGTTCCTGGTATGGGAATAATTGTCCTCCTCTATCGCCCCTTTATATCCGGTTTAATAATCCATTAAATGAAGAATTATTTGCTGAATCATTTATCACCATTACGCCCGAGCTTCCAGGAGCATCCATTTCAGTGATTGGCAACACGATTTCAATACAAGGTGCGAACCAGGGAAGAACCACTTATAAAATTACTTTAGCTCCAGAGATTCAAGATATCTTTGGTCAGACCTTGGAACGTGAAGAACGAATCAGCATTTCCATTGGAAAAGCAGAACCGTTATTGGTTGGTCCTCAAAAGAATTTTATTACCATCGATCCATATAGCCAAAAACCGGAATTATCCCTTTACACAATCAACTATTCCAGGTTGGATGTAAAGATTTACGCGGTAGAACCCGAAGATTGGTTGGGATACCAGAAATACCTCAAAGAGTTCTATCAGACCGATCCCCAGATTGAACCTCCCGGTAGATTAGCATTCAACCAGATCATAAATCTTAAAACTAAAGATGACGTTCTCAGTGAGATTAAGATTGATATCGATTCCGTTATGAAAGGTGATTTTGGACACTATATTGTCATCGTGAAACCACCGAAAGGTTTCTTTGAGGAAGAACGACCATGGGAATGGGTGCAGGTTTGGGTACAGGTAACTCAAATTGGATTGGACGCTTTTGTTGATCATTCTTCATTGGTAGCCTGGGTAACAGATTTAAAAACAGGGGAATCTCTCAAAGGCATTGAGATTCATTCCCTCATTAATGGAAATACGCAAAAAACTGATACCTACGGGATGGCAGATTTCGAATTACCAGCTGAAGGAATATTAGGTCTGACAGCAACAAGTGGTGATGATATTGCCTTTCTCCCATCCAATGAAAGTTATTGGTCAGACACTGGCTGGATGCCAAGGTCAGTCAATGACATGCTACGCTGGTATGTTTTTGATGACCGTGCTATGTACAAACCAGGAGAAGAAGTCCATCTTAAAGGATGGATTCGGAAAATTGGTGGTAAACAAAACGGAGATGTTTCACTGCCAGGAAACTCCCTGGAACAGTTAAGTTATCACGTTTATGATTCTCAGGGTAATGAATTACTCAACCAAACAACCAAAATTAATGAAAATGGTGGTTTTGATTTATCATTTTCAATCCCAGAACGAGTCAATCTCGGATCAGCTAACATTCAATTTTCTGTAAGTGGTTATTCTGGTAATGTCGATAATAGGGACTTCTATCATAGTTTCCAAATCCAGGAATTCAGAAGACCAGAATTTGAAGTTCTCGCCAGAAATGAAACCGTTGGACCCTATTATGCAGATGGAAGTGCTATTGTTGCTGTCGAAGCAGCTTATTATGCAGGAGGAGCATTACCAAATGCTGATGTAACCTGGAATGTTCGAACCACTCCAACCAATTATCAACCTCCAAACTGGTCAGATTTTTCCTTCGGAGTTTGGGAACCCTGGTGGTTCAGATACAGGATGGATTACTCTCTTGGATTTGAATGGGGATTTGAGTCCAGTGATGCTGGTCAAACATTTACAGGAAAGACGGATGCCAGTGGAAATCATTACCTCCAAATGGATTTTGACGCCAAAGAAGAAACCAGACCACAAAGCATTGTGGCTGAAGCTGTCGTGATGGACGTCAATCGGCAGGCATGGGCTGGATCTACGACTCTGATGGTTCACCCAGCTGATAAATATGTTGGGTTACGGAGCGAAAAATATTTTGTTGAGAAAAACGAACCCTTAAAGATTGACCTGATTGTGACCGATTTGGATGGCAATGCCATTCCAAATCAATCAATTGAAGTATCAGCTGGAAGAATCGTTTGGAAGTATCAAAAAGGTGAATGGGTAGAAATTTTTGAAAACGTTCAATCCTGTAAGATAAATTCTAAAGAAGAACCAGTTCAATGTAGTTTTGAGACACCATTTGGTGGCAAATACCAAATCAAGGCAACAGTTACGGATGAAAAAGGAAGAAAAAATTATAGCCAGTTTGATCGCTGGGTCAGTGGTGGGGATTTGCCACCATCCCGTGACATTAAACAGGAACAGATCACATTGATTCCTGATAAAGAAAATTATCAACCGGGTGATACAGCCAACATCCTGGTTCAATCACCATTCTTTCCAGCGGAAGGCTTACTGACAGTCAGCAGAAGTGGAATTTTGTATTCTGAGCCATTCAAAATGGAAGAATCAACCATCACACTGCAAATTCCGATCAAAGAATCTCAAATACCAAATATCAATATTCAGGTGGATTTGAACGGCACCTCACCAAGAATCGATGGTCAGGGAGAAAAGCTTGAAAATATTCCCCCCAGACCTGCATTTGCCACTGGATCACTAAATCTGGAAATTCCACCCACCAGTCGTACACTTATAGTTGGTATTGATCCTGAACAATCGTTATTATCTCCGGGAGAACGTTCGAAAATTGAAATTACAGTCAATGATCAAAATGGACTTCCGATTCCGAATGCGGAAGTCGCATTGGTTGTTGTTGACGAAGCCATACTGGCATTAACACAATATAAATTAGTCGATCCCATATCAGTATTTTATTCACAAAGATATTCAGATGTTTCCAGCATGTACACAAGGGCAAATATCCTCCTTGTAGATCCCAGTACCTTGGCAAGCGATCTTCCTCAGGCGATGGCAACCCAAACATTAAACAAATCCGTTACCGATGGAATGGTAATGGACATGGGGCGGGGAGGTGGTATGGAAGAACCTGCCATGGCAGCCGCCCCTATGATGGAGTTTGCTGCGCAAGAAAGTTCATCCACTGAATCAGCAATTTCTGTGCGTGCAGATTTTAATCCATTGGCCATTTTTTCACCGCAAGAAACAACAAACGCTGAAGGTATAGTCACTGTTCAATACAAATTACCAGATAACCTGACGCGTTATCGCATTATGGTCGTAGCTGCAGATCCTGGTGGAAAAATGTTTGGTAGTAGCGAAGCGAACATCACCGCACGATTACCCTTGATGGTGAGACCTTCAATGTCAAGATTCCTGAATTTTGGGGATCAGTTTGAAATCCCTGTTGTACTCCAAAACCAGACCGATGAAGAAATGATTGCCGAAGTCGTGGTTGAAACAAGTAACCTTGAATTAACAGAAGCCCAGGGAATGCGTGTGACAGTTCCAGCGAACAATCGCATTGAAATCCGTTTCCCTGGTAAGACAATCATGGCTGGCAATGCCTTCCTACAGATTGCTGCTGTTTCTGGATCGGTATCGGATGCTGCACAAATATCCCTCCCAGTTTATACACCTTCCACCACAGAAGCTTTTGCGACTTATGGAGTTCTTGAAAATGAAGGAGCCATTGCGCAACCGATATTATCTCCCGAAGATGTTTACCCTCAGTTTGGTGGCTTGGAAATCACGACGTCTTCAACAGCATTAAATAGCCTCTCAGATGCAGTTCTTTATTTGATTGATTACCCATTCAATAGTAGTGCCCAAATGGCATCCAGGATTCTTGCGATAGCTGCCTTGAGAGATGTGCTCTCAGCCTTCAATGCAGAAGGTCTTCCTTCTCCCGAGGAAATGGAAACATCTATCCAGAAAGATTTAGAAGATTTATCCAAATTACAGAATTGGGATGGAGGTTTCCCTTACTGGGCAAAAGGTTATGAATCCATTCCGTTCCATACTGTGCATGTTGCCCATGCATTACAACGAGCAAAAGAGATGGGATTCGAAGTAAACGATCAGGTTTGGGGAAATGTACTTACGTATATCCAAAACATCGAACAATACTATCCTGCCTGGTATAGCCTGAAAGCGAAACAAACTATCAGCGCTTATGCTCTTTATGTTCGTATGCGGATGGATGATTTGGATGCAAAAAAAGCCAAAGCACTGGTTGATGATCAAGGAATTGAAGCATTATCTTTGGATACTATAGCATGGATATGGCAGGTATTACTTCGAGACTCTCAATATCAATCCACTGTTCAAGCAATTCGCAGGCATGTTGGGAACCAGGTAGTTGAAACAGCTGGTGCAGCGAATTTCTTCAATCGTTATTCGGATGATGATTACGTATTACTTCACTCCAATCGCCGTACCGATGCCCTGTTATTGGATGCCATGATCGCAGATAACCCTGAGTCAGATTTGATTCCAAAAATAATCACAGGATTGCAGGCAAATCGCACCAAAGGTCGTTGGGATAATACACAGGAAAATGTTTTCGTGCTGCTGGCTATGGATAATTACTTCGATACTTTCGAATCTGAAGAACCCGAATTTGTTGCTCGAATCTGGTTAGGTGATATTTACACTGCCGAGAGCACTTTCAGTGGTTATTCTACCGATAGATATCAGACCATGGTTCCAATGCAAAATTTAATCGAGATCATTGGAGAAAATGATTCAGAGAATATTATCTTATCCAAAGACGGAATTGGTAGAATGTATTATCGGTTAGGATTGAGGTATGCACCAACCGATCTCCAACTTGATCCTCTCGATATGGGTTTTGTTGTACAGAGAAGATACGAAGCTGTTGATGATCCTAACGATGTCTGGATAGATAAAGATGGGATCTGGCATATCAAAGCTGGTGTTCGTGTAAAAGTAAAACTCACGATGGTAGCAGATAACCGACGATATCACGTCGCTCTGGTCGATCCTTTGCCAGCGGGTTTGGAAATCATCAACCCCAATCTGGCTGTCAGCGAAAGCCTTCCTGCGAGTCCGAATGAAACCAGAACCTTCCTTTGGTGGAATCAATGGTACCAACATCAAAATATGCGCGATTCACGCGTAGAGGTATTCACAAGTCTTTTATGGGATGGTGTCTATGAATATACTTACTTCGCTCGGGCAACCATGCCAGGTACATTTATTGTCCCACCAACAAAAGCGGAAGAAATGTATTCGCCGGAAGTATTTGGCCGCGGACAGAGTGATATCGTGATTGTTGAGTAAGCATTCATCTTTACAAACTTAAGCCTGGTCTGTTATTTCCAGATCAGGCTTGATCTTGTTTTATTGGAAATTTACTTTGAACCAATATACACAATTTCAATTAAAATCTTATCTGGTGTTTCAAACATGACCTGGTAATATGTATCATCCGGACTGTTGCTGAATTCGGGTCTATGCCGTGGTGTATCAAACAAGGCAGGAATGTTCTTGGCTAATAAAAATGTTACCGCTTCATCTACATCGGCAATTGTTTCTGTATGAAATGCAATATGGTTCATTCCTGATCCATCATAATCATTTTCAATCTGATTTATGGGATTGGTGAACCAGAGACTGGAACCATCCAAATTTCCACATCCCAACATATTTTTGCTTAGGTGCAAAACCTGCCAACCCAAAAAGGTCAAAAACTCTTGATAGAAATTTAGATTTTTTAGATCAACATTGAATTGGATGTGACCAAAACCAGCTTTCATTTCCAACTCCTTAAATCAGAAATAATTATTTTTACATTGAATACTGGATCTTCCCTGTTTCAATATTTTCATAACCTGGGAACTGCTTAACAAATTTTTTTCCTTCAGAATGTTGCAACCATTGTATAAAAAGATCATATGGTTCCTCATTCATTTGATCGTGATAAAAAACAAGATCGTACCGTTCAAGGGTCAAAAATACAAAATCCAATCCATAAGCAACAGCCACAGATTCCAAACCTACTCCAGCCCCAGCGCTCCCTTCAGCGATAACCCTTCCAATTTCTGAATGCGTGGAATATTCATGGTCATAACCACTTACCTGGTCCGGTGAAATGCCATTTTTTATCAACATCATATCAAACCAGACCCTGGTACCTGACCCAGGCTGACGGTTAGCAAATCGAACTCGCTTGTGAATGACATCCGCAATGGAAGAAATCTTTTGAGGATTATCGGGCGGAAGAATTAATCCCAAACGACGATGAGCCAATGTTAATAAAACCATTTTCTCATCTGAAAAAATATTCTTCACATCTACCAGATTGTAAGAATCGCTTTCAGAATCCCATAGGTGACAACCGGATAAGTCTGATTGATGTTGCTTTAATGCTCTCAATCCCCCCAGACTGCCGGAAAATTTGATCTTTAGTCCATAACCTGGAAAAATTTCAGAAAATCTTGTCGAAATTGAATTAAATAAGGGATCATGACTTCCAATAAACTTGATTGTCTTTTTGATATTGTTTTGATCCTGATTATCCAGCAATTTCCAACGATCCATGGCTAAGTTGATAGAATTCTGAATTTCTTCAAGATTGTACCCCATCGACAATGCTTCCAAAAGAAATTCTTCTGAGCGATTCACCAATGTCGCCCGTCGAATTACTGTGTCCTTATTGCGTTGCGCCGGAGTTAGATTTCCACTTACAATCGTTCCTTTGCCAGCACGACTATCTATTAATCCTTGTTGAGATAGTTCGTGATATGCACGCTGTACTGTGCCTTGAGTACATCCCCATTGCTGGCTTAATTCCCTGACGGAGGATAATCTATCTCCGGGATTGATTTTCCCGTTCAAAATATCTCTGCGAATTGTATCAGCAATTTGAAGATAGAGGTGTAATTCCTCCATTAACCATCTCCTGACTATTGCCCTTGAAAATTGTTTACCCGTAAACGGGAAAGTTAAAATAAAAATCTAAACGAAAAACAAATTTGTCTGGGTATTGTTTATTTATTATAATGAAAAATATTATTTACTCATTCTCTTTTTCAATAGGAATATAAATGCTGGAAACCGGACAGTGGATCATTTTTGTAACACTCATTTTAACTTTGATTCTCTTTATAACTGGAAAATTAAGATATGATCTGGTCGCACTGATTGCTTTATTGATAGTTGTCATAACTGGCTTAATTCCGATTGAAAATGCTTTTATTGGTTTCAGTAATCCCGCAGTGATCACAGTTGCTACGGTTTTTATTCTGAGTAAAGCGCTACAAAATTCAGGGGTAGTCGACGTTATAGGACAATGGTTATCTCGTATTGAAGGAGGGATAACCTTACAATTGGCCGCCTTGACCATCATTATTACCATTTTCTCCGCTTTTATGAATAATGTTGGTGCGCTGGCTCTGTTATTGCCTGTAGCTATTCAATTAGACCGGAAAAAAAAGTATCACCATCATTGTATTTAATGCCCATTGCTTTTGCTTCTTTATTGGGAGGTATGACAACTTTAATCGGTACACCTCCTAACATAATAATTGCTTCCTACCGTGCACAAACCGGATTACCACCATTTCGCATGTTTGATTTTGCATTGGTAGGAGTTGGCGTTGCATTCATAGGCTTGCTGTACATCATTTTCGCCGGGTGGAGATTGATCCCAAAAAGGCGTGGACAAACCTCAGTCAATGGACTCTTCGACATCGAAAAATATGTAACTGAAGTGAGAATTACAGAAAATTCGAAATTAAAAGGTAAAAGATTAAGTGAATTTCACAGCTTTGTGGAGAGTGACGTAATGATCATTGGTTTAGCGCGTGGGGAAGAACGAAGGTTGGCTCCCTCTCCACAAACAATGTTTGCAAAAGATGATGTGCTTATTCTGACAATTGACACAGAGAATCTTGATAATCTATTAACTTCATCAGGCGTTGAATTGGTAGGAAGTGAAAAAATCGGGTCCGAAGAACTGGAATCGGATGAAATCACGCTCATGGAAACCGTTATTACTGCAAACTCCATGATGATTGGTGGTAATGCACGAACTTTAAATCTTCGAAAGAATTACGGTGTGAACCTTTTAGCCATTGCCCGTCAGGGAAGGAGATTGCGAACCAGATTGGATAAAATTCGATTTCAAAGTGGTGATGTTCTCTTACTTCAAGGATATGTAGACACCTTGAAGGAGATATTGGCTACTTTAGGTTGCTTACCACTGGCAAACCGTGGATTGCGATTGGGGCAACCACGTCGCATCATATCCTCACTTGCAATTTTTGGATCCGCTTTGCTGCTTTCTGCAACCGGTGTATTACCAGTGCAAATTGCTTTTCTTGCAGCATGTTTGACCATGATTATCTCGAAATTGATCTCACTAAAGGATGCTTATGAAAGCATTGAATGGCCAACCATTATATTGCTTGGAGCAATGATTCCAGTAGGTGAAACACTGGAAACAACTGGTGGGGCTCAATTAATCGCCAATTCTGTTGTAAATGGAGCTCACTTGATGGCACCTGAAGTTACTTTGCTGATAATGCTTGTTGCAACCATGTTCCTATCTGATATTATCAATAATGCTGCTGCAGTTGTGCTGATGGCACCTATAGGCATTAGCATTGCTCAAGGAATGGATGTTTCTGTCGATCCATTTCTAATAGCAATCGCAATTGGAGCTTCCTGCGCCTTTCTTACACCAATTGGTCATCAATCTAACACCCTTGCAATGGGTCCTGGTGGTTACAAATTTGGGGATTACTGGAAAATGGGTTTAATCCTTGAAATCATTGTAGTAATTGTGGCTATGCCATTGATCTTACTGTTCTGGCCATTAAGATGATTTTCAATTAACTGGATAATTCTTTCGTTTTAACTATTTCTAATTTTTTCTCTGATAAAGAGGAATTTAACTGAGTAATAACACCTTTTGGGGTAAATAATATAACGATAAAACCCAATACAGCAGCACCTAGCGCTATATAAAACATATTTGCCATTGATGTACTTAAAGCGATTCTGAGTGGTTCAGAAAATGTTGCATCTGTACCTTGTGTTTGATTTATGAGACTACTCAATGATATCGTACTGATGTTAAACCCTGATTCAATCAACAACCTGGATAATCTACTGCTTAGAAATACCCCAAGAACACTCACACCAATCGTCCCACCAATGTTTCGACTAAATTGAATGGTGGAGGTAGCTGTCCCAAGCACATTCCTGGGTACGGTAGTTTGAATAATAATCATAAAAACAGGAATGGTTAGTCCCATGCCAATTCCCATAATTGATGTATAAATCATTAGTGCGAGTTGAGATGTGCCTAGTCCAATCGTTGTTAATAGAAGACTTCCAATCACTAGCAATACCATACCGATGATTGCCAGTACCCGGAAATTTATTTTAATAATTAAGCGTCCACCCACAATACTTGTAAGTGTCCACATGATGGACATAGGTGTTAACGATAATCCTGCTTGCGTTGCAGACGTACCAATAACGGCCTGAACAAATAATGGGATATAGGATAGGCTACCGAACATAGCCCAACCAGCCAAAATTCCATGTAAAAATGCCACCAGAAAGAGCCGGTTTCCAAACAATTTCAATGGCAAAATAGGATCTTGCGCTCTTTTCTCAATAATGATCAAAACACTCAATAAAATAATTGCTGTGATGATAAAGAATAAACTGGAAGAATTTTCCAATCCATTTAGACCTAATAATAAGCTTAATACTCCAACTGTAAGAAGTACAACTCCAGGCACATCCAGTGCCACTTTTTTCTTTGAGATATTCTTATCTTCAATCCAAGCAAACCAAACGAAAATGATTGCCAGAATTCCTGGAATCAGATTGATAAAGAAAACCCATTCCCAGGAAATTTGGTCTACCAATAAGCCACCAATGAGCGGACCGATCACGGAGGAGAGGCCCCAAACACTGGAAATTAACCCCTGCATTTTTGCTCTTTTTTCAATACTGTACAATTCACCGATCATAGTTAATGCCAATGGTAAGACACCACCTGCCCCCAGACCTTGAATTGCTCTAAATAAAATCAAGGTTTCCATCGAGGTAGCCAGACTAAGTAAACCGTCATAAGTTTTTAGAAACATGGTAACGCAAATCGTCAGTAGGATTGTTCTGAGTGGTCATCGTTTTTTCTGCGGACTTCACAACTT
>PHBX01000051.1 GCA_002842045.1 Chloroflexi bacterium HGW-Chloroflexi-3 | reverse complement strand
GGTTTGAATACGGGTTTTGCTTCTTTTCTTTTCATTCCTTAATTGAATCATATGTTTTTTTATTGTAAAGTTTTTTTCTGTACTTTTTGGACAGCCTCTTTTAATTGAATATCCTGTGAATTGATTCACAGGATACGCTGGCAACCATTCTGGCGAAGGAAGCCAACCACCCAGGCTTTCCAAAAGGACTGCAGTACTCACAATTTTGTCATCACTATCAGCAATGGAAACAAACGCAAAAAGTACCCGTCACACGAATAGAAGATTTAAACGCTGAGCATCTGACCCAATGGGCAGAAGCTATTGGTCCACACACCTCCAGCATGATCCAGGCAGCGCTACAAGCAAAAGATATCCCACAACAAGCTTACCGTACTTGTTTAGGGATCATCAGATTGAGTAAAAAATACCCGGTTCATTTACTGGAACAGGCTTGTCAATCAGCATTTGAGGTGCGGGTTTTCTCTTATTCAGCAGTGAAACAAGAGTTGGATCTTTTACAAAAACAAGCAGATTCAACGATATCTGAAAGCTTACCATCCCATGAGAATATCCGTGGAGCCACATATTACCAGGAAAGGATTTTGTCATGATTTCACAAAATTTGATGGATAAATTATTGCAATTACGGTTGCCAGCTTTCCGTGATGGTTTGCAGGAACAACAAACCAACCCTCAGTATGCACGGCTCTCTTTTGAAGAACGCCTCTTACTGTTAGCCGAATTGGAATGCGCTCGCAGAACGGATAATCGCACAAACCGCCGATTGAAACTGGCTGAGTTTCCCTTGCGTGCCAGTATTGAAGACCTGGATTTTTCTCCGACGCGAGGATTGGATCGACAGCAAGTGTACTTGAATTGGCACAGTGTATCTGGGTTGACAATGCACTCAATATTGTCATCTCCGGTGCGACTGGTACGGGTAAGTCTTATCTTGCCTGTGCATTTGGTGTGGCAGCCTGTAAGTTGGGTTACTCTGTCCGCTATTTACATTCTGCTCGTTTCTTACACTTGCTCTCCATGGCCCGGAAAGATGGTTCTTATCTCTCGTTACTCCGCTCTTTATCTAAAAACGACATCCTGATCATGGATGATTGGATGCGTGACCCCATTCAATTATCTGCTGCCCAGGATTTATTGGAATTATTCGATGACCGTTTTGGCATTCTGCCACCATCATTGTCTCTCAAGTCCCCATCTCTGATTGGCATGCCAGATTCCCTGATCCTACTTTAGCTGATGCGATTCTTGATCGCATTATTCATAATGCTTATCACATTTCTTTGATGGGTGACTCTCAAAGAAAATTGCGCGGATTCCGTTCCATGCCGCACACTTGATGTACAATTATTCCAACCAGTATTTTTTCTCTAAACTGTGCGGCATGGTTCCGGAATGGGTGTGCGATTTCACCGGAATATGCAAATGGAAATATAAACTTATAAGATTATATATCTATTCTGTTATAAGTGTTCAGTTTTTCACAATGCAAAATCCGGAAAATTTTCAAAAAAAGAGAAGTCAATTTTGAGGGGTAAAAATAAGTTAAAAAATATTTTTCGTTCAATGGAAAAACGTAAGGAACATCAGGTCACAAAAGTATAAAAATGCATAATAGGAGTTATATTTTTGAAAACCAGATGAATATTATGAAAACTTTAGTGCCTAGGAATACGAACAGCTTTTACTATAAGTTCGTCTGCACTCATCTGGATGCGATGATGAGGGGGGACGACCAGAAAATCCTGATCCCATTGGCCAAAGATTTGTTTTTTGATCAGCTGAAAATTAGCCGGGACGCTCTCCAGTTCCCAGCCATTTTTCTGTGCTTGTGCCTGGGCATTTTTCCGGATTTCTTCATTCACCCCAAACTCAGTTTCAAACAGGACTGCCCGGGTGTAATGCTTCTGCCAGCCATTCAAAGTTTCCATCAAGTACTGCGCGTTCTCTTCACCATATTTACGTACAAATTCTTCATAGGTATTGTTCAGATCCGGGGGAAGCACGCTGCCCAAAGCCATGTTTTCTCCGTATCTGCCGGAGCGCTCGAGGTAATCCTGTGAGTACCAATAGGTGCCGGGGTTGTTGTTTTGCTGCTCTCGATAGACATCGCGACTGCCCAGGTAGAGGGTGATGCAATCATGGGCGCGTGGGATGACCAGGGGAAGATCGCGACTGACAAGCTCATCAATTGCACGACCACACAATCCATAGGTGAGCAGGATGGCATCATATTCATCAGCACGAGTCTGGTCGATGAGTTTCTGTAGATACTCGTGCAAGCTGGTGGGGCGGTCATGCAAGCCTATTTTTTGTAAGGTTAAATTTATGCGATGAGGAGATTGTGCTGCATAGAAATAAACAGCCCTGGCCAGTGCTTCGCAGGCGATGACATTAAAGGAGCTGGTTGAGGTTGCCATTCTTTTCCATGTAAAGGGCGCTGACATAGGTATCATTAAAGTTGGCTTCAGCGGTTAATTCTACGTAATGAATTTCTTTCCCAATTCTTTCAGCCAGATTACGCTGGGCGTGGTTTACCAACACCATACGGGCACCAGCACCAGCAGCGTTACCAATCTGGGTATATCGCTCCAGGGGAACATCCGGGAACATACCGATTTCAATCGCACTGCCCAGATCGAGATAATTGCCAAAAGCGCCGGCAATTAAAAAATGATCAATCTGATCGGGTTGAATCCCTGCTTTCTGGCACAGGATTTCAATCCCACTGCGAATGGCACCTTTCGCCAGCTGGACTTCATTGACGTCTTTGCGTGTGATTTTTATTTCCTGACCATTTTCATTGCGGTTCAAGATCAATAATTTGTGTGTTGGATCCACCAAAGGATGCTCAAGATTGAATACCCCACGATGATCGATGATGTTGTTTCGTCGCATTTCTGCCATCACCGAGAGGATGCCAGATCCGCAGATCCCGCTGGCGGGTTTCTGTCCGATGGTGGATAGCTCGATTTGACCGTTCTCGATTTTCACCTGATCAATCGCGCCTGGAGCCGCCCGCATGCCGTCCTGAATATGCGCGCCTTCAAAAGCTGGCCCCGAGGCGCAGGAACAGGCAAGAATCTTTCCCTGATGAATCAGACTAATTTCAGTATTGGTGCCGATGTCGATCAGGCATAATGCCTTTTCACTTTCCTGAATGCGGGTTGCCAGAACAGCGGCTGTATGGTCGGCTCCCACATAACCAGCAATGTTGGGCGGTAGATAAATCTGTGCTCCGGGTGCGATATGAATCCCATGTTGAAGAGCAGAAAAACTCAGACTGTGTTGGATAGCAGGCACGTAGGGAGCTTCTCCCAGAGATTTGACAGGCAGTCCGCAGAAGAGGTGGTGAATGGCGGTATTTCCGACCACAACCATATCCACTATCTGGGCGGGTTCGAGTTTGAATTTACGGCATATCTCATGGAGATATTGAATGATGCGGTCTATCAGCATATCCTGAAGTTTTCTGGCTTTATCCGGAGTTTGCGTGGCATGGCTGAGGCGATTGATAATATCCTCACCGACAGCAATCTGCGGATTCATAAAACCAGTCTGGTCGATCATTTCACCGCTTTCCAGATTGACCAAGAAGGCGGCGATTTTGGTTGAACCAATGTCGAATGCAACTCCATAATAGATGGAATCCACTGGCAGCAGAGAGACGAGTTCATGATGCATGCCAGCATCGCGAACAACTAATTTCACTGTCCAATTAAGCGATCGAATCCGCTCCGAAATTTCTTTGAGAACGGGCAATGAAGTCTGTAAGGGAATACTCATTAAAGAGAGATAAGTATCCTGCAGACGTTCCCAATCACCACGCAAATCCTGTAAAGAGGGGGGTAGGATTTCGATGGATTTCGTCAGGAAAGGTGTACTCAATTCGGTGGGATGATAGTGTCCATCAACTTGTAGTTGTTGTCCCTGGGTGAGAGAGCCAGCCGGTATAAAAATTCTGACATCACTCATGGGAGAGGTCTGGCAGGCAAGCCGCAGGTTGGCATTATGCTTCAATTTGCTCAGTCTTTCCCGTTCATTGGTAGTTGGAGGAGATACTGTACCTTCCATTACTTCAATCCTACAGGAAGTGCAAACCCCCAGGCCATTACAGGAGGTGATCAGGTCTATCCCGGCGCGTAACGCGCAGTCCGACAGCATTTCACCAGGATGGGACAGTACACGTTTTCCAACAGGTTCAAAATCGATTGTGAATTGCGAAATGGTGTGATTTTTATTCATATTTAAGACAACGTTGTCATAATTTTAACATAGTTTGTTCAATATCGATTATAATAATACAGTCTTTTTGTTTTCCTTGATAGGAAAATTCCCTCATTAATAATTATCCGATTTATCATGTTTGATCCCAAAAATTTCTGGAGGTTTTGAATGGATGCTGGTTTAGAAAAAATTTTTGAAGGTATTCTGGATGGAAATGCGAATTTAGTTGTGGCAGAAGTGCAAAAAGCACTGGATGCTGGTATTGGTCCGGCGGACATCCTCAACCAGGGCATGATTGCAGCCATGGGTGAGGTAGGGCGCTTGTTTGAAGAAGGGGAGTATTTCGTCCCTGAAATGTTGATTGCAGCCAGAGCCATGCAAAAAGGTCTGGAGATATTGAAACCCCATCTATCAGAAGCAGATGTTCAATCACCTGGTAAAGTAGCGATCGGCACCGTTAAAGGCGATTTGCATGATATCGGCAAAAATTTAGTTGCCATGATGCTGGAAGGGGCAGCTTTCGAAGTGATCGATCTGGGTACCGATGTCTCGCCAGAACGTTTCCTTCAGGCAGTCCGTGAAAATGGGGCACAGATCATTGCTATGTCAGCCTTATTAACCACCACCATGCCCAACATGAAAAATACAATCGAAGCTTTAAAAGAAGCTGGTATGCGCGACAAGGTGAAAGTGATGATCGGCGGTGCTCCTGTCACACAGAATTACGCGGACCAGATTGGTGCAGATGGTTTTGCAGAAGATGCCAGCCGGGCAGTGGCGAAAGCCAGAAGTTTGTTGGCTGCGTAAATATTTTACAAATTAAAAAAAACGGTCATCGGGCTGGTTTCACGATTTGCCCACCAGGCATAGGGAATCAATTTTATTGGTTTTCCTGATGACGTTCTCCCTATAAAGCTGCTTTCCCCGAGCAGCTTTTTACTTTGGGATACACGCGATGAACCTGGATGGGCATGTCCAGTTCAATTGTCAGCAAGTCTTCATTATGCCAGATACGATCGATGCAAACGTATTGAGCCAATCGTGGATCATACCCCTGTGCAGTCGGTTCTAGGGAGACCAATGGTTTTCTCTCTGAAACCCATTCTTCCTGATTGATGGTGATCCGATACTTTTGTGCCCAAGTGGGGATACGTAGATGGATTTTGATGTTTTGCGATTGCGCTGTCTGAATCCGCAATTTGTAATTTGTCAATAGCCGGGTTATTATTACCACCCATAGTCGGGTAATGTTTACCAGTCATGATCGGGTACATGTTTACCACCAAAACGAAAAGATTATGATT
>PHBX01000032.1 GCA_002842045.1 Chloroflexi bacterium HGW-Chloroflexi-3 | reverse complement strand
GTCAATAGCCGGGTTATTATTACCACCCATAGTCGGGTAATGTTTACCAGTCATGATCGGGTACATGTTTACCACCAAAACGAAAAGATTATGATTAATTGGTAAGAAATTGTTTTATCGCCCCTTTTTCCTTTAGGCTTTCACCTTTTGACTTTTTTTATCTCTCCCAATAACAAATATATCCCTCATTATCCTCAAAGAACACATCACAGTATTGCCTGACAGACTGTAGATAATCCTTTCCATCCTCTCCATAAAAATAGACAACATCCTGCCGGAAGAGGACCAGGTAAGCTTCATCGGCGGGTAGCGTCATCTCCCCCCTGGCTGCCTGAGGTAAATCAAGCGCATAGGGAAATCGCCCGGAGTGAAAGAAAAGAATTTCTTCATTATTCGATGCCATCAATGTGCTAGTATCCAGTTGAATTGCCTTCCGCACCAGCTCTGAATCTTCCCAGCGTTTGCTGGTGTAGCCCATTCCATAATAGTGTTGATCGTACAGAAACAACCGCAAGCTGCCGTGAAAATACAGAATAGATATGATCGCATAAATCAGAAACAACCACTCAAACGGTCGAAAACCCTTGATTGATATTTGCCGAGGAAGAGAAAATATTGCCCCCAGCAGTATAATTACAGATAACAGAAGCGGGCTGAGTAATCGCCGGTCAACCTCCGGAGCTGCACTGGAAAAGATGTAACTGAGAATATGAAAACCCAGATAAGCAGCTAAAAAGAGCCCGATGGTGGATAACCAGATGATGTGAACTCTTTGCGCTGAATGCGAAGATTTTTTACGATAGGACTGCCACCCGATAACCAGCACCACCATCACAATTAACACCCCCAACCCAAATTTCCATTCCGCCGGCAGGATGTGATTACCACGTAAAATAAAAGGAATCCATCCTGTCATAACGTCCCAGAAATTTTGAATATAATCCGTTAAATTTAGACGAATATTCTCTCCAGCTAACATACTTCGCCCGCCAATGGTTCCATTGTTGAGATAGACAAACACTGACCAGGCTGCCGGAATGATGACCGCGGGAATGCCGGTTAAAAGCATTGTCCGTAATCTTTGCCGGAAGGATCCCGAAAGAAAAAGCATAGGAAGCAAGACGACAACACTTACAAAAGCAAGTCCGGTATAGCGAGCCAGGTAGGACAATCCAGCCAGAATGCCTGCCATGATCATCAGACTGGCTTTCACATTAAACTGGATCGCTTCCACCAGCAGGATGAGGGCACCGAATCCCAGAACAAAGAATATGGCTTCCGACATAGCTCCCGAAAACACGTAGATCAAATCGATCGCAAATACGGTTAAAGCGGTCACGCTCAGGGTGGCGAGAAAAGAACGCGTATACCGCCAGGTTCCAAATCCACCCAGAAAAATCGTAATACCAAATGAGAATGCATTGATCCAGCGTACCGATTGCAAGGCATTTGCCCCAACAGCGATGGGGATACTCAACAATAATGAGAATAAAGGCGGATGCCAGGTAAGCACATCATAGCTGCCACTGGGATTTTGAATCACCAGCCCTTTGCCATCCGCCAGGTTGATGGCAGTCCAGATATAGGTGGTGGCATCGCTGAAGACCCAGGGGCCATAATTCGTAGCATGAATGATCCGGGTGATACTGAGAATAGCAGCCAGAACCAAACCAATGGTAATGAGAATTGATAGCTTTTTCTGAATGAAAATGATGACCTTATGCATACTTAATTTTCAATTTGATCCGGAATGATTTATAACCAAAGAAGCAACCGATCTTGATATCCTTGATTTTATCAAGAATTATGTAGTATTCATCCAATTTGGATATTGTTATCGGAATTCTCCTCTATTTTTGTTAGCAAATGATCCTTCCTTCCCATTCTTGAACCTCTTCCCTGCACTTTGTATAATGGAAATAAATCCCTATCTACTTCGAAATCCCTATTCTTGAATTCGTGTTCGTATTCGTGGACGGCAGGTTTTCATTTTTTCCAGGAAGCATGTGCCCTCGGTCACCCATATTCCAATTCGATTGTTGATTATAATGATCCTGGTCTATAATCAAAATTTGAAATGGAACCATTACTGAGACCAGGAAAAGTCATTGCACGCGGGCGCACTGCCGAGGTATATACCTGGGCGGAAAATCAGGTGTTAACATAACATGAAACATCTTTCACAGAGAAGGATGTTTCATGTTATGTTAACAGCTCTGCGGTTGTTTTTCTTTTAAACATTGATTCTTTTCCCCGCAGGAAGAAGTGCCAATACAGATAGATGGAGACGGCATATAACACCATTGTCCCAATGAATGCTGGTCGGAAACCATAATTCACCTGAATCCAGCCACTGATGGAAGGGCTGAATGCCCAACCAAAACTACTGGCCATGCTGGTCAGGCTGGCAACCGTTGCGCGTGCCTGCGGTTCCACCTGTTCCATCACGAAGGTCTGATAAACCGGACCGCTTAGATTCATCAGAGCCAGGCGAATAAAGTAAGCAGCTGCACTGATCACAAAAAATGGAGAAAATCCCAGGATGAATAAGAAGGGGATAGAAAGTGCCTGTGTCAATACAACAATTTGAATCTTGCCAAAACGATCCGCCAGCACCGGGGCAATGATCAATCCAACTCCCATTGCCAATGACCCCCAGGCAAAGACTGTCCCAATCACCGGGTCAGGCTGGTTATGAACATTGCGGAAAAAGATATTCATGAATGGCATAATTAATCCCGCACCAATACTGGTGATTAACATCGGTAGAACAAGTTTGGAGATCTGCCCGAAGTGACCTTTGAGATAAGACATAGGCGCCAGAGAGGAACGTTCACTCATCTTTATGTTGGGATTACGCAACATGATTAAAGGAACCACACCCAAAACAGTAAAAATAGCGGTTGCCAGTAAAGCATTGCCATATGCCGTCGAACTGATCGCATCCACATTGAAAGTCATCCCCATCCACCCAGGCAGATAACCGCCTATCCAATTACCCACAAACCCGGCTGCCATCTGCAACCCGGATCCAAAGCTGAACAAGTAGGTTCGCTCTGTTTCACTGCTGTTTTCCATTAAAAAGGGACCCATAGTGACCGAAGAGATACTCATTCCCAGTCCAAACACGATATTAAGAGCAACCAAAATCCAGGCTTTTGGAAAACTAACCATAATAATCACGGAGAAAGCCACCAGAATAGTACTGCTAACCAGAGAAAACTTGCGACCCAGTCGATCTGCCAGATACCCCATGGGTAAAGCAGCTAATAATGCTGTCAGATTATGGACGGTGATCATGGTGCCGAGTAAAGCTTCATCATAACCCAGGCTGAGGACAAAGAAATTAAAAATCAAGCGGCGCACACCCATGGCTGCGCCAAAAATAATCGTGAATACAAGGTACATACGAGCATTCCAACGAAATGCGCGTAATCGGGTTGCATATGTTTGTAAAACAGAAGTTGTTTTACGTTTGATTTGTTTCAAATTTTCCATTTTTTACCAATAATCTACTACTTTTCAGTGTTGATAACCTTGTTAAGCTGCCTATAGGTATCATCGATGGCTTCTTGTCGAAGACTGTAACGACGTTCACCAATAGACGTGAGGGTTACCTGCACCAACCCTGCCAGGCGCATGGTGTTAAGATGGTGGATCACAGTGGGAGCGCGTAAACGCAATCGCCGGGCCAGGCTGCTGGGAGTCGTAGCCCCCTGGTTGAGATAATACAAAATCCGTAAGCGCGTTGGGTCTGCCAATGCTTTTAAACCCATCACCAGCATTTCTGGCACATACTCACCTGGTACAAGGTTTTGATTCTCCTCCCGACAACCAAAAACAACCAGTAATTCATCTGGTTGGGGGTTATTAAAGAAAATCAAAGGAGTTGTCCAATAAGAGGGTGTCAGGGTAATTTTCTGATAAGCGTGAATGTTTTCCAGTTTGACACCGTGCGAAAGGTCTTCCAGTAATTCCGGAAACGGTTGGATGGCAGCTTGTTTTTGAGCGACCAATAAGCCCTCTTTTAAGGCGGGCAAAATGCGTTCTTCCTCTTCTGCGAAGAACACCTGATAATAAACCTGTAATACTTTCAATAATCGCTCACCAAAGGTGTCTGGATCCAGAAACACTACTGCCATCTTCTGAACATCACGTGTCTTTATAGGAGTGGTGCGGCGCTGAAACAATGTCCTGAGCACTTCCAGATTGTCAGAAGAGATTTTTTGGCTTTCCTGAATGTGACTAATCGTCGAAAGCACCTCATCTGTGAGTTGAGAGGATTTATAAAGCGATATCAGTCGTTTTTCTGGTGGTATGGAAGCTAAAAAATCAAGGATTTTTTGAGTGTTCTTCTCCTCAAGGGGGAGTTGATTGATCCAGCTGAGAGGTACTGGAAAGAAATTAATCGCATCTTCCAGAAATTGTCTTTCTTCCGGGGAAAATCGCGAACGCACACCGGCTGCCCAGGCAGGACGTAAACCAAAACGATCTGGATGGTGAATCACAAAAAGGCTTACGAAAAAATCATATGCGCTGCCAAAATCCCAATGCAAAGCTGTCATGTGTCCACCTCAAACAAAACGGTCATACTGGGTTGAGCGGAGCGAATCAAGGGCAAGGAGAGACGACGTTTGCGATGCTACCTGCGATGGATGGTATAAAGATGTAAGTTCGTTTTCGCTCCGCTCAACCGTCCATCTGGACATGCAGTATGACCGGCCGTTCATTAGATTATTATCTAACGGTTAGATAATAATCTAATTTAAATCATTTGTCAATAGGGAATTACAAACCATTTACAAACAAAAATAAGACCTATGCAACTGGCGCGAATCTTGCTATATTAAATCTCCTTAGATGGATATTTTAAAATGAAACCAAACTACAGAGTAATTCTGTCAATTTTGATACTGATAAGCATGCTGGGGGCACTCTTTACGAATTTTTCGATCGCTTCGAGTCAGGAAGAATCACCTTATCATACGTATTTGCCGTTAATATTCAAAAATATCATTCCTGATCCACCGTCTTATTTCAGTACTACATGGTATGTCACATTGGGTATGTTGCAGACAATGAGCACTGGACAACGAAATATCTATTATAAAGGAGTCCATGCTGGAAATTTGACTGCTCCAGCTGGTCGTCAGGATCAATTGGTCATTTTACATTTCGGACGCCCTAGAAAAGTAGATACACAAATAGGTACAAGGGTGTACTTTGATACTTCTGGTGAAGTAACCAGCATAAAAGATATTATCATTTACACAAAAGATTTTATCAATGGTTATATGGTTGGTGCCCTGGCGAACAATGACACGGAGTCAAAACTGGATTTAGGTGTTGGAACCTCAAATCTTAATTATGAGTATTGGGATGAAGGTGTTTGTTTGGGTTATTTTTGCACCACGGAAGATGCTTACAACCATGGAAAAGCCTGGGCTCAAATGGTTATTACTTTAAATGATTGGGTAAAAACACAGGGATATGCTTCTAGAGTTAGCGTGGCTGGGGCAAGTGATATTGAGTTAGCATGGAATTCTGCGCTCATTTCTCATGCCTGGGTAAAAGGATTTGATGATTATGATCAAGGGAAATACATCTTTTATAATTTTGGTGCCTGTGAAGGCTGTGATATTGGGATTAATTTGACCAAACCCCCAGACCCATATAAAGACCTGACTGGTGATTGGACACATGCCAAAGTACATTATTCTGCTTGGGGAGCTCCTCCAGCCTGGCCAATTCCAGAGATTTACCTGAATAATGGCTATAATGCCAATCAATGGGCAAACATCAGCAAAGTGGGTGTGATGTTAGGTTATGTGCCTATATATTTCTTCAGCCCACTTTCCCAATATCAGGCATGTCTGGGTAATAATGATCCCAGTTGTCCGTATATGGATAACACACCTCAGGAAGCCTGGATTCAGTTATATAAAGCGATCAACGCCCGTCCTGAAACAGCTCAAAAATATATCCCTTATATGACGGATATTGATTGGCCATAAATGGAGATCTATGAACAATAAACTTTTTTTCATATTGACAATTGTAGGTTCAATCCTGATGCTGATGTTACTTTTTTCCCAAAATCAGGTAGTTGATGCTGAACCTGGCTTTCAGGAAAATTCCTCGGCCGACGTGAATCAGACTACTATCACATATTTAAAATCCTTTTTTGTGGACTCAAAATCCGAATCCGCAAAAGAGAGCATTGACAGCAAAATTCAGGCATTGGAATACAAAAAAAACGTCCAGGCAACAGCCATGCTTACGCCTCAGAAGTCGCTTGAAGAAGTTTGTAAATCAATCATGTTGGAAGAAACTAATGCCAGTAAACATTTAGGGTTAGACTTGCCAGTAGGAATCCAGGAAGTTAAGGGAGATTTTCTTGGCGAAGAGGGGTATCTCATCAATACAATGTGGCGTGATGAATACAGTGGATTTAAAGTTGAAATATATGCTGGTGGTTTATATCAAGATGAACAAAAAGGGTTGGTGATTCTGAACATTCCTGAATTGAGTTTTTTTAAAGTCTTTTATGACCCCGAACCTGATGGTAGTTTGAGGATCACTGAGGTAAATGGATACCGTTTACAACTCACTGCAGCGAATGGAAGTACCCATTATTTTGATATTCCAGCGCAACAATTCACCAATGAAATAGCAAAAAACCTATCGATTATCGATCTCCCCCCAGCCCCAACCGCTATAATGGATCCTTGCGCCCCATTCAGGACACCCTGAGCGCATTTGATTGGAATATTATTGACTGGCGTCCACAAAGCTGACTGCCATCTCCGAAAAACTCACCGTCACCGGGCTATCACCAGATGCCCGCGCAAAGATGCCCACTGTACCTTCGGTGAAGATTGGATCCTTCACGCTGAATATAAAGGCATTGTTCGCAAATAATCGCATCTCGCTACTGACCACCCAGATCCCCAGGCTGACGTCTAATGGCGCTCCGGGGGGTAATCCGGTTGGTGTCCAATCCTGCATCAGCGTGGTAGCACCATCCCGAACGCGTTCAGCTCGCGCATACCCCTGGCAATCAACCAGAAAACGATAATAGTTATATTCAGAAATCGCACGAACAATGATTCCGTAAACATCATTACTTTTGCAAAGACCGATGTTCACTTTTGTTTCCAGATAGAAATCCCGTAGTGTGTTTTTCGTTTCCAGGCTCAGGAGGGATGCTTTTGGTTGTTGAATGGCGATTGTGAGTGAATCATTGCCCAGAGTTATATTACCCATACTGAATCTGCCTGTTTGCCATTCTGACCCGGTCGCGAGTAAATCATCTATCAGAAGAGATCCAACGCCAGGGTGCATCTCCGGGGTAGGTTCAATGACCTGTGTGGGTCTCAAAGTGGGAGTGGCAGTTGCCGGGAACCAATCAATAGTAGCTGTTACGGTGGGGGTAATGGTGGCTGTTTCTGTTGGGGGAAGCAATGTTGGCTCAGCCGTCGGCGTGATGCAAGCGGAAAGAACCCCCATCATCAATACAATGATCGTGGGTAAATACCAACGCCTCACGCAGGAACTTCCACCACTTGTGAGCGTTCAGGGCCAACCGATGCCAGCATGACGCGCACACCACTTGTTTGTTCAACAAAGCGTATGTAAGACCTGGTGTTTTCAGGCAAATCATCCCAATTTCGCACGCTGGTTAAATCTTCCTGCCAGCCAGGTAATATCTCAAAAACTGGTTTGTACTGATCCAGGTGGTTGATGCCCAGAGGAGGGACAGCAAATGTTTCTCCATTTTTATCTTTGTATGCCGTGCAAACTTTAATCTCCGGTAAACCGCTGAGTACATCCATCTTGGTCAACACCAGATCTGTGAGTCCATTAATACGACGGGCGTATCGCAGGAGAACGCCATCCAGCCAGCCCACCCGGCGTGGTCTGCCGGTGGTGGTACCAAACTCATCCCAGGGTTTGGCACCTGTACCACGCAAACGTTCCGCCATTTCCCCATCCAATTCTGTTGGGAATGGTCCGGCACCCACACGTGATTGGAAGGCTTTGGTCGCACCAATGACATTTTCAACCGGGCAAATTCCTATCCCCAATCCACTGAAAACACCGGTGGCTGTGACATTTGAACTGGTCACAAATGGGTAGCTGCCATGATCAATATCCAGCAGCATGCCTTGTGCACCTTCCGCCAGCACCAGCTTGCCTTCGTGTAAAGCAATATCCAGCAATGCGCCGGTATCGACAATGTATTCCTGTAATTGTCGTGCATATTCGACATATTCACTAACAATCGAATCTTCAGGTAAGGGAGCCATCTGGTAATAAAAAGCCAGGTCGTAATTGACTTTTTGTAAATGCAAGCGCAATTTTTCTTCAAACAGGGGTAGATCCAGCATATCCACCAATCGTAACCCTTTGCGACTGACCTTGTCGGTATAAGCCGGTCCAATTCCGCGTCCTGTGGTTCCAATCAGTCCTTTGCCCAGTGTGGCTTCTCGCGCACGGTCCAGGGTGATATGCCCGGGTGTGATCAAATGGGCAGCAAAACTAATTTTCAAGCGATCAGGAGATACTTCAATGCCAGTCTCACGCAGCATTTCCATTTCAGAAATTAAAGATTTGGGATTAATCACCAGTCCATTTCCCAGGATGCCCATCGTGTGCGGATGAATAATGCCCGAAGGTATTAAATGTAATTTAAAGGTATGATCACCCACCGTTACTGTGTGGCCAGCATTATCACCACCATTGTAGCGAGCAACAATGTCGGACTGCGCAGAAAGCAGGTCGACGATACGGCCTTTGCCTTCATCCCCCCATTGGGTTCCAACTAATATTTTGAGCGGCATGGTTGGCTCCTTATACGAATCCTGGATTTATAAGTCAATTATACCGTAGTGGTTTCTCGCAGGATGGACATTGGTACCCTGATAGATTCGAAAGGATTAATTTTCCAAAAGGGAAAGAAATTTAAGTGCTTGAAAGAAATAATAAAAAGCTTCCGGATCCGTTTTTTTGAGTTTATTCAATTTATTGTAATCTTGATTTTTTATTACCCAGGATGAAACATTGCTATCTTTTTGAAACCTCTCTAACTTATCACCTTCCTTCAGAAGTAGTGCTGAAAGATAGGCAACTTTTGAAGCACACAGAATTGCAGTATCAAGCGAGAAATATCCCGAAAAGACAAATCCAGCCATCTTTCTAAAACCACTCACTAATTCAGCGTATTCAATCGATGATGCGACTCCTCGTGAACCAATGAGGATAGAAGTATTGAAGGAATCCCATAAAGCATCGAAGGTAGACAAATGTTGCAATCCCCTGTATGTTAATTCTTGGAAGGCAATTTTATTGAAGGTAGTTTTTACCATTCTAATATCTTCGATTGCATCAAATAGAGTTGCTACATCAAATAATTGCTTGGCTATCTCTAGATCTTTGCCTTTTCCATATGGTATCCCGGTAGTATGCAGTGCAAAAGCAGTCAACTTATCACCCAATAGGCAATCCTTAGTTGGACAATCTAATTCAATATCATTTCCTTCAACCAAAAATAACGGTGAATTTATAGTGACTGGCGCGAGTTTCGGATACATGTTTTTCTCCACAAGGATATCCAGCAAGATTTGGCTTTCCTTGTTTTGGATAACGCTGAAAAAATAGAATTTGTAATGTTGTTTTGGTAGTGAGCCTGAACGCTTACTTTCTTCGATTCGGAAAAAAATTTCCTTGTTGTAAAACATTATTAAAATAGCTTTCCAAATTGATCAAATTCGGTAAGAAAATATCAATATCAATTGAAAAACGATGAGGTGAACCTAACAATAGATGCAGTGAAGTTCCTCCCTTAAAAATAAAGTTGAGACCTGCTAACTTTAGATTCTCTGCCAGGGTTAAAGCCATGATCATTTTTTCAATCAGAATTGGATCCTTCCCCGGGGATAATTCACGGATGCTAAAAATCCAATCTTTTTTGTGCGATTGATCTGAAATCACTCTTTGGCCTACTATAATGATGGTAAAATGATTTGAGTTTGAGTTTTAATAAATTTTTTTATTTTTACGTCAACTTTTCTTCTGCCAGCATAACGAAATAAAGTTTTTGCATTTATCCAATAAGAAGCAAATGCATTTTCAAAGATATTGATCATCTCCTGTCCATGAAAAATAAAAAAACGCTCCTCTTCCGAAAAAATATCCACAAGAATTTTTTCTAGACGAGCATAGACAACACCATGTACCTTCATTCTGGGCGATTGTGTGATCAATGGAAGTATAAGAACACTATCTGGATTTGTTGCAATATAACGATCCATTATAAATTTATCAGGTTTTAAATATACATTTAGTGATCGATTTTCATTTAATTTATTAAAAACGGAATTGGCTGCCTCTTTATCGACACCTATTATTATTTGATTAGCTCCAGGTTGATGGATCATGAATTCATGAAGTACATGCGTTTCCCAAATCATATATGAGGTGTAAGGGAAAAGATGAGTTACTTCATGACTAATTTCCAATGCAATGGTGGAAAGCTGAGGAATAAAATACCTTCTACCGAAAGTTTGAAACTGTGTCTGCAATCCGTAGACCCCTGCACCTAAGGGTATGATAACCTTTTCTTTTTCCAAAGAATACATGATTCGCCGGAAAGCCTGCTCATTTAAATCAGGATGGTGTAAATAATAAAAATCCCGTAATTCTGATTTTTGTACGGCTTCTCGGCTAGAAAATATCTTCTTCAATTCTGGAATGACTAATAGAGAATCATCAATTTTCATTATTTCTCCCGTTTAAATTTTTCGTAATTCGTCACTTTTACTTAATTAGTGACTAATTACGAAGTCAAAATAATTATATCAGAAAAATAAATCCCAATAAAAAAGCCACCGAAGAATTAGAAGTCTGTCGATTCACATAAAAAAAACCAAAACCCTTGACATTAACGTTACGTCATAGTTTATACAATTGTCATGCTGACGATAAAACAAATTTCTCAACTGGCGCATGTCACGCCGCGCACCTTGCGCTATTACGATCAGATCGGTTTACTCCCCCCGGAGGATATCGGGGAGAATGGCTACCGATATTACTCGGATGCGTCCCTGTTGAAGCTGCAGCAAATTCTGTTTTATCGTGAGTTAGATATGCCGCTCGAGCAGATTAAAGAGATCATGGATCGTGAAGGCTATGATCTTCAGGAAGCTCTGGAAGAACACAAGAATCAGCTTGTAAAACGCATAAACCGTTTTCAGAAGTTGATTACAACCGTTGATCAGACACTGAAATACATAAAAGGAGAAGAAGAGATGAATAAAAAAGTATTATTTGATGCCTTCAATGAAGAAGAACAGGAGAAAATGGAAAAAGAGGCCATGCAGATGTATGATCCTGAAACCGTGAAGGAATCTAACAGAAAATGGAAAAAACTACTCCATGTCTGAAAAACAAAAAATTGGAGAGGAAGGCAATGCCGTCTATCAGGGTTTTAAGGATGTGGTCTTCTCACATCCTTTTTTTAGTAAGAACTTCTCGGGTAACGATTATGTTATAATCGCATTCAATGCACAAGCATTTATTTCTCATTTTTTCTATTCTATTAACCATTCTGGGAATCAGTGTCTTTTATGTAGCCGGTTCCGTCTCGGCGAATCCTGATTTACAGGTTTTTTATTACACGCCAACTGCTCAACCCGATGGTCGCATTGTGTACACAGTAAAAGAAGGTGACAGTTGTATCAGCATTGCCTTACTCAATAATGTTTCCGAAGATCAGTTGCGTTTATTAAATGATCTGGATGGAGATGCATGTTTATTTCTGCGTATTGGACGCGAACTGGTGTTGGGTACGGTTGAACCCGATACGGGTCCACCACCGGAGATGACTGCTACCCCCATATTTCCTTCTCCTACTCCATTTAATGGCACCGCTGATCTTTGCGTTCTGTTGTTCGAAGATATTAACGGCAATACATTGATTGATGATGACACCATCGAACTTCCTCTGGATGGTGGTGCTGTCAGTGTTAATGACCGAATCGGCAAGGTTTCCTTATCGGAAAAGACAAACAATTTGGAAGAGATCTGTTTCGAAGGTCTGGACGAAGGGGAATATACCATCAGTGTGGCAGTACCCAGCGGATATAACCCAACCATGCGGAATAGTGCCACCCTAAAATTGAGTGCTGGCGAAACAGTCCGTATTGATTTTGGTGCCCAACTCAGTAGTGCTGGTGAAGCAGAAGACAACCCGGAGACAAGGCGTTCACCATTCTTAGGGATCATGGGGGGATTAATCCTGGCGGTTGGGCTGGGATTTGGCCTTTATGCCATTAGAATTCAGCGAAGATAAGAAAAAACTACCACTGGGTGCGTTGTTCTTTCCAGATATCCGCATCATTATGGTAACCAGCCTGCTCCCAGAAACCCTGACGATCCTCAGATAAGAATTCCAGACCTCGAATCCATTTGGCTCCCTTCCATAGATATGGAGTATCCAGATCATCACGTCCGGGAATGGCTCCTACCACACCCCGCAAAGGATAACCATGCTCAGGGGTTAATAGAGAACCATTGTAATGGGTAGCCAGTAAAAAATTATCCTGCATCATGACAGACAAAGGCAGGTTGGTCGTATATCCATATTCAGCATGCTGAACCACATATTTCGCTTCTGGTTTTAATTTTAATAAACCATTTTCAAAGATACTTCTCACCAGCACACCTTCCCACTCCGTATCAAACATACTCCAGCGGGTTACACAATGCAAATCCATCTGAACTTTTGTGCGCGGCAACTGGCTAAATTCCTCCCAGGTTAGGGTTAATGGCTCTTCCACCAGTCCCCAGAATTTAAATGTCCAGGTGGAAAAATCAACGCTGGGAATAGGTCCATAATGCAATACGGGAAAACGTTGAGTCAGGGATTGTCCAGGAGGTATACGACCCGACTCTTTCATTTTTTGTTCATCTTCTTTGCGTTTGAATGGATTAAACATACTGTCTCCTGAAAGAAAATTATAATTGATCTTCCATGTCTACCTGATAACAGACTGGAAAAGATTATACATGGCGAATTGGTCAATTTGAATAATAGATCTAAGGATAATTTGAATCGGTTGGTCCCGGGGTAGACCATTCAGGAT
The DNA here is from genome assembly GCA_002842045.1 of Chloroflexi bacterium HGW-Chloroflexi-3. Taxonomy (GTDB): domain Bacteria; phylum Chloroflexota; class Anaerolineae; order Anaerolineales; family Anaerolineaceae; genus UBA6170. Next base: position 18,259 of record PHBX01000032.1, on the reverse strand, counting down.
AACCAGTCTCTCCAACGGTTGGGTAAACCGGATAATTCTCCAGCGTTGCAGTAGGTTGGGGAGTTCCCTGCACAGTTGTAGGAGTTGGGGTTTGCGTTAGCTGTTGCAGGAAGAAAGTTGGCGTAGCAGTTGCCATGGCTGCCAGTGCGGTTAATTGAGCCGAATCCGGTGTGGTAAACTGAACCCAACTGGTGGGAGTTGGTTCCAGACCGCTGGCAATGACTGTTATATCATCCACATACTCAATCGCTCCAATGCAGGCAGGCTCCAATTTGCTGGAAACATTTTCCCAGGTAAAGTATCCGAATTGCCGGTAAGCCAGTTGCATGGCATTACTCAGGCAGCCTGAGCCAGCGTTGTAATTTACCAGGGTGAAACGCCACAAATCTTCATAATTACTGACTCTGCCTGGATCTTTGCTGGTTGTGTTGCGGATAATCTTGCCTACCTGCTCACAATTGGCTATCAACCCCTCTGCAAAGATTCTTACCGAGAAATTAGCCTGAGAAAGATCAATACCTACCGGGCATTCCGGACAGGTTGAATTTACTTTGGTGACCAGTGCTCCCCGCAGCATCGACTGTTCCTCTATGGAAATATTACCAAAACCACGGTCACAACGCTCCTGACTGAGAACCAATGGACAGAATTGATGGAAGAAACTAGGGTTCCAGAGTAAAACCGTATCAGCACCATTTTCTGTCATTTGCCCCAAGCCTGCTTCCCGGTAACTACTGTAGATTCCAGGCCAAAACTGACTTTCCCGGCTGAATACATTTTTCAACAGTTGTGCAGGCACACCCGATTCATTGGCAGCAGCCAAAATTTCATCGTTAAATATATTTTGCCATTCCACTACTTGTGTATAAGCTTCCTGAATTCCACAGGCATTTGCAATCAAATTGCGGCTTAAACCGTTGTCAGGACAAAATCTGGCATCCACCTGCCCGGATGAGATTAACATCCCGGCCAAATAATAGAAGGAAACATTGGTATAAAGAGCATCTGCATCATCAGGGGTCAATAACCAGGGTGGTGGTCCGCTAATTTCCGGAAAAACCTGCCAGGTTTCAGAACAACTGGCAGGGGTTGATCCACGCCATTGACTTGAAATCACGTCCACATACCATAAGTGTTGATCTGTGGTTTTACCTTCTGGATTGGTAAAATCACCCCAGGGTTGCACACGAACCAACGCGCTAAACACTTCACTCGAATCCCCAAAAGATGAGTCTGCCCAGAATTCCACTTCAATACCATTTCCGCCGGTCGGCCAAAGTGGCAAATCACAAACATCGGATGGACAGCTAAACGGATTACCATTGATGGTGCCCTGAATGCGAATGATGGCTTCATTGGCCAGCAGTTCTTCGCCGATTAATCTTAAATTGGGTAGACTCGTACAGGTATTTTCTGGAGAATTTTGTTCACAATTGGATATTGCCAACCACACTTGAGGGAGGGGAAGCTCCACGTCGATAGCTCTTTCACCAGGGTAAGATTGAAAATAACTCAGGTAAGCTCCTGGACATTGATTAATATCGCCCCCATCTTCAACCAATGAACAGGGTTTCGCATTGATCCACTCCTGCGCCTTGGTCTTTCCGCACCAGGTTTCAACTTCATCTGCTGTTGGCCAGCCGGTGTGTTCAATTAAGAACCGGCAGGTAATTTCATTTTCTTTCCAGCGCACCAACCACCATTCATGGGCAACATATTCAACGACAATATTTGTCATCCGCTGGTATTCTTCTTCCTCTTCGAATTGATTTTCGGCATAGGCAATGGAAGGCCAGAGCGAAAACCCGCCCAACACGCCGACCGACAGAAGTAGTATCAGCAATCCCAACCAAAAGCGGTTCACTTGATCAATTACCTTCCTTTAATAAGGAACCCTCGTAAAAAATTAAATACAAAAATTACGCAGAAGAAAAACTTCTATGCAATAGTGTAGCATAAATTATGCCGAATTAAAACAGTTTGTGCAGATATTAATGCAAAATGATTAGCCTGATTTAAGGATAACCATTTGTTGGTTGTGGAGTGTTTTGGGCAGGGTAGCCTTCTAATGTGCTGCTGGGTGTCAAAGTAGGTCCACCAGGCGTAATCGTAGCAGTATAAATGGTAGGGGTGGCAGTAGGCGTGATGGTTTGGGTTGGCGTTAAGGAAGGCGTATACGTACTGGTAGGCGTGGGTGAAATGGTCATCTCATACTCAAGGGTCATGATCAGATCAGAGGATTGTACTACAATGGTGGTGAAATCAAGTGCATCCTGTACCATCCTGAATATTCGTTCTGACCTTGGCAGCAATACGGTTGGGGTGACATCACCGGGGAGCTGCCAGGGAATGAAATCCCCAATATTGAACTGAAAGAATCCGAATCGATCTGGCTGTCCCAGGCGAATACCAAGCGGAACATATTCCAGCAATAAAGGCAGTGTTAGATTGGTCTGAACTGTATTGCGATAGGTGTAATACAATTCCGACAACTCAATCAATTTACCACCTCTTGCCATACTTTGGAAAAGCTGAAAAACGACCTGCTGTTGGCGAACTGCCTGGTCGCGAATATCCGAACCTTCCCGAAAACTGATATAACAAAAAACATCGTCCCCATTCAGGTGTACACTGCCTGCTGGTATACCCCCGCAGTTATCGTAATAGTTGCGGAAGACATCCACATCCAGGCCTTTGAGCTCATCCACAAACCAAGAGAAGTCATCTTGATGCACTAATACATACTCGTCCGGTCGCATACCGATATTGTATTCAATCGTGTCTGCCAGCATCTCAAAACCACCCACCGCATAGGCTATCCCAATGCGTTGCATGGTGTAGCCCGGGATGTATACAAACATTTCTGGTGGCAGAGAGAGCAGGGCTACTTTTGCCAGGCGGGGATGATAAAAAGCCAGCATAACTGCGTTCGCCCGGCTGACAAATGGGGCATCATTATCAGATCCCAGTAAAACGATCAACCGCACTTCATCCGGAATGGTCAATCCGGTGACAGGGGCCGGGATGGCAGTGGCTGGTGCAATCTTTGGTGTGGGATAATTCACCCTGAGCTGTCTGCCTACAACAACCTCACGCGTACTTTCCAGGGTGGGCATCGGGATAGGACTGGGCGTCGCACTGGCTGTTACCAGGGGATTATTTGGCGAAATCTGCGGTTGTTGAACACAGCTACCTAAAACCAGTGCCCACACAAGCAAAAACGGAAGCATCCAACGCATTGTGAAAGATTTAGAAATCTCTTCCGGGTTTTTTCCCCGCTTCCCATGGATTAACATTATGAATCCCCGATTTCTTTTCCAGCTCGCTGCATTGTTTGTTGATAGAGTGTCATCAAATTTCCAACAGGCTTCTGATCCATCCAGGACTTCATAGCTATTGCCAGTGTATCAGCACTGCCTGGATTCCACTCCAGAAAATCCAAAAGAATCACTGCTAATATGAAAGCTCCTTGTTGATGGGACTGTAAATAAGCATATGGATCTGGCATATACCCATGTTTGAAAAGTAGATACACTTTGCAGGCTTCAACAATATTTTCATAAATATAGGTTTCAATGTTTTCGAAAGCAGTAACAGATTTACTTTTTTCAAATGCCAGCTGGATGAACGGGTCTTTCACCAACGGGTGGAGGAGGTCTGGGATATTGAGAGTAGAAACGGAAGATTGTATAACTTCATGTAGTGAAAAATCTAATATTTTTTGATCTGTGAAGGAAATATCCACCACTGAATTATGACTGGTCAAACGCACCCCATGCTGAGCATTGAGGGCTCCCAGGAAAATGTGCATTTCCTCCGGAAGATTTTCCTGAGTAAAAAAGCGATTGACGCCCTCTATAAATTTTAAACGAAACAGAGAGTTTTCCATCTGATCCACCCGCTCCTCAACAATGGGTAAAAATTCAGATAACCAATATTCGCGAAACCCTAACAATTCAATCTCCTGGATCACAGGCGCTAACACCTGGAACAACAAAAATAATTGATCTTTTTGGGGCAATAGTCGCGGTTCATTTTGTTCCAGAGCTGCCAGATAACCATCCTGGTCCAGCATTAAATCTAACAATGGAGCTTTATCAAATTGGGGCATGATGGAAAGTACGAACATAATCGGAGGGCTGATTAATGTGCTTCCCAGTGCGACCGAAACCTGCTGCAATATCTCCCGGGAGTCGAGACTTAACGGTTGGCCAAATTCAGAATAAACCTGTGGATAAAGACTTTTATATGGAGAATCACCACCAACAATATTCAGCAGGTTGAGTAAATCCAGGTTGTAAGAATGGTGGAAAAGAATATCCATTAGGTTCCCAAAGAAGTTGAGTGAATGATTGTACTGATTATGCCATTTTTAGGAGAAATTGCCAAATGATTATTAACAAACACTGGTGCGCCTGTTTAAGCGCACCAGTTGGTCTTCATCGGTGGAGATGAGGGAGGGCACCACCGAAAATTGCATTTAATCTTACAACCCTTATTCTACTGGTGTAGCGCCTTGATTACCTCATACAAAGGTCGCAATTCTGTTAGCGCTTTGTCCAGCTTTTTTCTGGTCATTCGGCCAGGTATTCATCTCATTCAATCTGCCGGTGCTGGAATTGCGGTGGGAATCTCCTCGATTGGTTTGGACATACGAAATTTTCTCCAAGCGATTGGCATCGCTACCAGCAAAGCAATTGTAGGCAGAATGAAGGGTAACTGCGGATTAAAGCTCTCGTATAACCAAGCACCGATGAATGGAGCCGGTAAAGCTACCACGCCTACACTGGTGGAGAAAATACCAAACGCCAGTCCACGCAATTTTTCTGGGACCGCTTTTGAGATCAAAGAACTGTAAGCCGGGCTCATCAACGCCTGTCCCATACCAAACATGATGTAAGCAATCGACATGGACGCGAAGTTTCTGCTGGTGATAAAAACTACCATGGAGGCAGCAAACATACCCATACCTGCAACAATGGCATGTCGTTCACCTTTTCGGTCCGATAACCAACCCGTGAAGGTCATCAGCGCCATGGTGACAATGGAAGACATCGAGTTCAGAATCCCAATCTGAGTGTTGGTGATTCCTACTTCGTTATTCATGTAAATCGGGAACAACTGCCCAACCATATTGAAGTTAATATCGATAATCCCATCCGTGATCAAAATCCAGGTAGCCACACCACCACTCGCCAGCAACACCAACATAGCGCCAATACTGGATTTCAAGTTGCTGAAACTGGGTTTTTGACGACCTGGCGCAGGTTCTTCTGTGGTAGGTGATGTCAAAGTTTCAGGCTCTTTATTATAACGAATCGCCATGCCAATGCGCAGAATGGTTGCCAGCGTGAAAAAGCCAGCAGCGACAATGAACATCATGCTATACCCATATCGGTCGGATAAAAAACCACCCAGCGGCGGTCCCAGCACACCCACCAGCGCAAAGACAGTATCAGCTATGCCGTAAATTTTTCCACGATTATTTTCGGAGGATTGTTCAGCAATATAAGCCCGGAAACTGGGTGCCACAAAGGAACGCCCAATGGCCCCGGTCGCCATCGCCAGAAGACCCCATTCCCAGCTGGGTGCCAGAAGAAAAATCACAAAGGTGAACATGTTGGCAACACTACCAATAGCGACTGCTTTCAAACGCCCAATTGAATCCGATATCCAACCACCAAAGATCTGAAATAAGAGTGGCAGAATGGCTGCAATCGTAAAAAACAAACCCACCTGACGCACATCTGCCCCCAGATGCTGGAGATACAAAGGCAATAAGGGATCGTACATCATGGCAGCGATATTGGCTAAAATCATGCCTGTCATAAACAGTTGTAAGGGTCGCGGGAAAATGTTCATGACTTTCGATATTCGTATCAAGTTGTACTCTCCTGCAGTATGAATAAAAAAACAGAGCTCCGCTCCATAAAGTTGTAACATAAGCATAGCTTTATTACACTACTTGGCAGGACAAATTTTTCCCTGCCTGAGGATGGGATTTTTACTGGTCAAAAGATTAGGCATCCAGTGAATGATTTTTTTCTAGAGTTTTTAAAAATCTGAAAAATAAAAATGATATAATTAATAAAAAATATTTTCTAATATAATTCGATTATAAGAAATCATTTTTCATGAAAAAGTAGGTGTTTGGATTGGTTAATACTAAGAAGAAAATTTCAGAGGTTTTAAATTCATATCTAAATTATAGACAAAATTATCTATTAAGTGATTTGGATTCTTTTGTTGAATTGCCAAAGAAATACCCCAAATCACCTTTAAGGTATCCCGGTGGAAAGAACCGGGCTATTAAGTCAATCATCTCGTTGATTCCTGAAAACGAAACTAAATTGTGTTCTCCTTTCTTAGGAGGAGCATCAATAGAATTAGCATGTACAACTAGAATGACGGTTTATGGTTCGGATATATTTGAGCCATTAACAGATTTTTGGAAGTCATTAATCACGAATAAAGAAGAATTAATTAACAAAGTGAAATCATACTTTCCTTTAGAAAAAAAAGAGTTTTATAAATTGCAAAAAAAACTCCTTAATATAGAAGATCCAATTGAAAGAGGAGCTGCGTTTTTTGTTTTAAATAGATCTTCTTTTTCAGGGACAACAATGTCAGGTGGTATGTCTCCAGGACATCCAAGATTTACTATTTCATCAATAGATAGACTAAAACAATTTAATGCAGAGAATTTTTATGTTGAAAATTTAGATTATAAAGACACAATAAATAAACATAATGATGCTTTTTATTATTTGGATCCACCTTATTTGAACGGTCAGGCTCTTTATGGAGTTAAAGGAAATACTCACAAGGATTTTGATCATGAAGAGTTAGCAAAAATTTTACATGATAAAGAAAGATGGATATTGTCTTATAACGATTGTCAGGAAATTAGAAACTTATACAGTAGTTTTACAATAATCTCTATTGAATGGGTCTATGGTATGTCAAAAAATAAGAGCTCAAATGAAATATTGATTTTAAGTAAGGATTTATTATCATGACGAAAATGAATCAATATGATATGGGACGAGCATTTGAATATGGTATAGCTTCACAAATAATGAATTCAATTCCAACAAAAATTTTAGAAAATTCATCCATGCAAGTCGCGAAAGAATGTTTCAATAAAATGTCAGAAAATGAGAAGCAGAAGATTAATCGAGCATCAAAAGCAGCAATTGAATTTTTGATTTCAAAAGATAATTTTTTTAATAACGATTATTTAGAAATTCAAATACAATCTGATCAGACGGGTAAATCTGGTGATGTAAGAGATATTTTGATTAAAAATAATTCTTCTCAAACGGAGATAGGGATCTCAGCGAAAAATAGACATTATGCAGTAAAACACTCCAGATTGTCAGAATCTATTAATTTTGGCAGAGATTGGTTCGGTTTAGATTGTTCGAAAGAATATTTTGAAAACATAACTCCGATATTTACAGAACTACGTGAATTAAAAATAAAAGGCATTAAATGGAGAGATATTCCAAATAAAAAAATAAATTATTACGAGCCCATTCTAAAAGCTTTTTCAAAAGAGATGACCAAACTTTACCAACAGGATCCATTACAACTGGCTAATGGGATTCTCAGGTATTTATTAGGAGCTTATGACTTTTACAAAATTATTAAAGAAAACGGCTCTGTCACAATTATTTCATTTAATCTGAATGGAAATTTGAATTGGGGTCCAAAGCTGCCAATACCTAATAGATTAATCGAAATATCTATGAAGGAGAATTCTGATACAACATTATTAATGATATTTGACAAAGGATGGCAAATATCGTTCAGAATTCACAACGCCAGTACGATTGTTGAGCCTTCATTAAAATTTGATATAGAACCTGTAGGTTTTCCAAGTAATTTATCTAGACATATAATAGAATACTCATAATAATATATAGGAAGAAAAATATATTATCAATATTCAAAGGAAATCTTCTTTTCCCTTTTTTTAATTCACTTATTCATCTTGTTGTTATCTGAAAAATTTATTTAAATGATTAGAAAATTATTTTCACTTAACACTAGATTAAGACTTGCTTAACAATGTTCATTTATGATATAAATTAAGCGTGATTAACACCATGTTTTTCATGCGCAAGACAGTCCCCCTTAACGTAATTTCAACCAAATTCTATTTATTTAATAAAGGAGAAAAAGAATGAAGAAACACCTGTTTGTTATTTCTGCTTTGATCATCGTACTGTCATTGGTAACTGCATGTGCAGGACAACCTGCTGCAGAACCTGCTCAGCAAGGTGAGCAACCCGCAGCTGCTTTCAAAGCCGGCTTACTGGCCCCCGGTCCGGTCAACGATGGTGGATGGAACCAGACCGCTTATGAAGCCCTCAAGCGCATGGAAACCGAACTGGGCGCCGAGATCAGTTATGTTGAAGTGGAAATGTCTCCAGCTGCCTTTGAAAAAGCTTTCCGTGATTTTGCCGACCAGGGTTATCAATTCATCCTGGGACATGGCAATGAATTCACTGATGCTGCAGTAGCTGTTGCACCAGACTACCCAAATACCTTCTTCTTCCTGTCCAGCAGCCGTTTCTATGACCCCAGCGTGCCCAATGTCATTGGTTTGAATTCAGACTCAAGCCAACCCTGTTATATCTTCGGGTATATTGCTGCCAAGATGGGAACTGGTGCTGGTTTAATCGGTGGTATGGAAATCCCGCCCATTTCTGAATCCTTCACAGGGTTCATCAATGGTGCACATGCAGTTAACCCCAACTTCCCCGTACAGGTAACTTATCTGGGTAACTGGACGGATACAGCCGCTGCCAAGGAAGCATCCATCAGCTACATTGACGGTGGCGCTAACTTCCTGTTAGGGAATGCTGATTTCGCTGGCAATGGTGTCTATCAGGCTATGTTGGAAAAGAATGTATATGGCTTTGGAATGTTTGGTGATAATACCGAAAAAGCACCTCAACAAGTTCTTGCCAACTACATCCTGGATTACGGTGCCGGTTTGGTTGGTTTAGCAGCTGAGGTAAAAGCCGGTACTTTTAAACCCACCGGCAATATTGAATTCGGTCTTGCAGACGAAGATGTTATTTATATCGTCTACAATGAAAATGCTGCCACCCCGGTTCCACAAGAACTCCGTGATGAAGTTGCTGCCCTGTACGCAAAAATCAACTCTGGTGAAATTGACACTTTAGCGCCTGTCAAGTAATGTTCTTGCCCATAAAATTGGCATACTAATCACAAATAGTGTTGTTGACTTTCACGCCAACAACACTATTTAAAATTGCCTTATGACTGACAAATCGATACAATAGATACAAAGCTTGATAATGATTACTACTTGAGGTAGATAATTATGGATTTTGTTTCCATCAAGAAACGATTATTAAAATTTTCACGCAGCGCCTGGACACCTTTCGCAGCTATTCCGATTGCTTTAGGAATCGGGGCAATTTTGCTTCTGATTGCCGGGTATGACCCCATTCAGGCTTATGCCGCGATGTGGCAGGGTGCCTTCAAGGATCGCACCGCCATCACAGAGGTGTTGATCAAAGCCACACCTCTGATCTTTATCGGTGCTGGACTGGCTGTTGCATTTCGCTGCAGCATCTGGAATATTGGCGCTGAAGGTCAGTTTTATGCAGGAGCTGTCGCGGCGACTGCAGTCGGGATCTACCTGGGTGATTTGCCCAGATTCTTGCTGGTGCCCCTGGTATTATTTGCCGGAGCCAGCAGCGGCGCCTTGTGGGGTATGCTGGCCGCATTTTTGAAAAACCGGTTTGGCGCTAATGAGGTTGTCACCACCATTATGCTGAATTACATCGCCATCTTTATCACCGGCTGGCTGGTGACCGGTCCCATGATTGAGACAGAAGGATTGTTTGCACAAACTGCCAAAATCAGCCAGAATGCCTGGTTGTGGCGATTCTTACCCCCCACCCGATTACACACTGGTTTTATCCTTGCTTTGGTACTTGCGATTGTTTTATATATCATTATATTCAAAACCAGTCTGGGTTACACCATCCGTGCGGTAGGCATCAATCCGGATGCAGCCCGTTATGCCGGTATCAATGTAAAAAGGAAAGTATTACTTGCCATGGCGATCAGTGGCGGTGCCGCCGGATTGGGTGGAGCTGTTGAAGTAGCCGCTATCTCTTATCGTTTATACCAGTTGATTTCACCCGGTTATGGGTTCGATGGTATTGCTGTTTCATTATTGGTAAATAATAATCCACTGGGGGTCATCTTTTCGGGCATCCTGTTTGGTGCATTAAGATCTGGAGCTGAAGTGATGCAGATGAATGCAAAAGTACCCTCTGTTCTGGTATTTCTGATTCAGGGTCTCGTCGTTCTCTCTGTGGTGGCTTTCGGTGTTTACAGTTATGTTTCTAAAGAAAAAGAGGAGTGAGATCAATTATGGACCTCCTGCCTTCCATTTTATTCTTACAAAGTATTCTTGCAGCCACCTGGCGAATGGCTACACCAATTTTATATGCAGCAGTTGGTGAAGTATTTTCAGAAAAAGCAGGTGTTATCAATATTGGATTAGAAGGTGTGATGTTAATAGGTGCATTCAGCGCTTATTCAGTTGCCTTTGAGTCTGGTTCGTTATGGTTAGGCTTGCTGGTAGGGATACTGGCTGGCATTCTCAGCGGATTGATTTTTGCATTTTTTACCATCACCATCAAAGCCAATCAAATCGTGGTTGGTGCTGCATTTAATATGATTGGATTGGGAATCACAGGATTTCTTTACCGCTCCATGTACGCTGTTAGCCCAGTACCACTTGGACTAAAAACATTCCCCTCTCTTGAATTTCCATTTCTTTCTTCGATTCCATTTTTTGGAGAGGTCTTATTTAAACATAATATTATGGTGTATGGCACCCTGTTATTGGTACCTGTAGCCACTTTTGTTTTATATAAAACAGCCTTTGGTCTGTCTATTCGTGCTGTTGGTGAACACCCCAAAGCAGCTGATACGGTTGGGGTAAATGTCTTACGCATGCGCTATGTGAGCGTCATGATCGGGACAGCATTGGCAGCTGTAGGTGGTGCCTTTCTGGTGCTGGCATATGCAGATCAGTTTGTGGAAGGGATTGTCTCCGGTCGTGGTTTCATCGCGTTAGCTGTGGTTGTGTTTGGCCGATGGAAACCCTGGGGAGCGTTTTGGTCATCCTTGTTATTTGGCATTTTCTACGCTCTACAATTACGTATCCAAACCATGCCGGATGTAAACATTCCTTACCAGTTCTTACAGGCCTTGCCCTATCTGGCAACATTGCTGGTATTGGTTGGATTTAATAAACGACGCGTACAAGCTCCCAAGACTCTTGGCGTACCTTACAAATAGGAGATAATATGGAAGATAGTATGCCAAAAAACAATGATTCACAAACAATACTTCGGATGGAGGAAATTCACAAGAGCTTTCCCGGTGGTGTATTAGCCAATCGGGGTGTAAATCTGGAAGTCAGCCAGGGAGAAATCCATTGTCTTTTAGGTGAAAATGGAGCCGGAAAAACCGTTTTGATGAGTGTCCTGTATGGACTTTACAAACCGGAAGCCGGTAGCATTTATTATAAAAATGAAAAATTTGATGTTCATAATCCCAAAGACGCCATCCAAAATCGGATTGGTATGGTACACCAGCACTTTATGCTGGTTGAAACATTAAGCGTCGCCGAAAATATCATCCTGGGTCAATATAAACCCTGGAAAGTGCTTAACAATCTTGAACCGGTGATTAAAATGATCCGGCAGATGAGCAAAGATTACGGCTTGAATGTCGACCCCACCTCATTGGTCCAGGATCTGTCTGTAGGCGAGCAACAACGTGTCGAGATTCTGAAAGCACTCTATCATGGTGCGGATTTATTGATTCTGGATGAGCCAACCGCCGTTTTAACCCCGCAGGAATCCGAACATCTGCTCGATTTTCTGCGTCAGTTGGCCGATAAAGGCCTCACTATTGTGTTCATCACCCACAAGCTGGAAGAAGTCATGCAGATCAGTGATCGGGTGACGATTCTGCGCGATGGGAAGACAATCGCCACCGTCAAAACGAAGGAGACCAATCCCCGTGAATTGGCAAAAATGATGGTGGGGCGTGAAGTATTGATGGATCTGAACAAAAAAGAAAAACAACCGGGGAAAATGATTTTCTCGGTTAAAAATTTGAGTGTGAAAGATGAACGCGGCTTGCCAGCCGTGAGGAATTTTTCCTTTGACGTTTACGAGCGCGAAGTTGTAGGCATTGCTGGCGTGTCTGGGAATGGTCAAAGCGAGCTGGCATTGGCTTTAGCTGGTCTAATGGACAGCGAATTTGACTCCATCATTCTGAACGATATATTGATTACCAAATGTGATCTCACCCGTTTGAATCAACTTGGGATGGCACACATTCCAGAAGATCGTCAAAAAATGGGGCTGATTCTACCCTTCTCGGTCAGTGAGAATTTTATTGCCGAAACCTTCAATGATCGTCCTTTTTCAAAATTTGGATTCCTGCAATTCAAGACCATCAAAAATTATTCCCAATCACTGGTGAAGAAATTCAGTATCCGCGTCGGTGATGTGGATGAAGAAATTGCCCATCTTTCCGGAGGAAACCAACAAAAAGTGGTGGTTGCGCGGGAATTAGACCGACGCCCGAAGTTTTTACTCGTCAATCAACCCACCCGCGGTATTGATATTGGTGCAACCGAATTTGTGCGCCAACAAATTATTGCTGAACGCGATGGAGGTGCTGCTATTTTGCTCATTTCGACCGATCTGGAAGAAATATTTGCCCTCAGTGATCGCATTTTGGTTATGTTCGAAGGCCAGATCATGGGGGAAGTTTCTCCCAATCCGGACATGATCGAACAGGTCGGGTTATTAATGGCAGGAAAAACAATCGAATCTGCTCTTTAAAATCTATAGTTTAGGAGTAAAAAATGACAAATCAAGTTCTATTCGTTACCCATCGTGGGGAGCGACATCAACAATCGGCATTGGCTGGCGCTCCAAAAGATTTTGAAATCAGCATGCTCCGAGATCCCAACAAGGCTGATATTATAAAAAATCTACCGGGGAAACAATTCCTCATTACTGAACGTAGCGATGTTATAGATGCTGAGATCATTGCAGCTGGAAAGGATCTACAATTAATCCAGAGATTGGGTTCGCAAATCTACGATATTGACCTTGCTGCTGCGCAGAAAAATGGGGTAAAAGTATGCTATATGCCCATTGAAATGACTGTCATGGTGGCTGAGCACATGTTGACACAAATGCTGACGCTTGCAAAACATTTCAGAGAGGCAATGCACGTGATTACACTGGATAAAGACTGGGGGATACCTCCCAGAAAAAGTGATGAAGATACCTTTGCAATTAACTTTACCGGTCGCAAATCGATCGGGACACTTTACCATAAGACGGTAGGGATCATTGGGTTTGGTGAAATTGGTATCGAGCTGGTACGCCGTTTGAAGGGATTTGAATGCAAGGTGCTGTATCATAAACGCTCACGATTATCCGAGCATGCTGAAAAGGATCTCCAAATTCAGTACGCCAGTCAGGAAGATCTTTTAGCGCAGAGCGATTTTGTCGCCATGTTATTGCCATTCATGCCAGAAACTGCAGCCATGGTTAATCAGGCCTTTATCCAACAGATGAAACCCGGTGCCTGTCTGGTAAGTTGTGGCGCCAGTGGATTATATAATGAAGAAGATGTAGCCAATGCTTTGCGTTCGGGTTATCTGAGCGGTGTAGCAACCGATACGTTTGATTGGGAGCCCATTAATATGGACAGCCCCTTATTGCCGCTGGCACGCGATCCAGAAGCAAACATTGTCCTCACGCCTCATACTGCTTCTGGTAGTATTGACCCCAATGCTTTACCAGATCGCAGCGGAGATTATCAAAATCTGGTAAGCTTTATTCATCAACAACCGTTAATTTATCAGGTAGTCTGATTTATTCATATTCGTAGAAAAACCAGAAAGGAGATCTATGTCAAAAACCAAAGAATTCCATCGACCAGATAACTGGTCAAAAGCTCACCAGCTGCTAAAACGCTCTGATATCAATACAGTCCCTCTCACCGTCGGACCAAGGCCTACTGCTCTCACCAACCTGAGCGCAGATGCCTTTGTTGATCTTGAGAAGCTGCATCTCAACGATATCCAATTGGGGGACGATGGCATTGTGCATATCGGTGCCCTCGTAACCCTGCAGGATATCTATCAATCAGAATTAATCAAATCTCAGGCGGGTGGTGTGCTAAAGGAAGCAGCCTATTTTTCCGCCACCCTGGGTTTACGCAATCTGGCAAGTCTTGCCGGTACTATCACCGATCCGGAGAACCCACCGGATGTTCCTTTGGTCTTAATGGCATTGGACGCAGTTGTTACCGTACAAAAAGATGAAAACCAGACCCGTCAGGTGACCTTGCATGAATGGATGAAAGATTGCACAAAAGTCCTCCTACCCGGTGAAGCGATTCTGGAAGTCAGCTTCCCGGTTCAACCATCTGCAAGCAGTGCTCTGGCTCGTGTCAACCGCACCCCGCGAGATAAAGCCATTCTGTCCGCTGTGGCTGTTCTGCTTATCGACAATGGGATCTGTTCCAAAGCAGGTGTGACACTGGCAGGAGCAAATTCCTCCCCGGTACGTTTATGGGAAGTCGAAACTCTGCTGACAGGTAAGTATGTAACAAGAGAATTATTGGAGCAGGCAGCTCAATTGGCTGAAAACCAGGCACGGCCTGTGGGTGATTACCTTGGAAGCGTGGTATATCGAACTGCGATGGCATCTGTTTTAACCAAACGAGCCTTATCCCAAGCCTTGAAAGCCACAAAATAAAGAAGGACACAGATGAACATACATTTAAAACTTAATGGTAAAGTTACCGATCTGGTTGTGATCCAGGATGAAAGTCTGTTGACCGCCTTACGCAGGGCTGGTATCTGGAGTGTAAAACATGGTTGTGAAACCGGCGAATGCGGTGCCTGTTCCGTTCTGATGGATGGAAAATTAGTCCCTACCTGCGTCATGATGGCACCGCAAGCCGATGGGCATGAAATTGAAACCGTGGAAGGGATGAGTGAAATTAATACCATTCATCCCATCCAGAAAGCCTTCACGGAGATAGGCGCTGTGCAGTGTGGTTTCTGTACTCCCGCCATGGTGCTGGCCACCAAAGCATTGATCAATAAAGAAATGTATCCAACTCTCGAAGATGCGCGCGATGCTCTCAGTTCGACTATCTGCCGCTGTACTGGTTATGTCAAACCGGTCGAAGCGATTATGCGAGCCGCTGCCATGTTGCGCGGTGAAGAAGTTCCCCCGATTGACGGTGGTGGCATCCCCATGGAAATTGCCTTCGGTTTAACTGGGGAATCCGATCTGGGTCGCGATTTGCCAGATTTCCTTAAAGGCGGTTCAGGTTCCGATTTAAAGACCAAAAAGGATGTTAAAATTGCTCCCTGGGTAACACCCGAATCTCAGACCGATGTGGTTGGTCGACCGGAAATCAAGGTGGATGCTGTCAAACTGGCAAAAGGCAAACCTGCCTTTACCGATGATATCAACCTGCCCGGCATGCTGTACGCAGAAATGCTCACCAGCCCGCATGGACATGCCCGCATCCGTAACATCGACACCTCCAAAGCCAAAGCTTTACAGGGTGTGCATGCCGTATTGACCTATAAAGACATTCCTCGAGTAATTTATGCCTCCGGTGGTCAATCCTGGCCAAACCCCAAACCCTGGGATCAGGTTTCCCTTGACAATAAAGTGCGTTTTGTGGGTGACAGGGTGGCGGTGGTAGCTGCTGAAACACCAGAAATTGCCCGTGAAGCGATTAAATTGATCGATGTTGATTATGAAGTTCTGCCGATTGTTCTGGATCCACGCGAAGCAGGTAAACCCGGTGCCCCGGTAATCCATGATGAGCCGGATGCCGTCGGTATTCCGGATGCCAGCCGTAACCTTGTCAATGTGGTTGATGCTGTCTGGAATGATGTGGACAAAGTATTCGCCGAATGCGATCGTGTCTTTGAAAATACGTATTACACCCCCAAACAACAACAGGGACACATTGAACCGCATATCTGCATCACCTATTGGGATGAGGATGAACGTCTGGTCGTACGCACCTCCACCCAGGTGCCATTCCATGCCCGCCGTATGCTGGCACCGCTGATCGGATTACCGGTCAAACGCATTCGCGTGATCAAACCACGCATCGGTGGCGGTTTTGGCGGCAAGCAAGAAATGCTGATCGAAGATCTGGCTGCTCACCTGACCCTGGCAACCAACCGACCAGTACGGCTGGAATACTCCCGTGAACAGGAATTCACCAGCTCCCGTTCGCGCCACCCCATGTATGTGACTTTCAAAATCGGTGTGATGAACGACGGCACCATCCGCGCTCTGGATATGAGAGTCATCTCAGATACCGGTGCATATGGATCTCACTCCTTAACCGTTGCCAGTGTTTCCGGGTTGCGTGGACTTTCCACCTACAAAGCGGATGCACTGCGCTTCCATGCTGATATCTACTACACCAACAAAGCCCCAGCCGGCGCTTTCCGTGGCTATGGTGCCCCACAGGGTATGTTTGGATTAGAAGTGATTATTGATGAGATTGCCCATTCACTGGGTTTTGATCCGTTGGAGTTCCGCCGTCGCAACGCCGTCAATGTGGGAGATCATATTCCGATCTCAACCGCATTGGGAGAAGGTGGCACAATCGAACAATATGTGTTGAGTTGCGGCTTACAGGAATGCTTTGATGAAGCAGCAAAATCCATTCAATGGGAACGTCGCAATGATCCCAAATGGCGGGTTGATCCCGAACGACCACACATCCGCCGTGGTTTGGGCGTGGCAACCTGTATGCATGGCACCGCTATTCCCGGGCTGGATATGGGTGGCGCTTCCATCAAGATGAACGATGATGGCAGCTTCAATGTGCAGGTTGGCGCAACCGACCTGGGCACCGGCTCTGATACTGTCATCGCCCAGATTATTGCTGAGACGCTGGGTTGTCGCCTGGAGGATATCATCATCTACTCCTCCGATACTGATATGACCCCCTTCGATGTGGGTGCCTATGCTTCCAGTACCACCTTTATTTCGGGTGGTTCAGCCAAAAAAGCAGCCGAGATTGTGCGCCGCCAGATTATTGAGCGCGCTGCCATGATGTTGGGAACCACCACCGAAGGCATGTACCTGCGCCATCGCCAGGCATTCGCAGCGGATGGCAGATCAGTGTCTCTGGAAGCCGTGGCTTTGAACAGCCTGCATACCGTCGACCAGCAACAGATCATGGGAACGGCATCCTTCATGTCCAACTATGCCCCGCCACCCTTCGGTGCTCAATTTGTGGAAGTGGAAGTGGACACCGAAACCGGTATGGTGCGTGTCCCGCGTATGGTCATGGCGGTCGACTGTGGTACAGCCATCAACCCGATGACTGCTTCCGGGCAGATCGAGGGTGGTCAACTCCAGGCATTGGGTATGGCCATCTCGGAAGGCATGGAGTACGACCAGGAAGGCAATGTATTACAGAAACGCTTCGGTGATTATCGTATTTATGAAGCCGATGAAGCGCCTGAGATCACTGCTATTCTGGTGCCCACCTACGAACCCAGTGGTCCGTATGGCGCAAAAGCGGTTGCCGAAATCCCCATGGATGGGGTTGGACCAGCCGTTTCGAACGCCATCTTCGATGCCATCGGCGTCCGACTGCGCGAATTGCCGGTGCTGCCTGAGAAAGTCTGGAAAGGCATTCAGGAGAAATAATGAGTATCGGGGTGTCCAGCCGGACACCCCGATTATTTTAGATCGTCGGTGCATTGCACTTGAGGATGCAGCAGACTTCCCGGATATGGGAAATGGTTGTGTTCAAAAGTCTGGCAGAAGTGCATTGCACCTTGTATACAATACAGTTATAGCCTGGAAAAATCTTAGTTAAAAGAAGTAATCCGGTAAGTCCCGGACAACAGATGGAGGGAGAGATTATTGCACCTTGCTACATTCCATGCATAATTCCAGCCCTATACATACCTTTCACCATCAAGGCAATCTACAAAATTAGTACCTGACTTGCTCATTTAGGTGATTTTTCATCAATTTTAGGCGTAAAAAAAGGATTTTCAGGGCACTAACAGCTCTTGGAAATAGGCTAAAATTGAATGCATGGCATTCATACGAAAAGTCAAGACAGCAAGTGGGGCTACTGCGGTTCAGATCGCATACAA
>PHBX01000006.1 GCA_002842045.1 Chloroflexi bacterium HGW-Chloroflexi-3 | reverse complement strand
TGGCTCGATCACCCTGCCCGAAGGCGTAGAAATGGTAATGCCCGGAGACAATGTCAACATGATGGTCGAACTGATCGTCCCGGTGGCGTTGGAACAGGGCTCAAAATTTGCAATTCGCGAAGGTGGCCTGACAGTAGGCGCTGGCGTGATCACTAAGATACTTGAGTAGGTGTTAAATGGCAAAACAACGTATACGTATTCGTCTTAAAGCATATGATCATCGAGTTCTTGATCAATCAGCAAAACGCATCGTCGATACAGCTGAACGATCTGGCGCAAAAGTTGTGGGACCCGTTCCACTACCTACCAAAAAAGAACGATTCACCGTGCGCCGTTCAACTTTCATCGATAAAGATTCACACGAACATTTCGAAATTCGGACCCACAATCGTCTGATTGATGTTTTAGAACCTGATTCAAAAACAATTGATATGTTAATGCGATTAAATTTACCCGCTGGCGTTGATATTGAAATAAAGATTTAATTCGATTACACAAGTACATTAAATTAGCAATACAATTGAAAAGGATGGCAACGCTATCCTTCTCAAAATGTAAGAATTATGATATATTTAAAAGGTTGCGGGTTTCTCGAAACCTGCTTCATTTAGGCTGAGTAAGAGTAGTCTCGTGCGCGGACTGGAAAAGATGCGGAGTCTTGCAGCGAACAACTTACTGCCCAGCATACGGGGATGATGCAGCTTAGCCCAAGCTGACAGTCCTGGCAATTTATAAAACAAGGAGAAAACTGATATGTTGAAAGGGCTAATTGGCAAGAAAATCGGTATGACCCAGATTTTCGATGAAAATGGTGCCGCTGTGCCGGTAACTGTAATCGAAGCTGGGCCTTGCTATGTAACCCAAGTACGTACAGAAGAACGTGATGGCTACACTGCTGTACAACTAGGTTATGGTGAGGCAAAACCAAAACGCTTGACCAACGGACAAAAAGGGCATTTAAAGCGCAATAACCTGAATTTACCTCCTCTCAAGTTTTTGCGCGAATTTCGCGTTAAAACCCCTGCGGTAAATGAAGGTGATAAATTGTCTGTTGATGTCTTTACAGTTGGTGAGTTTGTTGATGTAGTCGGTACCTCTAAGGGTAAAGGTTTCCAGGGTGGTGTGAAACGTTACCATTTCCGAGGTGGTCCCAAGACTCATGGTCAATCGGATCGACACCGTGCCCCAGGTTCTCGAGGTGCGGGAACGACTCCAGGTCGTGTCTATAAAGGCTCGCGAGGCCCAGGTCATATGGGTGATGAGCGGGTTACGTCGCAAAACTTGAAGATTGTTCTGTTAGACGCAGAACGCAACCTGATAGGTGTGCGCGGATCAGTGCCTGGACCACGAGGTGGGGTGGTGCTGGTTAAAGAGGCACGAAAGAACTAAGGAGCTGAGAGACTATGAAAGTAGATGTCTTAAACATTGAGGGTAAAAAAGTAAAAACTGTGGAGTTAGCTCCTGCAATTTTTGAAGCCCCAATCAACGTAGATTTGATGCACCAGGCATTCCTTCGCCAGATGGCGAATGCAAGGCTTGGTACAAGTGACACCAAAACTCGAAATGAGGTTGCTGGTGGTGGTCGTAAACCATGGCGTCAAAAAGGCACAGGTCGTGCCCGTCAGGGTTCAATTCGTGCTGCGCAGTGGAAAGGTGGTGGCCGCATCCATACTCCCCATCCACGTTCGTACGCTCAGGCAATGCCGCGTAAAATGCGTCGTGCCGCTCTGCGTTCCGCACTGTCCGTAAAAGCATCAGAGAATGCAATCGTGATAATTGATGATTTGAAATTACCGGAAGCCAAAACCCGTGTGATGGCTGGTGTTCTGAACAACCTGGTTGGTCAGGAAACCGCATTGGTTCTTATTCCGGAAAAAGCAGCTTTCGAGGAAGTTATTCGCACAAGCAGTAACCTGCCTGGAACAAAAGTGCTTTTGGCCAATTACCTCAATATCCGCGATTTGTTGAAATATAAAAAAGTGGTTTTTCCATTAGCTTCTCTGAGTTTGGTAGAAAGTTTTCTAGGGTAGGTAGGAGTAAATTATGACATCAATTTATGAAGTTCTCCGCCGTCCTTTGGTGACTGAGAAAACCAATTACCAGGTAAACAAATTACATCAATACGTCTTTGAAGTTGCTGGTGAATCAACCCGCTCGATGGTGAAAGATGCAGTTGAGCAGATCTTCGATGTAAAAGTTTTGAACGTGAACATTATCAATGTTCCAGCAAAGCGCACCCGAAGAGCTCGTAGCAGAAGGTTAGCAGTTCGCAACCCAGGTTACAAGAAGGCAATTGTCACACTTGCACCAGAAGACAGTATTGCGATTTTTGAAGGGGTTGAATAATGGCTATCAAGATTTATAAACCAGTAACCCCTGGTCAACGAAATATGACCGGGTACAGCTTCGAAGAAATCACCAAATCAAAACCTGAACGCTCATTAATCGTCATTCGTAAAGCTCATTCAGGGCGAAACTCATACGGTCGTATCACCGTTCGACATCGTGGCGGTGGGCATAAACGTTATATCCGTTTGATTGATTTCAAGCGCGACAAAACCAATATTCCTGCCAATGTAAGCGCTATCGAATATGATCCCAATCGTACTGCTCGTATCGCTCTTCTAACTTATGTTGATGGCGAGAAACGCTACATCTTAGCACCGGTTGGGTTGAAAGTTGGAGATACGATTGTTTCAGGTTCAGAAGCAGAAATTCGCCCTGGTAATAGCCTGCCCATTTCACGCATTCCTTTGGGAACAATGATTCACAATGTTGAGCTCAAAGAAGGACGTGGTGGTCAGATGGTTAGATCTGCAGGTACTGCAGCTCAGTTATTGGCAAAAGAAGGCGATTTTGCACAGGTTCGTTTACCCTCAGGTGAGGTTCGATTGGTTCGACAGTCTTGCTATGCAACCGTCGGTCAGGTAGGTAACCTGGACCACAAGAACATCAAACTGGGTAAAGCAGGCCGCAAACGCCATCTTGGTATCCGCCCATCTGTTCGTGGAACAGCGATGTCACCAAGGGACCATCCACATGGTGGTGGTGAAGGTCGTTCACCTGTTGGTATGCCAGGACCTAAAACTCCGTGGGGTAAGCCAACATTGGGATACAAGACCCGCCGGAATAAAACAACGAGCAAATACATTGTTCGTCGTCGTTCAAGCGGTAAACGCGGATAGAAAGATGCTAAAGGTTTGAGAGGATAATTATGTCTCGATCGTTGAAAAAAGGGCCATTTGTTGAGCCAAAATTATTAAAGAAAATTGAGCAAATGAATGCCCGTGGAGAAAAAAAGGTGGTCCGCACCTGGAGCCGTGCAAGTGTGATCTTCCCACAAATGCTGGGACACACAATTGCAGTCCATGATGGTCGCCGGCATGTTCCAATTTACATAACCGAGAACATGGTGGGACATCGCTTAGGTGAATTTGCACCAACCCGAACTTTCCGCGGCCATGTTGCTGAAAAATCTTCAAAAGGGAGATAAGATATGGCAACTGACATTCGTGCAAAATTAAGCTATTTACCGATTTCTGCTCAGAAAGTTCGCCTGGTGGTGGACACTGTACGTGGAAAACCTGTAGTGGAAGCAATCAATACATTGAAATTCCTGCAAAAAAGTGCAGCAAAACCTGTAGAAAAATTGTTGACCTCAGCAGTTTCCAACGCGGAAGAAAATTTCGGTATTAGCCGGGATGACTTATTTGTTTATATGATCACCGCAGATGAAGCACCAACACGACGTTGGCGTCGATTTGGTGCGCGTGGCAGATTCAAGCCGATTTTACGTCGAACATCACATGTCAATGTGGTTTTACGTGAACGGTAATAAGATCCGCGTGATCATTTGTTAACAAAGGAAATGTAGGAGAAAATATGGGTCGAAAAGTTCATCCGATAGGTTACCGATTGGGCATCATTCAGCCCTGGGACGCTCGTTGGTTTGCAAAAAACAATAACTATAGCGAGCACTTGAATCAAGATCTTGCAGTTCGTAAGATGTTGAATGAATACTCGGTGAAAGCTGGCGTATCTCGTATAGAGATTGAACGCTTCCCAAGTAAAATTCGTGTGATCGTACACACAGCAAAACCAGGGATTTTGATTGGTCGTAAAGGTGAAAATGTCAAAAAAGTCCGCGGTGATTTAGAAACCTTAACCGGGCAAAAAGTAGATTTGGATATCAAAGAGATTAAGAATCCTGATCTGGATGCTTTCCTGGTTGCGGTTAATATTGCGGGACAAATTGAACGTCGTGTTGCTTATCGTCGCGCCATGAAACGTGCGATCAGCCAGGCAATTCGACAGGGCGGTAAAGGCTGCAAAATTCAGGTATCTGGTCGTTTGGCTGGTGCTGAAATGGCACGCACAGTCTGGCTGCGAGAAGGTCGCGTTCCATTGCAGACCTTACGCGCCGACATTGATTTCGCCCGTTACGAAGCCTTGACTACTTACGGTCAAATCGGTATCAAAGTATGGATTTACAAAGGCGACGTTATGCCCGAGGCGGAAGAGAAATTCGAACGCACCGAAGGCGTATACGTCAGTGAGTAGTAAGGAGAAATAATTGCTATGTTGATGCCAAAACGTGTTAAGTGGCGTAAGCAAATGCGTGGTCGTATGCGCGGAAAAGCATTACGAGGAGCAGAGCTGCTGAATGGTGAATTCGGCTTACAGGCTCTTGAACCTGGTTATGTTTCAGCTCGACAGATCGAAGCTGCTCGTAGAGCGATTGTGCGTTATATGAAGCGACGTGGTAAGGTATGGATCCGAATCTTCCCTGATAAGCCATATACCAAGAAAGCTGCCGAAACCCGTATGGGTAAAGGTAAAGGTAACGTGGAATACTGGGTGGCGGTTGTCCGACCAGGTCGCATAATGTTCGAGTTGGCTGGAGTGCCGGAAGAAGCAGCATTGCACGCTTTGAAACAAGCTAGTTACAAGTTTGCAATTAAGACAAAAATTGTCGGCCGCACTGAAGAGACAGTAGGAGAGCAAGAAGAATGAAAACAGCTGATATTCGAAACATGTCCGATGAGGAAATTCGAAGCCGTATCGATGATACACGCCAGGAATTAATGAACTTAAGGTTTCAGGTTGTTACTGGTCAGCTAACAGATACGAGTCGATTAAAAAGAGTTCGCCGCCAGGTCGCTCAATTGGAGACAATTCTTCATGAACGAGAGCTGGAACGGGCTAAGGAAGGTGAAGCATGAATAGTCGACGTCGATTAACCGGTGTTGTCACCAGCGATAAAATGATGAAGACCGTGATTGTTGAAGTTACGAGCACATTTCGTCATCCTCTTTATAAAAAAGTGGTTCATAGCAAAAAGCGCTATAAAGCCCACGATGAATTAGGATGCAGTGTTGGTGATAAGGTCGAAATTGTTGAAAGCCGACCGCTTTCCAAAGAAAAACGCTGGGTAGTTCAATCGATCATCCGTCGCACCGGAGAACCAGCTGATGCTGGAAAGATTGTTGAAGGAGAATAGGTATGATCCAGCAAGAGTCGAGACTAAAAGTTGCTGATAATACCGGAGCAAAGGAACTTCTGGTAATCCATGTGATGGGTGGTTCAGTGGTTCATTATGGCAGAGTTGGAAGTATTGTTGTAGCGACAGTAAAATCAGCTGCACCGCAAGGTTCTGTTAAGAAGAGTGATATTGTCAAAGCAGTAATCGTGCGTTGTGCAAAAGAATGGCGTCGTGAAGATGGTTCAACCATCCGGTTTGATGATAATGCCGCCGTAATTCTTGATGGTGAATCGCAGAATCCAAAAGGGACCCGTATCTTTGGGCCTGTTGCACGTGAATTACGTGAAAAAGGCTTTATGAAGATCGTCTCACTGGCTCCGGAAGTTCTTTAGGAAAATGGTAGGAGTATAGCCAATGAGTACAAAAATTCGTAAAGGCGACACAGTAATCATCGTTACAGGTCGTGAAGAAGATAAAGGCAAAAAGGGTGAGGTCATTAAAGTTTTGACTGAAGATAACCGTGTTGTGGTGCAGGGTGTAAACCTGCGTAGCAAACACCAAAAACAAGTTCAGTCACAAGGACGAACCATTAACCCTGGTATGGTGCGCTTCGAATCATCTATTGATATTTCTAATGTGATGTTGATTTGCCCAAAATGTGGAAAACCGACCCGTGTTGGAAAATCAGACCAGGGTGAGAAGAAGTCAAGAATTTGCAAAAAATGCAATGCCTTAATTGATGAATAGGCCAGCTGGGAGTTGAGTATGAATGCATTAAGAGAAAAGTATAAAAACGAAGTTGTGCCTGTTTTAATGAAGGATTTAGGTTTAAAAAACCCGAACGAATTACCTCGAATCAGTAAAGTTGCTGTCAATATTGGTATGGGTGAAGCACTTGATAATCCCAAATCACTGGATGCAGCAGTTAACGATTTGAAAACGATTACCGGGCAACAACCAGTTGTTACCAAAGCTTCTAAAAGTATTGCTGCTTTCAAGCTTCGTGAAGGTCGAGAAATCGGTGCAAAAGTGACCTTACGCGGAGATCGCATGTGGGCGTTCTTGGATCGCTTAATCAACAT
The DNA here is from genome assembly GCA_002842045.1 of Chloroflexi bacterium HGW-Chloroflexi-3. Classification (GTDB taxonomy): domain Bacteria; phylum Chloroflexota; class Anaerolineae; order Anaerolineales; family Anaerolineaceae; genus UBA6170. Next base: position 207,005 of record PHBX01000006.1, on the reverse strand, counting down.
TGCGCTTCCCCGTGTGCGTGACTTTCGAGGAATTTCCCCCGATTCATTTGATGGACGTGGAAACTATACACTTGGTTTGCGAGAACAATTAATATTTCCTGAAATTGATTTTGATAAAGTTGACAAAGTTCGTGGATTGGAAATCTCAATTGTAACTACCGCAGAATCCGATGATGTATCTCGACTATTATTAGGCTTGTTAGGCATGCCATTCAGAAAGGACTAATATGGCAAAGAAGTGTATGGAATATCGTGAAAAACGTCGAAAATTCTCTGTGCAGGTGCGTAATCGCTGTGCTCGTTGTGGTCGCCCGCGTGGATTTATTCGTCGATTTGGTCTGTGTCGTATTTGCTTCCGCGAATTATCGTTGGAAGGTCAAATTCCAGGCGTAAAGAAATCATCGTGGTAGTTCTCAAGTGGAGGTATTAGCATGAGTGTTAACGATCCAATTGCCGATATGCTGACACGTATTCGCAATGGTTTGATGATCCAACAGGCAGCAATTGCGATGCCAAATTCAAAAGTGAAAGTTGAAATCGCAAGAATCCTGAAGGAAGAGGGCTACATTGAGGACTACGAAGTGGTTGAAGGTGAAAAGCCCTATTTGGCTACATTGAGAGTCAAATTGAAATATGTTGGTGAACGTCGTTTCAGACGACCGGTGATCTCAGGGATTGAGCGCGTTAGCCGCCCAGGACGCCGATACTATACAAAGAAACAAGACATTCCTTGGGTACTCTCAGGGATGGGTATTTCCATTCTTTCCACACCGAAAGGTGTGATGACAGGGCAACGTGCACGCCAGCTGAATGTTGGTGGCGAAATTCTCTGTAAAGTCTGGTAACCCTGAATGTCAAGGAGGTAGGACGTGTCGCGTATAGGACGTTTACCGGTAACCGTTCCGGCTGGTGTGGAAGTCAAAATTAATGGCTTGCACGTTTATGTCAAAGGTCCCAAGGGTGAATTGGAATATCAATTTAATCCGGAAGTCAAGATTGAACGTGAAGGTGATGATATTATTGTTTCCCGATTGGCTGAAGAAGCTCCATATCGATCTTTGCATGGAACGACCCGGGCATTAATTCAAAACATGGTAACAGGTGTTAGCACAGGCTTCACCGTTGTCTTACAGGTTCAAGGTGTTGGTTACCGCGCCGAATTGAATGGTAAGAACCTGATGCTGTATGTTGGATATTCTCATCCAAAAGAAGTAGAGCCGCCAACTGGTATTAGCTTTGAGGTTGATACTCGAGCAGGCTTAATCAAAGTGATGGGTTTCGACAAACAGCAGGTCGGTCAGGTTGCGGCAAATATTCGCAAGATCCGCCCAGTAGAGCCTTACAAAGGTAAAGGTTTATTCTATCAGGGTGAGCGGATTCGCCGTAAAGCTGGTAAATCTGGAAAGAAATAGAATAGGTGAACGTAAATGGCAAAGCTGAGTCGTAAAGAACAACGTTTGCGAAGACATGCACGTGTGCGTAAATATATCAGTGGTAATGCAGAACGCCCTCGTTTGGCAGTTTTTCGCAGCAGTGAAGAAATTTACGCCCAGGTGATTGATGATGTTGCAGGTCATACAATGGCCGCTGCTTCAAGTATTGATCATGCATTGCGTGATCAGGTTGACGGTAAAACCAAGACTGAAAAATCTCGCCTGGTTGGTAAGCTGGTGGCAGAACGTGCGAAAGAAAAAGGAATCACTAAAGTCGTTTTCGATCGTGGTGGTTTTCGCTACATCGGCCGAGTCAAGGCCCTCGCAGAGGCAGCCCGCGAGGCTGGCTTGGAGTTTTAGGAAAAGAAAGGGCCTGACATATGGAAAAGAAAGAATTTCTTAGTATGGAACAACAGTATGATGAACGCGTAATTGAAATCGCCCGTGTGGCCAAAGTTGTAAAAGGTGGTCGTCGATTCCAATTCCGTGTCGCGGTTGTAGCTGGTGACAATAATGGTCGTGTTGGTCTCGGTGTAGGTAAAGCAAACGCAGTACCTGACGCAATGCGAAAAGCAACTGAACGTGCTCATAAAAACATGAGATCCGTTGCAGTTTACAGCACAACCATCCCCCACATTGTTAATGGTAAAGTAGCTGGTGCTAAAGTAATGTTGAAACCTGCTTCACGTGGAACTGGTGTTATCGCTGCAGGTGGTGTTCGCGCTGTATTAGAAGCTGCTGGAATTCGAGACATTTTAACCAAGTCACTCGGAAGTGCTAATGTACTCAATGTTGTAAAGGCTACATTCGACGCTCTGGATCAATTAAAATCACCAGAAGAGGAAGCAACTCGCCGCGGAAAATCCGTGAAAGAAATGTTGCCTTTCTGGGATCGGAGGAAGAATGCCTAGGAAAAAAGCTGAAGAAAAGAAAAAAATGTTGCGAATTACGTTGGTGAAAAGTGCAATCGGCTATTCCGAGCGCCATAAAGCAACCGTTCGTGCATTAGGCTTAAGAAAAATGAATCAATCAGTGGTTCAAGAAGATAACCCAACCATTCGTGGTATGTTGTCAAAAGTGAATCATCTTGTAAAAATTGAAGAGCAGGTGGAAGAATGAAACTGAATGATCTTATCCCCAATGAAGGATCGCGAAAATCTCGCAAGAGAGTTGGGCGTGGTATCTCTGCGGGCCAGGGTAAGACAGCCGGTAAAGGAACTAAAGGTCAGAACTCTCGTTCTGGTGTAGGTGGCAACCTGTACCGACAGGGTGGTAATCTGCCGTTCTACCGCCGTCTTCCGTTCATGCGTGGTGAAGGTTTCACCCCACCAAATCGTGTTGAATATAATGAAATTAATCTCAGTCAACTGGCAAAATTTGAAGCCAATTCTGAAGTCACACCTCAAAAATTAGCTGAATTGAATATGTTGCACAAAAACAGCAATCCAGTCGTGATTTTAGGTCGTGGTGAAATTTCAGTTCCTTTGACTGTGAAGGTTCAACGGATAACAAAAACCGCTCAAGAAAAAATTGAAGCGGCTGGTGGAAAAGTGGAATTGATTGCCTAAGAGCAATCACTAAAGGAGACCAACAAATGAAACGGTCCGCTTGGCGCTATTTATTCAAATCTGAGGATATTCGCAAGAAATTACTGATGACATTGCTGTTACTGGTAATTTACCGGTTGGCAGCCAACGTGCCGGTTCCTGGGATTAACCGTGAGGTAATCGCAGGCTTAGTAAGCCAGAGTGGAGCAGCAGGCAATCTATTAGGATTGCTTGATCTGCTTTCCGGTGGAACAATTTCCAATTTTTCCATTCTGGCAATGGGTGTTTATCCTTACATTACAGCACAAATTATTCTCCAATTATTAGTTCCGATCATCCCAGCCCTGGAAGCGAAGATGAAAGAAAACCCACGTGAAGGTCAAAAGTGGATGGAACGCTGGACAGTTATTCTGACAGTGCCTATGGCTTTGCTCTCCGCTGTTGGTCAGATTAATATCTTCAATTCGATGGCCCAACAAATGGGTGGTCAATCGGTTCTCACATTTCAGTTTGGTTTTGCAGAAGGAAATTTAATTCCTACACTAACTATCTTACTGAGTATGATGGCCGGTACTATGTTTGGTATTTGGCTGGGTCAATTAATTTCAGAGTATGGTATCCCGAAGCAAGGTCTATCATTAATCATTTTCGCGGGTATTGTTGCTCAGATTCCAAGAAATTTGGTGAGCCTGTTCGCTGATCAAACCAATGGTTGGTGGTTATTCCTGGTGACTATTGTCATTCTTGTATTAACCATTTTCGCCATTGTGTTTGTTCAACAAGGCCGCCGGCATGTGCCAGTACTTTTCCCTGGAAGACGTATTGGAAGTCGCATGTCGATGCCAGTTCGCAGTAGCTTACCATTAATGGTGAATATGGCTGGTATGATCCCGTTGATTTTTGCACAGTCAATTATTACTTTCCCGGCAATTTTGGCTTCGTATTTTATGAATAGCAATGCCACCTGGGTAGCAAATTTTTCAACCGGGGTTTACAACCTGTTCAATGGACAGAGTATTGCTTACGCAATTATGTTCTTCCTGATGGTAGTTTTGTTTACTTTCTTCTATACCGACGTTCTATTTGCACAACAAAACTATGGTGACAACCTGAAACGGCAGGGTGCCCAAATTCCAGGTGTCCTACGTGGTGCACCGACGCAGAAATATCTCACAAAAGTACAACGAAGAATCACATTCCCTGGTGCTTTGTTCCTCGGTCTGGTTGCAGTATTACCATACATTGTCAGCCTTCTCTTACCCCAAAGTATTGGTGGAGCAAGTTTGTTCCTCATCAACTCTGCAGGATTGCTGATCGTTGTTGGTGTAGTTCGTGATACCTTCAATATTATTGAGACTGAATTGAAGTTACATGGGTACGAAGAAAGTCTGATCAAAGGTTAGTCAAGGAATCAATCGAATGGCAAAGTTTATTGTATTACTCGGACTTCCTGGAGCTGGAAAAGGAACACAAGCACATATCATATCCAAGACATTGAATCTTGCCCATATTTCATCTGGTGATATTTTTCGAGAGAATTTGAAAAATCAAACTGAACTCGGAAAATTAGCTCAGACCTATATGGATCGAGGTGCACTTGTCCCTGATGATGTGACGATTGCGATGATTCAAGACCGCTTAAGTCGTCCGTACTGCAATAATGGAGCGTTGTTGGATGGATTTCCCAGGACACCTACGCAAGCGAAAGCACTCGACGAAATGTTGAGTAAAACAAATCAAAAAATTGATTGTGTGCCTTACATAAATGTTCCAGCTGAAGTTTTGATCGAGAGATTAAGTGGACGGTGGTCATGCCCAACCTGTGGTTTTGTCTATCACGAAAAATTTAATCCCCCAATCAAACCGGGAATCTGTGATAAAGATCAAGGCGAACTTTATCAACGTGCAGACGACAAAGTTGAAACTGTGAAGAAAAGAATTGATGTTTATTGGGAACAGACATCTCCATTGATTGAGTACTATCAACAGAATAACCTGCTTTTGGAAATTGATGGTACACAAGCAATTGAGAATGTCTCCAACCAGTTACTTGATTCAATTCAAAGGAGAAATTCTTGATGATGTCATGGGAACGCCAGATAACCATTAAATCCAAAAGAGAACTGGAAATAATGCGAACAGCGGGAAAAATCAACGCTGAAGCATTACAAGCTGTTGCGGATTTGACTCAACCTGGTGTTACAACGGCAGAATTAAATGCAGCTGCAGATGCCGTACTCAAAAAATATGGCGTTTATTCACCATTTTTTAATTATCCTGGAGCATATCCATACCCGGCCAGCACAACGATCAGTGTGAACGAAGAGTTGGTTCATGGTATCCCTGGAAAAAGAGTATTGAAAGAGGGCGATATTGTTTCGGTTGACTGTGGTACAGTGTATGAAGGATTTGTAGCAGATTCAGCCATCACAGTACCGGTCGGTGAAGTTTCCGAACTCACACGTAAACTCTTAACGGTGACAGAAGAATCGTTGTATGTTGGCATCAAACTTATGGCACCTGGAAATCGGGTTGGAGACGTATCATCAGCAATTCAAAACTTTGTTGAGGATAAAGGTTTCTTCGTAACCAGAGAGTACACAGGGCATGGTGTTGGTAGAGATATGCATGAAGGACCACAGGTTCCAAATTATGGAGTACCTGGAAGAGGAATTTTACTTCGTCCTGGTATGACCATAGCCTTGGAGCCCATGGTGCTGATTGGTACCCCTGCAACCCGTGTTTTGAAAGATCAATGGACAGTAATCTCGGCTGATCGTTCTTTGACAGCTCATTATGAACATACCGTAGCAATTACAGAAGACGGACCTGTCATTTTGACAATGCTTGAGGACGGAAGCAAGCCTGGACGAAAAATGTAAGTAGAGGTATAATTGCGGCTTTGGCTGTAAATTAGCGAGTTATTGAGGAGTTGTGATGAAAGTATCACCATCGATTAAAAAAAGATGCACAAAGTGCAAAATTGTAAAAAGACATGGCAGGTTGATTGTGATCTGCGAAAACCCAAAGCATAAACAGCGACAGGGCTAAGAGGACTTATGGCGAGAATTGAAGGTGTAGATTTACCGCGCAATAAGCGCATTGAAGTTGCCTTAACCTATATTTATGGTGTTGGACCTACACGTGCTAAAGAAATATTAGCACTTACTAGGGTAAACCCGGATACACGTGTACGTGATCTCACAGAAGACGATGCAAATTTACTCCGTGAATACATTGCAAAGAATTTTGTCGTCGAAGGTGATTTGAGGCGTGCCGTGCAGATGAACATTAAACGGTTAGTTGAAATTGGCTGCTATCGTGGTTTACGCCACAGACGTAGTCTGCCAGTGCGTGGTCAACGAACTCGTACCAACGCTCGTACCCGCAAGGGTCCAAAACGTACAGTGGCGGGTCGTGGTCGACGAAGAGGCGCAACGAAGAAATAATCCTGAATGGATTGTTGATTGGGAATGGTATAATACCCCTCTTACATACCGCGGCAACCCAATCAATAAACAATCAGGTTATGATGTTGAGAACTGAATTAAGAGGTTAGTGAGGAAAAATGGCTCAAAACGTACGAACAGCTAGACGCTCTGCTTCGGCTCGAAAAGTGAAGCGACAATTATCCACCGCCGAGGTGCATATATTTGCTTCATTCAACAACACAATTGTGACTGTATCAGATTTACAGGGAAACACAGTTTGTTGGGCGAGTTCTGGATCAGCGGGTTTTAAAGGTTCTCGTAAAAGCACACCATTTGCGGCACGTTTGGCTGCTGAACAAGCACTAAAAACTGCACAACAAATGGGTGTACAGGAAGTGGATCTGATTATCAAAGGTCCAGGACCTGGTCGTGAATCTGCAATCCGTGCCATTCAAGGCATGGGAATTAAAGTCCGTTCAATCGCAGATATTACACCGGTACCTCATAATGGTTGCCGGCCACCGAAGAAACGCCGCGTCTAAATCAGATTAAGAGAGGGTAGTTATGGCAAGATATACCGGTCCGGTATGTAAATTATGTCGGCGCGAAGGAGAAAAACTCTACCTAAAAGGTGCGCGCTGCTTCAGTCCAAAATGTGCATTAGAAAAACGCAATTATGCCCCTGGCGTTCATGGTCGTGCTCAATCAGCTCGTTCTGAAAGAGGATCTGACTATTCACGTCAGCTGCGTGCAAAACAGCGAGCTCGCCGTACATATGGTGTTTTGGAACGTCAATTCAGACGTTATTATTCAGACGCCTTGAGAAAACGTGGTTTGACAGGTTTGAATTTACTTCAATTGTTAGAATTACGTCTTGATAATGTTGTATATCGCCTTGGCCTGGCAGATAGCCGCGCACAGGCACGTCAACTGGTCAATCATGGCCACTTCACTGTCAATGGCATTAAAGCTGACATTCCTTCCATGATCTTAAAGGTTGGGGATTCTGTGACATTACGTGAAGGTTCAGCTAAACTTGATTTCTTCAAGGATATGGCTGAAGTTGCTGAAAAAAGAGCGTCATCATTATGGCTCGATCGTGATTTAGGTAAAATGAGTGGCAAAGTTACTCGCTTCCCTGAACGCGCAGAGATTGATGGCACCCTTGATGAACAGTTGATTGTTGAGTATTACTCACGCTAATGAGAATTAATAAAATGAGTTCACTGAGTTATCTGGAAGGGGTGAAACGTGTGCGCCTTAAGTAGTATGGTAACGCCGAAAGTAGAACGAGAAGCCGAAGCGAGAAATTACGGTAAATTTATCATCAGTCCCCTCGAGAGGGGATACGGTGTCACCCTTGGCAATACATTACGCCGAGTACTGCTTTCCTCGCTGGATGGAGCAGCGGTCACTTCCGTACGGATTTCGGATGTCCTGCATGAGTTTAGCGACATTCCGGGAGTACGGGAAGACGTAATTCAGGTGATGCTTCAAATTAAGCAATTACACTTAATTCTGCATGATACTGATTCAGCTCATTTACACCTGGAGGTTCGTGGGGAAGGTGTGGTCACTGCAGCAGATATTCAAGTACCTGCTGAAGTGGAAGTCGTAAATCCAGAGTTGTATTTATTTACTGTTGATGATAATCAAACTCGGTTAGAAATTGACTTTACTGTTGAACGTGGTCGTGGGTATTCTCCTGCATCCGATCGAAGTGGACGTTTACCAATTGGTGAATTACCAGTGGATGCAATTTACAGCCCGGTTCGACGTGTAAACTATATTGTAGGGTCAGCCCGAGTTGGTCAAAGCACTAATTTTGATCGTTTGGAACTGGAAATTTGGACAGATGGTACTGTAGAACCTGAAAAAGCTCTTGGTGAAGCTTCTAAAGTTCTCATTGACCATTTACGCTTCATTTCTGGTATTTCGGAAGAAACATTTGTTGTAAGTAGTGAACAGGAGCCTACTGGTGGAAGTCGATTAACCAGTGAAGCTGCTGAAACACCTATCGAAAACCTCGATTTATCAGTTCGTGTTTTCAATTCATTGAAACGCACTGGTGTAACCACTGTTGGTGATGTACTTGACTTGCTGGAAAAAGGCGAAGAAGCAGTGATGTCCATTCGTAATTTCGGTGAGAAAAGCCTGGATGAGTTACGCCAAAAAATGATTGAAAAAGGTTTCCTACAACAAGGTGAAGAAGAAGATGAGACGGAGTAAGCAACTATGCGTCATCGTGTAGCAGGTTACAAGAATTCAAACCACTCGTGCCAAAGCAGCTTCCATTCGTGGAGAAGCAGAACGTCTAATTACTGTTGCGCGCAATAGCGCCGAAGGTAGTGACATTGATAAAGTGAACGCTCGCCGTTTGGTAGCTGCGCGTCTCGGGAATGCTCCCGAAATCGTAAAAAAATTATTTGATGATATTGCACCTCGCTTCAGTAACAGAAAAGGTGGCTATACCCGTGTTCTTAAATTAGGTCCACGTTTGGGAGATGCCGCTGAAATGGTGTTATTGGAGTTGGTGGAAGAGTAATTCCTCCGGGATTTCCGGAAGAAATGGCACGTTACCAAGTTAAAATAGCCTATGATGGGTCCGAATTCTTTGGCTTTCAACGCCAGGGAGAAACCCGCACTGTGCAGCTTGAGTTCGAAAACGCCCTGAATGTGATTGGATGGGTTGGTCAATCGATAACTGCTGCGGGGAGAACGGATACTGGAGTTCATGCCTCAGGTCAGGTAATAGCGTTTGACTTTGAATGGAAACATTCAGAGGAATCCCTAAAAAAAGCACTGAATGCTAATTTACCAGAGGATGTCGCAGTACATGCGGTAAAGGTGGCAAATGAGGATTTTCACCCCCGTTTTGAAGCAATTTCCCGTTGCTATCATTACCGCATTTACTGCCAACCCTCCAGAAATCCATTGCGTGATCGCTACGCATGGAGAGTATGGCCTCCGGTATCACTCCAGGATCTGCAGCTTGCAGCAAAGGAACTGATTGGTACGCATAATTTTGCGGCTTTCGGATTACCTCCCAAAAAAGGTGGCAATACAATACGCACAATTTATGAAGCAGATTGGATTGGCTACCAGGAGGAATTCCTTTTCCGGGTAAAAGCAAATGCTTTTCTTTACCACATGGTTAGAAAAATTGTTTTTCTGCAAGTAAAGATTGCACAAGGTGTTTGGACAGTTGATCAATTACGTGATGGTGTTCTCCATCAAGTAGATCAGTTGCCAGGATTGGCAATTCCGAATGGGCTGGAATTGGTACAGGTTCAATATCAAAATAAAAATTTTGATGAATAAAAAAGGAAAAGACCTTTTTGTATAAGAGAAAGGATGACCGTGGAAAAGACGTATGTCATAAAAGGCACACCCGAATCAAACTGGCTATTGGTTGATGCCAAGAATCAGAAGCTCGGACGCCTGGCCACGCAAATAGCCAGTTATTTGTTGGGAAAACATAAACCGACATATACGCCAGGTGTTGATATGGGCGATTTTGTTGTTGTGATCAATGCAAAAGATCTTGACATTGATCAAAAACGGTTAGATACAAAAATGTATCACCGCCATTCGTATTACCCGGGTGGTTTGAAGAGCGTAACTATGCGCCACCAAATGGAAATTTATCCGGATCGTGTTATTCGCGCAGCAGTATGGGGAATGATCCCTCATACCAAACAAGGGCGAAAATTAATCAAACGCCTGCGAATTTATTCTGGTACTGAGCATCCTCATGAAGCTCAGAAACCTGAAGCTGTAGCGTAAAGGAGATTGATTTATGGCACAATTTTATGAAGGTATTGGCCGAAGAAAACAGAGTACAGCTCGTGTTCGACTCACATCTGGTTCTGGCAAGTTCCTCATCAATGAAAAACCACTGGATGTTTATTTTGGCCGCCTAGGTGATATGGATTCAATTCTGTCACCTTTCAATGCAGTAGATCAAGATAATTCCGGTTTTGATGTAACAGTCAAAGTTAGTGGTGGTGGTGTTAATGGTCAGGCTGAGTCTGTACGTTTGGGTTTAGCTCGCGCATTTGTAAAAATGAACGAAGACTATTTGTCCTCACTCCGAAAAGCTGGTTTGTTAACCCGAGATGCACGCGTTAAGGAACGTAAGAAACCAGGCCTTAAGAGAGCCCGTAAAGCACCTACTTATACAAAACGTTAATTCTCTTCGTTATACTAAAATAATCACAGAACTTGTATTGTTTTACAATCAGGTTCTGTGTTGTTTAATAAAACTGGGTTAGAATTCCTACAAAACGGAGCATTACGAATTTATAAATAGATAATCAGGTGAACAAAGTGGACTCTTTTACAGGAATAACAATTATTGGTCTTGGACCGGGAAATATTGATCTGATCACAAAACAAACCTGGGAATTATTAAATCAATTAGATTTGATCTATTTACGCACAGCCCAACATCCAGCAGTGGGTGGATTCCCAAAGAACATTCAAATCATAAGTTTTGATGAGTACTATCAAAAATATGATGATTTTGATAAAGTCTATGAAAAAATTATTGAAACAATCATAGAGAAGGCATTGGAAGGAACATCAATAACCTATGCTGTACCTGGTCATCCATTTGTGGCAGAAACAACTTCACCACGGATATACCAACAGGCAAAACAATTAGGAATTCCTGTCAGAGTTTTAGAAGCAGTCAGTTTTTTGGAACCAACCTTCACTGCCCTGGAAATTGATCCTTTTAGCAGTATCACCCTTATAGATGCTTTTGATGTGGGCAACGCAAATTTCCCCCAATTTCCTCCCAGCCGTCCTGTATTGATTTCACAAATTTATTCCAGAATGATTGCTTCCGAAGTAAAACAAACATTATTAGAGGTCTTTCAGGATGAACACCCAGTAAAACTTATTCATGCAGCTGGGACAAAGCAACAAAAAGTTGAAAGTATTCCTTTATATGAAATGGATCGAAGTAAACACATCGGTATTTTAACTTCTTTGTATGTGGAACCACTGGAAAAAGACACATCTTTTGAAGAATTTCAGGAGATCATCGCACTTTTACGAGCCCCGGATGGTTGTCCCTGGGATCGTCAACAGGATCATAAGTCGCTTCGACCACATTTACTTTCCGAAACATATGAATTATTGTCCGCTTTGGATGAAGAAGCCCCGGATCATTTAAAAGAAGAATTAGGGGATTTACTATTACAAATCGTTTTGCATGCTCAAATTGCTTCTGAATATGGTGAATTCTCCATGGTTGACGTGATCAAAGGTATCAGTGAAAAACTGATTCGCCGGCATCCACATGTTTTTTCTCAAGTCCATGTAGATGGAGTCGATCACGTCCTGGCAAATTGGGAAAAAATCAAAGAGTCAGAACGAGCTGAAAATGGTAACAAAAAAGAAAACGGTTTATTATCCGGGGTACCAAATGAATATCCTGCTTTAGCTCAATCACAGGAAATCCAAAATCGTGCTGCGCGTGTAGGATTTGATTGGGATACAGTTGAACCGGTCATTGAGAAGATACATGAAGAGATAAATGAAATTACTAATGCCATAGATAAAGAATCACAATTAGAAGAATTAGGTGATTTATTATTTGCGATTGTAAATCTGATCCGTTGGTATGGTGGTGATGCCGAATCAATCTTGCGCGAAACCAATCTTAAATTCAGAAAAAGGTTCAATTTTATCGAGACACAGGTAAAGGATATGAATAAATCCTGGAAGGATTTTTCATTGGCAGAGTTGGATGCTTTCTGGGATTTGGCGAAAAAATCAGGTTTATAAAGGTTTGAAGCGGGCAGTAAAGTGCCTTAACAATTCCGGAGCATAGGTAAACTCAAATCCTTTGGAATTGCTTTTCTGTTCATAAACCTGTTTTGCAGTTTGAACTACAAAATCCAGATGACTCTGAGTGTAAACCCGTCTGGGGATCGCCAGTCGTACCAGTTCCAATCTGGGGTAGATCATTTTACCGGTGTCAGGGTCAGAATAAGCAAACATAACCGATCCAATCTCAACCCCGCGCACAGCTCCTTCGATATACATAGCCACAGCCAGTGTTTGCCCGGGAAATTGTTGAGGGGGTATGTGCGGGAGTAATGCGCCTGCATCGAGATAGACAGCATGACCACCGGCTGGTTGCATGACAGGAATGTTATTTGATGATAATTTCTCAGTCAGATATGCCGTTTGCCCTATCCGGTAAGCTAAATAATCTTCATCCAGACCTTCCCGCAGCCCTACAGCAACTGCATCCAGATCTCTTCCTGCAAGACCTCCATAACTGATAAATCCTTCTTTCAGGATTAATTCATTGCAAATTTTTTGATATATGTCATTATCTCGAACAGCGAGAAAACCACCAATATTAACCAATGCATCCTTCTTCGAGCTCATCCAAGCTCCATCAGCAAAACTAAAAATCTCTTGCGCAATACTGATGATCGACCGGTTCTGGTAGCCAGGCTCTCTTTGTTTTATAAAATATGAATTTTCAGCGAACCGGCAGGCATCAATTAAGAACAAGATCCCATATTCGTGATAGGTCTCGGCTACCTGACGAATATTTTCCAGGCTGACAGGTTGTCCACCTCCAGCATTGATGGTAATTGTGATTGAACCAAAAGGAATATTTTCCGGTCCAGTTGTTTGGATAAATGCTCTCAGTTTTGTCAGATCCATGTTGCCTTTGAACGGGTCGAGATTTGCAGGGTCAAAAGCATTTTCATTGACAAGATTTACGGGAAAAGCTTTTCCTGCACGAATATTTCCTTCGGTTGTATCAAAATGCATGTTGGAAGGAATAAACTGACCGGGATTAACTAGAATATTCACTAATATATTTTCAGCTGCGCGGCCTTGATGAGTAGGGACAAAAAATTCGAATCCAAAGATTTCATGCATGATTTCTGATAATCGAAAATATGATTTTTCCCCGGCATATGTTTCATCCTCAGTCATCATGGCTGCCCACTGATTCTGACTCATTAAACCTATGCCAGAATCAGTAAGAAGATCGATAAAAACATCATCCGCTTTTAAATTGAAAAGATTGTAGCCTGCTTATTTAATTGCAGCAGCTCTATCCTGTTTTGAAATTAATCGTATTGGTTCAACCATTTTTATTCTGAAAGGCTCAGGTTGATAGTTCATAATTTTTTCTCCTGCTTCGATTTATTAATACTAAGTGTACTGATATTTAATTATTTTCAAAATAATTAGTGAAATTATTGCATTATCCAAGTAAATATTTATAATCATTAGTCGAATATTAAAAATATTGATATATATTTATAATATATTAAAAAATATATTGACAATTTTTCAATTTATGCTAAACTAATTTTAGAAATCATTGGATTGGAGCTTTATATGGAAACGTCAACCTTCAAGGAAGTTAAGACAATAACGGTAAATTGCAAAAAAAGTGTGTTGGTTCGAAGATGGGAAAATGATCAAGTGGAAGCCCGCTATCCCGCGAACAAGGAATGTAATTTCAATCTCGATAGTGATGTTCTTGATATCGTAGCCAAAAGTTATTTAATCCTTTCAGTTCCAAAAAATATCGAATTTGTCATAGAAAGAATTTATGGGAACCTGGAGACTGTGGGCGATTTGGGGAAAATATTAATTGAAAATGTGAGTGGAAATTGTTCAATTCAATCAACAGAAATGTTGACCATAGAAAACATCAGTGGTAATTGTAAAATAGGTCACATCACTTCCAACGCAAATATTCGTAATGTTGGGGGAAATCTTAGCTTCATCGTCGAAAATGGGATAATGGAGATTCATGGTGTGGGAGGAAATTTATCAGGCAAGGCAGATAGTATTAGTCTCACCACTTCCGTTGGTGGAAATCTAAAAATTATGACCAATCGATTTGATGGAAATGAAAACCACTTACGTGCTGGAGGGTCAATTAAGCTCAATATTTCCGATCTCGACAATACGGTTATCAATGCCAGGGCGGGTGGAATTGTCTCCATAAATTATCAGGAGTCCAGTGAAAAATTTACCAACGGTAAATTCGAAAAGAAGTTCGGTAGTGGTGAGAAGGAGGTCCAACTAAAAGCTGGGGGAAACATAAAAATCAGTGATGAAGAAGCTGATTTTGAAATTAATCAGAATTTTGGATCAGCCGATGATGCTTACGTGGATGGGATTGAACAAAAATTTGAATCGAAAGCATTGCAAAGCAGTGGATTTGATTTTACTGATCTATTCGACATAGACGGTGAGATAAGTGAAAAGATTCGAGAAAAAACTCAAATGGCTGATGAGAAAATCCAAAAAGCTATGGAGAAAATGGAAAGGAAATTTTCATTCAAAGAAGAATTCGGAATGCCGCGACCACCTCGACCTCCTCGACCTCCGGTTCAACCACAACCAAGGGGGCCAAAATCATCGCCCATAAGCACTGAAGAAAAAATGATGATTTTGCAAATGTTACAGGAAAAGAAAATAACTGCAGAAGAAGCAGATCGGTTATTAAGAGCTTTGGAACAATCCTAATGAAAAAGGAAATCTACATGGAACAGAATCGATTGGATATTTTAAAGAAAGTCGAATTGGGTGAAATTTCATTAGAGAAAGCTGCTGACCTTTTGTCTGAATTTGAAGAAAATCAGATGGCTATCCAGGAACAACCTGAGGTAATTTACAAAGAACAAATCATAAATCATAAGCCCACAGATGCTGAAAAAAAAGAAAAACCAACCTGGTCTATTGTATTTTGGGTTATTCCATTGTTGTTTGGGGTGTTATTGACAATTTTTTCCTCAACGTGGTTATATCAAAATTATTTAACTTCAGGATTGGGTTATAAATTCTGGTTAACCTGGATACCTTTCTTAATCGGTGTGTTTTTAATTTATTTTGGATGGATTTTACAATGTGCAAGGTGGATCCATTTAAATATAAAGCAACCCAAAAGTGAAAGTCCACAAAGAATTTTTTTGGCTTTTCCATTACCATTCCAGTTGATTGGTTTTTTTCTCCGGATATTCAAAGGAAAGTTACCTTCCAATGTTTCTGGTTTGGATGTAGAAGAATTATTGGTGACAATTGATCAACAATTAAAGAAGGATGAACCCTTATATGTCCATGTCGATGACGATGATGGAACCAAGGTGGAAATTTACATAGGGTAAGAAAATGACTTATTAAATGCATCCAGAATTTCGGGTGCATTATTAATTAAAGTTAAAGATTTTTCAAAAGAAGATTATTTAAAATTCGATTATGGATTCACAGAATCTTATCCTGTCCAGATATAATGAATAAATGCATTTACAAAAAAGAACATTAATTGCTTTCCTGATTCTTTTGATATTTCTTGCCTTACAGATAAGTGTAAATTATCCAAATCCAAGACTGGTGAGAGAAATCAAAATCAAAAATGAAACATCGAACCAATATCTCTTAATATTAGGTCTCCCTGAACAAATTTGGTTTGGTCAATCTGAAAAAATCATTATTCAACTGTTAAACGACAATTATCAAAATGAGGTAATTATTGAGCAACAAGAGCAATCTGATTTTGATTCCAGAAAAATTCAAAATTTTGAAGTTGATTTTGTTTTGACAGGTGCAGAACTTACCCCCCCAGGTGTTTTCATCACACCGATTATTGATGGGAAAGATATAATTATGAATTGGGGGATAGAACCAACCACAGTTCAGGATGTTATTGGGACGGTTTGGATATACATTAATACTTTTTCTGATGTTAATGAAGAAGAAAATCAAAGAGAACTCATCTTCACTAAAAATTTATCAATAAAAATTAAAAATTTCTTCGGTTTGAAAATTGGCACAATTCAATTAGTTATATCGTTATTCATCGTTCTAAATATCATTTACTTGTTTAGATCGTATCATCTCAAAAAAAAGGGGTTGTTAGGTGTTTTTAGGCGGGCGTTCGCCCGCTTAAAAACACCCTGCCCCTAATTATTGAAAAGATACTTTAGATCTTTAAAAAAATGAATGGTATTAAAGGTTTCAAAAAATAAAAAACTATTATAATTAATTATCATTATTGATAAGAAATTCCCAAATTCAAAAATAAAGTAATAAATATCCTTTGTGATAAAATGAACTTACGTCGGCAGGTTGGGCAAGATTAATTAACAGCTATGAAGAAAATTAAGGAGTGTCTATGCTAAACCAATGGCTGTATATAGGTATATTTTTCACCATTTCGATGTTTTTACCAGCAGTCGCCATCTTTCTGGCACGTATCTTATCACCCAAAAAACCAACAAAAATTAAGAATTCAGTTTATGAATGTGGTATGGAAACTTATAAACCTACCTGGATTCAATTTAAGATTCAATACTACCTGTATGGTTTAATTTTCTTAATTTTTGATGTGGAAATAGTGTTTTTATTCCCTTTTGCAGTTGCCTATGGGAAATTAGCATTATTTGCGGTTGTTGAGGCCACAATATTTATACTTATTCTTTTAGGTGGGTATCTGTATGTGTGGCGAAAAGACGCATTAACCTGGCGATAATTCCAAAAGAGAGATAAAGCATGAAAATACTGGAATTCTTAAGTGACCCAATCATTGGAATTGAAAATTGGATTGTGCAATTATTAGAAAATTGGGGGGTTGCTCCAGAGTGGCAAACCTTCATTGTTTATTTAATTGGTGCAGCCATTCTCGGGACAGGGGCTTTGTTAATTACATTAATCCTAATATGGGCTGAACGAAAAATCATTGGGAGATTACAGGATAGACTGGGCCCAAATCGAATTGGTCCCTGGGGAATTTTTCAACCAGTTGCAGACATGTTAAAGATTTTCATTAAAGAACATATTATTCCTGATAGTGTTGATCCAATCCCTTACCACCTGGCTCCTATTATTTCTGTTGCATCAGTCCTTTTGTTATGGGCGGTAGTTCCATTTTCAGATAGTGTTCGAGGATCGAATCTCAATGTTGCTTTGCTATTCATACTCGGTGTAGGTGGTTTAGGAGAGTTAGGTGTTATTCTGGCTGGTTGGGGATCCAACAACAAATATTCCATGCTGGCTGCCTTCCGCGCTTCCGCACAAATGATTTCCTACGAAGTTCCAATGGCCATAATCCTGTTGGCAATCGTCATATTATCAGGGTCCATGTCACTGGGTGATATTGTAAAATCACAGAATATTGCTTATATCTTCTTTCTTCCGTTAGGTGCTTTTATTTTCTTCGTCGCTTCAATTGCAGAGAATGGTCGTGCGCCTTTTGACTTGGCTGAGGCCGAGTCCGAGCTGGTTGCTGGTTTTAATATGGAATATTCGGGTTTAAAATTCGGAATGTTCTATGTGGCGGATTTCTTACGTGCATTTACCTCCTCGGTGATCTTTTCTTCAATTTTCCTCGGCGGATGGAAAGGTCCAGGAGCTGAACAAATACCGATTTTGGGTTTTGTTTATTTGCTCATCAAATCCGTAATTGTATGGTTCCTGGGTGTATGGATTCGTGGTAGTATGCCACGTTTCCGGGTGGATCAAATGATGGCAATTACCTGGAAATTCCTGACACCGTTAGCTTTGGCTTTGTTTATCGTCGTGGCTTTTATTACGAAGTTGATTGAAAACTCCAATCAATGGCTACAAGTACTAATCTTATTGGTGATTAATGTGGCGTTATTCATTGTCGGATTTGCGATAATCAAGAAATTCGAAAAAGAAAAAGAACGGAAAATTGTCTCGTCTAAAAAGCGAGTTTTAGCCCAACCATCAAACCCATTCACTCGCTCGGAAACAGGAGGTTAATGTGACTCCCTTACAAATTGTTTTTCTCCTCGTCTCGCTGGTCACAATTATCTCCGCCATATTTGTGGTCAGTTTACGAAAAATCTTTCACGCAGCTTTGTGGTTGATTGTTACACTGATGGGTGTGGCGATCATTTTTGCTTTATTAGAGGCAAGTTTCTTTGCAGCTGTACAAATTCTTGTTTACATCGGGGCGATTGCCATTATTTTGATCTTTGCGATCATGTTAACCAGGAACATCATGAGCGATGAAGAAATGCAAATCAATCGATCATGGGGCATTGTGCTGTTACTTGTTCTGATATTTTCAGTTATTTTTATCAGTCAGCTTTCCAGCAGTGCTGTCATCAATACAACACTGGTACCTTTAGAATTTCAAGGACAGGAAAGCATCATCGCATTTGGAGTAGGATTACTGGATCCGGCAGGTTATGCTCTACCTTTTGAGCTCGCGTCATTATTACTTTTAGGGGCTCTGGTTGGGGGTGTTTATATCGCCATGGATAAAAAAGGAGGGGAGAACAAATGATCCCACTTTCCTGGTATTTGATCCTAGCTGCAGTCTTATTCAGTATTGGTATGTTCGGTGCCATTTCCCGAAAGAATGCTGTAGCTGTGTTGATCAGTATTGAGTTAATGTTAAATGCAGTCAATATTAATATTCTGGCATTCTGGCATTATCATTCTCAATCCCTTGGATATACAGAAATCAACGGATTGGTTTTTGCAGCTGTGGTGATCATCGCAGCTGCTGCAGAAGTAGCAATCGGATTGGCAATCATCATTGCTGTATACCGTTTGCGAAAAACCGTTGTTGCTTCAGATATTAATGTACTCAAAGGTTAATGGAGGATATCAATGAATTATGAACTCATCACCTGGTTGATCCCATTAGCTCCGCTTCTGGCTTTTTTTATCATTTTTCTGGTAACTTATAAAAATAATCGTTTGAGCCATACAATCGCTATCGGTTCAGCTGCCATCTCCTGGTTGCTAAGTATGATCATTTTTGTCTTTGCAGTGACCAATCAAGAAGTCATAGAGAACGGACTCACCAGTTCAATTTCCTGGTTACCAACTGCAGAAACATGGTTGAAGATTGGTGTACAGGTTGATGCTCTTACAACAATCACTTTGTTTTTCGTCTCCTGGACGATTTTAATGATTTTTATTTACAGTGTTGGATATCATAATTTTGGCCAACCTGAAGGGGATCATGATCGACCTGGATTACCACCCCACGGAGCGGAAATCATTGATCAGGAAGGAAAACACCAGTACGGTCCTTCGATTGAGCCGATGTATGCGCGGTTTTTTGGGTTCTTTGGATTATTTGCTTTTGCCATGTATTTGTTGGTGGTCAGCAACAATTTACTTACCCTGTATATTGGTTGGGAAATTATGGGTTTATGCTCCTATTTGTTGATCGGTTTCTGGTACGCGAAACCATCCGCAAAAGCTGCCGCTCAAAAAGCCTTTTTAACCACACGTATTGGTGATGTTTTTATGTTGATTGGTTTGGCAGCTCTCTACACCATCACAGGGAGTCTTCAATATGAAGTAATTTTTTCTGAGAGTGTCATCCATAATCTTGCAGCATCCATTTCGCCTGTTCTCGGTTTATCCTGGGCTGGGTTGATCGGATTGCTCATATTTATGGGGGTAGTTGGCAAAAGCTCCCAATTCCCCTTGCATGTCTGGTTGCCCGATGCAATGGAAGGCCCAACACCTGTATCAGCAATGATTCACGCCGCTACGATGGTTTCGGCCGGTGTTTATCTGGCGATACGGTTCTTCCCGGTGCTGTCAGCAGGTTGGGATGGAGGAGCAGCACTCACCACACCTATGCTGGTGATGGCTGTGATTGGTTCATTTACGGCATTATTCTCTGCGACAATTGCTGTTGCCCAAAGAGATGTGAAAAGAGTGCTTGCGTATTCCACCATCTCTCAATTGGGATTTATGATTGCTGCTTTGGGTGTGGGTGCTTATATTGCCGCTGCTTTTCATCTTGTAACTCACGCTATTTTCAAAGCTTTGTTATTCCTCGGATCAGGATCTATTATTCACGGAATGGAACATGGGGTATTACATACGCAGGAACATATTGATCCGCAGGATATGTATAACATGGGTGGGCTTTATAAAAAAATGCCTAAAACATTTGTAACCTTTGTTATTGGGGGATTCGCCCTGGCAGGATTTCCCTTTATAACTGCCGGATTTTGGTCCAAAGATGAAATCCTTTCCGGTGCATTCAATGGTGGCTTCAGTATTGTATTTTGGGTGTTGGCAATATCCGCGTTTATTACTGCTTTTTATACAATGCGGCAAATCTCTCTCGTATTCCTTGGTAATGCGCGTTCAGAAGCTGCAAAACATGCTCATGAAACCCCAACAACCATGACATTTCCATTGATCATATTATCATTTTTTGCAATTACGGTTGGTTGGGTGGGTATACCAGAGTATTTCCCTGTCATTGGGGGTTTGGTACCTAACTGGCTTGAGTCATTTTTAGGGACGATGCTGAATGGTGAACATGCTGTTGTTGAGCATCACAGCTCTATCCCACTGATCACTTCCCTGGTGGTTAGCCTGGGTGGTTTATTCCTGGGTGGACTCCTTTACCGAAGGATCAAAGAAAGCGATAAAGATCCATTAGAGTGGTCACTTTCCGGGTTCTATAAAGTATTGGCAAACAAATATTATATCGATGAGTTCTATCAATTCGTATTTATTAGACCAGCCCGATGGTTTTCCGAAAAAATTGTCTATCAATTGTTTGATCAAAAGATTTTTGATGGATTCCTGCACGGAATTGGAAAAATCAGTCTCTGGTTAGGTGACAAATTCAGGTATTGGTTCGATTTACCGGTCATCAACAAAGGTGGCGACAAAATGGCTTCCGGGACAAAGAAAATCGGAACCAATCTCAAAGTCACACAATCTGGCCGGATTCAAGACTACATGATTCTTGCGCTCGCATTTTCGTTGCTGGGTGGTTTTATCTTCTATTTGATTTTGTTTTAGGAATTGGTTAAGGAAAATATGATGGAAAATAATCTACTTTTTTACATTCTTTTACTTCCGACCCTGGCAGCCATTCTGATTGTTGTTTTACCAACATCCAATAAAAACACGATTAGATGGGTTGCTTTTGGAAGTTCCTTAATTCCGTTCTTTTTATCATTACTTTTATGGTTCCAGTTTGATAAAACCCTACCTGGTTTTCAGTTCGAGATTCAAATCCCCTGGTTTTCAGCGATCGGATCATCATTCCATTTTGGTGTGGATGGGATTTCGTTGCCAATGGTACTCCTGACAACGATACTGACACCATTAGCGATCCTGGCTTCCTATGGGATCAAGAATCAGGTCAAAGCGTACATGGCACTGTTTTTATTTTTGGAAACCGGTGTGTTGGGTGTATTTATTTCCTTAGATTTATTGGTCTTTTTCTTATTTTGGGAAATAGGTCTAATCCCTATGTATTTTCTCATCAATCAATGGGGTGGTGCTAAACGCAATTACGCTGCTCTCAAGTTTATCCTGGTTACCATGGCAGGATCCCTGGGATTATTGCTCTCCATCCAAATTTTGGGTATCACTACGGGAAGTTTTGATCTGGTAAAAATTTACCAATTGTGGCCAGCATTAACAGATGCAAATTTTCAAAAAGCAATACCATTAGGATTATCCTTAACTTCAGTTAAAGCGATTGCTTTCTGGGCATTTGTATTGGCATTTGCCATTAAAGTGCCTGTCTGGCCGGTGCATACCTGGTTACCGGATGCCCACACCGAAGCACCCACGGCTGGGTCAATGATCCTGGCTGGAGTTCTGCTGAAATTAGGCGCTTATGGTTTTATTCGACTGGTTATTCCATTTTTCCCGGTCGAGGCGCATCGTTATGCAGGAGCCTTAGCGATTTTAGCTACAGCAGCAATCATCTTTGGAGCACTGGCGGCTTTTGCACAAAAAGATTTAAAACGCCTGGTGGCTTACTCATCTATCAATCATATGGGATTTGTTGTCTTAGGGATTGCTGCAGCTGCCTTTGCCTGGCAATCAACAGATAATGGGGTTATCCAGAGTGCTACAATCGCATTAAATGGCTCCATTCTTCAAATGTTCAATCATGGATTAACATCCGCAGGTATGTTTTTCCTGGTTGGGGTAGTTTATGATCGGACCCACACCCGTCAGTTGGATGAATTGGGTGGTTTATGGCCAATTCTTCCCAGATATGGAGCCATTTTTGTATTTACAGCAATGGCAGCTCTGGGCTTACCCGGTTTGAATGGTTTTGTCTCGGAATTTCTGGTGGTTCGAGGAGCCTGGGGAATTTTCCCACTTGCTACAGCATTCTCCATGATCGGTTTATTCTTTACAGGTGTATATATTCTTAAAGCGATTGCCGGTGTCTTGCATGGTCCAAGAAATGATCGTTGGTTAGCGATACCGGAAATCAGTACTCGCGAGGTATGGGTAATCGCTCCTTTGATGGTTTTGATGCTCTGGATTGGAGTTTGGCCGGCATCATTATTGAATTTAATCAATCATGCAGTAAATTTTTTCTTCTAAAGAGGTGATGGAATGGGTTTTCCTATCCTGAGTGTAACCATTTTTATACCACTAATCGCCGGGCTGATCATCCTTTTATATGGGCGTCAAAAACCTGGTTGGATCAGGCCGATAGCGCTGGCAGCTTCCAGTCTTGTACTCTTATTCACGCTTATTATCTGGGCAAGTTATAGCATCGAAAAAGCCGGCTATCAATTCACTGAATACCTTCCCTGGTTACCCGAATTGGGGATAACTTATCATCTGGGCGTGGACGGTATTGGCGTTGCCATGCTGGTTATGACTGGACTGGTTGTTTTTTCAGGTGTGATGGTTTCATGGAATATTGATAACCGCCCAAGTGAATTCTTCTCATATCTGATGTTTTTAGCAACCAGTGTTTTAGGTGTTTTTTCCTCTCTGGATTTATTCTTGCTCTTCTTTTTCCTTGAATTAGCAGTTTTTCCGAAGTACTTGATGATTGTGATATGGGGGTACCCTAAAACTCGTAATTATGGCGGTATGAAGCTTACACTGTATTTGTTTATTGGTTCAGTCCTGGCATTGATTGGTGCGTTGGCCATTTACCAGGCTTCACCTGAAAGGACATTCGATCTTTTGTTGCTTGAAAATGCTGGATTCTCAGTAGAGATGCAAAGAATGTGGTTCCCATTTGTTTTCCTTGGATTTGCTATTTTGGGAGGTATCTTCCCATTCCACTCCTGGGCACCGGATGGTCATGTGGCTGCCCCAACAGCCATTTCAATGCTCCTGGCAGGGGTCGAGATGAAAGTCGGTGTTTTTGCAGCATTACGAGTGGGGATTATGTTATTACCTGAAGGCGCCAGGCATTGGGCTACCTGGATTTTAGTGCTGGCGACGATCAACGTCGTGTACGGCGCTTTTATCGCCATGATACAAAAAGATTTTAAATATGTGATTGGTTTTTCTTCTGTGTCACATATGGGATTGGTGTTAATAGGATTTGCTTCGTTAAATTACAATGGATTATTAGGCGCTGGATTACAAATGTTCTCGCACGGTGTGATGACAGCACTCTTCTTTTCCATCGTTGGTATGGTATACGATCGATCGCATACCCGAGATATTGCATCACTAGGAGGTTTATATAAAGTAATGCCATGGGCAATGGTGGGATTTATCGTAGGCGGTCTGGTTTCGATGGGTATGCCAGGTCTTTCTGGTTTTATTGCTGAAATTCCCATTTATATGGGTGTCTGGCAGGTAGCACCAATTGTGGCGATCATATCCGTGATTTCCATCGTTGTCACTGCGGCTTATATTTTGCTGGTTGTCCGCAAGGTTTTCTTTGGAGATTTGCCGAAAGAATTTGAAGGCAAAATTAAAGATATCACTGTCAAAGATAAAATTGTTATTGGTTTGCTCAGTTTATTTATGATCGCCATCGGATTGATTCCGAGTTTGATGGTACCGCTGATAGAGACTGGCGTTAATCATATTCTGGCAATTTTGGGAGGTGCATAAATGGGGTCGAATATGATCACTAATTTTGATTTGATAGCCATTTTGCCAGAACTCTTTTTACTTGGTTTGATCACCATCGTGATGGTTGTTGATGTGTTTCGAAAAAAACATGTTAATGGAAACACATTAAGTTGGATAACTTTTTTAGGTTTGTTAATCATTATTCTGGCTACTCTTTTATTCTTATCTCCAGGAAATACTACGAGTTACGCATGGGGTGGAATGATCCAAGTGGATGCAGCCAGTTTTACATTCCAATTGATCGTGATGGTGGGTGCAGCGATCACAACTTTGTTTTCCATGTATCACCAGGAGGTGAATGACAAGGGCGAATATTTTGCCATGTTGTTGTTGAGTGTGATTGGTATGAGTATGATGGCAGCTTCATCCAATATCATTTTACTCTACCTGGCAATTGAAACAACTGCGATTCCTCTGTATGTTCTGGTCGGCTTTCTTACTAAGAATAATTTTTCAATTGAAAGCGGTCTTAAATATTTCCTATTTGGCGCTTTCACATCAGCAATATTATTATATGGGTTCAGTCTATTGTACGGCTTCACTGGAAGTACACATTTCACTGAAATCCTGGCAGCGATTGAAGCTGGAAAAATTTCTACAGGGTTGTTGATATTCATCTTGTTATTAACTGTTGTGGGATTTGGAGCCAAAATTTCCGGATTCCCATTTCATTTTTGGGCACCAGATGCATATCAGGGTGCGCCAACCCCGATTGCTGGTTATCTATCCACAGCATCAAAGGCAATAGGTTTTATCGTTATTATGAGATTTATGGTGTCGATTTTCTCACCAGAACCTCAAAGCTGGACTACGTTGTTAGCACTGATGGCAACCGCTTCCATGTTCGTTGGTAATTTATTGGCATTGGTACAGAAGGATATCAAACGTATGTTTGCATATTCATCGATAGCACATGCTGGCTATATGTTAATTGGTGTTGCCTCCGGAACAACAATGGGTTTCAAAGCTGCAATGTATTATCTCCTGGCTTATTTGTTTACCAACCTGGCCATATTTGGTGTCATCCACATTGTTGAAAAATCAAAGAAATCAAATGAAATTGAGTCTTTCCAGGGATTGATGAAAAGATCCCCAGGAATTTCCCTTGTTTTCCTCATTGCCATTTTATCATTGGCAGGTATCCCCCCATTTGGTGGATTTGTAAGCAAAGTACTTGTTTTTATGGCAGCAATGGATGCTGGATTAATCTGGTTATTGATAATCGGTATCGTCAATTCGATCATTGCTTTATACTACTATTTAACAGTGCTCAGAATAACATTTGCGGATAGTGAGGAGACAAATTCGCAACCTATCTATTTAGGTTGGAAGCTGGCATTGTCAGTTTGTGTGATTGGAATCATCACAATGGGTGTGATATTTACTCCCTGGTTGAATTGGCTGGAAGTGGCTTCTACAAATCTGATGTTGCTTCATTGATACTCTTTTTTGAATCTGATATAATTTTATAATATGCAACCTGAGAAACCTGCACCTGTTGATTCAAAAACTAAATTTTTTAACTTGACTCTCGTAAGTGTTGTGGCTCAGGTTGGTTGTTTAACCTTTGTAATTATTTTAGGGGCGGTTTTAGGGGGACTTTGGTTGGATAATCATTATCAATCAAAACCAATTTTCACAGTGGGATTATTAATTGTTAGTATCCCTGTTTCTTTAGCTGTTATGATATTTGTTGTCCGTTTTGCATTATCCAAAATTAAAGTCAAACAAACAAATTTTGATAAAGAATCAAAGGAGACAAGCCTTGGAAAATACTCGTAAGTGGCGTTGGGGTGTCAATCGTTGGTGGATATTTGGTTTAATTATTCTGACGATTCTTGCTGTTAATTTCATTGCTAAACCAATCCAACCACATATTCAAGTTGCTCCGGAAAGAATATTACTGGAACCAATTTTCACCTTGCCTGTCATTGGTGATTTTTATTTCGTCAATACTCTTCCCTCCATGTTACTGGTTGATTTAATCATAATAATTTTAGCGTTACTGGTTCGGAATGGTTTAAAAGGTGGAACGCTTGTGCCCAAAGGGGTTGCAGCATTGATCGAGATGCTGGTTGAAGCATTATATAACTTGACTGAAACTTCTGCGGGAAAATATGCCAAACAAATCTTTCCTTGGTTTGCAACGATATTTGTTTTAGTTCTGGTTGCAAACTTGACGAAATTGATCCCAGGTATGGAAACAATCGGTTTCATGCATCATTATGATCACGGATATGTCACCCAAAATATTGGTGGAAACTGGAATATCCTTACACCTGAGTTAGCCCATAAAGGTGAAGGATATATCGTCACACCGTTCTTTAGAGGTTTATCGACCGATCTAAACTTTACCATTGCCTTAGCCTTAATATCAGTTGTTATGGTTCAGGTGATTGGTATCCGGGCACAGGGAGTTCGATACTTTTCAAAATTCTTAAATTTCACAACAATATTTAAAAAACCTTTTTTGGGTTTTATGGATTTTATTGTTGGTATCCTGGAGTTAATTTCAGAATTAGCAAAAATACTATCGTTTTCATTCCGTCTTTTTGGCGTGATGTTTTCAGGAACTGTTTTGGTAGCATTAGTCGGTGCAATGCTTCCTGTATTTGTACCTTCATTGATTTTTGCTTTTGAATTATTTATGGGTGTTATCCAAGCATTCGTGTTTGGTATGTTAACTTTAGTTTTCATGGCTCAAGCAACACAAGGTCATGGGGAACATGACGATCATTAATTATAATTTATGGAGGAGAAATGACAGGTGATTTAATTCTTGCTGCAAAATTTATTGGTGCTGGCCTTTCAATGATTGGTGCTTTAGGTGCAGGTATTGGAATTGGTTTAAGCGTACATGGAGCTTTAAATGGAATGGCGCGTAATCCAGATGCCTATGGTAACCTTTTTACAAATATGATCCTTGGTATTGCGTTTTCTGAGGCTATTGCCATTTATTGTTTGGTTATCGCATTCTTAATGTTATTCGTTCTCTAAAAGAGGAAAGGAGCCAACCTTGGAAAAGCTAGGTATTAATCTGGGTTTCTTACTTACACACATCATAAATTTTGCGATTATTTATATTGTGTTGCGCGCCTGGGTATTTGGTCCAGTGACAAAAATGCTGGAAGAACGAAGAAATAAAATTGCCCAGGGTCTTGAAGATGCACGTATTGCCGCTGATGCAAGAGCGACCGCAGAAAAAGCTGCTGATAAAATTATTGGTGATGCGCAATTAAAAGCCAATGAGATTATTCGTGAAACCACCTCTCGGGCAGAAGCTCTACAAAAAGAAATGGTGACAGAAGCCAAACAGGGCATTGATAAACAAAGAGAAAATGCTTTGTCAGAAGTTGAAGAAGAGCGCGTAAGATTATTAAGTGAGATGCGTGGTGACGTTTCTGCAATTGCTATCGCTGCTGCACAGAAATTAATTGGTGAAGCTTTGGACGAGAAGCGTCAAAGAACCCTTCTGGCGGAATTCTTCAGTGGTGTGAAAGATGGAAAAGTCATTGTCATAGAAGATCTATCAATTTCAGGTTCAGGAGCTGAAGTAACCAGTGCCTTACCATTGACACTCGAGGAGCAAAAGACTGTTAAACAGGACGTTCTCAGTAAAATTGGCGATACAGCCAGTGTCAGTTTTAGAGTTGATCCTGCCATTTTAGGTGGATTGGTTGTAAAAATTGGTGATAGAGTCGTTGATGGATCAGTTGCTGGGCAGTTGTCTAACTTACAAAGATCATTGCAGTAAAAAATAACTTCGTTAAACCAGGGTTGGAGGTTTTTGCTTGCTTCCAACCTTTTTTTGTATAATGACAATATGCAAAAACAGACTTTAAACCAAATACTAGAAAACATTCCATTATCTTATAGAAGTTCTTCAATTAAAATTGATTTTGTGGTTGAAGGAATTCAATACGACTCACGTATGATTGAACCAGGGCATATCTTTGTGGCACTGGAGGGAGGAAATGTTGACGGGCATAAATACATTGAAGCTGCCGCAAAAAATGGTGCTGTCGCTGCAATAGGATCTCAATCAATCGAGAACTGGGAATACCTGGATATCCCATATCTTCAATTCGAAAATTCACGAGAGGCATTGGCACATATATCAGCCAGTTATTATGGATATCCATCTCGATCTATGATCCTGATTGGGGTGACAGGCACAGATGGAAAGACAACAACATCCAATCTGATTTATGAAATATTACGATCCGCTGGATTAAAAGCCGGTATGATTTCGACAGTAAATGCACAAATAGGGGAGGAAGTGCTTGATACTGGATTTCATGTGACGACACCTGAAGCACCTGCTGTGCAATATTATCTTTGGCGAATGAGACAAGCTGGATTGACCCATGTGGTCCTGGAAACAACTTCACATGGCCTTGCGCAACACAGGGTGACCGGATGTGATTTTGATATTACCGTTGTCACCAATATTACCCATGAACATTTAGACTATCATGGATCATATAAAGCTTATTTACAGGCAAAAGGACGTCTCTTTGAATCACTCCATGAAACAGAAGTTAAATCATTCTTTCCGGATCGCCTGGCGATCATCAACAAAGACGATTCTTCCAGTGATTATTTAGAAAGTATTTCACTTGTTCCAAAGATTTTTTACTCTATTCAGGAAAAACATGATATTTGGTCAGAGGAAATCCAAACGGGAATAGATGGAGTTCGATTTAAAGCCAGTGGTCAAAATTTTTCAGTAGACATTCATTCTCACTTACCAGGAGATTACAACATTTCGAACGTTCTAGCAGCCTTATCTGTGGGAATATTTGGTTTAAAAATTAATCCAAATCTGGCTGCAAAAGGAATAGAAAATATGCAGTCAGTTCCCGGTCGGATGGAACAGATACGCATGGGGCAACCATTCCAGGCGATTGTTGATTTTGCCCACACACCAAATGCACTCGAGAATGCTATCAAGACAGTGCAAAAATTAACCGTTGGAAGGGTAATTACAATTTTTGGTTCTGCTGGTTTGCGTGATCGGGAGAAAAGAAGGTTGATGGCGGAAAAATCTGCCCAAATGGCAGATATCACCATTATTACGGCAGAAGATCCTCGTACTGAAGAACTGAATTCTATTTTGGCCGAAATGCAACGTGCCGCTGAAAGTCAGGGCGCTATTCTGGGAGAGAACCTGTTCATTATACCTGACCGGGGAAATGCAATTGAATTAGGTGTTCAATTAGCCAAAACAGGTGATCTGGTTATGGCATGTGGAAAAGGTCACGAACAATCCATGTGTTTTGGTGAGACTGAATATCTCTGGGATGATCGTACAGCCATGCGGGCGGCATTGGCCAAATTATTGAACATCCCCGGTCCGGAAATGCCTTTCTTACCCACCCACCAAGCATGAAACGGATCTCTCTAGGTAGGGAAAATAAAAAACCTTCCGTATGGAGTTGTGACATAAGAAACCAAACGACGATACTGCTGTTACAGATAGAATTATTATTTGAGCATGTGTATGGTCGGAAGAGCAAATAAAGTGTGTGCAGTCACATTCCTTAATAATTT
The DNA here is from genome assembly GCA_002842045.1 of Chloroflexi bacterium HGW-Chloroflexi-3. GTDB lineage: Bacteria > Chloroflexota > Anaerolineae > Anaerolineales > Anaerolineaceae > UBA6170. Next base: position 177,167 of record PHBX01000006.1, on the reverse strand, counting down.
GATGAACCCTTATTCCCATTGTAAAATGCGATTTTCCAAAGGTGTGGCATGAACAAATATGTAAAGCTATAATAAACTATAGATAGCTTACGAATTTTTTTTATTATATTTTAATGCAATCAAATTCCAGATTACTCGCGGAAATTACACGTCTTATTATGAAACAACTTAATTCGCACAACAAGTTTCGCCAGCAACGCAATAATAATTTAAGGAGGGATCATAATGGATCAACCATCATTTACCACTGTTATTGAGAGTGCGTCAAAACTCCCACTTGTTCATATCAATCGAGAAGAGTTTCTGACTAAGAACCTAAAAAAGCTGTGTACTCACAGGCAGTTGCAAAAAGCTATCGTTGAGGGAACGCTTCATGCTGGCATTCCGATCGCAAAACTGGATAGTCTAGCAAACGCTGTGATAAATGCAGAAACCATCAGAGTAACCACAATATCTACAGCTGCAGGCATACCAGGTGGGTTTGCTATAGCGGCTACTATCCCCGCTGACTTGGTGCAGTTCTACGGATTTGTTATCCGCATTGCACAAGAATTGGCATACATCTACGGTTGGACCGAAATATTTACCGAATCTTCTAAGCTTGATACAGAAACGGAGTCTCAACTAATTTTGTTTATCGGCGTGATGTTTGGAGTAGGAGCCGCTAACAAAGTCGTGACCAAGTTGTTCGGTGAAACAGCAATGAGGGCTGTTACAAAAAAGATTGCTACCAAAGCACTTACTAAGACTTGGTATTATCCAATTGTGAAGAAAATTGCGGCAATGTTGGGGCAAAAAATGGTGAAGGAAACATTTGCCAAGGGAGTATCAAAAGCTGTGCCAATACTTGGAGGAGCTGTCTCTGGTGGGCTCACACTGGTAACGTTTAAGCCAATGGCTCATAGGCTTAAGAGCCATCTCTCAACATTGGCTCATATGTCGCCGGAAGAGTTTGCCGAATACGAAGCTGCTATTGCCGTAGACGTGGAAGAATCAGAAATAGAAGGTGAGATAGTTGAAGTGGCAAATGAGGCTGTTGCGACAAATTATTGGATATGTACTTGTGGTTTGGACAACAAAGGTAAATTCTGCCCTGAATGTGGAAGGGCAAAACCCGCTGGGATACCACAATACAAATGTGACAAATGCAGTTGGGAACCGGATGATAAAACTCGCCCTCCAAAGTTCTGCCCAGAATGTGGCGACCCATTTGATGTCGGTGACATAGTTATTGGTATTGAATAATCAAAAAAACAATATAAGCAGTAAGCACAAAGCGGTGAGTTCTTTTCTTCACCGCTTTGATATTTTCTTAAACTACCGACTCCATACAGGAGGTTTTTTTATAACTGTATTGGTTTAGATTCTTCAAATTGCAGAGAAAATTCAATACAAGAAAGTTTCTTAATTTGAAAATTGTGCAATAGATTTAGTATCTGTTTTGTCCGCCGCGATTCCCTGAGCGGTTATCACGGTTTCCGCCCCGATCGCCACGATTGTTGCGGTCACCACCTCTATTTTGTCCACCTGGACGTCCTCCCGATGGTTTTCCGCCACGATCACGTTCTTTGGCTTCATCAACGGTCCAACCTTCCAAAACAGCCTGTCTTGAAAGCCGGATTTTGCCATTGCTATCAATGTCAGTGATCATGACGGTGATCTCATCACCGACACTGACGATGTCTTCCACAGAATTGACGCGTTCTGTGTCCAATTGGGAGATGTGGACCAATCCATCTGTTCCTGGAATGATTTCTACAAATGCGCCAAAGTCAACAGTGCGAACGACTTTTCCGGTGTAAATTCTGCCAATTTGAGGTGTTTCAATGAGTGCTTCGATTCTCTCGCGAGCAATATCAGCGCCGTATCCTTCCGCTGCTGCAATGAAGACGCTACCATCTTCGCCAATATCAATCTTCGTATTGGTTTCTTCTTGCAAGGCACGGATATTTTTTCCGCCTGGACCAATAATTGCGCCAATTTTGTCAACAGGGACTTTTACGATCGTTATCTTAGGAGCATGAGGTTTCAGAATAGTATTGGGTACTGCGATTACTTCAAGCATTTTATCAAGGATAGATAGCCGGGCTTGATAGGCTTGTTTTAGCGCTTTAGACATGATTTCTGGTGTGATACCAGCAATCTTGATATCCATTTGTAAAGCTGTGATGCCTGCGCTAGTTCCGGCAACTTTGAAATCCATATCACCAAGGTGATCCTCCAATCCCTGGATGTCAGTAAGAATTGCAAATTTTTCATTATCTTTGATTAATCCCATGGCCACACCAGCTACAGGAGCTTTGATCGGGACACCAGTGTCCATTAAAGCTAAGGTAGATCCACAAACCGATGCCATTGAGCTGGATCCATTGGATGCAAGGATTTCACTCACCAGACGAATTGTATATGGAAAATCAGCTTCATCGGGAATTACAGGAACCAATGCGCGTTCTGCTAATGCGCCATGACCAATTTCCCGTCTGGATTGACCACGCAAGGGTTTAACTTCCCCGGTGGAATAAGGAGGAAAATTGTAATGATGCATATAGCGTTTATTTTCCATGGGTGCCAGGGTATCCATTTCCTGGGCTTCTCGAGGTGTTCCAAGTGTGGCTAATGTCAACGCTTGTGTTTCACCACGCGTGAAAATGGCTGAACCATGTGCACGCGGGCTATATCCCACTTCACACCATATTGGGCGAATTTCTTCCGGATTTCTACCATCCGGGCGAAAACCCAGATCCAGAATTCTTTTGCGAACGACATGTTTGTAGCTCACTTCAAATGCTTCTGAAACAGCACCAGAAAGGGATTCATCCTCACTAGCAAATTCCTCAATCATTTTTGCTTTTAATTCGTCTATCGCTGTGTTCAATTCTGCTTTGGTGTGCGGCGATGCCAGCGCATTTTCAATGTCTATCGCTACACGAGCTTCCACTTTGCTGACAAGACTCTCATCAGCAGGGAATAATGGAACAACAGTTTTTGGTTTGCCAATATCAGCAGCCATTTTCAATTGGAGATCGATGATTTGCTGGATAGCTTCGTGGGCAAATGCAAGTGCTTCCACCATAACATCATCGGGAATCTCATTTGCTCCACATTCGACCATAGAAATGGCTTCTTTAGTTCCAGCAACACGCAGATCCAGATCGGATTCTTCTATTTGTTGGAATGTTGGATTAACAATAAATTTTCCATCAATACGGCCTACGCGTACAGCACCAATCGGACCACTCCAGGGGATATCTGAAATAGTCAATGCCGCAGAAGCAGCATTAATACCCAAGATATCGATTGGATTAATGCCGTCTGATGAAAACGAAACCATGATAATCTGGACAGGATTGCGCATATCTTTTGAGAACAATGGGCGTATCGGTCGGTCAGTTAGTCTGGCCAACAAAATGGCATCAGTGCTGGGACGACCTTCCCTTCGGAAGAATGAACCAGGTATGCGGCCACCAGCGTACATTCGTTCTTCATAATCAATGGTCAAAGGAAAGAAATCAGTACTTTCTTTCGGTTGTTTATCCATTGTTGCTGCAGCAAAAATCATTGTTTCTCCACAAGTGATTGTTACTGCTCCACCAGCTTGGAGAGCAAGCTTTCCAGTTTCAATGGTTATTACGGTTTCCCCCATGGGGACGCTAAAAGACTTACTTTCGGGTTTCATACTTTTTCCCTCTTAACTAAAATGTCCCGCCTGGTCAGGAACTGAAAATTATCCAGAACTACAAATGTTCTGAACAGGTTTCAATACCCAACCTGCGAGTTGATTCATAGAAATGGAAAAGTAATTTGATTTGCTTTTCCATTCTCGCGATAAACTTACTTTGCGCGCAGACTTAGTTTTTCTACTACTGCACTGAATCGGCCAAAATCACTGGCGCGAAGATAAGCTAGCAAACGACGTCGTTTTCCGACCAATTTCAACAATCCTCGGCGGGAAGATTCATCATGTTTGTGAGCACGAAGATGCTCGGTGAGTTCTTTGATGCGAGTTGTTAATAATGCAATCTGAACTTCTGGTGAACCAGTATCGCCTTCATGGCGAGAAAATTGATCGATAATCGCGGTTTTTTGTTCTAATGTTAATGACATGACATGTGCTCCTTAAAATTTATTTTATGCAGGTCTCCATACACCCAGATTATTCCGGATATAGGACCAGTCACTGATTGAGAATTATATCAAGAATTCCAGCCAAAGTACAGGGCTATAAATTCAGGGCTATAGATTCGGGGGGAATAACGGTTTCTATTTTTGAAAACAATAAAATTAAGAAAATCAGGTTTCCTGGTCAGAAATATTTGATAATGCTATCCTAAGTTTTTTTTGTTCATCTACAGGAAACGATTTTATACATTTTCTGATAATTTGTTTGGGGGTGGAATATGAAGAGCTCAATAATAAATTTGTTAAATAATGTGATGTTTCGGTTGGATTTGTTAACGCAAGATCATCAACCAACAATGTTAAACCTGTTATAATCTTCCGGTTGTTCATAGAAAACAGACGGGTTAAGATACTAAAAACTTTTGGCAGATTAATAAATGACGGATCATTTATTATGGTTTGTAGTGCATATATTGCAGTAATTGCCTTAGGTACATCGGCTGAATCTACCCAGGTCTGAATAGTATCTAACCATTTCGTAGAACTCGATTGTTTGATCGTTTGTGTACCGTATTTAAATAAAACTTGATGGATTTCTTTATCTGAGGTTTTGGATCCCCAGGCAACGAATCGTTCGATGATCTCACTGTTGTAAGCAACAGGTAATGCGCCAAGAATTACAGAGGAAAAGAACCTGGCTTCAAACAAATCTTCTAACCAGAGTTGGTCTGCATATTCAAGTGCTAATTCAGGTTTCGTTTTGGCCAATAATAAAAATTGTTGTTGTAGATGATGCATTACGATTGGAGCCAGATGTAATTTTGGGACTAATGATTTTCGTTGAATCTCAACTCCTGCTCGATACGCAAGATTTGCATGTACATCCAGCAAAGACCTGAAATTTTCACGGAAAATTGTACCAGGTGATTCTGGCTCAAATATTATCTGGATTTGTTGAACCAACCGATCAATATGAATTGCAGGCATTCCAGTGATCTCTACTTTGGAGAACCTTGAATCAGATTAATATGCTTTGGCAAAATAGGTTTTATATTCTGCGTGTTTTCCGCAATAAATACATTTCCCATCGGATTTTTCCTGGCCTAAAGGGCGGCAACGAGTAGTCGCTTTGGTTTCATTTTTTATGGCTGTTTCACAAACTGTATCTCCGCACCAATAAGCATAAGCCCAACCATTTTGAACAATTTCCTGAAATTCTGTATAGTCCTTTGGCTCAAAAATATGACTTTCACGGAAGTCTGTTGCTTTTTTGAGTAGGCGGTTATGGAAATCGTTCAGGATAGTTTCAAGTTGGCTGGCAAGATTTTCCATGGGGAGGAATAATTTTCCACTTTTCCCCGGAATATCTCTCTGAGCAACCACAACAGTGTGATTATCCACATCACGAGGACCAATCTCAATACGCAGCGGAACACCGCGTAATTCCCAATCGTTAAATTTAAACCCGGGGGTTAAATTATCACGGTCATCGACTTTCACCCTGAATTGAGAAAGTTCTTTTTCAAGATTCCTGACGACCTCCATTACCTTATCGCGATCATCTTCATTTTTGAAAATTGGCACAATTACAATTTGTATAGGTGCCAGGCGGGGAGGAAGAATTAATCCCTGGTCATCACCGTGTGACATAATGATGGCACCGACAAAACGGGTCGATACACCCCATGAGGTTGTCCAGGCATATTGCAGTTCATTATTTCGATCAAGATATTGAATCTCAAAGGCTTTTGCGAAGTTTTGACCCAAATTATGCGATGTTCCAGACTGTAAGGCTTTTGTATCCAGCATCATCGCTTCAATGGTATAAGACTTGTTTGCGCCGGCAAATTTTTCTGCTTCTGATTTAATGCCAGGAATAACTGGAACTGCAGCTTCGTTTATAGCAAAGTCAGCATATAAATTCAAGATTTTCAATGTTTCTTCTTCAGCTTCTTCTGCTGTTTCATGGGCAGTATGTCCTTCCTGCCAATAAAATTCAAGGGTCCTCAGGAACATTCTGGTGCGCATTTCCCATCGAACCACATTTGCCCATTGATTGATGAGGATGGGTAAATCACGATAAGATTTAACCCATTTGGAATACATATGGCCAATAATAGTTTCAGATGTTGGGCGAACAACCAATGGTTCTTCCAGTGTCTGACCTCCACCAATAGTTACAATTGCTAATTCAGGAGAAAATCCCTCTACATGTTCTTTTTCTTTTTCCAAAAAAGACATAGGAATGAACATGGGAAAAGCTGCATTAACATGACCGGTCTCTTTGAATCGTTTATCCAATGCTTTTTGTATATTTTCCCAGAGTGCCCAACCATATGGTCGCACCACCATACAACCTCTTACAGGGGCATAATCGGCTAATTCAGCGCGCTGGATAAGCTGGTTGTACCATTCTGAAAAATTTTCACTTTGTTTGGGGAGTTTTTCTTCGCTCACGTTTTGCTTCTTTCCTGTGTGTTTTGATGGGATTAAATTCTTGTTTCAAGTGGTAAAAAAGAAATGATTTCTTCGATCGTATTGGCAAATTTTATAGTCTCCATACTGGAGGGAGGAATGTATCCGTTAAGCTCCTGGTAAAACAATGAAAAGATTTTCTTCCATTCGTCTCCAACCAGAATGATTGGGACTGAAGGGATTGCTTCGATTTGAATTCTGTTCCACATCAGAACGATTTCAGCCAGGGTACCGGGACCACCAGGTAGGGCGATAGCTGTGTCACACGAATCAATCAACCTGATCATACGTTCATGTAATGTCTGCAGCTTCCACTCTTCATTTACCCATGGATTGTGTGAGCGCTTCCGCCAGCGTTCAATTTCCTCACAGGTGACTCCAATCACATGTCCACCTCCATCAGCTGCGCCTTTCGATGATGCTTCCATGGTTCCCATATAGCCACCTGTTAGCACAGTATGACCGGTTTTGGCTAGCGCCCGCCCAAGATTGTAGGCAAATTGATATTCATTACTTTCTGGAAGGGGAGATGAGCCTCCGAATATGGTGATTTTCATAGTTTATCCTTTTAGAATACGTGCTATTTTACCGTATTTTGGTCCCATTGACGTCCGTAATTCTGTTTGAGTTTCTGATGAATAGCATTTTCCAGGTCTATCTTACAGATTTGACAGAGTTGAAAGAGGTAAAGAGCAACATCGGCTACTTCACCTTCTAATTTTTCTTTATCATAATCGTTTTCGCTCCATTGAAAGTGTTCCAGGACTTCATTTGCTTCCAATACCAGGGAAATGGCAATATTTTTAGGTGTTTGCGGTCGCTTGCTATCCGGCATATACCAGCCTTTCGAAGAAACAAAATGATGCATCTCATCCGTTAATTGTTTGATGTCTTTCCCCATAAATCCTCACTTTTGTATCGATATCTTAATGAATTATTTATATTCTGGATAATTCAAAATCTGTAGTATATTGGGGATCCCTTTGCTGATCCATTCTTCAATTTCATTCGCAGTGTTCAAATAATTCTCAAATGTTCCACCTATGGGATCCTCAATGTTGATCGCACTCCCAGACATTTCTGATAACATGAACACTTTTCTTGAAAATTCAGGAAATTCAATTTGTATGGCTTCTTTATGACCTGATTCCATAGTTAGAATCAAATCAAACTGATTTAACATATCTTTTGTGATGGCTTGTGATTGATGCAAACTGGTATCCAATCCGCGATGAGCCATAGCTTTGACACCTGAAAGGGTGGCGGGATGACCATTTTCAGCCCACGTACCCGCAGATTGAACGATCCAATTGGTTGGGAGATCCATCCTTTTAATATAATCTTTCATCATTGCTTCAGCCATGGGGGAGCGACATTGATTGGCAGTACAAACGAAAAGAATGTATCTCTCTTTTGACATATTAGCGGTCCATGCTGACTACCTGGCTATCCCAACGATGCCAACGGCCATGATGTTTTTCGAGAAGAGATTTACCTTCACCTGGAGATTCTAAATCAACCAATTCCATATCTGCGTCGACCATAATTCTGACCAATTCTTTGAAAGAAACCCGTGGTGTCCAGCCAATTTCCCGGATTGCCTTTGAGGGATCTGCCAACAAATAGTCGACTTCATTGGGTCGAAAATAGCGTGGATCGATGCGAACATATTCATGCCAATCAAGATTCAGATAACCAAATGATTCATCCAGAAATTCACGTACAGAATGGGCTTCGCCAGTTCCGATCACAAAATCCCCAGCTTCGTCATGTTGCATCATTTTCCACATTGCAGCAACGTAATCAGGGGCATACCCCCAATCGCGTTTGGCGTCTAAATTCCCGAGATACAGATGTTTTTGAGTGCCTTTTACAATATTGGCTAATGCACGGGTGATTTTTCGGGTCACGAAAGTTTCTCCACGACGGGGCGATTCGTGATTGAACAAGATCCCATTACTGGCAAAAATATCATATCCATCCCTGTATTGTTTTGTTACCCAATATGAATACAATTTTGCAGCTGCATAGGGGCTTTGAGGGCGGAATGGGGTATCTTCATTTTGGGGTGGTTGCGAAGAACCAAATAATTCACTGGAAGAAGCCTGATAAAATCTGGCTTTCACGCCACTTTTTCTAATCGCTTCCAGAATTCTTATGGTCCCAAGTCCGGTTACATCACCAGTATATTCAGGCATGTCAAAACTTACCCGAACGTGGCTTTGTGCTGCAAGGTTATAAACCTCTTCAGGTCGGATGTTGTAAATAACATCCAGAAGTGCTTCTGAATGAGATACGTCACCATAGTGGAGCGTTAATTTAACCTCCTCACCAGTATTATGCGGATCATGATAGATATGGTCAATACGACGTGTGTTGAAAGTGCTGGCTCGACGGATTAATCCATGAACTTCATATCCTTTAGCTAATAAGAGTTCGGCTAAATATGAACCATCCTGACCAGTTATTCCTGTGATAAGTGCTTTTTTCAAAGAAACCTCCTCAAACCCATTAATGGGGGTAATAGTCTATTTTCAAGTTGAAATCAAGTATAACGACAGGCAAGGTGACTGTCAAACAGTTTGAATTTTTGAAAAGTAAAAATGATGAATTCGGTGGTGCGTAGAAATTTTATCATTAGTTTCAATTCTTATTGAGAAAGAAAAATCCAGGTTTTAAGAAAATTCAAACCTGGATTTTATGCTTAATAATGATAAACTCTATTCGGATTCCTGAGAGGCTTCTTTTGTTTTTTCTTTCTTAAGAAATTCAAGTTTATTGGATTCAGTGTTCAAGTCGACTGAAATAACATCCCCATCGTGGAATTCACCTGCCAGAATGCTGACTGAAAGAGGACTTTCTACAAATTTTTGTAATGCTCTGCGCAATGGTCTCGCACCGAACATGGAATCATAGCCTTCATTTGCCAGCCAATCCCGGGCAGTTTCGCTCATCACAACTTGAATACCATTTTCCTGAAGACGATCCTGAATCTCCTTCATTTGTAAAATGACGATATCTTTAACCTGATCTACTGTGAGCGGTGAGAACATGATAATCTCATCAATTCGGTTGATAAATTCCGGACGGAAAGTGCTTTTCAGGGCTTTCTCAATATTCTCATGGGCATCTCGTTCATCATTATCACTGGACAAAAAGCCCAGTGTACCACCCTTTTTCACAAATTCCGTTCCCAGGTTGGATGTCATAATCAAGACCGTGTTGCGGAAATCGACCTGATGACCCTGTCCATCCGTGAGTCTACCATCATCTAAAATCTGGAGTAATGAGTTCCAAACTTCCGGATGCGCTTTTTCAATTTCATCAAACAAGATCACCCGATAAGGACGGCGGCGAACAGCTTCGGTTAATTGACCACCTTCTTCATAACCGATATAACCTGGAGGAGCTCCAAACAGGCGCGAGGCTGTATGTTGTTCACGATATTCACTCATATCCAATCGAACTAAAGCATCTTCATCACCAAACATGAATAAAGCCAGGGCTTTGGCAAGTTCAGTTTTTCCAACACCAGAGGGTCCAATGAAGATAAATGAACCGATTGGCCTGCGTGGATCTTTCAACCCGGAACGGGATCGTCGAATGGCATCTGAGATCGCCTTTACTGCTTCTTCCTGCCCGATTATATTTTCGTGTAATCGTTCTTCCATATGCAATAATTTCTCAGATTCCGTTTCCATCATCTGATTAACGGGGATACCTGTCCACTGGGCTACGACTTGCGCAATATCATCGATATCCACGACTTCATCCAATTGATGTTCGGCTTCCCATTTATCACGTTGTTCATCAAATTCTGTTTGGAGGCGTAATCGCTCCGCTTTCATGCGGGCAGCGCGTTCATAGTCGCGTTCCACACCCGCTTTTTCTTCTTCAGCAGCTAATCGATCTAACTCAGATTTTGTTTTTTTCAAATCTGCTGGTAGTGAGTATAAAGCCACACGTAATTTTGCAGCCGCTTCATCCATCAAATCAATCGCTTTATCCGGTAATCTCCTGTCGGTGACAAATTGTGAAGATAACCTGGCAGCAGATACGAGTGCTTCATCCGCAAAACGAACTTTATGGTGTGCTTCATATCGGTCGCGTAGTCCTCGTAACATCTGGATGGTATCATCCACGGTTGGTTCGTCTACATATACAGGCGCAAACCGTCGCTCCAGTGCAGAATCTTTTTCAATGTGTTTGTGGAATTCGTCCAGTGTAGTAGCGCCAATACATTGTAATTCACCGCGTGCCAACGCTGGCTTTAGCATGTTGGAAGCATCCATAGCTCCCTGGGCTGCACCAGCCCCGACTACTGTGTGTAATTCATCGATGAAAAGAATTACTTCTCCCTCGGAACGTTGCACTTCTTCAATGGCGGCTTTCAGGCGCTCTTCAAATTCGCCTCTAAAGCGTGAACCGGCAATCATGGCGCTTAGATCCAATGAAATCACCTTTTTACCCATCAGTATTTCAGGAATGTCATTAGAAGCGATCTTTTGGGCTAATCCTTCTACAATTGCCGTTTTTCCAACACCTGCTTCACCGATGAGGACAGGATTGTTTTTCGTTCTACGGGAAAGGATCTGCATAACACGTAATATCTCATTATCCCGGCCAATTACCGGGTCTAATTTCCCTTCACGTGCCTGAGTAGTCAGATCACGTGAATATTTCTCGAGACTGCGATAACGGGTCTCAGCCTGGGGATCTGTTACTCTTTGACCACCACGTAATTGATTAATTGCTTCAACTACTCGTTCACGATTTATTCCTGAACCTTCGAGCAAGCGAGCTGCGGGAGTATTCTTTTCACTGAGAATCGCCAGAAAGATATGTTCGGTAGAAATGTACTCATCTTTTAATCGACTGGCTTCTTCATTGGCAAGATCGATAATTCTTTTTACCCGAGGTGTAATAAATACCTGTCCTGCTCCACCGCCAAAAATACTCGCTTTGGGGCTGGTGCGAAGAATGTAATCTAGTCTTTCTTCAAGAATACTGGGGTCTATTTTTAAAATCTCTAAAATTTGAGGTATAACCCCTTCGGGTTGTTCAATTAAGGCTAAAAGAATGTGCTCGGTATCAATCTGATTATGTCCATATCTTTGAATGATCTCAGCTGCTCTTTGGGCAGCTTCCTGAGCACGTTCTGTAAATCGGTCAAATCTCATCATATGGGTATTGTCCTTCCATTATGCATGGTTCATACACATTTCTTTATTATTTAGGATTATATCAAAATCCAATCCTTTAAATTGCTAGTATTGTATTAGAAGCATATAAGAATTTCGATAGAGAATTTTTAATACAGTTGCAGGAAACAGACCGGGATGATCGAAAAATTATAATTTAACGTTGATTCATTTTGTTTATCCATTTCAGTAGTGTAAAATAATACCGAATGAATGATGAATCAGGAAAAAGGGTTGGACAAATTCGGGCGTTAAATCCGAGTACTGATCTTAGAGCGATTGCTGATCTGATTGAGTTGTGTTTTAAAGACACAATTGATGAAGATGGTCTGGACTATATTCGATATTTACGAAAATTAGCATCCGACAACAGTAGTTTGTATTTAGGTGTAGGGAGACCGCAGCATACATTTGCTCCAATACAGGGCTTTGTGTATGAGATAGATGGACGCATTGTTGGGAATTTATCCATGATTCCATTTCATAAAAATGGGGATTTTGTTTATCTGATCGCCAATGTAGCGGTTCACCCTGAGTTTCGCAGACAAAGGATAGCATTTGACTTAACAGCCAGAGCGTTGAAATATGCCAGAGAAAAATCCGCCAAAAGTACCTGGCTTCAGGTTCGGGACGATAATCCAGCAGCTATCAACCTGTATACACAAATGGGATTTGTGGAACGTTGCCGGCGCTCAACATATACAATTAAATCCAGAAAGAAATTGACTGAATTAATCAAAAATGATTTCAAGATTCGAAAGAGAAAAGATTTCGAATGGGAAAATCAAAAGCATCTATTGCAAGTATTCTATCCAGAGGAAATCCGCTGGAATGTAGGGTTGAAAGAAAAAAGATTATTACCTGGTTTCTGGCATGGATTATCAAGATTCTTATCAGGGATTTCTATTACCAATATCAGCATCTATCATGGAAATAAGCTGCTTGGTTTTGCATCCCTGGAGAGAACAACTTTGTACGCTGATAATTTATGGATTGTAGCAGAAGAAAATCACGATGAGGATGTAATTTCCGCTGCGGTACCATATTTTCGATCATCAACAATTAACATGCGACCTCAAACAATAAATTATCCTGTTGGTCGGGGCGAAGATGCATTTACGAATTTAGGTTTTGATAAAAATCACACGTTGATCTGGATGGAAGAGACGATTATTCCAACAGGATTTTCTCTTAAGTAAATGCAACTTTACCAAAAGAAAAACGTATTTAATTAGTAAAGGAGATAATGATGAAAAAATTGCTTATTCGATTAGGAATTAATGCAGTCGCTTTATATGCTGCGGTAGCTTTGTTAGATGGTCGCGGTATCAATCCCCAAAATGAAAACTGGTTGAGTTTTGTATGGCTGGCATTAATTTTCGGTTTGGTAAATGCCATCATTAAACCTATGCTGGTTGTTATGAGTTGTCCACTTTTAATTCTGACGTTGGGATTGGGAACACTGGTCATTAATACCTTGATGTTCTTAATGGCTGGCTGGATTGGTACTCATTTTCAGGTGGGATTTACCGTTGACAATTTCTGGGTAGGACTAATTGGTGCTATCATCGTCAGTATTGTCAGTTTTGTGTTGACTGGATTATTTAAGGATGATCTGAAAAAAAGTCCTCATAAATAAATAATAAATTGATGGAGTTACCAATCAAATCATTTTAATTGATACTCAGCAATTTCCAAACTTTCCAGCTTGTTGGCTGTCGGAATACCATCCTGACTCCAACCACGCAATTCATAAAAGCGAGGTAACATTTTATCCAACTCAACAACATGACCTTTCCCGGTTCCTTCAGGGAGAGGTTCATGTAACATTCTGTGAGGAAGTGTATCATCTTCCTTTGAAAATCCTGCTTTCAACAAGAAAAGCCTTTCCATGTTGAAAATGCGATCTCCGGCATCCAACAAACTATGTTGTGTAAATGGATGTCCGGTGGATAATCTCATAACTTCGGATAACGGCGTCGGCCATAATTCCACTTTATCTTCGAACATGTAACGGACAGATAGAAATACACACAATCCAGTTGAATCAATGACCGCAAATGCATCCTCAAACCGTTTAACCAGTTCTGGTTTGTTCTCCAGGGATAGTGAGTCAATTTTTCGAGGGACGCCAAAGACTTCACTATAGGCTATATCGCCAGCCATGTGAGATGCACCCTTGTTGGAGGTTGCATAGAGCAATCCCATTCCTTTCGAACCACGCGGATCATAACCTGGAAATTCCTGTTTTTTGGCTGTAACTGCTAACTCGGGATGCCCGTAACTGTTGGCTAATCGGAAGCTTCCTTGGGATAATTCTTTCCCGAATCCGCTCTTATTCGCAATCTGGTGAGTGAGAGAAATAATGGCATCAGGATCACCAAATTTTAGATCAAAACCCATGGATTCTCTTGGGATAATCCCTTTTTCTGCCATTTCCATTGCACAGGCAATCGTCATACCCGCAGAGATAGTATCCAATCCATACTCATTACAAAGATAGTTGGCTTTTATAATCGCAGCCATGTTATCGATACCACACCCACTCCCATAAGCTGCTATGGTTTCGTATTCTGGTCCTTCACCTTCTCCGGCATATTTAGGATCATTTACTTTGGTATCGCGACCGCAGGCAATTGGACAGCGAAAACACGGTTTAGGCTTCTTTAAGAATTTTTCATTGATGACATCTCCGGTAATACCAGCAATTCCTTCAAAACGACCGGATTGAAAATTCCTGGTCGGCAAAATTCCCATTTCATTTGTAATGGGAGGTACGTATGATGTTCCATACACACGCATGGCGCCACCAGCTTTCATGACATCTCCAACTTTTTTGGCCATCACTTTGCAATACGCTTCCAATTCGTTGGGATATGCAACTTCTACTTTGTGGGATCCTCGAACGACAACTGCTTTTAGATTCTTTGACCCCATTACTGCTCCAACTCCGGAACGTCCCGCTGCTCGATGTTTGTCATTCATAATTGAAGCAAACAGAACCTGGTTCTCTCCTCCAGGTCCGATGCATGCAACTCTGGCTTTTGGATCCGTTTCTGAAAGAAGGAGATCTTCGGTTTCGGGGACTAATTTTCCCCATACATGATCGGCTGGTCTCAATTCAACGTGATCATCATTCACCCATAAATACACAGGAGATTCAGCTTTGCCATCAAAAATGAACATATCAAACCCGGTACGTTTCATTTCGGTTGGGAAGAAACCTCCAGAGTTTGAATCAGTTAGCGCACCCGTAAGAGGAGATTTGGTAACAAGCATGTAGCGATTTCCAGTTGGAGCAACCGTCGCAGTGAGTGGACCTGTGGCAAAAATCATCACATTTTCTGGAGAAAGAGGGTCTGCTTTTGGATCCATTTCATCCAAAAGATATTTTATCGCCCATCCACGGCCACCAAGATATTTTGCTGCAAATTCTTCGTTAACTGATTCGACTTTTATCTTTTTAGTACTAAGATTTACTCTTAAAATTTTTCCATGCCATGCAAACATTTTTGTCACTCCTCTTAAATTAATTAGCCTCCAGCCATTGCGGAAAATGCACAAATAACATCCCCCTCATTTATTGGTTCTCCAGGTACCATTGTTCGGCCATTGATTAATACGACGCTCTCAGGAATTGGTGGAAGTGAAAACATATCCAGGATTTCTTCAGGACAAATATCTTCAGGCACAACGATGGAAATCTGATCCCCGTTCGTGCCTTCAGGAAGATAATTACGGTAATTTGCCAACAATTTAATATATATCTTCATAATTTACTGATCAGGTTGTCTTAAAATGATACAAAAGCTAAATGGATAAAACAAGTTTAACTTGTCATTGATTTATTTTGACAAAATGCGAAATCAGTTAAATTACAAAAAGATAATGGCTACACCGACCATCGCAATAAATGTACCTGCAATGGCTTGTTTTGTAATTTTTTCTTTCAAAATTGTGCCAATTGGTAAATGGAAGATGGGGGTTAATGCCATGAGAGTCGATGCGATTCCTACCTTGGCAAATTGAACAGCAATCAATGATAGCCAGACACCCAGAAAAGGTCCCACCATTGCACCTGCGAACGCGAATCGAAAGGCTTTGGGAAATTGCCTGAATTGTTGAAAACTCTTTTTAAATTGTTTCGTTAAAATTGCAAAAAACCATACAGTAATCACAGCAACCAGAACCCGAATGACAACTCCGGAAAGGGCAGGAAATTCAGGGGGTAAACCTTTTTTGGCAAAAATAAGTCCGACAGCCTGACCAATGGCTGCCCCTACTCCAAAAAGAATACCAACCCATTTGCGGCGTTCACCATATATCGGATTGTGAGAATTATTACGATCCAAAATCACAAGTGAAATACCCCCAATTGTAAGAATGATCCCACTTATTTGAAGTAAGGATAAGGTCTCTCCCAGAAATATCCAGGCAAACAAGGCACTGATCACAGGACTGATTGCCATTACCAACATCGCCAACCGGGGACCGACCATGATGAAAGATTGGAATAAAAAGAGGTCTCCCACAACCAGACCAATGATGGAAGATAGTCCCAACCATATCCATTGCTCATTGGTTGCATTTAAAGGGATCGGAGTTCCATAAACCAATGTGTGCGTAATGATCAGAAATAAAAAAGCGAAACTTAATCGAATACGATTTAATGACGTAGAACCGATTTGTTTACCAGAAAACGAAAACAATATCGATGATAAAGCCCACAAGAAAGCTGCTGAAATGGCTGCAATTTCGCCCATAATTTTCCAATCTAATCAAATCGATGTATCTTACCATGAAGCCATCGATTGTTATTAAATCTCGCCAAAAGTTTGAGAAAATTATTGGAGGATTGGACGTGTTATTACTGTCTACTCGGGTAGGGATCAATTTTTGGGACTATGCTATGTTAAAAGGGATCAAACAAAAAAACTGTAAATCATCTTTGAGGTGCAAAATGGATCATCTGGCTTATTGTGATGTGAAAGCAAAAGAGTTGGCGAGGATTGTACAAGGTGAAAAATCAATGCTCATCTGAGGTGCTGCTGGTAGAAAACTCCCCTATGGGAGAGTAACTAAAGGGGAGACTGTTTATTTGATTGAAAATGATGGCAAAGGATTGATTGTCGTAAAAGGTGAGGTCGCAGGGGTAATAAACTCTGACAGGTTATCAGAAGAAGCGTCTATCCAATTGATTAAGGACCACATGGAAAAATTAAAATTGACTGATGATCAATTGATGAGATGGTCGGGAAAAAGATATCTTTGTCTGATTGATCTAAAAAATGTAACCAGTATTTCTCCATTTGCATATGAAAGAGCAGGAAATATGGATGACTGGATTATTGTTGAATCGATTGATGATATTAAAAGGGAAATCTCTGTTTAAGTAAATTTTATCGGAGAAAAGGTGATCAATAATGGATAAGAATAATAAATCATCTAGTGTAGGTTTGGGAATTGTCTTTGGTGTTGCAATTGGAGCTGCTTTGGGTGTTATATATACAATAACATCGCAATGGGAGCTGCATTCGGTGTTGCTTTGGGTGTTGTTGTAGGTGCAATAATTGATGGATACAAAAATCAGGATAAAAAATCATAATTTCGTTATAAATAATTCTTGCGTGGCTCAAAAAAAGCTAGGTTTTTCCAGGTGAAAAACCTAGCTTGCGTTAAAGGATCATTTTTTCGACTTATTAGCTTTTCACGGCAAGTTGAAATGTAATAGAACACTATTACCGGCATCGGATACCCAGACGCCGTTGTTGCGGTCAAACACTAAGGCAGCAGGTAATCCAAATCCATCCGAACTCGGGCTGTAATCGCCCCAGCCCATGATAAATTGGCCATCCGGTTGGAAACCTAATACCCGAAAACCTTCAGGATCGGTGGTATACACATTTCCAAAATTATCGGTAGTCAGGAATGGTTTATTATCCAGGCTCTGTCCAAACCAACCAACCACATCCCAGGAATTAATGGCATAGTAAGTTGTTTTCTCTGAATCTGGCATGAAAACCTGAATGCGTTGGTTCCAGGTATCAGAAATATAAATTTCTCCATTTAATCCCATTGCCAAGCCAACAGGTTCATCCAGTTGTCCCAGGTCGAAACCTGCTTCACCGAATTGAGTTAAGAAATTTCCATTTGAGTCAAAGACAGCTATGCGTTTATTCCCTGTATCTGCTATATAGACACGATTTTCATCATCCACAATAATCCCCCGTGGTCCCCAGAAACCATCTGGATTTTCTGCTGCGCCAAAGTATCCCCACATGGTGATGAAATTACCTTCAGCAGTGAATTTTTGGACTCGATGATTCCAGGTATCTGTGACGTAAACTGATCCATCCGGACCAATCGCGATTCCCCATGGTTCATTGAAAGTTCCTTGTGGCGCTTCACCAGAAAGGATATCCGCAAAGATACCCCAGCTATTCAGTAATGTTCCATCTTCGGCAAAACGTTGAATTCGGTGATTACGCGAGTCGGCTACATAAATCGAATCATCAGGGCCAATCGCGACTCCACGTGGAGCATCTAATTGACCAGGTCCTTTTCCATAATATCCAATAATCTTATCAGGTAACAGAGATTGTATTTTTCCTTCATAAGGATCGACAACCGGCTCGGAGATAATGGCAGGCATCGAACCATAATTCCAAATCTGTCCGACTACATCCTTGCGTATGTACATTCGAATGGGATCAGAAGGAGACCAGGTGGAGATAGTGAGGTCACCTCTGCCTTTAATTGCTGCATATTTGCTGTAATCCTTATTGAGCCAGATCTGGAACAGAGCTGAGCGCATGTCGGCATTTGTGATTGCGTATCTAATTCTTTCCCAGGTCAGAAAATAATAATCCTGGGTCGGCCATACCAGACGAATGTAATCGTATTTAACATAATCATCTTTGACCAATGAATCAATCTTGGAGTAGTTTTGGTCACTCGCCAGAATAATGGGAGAATTTAGAAGGTCACGGGTTGGTTTATCGGTATACCATTGTTTATTTGGGTAATCGCGGAAATACCACCAGTATGGATACAATGAGTCGTTATCATAAGCAACATTGATCTTCTTTTCGCCAACTGTTCGTTTGGAAATTTCTTCTACCTGCTCCAGGATATCTTTTGGTCCGCGATCCGCATGAGCATAAACAAGAAATTCTTTTCCATTATCATAATTAATAAAAGACGCCGTGAAGGCAGTACGGATCGTTAAAAATGATAACAAGATAGAAAATGCTAAAACCAAAATCCTTGAGATGCCAATCCAGGAAAAATTTCTTAAAAAGTGAACAAATCCATAGGAAGAAAAAATGAGGACAATGATGGATGTGAGAAACGTACTCGTCACCTGCAATTGTTCCAAGGAATTACCCTGGAATGGAGGAGTGGATCCCATTATGGCTCCCAAAAAACCCAGGAGGCTGGTGATTAATACTGGTAACAGCAAAAGACTGACCCAACTTTTTCCTTCTTTAAATTTTTCCCAAGGAATTTGACCGATCAGTTTATCAAATCCCCAAGCAGCTGTCAGGGCAAATGGCAGAGCAATGTGAACTGTCAACCAGGGCATTTTTTCACCTGCCAGACTATATGCCAGTAAATTCATCAGAGCGAAAAAGCCTAACAAAAAAAGTACAGGAACCCGATAATGGTCCGGAGTAAATTCCGGGGATTCTATAAAAGTTTCTTCACCATCTTCATAATTCTGAATGAATTCATTCTGTCCATCCTCAGATATATTTTCTTCGATCAATAGGTTTTTTACACCTTCTGGTTCATCGGTCTCTACAATTTCGGGATGGACAGGATTGGCTTGAGTCAAGGGGGATAAAGGAACGGAAACTGCCAAACTCGATTTTCGCAAGTGCAACAATCCAAAAATGATTGCTATGAAAAATCCAAAAATTGTCAGATATTCGTAAAAAGGCATTTGCAATACAGCATAGTAATAAAGTGGTTGGGTGCCACGATTTACTGCTTGTTGTTCCAGCCAATAACCCAATGAGCCAACGATGCCGGTAAAGAAACCTCTTCCATTGGTAAAGAAAGTTGTGTAAAAAACAATAAAAATAGCCCAAAAAACAACCATATTTTTGAACCAAACTTTTCGGTTCCACCAAATTCCAATCGCAACAGCAATACCACCGAATACCAACAAAGCTACCCCAATGCGGATCATACCCATGGTCGTGTAATCAGTTGGTTTCCAGTTTTGTCCCAAAAGCGAACCTATGATATTAATGGGAAATGCAGCTAAAAGAGGAAGTACGATTGTTCCATTCAGTATTAACAAATCAAAAGTGCGCAAGTGCCGAATTGCATCCAACCCGATCCCTTTAACCAACACAATGATTGTAGAAATTCCGATCAATATGGCGACCAGAACCGAAAGGCTGGCAAGCAGTCCAATATTGGAAGCTGATTGCGAAATCACTTCGCCCAATTCATTGGTGGGATTCTGTTTTGCATTCATGTATCCCAGGATAATTCCTGCGAACAACAATCCCATTGTAATAACCATCAGAATTACGAATAGTTTTCTTGATTGGATTGTTCGCCAACGTTCTCGAATGACTTCGGTTAAAAACTGAAAAGCCAGAAATAGGAGAAGAATGGCAATATAAATATAAGCAGTTTCTTTGGCTGCAAAATTTAAGGCGTGCGATATTGTCAGTAATAATAATGAAAACGTATCTCCCCGATCTAAATACCGTAAAGTTGCATAAATCATCAATACTGCAATGAATTCTATCAACCCTTCGTTTCTGGTGTAACGCCCATAAAAAAGCAAGTAGGGAGAAATCAAAAAGAGAAATCCGCCAATCAGATGTCCATATTTCCCCAGATAGGGTTTGAAAAGGAACAAAATTAAAACAATTGCTGCGACACTTCCAAGCGCTGCTGGAATGCGGGATGAAAAATCAGAATCTCCGAACATAAAATAGGATAAGGCGATTAAATGAAATTGAAGAGGACCATGTGTGATTGGATCCTGAACGTATCCTTTTCCGGTGGCCAGATCCCAGGAAGGAACGACATGATTGACTTCATCATGACTCATCACTCTGGCTCCTAAATCATAGAAACGGCTAACAATGGCTAAAACAATGATGATAATAATGAATACATTTTCAATTGTCAGTTTTGGTAAGTAATCTGAGATTGGTTTATCAAGCCATGTGTTGGAAGTTTTTTCAGAATTCATACAGGACGTCTCCACACCTCGGTTATTTCAGTTCGAAAATAACAAATTTCCAAAATTCCCATTGACTATACTAGATTAGCAAAGTGTTGACAAGCAACAGTTGCAAACTCAAAAATAAAATTCATTTCTTTAACAGGTTTTTCTTTTGACATTATTTTTAATCAACTCTATACTTTTTATTGATCAGAAAAGTATAGAGTAATTTTATCGCAAAGTAGGAATAGATATGAAGCAACCATCAAAACTAACCCGATATAGCATGTTTGGGCTCTTATATTTTGCTCAAGGTTCGGTATTGAGCTACTTTACTGCATTAAATGCAATCTATCTTTTATCATTCGGTCTCAATCTGGGGCAAATTGGATTAATCAGTGGGATTGCTTTAACCCCCTTTGTTCTGAAAATTTTTCTGGGCATTCTAAGTGATCGGGTCAATTTATTCCAGATGGGGCATCGGAAACCATATATTGTTATCGGATTGATCATTCAGGCTGTATGTTTATTCATCGTTCCATTTATTGATCCGGGAAAGAATTTTGCAATGTATGGTCTGATGGCATTTCTGGTGATGACCGGCATGGCGATGTATGACACAACCACCGATGGTCTTGCTTTAGATACAACGCCTGAAGATGAGGCGGGAAAAATACAGGGAATCATGGTCGGGGGTAGGGCTATGGGGGTGGTGGTATTATCCAGTCTGATCGGCGTTCTGGCTCAGAACGTATCCTGGATGGCTGCTTTTTGGCTACTGGCTATTCTGACGCTTTTACCATTGGTTTTCCTGCTTGGATTTAAGGAACCCCCGAGAAAAGCTAACCAAAAATTTGAATGGAAGGCTTTTGCGGCGTTCAAACACTGGCCTATTATCGCCTTAGGATTATTGGGAGCTTTGTATTCAATGATCATCAATGCAGCCAATGAAATTATTAATCCATTTCTGCAATCAGATTTTGGTATATCTGTTATGATGGCGGGATTTTTTACGACAATGTGGGGGATTGGTGTTATCTTTGGAGGAATTACCGGTGGTCCATTGACCGATCGGGTTGGACAACGGCGAGCCGTTGAAATAGCATTAGCTATATCCTTCGTTTCGGTGGCCATTTTTTCGTTAACACCCACGGCAGCCATCGCCTGGCCCCTGGTTTTTATCTTTGGTTTGGCGTATGGTTATTATGAAACGGTCTATTTTGCGATTTCCATGCGGAAATCTGACCCCAGAATTGCAGCATCCATGTTTTCGATATTGATGGCAATTGCCAATATCGGAACAGGCATTGGTTTGCCGATTGCTGGTTTACTGGCAGATGGTGTTGGTTATCGTTGGACGTTTGCCATCATCGCAAGTTTGAATCTTCTGGCCATACCATTATTACCGGCAATATTTGGAAAAAAAGAGAAATAAAAAGAGAAATGGGCTGATTTATTTCGAAACAGCCCATTTTTTGTTATTTAGATTTTTGTTTGTCAGAAAGTGATTTGGAATTTGGGGAAATTATTTCTACTTTCCGCCGTTTCCTCCACTACCACCGTTGTTACCATTACCGTTATCACCCTGGTTGCCACCATTGGGATGGTCATTGTATGAATTTTGAGCTCCACCTGTAATGTCACCTTGGTCCAATCCACCGGGGTCAATTTCGGTTATCCGATTTCCGAGTAAGTGCATCCACATGAAAGGATCTTCGACAGGGTGTTGCACTTCGCCTTGATTTTGAATTTCTCCAACTTCTCCTTCAGTATCGAGAGCTCCAAACATGTACATGTTCATCCAAACATTCTCTAGTTTTTCTTCGCCAAATTGTTTAGAGTAATTTGCCATGAATTCAAGTTCGCTTGCAAGTAATTCTGGATCTTCAATACTTGCATCTACCAACCCCGCCTGGTAATTCATCATTCTTGCAAATTGATTTTGGTAAGGACCATCTTCTGCAGGACCTTTGTTCATCATTTGTTCTTGATACTGCAATTGTTGTTGAACCATTAATAATTTACCTATTGGATCTTCAGTGTTAATACCATACTGCAATGCTCTCTGGAACGCTTCCTGCCAGGCTAGTAAATGTGCTTCTCCAACTACTTCACCTTCGTCAATTAGAATGTGTATTTCCTCAAACCGTTTAAAAGCATGATTGAGAGCAATGGCAAATTCGGTTTCTGGATTGGTCGCGAGAACCAATTCAATATCTTCGACCAGGGTTTTTACGGGGTAAAGTAAATCTCCTGGAAGGCTGTCCTGTGCAGCTACTGCCGTAATCCCACCACCCAATAAAAGTGAGAGGATTGTTGCAATTGTTATTAGTTTCATGGAAAAAGTCTCCTTCTTAATATTTAGCTGGTTCCACCATGATTTCCTTGGAACAGAAACCGTCGTTTCACCAGCTAACTGGCGCATTTCGCTCAGGAAATTCTTTTTGGCCGATTGCACCCGTAAAGGATTTCTTTCAGGAATGGCGTCCAGTTTTTCCAGTTTTCGTTTGATTTCATCTTCCCAATTATTCATAGCTTCACCTCTAATTTTTTTCTGATCGTCTGTAAACCACGATGTTGAAGGGCTTTCACCGCACCGACAGGTTTGTTCATCGCAATAGCGATTTCTTTATTTTCCAAACCTTCCAGAAATTTGAGGACAACTGCCTGCCGTTGGCTTTCCGGAAGTGCTCGCAAAACATTCCGGATTTCCTGACTTTCAATGTTGTCAATGACGATATCTTCCGGATAATCATTTTGCGAAGCATGATATTCTGGAAGACCCTCATCCTCTGGAATAGCGCGTCGGTATTGATCTGTGATCCAGTTGTGGGCCATTCGATACAGGTAGGGCCGGACATACTTTTTGGGGCCTTTGCCATTTTTGAGCGCATGTAAAAATCGGCTAAATGTTTCAGCAACACATTCTTCAGCTTTGTCCTGGCAGCCCAATAACCGGTAGCCATATCTGTATATTGCTTCATTATATTGATTAAAAACCGATTCTATCGCACTCATATCAAACGCCTGTAACCTGGAGATCAAACCTTCTTCTTCAATGATAGACATGTGTTCACCCTTTATGACGCGTTATTCCATGAATCGATACGCAAATTGCTATGCATGTAATAATATTGTACAAAAATAAATAAAATAAGAAATTATTTTTTACATTTTGTTAATATTTTGTTAGCACATTTCTTATATTTCCGAGATAAATTATGCAGTAGAAAAAATCAATACACGAGGAGGTTTTTATGATTTATAGAAGAAAATCTTCACCGTCTTTATGGGAAGAAATGGACAAATTACAAAGAGAGATGAATCGAATGTTTGATAGTGCTTTCACGAATCGTCTGGTCGATCGTCCGCTCAATAGCCATGATTTTCCAGCCATGAATATCTGGACCAAAGCAGATTCTGGCCAGGTAATCACAGCTGAAATACCTGGTATGAATGTGGATGATCTGGACATCAAAGTAGTGGGTGAAACCTTGACAATCAGTGGATCAAGACAAGGTCCTGCAAATGATGAAAATATTCGATATCATCGCCAGGAACGCGGTTATGGTCGTTTTACACGTACCATTCAATTACCCTTCCCAATTGATGTAGACAATGTGGAAGCCAATTATGAAAAAGGGGTACTGAAAATCTGGTTACCAAGAGCAGAATCAGATAAACCCCGCAAGATTACTGTAAAAGCAATATAAACAGGAGGTGATTTATGACTGAACAATTATCGAATCCTGAAACACAAAAACAAGAAATTGTTGAAAAGGACCAGGCTGAACGAACTCGGGAGAGTCGTATGTACGTTCCCAGAGTAGACATATTTGAGTCTGACGACGCGATTCACATTCTTGCAGATATTCCTGGCGCTGATGAGAATTCTATCGATATTACTTTGGAGAAAAATGTCCTCACCATTGATGCTGAGGTGCAGGCTGAAAAACCGCAAGATTATTCATTGATGTATGCTGAATATGGTATTGGTGGTTTTAGAAGGAAATTCAACCTGTCTAACGAAATAGACCAGGAAAAAATCATCGCAGAAGTTAAAGATGGTGTATTAAAACTGGTTTTACCAAAATCCGAGAAAGTAACACAAAAGATTTCAGTTAAAGCTGCAAAGGAGTAAAAAGAAGAGAAAAAAAGACAATATCATCGGATCGAAGGATTCAGACCAATTCAGACGAGAAATCCCACTTCAGGAAAATGTTGATGACAGTAAGATCGAAGCGACATTCAAGAATGGTGTTTTAACCATCAATCTGCCAAAAATTTCCGATCCAACTCAAAAAAAGAAAAAAACTCGATTCTCAAGAAATAACGGAAAGAATCAAAAACCGGTCATTCACCGGTTTTTGATTCTTAAATTTTTGACAAAAATAACAATAATCAAATTACATTGAGGAATTTTTTTATCTCCATTTCATCAGTATAATGGATGGAAGCTGGTTACTTTTATAATGAGCCAGCATTTTCTTATTCTACATTGGACTTTGTTTTTATAATTTTTTTAATTGTTGATTCAAACAAGCGTGCATGAAAAACAATTTAGTGAATGAGGATTCAATGCCTGCTAATCCAGATGAAAATCGAACCGTTTATTCAACCGAACATGGCAGAGTATGTCCCAATTGCGGGAAGCCTGTTCAGAATTGTCAATGCAAAAAAATTAAAGTTAGCCCAACTGTAAAGCGTGATGGCATTATTCGATTGCGATTAGAGCGTAAAGGAAGAGGGGGAAAGTCGGTCACGCTGGTCGAGGGACTTCCACATGATGATGATTTATTGAAAGAACTGGCTAAAGAGCTGAAGCGTCATTGCGGAGTCGGTGGATCTGTAAAAAATGGGATGATAGAAATTCAAGGTGATGTACGGGATTCTGCATTACCTTTACTACAAGGAAAAGGATACGTGGTGAAAAAGGCTGGGGGTTAAACCCAGAAAATTTTTCATGAGGAGAGATAGATGCAAAAAAGTTTAAAACCATTCTTTGACTCGACAGGTGTGGCAATCATAGGCGCTAGCAACAAACCAAATAAGCTCAGCTATGGGATTGTTAAAAACCTGACTTTGTATGGATTCAAAGGGGGAATATATCCAGTCAATCCAAAAGTGGATGAGATTTTGGGATATTGTTGTTATCCAGATATTCTAAGTGTTCCCGATCCCGTTGATCTGGCTGTGATTGTTTTACCGGCTGGTGTCATATTACCAGTCATCCAGGATTGTGAAAAAAGAGGAATCAAGGCAATTACTGTGATTTCAGGTGGGTTTAAAGAATTAGGTCCACAAGGTGAAGCTTTAGAGAAACAAATACTGCAATTTGTGAAAGATCATGGCATGCGCATGGTTGGACCCAATTGTGTTGGTACGATGAGTCTGCATACCGGTTTAAATACTACCTTTATTTCCGGAGTACCGGATACTGGTGGGATTGGCTTTTTGTCCCAATCTGGGGCAGTCCTGGGTGGTGTCGTCGATTATGTAAAAGGCAAAGGGATTGGTTTTTCACATTTTCTCAGTTTGGGGAATGAAGCTGATGTCACCGAGACAGATATGATTGAATACTTGGGCGATGATCCGCATACTCAGGTGATTGCGGCATATGTCGAGCAAATTCAGGATGGACAAAAGTTCATTTCTATCGCAAAAAAGGTAACCCAAAAGAAACCAATTGTATTGCTCAAAGCCGGACGCACTTCAGCAGGTGCCAGAGCAGTCTCATCACACACAGGTTCATTGGCGGGTAGTCATGCTGCTTACCAGGCTGCTTTCTCTCAAAGTGGTGTGGTGGAGGTTCAGGCAGTCAACGATTTATTTGATGTTTCACAGGCTTTGGCATTGCAACCATTACCAAGAGGGAAAAATGTTGCCATCGTAACAAATTCGGGAGGTCCGGCTGCATTATTATCCGATAGTCTGGCGAATAATGGCTTTTCGATGGCTGATTTGCAACCTGAAACCATGCAGGCGCTGCGCGAAGTGCTAAATCCCAGTGCACAGGTTGCCAATCCTGTGGATATGTTGGGTGGAGCAGAACCACATGAATATGAGAGAGCAATGCAATTATTGGTGGATGATCCAAATGTGGATGTGATCATTCCCATTCTGGTTCCGCAAGCCCTGGTAAATCCAGTAGATGTGGCAGACACAATAGCTTCCATTTCTGAAACTACCGAAAAAACTGTTATTGCTGTATTTATGGGTGATTCACTTGTTCTGGAACCCCGCAAACTTCTTCATCGTCGTAAGGTGCCGATGATCGTATTTCCAGAAAGTGTTGGAACGATCCTGGGAGCGATGAAAGTCTATGCGGATTGGCTCGCAAAACCCATTGAAGAATCAGCACCGTTCATGGATGTAAATCCAGATATTGTACGAACATCCATCGACCAGGCAATGCATCTTGGCAGTATGGGTGAAGCGCTTACCCGACCACTCCTGCAGGCTTATGGAATACCACTAATTCCAGCGCATGTCGCGTATAGCGAAGATGATGCAGTTCGTGTGGCAGATGCGATTGGTTACCCGGTCGTCATGAAAATCAATTCACCGGACATCCTGCACAAATCTGATCTGGGTGGTATTCGTTTGGGGTTGAATGACAAAGCAGCGGTGATCGAAGCTTACCTGGAAATGATCTCAAATATCGGGCAAAAGATGCCCGATGCAAGACTGGAGGGTGTACTGATCGAAGCCATGGCGCAAAAAGGTCAGGAAGTCATTATTGGAATGAAACGTGATCCGGGATTTGGAGCGATGATGATGTTTGGGCTGGGAGGAATTTTTGTCGAATTATTCAAGGATGTATCGTTTCGGGTAGCTCCACTGACCAGAAGTGATGCTTATGACTTGATTCATACCACGCGAGCAGGAAAGTTATTAACCGGTTATCGAGGACAAAAGCCAGCAGATCTCGACGCCGTCGTGGATACCATACTCAGATTAAGTCAGTTAGCTGTGGATTTTGAAGAAATTGAGGAAATTGAAATTAATCCATTATTGGTACTTGAAAACGGCTGTCTGGCATTGGATGGCAGAGTGATTCTCAGACAAAGTGCTGGATAATACGGAGGTATTGATGAAAAGAATCTTATCAGGGAATGAAGCAGTTGCCAGAGGTGCTTGGGAGGCAGGTTGTTCCGTAGCTTCCGGTTATCCCGGAACACCCAGCACTGAAATTATGGAAACATTTGCCCGTTACCCGAATGCGTATGCAGAATGGGCTACCAATGAAAAAGTAGGGCTGGATGTGGCCATTGGGGCTGCTTATGCTGGCAAACGCGCCATCTCAACCATGAAGCATGTCGGCCTTAATGTGGCAGCAGATGCTTTATTCTATGTGGCTATGACAGGAGTGGAAGCCGGGTTGGTAATTGTTTCAGCGGATGACCCCTCCATGCATTCCTCGCAAAATGAGCAGGATAACCGCCAATTTGCTAAGTTCTCAAGAATCCCATGTCTGGATCCTGCGGATAGTCAGGAAGCGCGTGATTTCACCATTGCTGCTTTTGATTTAAGTGAGCAATTTGACACCCCGGTTATGTTGCGTATGACGACGCGCATCTGTCATACCAGTTCTCCCGTTGAAGTAACGGAGCAACAGCAACAAATTCCTGAAAAAAGAAAATACCCCCGTAATCCTGCAAAATATGTGATGATCCCGGCAAATGCACGCCGACGACATCCAGTAATAGAAGAAAGAGTAAGTGAATTATCCAGATTTGCCGAGAATTTTCCTTACAACAGGATTGAATATCGCAGTAAATCTCTCGGGATCATAACCGGAGGGGTTGCGTATCAATATGCCAGAGAGGTTTTTCCGGATGCCAGTATTCTAAAGTTGGGCATGGTGTACCCGCTTCCGGTAGAAATGATTGGAACATTCAGTGGTTCGGTTGATAAAGTGATTGTTTTAGAAGAACTTGATCCCTTTATTGAAGATCAGGTTCGATTAATAGGTATTGAACTTTATAAACCTGCAAAACCAATAAATTCGGACTTTGCACATACCAAATCCATATTTCCCATTACAGGAGAATTGAATTCCGCCATCGTCAGGCATGCTGCACACCGGGCCGGGCTCATCAATGTTGACATAAAACAGGAACCAATAAATCTGAATGTTTCTTTGCCTGCCCGTCCCCCAACATTATGTCCAGGTTGCCCACATCGTTCTTCTTTTTACGTCTTATCCAAGTTGAAGGTGCCTGTGAATGGCGATATTGGTTGTTATACTCTGGGTGTTGCGCCACCGTTATCAACCATCGATACTTGTGGATGTATGGGCGCCAGCATTGGAGTAGCCCATGGGGCGGCTGTTGCAGGAGATCAGGAGCGGCATGTCGCTGTCATTGGAGATTCGACATTTTTCCATACCGGCATTCCGGCTTTGATTAATGTTGCCTACAATCGCAGTAATGTGATCACCATCATTATGGATAATCGCGTAACCGGTATGACCGGTCACCAGCAAAATCCTGGAACCGGATTTACATTGCAAAATCAAGCGACGGTTGAACTGGATATCGAAAAGTTAGTGCTTGCATGTGGCATTGAAAAGGTATTAACAGTTGAGGCTTTCCAGGTGGATATTATTGAAAAAACCCTGAAACAATGGATGAAAGAAGATGGACCAGCTGTTCTGATAACAAGAGAAGAATGTGCATTACTACCCTCTGCAAGAAAACGATATCTTCCACTGCAGGTAACCGATCAATGTAATGGGTGTACAGTGTGTTTTCGAATTGGCTGCCCGGCTATTTTAAAATCCAAAGAACTGGATCCCAAATATCAACGACCATTGGCTGTTATCGATCAGGAATTGTGTACGGGCTGTGAAATATGTGCCCAGGTTTGTCCCAGAGATGCAATTCTATTTCGAAATCAGGTTATCGCATTAAGAAAGTCGGAAGTAGGTTGAAATGGATATCAAACAATTAAATAATAACTATCCCGGCGGCATCAATTTCTTGTTGACCGGTGTGGGAGGGCAGGGGACGATTCTCGCCAGTAATGTACTCGCGGACCTTGGTATGGCTTTGGGGTTTGATGTAAAAAAGGCAGAAATTCACGGCATGTCGCAAAGAGGCGGGAATGTGATTTCATACATTCGTTGGGGTGAACATGTCTACTCACCCATTATTACCAGTGGAGAGGCTGATATCATCCTTGCTTTTGAAAAACTGGAAGCCTTGCGATCGATTGAACAGATCAGACCGGATGGCATGATTTTAATCAACGATTATGCGATTGTTCCGGTGACTGTGAGTGCAGGATTGTCCGAGTATCCCGATAATGAAAATATCCAGGAGAGTATCGAAAAATTTACCTCCAACGCCTATTGGGTAAAAGGTCAGGACATTGCAGAAGAAATCGGGTATCCAAAAGCTTCCAATGTTGTTTTATTGGGAGCCTTAACAGCGCTTTTAGCGATTGGCCCAAAAGACGTGTTGAGAGTAATTGCCACCAGAATTCCACAGAAGTACTATTCCTATAATGAAAAGGCGTTTGACGCCGGTTATAAATCTATGCTAAAAAAATCTGATTAAGGACCAAATATTCGATAGCGTTGAATTTTGAACTGGTAATACATAAAACAACCGACGCAAAATCCTAACAAAGCGACACCAGAAGCCAGCATAACCATGGTAGCAAATATCCAACCCAGAACTAGTTGTCCAACCAAGAAAGAAATTTGACCGAAGCCAAGCAGGGTTGTGGCAATGGTGTTGTTAAAGCGTTGAAGACCAGCATCTTCATACTGTGAATTTTGAATTTGTTTTCTGAATAGGATACTTCCAATAAAATAAACCAGGCTAAATCGTTTCCCCAACAATGTGGTTGGTAATAAAATCAGAAACAGTATGGTGGTAATCCAGATCTGTTGGGTGAGTAGAGCCACTAATATACCAAAGGTTAATACTAATCTGTTCAAGGTAACGATTGGAAATGGAATTCCTTTTTGATTTTGTGAAGATGTATCCATGATTTTCTCCATAAAAAAATTATTAGATATAATATACCATAATAGTTAATAATAAGTAATGATAATACCATATTCAATCATTAATTGAATA
Source organism: Chloroflexi bacterium HGW-Chloroflexi-3 (assembly GCA_002842045.1). Taxonomy (GTDB): domain Bacteria; phylum Chloroflexota; class Anaerolineae; order Anaerolineales; family Anaerolineaceae; genus UBA6170. The sequence continues at coordinate 146,088 of PHBX01000006.1, read as the reverse complement.
CTCGAGTTATAAGTATGGTGCAAAGACCTTCATTTCTATTTGAGGTGAAGGTTCAATGAAATCTTAAGAGATTTATAAAATCGTATTTTCTATTTCACCCCCACCCAGCAATTCATCGCCTTTGTAAAAAACTGCGTATTGACCTGGAGTGGCATCTCTGACGGGTTTGTCAAATTGAATAACGACTTTTGCTTGATTCTGAGGGGTGATTTCTGCTTGTTGGTAATCAGCCTTATAACGAATTTTTACTTCGGCTTCGATACTAGATGGGGGAATCTCACCATTGATCCAATTCACCTCTTTAACCATAATCATTTTCTGGTTCAAATCATCAGCTGAGCCAACAACCAGAATATTTTCGGTCGCATTCTTCTCCAGAACATATAATGGCTCAGGAGCAGCAATCCGAATCCCTTTGCGCTGTCCGATTGTGTAAAATGCAAGACCTTGATGTTGGCCTAATCGATTGCCTTGTCGATCCATAATGGTCCCCGGTTGGGCAATATCAGGCGCGTTTCGTAACAAGAAATCTTTGTAGTTGTCATCAGAAACGAAACATAAATCCTGACTATCCTTCTTCTCAGCCATAGGTAATCCATAATGACGAGCAAGCTCACGCACTTCAGTTTTTAACAAATTTCCCAGAGGAAACATAGTCCTCTTCAATTCCTTTTGGGTCAACATCGACATGACGTATGATTGATCTTTTTGAATATCTTTTGCTCTAAAAACTCTAGCATTCGATTTGCCATCATTTTCCAAACGAACATAATGACCGGTTGCCAGATAATCTGCTCCAAATTCATCAAGTTTGTCGAACAATAAGCCCCATTTAATGTCCTTATTGCAAACAACACACGGGTTGGGTGTTTTACCTTTTCCATATTCATCCAAAAAATATTGCACAATTTGTTTTCTAAATATTTCAGCCGCATCAATCACATGAAATGGATAACCTATGGTTTGTGCTGATTTGCGCGCTTCTTCCATGGATTGGGGGGTGCAGCATTTATTTTCACATTCTTTCCCGGCTTCACTCCACAGATGCAGCATGACTCCGATAATGGGATATCCCTGCTCAGCCAGCATGGCGGCGACAACAGAACTATCAACGCCACCGCTGACGGCGACGAGAATGGTTGGTTTTTTTTCAGTCATATTGTTCCTTATTTACTATTCAGGCTTCCTATTAGCAATTTATAATTTCCACTTAATTGGTAGGATGGGTAACTGGCCGGAACCAGGACACTTTCAAATGTGTTCAAAGAAAATTGAGCGTCAGAGCTAATAAATTCGGTGACTCCTTCGATAACTGTCAGCGCATGAAATGAGTCATGATTCGGGTTTAATTCAACCTTTTTACCCGCAGATTGGTATAAATCCAATGAAAAATATTGGCATGTGAATATGTTTTGGTAGGGTAAATCTTGCGATTGATTGAGCTGTCCTTGAGAAAGTGTATCAGTCACTGCAATAGATTTTTCAATATGTAATGGACGACCTGCAGAAGCTGGCCGATCCCAATCATAAACACGATAAGTTACATCTGAATTTTGTTGAATTTCATAGACACGGGCACCGGGTCCTAATGCATGGATGGTACCGGCAGGTATGAAGATGTAATCATATTTGTGAATGGAATGATATTGTAAATGCGAAGTAATTGTTCCATTCTGAATGCTTGACGCCAGTGTCTTTTTGTCCATCCCTGGTTTTATTCCTGCGATTAATTGAGCGCCTGGGTCAGCATCCAGAACAAACCAACCCTCTGTCTTTCCATTAAATTCTTTGCCCTCAAGTTCCACAGCTTGATCGTCATTCGGATGCACTTGCACAGATAACCATTGCTGACTATCCAACAATTTAATTAAGAGTGGAAAATTCTCAAAAGAGTTTGAATTGTAAAACTTTCCTAAAAGGGTTGTTCCAAAATTTCTGACAAGATCCTGGAGTGTCTTTCCTGAAAGATATCCATTACGAATTCTGTTATGGTTATAAATCGTCCAGATTTCTGCGACTGGTTGTGACGGATCAGGATTGTTGTGTAAGGAATGAGAGAATTTCTGACCTCCCCACACGTAATTCTTAATCGTCGGTTCTAAAAGCAAAGGGTACAAAATATTATTCATCACCCAGTGATTTTAACACTGATCTACGAAAATCCAAAATTGACAAACTGTACAATCAACAAAGATTATAATAAATCAAAGCATAATTCCTTCTGAGGTCATAATGGATTCAAATGAAAATTCACAACCAGTCCCTGTCAAGAATACCGCTATGTTATTATCACTTGAAGAAGAGAAGAAAAAATTTTTATCCGAATACCCGAATTTTCAACTGACTTCCGTTCTGGATGAACTCCGTAAAAATGACTATCCCAACCTGGACCAACAAGGCCACACCTACCTGGATTTCACAGGAGCGGGGTTGTACGCAACCTCACAGGTAAAGAAACATCATCAATTGCTGCAGGAAAATGTTTTTGGAAATCCGCATTCCAGCAATCCAACCTCACTAGCGATGACCAAACTGGTAGAGAAAACCAGACAGACAGTTCTTCGTTTTTTCAATGCTGATCCACAAGAATATGTGTGTATATTCACCCATAATGCCAGTGGCGCGCTGAAATTGGTGGGGGAATCCTATCCATTTTCAGCTAACAGTCATTATCTATTGACGTACGATAATCATAACTCGGTGAATGGGATCCGAGAATTTGCCCGTTCTAGAGGCGCAAAAATCAATTACATCCCGGTTTTACTCCCTGATCTACAAATGGATCAGAAGGAATTACGTTGTCAATTAGCCCAAAAAAATCCTGATGCCCAAAGTTTGTTTGCCTATCCTGCCCAATCGAATTTCTCCGGTGTGCAACATTCTCTGGAATGGATAAATATTGCCAAAGAAGCCGGGTGGGATGTTTTACTGGATGTGGCTGCTTATGTACCCACCAATCGGCTCGATCTGCAACAATACCATCCGGATTTTGTTACATTGTCCTTTTACAAGATTTTTGGGTATCCAACCGGGGTGGGCTTGTTGTTAGTGCGTAGAGAAGCTTTGAGTAAATTGCATCGTCCGTGGTTTGCTGGTGGTACCATCACGGTTGCATCGGTGAAAGGGGATCGCTTCTATCTGCATCAGGGGGCTGAAGGATTTGAGGATGGAACCTTAAATTATTTAAGTTTACCTGCCATTGAAATTGGTTTGAATCATATCTCAGCGATTGGCAATGAAATGATTCATCATCGGGTAGTTGATTTGACTGGCTGGTTAATTAAAAAACTCGCCGACATTCGCCATAGCAATGGCAGGAATCTGATCAGTATTTATGGTCCGGCCAGTGTGGAAAACCGGGGTGGAACCATTGCCATGAATTTTTATGATCCGGATGGACATTTTATCGATCATTTGAGGGTGGAAGCTCGGGCGAACCTGATGGGCATTTCCTTAAGAACAGGCTGTTTTTGTAATCCGGGGGATGGGGAAATGGCTTTGGGCTTGTCCGCTGATGAATTAACCTCCTGTTTTGCCATCAAAACTAATTTCGAATATCAGGATTTTCGCAGCTGCCTGGTAGAAAAAAGTACCGGTGCTGTGCGGGTATCTTTGGGACTGGTGTCGAATTTCGAGGATGTTTACCAGATGGTGAAATTGGCTGAGAGTTTAGTGGATTTGAAATATACGGAAATCTGATTTCTAATTTTTTCATCAATTCTTTAAATAAAAAAGTTGATTGAGTGAATCAACTTTTTTTGTCGGGGCGGGCGGATTTGAACCGCCGACCTCACGGACCCGAACCGTGCACTCTATCCGGGCTGAGCCACGCCCCGCAGTGTTTTGGATTATACACTTGCTCTTCTCTCCCGTAAAGGATAAAGGAAATCTACATCAACGTTGAAAAAATAACTTGAAAACGCTTGTTGGATTATTTCTCCTCAGCTATTTTTGGAATAGGGATAGCATCAATCAAGTCATTCATCCTGAACTTTTCAATATATCTCCTTGCATCCCAATACTCCAGATCCAACTCCTCCACGATGTCGAATACAGATTGCTCTCCCTCAAACCGCATCATGATTTTTTCGATATTTCGGTTCAACTCCCAATCATCCTGCCAATCTACAAATAGTCCATATCGTGAAAGGAAAACTGGTCCTCGGAATTTCCTGACGGGATAATAATTGGTTGCGAATATCCGGATGATTTCTTCAATCATTTTTGCTGCTTCCAATAATTTATCTTCATGGATAATGGATAAATTATCATCGGAAGTATGATATTCAGGGTAAGGATACCGGGTCAGGGAAATGGTCGGCACATTGATACCGGGTCCATTTAAAACGCGTTCATCATTTGCGATGATTTCTGCAAACGAACCCTCCCGGAATTTGCAATTATTTTTTGTTAAGACATGATGACCAATCTTGTCAATCAATGTGTCGTTCTGTCGGGATCTTTGTAGCGCAAGAGTATTGCTATTACCGGTCATTTCAATGAAAATTCCAGCTCGAATGTCAGGAATCATTTCCTCATGGTTCGCAAGGAAGGTGATGGTGCCAATGGTTTCTGGACCAAACCAGAAACGCACACTCATCGAACCGGCTGGAAGTGGATTCATACATAACCGTCTGGCAATTTCAATCGCCGTTACCACGCCGGCTGCATCATCGTTTGCTTGATTAGGATGGCATGTATGTGCCATGATGAAGATTTCACCAGCCTCAGGATTGGGTCCTCCTTTGGGATGAACGACAGCGGTAGCGACTTTAAAGCCTTTTTCTGGGTCTGTAACAAATTCCGCATCAATGACAGCATGGTAGCATTTGTCTCTGGGCAATTGATCGTATTGGTTTTTTGACAAACAAAATCCCCAATCTCTTTCATAATATTTAAAATTCCAGGGGATGGTGTGGGGTAGATTCTCGTTAAAGTGTAGATGTGATTCTAATTCTTCCCAATTCAACATTTTATCCACTGGCAGAGAATAGGAAACCAAATGCAAATAATTATCATGAAAATCGACAATTTTTTCACCATCTTCTGTTTCAAGATAGGCTTTTTTTACATCATATCGTTCAGGAACGTACCATGTCCAAACTGGTGAAAGAGGTGGGAAAGTTTCAATCGTGTAATTTGCATTTTCTGGAAGATAAGCGCCTATGATTTCTAAGGTTTTATCCATATCATCGGATGCTAAGGTGCGATGTAATGGGAAAAACTCTGCCAGAACATCCTTTAAGCTTGAAATAGGTTTTAAGGTTGGAATCCAATCGATTGCTTTTTCTTTCGACTCAATCTGGTAAGTTAAGCCAGGTCCTGAAAATTTCTGAATGGCATCAACGGATACTTCATAAGATTGATTGCAATCCAGCAATCGAACTGTACTTAAACCGATTTGTCGGATTTTAGCAACTTTTTCATCAAGGATTTTTCCAATGGGTTCAAAATCCAACACCACACCTTTTTCTACATCTCTAACAAACATGGTGATGTTCAATTCATGTGGATACCCAGCATGGTCAATCGCAGTGCCGGAAAACTCTTTTAGATAGCGGTAATCCACATTCGCCATTTGTTCACAATGGTGTAAGTATGTATAGGATTTACTGTAAGGCAAACCGATAACGAGAATTTTCGCATTCCAATCCCGTAATTTCTTAAAAATGGTGGTTTCTCCAAAACAATCATCTGATCGAACGGTTTCTATTTCTTCTGCTACTCTGCCAATCGCAGCTACTGAATAGATTGGGTGAAACATCCTCTTCGCTCTTGGGTCTTTTCGTACCAACTCGGTAAGTATTCCCATCTGGGATGGTGTGCTGCGAATATCCCATTTTTCCCCTCTCAGGAAATCATAATTAAATGTTGGCATGATCAGTGTTCCGGTTTCTCCAATGGTTGATAATAATGCATCAACAACTGTTTGTGGACCATTTTCAACGCCACCTGGGGTTTTGGATAGGGATGAATATGAACTATGGACAAATAATGTATCCCCTGGTTGTATTCCTAATAAATAAAATTCACTCATTAATGTATTTTTGGTTAACAAGATTCCTCCTGATTATTACTTTGCTTAGGAAGAGAATATTTTCGTTATCAAGATCTTATATCTTTCAGATGATTAATTTGCTTATACCATCCAAAGCATCATCTTTCAATTTTTTTTAAGGATTGAATCTAATGTTTAGCATTATCCACCAATCTCAGTTTATTATAAATGATTGTTACTAAGGATATTCTTATCGGTAAATTCTTTGTACAAATCAATACCACAAACTTGGTCTTGTAAATAGAAGTTAGAAAAATTGGCTAATTTCCAAAAGGCTTTATTGTGTTAACAAATTGTAAATTTTCTTAGGCGATTCCCTCTCAAAGGTATAATCCTTTTCATAAATAGGGATGAATCATCAGTACGGTATAATTTCAAGATTAAAACCAATATCCCAGAAAATGATAAGGAGTATTTTTAATGAGTGGAAAAAAAGTCCGAGTAGCGATTATTGGGGTGGGTAACTGTGCTTCATCATTGGTACAGGGTGTTCATTTTTACAGAAATGCCAATGAGAGTGACCGAGTTCCAGGGTTAATGCATGTAAACCTGGGTGGTTACCATATCAGTGATATCGAATTTACAGCAGCATTCGATGTTGTCGATACAAAAGTGGGTAAAGATCTTTCCGAAGCCATTTTCGCATATCCAAATAATACATATAAATTTACGGATGTTCCTTTAATGAATGTGAAGGTAGAACGTGGAATGACCCATGATGGTCTTGGTAAATATTTGAAAGAAGTTGTTAAAAAAGCACCTGGTCCAACCGCTGATATCATACAAATTCTTAAAGAAACTAAAACAGATGTGGTGGTCAGTTACTTACCGGTTGGATCCGAAATGGCAACTAAATGGTATGTAGAACAAATTCTGGAAGCAGGTTGCGCTTTTGTCAATGCCATTCCGGTGTTTATTGCCAGTTCTGAATATTGGGCAGAACGATTCCGTCAGAAAGGTTTACCGATTATCGGTGATGATATCAAGAGCCAGGTAGGAGCTACTATTTTACATCGTGTGTTGACCAGTCTGTTTGTGGACCGGGGGGTTGAATTGGACCGAACATACCAGCTCAATTTTGGAGGCAATACTGATTTTCTCAATATGTTGGAACGCGAACGGCTTGAATCCAAAAAGATTTCCAAGACTGGTGCAGTCACCAGCATGTTACCGTATACATTACCAGAAGGTGATGTGCATGTGGGTCCCAGTGATCATGTTCCCTGGTTAACGGATAGAAAATGGTGTTATATTCGGATGGAAGGTACCACGTTCGGAAATGTTCCTTTGAACCTGGAAGCAAAATTGGAAGTTTGGGATTCACCAAACTCAGCAGGCGTGATCATTGACGCAGTGCGATGTGCAAAATTGGCTCTGGATCGAAAAATGTCAGGTCCTTTATATGCCCCGTCATCTTATTTTATGAAGACTCCTCCGAAACAATTTCAGGATAATGTGGCAAGAGACATGACTGAGGCGTTTATTCGGGGAGAAGAAACCGATTAAAACTGTGGCATAATTATCTGCTATAGGCATGAAAAACCGGGTAGTGTTTCAAAAGGTAATTTTTTCGTTCTTGCTATTGATGATCGTTGGATTATCTGCTTGTAATATCCTGCCCGGTCAAAGTATTTCTATTATTCATGATGCTGTTTCGATAACAAATACCCCTTTGCAAATAGCGACACCTATCATTTCCAAAACCCCATTTATACCCCCAACACCAACTGCAACACCAACAATTTTGCCCAGCTCCACACCTTCACCAACTCCGACCAAGTTTTTTTTGAGTTCTTTTGAATATAATTTCAAACCAAATGAAGTCTCTCCGCGCACATATCAGGATACCTGTGAATATCTTTCAAATCGATGGGGTGTTGGTAAAAGCGAACCTGGCACAATAATTGTACCTGTTATGTATCACTCTGTCCGAAAGAGTGGAAGAGAGCTTCAAGATAATATGCAAGTAAGCCAGGAATATTTTGAATATACGATGGAATATGCAAAGAAAATGGGCTTTGAAACGATAACAACAGAGGAATTGGTAGGATTTCTGTATAAAAATGAGCCAATCCCACCCTTATCCATGATCCTGATCATTGATGATCGCCGGCTTGGTGTCGTAAAGGATCATTTTATGAAGTATCTGGATGAGAATGATTGGACTTTGACGCTTGCTTATATAACCGGAATTGCCACTGCAAATGAGTGGAATGAATTCGCCAGATTAAATGTAAATAATCAATTGGATTTGCAGGCACATGGGTTTCTCCACAATGGTGAAACTTATATTACCGAACATACATCCGTAGAAGTAATCGAACAGGAATTATATAGTCCAATACCTGTTATTGAGGAGCATGCTGGTAGAAGACCACTAGCGTTCATCTGGCCAGGTGGAAATTTCACAATGGAATCAGTACAAATGGCGCGTGAAGCAGGTTATGAAGTGGGTTTCACAGTTTTTTCACGGGGTCCACTCATGTATAACTGGATTCCGTTAGGAGTGTCAGAAGCAGATGTTAATGATCCTTTGATGGTTTTACCCAGATTTTGGAGTAACACTGCAACTTTGTATCTGGAGAGAGCTGTGGAAATTTCAGCAGAAGCGAAAGAATTTGCCTATCAAAATAAACAGAATGAGTATTTCTGGTACCAGAATTATTGCTCCGATTATCCTCCCTTAGCTGAAGATAAAGAGGGTGGTGACCGCAAATGAAATTCTTTAAACTCTTCGGTGTACTTTTATTTGTATTTTTAATAATTTTAACCAGCTGTGTGCAGCCATTTCCTGAAAAGGAATCGTGGACATTGGATGTAACCCCAATGGAAAACTTGCAAGCCAATACAAGCACACCGCTTCCACAACGCACCCCTTTTCTTCCTGCCACCAGAGAACCCGGGAAACCGATGTATTCTCCTACACCGGATCTGCCAAAAGTGATGCCAACGATGCGATCCGAAGAAGAAACCTACCTGGTGCAAATGAACGATTCCTTGAATCTGATTGCAAGACGATACGGGGTGGATATGAATGCGATCGTCTCTGCCAATCAACTGGTAAACCCGAATTATCTGGAAATTGGCCGGGTATTGGTTATCCCACCACCTGATCCTGATTCGAAAGCGCCTTCTTTTAAGATTATCCCCGACTCAGAACTTGTTTATGGCCCATCGGGTGTTGGATTTGATCCTCACGACTTGATTTATTCATTTGATAGTTACCTCTCATCTCTCAAAAACTCCGATGAAGTAGTCCTTCAGATTGCTAGAGATTATTCGGTCAACCCTCGAATATTGTTAGCGATACTGGAATATTCAACAGGATGGGTGACTGGGCCAAATCTTGAAGTAGAAAAACAGATGACAGAACAAGAACCTGAAACAGATGCCTGGAAAACAAGATTGGTCACGATCCTTTCCAGAACAGCCAATTCACTTAACTGGGGGTATTATGCCTGGAAGGCGAACAACTTGAGTTATTATGTTTTGAGCGATGGAAGTTATTTCCCAGCGGATGAAACCATTAATGCTGGTACTGCGGCAGTCCAATATTGGTCAGGAACAATTTATGGAAAAGGAAATTGGCAAAATGCTATTTCTGAGAATGGAATTTATAAAACCTATTCAGATTTCTTTGGATTTCCTTTTGATTATGCCTATGAACCATTAATCCCTGCAAATATGACTCAACCAGAATTGATTTTGCCATTCCAACGTGGTGTTGCCTGGTCATTTACTGGAGGACCACATCCTGGTTGGGATGATGGTTCTGCCTGGGCTGCCCTGGATTTTGCACCTCCTGGCAGCCCGATGGGATGCGCTGTCAGTGGTGATTGGGTCACAGCAATGGCCGATGGATTAATCGTTCGATCCGCGTATGGTGCAGTGGTACAGGACCTTGATGGGGACGGAAGCGAACAAACTGGTTGGACAATTTTGTATATGCATATCGCTTATTGGGAAAGAGTTGCAGAAGGAACATTCTTAAATGCTGGTGAAATGATCGGACATCCCTCCTGCGAGGGTGGTGTCTCAAATGGTACACATTTACATATTGCCAGAAAATATAACGGAGAATGGATTGATTCGGTTGGAGAAATACCTTTCGTGATGAGTGGTTTTCAACCCCAGAGCGATGGTATTGCATATAATGGTTATTTAGTTGGAAATGGAGTTTTTATTGAAGCCTGGGAGTTCTACAGCCCCGCAAGCCTGGTTCAGCATTAAAATCAAATTTTTAATTCTGATCTGGGTTTTCCTGATGCTCTCACTTACATCCTGTAATTTGGGAAATTATTACGTCAGTGCTCTGGATCTAACAGCAACGGCTGTGTTTGCAACTGCATTGGATGATGCGACAACCAGCTTTTTTGCTACCCAATCTCCCCCTCCCATTGCAGAACCCACTCCAATTCCAATTGTACCAACTTCGAATATAGAAATTCCTACACCTACGGAAATTAGCATACCTATATTGGAAAGTGAACCTCTTCCAACTGCAACAAGAGATAATGAAGAAAGACCACCAATTTTGTATTATAGCCAGAGTGGCGATACATTACCCGTTGTTGCAGCTCGTTTTGGTGTTCAAATTGAAGAAATTAAAATCCAGAGTGAGATATCGCCTAGAGAGTTAATTAAACCGCAAACATTGCTGGTGATTCCCGATTATTATGGATTTAATATAGCATCAGATCCAATCTTACCGGATAGTGAAATCATTTACTCACCTTCGGCACTCGATTTTGACATCACTGCATTCGTTTCAGAAGCTGGCGGATATTTAAGTTCGTATCGCGAATACACCGTCGATGGATGGAAAAGCGGGGCAGAAATCATTCAAAAGGTAGCTATTGAAGAATCCATAAATCCGCGAATCTTACTTGGACTGTTGGAATTTCAAAGTGGTTGGGTTTATGGACAACCGAAAAATGTTTTTGAAAAAGATTATCCAATGGGTTTTCCCATTATTGATAAAAAAGGTTTGCTTAAACAAATTTCATTCAGCGTTAAAATACTGGCCAATGGTTATTATGGCTGGCGAGAAGGCCGTATTACCGAGGTTGTTTTTATGGATGGGACCCAACAACGTATCCATCCGAAAATAAACGCTGGTTCAGCAGCACTACAACATTTTTTTGCTAATTTTTACGATCCTGCCCGTTGGTTATCTGTTTTGTATGGAGAAGGTAGTTTTTCAGCTTTATATGAACAGATGTTCGGCTCCCCCTGGATAAGAGCCCTGACAGTTGAACCATTATACTCAATAGGATTAACGCAACCCAACATGGAACTACCATTTCTTCCAGGAAAAATATGGGCACATACGGGTGGACCACATCCAGCCTGGGGCTCCCATGGCGCCTGGGCAGCTCTGGATTTTGCACCAGCTTCTGATAAGTCAGGTTGCACGGTTAGTTATGATTGGGTGGTTGCATCTGCTCCTGGACTGGTTGTTCGAACAGGACCAGGTCTGGTGGTTCTGGATCTGGACGGCGATGGATATGAACAAACTGGCTGGGTGATTTTATATTTGCACATCGCCAGTGATGGAAAAGTTATAAAGGGAACGTATCTGGATCAGGATGGATTAATCGGACATCCATCCTGTGAAGGTGGAAGCGCCACCGGGACTCATGTTCATATGGTCCGTAAATATAATGGTGAATGGATAGCAGCAGATGGTCCATTAGCTTTTAATTTAAGTGGCTGGATCTCGTTCAAAGGTGAAAAACCTTACGAAGGAAAACTGGTTCGTAAGGATGCCGTCGTGATTGCAAGAATCTATGGGTCCTCGGAATCCGTCGTTACTCGATAATTAATTAATTCTATTCATTAATTTCCTACTTAGAAATTCGAATTATAATTTCCTGTTGAAGTGAATAACCATATAAAAATTAGACCTACCAAAAATTTTGCAGTAATAATATTTTTTATCTGCTGTTTTTTGATATCCGCGTGTGTACCAGAAGCCCGTCAACCGCTTGAACTTGTTTCAGAGGATAATTCAATTCCAACGCCAAATGATTTATTACTGGAAGTAACACCGAATCCTACTCGACCTTCTTATCCACCTGGCACCCTGGTTGAATATATAGCCCAGAGTGGGGATACATTACCTGCGCTGGCAGCTCATTTTAACAGTACTGTAGCAGAAATTCGTGAAGTAAATCCAATAATCCCTGCTGATGCAACAACAATGCCTCCAGGTCTTCCAATGCAAATCCCGGTTTATTTTGAGGCTATATGGAGCAGTTCTTTTCAAATCATTCCTGATATCGCTTTTGTATTTGGTCCAAGGGACACAGGATTTGATGTGGTTTCATTTGTGAATGAGCATCCTGGTTGGCTGAAAAATTCGAAAGGTACTATGGATTTGTTGATTCGACCTGGTGCTGAAGTAGTCCTCAACATCAGTCAGAATTTTAGCATCAGCCCAAAGCTTTTATTGGCAATTCTTGAATATCAGACTGGAGCATTGTCAAATCCTGAACCACCTGAAACAATATCAGATTTTCTATTGGGATATAAAAATAGATCATATTTAGGATTATCTCAACAACTGGTGTGGGTAGCCAACCGATTAAATAATGGTTATTATGGTTGGCGTGAAGGCAGTTTAAAGACTTATTCTCACCAAGACGGGCGTTTGGAAAGGCCGGATCCGTGGCAGAACGCAGCTTCCGCAGCACTACAGTATTATTTATCCCAGGTATTGGATCGTGACACTTACACGCACGCTATCAGCTCTGCTGGATTATTGGAAACTTACACGCAATTATTTGGAAATCCATGGGAAGGAGATCTGACCTTGATTCCAGGAAGTCTGCGACAACCTGATATGATTTTGCCCTTTGCTCCTGGTATTGCCTGGGCATACACTGGTGGCCCGCATACAGGCTGGGGACAGGGGGCACCATTCGCCGCAATCGATTTTGCTCCGGGAAGTATAGTGGGTGGGTGTTCGATTTCAGATGAACCTGCGCTTGCTGTTGCGGATGGAGTGATTGTGCGATCTGGAAATGCATCTGCGGTTCTTGACCTGGATGGAGATGGTGATGAACGTACCGGTTGGGTGGTTTTTTATCTGCATTTGAGAAATACAGATCTCCCTAGAGTTGGAAAGCAATTGAAACAAGGAGATATTATTGGTTACCCATCCTGTGATGGTGGTCGATCCACCGGAACGCACATTCATATTGCTCGAAAATATAATGGAGAATGGATTCTGGCTGGTGGGGCAGTGCCATTTAATTTAGAAGGCTGGGTCGCCAGGAATGGTTCAATAGATTATCTCGGGTTTTTAGAAAAAAATGGACGGGTTTTACGGGCCTGTGTGTGTTCAGATAAAGACAGTCAGATCAAGTCTGAAGGATTACCATAGTTATTCGCTTAATTTTCCAAAAATAGAGTCTCATTAAATTTATTTCGTGAGATATAATCAAGATCACAAAAATTTTCCATCAGGATCGATCATAATGAAATTACCAAAACCAAGTGGCATGAAAGCGTTCACGATTGTGTGGTTTGGACAGCTGATATCCCTGACTGGATCAGGTATGTCATTTTTCGCTTTAACTTTATGGGCCTGGGAAAAGACAGGCCAGGCAACAGCATTAAGCCTGGTGGGTTTTTTTGGTTTAGCTCCCCAGGTAATCTTCAGCCCAATTGCTGGTGCCTTAGTAGACCGATGGAACAGAAAGACATCAATGATCATAAGCGATTTGGGGACTGCTTTTGGAATGTTGGTTATATTGATTCTGTTCAGTAATGATTCATTGGAAATTTGGCATTTGTATATTTTGGCTATGATCTCAGGAATATTCCAGACATTTCAATGGCCAGCTTATTCTTCTGCGATTTCGGTCATGATTCCTAAGGATCAATACACCCGGTCCAGCGCAATGATATCGCTGGCAGAATGGGGTTCTGGGATCTGGGCACCGGTGTTAGCTGTAGCCTTAATAGGCCGCTTAAAATTATCGGGAATCATCACAATTGATTTAATAACGATGGCAATAGCTATTCTTGCCTTGTTGATTATCGTCATTCCTAATCCTACAAGATCAAAAGAGGGCGAAGAAAGTCGTGGTTCAATTTGGAAAGAATCATTATTTGGATTTAAATACATATTGGCAAGACCAAGTTTATTTGGACTTCAAATGATCTTCTTCTTTGGAAATTTTTTTGCAGCGTTCTTAGGAATTTTGAGCAATCCCATGATATTAGCCAGAACGGGTAACAATGCCACAATCCTTGGTAGCGTACAGTCCATAGCTGCAATTGGTGGCGTTGTTGGAAGCCTGATCATCACCGCTTGGGGTGGATTTAAAATTAAAAAGGTTCGGGGTGTGCTTCTGGGATGGATCTTCAGTGGTTTATTTTTCTTCTTTGTAGGAGCAGGACAGGGAGTGGTATGGTGGAGTGTGTTCTTTTTCCTTTCATCCCTTGTCATTCCATTGGTGAATAGTTCAAATCAAGCCATCTGGCAATCAAAAGTTCCTCCAGATCTTCAAGGCAGGGTTTTTTCAGTCCGACGCCTTATCGCTCAAATTGTTAATCCATTAGGATTGTTGATAGCAGGACCGCTGGCAGACAGGCTTTTCGAGCCCGCTTTGTTAACCCCAGGTAACGACATAACCATTTTCTTTAGTATCTGGATTAAACCAGGTCCAGGTGCAGGAATGGGATTATTAATTTCAATAGCCTCTTTAATGATAATTTTCGTTGGCTGTTTTGGATTTCTATCACCATCTGTTCGAAATGTAGAGAAGATTATTCCGGATTTTGTTGCAGAATAAAAAAAGCATGCCGTGATCTGCATGCTTTTCTATCGATCCATAATTCGTTTGATTATGCTTCCAGTATGGTGATCTTATGATCAATTTCCGCAGTTTTGTTTAATATAGCCTGACCGGGACAATAAGTTGTTTCAGATAAGTTTACTGCCTTCTCGACTAATTTTGGATCAAGGCTTTTACCTGTAACAATGTACTCAATCATAATATCCGAGAAAACCTTTGGATGGTTTTCAACGCGGTTGGCATGAATTTTCACTTCAAAATTGGTTACATCCTGCCTCATCTTTGCCAGAATGGAGATTACATCCATTCCGGTACAACCGGCTAACCCAATCAGGAACATTTCCATTGGTAAGAAACCATCTTCATCGCCACCAACAGCTTTTTTACTTCCAAGAGGTAAAGTGTATCCGGAATCTGCTGTTCCAGTAAAACTCAAACCTTTATGCCAGGTAACTTTTGCTTCCATTTCATCCTTTCAAGTGTATTAATTCAACGATAGCGCTTTTTCAATTTCACCCATTAATCTTGATTCAGGAACAGCGCCAACAACTTCACCAGCGCCGCTGTTAATTATAGTATGAGGTACTCCAGATACATTGAATCGATTGGACAATTCTGCAAATTCCATTGCTTCAACCATTTCACCGGTCACAAATTTGCTTTCCATTGCCATCTGATGAGCAAGAATCACTGCCTGAGGGCAATAGGGACAGGTTGGGGTTACAAAAACCTGTAAATTGACAGAATTTTCTAATTTTGATAATTTCTCGCGAATCGCTGGTGATAATCCAGAATCTTGCTTTGAAACCATTACGAGATCATTAATCAAAGTTGTGAATTCATGCCCTGCTGGAATACCTGATAAACGGATACCATAATCGATGATTTCATCCTCATTCATTCCTGCGATGACAGTCATAGGTAATTTGTCAATTTTGTATTGATTTGCTACATCCTGATTTTCTTCAAGATCATAGTCTTCAATAGAGATTAATTCACTTAACTCAGCAATTTCACTTAATAAAGCCAGTGTTTCGCTACAATAATCACAGTTTTGTTGATTACTGCCAAAGAAAACAATTTTGACTGGTTTATCTAATTCACCAAAAAATTCCTTTACTTGATCCTTAATTTTGTCATCTAATAAATTACTTGCCATTTTTCCTCCGTAATTTCATCTCGACGAGATGAGATTTTGTTTATCAGGTGAAACAACCACCTGATGTATATCCACAATTTGAGCAAACCAGGTTGAGCATTCCATCATAATCAAAGGTCCCTTTTCGACATGTTGGACATGAAGATCCAAATCTTATTTCTATTGAATCGTTCTGCTCAAAAATAATTATTTCTAATATTGTTTGTTTCTCACCTGCTGCAAAACCATTCTTTTTATTACTCATTACTCACTTAGATGCCAATTAATTGAAAAAGTGGCACATGAATTTCTTCTGAACATTAAAAAAATAACCAGGTTGTTGGCCTGGTTAAAATTATCGCTACCAAATTTGAATTTGTAATTACATATTATTTTCTAAACTGCTCAAAATTGAGTCGGTAAAAAAGCCTATCTTTTACATCTTCCGGGGTCTTTTCTTTTTCTGCTTGTTGATGATAAATATCAATTGTTTTCTTGAGTGTATTTACGACGATTCTACAGTTATCACATTCACTGAGGTGTTTATCCAATTCTATGCATAATTCTTCAGATAGATCCCCATCGACATATGATGAGATCGTGTCAACAAATTCTTTACAGTGGAGATATTTTTCCATATCAATACTCCGACATTCTTTCACCAAAATAAACGCTTAATTCTTCTCTCAATTTCATGCGTGCTCGCAATAACCGTGTTTTTACATTGGTCTCAGTAAGTTCCAGTGCTTTGGCTGTTTCAATAATGGACAATCCCTCGATGTCTCTTAAGATAAAAACAGTCCGTAAATTCTCAGGCAACTTTTGAATTGCAACATTTAATACACTTCGGGTTTCATTGGTTAGAAATTCCGATTCTGGCAAACAACACCAATCCACGATCTGCGAAACAGAAATTCCTTCATTGTCTTCATCACCAGTTTCATCATAAACCACAGAAACTTCAGGTTTCCGCTTGCGGATCACCATTAAGGATTCGTTGACAGCAATTCTGTATAACCAGGTGGAGAGGTTTGAACGACCTTCAAAATTTTCTATTGATCGTAGTGCTTTGATGAAAGTTTCTTGCAATACATCTTCTGCTTCAGTCTGATTATTCAGCATTCTAAGCGATACCCGATAAATTGGATCGGAATATTGTTGCACCATTTTCGTTAGTTCTTCTGGGTCACCAGATTGCAACTTTTTGAGATTTAAAGGTTCTGATTCTTCATTCATCATTTAGATGGTTTCTCCTGTCAAAAAGTTACAGATTTAAGATAACGGCCAATTAGGAAGCACATCTATGTCTAACGGATCTATCAAATTATTTACAAATCGGAAGTAACCTGCTGCAGCAATCATGGCAGCATTATCCGTACAATATTTGAATGGTGGGATAAAAATGTTGAAGTTTGTTTGCCCCAGGAAGGTATCTCGTAATAATTGATTTGCTGAGACACCTCCCGCAACAATGATGTTCTTAACTTTATGTTGTCGGGCAGCTTGAATGGTTTTCTGAAATAATACATCCACCACAGCCTGTTGAAAACTAGCAGCCAGATCTTCCACTGGTAATCTGGATCTTGATTTTTCCAATTCACGCACCATTCGTAAAACGGATGTTTTGAGACCTGAAAATGAAAAGTTCAAACTCCCATCCAGGTTGGCACGTGGAAAATTATATGCATTGGGATTTCCATTCATGGCAGCTTTCTGAATGGATGGACCACCTGGATATGGTAAACTCAATAAGCGTGCGACTTTATCAAAAGCTTCACCTGCTGCGTCATCCAGTGTGCTGCCCAATCTTTTATAATTGAGATGCCCATCCATCAAATTAATTTCTGTGTGACCTCCAGAAACTAACAACGCAATTAATGGGAATTCCGGCACGGGTGGGGGATTAGGAGCCTCAGACGAATAAACCCAGGATGAATAAATATGACCCTCCAGATGGTTAACCCCGATCAAAGGTAAATTTTTTCCCAGGGCAATTCCTTTTGCCATATTCATCCCAACAACTAACGAACCTGCCAACCCTGGACCCCTTGTCACGGCAATCGCATCTATATTATCCAGACTCAGATAAGCCTGCTGTAGTGCTTGCTCGACAACATCATAAATTGTGATAATGTGTTGTCGTGAAGCGACTTCAGGAAATACACCACCATATTGTTGATGAAGATCAATTTGTGATGCAACAACCGAGGACAATAAAACTCTACCATTTTCGAGAACAGCAGCAGCGGTCTCATCGCAGGATGTTTCGATTGCCAGGATTCTGGCCGCAGGAAATATATTTTTTGGATCACTCATAAAAGAACCACCAATTTATTCGAGAAAAAAATCAATCATAACGCTAGATTAAGAATCATGACTTGATGGGGATGATTAAATCCATGGGAAAATCAACCATCTTTTCTATTGTACCGCTTTCAGAGACATAATATGTATCTTCTAATCTTACTCCCATACCTCTGTCTGGATAGTACAATCCAGGCTCAATCGTAAAAACCGATCCTCTCTCGAGCGTTTCTTCTTCACTAGCTGTTAATCCTGAGAATGGCATTTCATGGACGTGTAATCCCAAACCATGACCGAGACTATGCACGTAACCTTCCAATGTGGAGGGGTTGGTTAGAACGGTGGGATGTCCCAATTCTTCGAATAATTCGCAAGTCCTGCGTTGGTATTGTTTAAAGGGAGTGTTTTCAGTTAATTCTGAAACGACTGTACCATAAACAGATTTTACCTGATCATATAATTCCTGGACATCTTCCGGCGCATAACCAACGCACCAGGTACGGGTAAAATCATAATAATATCCACCGCCATTTTCGCAGGGGAAGATATCAAAAACAATTGTTTTACCCAGTTGAATTATGTCCGTGTCATTTCCTTGACTGTGAGGTACACCAGCATCCCGTCCAATGGCAAAAATGGTCTGTTCGGGATTTTCTGCACCTGCTTCTGCCAGCCAAAAATTGATTTTGGATTTCACCAGGCCAATGGTTATCGGAGAATTATCTTCGCCAATCAACGTCTCATTTTCTATTCTTTGGTTGCTGAGAAAATCAGCTACTTTTCCAACTACGTTGGTTGTGATCACACCCATTTTCCTGATTCGATTAATCTCATCTGGATCTTTTATCATCATCGCTTTTAAGAGGATTGAATCTGGGACCAGTCCGGTTATTTCAAATTCAGGAAATAGTTGTAGAAAACGTTGTAGGACCGCAAATTTCGCTCCGATTTCTGTCGATCCATATAATGCAATTTTCCCCTTTTCAACACCTGCTTTTGAAAAGAGATCCCGGTATCGATGTGCATGCGCATCAATCTGATTATTATTGGTTTTCTTTAAATAATCGGTAAATGAAAACTGATCATAACTGCAGGTTATTAAGCCAGTTCTTCCCGCCTCTTCTCGTTCCATCGAGCCATGGAAAATCACGGGGGTTTCACCTACTTTTTTGATCAAATCAGCATTGGTTATGTGGCCACCACCTGTCAGATAAAACATGGATGGATTGTGTTGAGCAGGCCCGACAATCAGTAATGCATCGACGCTGTTTTCAATCATTAATTGATCAATATTATTTTTCATTTATCTCCTTTGTTGAGTCCATCAAAGATTTTTTGAAGCCCCAATATAAATGCAGTCTCCTGTTCAGGTAATACTGTTCTGGGGTCGAAGAGGATTTTGTTATCTTCGAGTCGGGCAATAATGGGATTATCAAGCGAGCGTAGCTTCTTCATGACCAAATCTGGTTTTGGGTGTTCAACAGCCAAAACGAAAGTTGGAAGCGTCTCCTCGGGCAGACTGCCACCACCAATTGTGGATAAAGATGGCAATAATTCGCCGAATTTTAATTTTTGCTGCCAGAATTTAGCCTGAGTTTCCAAAGACGATGAAGTACGTGAAATCATTTGCCAGACAGGAATTTTTTCCACGGCTTCATTTCTTAAATAATGTGTGAGCGTTGCAGTCAGTCCAGCCAGACAGATTTTATCTGGTCGTATAACTCTGGCAAGCGGATGATTTTTGATTTTTTGGATAAACACACTTTTCCCAATGATAATACCTGCCTGGGGTCCACCTAGTAATTTATCTCCAGAAAATGAAACAATGTCCGCATCTGCCTGAATGGAATCGAATATCGTTGGTTCGCGTGAGAGACCGAATTCGGATGTATCTAAAAATGTCCCAGAACCGAGATCATCCATGACCGGAATCCCAAATTGATGCGAGATTTCTACGATTTCCCGCAAGTTCGGTTCTTGCGTGAATCCCGTGATCTTAAAATTGGAGTGATGTGCCCGCATGACCAGCGCAGCTGATTCCTGTAAAGCTTGTTCATAATCAGCAACTCTAACCCGATTGGTCGTTCCTACTTCTTTCAATTTTGCTCCGGATTGTTTCATGACATCCGGGATACGAAAACCACCCCCAATTTCTATTAATTGTGAACGGGCGATGATGACATTTTTTCTTTTTGCCAGCGCACTCAAAACCAGTAGCACCGCAGCAGCATTATTATTGACAACAATGGCTGCTTCTGCACCTGTCAATTGTTTGAGGATTTCTTCAGTGTGAACTGAACGGGATCCACGTTTACCCGTCGATAAACTGAATTCAAGTGTGCTGTAATTTGATCCAATGGATTGCATCGATCGAATAGTTTCGTGACTCAAAGGTGCTCTACCAAGATTAGTATGTAAGACTACTCCGGTGGCATTTATGACCGGAATTAAAGTTGGAAAAAAACGATCGGATAGGATCTTTTGAATCTGGTTTGATATTTCTAAGTGATCAGGTGCATT
This sequence comes from Chloroflexi bacterium HGW-Chloroflexi-3, assembly GCA_002842045.1. Lineage (GTDB taxonomy): Bacteria > Chloroflexota > Anaerolineae > Anaerolineales > Anaerolineaceae > UBA6170. Next base: position 125,261 of record PHBX01000006.1, on the reverse strand, counting down.
TTTGCCAGATTTAATTTCTGATCTAAAAAAATCTAATGTTTCTCGAATAGCTCGTAATGTCTGATGACGACCGAACTTGCTGATCCATTCCTCAGACTCAGAATACTGAATTATTTTTTCGACGGATGGCAAGTTACGTAACTCATTCATTTGATTCGTGTGAGGGTTGCCAAAGGCTGCGTTCGACTAACCGAATAAGGTTCTCAATGACGATAATTCCTATAGCAATCACAACAGTCAAAATTGAATTTAACACACGACCTAATTGTAACCAGGCTAACAGGTCGATAAAAATAGCAAACCATACTGCCTGACGGATAATTACTGAAGTGTTGGCTGGTGGATCATGGGGAAAGCGAATATTTAAAAAATACACGACTGGTAATGCGGTACCACTAACACCCATCGTTAATAAAAAGAAAAATAACCATCGAGGGCCTAAGAAAGGTTGCGTGTATTGTAATAAAAAGAAAAGACCAACCCAGCCAATTGCTGCTATAAGGATGGATGAAAATAGTATTGAAGGCAGATCTTTGAGATTTGATTTCAAACTGCTCACCTCGAGTAAATTATATCCGAATCTTAATATTTATTAATACCTTAAAAGCATACACCATTTTTTGACCATAAATCTTTTTTGTGGTAGCATTTCAATATGTGCTGCTCATCAAGAGAGGTTGAGGGACCGGCCCAAAGAAACCTCGGCAACCTGGAATTTCAGGTGCCAATTCCGGCAGAGCAAGGTAGCTCTGGAAGATGAGATCAATCAAAAATTGACCTCTCTTCATGAGAGGTTTTTTTATAATTTGGACATTTTGTGGAGAATTTATGCAGAGAAAATACACCAATCGATCATTTCTGAATGCTGTAAAAGAACGAGTGTTAATTTATGATGGGGCAATGGGCACCAGTTTACAAAAATTGGATCTTACAGCTAAAGATTTTGGTGGTGAAAAATATTTTGGATGTAATGACTTTCTTGTTATCAGTAAACCTGAAGTCGTGGAGAGAGTTCACAGATCTTTTCTGGAAGTCGGTGTCGACGTTTTGGAGACCGACACTTTCCGATCGAATAGGATTACTCTGGCTGAATATGGACTCCAGGATCGAGTTATTGAAATTAACACAAAAGCAGCAGAATTAGCCAAAAATCTTGCAGATGCGTTCACCAAAAACACCCATCAAAAGCGTTTTGTCGCTGGTTCGATTGGTCCATCCGGAAAATTACCCAGCATGGAGGATCCTGAACTGTCAAATATTCAATTTGATGAATTGGTTTCTGTTTTTCAAGAACAAGCTAAAGGATTGATTGCAGGAGGAGTGGATGTCGTATTAATTGAGACATCGCAGGACATACTCGAAGTAAAGGCATGCATTCTTGGAATTCAGCAGGTGTTTGAAGAAACAGGTATTTATTTGCCAATTCAGGCACAGGTAACATTGGATACCACCGGACGAATGTTGTTAGGGACAGACATTGCAGCTGCGCTGGCTATTCTGGAGGACCTGCCGATCGACATTATTGGATTGAACTGTTCCACCGGGCCTGAGCACATGCGTGAACCGATTTCCTTTTTGGGTGAGAATTCTAATTTACCAGTCTCCTGTATTCCAAATGCCGGTTTACCCTTGAACGTGGATGGGGAAGCGGTCTACCCATTATCGCCAACCGAATTTGCCGATGCATTGAGTGAATTCATTGAAAAGTATCAGATCAGTGTTGTGGGAGGATGTTGTGGAACAACTCCTGTCCATCTGAAAGAGCTGGTTGAGAAAGTGGGTGGGAAGAAACATCCACCTCGTCCGATCATACAGCGTGCTCAATTAGCTTCCGCCATTCAGGTGATGAACATGCAGCAAGAACCTCCCCCATTTTTGATTGGCGAAAGACTCAATACGCAAGGCAGTAAAATATTTAAACAAATCATATTGGATCAGGATTACGAGCGTGTTTTGGGAATTGCACAGCAACAGGTGGATGGTGGCGCACATGGCCTTGATATCTGTGTTGCATTAACCGAAAGGGCTGATGAAGCGGAGACTATTCGCAGGGTCATAAAAAAAATTGCACCGAATATTAAAGTCCCGCTGGTGATCGATTCGACCGAGTTGGATGTGATGGAAATGGCGCTTCAGACCGCACCGGGTCGTTGCATGATTAATTCAACTCATTTTGAATCGGGACGAGAAAAAGCAGATAAAGTTTTTCAGTTAGCAAAAAAATATAATGCAGCTGTTTTGGTATTAACCATTGATGAAGTTGGCATGGCAAAAACTGCGCAAAGAAAATTGGAAATTTCCAAACGATTGGTGGATGTAGCAGTAAATGAACATGGATTGTCACCGTCAGATCTGGTGATCGATGCTTTAACTTTTACCCTGGCAACCGGTGACTCTGAATTCAATTTGTCGGCCCAAGAAACAATTGAAGGCATTCGACTCATCAAAGAAAATATACCTGGTGTGCTTACATCTTTAGGCGTCAGCAACGTTTCCTTCGGTTTATCACCCGCAGCTCGAGCAGTTTTGAATAGTGTCATGTTATATCATTCAGTTCAGGCTGGCTTGGACATGGCCATCGTCAATCCAGTCCACATCACACCCTATCTGGAAATTTCTGAAGAAGAGAGACAACTGGCGGAAGATCTCATTTTTTATCGAAAAGAGACAGCATTACAGGATTTAATTGGTTATTACGAAAAAAATAACGCTAAGTCTGGTGATAAGGATTCAAAACAGGACGTTTTACTTAAGTCAATGACTCCAGAAGAACGATTACATTGGAGCATCGTTCATCGGAAAAAAGAGGGTGTCGAAAGAGATATTGACACATTAATTGAAAATCGCGGAGACATTTCTTCCTCCAATAGAGCAGTGGAAATCCTAAATAATGTCTTACTTCCAGCCATGAAAGATGTGGGTGATAAGTTCGGCTCTGGTGAACTGATTCTCCCCTTTGTACTTCAGTCAGCTGAAGTGATGAAAAAATCAGTCGCGCATCTGGAAAATTATCTGGAGAAAAAAGAAGGGGTGAGCAAAGGTTTGATGGTTCTGGCAACGGTTTACGGAGATGTTCATGATATTGGGAAAAACCTGGTCAAGACGATCTTGACCAATAATGGATATGATGTCATCGACTTAGGAAAACAGGTGCCCGCAGAGACAATCATCTCCAAAGCGATTGAATCCAAAGCTAACGCTATCGGATTAAGTGCTTTATTGGTAAGTACCAGCAAACAAATGCCACTGATCGTTAATGAATTACAACGAAGAAATGTTAATATTCCTGTCCTGATAGGGGGAGCAGCGATAAATAAAAGATTTGGACGACGCATTCTGATGACAGACTCAAATGAATATTACCAGGGAGGTGTATTTTATTGTAAGGATGCCTTCGAAGGCTTGTCCACGATGGATCAAATTATGAATTCAGCTGATTTTGATCAAATCAAGACTCAAATCATCAAAGAATCTGATATGGAATTGGGAAGAATCTTAGATAAAGGGATTGAGAATTTGCCAAAGGAAAAACAACGTTCCAAAATAAAAACATCAGATCAAATTCCACATGTATCTGCATGGGGACCAAAAGTTGTAAAATCCATGCCAATAGAAGCAGTTTTTGAGCATCTATCACTCAATGAACTATTCCGCTTGTCTTGGGGAGCAAAAAACACCCATGGTGATGAATGGAAAAAATTAAAAAAAGATTTTGAAGCCAGATTAGCCAGAATGAAAAAAGACGCCAGACAAAATGAATGGCTCAATTCACAAGCAGTATATGGATATTTCCCGGTACAGTCATCCGGCAATGATTTGCTTGTCTATGATGAAAATACTCTCACAAATTCTGAGCCGAAAGTTATTGAGGTTTTTAATTTCCCGAGGCAATTAGATGGTGAAAACCTATGTTTAGCAGATTACTTTGCCCCTGTTGAAAGCGGTAGAATGGATGTGGTCGCATTACAAGTTGTAACCGTTGGTGACAAAGCTACAGAACGATTTGAGAAACTTCAGGCAAGTGGCGATTATACAGAAGCATATTTCACACATGGGTTGGCAGTGCAAACGGCTGAAGCAACAGCAGATTATTTACATAATCATATTCGTAGGGAGTTGGGACTGAAGAAAGAACAGGGCAAACGCTATTCCTGGGGATATCCGGCAATTCCGGATTTAAACGATCATGAAAAAGTATTCAGATTATTGCCAGTTGAGAAAGAATTGAAAATGCATCTCACATCAGCTTTCCAATTGGTACCAGAACAATCTACAGCGGCAATCATCCTGCATCATCCGCAGGCAAAATACTTCAACATTGGAACCAGCCGGGTGGATCAACTTATGAAAGAACAGAAGAAATGAATGAACAAAATAAATTTATTGAGAGTATTTCACTGGAAAAGCCTATCATATCCGATGGTGCGATGGGAACCGTTCTTCATCAACGAGGAATCAGATTTGATGAATGTTTTGATCATTTAAATATCACTCATCCTACTCAGGTGGCAGATGTTCATCACGCTTACATAGAAGCTGGTTCAACCATGATTCAAACCAATACCTTTGGAGCGAATCACTATAAATTATCGCAATTTGGGCTTGAACATAAGGTCGCAGAAATTAACCAGGCTGGTGTGGAACTGGTTCGTCGGGTAGCAATGGCCAGTTTTCGAGACATCATTATTGCTGGAGATGTTGGACCATTAGGAGTTCGCCTGGCACCTTTTGGTCGTGTGCAACTGGAGGATGCGCGAGATGCATTCAAAGAACAGATTCAGGCACTTATAGACGCTGGTGTTGATGTCATCATTATTGAGACAATGACTGATTTTTATGAGGTGCGCGAAGCGATTTTGGCATCGAGAGAAATTAATCCAGATATTCCAATCATTGCATCCATGACCTTTACCCGTGATGATCGTACCTTATTGGGGGATACACCCGAAAAAGTAGCGACAAGTATCTATAACAGTGGCGCGGATGTCATCGGGATTAATTGTTCTGGTGGACCTTTGCAATTATTGAGAATTCTAAAAAAAATGAAAACCGCTGTACCAAATGGTGTCTACTCAGTGATGCCCAATGCTGGATGGCCAGAACAACAAGATGGACGAATCATGTACCCTGCCGGTCCTGAATATTTTGGCGATTATGCCATCTCATTCTGGCAAACAGGCGCGAAAGTTCTCGGCGGTTGCTGTGGAACCACACCAAAGCATATTCAGGCAATTTCGAGGATCATTCATGATACCAAATTATCAGATATCGCTTTCGGAGTTGAAAAACCTGAAATGCAAGTGGAGGGTGAAGCTGAAAAAGAAGCTCCAAAATCAGAGTTATCCCAAAAAATTGACGCAAATCAATTTGTTTTTGCCGTCGAGATGGACCCTCCCAGGGGCTTGAGTACAAAGAAATTACTGGCTGGCGCGAGTTTATTAGCCGATTCTGGCGCAGATGTCATTAATGTAGCAGATAGTCCGATGGCAAGGATGAGAATGAGTCCTTGGGCGGTTTGCAGTTTGATTCAACGCTATGTGGGTATTGAAACAGTTTTACATTTTCCCACGCGTGGGAGAAATTTATTGCGGGTGCAGGGAGATTTACTGGCTGCGCATGCTTTGGGTATCAGAAATGTTTTTGTGGTAATGGGAGATCCGACGGCGATTGGCGATTATCCAGAAGCAATGGATAATTATGATCTTGTCCCATCTGGTTTAATTAAGTTAATTAAGGAATCCTTCAATATCGGTATTGACCATGCAGGTTCAGAAATCGGACAACCAACTTCATTTTTTGTTGGAAGCGCACTCAATCTCAATTCTCCAAGCCCTGAAATTGAACTGAAAAACCACTTAAGGAAAAGAAAAGCAGGATCTGATTTTGTATTAACACAACCGATCTTCGATGCCAAATCTGCATTGGATCAGCTGCGATGGTTTCGGGAGCAAGCTGGTGATCCGAATTTAAAAATCCTGGTTGGAATATTACCCCTTGCCACTGATCGCCATGCGACTTTTCTGCATAACGAAGTTCCAGGGATTATCATACCTGAAGAAATTAAAATTCGTATGAGAAAAGCCGGTGATAAGTCTGCCAAAGAAGGAATAAAAATAGCTGTAGAATTAATTGATGCGATGAAAGCTGAATTGCAAGGTGTGTATTTAATGCCAGCTTTCAATCGATTTGACTATGTTTCAGAGATTATTGAGACAGTAAAGAAAAAAACTCAACCGTAATCCTATCCAATTACCATTGTTATGGAGAAAAAATGAATGTAATAACTGGAAAAAGAATTTTGTTAGGCATAACAGGTTCTCTGGGAGCATATCAGGCTGCCACTATTGCCACGAAATTGGTTGAATTGGGGGCTATCGTGGACGTATTTATGACATATAGCGCGAAAAAGCTCATTTCACCTTTGATTTTTCAAGTTATTACAGAAAGGCATGTATACACCGATGAAGAGTGGTGGCAAATTAACCAAAAACAATTCTTCCACGAAAAACAATATGAAGCTGACTTATTGATTATTGCGCCAGCCAGTGGTAATACAATTTCAAAAATAGCTAATGGTATCAGTGATAATATTCTGGTTTACACTGCTATGTCGGTTAAATGTCCAATTATTCTGGTACCAGATTTGGATCTGATGATATCTGATAATTTCGCAATGGTTGAAAATCTTGAGAAATTAAGATCTCGAGGAATTCAAATATTGATGGAAACAGACTCTAAATCGAAGGATAAAATTATCCATGTTGATGAAATTATCAAGTTCACTAGGTTATTTTTATCAAAAAATGGACCATTGCAGGGGAAAAAAATCGTGGTTACCGTTGGAGCAACCCGCGAATCCATTGATCCGGTCAGAGTGATTACCAACAGATCAACTGGCTTACAAGGATGGTCTATTGCGCAGGCAGCTCTGGATGCCGGTGCAAGAACTATTCTCATTACGACTATACACAACAAACCTGTACCTTACGGAACAGAAGTTGTTAAAGTTGATAATGCGCAAGAAATGAAAGAAGCGGTTTTAAAAGAAGTAATAGATGCAGATGTACTCGTCATGACCGCAGAAGTTGCTGATTTTAAACCACTTAATTATTCCCCTCATAAACTTAAAAAAGATGACGATTTAGCAATGATAGAATTAGTGCCGACAGACGACATTCTCTGGCATGTGGCTCAACAAAAATCTAAAAGTAATTACCCAAAAGTAACCATTGGATTTGCTTCTGAAAGTCAAAATCTTTTAGAAAATGCGAACATCAAATTAGCTTCAAAAAATTTGGACTTCATTGTTGCAGATCATGTGACGAATTTTGATGAAAATAGTGAGACAATTTTTAATCGGTTAACGATTCTTTATGCTGGTGGTGAAGTTGAAATTATCGATGATGTTGCCAAATCCTCGATTGGATTTTCAATTATGGAGCGGATTGAAGATTTGCTTTTATAAAAAGAGTACAAAATAAAAGAATTTCCTTTAAATTTAAATGAAGAATTGTGGTTTGATTTATAATCAACCATTAGGTAATAATTTAGTTATCTTTGAGAATATCAGGTTTAGAAATGAATTCCATATGAAAAATTTAGTCATCTCAGATATCCATGCTAATTTGGAAGCTTTCAAGAGTGTTTTAGAAAAATCAGGAACTTTTGATGCGGTGTGGTGTCTGGGTGATATCGTTGGTTATGGTCCAGATCCGAATGCTTGTTTGGATTTATTGAGGACTTTGCCTAAATTATCATGTGTCCTTGGGAATCATGATGCTGCAATATTGGGTGATATGGATGTCAGGTTATTCAATCAAGAAGCCAGATCCTCCATTGATTGGCAAAGGTCTCATATCTCAATCGAGAATTTATCATATTTAAAGAATTTACCAGAAAAAATTTATTTACAGGATTGTCTTCTGGTTCATGGCAGTCCTAGATATCCGGTTTGGGAATACATCCTCGATCCTTTTGTAGCACGCGCAAATTTTGATCATTTTATAGAAGGCTATTGTTTTGTAGGACATTCTCATCAGGGATTGATATGTCGTTGGGATCCTTCCCGAGAAAAAATGGATTGGAATAGCAACGTCAATGGGAATATGCATAAATTGAAGCCAAGAATGATCCTGAACCCCGGATCTGTTGGACAGCCGAGAGACAACGATCACAGGGCATCCTATGGAATATTTGATGATGAATTGATGAGTTGGGAAATTATCAGAGTGGAATATTCAATAGAAACCACTCAGCAAAAGATTAACGATCTTAAGTTACCAGGTAAAAATGCCCAAAGATTAGCTGGTGGTTGGTAGAATATTCCATAAACGGAACAATTTCATATTCATTTTCGTCATATACATATCTTGGAATTTGGGATTAACGAAGAGGAGGAAGAATGAAACTGAAGATTTTCGCTGGGTTATTGATTTTAAGTCTGGTAATAACAGGTTGTGCATCCGCAAAATCAACTGCAAATTTGGTGATGGATGGTGATTTTGCGCGAGAAGAGATGCCGGCAGCGATGCCAGCGCCTATGGAACCTCAGTATGCTGAAGAATATGGGAAGGGATGGGCATACGATGAGGCAGTTACAACAAGTGGGATTCAAACAAACAGTATTGAAAGAATTGTTATTCGAAATGCAGACTTATCAATAGTTGTAGATGAACCTTTGGAAGCAATGAATACAATCGGACGGATGGCAGAGAGAATGGGTGGATACATTGTCAATTCCAATTCTTGGAAAACCAGTAATTACAAAGGTATTGAGATTCCAGAAGCAAATATTTCTATTCGGGTACCTGCACCGTTATTAAATCAAGCATTGGAAGAAATAAAAGCATTATTGAATAATAAGGAACTAGATCTCTTGAGTGAGAATGTTTCTGGACAGGATGTTACCAAAGAATATACTGATCTAAACTCCCGCCTGAAGAACCTGGAAGATGCAGAAGCACAATTAAAATTGATTCTTGATGAGGCCTACAAAACTGAAGATGTACTGAATGTTTTCAGCCAATTAACTTATTATAGAGAACAAATTGAAGTTACCAAAGGTCAAATCAAGTATTACGAAGAATCCGCTGCTTTATCCTCTATCAGTGTCAGAATCCAGGCTCATGAAGCTGTGAATCCAATTACAGTCGCAGGTTGGAAACCTTCAGTAACCATCAGCAAAGCACTCCAATCATTGGTAAATGCTTTGCAGGCGATCATTGATGGAGCTATCTGGCTGATCTTGTTGATCATCCCGATCCTGGTTATCATCTTGTTACCGTTCTATCTGTTATTCTTACTGGTTCGTGCTTTGGTAAGAAGAAGTAAACGCCGGAAACTAGAAAAAAGTAAAATTTCTGAATAACAAATCAAGCCCCGCAAGGGGCTTTTTTATTGAATTAGGATGGTCGCATGGCTTTCAAAAGATACAGGAATTCTATATACCAAATTTGATTCTTCTTCAAAAGTAATTTGCTCTCCATTGAGGAAAATTTTGTCAGGCGTTTCCAACAATTTAACAAAGATTTGTCCTTGAGCTTTTCTGGGCAGGTCTAAATCCAGTTCAATGCCATTGGAAGATTTTTCCATACAGCTTACTTCCAATCCCATTGAAATATGTAAATTACTCCCTAAATATTGATTATCCGCAAGAACAGGTCTTACACCTAACAAGGCTACCCCATGAGCGGGAAGTGATGGAAAATGAACAGGTTCACCGGCTTTGATCAATTGAATTTTATTTTCCCAGAATGAATAAACCCAATAACTCAATTGTGGTAGACCAAAGTCTGGAAAACTTAAGTATGTTTCGCGAGGCTCATCTTTCCAATTAAAACGTGCCAATATATTCCAATCACCAGATACGTTATTAAGGTCCAATCGCAAATTATGAGGTGTGGTGGTATCTAACCAATCCATCACGTTTGCACGTTTTCCAATAATTGGTAACAAGATTTCAATAATTCTTCGTCGTTCCTGCGGAAGTTTTGGGAGATCATCTGAGACCAGTAATGATCCTCCTGTTATTGTGATCAATGAAGCTAGTGACTGAATTTCGTCGATGGACAGATCAATTTCTGGGCGTACCAGTAAGCAATCCGGATCATTTATCCACCAACGATTATGTTGTTCAGCTCTGGTAAGAATATTTTGAATCGCATTTTTGGCAGATGGCATATGAGGTTCTTTTTTGAAAAATAGTGAAATTCCATTAAATTGTGGGTACCAACTTCCACTTACGTCTGCACCTATTCTATTCGCCTGTACCAAACCAATTACTGATCCCAAAGGAGCACCACATGCCAATAAAAATGTATCCTCACCAGCACTTAAACGGATTTCCTGCATTGCTTTGCGAAGGATTTGTGCTCTGGTTTGAGAATTATCAAATCGGTTTCCTTTCAATGCACCAGCATATAGAAAATCTAATTTCAGGTAAGGAAAACCCCATTTATTAACCGCCGTTTCAATCATTTCTTTTACAGCATCGATTGCCCCTGGCACAGTTAAGTCGATCGCCTGGGTGAAAACATTCCAAACAAATCCGGCGTTAACGGGTCTTCCGCTTTTTTTCCTTAATATCATCTCCGGGTGGTCAATAGCAAAATCGCTGTTGGGGTGCAAAATAAAAGGTGCCATCCATAAACCAGGTGTATGACCTGAACTTGAGATCTTTTCAGCGATGGGTGCTACGCCATGAGGAAATCCTTTTCGGAATGAATACCAATCCCCGATTTCTTTCTGGTAGCCATCATCGATTTGAATCAGTGAGAGTGGCATTTCTGCTTTCAATTCATTAATCGATTTCAGATTGCGTAAAATTTTGTCTTCATTAATATTCTGATAGAAGTGATACCAGGAACACCAACCAGCCGGAATTTTATTCGTGATTTGAACCTGATTTTCCCGACTGACTGCTTCATAATACAAAGCTAAAGGATCTGGCTGGTCAAAATAAAAAGGAAACATGATTGCCCAATCAGTTGAGATATTCTGTCCGGGAACCAGGATTGTTCTGTCTCCATTCGCCCACAATCTGATTTTTGTTTTTGTAGAAATATTAGCTTCAATAGAACCAAATTGTTTTTTTTGTGATAAAAAGCCAAAAAGGTAAGCACTACGTGAATTTCTATCGGCTAAAACACCAAAAAAATCACCACTAAAATGACCTGTTTGGCGGTAAACTGGCGTGCCAGGGTTCTGAACCATGACATCCTGGAAAAACCTTAATCGAGTGTGGTGTTGTACCTGGTTGTCCCGATATGTGCCTGTATGGGACCAGGACTGCCACCCATTGGCGTGAAAAGTGAAATTTGCTTTTATAGTTTCATTTGCACGAACCAATTTACTATCCAGATCATGGGCAGAATCACCAATATTTATTAATTCAATAAAATTAACAAAAATAGGCGAAGAAGATTGGTTTTCTAAAACAGCATTCCATAAAAAAACGGGAAGTTCTTCGCTTAAAGCAAAAGTTAGCCTTACAATCTGAGACAATTCTTCAATAAAAATGGAAAATTCTAATTGATGTAATTTCCCGTGGAGTGAATCAGTGGTTGTCTTCATCAGTTGATATGGATTCCAGGATTTTGCTATCAGATTGTGCTTAATTCCTTCTTTAATGATCTGTAAACGTAATGAACCGTTTTGAATCGATGGCAGACCGATTCTCTTCGAATCGAGATTGATCGTTCCCGTATCCGGATTACAGGAAAATTTAAAAAAGTTATTTTGAATTTCAACAGGTGGCATGATTTCTCCTGATATATTCCATATTTTTATTCTACAATCGTGTGTTTATTGTATGTCATTTTAAGGGGGTTTGCTTGAATTTGGTTGAAATTCTAGAAAAATTTATGTTTTTCAATTATTATCAATACTTATGGAGAATCTAGAATGAAAAGATCGAAGAGAATTATCTTTTCAAGGATAATTGGTCTTGGTTTTATCATCATCAGTTTGATGATTACTTTTTTTTCATTTCAAAAATCAACCCAACAGGTCTGTGTCTTTCCAGTTGGTTCATCCATAGCATCCGTTGATGTAGGCGGATTGAATCAAGAGCAAGCCACGAGCAAATTAAAATCGGTCTATGAAGAACCTATTCAAATTCAGTTGGGAAATTCATATTTTATATTTTCGAATCAACAGCTTGGAATTGTAATCCATTATGATGAAATGGTGTCAGAACTTGATTGTGGATTTGAGGACCGGTTTTCGACTTTCTGGTCGTTTATCTGGGATCAATCAAAAAATGTAGAAATCGGTTTAGATTTATTATTTACCCTGAATGAAGAGGTATTAAACTCTACGATTAATGAACAAATCAAACCTTATGTTACATTGGAACCATCACCACATAAGCCAATTTCAGGATCTACAGGGTTTGAATCAGGAGCTTCAGGGATAACCTTTGATCAAGTTGAATTAGTAAAACAAATAAAAAATGAGATCACACAAATTAATAAAGACACAATCGAATTGGCGTTAATATCAATTCCCACACCACATCCAACAATCCTACAAATAACTGAACAAGTAAAGACATTTCTTATAAATGAGGATTTTTCTGGTGTGATTGAAATTTATGCTGAACGGATGAGTGATCATCAGACAATCCAAATTTTGAATTGGTATGGGGAAGAGAAAGAACCTGGTATAGCTTTTACAGCAGCAAGCACCATGAAAATTCCAATCATGTTATCAACTTATTGGCGTGAGGATATTCCATTAAGTGAAATGATGCAGGATTGGATCGAATACATGATAGTGTATTCAGAGAATGATCCTGCAGATCGGCTAATGGAACAGATTGACGCCATTAGAGGCCCTTTACTGGTAACAAGTGATATTCAGTCACTCGGTATGGAGAATTCCTTTATTGCTGGCTTTTTCTATCTGGGGGCGCCGTTGTTGAACTTTTATGAAACACCTGCGAATCAACGCAGCGATGCATTTATTGATCCCGATGTTTACAATCAAACAACGCCTGAAGATATCGGAAATTTGCTGTCAAAGATATATGATTGTTCCATCAATTCATCTGCAACACTAATTCGGGAAACGCAAGGGAAAGTCACCCAAGACGAATGTAATTTAATTATTGAAATCTTAGCGATGAATAAAATGGGTGCGTTGATGGAAGCAGGATTACCGGAAGGTTTGAAGATCGCGCATAAACATGGTTGGAGCCAGGAACGTGATGGACTGGTGCATTCGTTCAGTGATGTTGGGATAGTCTATGGCCCCGAACAGGATTTTGTTTTGGCAGTTTTTACGTATAGCCCTACTCAGCTTCTATTTGATGTTGCCAATCCCCTAATTGCCAGAATATCACAGACAATTTATAACGGTTTCAATCCCAATAATCAGATCGCATGGCCGTTTTCTGAGTAGGGTGTTCTCATACTTTTGGTAATAGGATTCCTTGTTGGTTCTGGTATTTCCCTTTTTTATCAGCATATGAAATTTCGCATGGCTCATCACCTTCAAAAAAGATTACCTGAGCAAGTCCTTCATTTGCATAAATTTTTGCGGGTAAAGGCGTTGTATTTGAGATTTCCAGGGTAACGAAACCTTCCCATTCGGGTTCAAAAGGTGTTACATTCACGATAATACCACAACGAGCGTAAGTGCTTTTACCAACACAAATGGTCATGACACCACGTGGAATTCGGAAATACTCCACCGTTTTTGCTAAGGCAAAGGAATTGGGAGGGATGATGCAAACTTCTCCTTTGAAGTCGACCATGGAGTTAGTGTCAAAAGATTTGGGGTCAACCATTGTCGAATAAACATTTGTAAAAATTTTGAATTCGTTGGCTACCCTAACGTCATAGCCATAAGATGAGACACCATACGATATCACTCCCTCGCGAACCTGACGATCAATAAAAGGTTCAATCATCCCATGTTCCAATGCCATTTTACGAATCCAATGATCTGGTTTCAAGCCCATATTAATCCTCCGGTTGTAAGGTTATGGTTGTAAATTTGTTTTCTTTTATCGTAATTATTCTCTCAACAAAATATTGATATGCAAATGCGCTTACCCGATAATCCCCTTCAGGTAAATTACTGATGACAAAATTTTCTGCCCAATTTTGTTCACTGTACATGGTTTTGGCGTAGGTTTCCACGTAGATGGATGTTCCTGGCACCAGAAAGCCACTCTCAATTCTTTGAACGACAACTAACACTCCGGGGATTGGGTTTCCATTTTGACTGATTAACGAACCAATTAAGATGCCTACATTGGGATGATCTTCTGTTGGTAACAAAGGTAAAAACAGTTCTGGATTGCGAGCATTTTGTAAGAGTACATTACCGATTCGTACCTCAAAATGTAAATGATTGGTAAATGCTTTTCCAGTTGCTCCAACTGAACCTATTTCTTGTCCACGTGTGACGGTCTCCCCTTCATTTACGTTGATTTCAGAGAGATGAGCATAAAAGCTATAGACTGGAACTGAATAATTTGGCAATTCATGTTCAAGGATAATGATGTTGCCATAAAAATTCGTAAAACGTCCTCTCTTAAAAGTTCGATCATTACCACTGAAATAAACCTCACCATCTGCTACTGCCAGAACTGGTGTTCCCTCAGGGTTCAACATTTCTACACCATCATGAGGTATTCTTTCACCCAACAGGGTTGATCCAAATCGATAACTTGTTTCAATCAAACGTGAAGCATCCTCCGGGATGGGAAAATCAAACGAAGGTGTATAAAGATTTTCAATAATTGGTTGCAATTCAGGAGTGGCTATCGGGGTTTCCACCGATTGGATTTGGGCTGATTTCACTTCCTGGGAGGTGGGAATCGGATACGGTGTAGATAGAAGAAGTTCATCATTTAGTTGTGATACCGAAGCCATTGTTTGAGCTGATGTTGGTATTAACTCAACACCAGAATTTATTGATAATCCTGGTTCACATCCGGTATTAGCCAATAATATAAAAAAAGAAAATATTATTATCAGGGAATGGGAAACCCACCCCGCTCTTTGAGTAATTGCCATGTAACCTTTTCTAGTGAGTTGCTCTGGTTTTCAAGCTCCTGCACACTCTCCAACAATTTTTGATTGATTGATTGATCCGTGATACCCAATGTATTCGTTCTTACATTCAATGATGCGCTCGTGAGAGCTGATTTAGCAAAAAATAAACCGGATGCGGCATCCGAAATGGCATTGAGGTTTCCAGTTTGGGCTGCTTCGTGCGCCAGTTTCATTACTTCCAATGCCATTGAGGCAACATCTAAAGGAACCTCAGCTGCATGGATGGTTGCTTTTTGAATCTCTAGTTCCCGTTTTTGGATTTCTTCATCTGTATTTTTAGGTAAGCGAAAAGCTTGCATGACTTTTTCGAAAGCAGCTGAATCGTTTTCTCCAGCCTTTATTAATTGTTTCCGTAATTCTTCCGACTGATCAATCAACTCATACATTCTTTCCTGAACATCCAGATACTTCTTTTTTCCAATCGTTAATCTAGCTACCATTTCCACCAGAGCAGCACCTTCAGCGGCGGTGTGCGCTGCAGCAGCGCCACCTCCAGGTGTAGCTGTTGCTGCTGCCAGCTGATTCAGGAAATCCGGTTTGTCTTCCTGGGATTTCATGGTCGATTCTCGTATTACCTGAAAAAGACGTTGTTCGAGAATTTGTTCATT
Source organism: Chloroflexi bacterium HGW-Chloroflexi-3 (assembly GCA_002842045.1). Lineage (GTDB taxonomy): Bacteria > Chloroflexota > Anaerolineae > Anaerolineales > Anaerolineaceae > UBA6170. The sequence continues at coordinate 109,588 of PHBX01000006.1, read as the reverse complement.
TTTAAAATCATCGAGTTGAATATACCATTGGGCTGCATCTGATAATGCATCCTGAGGGATCAGACCTACCAGTTCTGAATGATGGATAGCAACACCGTAGCGTTCAGCTTCTCTTCGAACAAATTCGACGACTCTGGCAACTGGTGTTTTCTTGAAGTTTGTGAGGTTCATGGAAACCTGTGCTCTACCTTCTACCAGAACCCCCATTCCCTTAACATATCTTAATCCACCGGAAGAGTGACGGACAGCACGGGCGATTTTTTGGGCAATACTGACGTCATTCGAGGTCAGGTAAATATTGAAAGCAATTAATGGCTGTCTCGCACCTATGACAGTTGCACCTGCTTTACCTACTACTATGGGGCCAAAATCTGGTGTTTTTACCGGTGTTTTACCAATCTCAGTTTTCATTTTTTCATATTGACCGGAACGGATATTTTCAAGATTCTGTTTTTCTGGAATGGAAGCTGCTTCTTCATATAAAAATACAGGAATATTTAATTCTTCACCAACTTTTTTCCCTAATTGGTGTGCCATTTCAATGCATTCCTGCATGGTGACATCACTGATGGGTACAAAAGGCACAACATCGGTAGCCCCTAACCGTGGATGTTCTCCAGTATGTTGATCCAAATCAATTAATTTTGATGCAGTTGTAATAGCCAGATAAGCTGCTTCTTCAACTGATTTTGGATCACCGATATATGTAATAACGGTGCGATTGTGATCTAAATCAGAATGATGATCCAATACATGTACGCCTGGCACTGAAATAATTGACTCGATTATCTGTTGAACTACTTCAGGTCGGCGAGCTTCCGAAAAATTAGGTATACATTCAACTAATGGACTTGTCATAACACCCTCTTCTTTATGAGATAATAGTATTATAACAAGTATCATCATCAATGATCTTGGTCTGGTGGGCGTTTTCGGCGGGTTCCTTACCTAAAACACCTACACTATAAATGGTTTACAGGACACAATACCAATATGAAAAATATTTATTCAGGTTAAAAAAATGTGTGGACGATTTACTCTTTCATATAAATCCAAAGAACTTCAGTTGGAATTGGGATTGCCAGAGTCACAATTAGATTGGCAACCTCGTTATAATATTGCCCCGACACAACCGATTGCTTCCATACTAAGAGCTGAAACCAAAAAAATTGAATTTCTGCGTTGGGGACTGGTTCCAGGATGGGCAAAAGATATTGAAATCGGGAATCGCTTAATCAACGCCAGATCAGAAACAATCATGGAAAAGCCCTCATTTAGAAATGCGTTTGCACGACGCAGATGTTTGATCCTGGCTGATGGATTTTATGAGTGGAAAAAAGCAAAAATGAAAGGAGCACCTTCACAGCCTTATTATTTCCATTTAGAGGATAAGAAACCATTTGCATTAGCTGGGATTTGGGAGATCTGGCATGCTCCGGATGGAAGTGAGTTGTGGAGTATTGCGATTATTACCTGTGAAGCAAATGAAATTCTTAAACCTGTTCACGATCGGATGCCCGTTATCTTCGATAAAAATCAAATGTTTAACTGGTTGGAAGATCGCCCGCAAATAGAATTAGTTGAAATGATGCAACCTTATAACACAGAAAAAATGAAATCGTATATGGTGGGTAAAGCTGTCAATTCTCCTTTCAATGACACACCTGCGTGTATAGAGGAGAAAAAACAGAGTGGTTTGTTGTTGATAAAATCTCGTTCATTCAATGCCCCCATCGTCTAGGGGACCAGGACGCAGCCCTTTCAAGGCTAAAACGGGAGTTCGAATCTCCCTGGGGGCACCTCAAAAACCACCTGTTTTGGTGGTTTTTTATTTTGCATGCACCACCAGAATAAATTCAGCTTTTTTCTGGTTCAATTGTTTAATGATTTCAGCTACTGTACCTCGCAGGAATTTTTCATTCTCCATTGTGATGTTAATGCCCAGGGTAATTCTGCGATTTTTTCCAAATGTCTGACTGACTTCCTCTAATAATCTCTGTAAACGGTAAGGGGTGTCCATCAAGATAATGGGTACATCCATCGATCTTAAGGAATTAAGCACGGCCTTGCGAAGGTCTTTTTCTCTTGGTAAGAATCCAGCAAAATAGAAACGATCGAGTTTGAAATCTAATACCGACAGAGCAGCCATTAACGAAGACACTCCAGGAATGGGTACCACTTCAATGCCCATTTGAGTCGCTTGATTTATTAATACATGACCAGGATCTGCAAAAACTGGTGTGCCACAATCCGAGATTAAAGCGATATTTGCACCTTCAAACAATTCTTGAATCACTATTCCAACCTGTTCATTTTCATTATGTTCATTTAGATCGATTAATACTTTCGGTGGAAGTGAGAGTTTTTTCAAGAGTGTGCTTCCCACTCTAAATTCCTCGCAAACCAGGAGATCCACATCTTTTAATATTTTAAGAGCGCGTATGGTTATGTCGTCCCAATTTCCAATGGGAGTGGAGACAATGTATAGTTTTCCAGGGTTATTCATGAATAGGTTAGTTTTCCCTTAAAATTCTTTTTCTATTTTTTTTTACATTCATTACAAAGCCCGAAGAGTTGTAACCAATGGTCTTTCACTTGATAACCAAATCGTTCACCAATTTTTTGGAAGAATTGATTGAGATCTTCTCCTTCAAAATATTCCGCTTTAGCGCAATTTGTGCAAATCAATAAGTGTTGGTGACCATCACTGGATTGAAAAAAGGATTGACAACCATCAGGCATGTGAACACGATCTATCAATCCAGATTGTTCCATTTTTTCTATTGTTCGATAGACGGTTACCAGGCCAATCTTAGGGTTAATGTTTTTCGCCTGAAAATAAACCTCCGTGGGATTGAGTAAATGATCACTTTTCGATAAAATATCTACAACTACTTTCATTGGATTTGTAATGCGATATCCTTGAACTTGTAATTGAGTTAACCATTTATGTTTTTTTTGATCATTCACAGAATTTGTCCTTTGTTTGCAAATTTTGTTAAGTTTTATTATAGTGAGCGCATTAAAGTACGTCAAACATAATCTGAATTATAAGGTGATGATATGAGTAATTTCTTATCTCTTAATCCAATATTACAGGCATTTATAGCCACATTGTTTACATATGCGATGACAGCAATCGGTGCTGGCGGTGTTTTTCTTACTAAAACCATCAATCGCAAATTACTGGATATGATGTTAGGGTTCGCTGGTGGGGTTATGATTGCAGCCAGTTTCTGGTCATTATTGACACCATCCATTGAAATGGCTGAAGAAAACGGGCAGATTGGGTGGGTTCCTGCAGCCATTGGTTTTTTGGCTGGTGGAGCCTTTTTGTTTGGAATTGATAAGCTTTTACCACATCTTCATCTGGAAGCTCCAATTGAAGAAGCAGAAGGTGTCAAAACTACATGGCAACGTAGTGTTCTTCTGGTTTTGGCAATTACACTGCATAATATTCCAGAAGGTCTGGCAGTTGGTGTGGCTTTTGGTGCTGCAGCCGTGGGTTTACAAGAAGCTCTCATCCCTGGTGCAATCGCTTTAGCAGTTGGTATTGGCTTACAAAATTTACCCGAGGGTCTGGCTGTGTCTGCTCCATTAAGGAGAGAAGGAATGTCCAGAGCCAGGAGTTTCTTTTATGGTCAGGCTTCTGGTATGGTCGAACCGATTGCCGGTGTTTTGGGAGCTTTGGCAGTCATCGTCATGAAGCCTATTCTACCTTATGCATTAGCTTTTGCTGCAGGCGCCATGATCTTTGTGGTTGTTGAAGAATTGATTCCGGAATCTCAGGCGAGTGATAATGGTGACCTGGCGACTATCGGATTATTAGCTGGATTTACCGTGATGATGATTCTGGATGTGGCTTTAGGTTAGGGTATAATTGCCGCTATGGAAACAGCAGAATTTCAAGAAAAACGATCAATGCAAAATAATAAAAAGAAACCAAAACAAAAAAGGCTGTTATTTATCCTCATTGGGGTATTAATTCTGATAATTGGCAGTGGAGCCGGTTGGTATTTTGGATCACAGGAAGGTCAACTATTACGCACTCTGGAAAGGGATAAAGTTGAATTCGAAGTTGTTAAGACTCAGTTCGAATTAGGGGTTCGGGAATTGGAAGAAGGACGGTATGAAAATGCCAGAAAGCGGTTTGAATATGTGATTCGAATAAAACCGGATTATCCTGGTGCACAGGAAAAATTGACCGAAGTTCTGATTGCTCAATCGATTGTCAACACACCAACACCAGTGCCGATTCCTACACTTACACCAACACCTGATTTCCGCGGTGAACAGGAATTGTTTGATCAAGCCTGGCAATTTATTCTGGTAGAAGACTGGGATAATGCCATTTATACGCTCGACTTATTACGCGATAAGAATTTACAATTTAACCCGGTTGAAGCGGATGGAATGTATTACATTGCATTACGAAATCGTGGTGTCAGAAGAATTCTTCAAGAGGGTAGTCTTGAACCTGGAATGTATGACCTTGCCCTGAGTGAACGTTTCGCTCCACTTGATAATGATGCAGATGGATACCGGACTTGGGCAAGATATTACCTGACAGGTGCCAGTTATTGGGGGATTGATTGGTCACAGGTTGTTGCCATTTTTGCCCAGATTTATCCTTCCTTCCCGAATTTGCACGATAGCTCCGGGATGACTGCTCAGGAAAGATATCGTGTTGGATTAATTAAATGGGGTGACGCATTGGCATTACAGGAGGAATATTGTCTGGCGCAGGAAAAATACGACCTTGCATTTATGCTATTTTTGGATGAAAGTGTATCTCTAGCTGCAACAGCGATTTATGAAGCTTGCGAAAAGTCCAAAGAACCAGAAGAGACAGAAGCTCCACCAGTCACTCAAACACCAACACCAACATTGTCAACAACGTCTGAAACACCTCAAGTAACTGAGGAAACACCAGTACCCACTGAAAACACGGAAGGTACTCCTGATCCAGGTGGGACTCCTTCCCCGTAAGGTTAAAATGACTGATTCAATGCCAATCTGGGCACTTTCTTTCTCTTACTGGATACACATGATCGCCACTGTTATCTGGTTGGGTGGATTAATTTCAACAACTTTTATAATTCTTCCTTTCATTCAGAAAAAAATGGCTGGTGAAGAGAAAGAAAAATTATTATCCAGTTTGCAAAATTACCTGAATCCTGTGGGGTGGTTTTGTTTATTTATTCTGATCGGAACAGGTATGTTTCAAATGAGTGCTCATCCTTCGTATCAGGGTTTCCTGGCAATCGATAACGATTGGGCGGTGGCATTATTTATCAAGCATGTATTCATAGTTTTTATGGTAATTGCTATGGGATACATGACCTGGTTTGTTTTACCAGGTTTAAAGAGAATCGCATTAAAACAGAAGCTTGGAAAAGAAATCAATCACTTTGAAGAGTTGCGTTATCGAAATCAGGAAAGATTAATTCTTTGGACAAATTCAATCCTGGCTATTTTAGTTTTGATTTTTACAGCCTGGGCAAGATCTGTCTCATAATAGGAATAAAACAAATTAAAAACCTGGAGAAATGAATGTCCAGGTTTATTTTGTACAAAAAAGCAGTGTTTCAAATAGGTCTGGCAATCAGGTCATGAACCAGAGCATCCGATACTTTAACTTCTACAATTTCACCGATCGGTAGATTTCCTTCAACGAAAACCATTCCATCAATTTCTGGGGCATCTCGGAACGATCGACCAATCGATATTCCCTCATTGTAGCCTTCCACGAGCACAGAAATTGTCTTTCCTACCCAGGTTTGGTTTTTTTGCAATGAGATATCCTGTTGTAAGGACATCAGCCTTTCCAATCTTTCTTGTTTTACTTCGTCCGGAACAGGATCTCCCAATTTTTCTGCAAAAGTACCTTTTTCCTGAAAATATGTGAAAGCACCCACGTGGTCAAATTGAATTTCTTGCATGAAACCTAATAAAGTCTGAAATTCTTCTTCGGATTCACCTGGATAACCCACAATAAATGTTGTGCGTATAGCTATATCAGGTAATGCGGATCTGAGTTTTGCAATGGTTTCTTTCACGGATTGCATATTTGAAGGTCTGCGCATATTTTTAAGAATTCTTGTGTCAGCATGCTGCAGGGGGATATCCAAATAGGGCAAGATCTGTTTTCTGGTTTTCATAACTTCAATAAGTTGGTCAGTCACCACACCTGGGAATGCATATAATATTCGAATCCATTGAATTTGAGGGACCCGGTCTGTAATTTCTTCGAGGAGTTTTGCCAGACCATCTTTGAAACCCAAATCAGATCCGTAATCAGTTGTATCCTGTGCAATTAAAATTATTTCCTTAATTCCCAGAGAAGCTAATTGTTGGGCTTCCAGGACTATGGTTTTCATAGGCCGGCTGACTTGAGTGCCTTTAATCAAAGGAATGGCACAATATGCGCAGGCTCTTCTGCATCCATCAGCGATTTTCAAGTATGCATTACTCCCCTGGATAGCAGCCCTCAAGATTCCACGTTCATCCGTTCCCATCGTTGGTGTATCCGGAATATGATAACGAGCATTGTTTGGATTTTTTCGCAATTCCTGTATCAAATCCAAAATATCCATCCAGCGTCTGGTTCCGATGATACCATCCAGTCCAGGAACTTGCTCAGCCACCATCTCGCGATAACGTTGCGTGAGACAACCAGCTGCAATCAATATCTGACCTTTCTTTTTTCGTTTTGCCAGGTTTCTTAATTCAGTAATCGATTCATCACTGGCAGGTTTTATAAAACCACATGTGTTGACAATCAAGACTTCGGCTTGTTCCGGTTTTTCTACTCCCCTGAGACCGCCCTGGGTTAACAGATGAGCGATTGAATCGGAGTCGACCAGATTTTTAGCACAACCTAAAGACAATAAGTAAAAAGTTTCTTTTTTTAATGATTTCATGGGATTAATGGGGTCACCGTTGGGGTAATTGTTGGAGTTGAGGTTGGTGTAGTGCTTGGTTGCAATGTTGGGCTTGGTTGCAATGTAATCGTTGGTGTTGGGCTGAACTGTGGTGTTGGTGTAATGATTCCAGTGGAGGAGGTAAAAACGAGGGATTTTACTTCTCCTATATCTCCAATTACTCCTACAGGAACCAGGTTATAAATTATTTCTAATGCTGCAGCATTTCCGGTTAGTATTTCTACAGATGATGAACCTGAATATTCATATGCATTCCCCGGTACAGTTCGACCTGCGAACACTGTTTCGCCATCAACATCCACTTTGAGATATGCTCTTTGTCGAGCGATAATATAGACTTGTACAGGCAACCCAGAGCGTAAAGATCCAATTTCAGTCTCATTGATTTCTTCAGAAATTTCTTCACTTTCATTGTTGAAAAGGCTAGCGGTTGGCTCGAGGATTACTTCTGTGGAAGGCTCAGTTTCTTGAGTATCAGGGGTGCTCTCCAATAGAATATCAGATATTGAAGGTGGTTCAATAATTTCATTTTTTTCCTGAAAACCACTGATATTTGCTGCGCCCCAGAGAATGAAAATAAACAAAGCAATGATCAAACCCGATGTTAGCAATAAATCAGCTGTAATAAATTTCAACCAACTTACTTTTTTTATTTCAGGTGATTGATATGCTAACTGATTGTCCAATCCAATTTTGTGAGGTGCATAACTTTCGTTACGACGGGTTTGTAAACCTTCTGCAAATTCGATCATAATCTTATCTACATCAAGATTCAGGAAAGCTGCGTAATTATTAAGCATACCTCTAGCTTGTGGAATGGAAGGTAATTTCTCGATCGATCCCTTTTCTAAGGCTTCCAGGTAATAGGGGCGAATACTGGTAAATTGCTCGATATCTTCAATAGATAAGTTTAAGTGCTGTCGTTGGGCATTTAATTTTCCACCTATGGATATGAAGATTTGTTGAGAAATAGATTTAAACTCTTTTTCATTATTGTCTATTTCTTGGAGAGTGGATTTACTCCCATGATAAATTTTTTCCTTTACTGAGGATAATTCCTCATGCAGTACGATCTCTTCTTCTTCGGCTTCTGCGGCTGTTTTTTCTTCCTGGATATTTTCAGAAACTTTTGGATCAAGTGATACTTCTTCAATTGTCTCAAGCACTTTTTGTTCAATTATAAGTTTTTCTGGATGATCCCAGGCTGTCAGGATCATTTTTTCATCGAGTTCAAGGTATTGAGCATAAATTCGCAGATAACCTTTTCCCTGCATTTTGGATGGCATTTTTTCGATCTGGAAATTCTCCTAATGTGATTGTCATAGTTATAGTTTAACAAACGACCGGCATGTCAACAAGGGTGATGAGATGCCGGTCTTATTCTTTCGATTATTGAAATAATTATTCTTCAGTTGGTTCTTCGGGGGCTACTTCAGCAAGTTCTTCTTTTGGCTCATCAACTGTTACAGTTTCGCCTTCACGATGAACAATAATTTTGATTTCTGGAACAAGATCAACAGTCAAACGAATCCTTGCGAAATGCTCACCCAAATTTCGAATAGGTTGGACTTCAATTTGTCGACGATCAATCGTGGTTCCTAATTTTTTATTGATTGCATCAGCGACCATCTGGTGGGTGATTGAACCGTATAATTTACCAGTTTCTCCAGCTTTGCTTGGAAAACTTATGGTCAGTTTTTCCAACATACCAGCAATGCCACCTAATTCGTTGTTCAACACTGCGCGACGTTCTGCAGCTCGCTTACGGATCTGATCAACCTGCTTCAATGCACCTTGGGTTGCGATGACAGCAAAACCTTGTGGTATGAGGAAGTTGCGACCATATCCAGCTGCAACCTTTTTAATATCACCGGCACGACCTAATTTATAAACGTCCTTTAACAACAATACTTTCATTTTTCTAGCCCTTTCTAAGTTTGATTTCAAGCGAAGGGTACAACGCTTGAGGCGTCAGAATTCTATCAGAGGGTTGATTTCGTGTCAAATCGACATTCGGAAGGGTTGAAATTGACAATAACTAAGAAATTAATCTAATCCTCAAATTCAGGATTATACTGTTTCAATCCATAGACTTGAGCAACAGGTATGACAATCAGAATACCGGTATTTGGTTTATTAAGATCCCCCACCACTTTTTGGGTATGATGTAAAACATTTTTAACAATTTCATCGGATTCCACGACTGAAAACAATGTTCGACTGAGATCCATATTTTCTAACCGATCAAGGATTTCACTCATGGTAGGAAAAAGTGGAAAGTCTTCCATTAAACCAAAATTTTGGCGAATTCTTCCCAAACCGGTACTAAATAGAACTGTAGCTCCTTTAACACCAGCTTCTTCCCAGGCATGTAATAAATCTTTCATTTTGGATAAGTCATGGAGTACAAAAAGAATAAAGTACATGTTTTCTCCTTAAGATTGCGTTAATTTGTCTATGTTGTTAGATTTTGCAAATGACGCTCGTAACAATGGTGGGGTGATTAATGTAGTGATGAGAACCATTCCGACGATGGACGAATACAAATCAGGATTAAGCAAATTCTCTTGTAATCCTACTGTAGCGACAATGAGACCAACTTCACCACGACTGATCATCCCGATGCCTAATTGTAGTGATTCCAACCAGCTGAACTTACCCAATTTGGCACCCAAACCTGCACCCAATATTTTTCCTATTATTGCGACAATCGTAATCATAACAAGAATCCAGAGAGCCGAGATACTCATTCCTCTAACATCGACATGTAAACCGATATTGATGAAGAAAATGGGTACAAATAGACCATATGATAAGGATCTTAAACCTCTTTCAATTTCATTTTTTTCTTTTGTGCGAGCATACATCAAACCTGCGATGAATGAACCAGTGATAGCTGCCATGCCACCCAACAATTCAGCAGAAATACCATACACCAGCATAATGATGACTGCTAGTGTAATTGTCCCCTGTGTTATCGGAAGGCTTTGAACTTTTCGTGAAATTTTTGGCAAAATCCAATATCCAAAAGCAAGAGATAAGCTGAGGAACACAATCATTTTGACCAAAACAATAATGATCTCTAAAGATGAACCACCCTGATGGAGAGCGATGAAACCTGATAATAAAAGAATAACCAACATATCATCAAATACAGCAGCCCCTAATAACCCAAAGCCGACTCTGCTTCGTAAAGCTTTTAATTCAATCAGCGTTTGAGCGCTAATACTCACACTGGTGGCACCAAGTGTTAATCCAAGAAACATTGACTGCTCAGTTTCCATTGAAAAAAATTCACCAACCAGAAAACCAAGCAATACAGGAACCAGAACGCCGAGTGTACCGGCGTAAGCGGATGCACCTTTATTTTTTATCAAGTCAGATAGATGTAATTCCAGGCCGGCGATGAACATCAAAAAAAGAACACCGATTTCCGCAAAATCATCGATAAAATGAGGTAATTCTTCATAGTCCAGGAATGAAAGATTGAATATACCTAATAGAGAAGGGCCAAGGATAACGCCAATTAATAATTCGCCCAGCACAGATGGTTGACCGAATCTGGTACTGATATATCCAGCAGCTTTGGCTGCAAGTAATAAGATGGCTAAAATGACAATTATCTGCAGAAATGGTGTCATAATGAGAATGCTTCCTTGTTACAAGGATTTATGTCGAGATTTCGTGGACAAAATATCACTCCACAATAAATTGGACATCAAGTATACTGATTTTACACTAAAAATTTTCAAGAGGTATTTATGAACTTAGAGGCAAGAAAAAAACAATGGGAGCAGGATGTTCTTCATCCTATTATAAATAAATATCCTGAAAGAAAACAAAATTTTTTTACAACCTCTAATATTCCAGTACCCAATGTAGCCTTACCAAATGATGCGGATTATGTAGAACAAATAGGATTTCCTGGTGAATTCCCCTTTACTCGCGGTGTACAACCAACGATGTATCGTGGTCGTTTGTGGACAATGAGACAGTATGCAGGTTTTGCGACTGCTGAAGAGTCAAACGAGCGCTACCGATATTTGCTTGCTCAAGGTCAGACAGGCTTATCTGTCGCCTTTGATTTACCAACTCAAATCGGGTATGATGCCGATGACCCGATCGCAACCGGAGAGGTGGGTAAAGTTGGTGTTTCCATTTCATCCATAGATGATATGGAGATTTTATTTCGAGAGATTCCTCTAGATCGAGTTTCTACCAGTATGACAATCAACGCGCCAGCATCTGTATTATTGGCTATGTATATTGCAGTTGCAAAGAAACAAGGTGTTGATTCAAAACGCCTGAGAGGCACTATCCAGAATGATATCCTTAAAGAGTTCATTGCCAGGGGGACATATATTTACCCACCACAACCATCCATGCGATTAATTACCGACATATTTAAGTATTGTAAGGAAAATATTCCACGTTGGAACACCATCAGTATTTCGGGTTATCATATTCGGGAAGCTGGATCAACTGCTGCACAGGAAGTAGCATTTACATTGGCGAACGCTATCGCTTATGTTGAATCTGCTTTGCAATCTGGGCTGGAAGTAGATGAATTTTCGCAACAATTATCTTTCTTCTTTGCAGCTCACAATCAATTTTTGGAGGAAGTAGCAAAATTCAGAGCTGCCAGGCGTCTCTGGGCAAGGATCATGAAAGAAAGATTTGTGGCAAAAGACCCAAGATCGTGGATGTTAAGATTCCATACCCAGACAGGAGGATCTACGTTAACTGCCCAGCAACCCGAAAATAACGTGGTGCGGGTGGCCATTCAAGCTTTAGCTGCTGTCATGGGGGGAACTCAATCCTTGCATACCAATAGTATGGATGAAGCACTTTGGTTACCTACAGAAAAGTCTGTCAGGGTTGCATTAAGGACGCAACAGGTAATTGGATACGAATCCGGCGTGGCAGATTCGATTGATCCTTTGGCTGGTTCTTATCTGATCGAGTATTTGACAGATGAAATCGAATTTCAGGCAAAGAAATACATAGAAAGAATTGATGATTTGGGTGGAGCTTTAAAAGCGATAGAACTGGGGTATTTACAGAATGAAATTCAAGAAGCTGCTTATCAGTATCAAAAATCTGTTGAGAACAATGAAAACCTTGTCGTTGGTGTGAACGCCTTTGAAGTGAACGAGAAAATTGAATTAGAGCGTCTATCCGTTGATCCCACAATAGAAAAAAACCAGATTGCAAAACTTACAAAACTAAAATCTTCCCGCGATCAGATAAAAGTGAGTGAATTGTTGACCCAACTAGAAAGAGAATCTCTAGGTAATAACAATTTGATGCCACTCATGATTGAATGTGTTGAAAATCAATTAACCCTGGGTGAAATTTGTGGTGTCTTAAGAAAAACATGGGGTGAATACCAACCACCAACCTGGATCTAGAAAGGATTGAAATGGCTAAAATCAAAAAAATCAATCACATTGCAATAGCCGTTAAGAATGTGGAGGAATCTCTAAAATTTTGGCGGGACGCGATGGGCCTTCAGGTTGATCATATTGAGAATGTTCCCAGTCAAAAATCTGAAGTTGTTTTTATTCCCGTTGGAGATAGTGAGGTTGAGTTGGTAAAACCTACCAGCCCGGATACGGGTGTGGCAAAATTTATTGAAGAACGTGGTGGTGGAATGCATCATCTATGTTTTGAGGTGGATAACATTGACGAGATGCTAACCCAGTTGAAGGAAAAAGGCATACGATTAATTAATGAGGTGGCGTTGGAATTGCCTGGCAGGAAGATGGCTTTTATCCATCCAAAAAGCACCAACGGGGTGTTAGTGGAATTGTACGAAGTTTTATAAAAATGATACGATGGGAGAAAAACTCCCATCGACGAGATTTTACATAATATTATTCGCGATCAGAATTTTCTCTTCTGCATCTGCAATTGCTATTCCATCTTTTTCTTTGACTCGCCACAATAACAATCCGCCAAGGGAGAAAAAGATAATCAAAGAAACAATGCTCAAACGACTTCCGCCCATCAGGCGACTGACTACACCAAACAATAATGGGCCGACAGTACCAGCAATTTTCTCACTGACGCTGAAAAAGCTATAGAACTCTGCAGATTTTGATTTTGGCATCATACGACCAAATAATGATCGACTGAGCGCCTGGCTTCCTCCCTGTACAGTTGCCACAGCAAAACCTAATAACCAGAAATGTATCTCTTTATACAAGAAATACCCTCCAATAGCAATTAATGTATAAACCAATAGGCTGAGGAGAATCGATCGTTTTGTTCCAATCTTTTTTGCTAACCAGCCAAATAGAAATGCGAAAGGAATAGCCACAAACTGAACCATTAATAATGTGCCAATGGTTGTTGTAGATGAAAAACCCAATTCGGTACCATAAATGGTTGCCATGAAAATAATGGTTCCGATACCATTGTTGTACAACCAGAATGCAACGATGAACTTGGTTAATTCTTTATATTTTTTAATTTCTTTGAATGTATTAGATAAACGACTGAAACTGGCTTTTATAGGATTAAACCCTATTTCCGAGGCCAAAATACGACGTGGAGGTTCTTTTACGTTTCGCCACAGTGGAATGGTGAAAACCAACCACCAGATCGATACAGTCAAAAAGGATAATCGAGTCATTAATTCAGTCAGGTGATCTGGAGAAAACATAATCATAACCAGGTTGATCGACAATAAAATTCCACCACCTGCATATCCCATGGCATACCCACGTGAGGACACCTGATCGATTTCATCTTCATGTGCAACATGCGGGAGAAGTGAGTCATAGAAAACGTTCGCACCGGCGAATCCAATGGATCCTATAATATAAAATACGGATGCCATGAACCAATCTCCACTCTTTACCAGATACAGAAGTGCTGTTCCTGTCACACCGACAACAACAAAAATGCTCATAAAGCGTTTTTTTGCACCGGAAAAATCAGCCATTGCCCCCAGAATTGGACCTAAAAGCGCTACTAAAATTAATGCAATCGTAGTGGTGAAAGCCCAGTTTGAAGTGGCTTCGTGGGGTTGAAGATTTTTTGATGCTACTGTTGAGTAATAAACCGGTAAAACAGCAGCTGCAATTGTGGTGGCGAATGTAGAATTCGCCCAATCATACATAGTCCATGCCCGTATCGCTCGTTTGTGTTCAATTACATCCATGATTCACATCCTTATACCTGCAAATAAAAATGATTATACAAGTGATTCCTTTCGATTATTAATGAAATTTGATGAGAAAAAAAATATTAAGTTTAGAGTAAAACTCATCTTGAAGGACACATCTATTTACTACATTCAATGAGATCGCTGAATGATTGATATAATTACCAGTTGGCTGTAAAAACATTTAAAATAAAACATTTGTGCTATAATATTAGCAATATTTTTGGTCAGGTCAGGTTTTTTATGAATTCAATACGTGTTATAGGTGCCCGCGAGCACAATTTAAAAAATATTACTGTTGAAATCCCAAGAGATAAATTAGTTGTCATCACTGGTTTATCCGGTTCTGGAAAGAGTTCATTAGCTTTTGACACGATTTTTGCTGAAGGGCAGAGAAGATATGTGGAGTCTTTATCAGCATATGCACGTCAATTTTTAGGACAGATGGATAAACCCGATGTAGATGCAATCGAAGGATTATCGCCAGCTGTATCAATTGATCAAAAAGCTACCTCACGAAATCCAAGATCCACTGTTGGAACCGTAACAGAAACATATGATTACTTAAGATTGTTATTTGCACGCATAGGTGTTCCGCATTGTCATGTTTGTGGACGAGAAGTTTCCCGTCAAAGTGCGCAGGAAATTGTGGATGCAATTTTGAGATTACCTGAAGGATCCAGGTTGATCATTCTGGCACCTATTGTTCGAGGCCGGAAAGGAACTTACCAGGCAGTTTTAGAAGAGATCCAGAAAGCAGGTTTTGTTCGGGTGCGGGTGGATGGCGTTGTCTATAATCTGGATGATGATATCAAAATGGATCGCTATAAAATTCACACGATTGAAGCAGTTGTTGATCGATTGGTAATTGGAAATTATGAATCCGAGGAAGACAAACAATCAGCATTAACCCGATTGACCGATTCGGTGGAAACCGCCCTCAAAGTTGGCGAAGGACATATCACGATTCAAGATACAACAACCGATCCCAATGAAGACTATCATTATTCTGAACAATTAGCCTGTCCGGAACACGGCAGCACCATACCTGAAATTGAACCACGAACTTTTTCATTTAATACACCCCATGGAGCCTGTCAGGATTGTCAGGGATTGGGAACGAAAATGGAGATCGACCCAGATTTATTAATTCCTGATAAAAATCTTACGCTCGAAGAAGGAGCAATCATTGCTTTGGAATGGTCCAAACCCAAGGATCAAGGGGGATACTATTGGGCCATGTTGAAAGCGATGGCTGATGCTTATGGAATTAAATTAAATATTCCAGTTAAGACTTATACTCCGGAACAGTTGCAACTTATTTTATATGGAACTAATGGTGATTTGTTTACAATAAATATGGTAGGAAAAAACGAACGTTCGGTCAGTTACCAGGCTCCTTTCGAAGGAATTATTAATAACCTGCAGAGAAGATTCAAAGAAACGAATTCCAACTACATACGAGAGAAAATTGGCAGCTGGATGGGAGATCGCCCTTGCCCAACCTGCAAGGGAGCTCGATTAAGAAAAGAAGCGTTAGCAATCACCATTGATGATAAAAACATTTTGGAAGTAACAGATTGGCATATCTTAAAATTATTGGATTGGGTGAATTATTTATCCGGGGATCTATCACCACTTTCGAATAAAGACCAGATCATTTCATCCAGAATCTTAAAAGAAATTCAATCTCGTTTAGGCTTTTTGGTAGATGTAGGTCTGGATTACCTTACATTAGGAAGATCCGCTGTGACTCTTTCTGGCGGTGAAGCTCAGCGAATTCGTCTGGCAACACAAATAGGCTCAAGACTTATGGGGGTTTTATATGTATTGGACGAACCTTCGATTGGGTTACACCCCAGGGATAACAGTCGCTTATTGAATACACTTGAGAGTCTTCGAGACTTAGGTAACACTGTGTTAGTTGTGGAACATGACGATGATACCATTCGAACTGCGGATTGGATTGTTGACCTGGGTCCTGGTGCAGGGGAACATGGTGGTGAGGTTGTTGCAGAAGGAACGATAAAAGATATTTTAAAATCAAAGAATTCTCTCACAGGAGCTTATTTATCAGGTAAAAAGCAGGTGCCGTTACCTTCGTTTCGCCGTAAAGGCAATGGTCAAATGATTACTATTCGTGGAGCTCGCGAGAATAATCTCAAAAATCTGGATGTAAAGATTCCATTAGGTAAGTTGGTTTGCATCACTGGTGTGTCGGGGTCAGGGAAGTCAACTTTAATGGTTGATATTCTTTACCATGCACTCGCTAAAGAAATAATGGGTGCTCGTACGCAACCAGGATCGTTTGACAGAATTGAAGGTATAGAATTTATCGATAAAATTATTAATATAGATCAATCACCTATCGGTAGAACCCCTCGATCTAATCCTGGTACTTATACCAGTTTATTTGATGAAGTCAGGCAATTATTTGCAGAATTACCGGAAAGCAAGATGCGTGGATACAAGATTGGTCGATTTTCATTCAATGTTCATGGTGGCCGTTGTGAAGCCTGTCAGGGTCAGGGACAATTAAGGATAGAAATGCAATTCCTGCCTGATGTCTATGTTCCTTGTGATGTCTGTCACGGACAACGTTTCAATCGAGAGACTTTACAGGTAAAATTCAAAAGCAATAGTATTGCAGATGTTCTGGATACAACTGTAGAGGGGGGATTGGAATTATTCGCAGCATTTCCATCGATAGTTAATAAATTACAAACATTATCCGATGTGGGGCTCGGTTATGTGAGAATTGGCCAACCTGCGCCAACCCTTTCAGGAGGTGAAGCGCAACGAGTGAAATTGGCAAAAGAACTTTCCAGAAAATCGACTGGTAAAACCCTTTACGTTTTGGACGAACCATCCGTTGGTTTACATGCAGCAGATGTTCATAAATTAATTGAAGTTCTCCAGCGCCTGGTTGATGCTGGAAATACGGTATTAATCATTGAACATAATCTCGATATCATCAAAATTGCTGATCATATCATTGATTTGGGACCTGAAGGTGGTGATCGAGGTGGTTTATTACTTGCCAGTGGGACGCCAGAAGAGATTTGCAAAATCAGTGATTCTTATACAGGAATGTTCCTGGATAAATATCTACGGGAACATCATCCTGATGGAAAACCAGTTCCATGTTGCGATTAATTAAAATCTTGGAAATTTCAAGTTTACCAATCCATCCAAAAAATATCAGGTTGGATTGGTTAATTTAATATTTCCTATGTATAATTTACACAGTTGGAAAAAACTTTTTGGAGGTTAATCGAATGACTGCAACTATATTGGATGGAAAAACAATCGCAGAAAATGTAAGATTGGAAGTAAAAGAACAAGTTGAGAAACGGGTTGCTGATGGGAAAATGGTACCTGGATTGGCAACTGTTTTAGTTGGGGAAAATCCTGCTTCACAGGTATACGTGCGTTCAAAACACAAAGCCTGTCAGGAAGCCGGAATTAATTCATTTGGTCATGTTTTACCAGCGGATGCCACACAACAGGAAGTTGAAGACCTGGTAAAGCAATTGAATGATGATCCAACTGTTCATGGTATTCTCGTTCAACTACCGTTGCCTTCCGGGTTGGATGAAGAACGTGTACTAAATATGATCAGTATTGAGAAAGATGTGGATGGTTTTCATCCATTAAATATTGGCCGATTAGCTCAGAAAGGTCGTGATCCGCTTTTCATCCCATGTACTCCAGCCGGAACAATGTATCTGATTGAACAGGTTGTTCCAAAGATTGAAGGTCAAAATGCAGTCGTTCTTGGACGGTCAAACATTGTTGGTATGCCAGTTGCATTATTATTAGTAAGAGCAAATGCAACAGTAACGATTTGCCACTCCAGAACCAAAGATTTACCGAATGTTGTTCGTCAGGCCGATATTTTGGTTGCTGCAGTTGGACGTGCTGAAATGGTTAAGAAAGAATGGGTAAAACCGGGTGCGGTTGTCATTGATGTTGGGGTGAATCGAGTTGATGATCCGACCGCAAAACGAGGTTATAAATTGGTTGGTGATGTAGCTTATGATGAAGTTTCAGAGGTAGCTGGTGTGATTACCCCGGTACCCGGTGGTGTTGGACCTATGACAATTGCCATGTTAATGAAAAATACATTAAGGGCTGCGGAAATTGCTGATTTAAAATAAGAAATTGGTATTGTCAGACAATTGACTTTTATTTGAATTCTTGCTAAACTCTGGATGGTTGTAAGAATGTAACTTTGCTTGTGACTATGGATGGCCACCGCCGCGAGATTCGTGATGGTGGCCTTTTTGCTCGCAATGGATTCATTGAGCAGATTGGTTCTTCGGCAGATTTACCAGAAACTGCGGATGAAGTATTGGATTTGACCGGACATATCGTTCTACCAGGTTTAATCAACACGCACCATCATTTTTATCAAACATTAACAAGAGCTGTACCTGCAGCCCAGGATGTGAATTTATTTAATTGGTTAAAGACACTTTATCCAATCTGGGCCAAAATGACTCCTGATGATATTCGTATTTCCACTCAAACCGCTTTGGCAGAATTAGCACTTTCAGGCTGTACCACAGCATCAGATCATTTATATCTCTTTCCAAATGGATCGAAACTTGATGATGAAATTGATGCTGCATCCGAAGTAGGGTTGCGGTTGCACGCATCACGTGGTTCCATGAGTCTGGGTGAGAGTAAAGGTGGTTTACCACCGGATACTGTTGTGGATACTGAAGAATTTATATTAAAAGATTCTCAAAGACTGATTCAAAGATTCCACGATTCCAAACCAGGATCGATGGTTCAAATCGTGTTGGCTCCTTGCTCACCATTTAGTGTTACTGGCGAGTTGATGATCCAATCTGCAAAATTAGCCAGGGAGTACGGCGTACAATTGCACACACATCTGGCTGAAACGCAGGATGAAGAAGTCTTCTGTCTCGAGAAATTTGGTTACAGACCTTTGGGATATATGCAATCACTAAATTGGGTAGGGAATGACGTCTGGTTTGCCCACTCTGTTCATATTAACCAGCAAGAAATTCAGGTGTACGCACACGAAGGTTGTGGGGTTGCACATTGTCCTAGCTCTAATATGCGCCTGGGATCCGGAGCAGCTCCAATTCTGGATTATATGATGGCAGGCGTGAAAGTTGGCCTTGGAGTTGATGGTTCGGCAAGTAACGATGGGTCTCATTTGTTAGCTGAAGCTCGACAGGCAATGTTATTAGCCAGATTGAGAGCAGGAATGATGGGTGCTTCATTGTCCAGTGATGGGTCTGAAAAGTTGTTCACTGCCCGTCAGTCTATAGAATTAGCGACAAGAGGTGGAGCAGCCGTCCTGGGACGCAAGGATATTGGCACACTGGAGGTTGGAAATTGTGCGGATTTGATTGCGATTAATCTGGATCGACTTGAATATGCTGGAGCTTTGCATGATCCGGTTGCTGCAATCGTATTCTGCCAACCCGGAATTGTTGATCTTAATGTTGTTCATGGAAAAATTGTAGTGAAAGATCGACAATTAGTGAATATTGATTTACCAAACTTGATTTCTGCTCATAATAAAGCTGCATCCAGATTATTATCCGAGTAATCGAAAAGAAAGGCTATTTATGGATTCATTCAAGCAAAAGGATAGCAAGCAACTTGTTAATGTTGCCATGGGAAGAAAAACCGCTTCTCTTGTTATAAAAAATGGAAGATGGGTTTGTGTCCAAACAGGCGAAATTATTGAGAATATTGATGTTGCTATCTCCGGTCAGAGAATAGCTTATGTGGGAGAAAATGCTGACCATTGTATTGGTTTAAATACAAAGGTCTTAGATGCAGAATCGAATTACCTTGTTCCCGGATTAATTGATGGACATATGCATGTAGAATCCGGAATGTTAACAGTAACAGAATTTGTGCGTGCTGTTCTTCCCAGAGGTACCACCACAATGATGGTTGATCCCCATGAAATTGCCAATGTCTTTGGACTCAAAGGTGTGCGGCTGGTGGTGGATGAAGCATTAAAACAACCCAATCATGTATTTGTCCAGGTCCCTTCGTGTGTTCCTTCTGCACCAGGGTTTGAGACCCCGGGTGCGTCCATTTCTCCTGATGATGTTGCAGAAGCGATGAAATGGGATGGGATTATTGGGTTAGGGGAGATGATGAATTTCCCTGGTGTAAGCAATAATGATGAAAAATTGCATGCTGAGATGGAAATCACCAGATTGGCAGACAAAGTAATCGGTGGTCATTATGCCTCCCCGGATTTGGGTTTACCTTTTTCCGGATATGTTGCTGGCGGTGCGCAAGATGACCATGAAGGTACTCGAACCATTGATGCGATAGCCAGAGCAAGACAGGGCATGAAAGTAATGATGCGCTATGGTTCCGCCTGGCATGACGTTGAAGCACAGGTAAAAGCAATTACCGAGCATGGCCTGGATCCTCGAAACTTCATTTTATGTACAGATGATTCTCACTCAGCTACCCTGGTTGAAGATGGACATATGGATCGGGTAGTACGCCACACAATAGAACAGGGTGTTGACCCCATGCTGGCAATCCAGATGGCGACCATCAACACTGCAACTTATTTTGGTCTGGAAACCGAAATCGGTCAAATTGCCCCCGGAAGATATGCTGATATTCTTCTCGTCTCTGACCTTGAGGATTTTCACCCAGAAGTGGTGATAGCCAAAGGGTCGATTGTTGCCAAGTATGGCGGTAATTTGATCGACTTCCCTGAAATAGAATATCCGAATTGGGCTATCCAATCAGTCCATATTAGGACACCAATTTCACCTGAAGTATTCCAAATTAAAACAACAAAAGTGGTTTCTACAGAGGTAAATGTAATCGGTGTGATTGAAAACCAGGCTCCGACAAAGCATTTAAAAATGGTTCTACCAATAAAGGATGGACTTCTTTCACTTGATCCAGATCAGGATATTGCGAAAATAGCAGTCGTTGAGCGCCACACAAGAGCTGGTTCGGTATCCAATGGATTTGTTTCCGGGTTTGGGTTCAGAGGGAAATGTGCGATTGCAACAACCGTATCACATGATTCACACCAATTAATTGTTACTGGAACCGATGAAAAACAAATGGCTTTGGCTGTCAATCGGTTAGTAGAAATTGGTGGAGGTCAGGTTGTGATCAAAGATGGTGAAATAATTGGGGAAGTTGCTTTACCCATTGCTGGATTAATTTCCAATCAAAATGCGAATATTGTCTCCAATAAAGCATCTTCGGTATTAAAAGGTTTTAAGGAATGTGGTTGTGTATTGAATAACCCTAATATGCAATTGAGCTTATTAGGTCTTGTTGTAATTCCTGAATTGAGATTATCAGATAAAGGTCTTGTGGACGTAAACAAATTCCAATTCATACCTGTGATTATTGAAGATTAAAAGGAGTCATTGAATGGCACATATGCAGGAAACACACGAAAAAAGTTCATTAACATCATTTCAGCGATTACAAAATGAACTCGCAAATGTAATTTCCACCATACCACACGGAGAAAAATTACCATCTGAACCCTTGTTGGCAAAAATGTTAGGTGTGTCAAGAGCTACTTTAAGAGAAGCCATGCGGACATTCGAAGGGCAGGGAATCATTCGCCGGCGTCAGGGAGTGGGCACCTTTGTGGTTGGACCCATTCAGGTAATTGAAACAGGTCTCGAAGTTTTGGAAAGTATTGAAACCCTGGCTGAAAAAATTGGTTTGGATGTTAAAATGGGGGATTTGGTTATTACCCAAATTAATGCGAATGATTATTATTCAAATAACCTAAATATTGAGCAAAATACGCCATTAATAAAAATTTCACGTGTCATTAATGCCGAAAATCGTCCAGTGGCATATTTAGTGGATGTTCTGCCTGAATCAATTTTTACGAATGCTGATCTTTCAGCTGGATTTACCGGATCAGTCCTTGATCGATTAATAGAAAGTGAAAAAATAGATTTATCCGTTTCAAAAACAATCATTCAAGCTGAAGCAGCATCTTCAAATATTGCACTATTCAACAGAAGGAAAAATTATAGATTATTCTTACAGTTACTTTTTGCCAGGTTATTTTCGCTTCCAGGTTGTGAGGCGTGTAGGTGAATTAAAATAATTGATAAAAAATTAGAATGGAGAGATCTACGATGGTCAGTAGAGATAAAGTAAAAGAGGTTATCGAAAACGTTGAAGCATCACGCCCTGATATTATTAATTTTTTCCGGGAAATTGTTGCAATTCCAAGCATGGATTCAAAAATTGGTCCTGTAGGTGAACGAATTGCTGAAGAAATGAAAAAATTAGGCTTTGATGAAGTCAGATTTGATGTGATGGGTAATATTATGGGAAAAATTGGTACTGGACGTAAAGTCATGGTGTTTGACTCACACATCGATACAGTTGGAATAGGTGATCCTGAAGAATGGACTCATGATCCATTTATCGGAAAAATTGAAAATGGGATTTTTTATGGTCGTGGCGCCTGTGATGAAAAGAATAGTACACCTGGAATGGTCTATGGTTTATCGATCGCCAACAAGCTCGGACTTTTAGATGGCTGGACCGCTTATTATTTTGGAAACATGGAAGAATGGTGCGATGGAATTGCCCCTAATTCCTTCGTTGAGGTCGATCCAAAAATTCGCCCGGATTTTGTAGTCATCGGCGAACCAACAAAAATGAATGTTTACCGTGGTCATAAAGGACGCATCGAAATGAAGGTGACTGCGAAAGGCAGAAGTGCCCATGCAGCCAGCAATCATCTGGGAGACAATGCTATTTATGCTTTAATTCCTGTCATCTCTGGCATCCGCGACCTGGAACCTGAGTTAGGTGATCATGAATTCCTGGGTCATGGAAAAATTACTGTCAGTGACATGGTAGTTCAAACTCCCAGTATTAATGCTGTTCCTAACGAAGCAATCATCTACATTGACCGACGTATGACATTTGGAGAATCAAAGGAACAGGCAATTGCACAAGTGAAAGCTTTGATCCCTGAAGATTTCAAAGACAGAGTCACAGTTGAAGAATTATTTTATGACGAACCTTCTTACACAGGATTTGTTTTCCCGGTAGACAAGTATTTCCCAGCCTGGGCAATTGATGAAGATCATCCTTTGGTTCAGGCAGGTCTCGAAGTTCGCAAATTGATGGGTCTGGATGAAGCACCAGCTGGTAAATGGAATTTCAGTACGAATGGCATATATTGGGCAGGAAAAGCTGGAATTCCCAGTATTGGGTTTGGCCCGGGAGATGAGGAAACAGCACATACCATCAATGATTCTGTGTCTCTTGATGATATGGTGCGATCGACAGCATTTTATGCTTTGATACCGTCTCTGGTATCTTTACAATTGAAAAAATAATTCCTGGGTGAGACAGGAATTATTAAATTAATCAAATTTTTGGAGGTAAAAAAATGCAAACAAGTTTACAAGGACGTGACTTCATTACCGATCTCGATTTCTCGAAAGAAGAGATTGATACGATTTTAGATGTGGCGTGGGATTTAAAAATGAAACGCGCTATGCGTCAACCAACTCCATATTTACGCGACAAATCATTGGCATTGCTATTCTTCTATAGCAGTACACGCACACGCTCTGCTTTCGAATCAGCCTTTGCTCACCTTGGTGGTCATCCCGCATTTATTGAAAGTCGTACCACACAGATATCTCATGGCGATACCGAAAGAGAAATCGGTCAGATTATGGGTCGTATTTATGATGGTATTGCTATCCGGCATGTAGATTGGGGAATTGGAAATCGTTATATGAACCTGGTTGCAGAAGCTTCTCCGGCACCAGTGTTCAATATGCAATGCGAATATTATCATCCATTCCAAATTTTGGCAGATCTAATGACGATCATGGAGAAAAAAGGCAGAAATTTGAAGCGCAAGAAAGTTGTTATGTCATGGGCATATGCTGAGTCATATCAGAAACCATTGTCCATACCCAATTCAATGGCATTACAATTCCCTCGCTTTGGTGTCGATTTAGTTCTCGCTCATCCACCAGAATTCAAACTTTCTGATGAAACAGTTGAACGTGCAAAAGAAGAAGCAAGAAAAGCCGGTGCCGGATTTGAAGTTGTGGATGATATGGAAGCAGCTTTCAAAGATGCAGACGTGATTTATCCAAAATCATGGGGTCCCTGGATGGTTACTACTGATGCAAATGAAGCTGGTGTTATAATTAACAAGTATAAACATTGGATAACTGATGAGAGAAAAATGGCTCTGGCCAAAGAAGACGCGATCTTTATGCATCCTTTACCGGCAGACCGTGGTGTTGAAGTAACAGATGGTGTAATGGATGGTCCACAATCCGTTATTTTTGATGAAGCGGAAAATAAAATGCATATATGTAGCGCCGTTTACGCTTTAACCATGGGTCAATAAAAAATATATTATTGGAGGAAGTTTTATGAGTAAGGGCGTAGCAGTAGTTGCAGTAGGTGGAAATTCGTTAATTAAAGACAATAACCACAAAACAGTTCCGGATCAATATGAAGCTGGTGCAGAATCGATGCACCATATCGCTGAAATGATCGGCCAGGGTTGGAACGTTGTTGTCACACACGGTAATGGTCCACAGGTTGGTTTCATTCTTAGAAGATCAGAACTTTCATCGCATGAATTGCATGAGGTTCCATTGGATTATTGTGGCGCTGATTCTCAAGGTGCAATTGGTTATATGTTCGCCAGAGCATTAACCAATGAATTCAAAAACCGCAAGATGGATAAACAAGTTGCTGCGGTCGTGACCCAAACTGTAGTCGATAGAAATGATGATGCTTTCCAACATCCGACCAAACCGATCGGATCATTCATGGGTGAAGAAGAAGCCAAACGAAGAGCGAGCGAAGATGGATGGGTTGTGGTTGAAGATGCTGGTCGCGGTTGGAGACGAGTCGTTGCATCACCCAAACCCGTTGATATCCTTGAAAAAGATGCGATCAAAGCATTAATCGATGCTGGCATTATCGTTGTCGGTGTCGGTGGTGGAGGAATCCCGGTTGTGCGTGAACCGAATGGCGATATTGAAGGTGTAGAAGCGGTTATCGACAAGGACTTTGGCTCATCGTTATTAGCAACTATGATTGGCGCTGATTTGTTTGTCATCAGCACTGCAGTGGAGAAGGTTGCCATTAATTTCAATAAGCCTGATCAAAAATGGCTCGAAAAACTAACCCTAGAAGAAGCAAAGCAATATGCAGCAGATGGACATTTTGCCAAAGGTAGTATGTTGCCAAAAATTGAAGCAATTATCAAATTTCTTGAGAATGGTGGGAAGAAAGCATTAATCACCAATCCAGAAAATATTGGTAGAGCACTGCAAGGTGAAACTGGCACCTGGATAACCAGAGAATAATTAAGATTACAAGGGATTCCTTAGAAATCTTAGGAATCCCTCGTAATAATTGAATAAATTTAATTCATTTCCAAAAATTTAAGAATCGTAATACTTTGCTAAATTGTGTAAAATAATTAAGTCACCATTAAAAATTATTCCAACTTACTATACTTATACATTAACAATCTAAATTTTCTGAATTTTGAGTTTGTCTTTCAATTATTTCAGATTATTAAGAACTTTAGAAATACATTTTCATTTTGATTTGTAGCTATTCGATAGGAGGTGATTGGAAGCCTGAACTTTAAATCAAAAATTGTTTTGTAATGTTGTAAACCAAATGAAGAATTTATGAATTGAAGGAGAAAAAATGAAAAAGAAGTATGCTTGGACAATATTTGCATTGTTATTGGTAATGGTTCTTGTTTTGTCAGCCTGTAAACCAACCCCAGCACCTTCTGCTCCGGCAGAACCTGCAGCCCCAGCAGAAGAACCAGCTGCTCCGGCAGAACCTGCAGCCCCAGCAGAAGAACCAGCTGCACCTGCTGAAGAACCAGCCGCACCGGCTGAAGAATTTGTCTTTGGTATGCTATTGGTTGGTCCTTATAATGACAAAGGCTGGAGTCAAGCCCATTATGAGGCAGGCGAGTTTGTAGTAGAAAAAGTTCCTGGAACTAAGATGATTTATCTCGATCGAGTTAATACTGCGGATCGACCTGGAACCACAGCAGCACAATTAGCTGAAGAATTAGTACAGCAGGGTGCCAAACTTGTTGTATTCAACTCAGATGATATGAAAGATGATGCTGTTGAATTTACAAAAAATAACCCTGAAATATTCGTAATTCATGCCTCTGGAGACACTGTTTGGGCTGATGGAGAAAATTATGTTCCTTTAGCCAATATGGCTAACCTGATGGGTGAAATGGAATATGGTAAGATGATTGCTGGTTGTGATGCAGCATTACATACCCAATCAGGCTCGATTGGGTATCTTGGACCATTGATCAATGAAGAAACACGCCGTTTGGCAACATCCGCATACCTGGGCGCTCGCTACTGCTGGGATAACTACCTAGAAAAAGATCCTGCAGATCTCAAATTCCGTGTCACATGGATTGGTTTCTGGTTTAACATTCCTGGCTTCACTGAAGATCCGACTCAGGTTGCCAATGAATTCATCAACTCAGGCGTTGATGTGATCATATCTGGTATTGACACAACAGAAGGACTTGTAGAAGCTCGAAAAGCAACCGGTGAAGGCAAACAAGTATTTGCGATTCCTTATGACTTCATTGGTGCTTGTGAAGAAGCTCCTGATGTTTGTTTAGGTGTGCCTTATTTCAACTGGGGTCCTTCATATGCACGGTATGTTTCCAGTGCTATGCAAGGAACCTGGAAGTCCGCTTTTGAGTGGATGCCTCCTAATTGGGAAAATATCAATGATCTTGATAACACTCCTATTGGATACTTCAGTGGCCCTGCTATGAGTCAGGATGCAAAACCACTACTCGAGAAATTCATCGCCGAATTGGCTGGTGGCTTAAATCTTTGGAGTGGTCCATTAAATTACCAGGATGGAAGTGAATTCCTGGCTGAAGGCGAAGTTGCAACTGATGTGGAAATCTGGTACCTATCACAATTATTGGAAGGTATGGAAGGCCGTTCAGAGTAATTTAATCCGATAAAAAAAGGGGAAGACCTAAAAGTCTTCCCCATTTTTAAAGAATATAAGGGAAAAATGAACGTTGAATTTAAAAATATCAATAAGCATTTTGGACCAGTACATGCAAATGTCGATATCAATTTAAATATTCAAAGCGGTTCCATCCAGGGTATTTTAGGAGAAAATGGCGCTGGTAAAAGCACACTCATGAAAATACTCTCCGGATTCATTCAACCTGATTCAGGGGGAATTTATCTTGATGGAAAAGCGGTTTTGATTGATTCTCCCGCTGATGCTATTAAATATGGTATTGGGATGCTCCACCAGGATCCTTTAGACTTTCCTCCTATGAGACTTATTGAAAATTTTATCGTTGGGCAGAGAGGAGGATTGGTTCCTTCTTATAAAGAGACGATCAAAGAATTCAAAGAATTACAATCAAGATTTGGTTTTTCCTTAAACCCCGAAGCTTACGTAGATACGCTTACAGTAGGCGAGCGTCAACAATTAGAGATTTTACGATTATTGTGGATGGGCGCCAGTGCTTTGATCCTTGATGAACCAACAACCGGAATCAGTGCCCAACAAAAAGAGAAATTATTTGCTGCATTAAAAATTCTTGCTGAGCAAGGTAAGACGATCATTTTTGTTTCCCATAAATTAGAAGACGTTGAAATTTTATGTAGTAAAGTAGCAATTTTGAGAAAAGGTTATTTAGTAGGTGAAGTACCCTCGCCTTATGATACTGATCAACTGGTTGAGATGATGTTTGGAAAAGTCATTTCTTTAGGCGACCGAAACACAGTTGCTCAAAACGATGTGGTTTTTGAGTTAAGAGATTTATTTGTTGAACATTATCCACTAAAAATTGAAAATGTAAATTTCCAATTGCGCTCTGGTGAGGTGATTGGTTTGGCAGGTATGGAAGGCAGTGGTCAGGATGTTTTGCTTAGGGCTTGTGTTGGTTTATTACGACCAGTTTCAGGCAAAGTGATTGTAAAAGGGAAAGATCTTACAAACAAAAACTATCTTGAATTTATGCAAAATGAGGTTTCTTTTCTCCCCGCTTCTAGATTGGAAGAAGGACTTGTTCCGGGATTATCATTGGCAGAACATTTCACAATAGCTGGAGAAGAGAAAAAGGGATTATTTATCGATAAAGAATATTTCCGCGAAAAAGCAGAGAATATGATTGATGAATATCACATCATTGGTCGTTCTGACTCAACAGTCGAATCATTGTCAGGTGGCAATCAACAAAGAGCAGCGTTGGCATTATTGAAAAAATCGCTTTCGATTATATTACTGGAGCACCCGACACGAGGTCTAGATATCGAATCAGCCATCTATATGTGGGGAAAATTAAAAGAAAGATGCTTACAAGGATGTTCAATTTTTTTTATTTCAGGGGATTTGGAAGAAATTCTTCAGTACAGTGACAGAATCCTTGTATTCTTTAGTGGTCATGTATCTCCACCACTCGACGCAGCAACAACCAGTCTCGAGCAATTAGGTCAACTGATTGGTGGAAAAGGTTGGGATCAGGTTTTTGAAATCAAGGAGAATTATGAATCAAACGCGAACACGTAGTATTTCATTATTATTCCAATTAGGCGGATTGGCTTTAGCGGTTTTATTCGTAACAATCATATTGCTGTTGGTAGATGCTCAACCAATGGAAGCATTTCGGTTAATCTGGGAAGGAGCAACAGGAAATCCTACGCGTATAGCCAGTGTCTTTGTTGTCTGGGTGCCTTTACTCCTTGTTACTTGTGGTCTATTAGCAACCTTTACGGCTGGATTGTGGAATATAGGAATTGAAGGACAAATCACCGTTGGAGCTATCTTTACTACCGGAGTAATGCGATTATTCTTAGATACATCAATATCACCTGTATTGGTTATCATAATTTCTATGCTGGCTGGTATGCTGGGTGGTGCACTTTGGGCAGCCTTAGCTGGAATTCTGAAAACATTTGGTGGCGTGAACGAAATATTTGGTGGATTGGGATTGAATTTTATAGCCACAGCACTGAATATTGGTCTAATCTTTGGAGCTTGGAGCCGTCCAGGTATTGCATCAATGAGTGGAACAGAGCCCTTTCCAGAGCATTTTTGGTTACCGACCTTTCAAAATTTCCGTCTAAGCCTCTGGTCTATAGGTTTTGCTGTATTGGGATTAATCATCATTTATTTCCTTCTACAAGGAACTCATTTTGGTTTGCGGTTGAAAGCGGTTGGCAAGGGAATGAAATCAGCTTTTCGGATGGGAATTCCAACCTGGCAACACATGATGCTCTCATTTGTGATTTGTGGTTTATTTGCAGGATTGACGGGAGCTATCCAGGTCACAGGTGTCTATCACAGGTTAATTCCTTCTATTTCAAGCGGTTATGGCTTTATGGGACTCATGATTGCCATGTTAATTAATTATCAAGCCATTTGGTTGGCACCAATTGCTCTTTTCTTTGCCGCATTAAATATCGGTGGTATTCAGTTACCAATCGTGATAAAACTTGATTCCGCATTAACCGGTGTCCTTCAAGGAAGTCTGGTACTGTTTATATTAATAATGCAAGGCATCAAACAGCGATTTGTAGGGAAGAAGTAGGAGTTTCTATGTCGGGTGATATTATTCTTTTTGGATTGGCAGGTGTGATCGCTTCTGGTGCTCCTATTGTAATTGCTGTCATTGGAGAGACACTGACAGAACGAGCAGGAGTAATTAATTTATCTCTTAATGGTGTAATACTCTTATCCGCTATGATTGGTTTTTGGGTGGCAGTAGAGACTGATAGTCTATTTTTTGGTTTCCTGGCCGGAATGGTTGTAGGTGCTTTGGTATCAACGATTGTTGCTTTTAGTAGCATTACCCTAAAACAATCTCAGGTAGCTGTCGGTTTCATTCTTGCAATAACCTGTCGTGATCTTGCATATTTTTTAGGGAATCCCATTATGGGTTCCCAGGGTCCAATAATGCTTTCAACCTCGATCCCACTACTAAAAGATATCCCGATTTTAGGAAGATTATTATTCCAGCAGTCTTTAATGACTTATTTAAGTATTATCATGATTGGTATTGCCTGGTTCTGGATATTTAAAACCCGCCCTGGATTAATGCTGCAAGGAATTGGGGAGAAACCAGCTGCTGCTTATGTTAGAGGTGCAAATGTACAAAAAATGCGGTACTTTTATACAATCGTTGGTGGAGCACTCGTTGGATTAGCCGGCCCCCTATATACATTAAGCGTAAAACCAGGCTGGAAAGGAACGATCACTGGACTGGATGGAATTGGATGGATTGTGTTGGCTATTACAATTTTCGGTGGTTGGAATCCAATTCGAGCTGCATTTGGTGCATATTTGTTTGCTTTTTTACAATGGTTAGGTTTGGTTTTACAACCATACATGACATCAATTCCTTCACAGGTGCTTCAGGTTGCGCCATTTCCTTTGATGATTCTTGCTTTATTATTTGTGAATATGGGTAATACTGAATGGATGGAGAGATTAATAGCCAGTTTACCAGACACAGTTCGCCTAGGAGCATCAAAAATATTGCGATCCATGCAATCCCGCCAACCTGGTTCTTTGGGAACACCTTTTGAACGCCAATAGTTTGCCAGGGTTTTGGGGTTGATGGAAGAACTCAATGGATTACGATTTATTAATTGTCAGACAACTTACACAAATGAAGCTTTAATAATACATTCAAGTTATAATATTACTATTCGTAGAAAACATAAGTGCATTAGAATTCAGGTAGACAATGAATAAATTTCTGGGTTACGCTTGTTCCATTTGTGGAACAGAATATGCTTGTACACAAGAACTTTATACCTGTCCAAAAGATGGTGGTAATCTGGACATTGTCCAGGACATTTCCTCAATTAAGAGAAAATATGAAGCCAGTGACATTACATCCAGAGAAGAAAATTATCTCTGGCGGTATTTGCCATTATTGCCAGTCTCTGATCCTGGGTTTGAAGGCACACCATTCCGGATGACTGGTGGAACCCCTGTCTATTCTCCAAATCAGTTGAAAAGAGAGTTAAACCTTAAATATTTATGGATAAAAGACGAGGGAAAAAACCCCACCGCTTCATTCAAGGATCGAGCCAGTGCAGTTGTGATCGCCAGAGCCAAAGAGATTGGGTCTGACGTTGTTGTGACTGCTTCAACAGGAAATGCCGGGGCTGCCCTGGCAGGTTTGGCCGCTGCTGTTGAGCAAAAAGCCATAATTTTTGCACCAAAAACAGCTCCACCTGCAAAAATTGCACAACTTCTAATATACAGAGCAGAAGTAATTCTGGTAGATGGCAATTATGATTCCGCGTTTGATTTATCGGTAGATGCAGTAAATGAATTTGGCTGGTATTGTCGAAATACAGGATACAACCCATTCACTATAGAGGGAAAAAAGACTGCTGCTTTTGAAATTTGGGAAGAAATTATTGTCAAGAAATCTATGAACAACCAACCATTATCAATATTTGTCAGCGTGGGTGATGGAAATATTATTTCTGGAATTCACAAAGGATTTAAAGATTTGATTTCGTTAGGTTGGTTAGATCATATGCCAAGAATCTTTGGCGTACAATCAAAAGGCTCTGCAGCAATTGCCAATGCATTTCAAAGAAAATCTGAAGAAATTATTTCGGTAAAAGCGGATACTATTGCGGACAGTATTTCTGTTGATTTACCTCGAGATGGAATCAGAGCAGTGAGAGCAGCATCACAAACCAAAGGTTCGTATCTACTCGTGAGTGACCAGCAAATTCTAAACGCAATATCTGAGCTTGGTAAAGTTGGAATTTTTTCAGAACCTGCTGGAGCAACAGCATATGCTGGTTTGGTAAGTGCAATTGAATCAGGTATGATCAAACCAGAAGATCCAGTTCTGGTAATTAATACAGGATCTGGGCTTAAGGATATAAGAGCTGCGCTGATGGCAGTCAAAGAAGCACCCATAATAGAACCAACGATGCAATCTTTGAAAAGATATCTTCAAAATAACAGAGAATAACAGTGGATAATTCACCAGTTTTTACAATTATTGCCCCGATTTATAATGAATTAGAAAATTTGCCCATTCTTTACGATCGTATCAAAGAAGTAATGGATAAATCTGAACAATCCTGGGAATTGATTCTTGTGGATGATGGCTCAACCGATGGTTCAACCAATCTGATTCGGGATATTGCTCATAACGATGGGAGAATCAGACCTGTAATTTTTGCTAGAAATTTTGGTCACCAGATTGCAGTTACAGCTGGTTTAGATTTTAGTCGCGGGCGAGCTGTTGTCATTATAGATTCCGATTTACAAGATCCACCAGAGGTCATTCTTCAATTGATTGAGAAATGGCAGGAAGGTTATGAAGTTGTTTATGCTGTCAGGTCCGACCGGGAAGGAGAGACATTTTTTAAGAAGGTCACTGCTTCCGTATTTTACCGATTGATTTTTCGTATTACGGACGTTAAAATTCCCCTGGACACTGGCGATTTTCGATTGATGGATCGAAAAGTTGTCAGTGTAATGAATACGATGCGAGAACATCACCGCTTTTTGCGAGGAATGTCAGCTTGGGTCGGGTTTAAACAAGTAGGTGTGACTTATAAGCGAGCAGCTCGTTTAGCGGGTGAAACAAAGTATCCCATTAAAAAAATGATGAAGCTGGCATTGACTGCCATCACCGGTTTTTCGTACGTTCCATTGCAAATTGCCACTTATATGGGATTTATCTCAGCTGGCATCAGTCTGATAGCAATCCCAGTTGTAATCTTGATGAGAATTCTTGGATCACAACAGTTTATAGGTCAGGCAACAACTTTAATAGCGGTTTTATTTTTGGGGGGTGTTCAGTTAATTTCCTTAGGAATATTAGGTGAATATATTGGACGTATATACGATGAGGTTAAAGGGCGACCACTCTATATTGTTAGTGAAGCACCTTCTGATAATAAAAATTCAAAGGAATAGGAAGATAATATGGCAAAAATAGATTTTTCAATAAACGAAGAAGCAAGGAATCGCTCCGTTCAACGGGCACGAGAAAGAAACATCATTCTCCCTACTCTTGCACAACAACGAAATCCAGCGTCAGTTCCAGGGAAAATTAAAGAAGAATTAGCAAATATTGGATTATGGGATATTCATCCGAGAAATCTTTTCCGTATTACCTGGAAGAATGAGCCAAAAGATTTTGGTGGAAAATTTGGTGGTGTAAATTATGTAGAATTACCATCTTCTCTCACCGGTGTAAAAGCTAGAATTATAGTTTTGGTTGGAAAATGGTTCCCAACCGGTGCCCATAAGGTGGGTGCTGCATATGGTTGTCTGGTTCCCAGATTGGTCACCGGTCAATTCGATCCGACTGTCCATAAAGCAGTTTGGCCTTCCACCGGAAATTATTGCCGTGGTGGAGCATACGACTCCAAATTATTAGCTTGTGAATCGATTGCTATCCTTCCTGAAGAGATGAGCCAGGAAAGATTTGATTGGCTTAAAAATGTTGCCACACAGGTGATTGCCACCCCTGGAAGTGAATCAAATGTGAAAGAAATCTTTGATAAATGCTGGGAACTCAGACAATCTGGAGAACCTTTGGTTATTTTCAACCAATTCGATGAATTCGGCAACTATTTATGGCATTATAGTGTCACTGGCCATGCCATGGAAGAAATTCTTAAAGCCGAAATGAACCCCAACAGTAATTTTGCTGGATTCTGCGCGACTACTGGCTCAGCCGGTACGATTGGTGTTGGAGATTATTTGAAGCAATTATTCCCAACATCGAAGGTTGTTGCTTCAGAAGCATTACAATGCCCTACATTATTGAATAATGGTTTCGGCGCCCATCGGATCGAAGGAATTGGCGATAAACACGTTCCCTGGATTCATAATGTGAAGAATACCGATATGGTGACAGCCATAGATGATAATTCGGTTGTAAAAATTGTAAGATTATTTAATGAGCCTGAAGGAAAGCAATATTTAGCCAAGAAAGGTGTACCTGAACAAATTATCCAGAACCTGCATCTCTTCGGTCATTCTGGAATTGCAAACATGCTGACAGCCATCAAATTTGCTAAATATTATGAACTGACAGAGGATGATATTGTGCTTGCAGTCTTAACGGATTCAGTAGAATTGTACGACTCGAGAATTGTCGAGTATCGAGAACAATTTGGCGAATTTACCAGTCACGATGCTGCTGAAGCTTATGCATCTGCGCTTATGGGAGAATCAACAGATAATTTGGTGGAATTAACGTATCAGGATCAGAAAAGAGTTCACAATCTCAAATATTATACCTGGGTTGAACAACAAGGTAAGACCTACAATGAAATTATGGACCAATGGTATGACAAAGATTATTGGACTGGATTCCAATCTCAATTGGAAGAAATTGATGAATATATTTCCGAATTCAATGATCGTGTTGGTTTGTTGAAAAAATACAACTAGTTATCAATAAATTTCTAAAAAAGGGGTTCTATGGTGCAAATTCATAGAACCCCTTTAATAAAATATACATAATTTACAGGACATAAATGAATTCTTATCCAGCAGACACAGATCTTGTTCTTGTCGCCATCGTGCCGAATCCAAAAGACCTGGAGTTAGCACGATTATTGGGTTGGTATCGTATTCCGCTTAAAAATGCCCCCAAGGTCATTGCTGTTGATTATATTGCTTTTTACCAGACAGCTGCATTTGACGATAATAATCGTTGGCAAATCAAGTATATTTCCCCGGTCAAAGGGCACGAATTAACCTCACGCTCACAATTATTTCGAGACCAAAAAGATCATCCACGTGCTAATGAGGAGTATTTCAAGATTCAGATCGGAGATTTAATTCCACTCGAAAATCCCATCCATGCGGACCGCTGGCGAAGAATCACGTTTTTGTATACAACAGGATTTCTGATGAAAAATGCATCCACAGTGCGTGATCTGGTGGTTGAGGGCGAAGAACGGGAAATCTTGTGGAAATCTCTGAAGGAAAGAGCAGAAAAAAGCGGGGATTATAATCAACCTGAAGATAATATTAAAAATTTCGAAATAGATTTTTTGAAGATACTTCTGGAATGGGATAAAATCAAAGATGATAATTAAATTAGGATATTAAGACAGGATGAGGAAGAAATGAAAACGATTATTCGGGGTGGA
Organism: Chloroflexi bacterium HGW-Chloroflexi-3; assembly: GCA_002842045.1. Classification (GTDB taxonomy): domain Bacteria; phylum Chloroflexota; class Anaerolineae; order Anaerolineales; family Anaerolineaceae; genus UBA6170. The sequence continues at coordinate 74,273 of PHBX01000006.1, read as the reverse complement.
ACATTAATTTCTGCTTCTGATGAATGTAAAGCAGATATTCTAATTGATGATGAAAAAATTGTGCGGATCGGAATAAATTTATCAACAAAAGGTATTGATCAAATTGTAGACGCTCATGAGAAATTAATTCTTCCTGGTGGAATTGATGTGCACACTCATTTTGATCTTCCTATGTTTAATACAGTTTCCTCAGATGATCATTACACCGGGCATAAAGCAGCTGCATTTGGTGGTACTACTACTGTTCTTGATTTTGTTCCTCAAACTGGAAATGATCTGAAAAATGATATTTCGGATTGGTTAAAAAAATCTGAACCGAAAGCAGCGATTGATTATGGTTTTCATATGAATATTTCCATATTCAATTCAGAGGTTGCTGAACAGATTCCTTCGCTTATTGATATTGGGGTGACCTCATTAAAAGTATTTACTGCGTATAACTCCACTTTGAGGTTGCAAGATGCTGATATTTTTAAAGTAATGCGCATAGCAAAAAAACATGGGTTTTTAACCATGCTGCACGCAGAAAACGGTGACATCATAGAAATCCTTGTTCAGGAAGCATTGGCAGCCGGTTATACAGCCCCTGAATGGCACGCCCATACAAGGCCTGCCTGGGGTGCTGTAGAAGCTGTCTCCAGAGGAATTTCACTTTCTGCTCACACAGATGCGCCTTTATATATTGTCCATATGAACGCCGGAGGGGAGGTTGATCAGTTAGCTTATGGACGGGATTTAGGTATTCCGGTTATGGGAGAGACATGTCCCCAATACTTGTTTTTTACAGTCGAAAATCTTAAGCAGGCGGATGGAGCAAAATGGATTTGTTCTCCTCCCATGCGTTTTGATGAAGATAATGAACGGTTGTGGCAGGGGATTATGAATGGAACGATTCAGGTATTGGGAACAGACCATTGCCCATTTTTCTTTGATGGAACACAACCTATTCTTTATGAAGGAAAGGAAGTAATGATACCTGGTAAGGAATTAGGGAAAGATGACTTTACCAAAATTCCAAACGGTTTGCCTGGAGTAGGTGACCGATTGCCAATATTCTGGACAGAGGGTGTTGTAAAGGGCAGGATCACACCGCATCAATTTGTTGCCCTTACATCCACCAATCCAGCTAAAATTTTTGGTCTCTATCCTCAAAAAGGAGTAATACAGCCAGGAAGTGACGCTGATTTAGTGATTTGGGACCCGAATTTGAAATTAACATATGGACGCGAATGGTCTCACCAGCGCACAGATTACAATCTCTATGAGGGATGGGAATTAGAAGGTTTTCCTGTAAAAGTTTTCTTAAGAGGAAATTGTCTGGTTGATGGTAGAAAGTGGTTAGGAAAAGCAGGAAATGGGAAATTCATGCGACGTAAACCATTTAACAGGGTTATTTGATTTTATCGTATGATAACCCTTATACCCATTGGTTTTAATCTATTTGCAGCAGCACTTATTCTGGTACTAACGAGAATTAAAGCCAATATCGGTCGTGTATGGCTTATCGCATCAATTTTATCTCTCACGAATTGGGGGATTATCTTAGGTTTACGGTGGCTTTACCCGTTGCAAATCAAATTCTCAGAATGGTTTCCTATTGGTGAAATTTCTCAACGGGGGATCACCCTTCAATTAGATTCAGTATCATGGCCGTTATTGCTCGCTTTGTGTGCTGTACAGACTGCTGTGATAATTACTGATTCATCTCGATTGGATGAAATTCCTTCTCCAATGATTTGGTCAGGTTTATATCTCGTTTATACTGTTGGAATTCTCGCGGTATTAACCAGTAGCATTATTACAATTCTTTTAGTTTGGGCATTGGTCGATATAATCGAATTTATAATTCTTATTCGTAATGTTATTTCTGACCAAAAAATTAATGAAATCGTTGTTTCGTTCGCTGTAAAAATTCTAGGTTTGTTCATTTTTATTTTTGGTTTATTAATCAGTTATGAACAGGGTACTCCACTAAGAATTGGTCAGGAAGCAAATTCCATAGGTTTTATCATATTAATTGCGGTAGGTTTGAGATTAGGAGTTATTCCATTCAACTTGCCATTTGTGAGTGGCTCACCGATTCGACGTGGTTTGGGTAATTCGATCAGGATGGTAAGCGTCGCAACTTCAATGGTTGTTCTATTGCGTTTACCGATGGGAGCCTTTGATGAGAGAGCACAGGGTATCTTACTCACTTTGGCGGTTGTGGGCATATTATTTGGAGCTATTATGTGGTATGGATCATCATCAGAATTGGAAGGGCGACCATATTGGATTGTCACGATGGCTGGCCTGGCAATTTATTCTTCCATTAATGGAAATCAAATAGCTACCCTTGCCTGGACTTTAGCTTTAATATTAAGTGGGTCTGTTTTATTTTTGTTTTCTGCCAGAGGTAGAAAATTAACCATTATCCCTTTACTTGCTGTTATTGGCATCACTGGTTTGCCTTTCACACCATCAGCGATTGGTTGGCAAGGACTAATTATGTCTGGTGGAATTTTCCGAAATATTTTAATGATTCTTTCAGTCTCCATCATTATTCTTGGTTATCTTCGTCATGCAACCATTGCTGATATATTATTATCTCAAAAAGAAAAATGGATTTGGTTAACCTATCCATTGGGATTATTCATATTAGTCCTATCGCAATGGTTGATTTTCCTTATCAGCGACCTGAATTGGTATATACCAGGAATATTGTTTGCAAGTATTGTTGCGTTTTTCTTGCCTGTGATCATTCTTTTTTTGATTCGAAAATTCTTAAGAGAGTCAGAATATGCAGAATTTTTGCAAAGAATCCTTAAACCATTCGGAAATATAATCATCAGATTCTTAAGTTTTCGTTGGGTTTATGATCTTATTTGGTCTTTCCTCGGGTTGTTTCAACGGATTGTTAATGTGTTTACGAATATACTTGAAGGTCAGGGGGGTATCATCTGGGTCATTGTATTTCTGGTGATGCTGATAACCCTGATTACCTCAGGAGATTTAACTTAAAATGAGCTCCCTGATTGATATTCTCCCGGTTTTATTAGCAGGATTGTCTTCTTTAATTCTGTTCATTAATAAAAAATGGCGTTGGAATATCCTCGCAATGGCTGCTATATATGTTTCAGTCTTTTGGATGGTGCTGCAAGTCTGGCCGACAGGCTTGGCAGTCGTTAAATTAATCGCTGGCTGGATGGCAGGTGCGATCCTTGGCTCTGCGATAAAGGAAGATTCTAAATTATTAATTGAAGACAAAAAAGTAGAACAAAGATTTAAATTGGTTATCGTTCTTATCATCTGGATTTTTAGTTTTTCTATCATGCAAAGTATTAAAATTAGATTACCAATACCCGATACACTGATTTGGGGTGGTGTTCTCCTCATAATTACGGGTATATTGCAAATTGGGATGTCCATCAGGCCGATTCGGATAATTTTTGGATTATTAACAGCTTTCTCTGGCTTTGAAGTTCTTTATGCAGGGGTAGAACAATCGGTTTTGGTGGCTGGATTTCTGGTTATTATTACTTTAGGTATTTCACTGGTTGGTGTCCTATTCATCCAACAAGAGGAAGGAGAAATTGTTTGAGCGCTCCAATTATCTGGATTGGTATCCCAATGATTTTTTCATTAATACTCTTCTTTATCAGGGCAAGTCGCGTAATTACTTTAATAATTGGTGGTGGAATCAGTGCATTTTTGGCTCTATTGGCATTAACTTTTAAAATTGAGAGCGTATTTCCTCTTGGTCCCTTATCAATGGAAATCTCATCTACACTTACTATTCTAGGAAGAAATTTTGTAATCACAGATAGCGAGCGATTCATTGTTGCATTTATGTTTTCAATGTGCGCTTTTTGGATTTTCGGCTCCAGAATTTCCGGGACAAATAGTTTCTTTGTCCCGAATGTTTTGGCAATAATAACTTTGTTTGTGGCTGCATTATCGGTACAACCTTTTTTATATGCAGCTTTAATAATTGAAATTGCAGTACTCATTAGCATCCCAATATTTTTCCAGAGAGGTCAACCAGTCAAGCAGGGGATTATAAGATTTCTGGTTTTTCAAACATTGGCTATTCCATTTATTTTATTCTCTGGTTGGGGATTCGCTGCTGCACCATCAAGCATTAATAGTCAGGCAACCTATTTTCAAGCGGGAGTTTTGTTAGCTATAGGCTTAGGTTTGTGGTTGGCAATTTTTCCATTTCACACCTGGGTCCCATTATTGGCAAGGGACGGCCATCCTTATTCTGCTGGATTTATTTTAAGTATGCTTCCCACAACCATTCTTATATTTTTTTTGGACTTTTTAAATACTTTTAGTTGGCTTAGAGAACAATCGATCCTTTTATCAATTAGCCAAAATTTAGGTATTGTAATGATCGTTATGGGAGGGCTATTTGCTGCATTTCAAAGAGAATTGACGCGATTAATTGGTTATGCGGTGATGGTTGAAATTGGTTTTTCTTTATTAGCAATGAGTTTGAACCAGATTATTGGGTGGCAATCTTATATATTAGTTATGATTCCAAGAATAATTGGGATTGCCATCTGTACATTAGCGATTTCAATTTGGAAAAACAAAGAATTAAATATGGATATAGATGGGTTTCACGGCGAATTTTATAAATCTACTTTTGCAATGGTGGGATTTCTCGTGGGATGGTTCACTTTTTCCGGTCTTCCTTTATTACCTGGTTTCCCAACGAAGCTGCCCATATTAATTGGATTGAGCCAAATAACTCTTACATCGATAATTTTTGTTTCAATTGGTCTTTTTGGATTATTTGTGGCCGGATTCAGATTTTTGGCAATCATATTCTCCACCCGTAATAATGAAGATAAGATTGAAACCGAATCGTTATTACAAAAGATATTCTTTTCATTTGGTGTGGTTCTATTATTAGCGATGGGGATTTTCCCGAGTCTGGTTTTAAATCCATTTTTGGAAATATTATCTGCGTTTGCTAACCTGAATTAAAAAAAAGGCAACAATTTTTCAGAATGGTATAATTTTTGCATTATTAAGCTAAAAGATCCTTATGGAGCAAATAGATGGATTTTGAACAATTACTCAATCGTGTAGAATGGCTGGACGAAGAAAGAAGAAAAGATAAGTTAATCATTGCGTCCTTAGATGATCGATTAAGGAAAGTTGAAGGAAACAATACGACTATTCTTCAAGAAATTCGTGAAATAACAAATGAGTTAAATCGCTTAAAAACGATCCCTTCCAGATTTGATACAGTTGATGCGGCAATATCTCAATTACGGGTTGAATATAGCCGAGCAGTTGAAAGTATCGAAAAACAAAGAATTGAAAAAGATCGAGAGATAGAAAAAATCAGGTTAGCTGATATGGAATCACTGAATGCTTCAATGGCTAATCTTCGCAAAGCTTTGGAAGTTTTGCCTGAAATGAAAAAAGATATTAAAGCACGTGAAGAAGAAGAACACAGGTTAATTAAATTGATCGGTGAATTTGATAAAAAGATTCTAGAAATTAAACGATCTGATGAGGAAAATCGCCGTGCCAATAAGATACTTGTAGAAAATGTACGTCAGGATTCAAAAAGGATTCTGGATTTACAAGGTGAAATTTCTTCGACTCGCAAAAGGACTGAAGAGCATAGAGGTAAAATTGATTTAGTTACTGAAAATTTGCGAAAAATTGAAATGCGCCAGAATGAAATTTTAAATTCTGAAACAGACCGGAAACAATCTCAGATAGCCTTTATTGAAAAAAATAATATGTTACAGGTAGAAAGAGATCGAATCTGGAAAGAATGGCAATCACGGTTTGAGGTGATCAGTAACCAGGCTATTAACCTTGATGAACAATTGCAAACTTTGGATGCAACACAGAGAGCAATACGACATTCGCAAGCTGCATTTGAAGAGATAACCCAGAAATTTGAACGACGCATAAATGAAATCACCGAAATGCAACGTTTGGTAGAAGATCGCATGCGTCAGGATTGGATTTCATTCAAGGCAGATGATCAAAAACGTTGGTCAAATTATATGATTTCTCAAGATGAACAATATCAGGATACTAACCGTATCTTTGAAAAATTTGAAAACAGGTTGTTGCAATTAGAAGAGATTTCTCAAGAGTTAAATGACTTAACCAATCTCATTGTTCAATCGAATGAGCGATCATTGCAATCTTTATTTAAATTTATCAAAGAAGTGAATGAAGATTTTACTGATAATTTCGACTCGAAGAGATCTTAAGTAATGTATGTCATTGGGACTGCAGGCCATGTCGACCATGGGAAATCGACTTTAATTAACGCCCTAACCGGCATACACCCAGATCGACTCAAGGAAGAAAAATTACGCCAAATGACAATTGATCTGGGATTTGCCTGGATGACATTACCCAATGGTGAAGAATTAGGAATTGTTGACGTTCCAGGGCATCGAGATTTTATTGAGAACATGCTGTCTGGTGTAGGGGGAATAGATGCTGCCCTGTTCGTGATAGCTGCTGATGAAGGGGTAATGCCACAAACAAAAGAACACCTGGCAATTTTGGATTTATTGCAGGTGAAAAACGGCATTATCGTTCTGACAAAAATTGATTTGATGGATGATCCTGACTGGCTTGATCTGGTAGAAATGGATATTCGAGATGCAACAAAAAACACAATTCTTGAAAATGCAACTTTAATACGAGTTTCAGCACACACAAAAGCAGGGATTGACCAATTAATTCATACATTACAAGAATTATTAGCGACAGTTGATCCAAAACCTGACTTTGAAAGAGCAAGACTTCCAATTGACAGGGTTTTCTCAATCACAGGTTTTGGAACAATCGTGACAGGTACCCTTTTAGATGGGAGTTTGCAGATTGGTCAGGAAGTAGAATTATTGCCAGCTGGAAACAAAGTTCGGATCCGAGGATTGCAAACACACAAAAAGAATTCGCAAATTGCTTCCCCGGGAAGTAGAACCGCGGTAAACCTCTCAGGAATCAATGTTGATGAGATTCAACGTGGCCAGGTTCTGGCAAGTGTGGGCAAATATCAGCCTACACAACGATTTGATGCAGACTTAAGATTACTATCTTCTTCAAACTTCTCAATAAAACATAATCAGACTGTAAAGTTATTTATTGGTGCTTCAGAAGTGTTATCCCGAATTCGCGTTTTAGGAAAAGATGAAATCAAGCCTGGCGAAAATGGTTGGGTACAATTTGAACCCGTATCACCGGTTATTGGTATTCGAGGGGATCGGTTTATCATCCGTATTCCTTCGCCCGGGGAAACGATCGGTGGGGGAATGGTTGTAAATCCAAATCCTCCTCGAAGGCATAAAAGATATTCACAGGATGTAATTAAACAACTGGAAGCATATTTGAAAGGCACCCCTGATGAAATTTTCCTTCAGGCAATTCTGGATGTAGGGGTTGGTCCTTTTGATAAAGTAATAAAAAAAGCGAAGTTAGAGGCATCTGTAATCAAAGAGTTCTGGAAAAATCTTATCGAAGAAAAAAAGATTTTTCAATTGGAAAAAGGAGATGTATTTCAAAAATCAAATATAACGATTTGTTCGTCGATCTGGTTTAATGACAAGAAAATTAAAACGTCCTTACTTTTGGAGAATTATCATACCCAGTTCAACTTAAGAGCCGGCATACCAAAGGAAGAGTTAAAAAGTAGATTGAAATTGGAGCAACCGGTGTTCATTGCTGTTCTAAATTTATTTCAGGAGATTAATTTTGTCGAGATACATGGAAATTATATCCGCTTGAAGGATTTTGCTCCTAATCTTAACCCTACTCAGGAAAAAGCTAAACTCACCTTAATCAAAGCTTTTTCGGATACACCTTTTTCCACACCCAGTGTCAAAGAACACATTGAGATATATGGTGAGGAAATCATCAATTATTTACAGGCTGAAAATTTGCTCATTTCCGTCGGAAATGATGTGGCATTCTTAAATGAAAATTACCAGAAAATGGAAAATTGGGTAATTAAGAAGATTGAACTCTCAGGCACCCTGACAGTAGCTGAATTCAGAGACAAATTCCAAACATCCAGGAAGTATGCATTAGCATTTCTGGAACACCTGGATGCAAAAGGAATCACAATTCGTGATGGAGATTTTCGTAAATTAAGACCGATTCGCAAATAGCATGAATGAGATTGTTTTCCGTAGATTCGTAGATGTTGACAGCTTTTCATGATGCCTGTATAATATCTGACGCTAACCCCAGCAAAAGCTGGGGTAAATAAATGTAAATCCAGCTTCCCCATATTTCGGCGTCATAATTTCGCGGGATCCATGGTGAAGTGAAGATGGAGAGAGATAAATGAAGTACGCAATTGTCGAAAGTGGCGGCAAACAATACAAGGCCGTCGAAGGGACCGCGATAGAAGTGGATCTCTTGCCCGTAGAAGTCGGCGAACAGGTTGATTTAGATCAGGTTTTATTGTTTGTTGATGGTGATGAGGTAAAGGTCGGTGCTCCAGAACTGAATGGGGCAAAAGTAAAAACTACAGTAGTTTCCCATGTCAAGGGTCCAAAGATTGTTGTCTTTAAGTATCGACCCAAGAAACGCATTCGGGTAAAGACCGGCCATCGGCAACAATACACCCGTTTGATGGTTAATTCGATTGAGTTGGAGTAGATATTATGGCACATAAAAAAGGTGGCGGATCAAGTCGAAATGGTCGTGATAGTAATGCACAACGACTTGGCGTTAAAAGATATGCTGGTCAGAAAGTGATTTCTGGAAACATCCTTGTGCGGCAGCGTGGAACACGCATCAAACCCGGACAAAATGTTGGTCGTGGTAGTGATGATACATTATTTGCAACAATTGACGGTGTCGTTGTTTTTGAGTCTCTACCGGATGGCCGCAAGCGTGTAAATGTTCTACCCGCTGAAGCTCAGCTTTAAATTCTGTTACCCGTTTTTTCGCTCAAGACGAAACGGAAGTAGCATATATCAGGAAGGTCAAAGACAATGAAAAAAGAAATTCATCCGAAATATTATCCGGATGCAGTAGTAACCTGCGCTTGTGGAAACACCTGGAAAACCGGTTCTACCCGCAAAGAAATCAGAACTGAGGTTTGTTCTGCATGTCATCCATTCTTCACCGGTCAACAGCAACGAATTATCGATATTGAAGGTCAGGTTGATCGCTTCTACAAACGATTACAAGCTCGCCAGGAGTACATCGAGACCAAAAAAGAACGCGAAGAATCTAAAACCTCTTTGGATCGACCCGTTTCTGAATTGGAATTGGGAAATCGTGCAACCGATGCCTTACTCAAAGCCGAGTTATCAAATGTTGGTCAGATTTTTGAATTACTACAAAAAGGTGACGAGGCATTATTGGCAGTTGATGGCTTTGGTCGAAAATCTTTAATCGATCTGAAGAAACGATTACGCTCACTTGGTTATGAAGTACCTGAAACAACCAAGTAATTAAGAAATTGGTTTAAATAAAGCAGCCCTGATCAGGCTGCTTTTTTATTTCTTGGATAAAATATGTATATGTCATTTTTAATTGCGAGGTAATGAATGAAGCATCATACTGGATCTCTCGAAGTAATTTGCGGTTCAATGTTTTGTGGGAAGACTGAGGAATTGATTCGCAGATTACGAAGAGCTGAAATAGCCCGCCAAAAAGTACAGGTATTTAAACCGATAATTGATACACGGTATCAGGTAGCTAAAGTCGCATCTCATAGTGGTGCTGCCTACGAAGCACTCCCAATCGAAAAATCTTCGCAAATTCTGGAGAAACTCAACCAGGATACTACTGTTGTTGGGATTGATGAGGTTCAATTTTTTGATGCAGACATCCTCGACATCATTCAAAGATTGGTTAATGACGATAAACGAGTGATTTGTGCAGGGTTAGATACGGATTTTCGGGGAGAACCTTTCGGAGTTATGCCGACATTAATGGCTATCGCTGAGCATGTTGATAAATTGCAGGCAATTTGTATGGTATGTGGAGAACCGGCTTCCAGGACACAACGTTTGGTTAATGGAAAACCCGCTTTCTATGATGACCCAATTATTATTGTTGGTGCCTCAGAAATGTATGAAGCTCGGTGTCGCTCCCATCATAAAGTCCCCAAAAAATAGAGAGGTTTAATAATGGAAAGGTACCAGGAATTTTTATCTGAAATTTTGATTTCTGAAGAAGACCTGAAAAGAAGAGTTAACGAATTGGGAGAACAGATATCAAAGGATTATACGAATTCATCAAGTCTGGTCTTAATATGCATTTTAAGAGGGGGAGTGATGTTCCTGACCGATTTAATGCGAACCATAAAAATCCCACATGCCATCGAATTTATGGCTGTAGAATCATATGGGACTGGTTCACGTGCATCAAGTGGCCAGGTTCGGATTTCTCATGACCTTAATACAGATATTCATGACCGGGATGTGATTCTTGTTGAAGATATTATCGATAGTGGACACACATTATCATCTGTTTTGGAATTGCTTTCTTCCAGAAAACCAAGAAGTCTTCAGGTCTGTACATTATTAGATAAATTTGAAAGAAGAGAAAAAGAAGTATTTGTAAAATATGTAGGATTCCCCATTTTAAATAAATTCGTATTTGGTTACGGATTGGATTTGGATGACCTATATCGAAACCTGCCATTTGTAGGTGTTGTTGATGAAGAGAAGTATAAACTTGTAAAGTCTAAACAAAAAGAATGACTTATCAATTTGGCTCTGAAACAGAATCAATATTTTCTGCACTATTAAATAATCTAAATTCTGATAACAAAGTATATATGGTTGGAGGTGTGGTTCGTGATATTCTCATGAATCGTCCAGTTCATGATATTGATCTGTCTTTTTGTGGGAATGTTCGAGATTTCGCAAAACGCGTAGCTGATTATTTAGATGCTTCTTTTTTTATGCTCAATGTGAAGTTTCAAACTGCCAGAATAATTTATAAATCTCAATCCGGAAAAAAAAGATGGATCGACATTGTTGCTACCCGAGAGAACAACATTCTGGAAGATCTTACATATCGGGATTTTACAGTAAATGCAATCGCCATTGACTTGCAAGATCGATCAAAGATAATTGATCCTTTAAATGGGGCGAAGGATCTTAAGAAGAAATGTTTACAAATATGCAGACCAGACAGTTTAGAAAATGATCCGGTGCGTATTTTACGGGCTATAAGACTGGCTGTTCAGTTTGATTGGGAAATATCTTCAACCACAATTAATGCAATAAAATATTCTGCATTTAAATTGCCTGATGTGTCCTCAGAACGTAAAAGAGATGAGTTATTCCGAATCTTCGACCTTCCAAATTCATATACAGCAATCCGTATACTTGCACATCTTAACCTCCTGGAATATTGTTTTCCTGGATTTAATAATGGGAAAAACCAGGAATTGAACTTTTTATTAGATCATGCCATTGCCAGCATTCAGAAATTTTCTCAATTCGATCAACTGATTATTGGGACATATTCCCCTGAAGGAGCAAGTGATTTTCGCCAGGGAGAATTGGTGATGCGTTTGGGCCGTTTTCGTGATCCATTAGCTGCTTACTTTCAATCTATTATTCATCAAGATAGAAGCTTGAAATCCTTGATCATTTCTAGCGTTCTTTATTACGCAATTATTCAAAATTCGCCAAAAACTCAAAATGAACGAAATATTGTTGATCAAAAACCCGATAAATTAGACAAACTGGTTAAAAGAGCTGCCAAAGAACTGGTTCTATCTTCTGCAGAAAAGAAATGGATGTATGATTTTTATGAAGGAATTGGCATGTTTGAGCGCATAATTCAGCAGGATACGAATTTAACTCCGGAACTCACTTTTTTGTTTTTTAATCGAAGCAAGTTTTCAGGCGTTGCTGCATGTCTTATATCATTAACCAATACGTTGGTGCGTGGTGAGTTTAGACAGAATGATACCGATTGGCATAAAAGTCTCGAATTATGCCGCTACTTTTTGAATGCGTATTTTTACCATTATAACGAATGGATTAACCCACCAATATTTATTAATGGACATGATGTCATGAAAATTTTAAAAATACATGATGGGAAAGAAATTGGTTGGTGGATCAATCAATTAAAATTAGAAACAATCAATGGGAATATTAAGAATCATAAGGATGCTACCAAATTCCTTATGACTCATAAAGATAATTCAAATTAAATTCTTGTTTGAATTAAGGGTTAATTTAGGGGAAGATTTCATCCAAAATGGGAGCATAGGTACATTCACAACCTCTGGCACCTGAACATCCCTCAATCGGTAAATGGGGAAGTATTTCTTTGGAATAAACACCTTCTGCCAGGCGACAGGTGGGACAGGCATTTTTTCCTACACTAATTCTTATTGCCGTAACCCTTGGATTTTCGATTAATTTTTTTCTGTAAATCGCGTGCTCAGAAAACTCGCTCAAATCGGCACCACAATTTTGACAATATAATTCGTTATCTGGAGAAATATGAAAGCATTTTGAACAAGTTTGCACATTACCCTCTCAAAAATGAAAAAAAGAAGAACAGAAAATAAGTCTTAAATACCTATGCATATTTTACTATTAAATTTCGAATGATTATGAATCAAAGGAGTTAAATTCTGGTATTAGATAATCTTAATTCTCCAGTAGTTCTTTTGACCAGATTATTTATATGAGCAATAAGCGAGGTAGTGGTAACTGGTTTAATGAGGTAATCATCTGCGCCTGCATCAAGAGCTTCTGCAATCATCGAAGGACTATCTACTGCTGAGAGGACAAGAATAGGAATATTATTTAATTGTTTGATCTTTCGGCAAACTTTCCATCCATCTATTTCAGGCATTAACAGATCCAGAATTATGATGTTAGGTGAGTAGTTATTAAGACTATTTAGTCCTGTTTGACCATCATTAGCTACTTTAACTTCCATTTGATGAGAAGATAATATTATTCCTAATAAATCTGTCATAGCAGGATCGTCATCAATGACTAAGACTCTATGCATGAATCCTCCAGAAATTAGAAAAAGAAACCATTTGTCGTGTGTAATACTGCATGCAAATAATTTACACAAAAAATAATCATTTGTGGTTAATCCTAGCAAATTTGTAAAGTCAGATTTGAAACTCATAAAATCTACAACATTTTTAAATTAATGTATAAACCTATTGACAGAATCTGCCTTGTGAAATCAAGAATCAATTACCTTTATGGTAAAATTGTCGATTAGTGCGATTTTTAGCAAACCAAACGGTTTGTTTTTACAGGAAAATTATTATTCTTTAGGAGGAATAAATGTCTGATAAAAAATGGGTTTTTCTATTCCACGAAATCGGCCAGGCAATTGAAGCTGTAGGTGGAGATTGGGAAGGTGTTCGTGGCCTTTTAGGTGGTAAGGGGGCAAATCTCGCAGATATGACGAGAATTGGTGTCCCTGTCCCACCCGGGTTTTCTGTTACAACAGAAGCTTGTAATGCATATCAAGGAAATAAAGAATTCCCGGCAGGATTATGGAATCAAATTCTTACTTCCATGAAAGATGTTGAAAAAACCACAGGAAAGGTTTTCGGAGGAACCGAAAATCCATTATTGGTTTCCTGTCGATCAGGTGCCAAATTTTCCATGCCAGGAATGATGGACACTGTTTTGAACATTGGTTTGAATGATGAAACTGCCCAGGCAATGGTCAAATTAACTGAAAATGAACGTTTTGTTTATGATTCATATCGACGGTTGGTTCAGATGTTCGGCTCAGTCGTTCTGGGAATTGCTGATGAAGCATTTGAAGAAGTATTTGATGGTTTTAAAACCAAAAAAGGAATTATCGCTGATACTGATCTCACCACAGAAGATTTGAAATACTTAACCGAAGAGTTCAAGAAAGTTGTTCGTAAAGAACAGGGTTTCGATTTTCCTCAGGATCCATATGAACAAATGAAACTAGCAACCGAAGCTGTTTTTAGATCCTGGATGGGCAAGAGAGCTGTTGATTATCGTCGAGCTACTGACATCCCGGACAATCTGGGTACTGCTGTCAATATTCAGACAATGGTCTTCGGAAATATGGGTTGGGATTCCGGTACTGGTGTTGCTTTCACAAGAAATCCCGCCACAGGTGAAAATAAACTCTATGGTGATTATCTCCTGAATGCCCAGGGTGAAGATGTGGTTGCTGGTATCCGTAATACAGAACCGATTCAACACATGGCTGAAACTTTACCAGAAGCATACAATCAATTTGTTGAAATTGTTAACAAACTTGAAAACCATTATCAGGACATGCAGGATGTTGAATTTACCATCGAGCGTGGCAGGTTATGGATGCTGCAAACTCGAAATGGAAAACGAACAGCCAGTGCAGCCGTAAAAATTGCTGTTGATATGGTCGAAGAAAAATTAATTGATAAACGAACGGCAGTAACCCGTGTTACACCAGAACAGGTCGATACGTTATTACACCCGCAATTCAACATGGAAAATAAAAATCAGGCAAAAGATAGTGGCCGTTATTTCTGCAGTGGAGTAAATGCCTCTCCTGGTGCTGCTGTTGGTCGCGTTTATTTTGATGCTGATACAACCGAACGTATGACAAAAGAAGAACACCAACAAACCATTATGGTTCGACCTTTCACCAAACCAGATGATGTTCATGGAATGTTGGCAGCCCAGGGTATTTTGACCAGTGAAGGTGGAGCCACATCACACGCAGCAGTGGTTGCAAGACAATTTGGCGTGCCCTGTATTGTTGGTGCATCATCAGTGAAAATTGATTTAGACCGACGTCTCATGTTTGTTGGTGAGGTGGTGGTTCGAGAGGGTGAATGGATTTCTGTTGATGGGACCACAGGTGATGTTTACCTTGGCCAATTAGAAAAATTTGCTCCTTCACTGGATGAACAAACAGAATTATTAAAATTATTGGAATGGGCAGATGAAATTTGTGCTACACCTGGTGTTCGTTCTGGAGAAGGTCCTGGATTCCCAACAGTTGGTCTACAGGTTTGGGCAAATGCTGATTATCCAAAAGATGCTCAGCGTGCCAGACAATACGGTGCAAAAGGTATTGGCCTTTGTAGAACCGAGCACATGTTCTTTGAACAAGAACGTCTTCCCAGTGTACAAAGAATGATTCTTGCAAATTCCAGTGAAGAACGAACTGAAGCACTCAATGAATTACTTCCCCATCAGCGCCAGGATTTTGAAGGTTTGTTCACCGCAATGGATGGCTTACCAGTTATTATTCGATTAATTGATCCGCCACTACATGAGTTCTTACCAGCCGCCGAAGATTTACAGGATCAAATCATCACAAAGCGTGTAGAGAGCATGGCCGATTATCTCCTTGGTAAAGGCGAGTCTAAATCCATTCAGGAATTAGAGAAACTTTTACACGCTGTCGAATCCATGCATGAAAGCAATCCAATGATGGGTTTGCGTGGGGTGCGTCTCAGTATTGTTATGCCAGAGATCGTCGAAATGCAAGTGCGCGCCATCATGGAAGCAGCTGCAAACGTTGCCTTACAGGGTGTCCATCCAAAACCAGAGGTTATGATCCCATTAACTGGACATGTAAATGAACTTAATGTGATTCAACCTCGATTGGAAGCGATTGCCAAAGAAGTGATGGACGAGAAAAAAGTCAACTTTGACTACAAATTTGGCACAATGATCGAAATCCCACGTGCAGCTGTAACTGCGAATGAAATAGCAGAAGTCGCTGAATTCTTCTCATTCGGAACTAATGATTTAACTCAAATGACATTTGGATACAGTCGTGATGATGCAGAACGAAGTTTCCTGTTGAAATACGTTGAGGATGGAATTCTGCCAAAGAACCCATTTCAGACGATCGATCGGGAAGGTGTTGGCGATTTAATGAGGATTGCCGTATCAAAAGGTCGTAAAGTTCGACCTGAATTGGAAGTTGGTATTTGTGGCGAGCACGGTGGTGACCCAAATTCAATTGAATTTTGTCATTTAATTGGACAAAATTATGTTAGCTGTTCACCATTCCGGGTGCCAGTGGCTCGATTAGCTGCTGCTCATGCCGCTATTAAACATCAACCGAAATAATTAAAAAAACATATACCTAAGAAAGGTTTGGAATTTCCCCAAGCCTTTCTTTGTTTAATAAAAAACCACTTGTGTAATATCCATGTACAATCAAAACAGCAAATGTACACATTTGATATAATTTTTTAATGGATTGTAGAAGGAATTTAAGTAGAAAAATTATAATAAAAAGTCAAACAACTCTTTATGAGTTTTAAGATTGGAGTAATAACGAGGATGGAAAAATCAGAACATCTTAATCTTTATCAACAAATGGTAGTCATAAGAATTTTGGAAGAAAGATCTGCAGAATTGTATCAACAAGGAAAAATTGGTGGTTTTTTACACCTTTATATTGGTCAAGAAGCAGTCAGCACAGGTTTGATTTCAGCCAGGAAACCTCAGGATAGGGTTATCACCGCTTATCGTGACCATGGGGTTGCGATCAATTGTGGATTATCTGCAAGAGAGGTTTTGGCAGAGTTACTTGGAAAAGCTACAGGTGTATCCGGTGGAAAGGGGGGGTCCATGCATCTGGCGGATGTTAATAAGAATTTTTGGGGTGGTCACGCAATAGTGGGGGCACACCTTCCTATTGCTGCCGGACTTGCCTTAGGAGATGTTTATCAAAAACAAGATGGTGTCACAATTTGTATGTTTGGGGATGGAGCAACGAATATTGGTTATTTCCATGAAGCATTGAATCTCTCAAAAGTTTGGAAATTACCTGTTCTATGGGTTTGTGAAAACAACCAGTACGGTATGGGTACAACTGTTGAGAGAGCTTCAGCTGTCTCCGAAATCAGACTAAAAGCGGACGGGTATGCGATGAAAAATGACAATGTGGATGGCATGGATATCATGAAAGTGCGTGAAAAAGCACTGGAAATGATTGAAGAAATCCGAAGCGGATCAGGCCCTCAATTTTTGGAAATTAATACTTATCGATTTAGAGGTCATTCGATGGGAGATCCGGAACGTTACCGGCAACAGGAAGAAATTCGCAAATGGCAGGAGAATGATCCGATTGGGATTTATCGTAAATATCTGATGAAACAAAAAATTGCCAGTGAAGAAGAGTTGAATGAGGAAGACAAAAAAGCTACCGAAATCGTCGAAGATGCTGTCCATTTTGCTGAATCCAGCCCTGAACCAGCAGCGGAAGAACTATTCAAGAATATTTATGTGGAAGAGGGGAGGTAAAAATGGCAAAAATTACGATGCGTCAGGCAATTTCCCAGGCTTTATGGGAAGAAATGGAACGTGATCCACAGGTATTTATCATGGGTCAGGAAGTAGGTGTATGGGGTGGAACATATGCTGTGACAAAAGGTTTTTATGATCATTTTGGGCCTGAACGTGTCAGAGATACTCCGATTGCCGAAGCTGCTATCATTGGTTCAGCGATTGGCGCTGCAATGACAGGCACTCGTCCTGTTGCAGAATTAATGACAATCAATTTTGCATTTTCTGCTATGGATCATATCGTGAATGAAGCCGCAAAACTGCATTACATGTTCAACGGCCAAATGGTGCTTCCTTTGGTAATCCGAACTGTTGGGGGAGGAGGACGGCAATTAGGGGCAACACATTCACAGACCCCTGATGCTGTTTTTGCTCACTTTCCAGGATTGAAAGTAGTTGCTCCTGGCACACCAGCGGATGCTAAAGGTTTGTTAAAGGCAGCTATTCGATCAAATGATCCAATTATGTTTATTGAGCATGCCACCCTCTATCAGGTTCGTGGTGATGTTCCGGATGGTGATTATATTGTTCCCATTGGTAAGTCGACCGTTCAGCGCTCTGGGGATCATGTAACCATTGTGACCTATAGCAAGATGCTTGAACTTTCATTAAAGGCAGCAGATGAACTTGCAAAGGATGGAATTGAAGCGGAAATCGTTGATTTGCGAACATTAAGACCTCTGGATATTGAGCCAGTAATCGAATCATTCAAAAAGACAAATCGTGCAGTCATCGTTGAAGAAGGTTGGAAATCCTTTGGTGTTGGAGCCGAAATTTCCGCCCAAATTTATGAACAAGCCTTTGATTATGTAGATGCACCCATAAAACGAGTCACTCAAAAGGAAGTACCTCTTCCATATAACCGTGATCTGGAACAAATGGCATTACCTCAAGTTGAAGACATTATTAAAGCAGTCAAGGAGGTGTTGTAATGGCTGAAATTGTAACAATGCCAAAACTGGGTTTTGATATGAAAGAGGGCACTCTTGTTCGCTGGATCAAGAATGAAGGTGAAAAAGTCTCGAAAGGCGATATTCTGGCAGAGATTGAAACGGATAAAGCCACGGTTGAGGTTGAATCACCTTTTTCTGGTGTCCTCTTCAGCCAACTGGTTGAAAAAGATGCAATCGTTCCCATCGGAGATCCGATTGCAGTGATTGCAGAGAAGGACGAAAAAATAGATCTTGAACCGCTTTTAGGCAAAAAACCAGAACCAAAATCTTCCAAAACAGAATCCATTGAAGAAAAAGAAGAAAAAACCACAGAAGATAAAACAACCGTAACCAGTGAAGATGATGACGGTGAACGAATTAAGGTTTCCCCAGTAGCAAGAAAAATGGCATCAGAAAACAGGATCAATCTTGTTAATGTAGAAGGCACCGGACCTGGTGGAAGGATTATAAAGAAAGATATCGAATCAGTATTGGATTCCAAACAAAAGGATACCCCTCAAATCGTAGATGTGAAACCAGAAGCAGCAAAAGAAAAGCCGGTTGAGGAGAAACCCGAATCTGGAAACCCATTACCTTCAGCTATTTGGTTTGCTGACGAACTTAAGCGAGAAGAAAATCGGAAACCTCTAAATAAATTACGCCAAGCTATTTCAAGAAGAATGGTGGACTCGAAACAAAATATTCCCCACTTCTATGTGACGAAGAGCATCGATGTTGATCCACTCATGTCAGTTTATAAGCACGTAAATGAAACATTACCTGCACAACAAAAAATCTCCATCAATGATTATGTTATCAAAGCAACAGCCCTCACATTACACGAATTTCCAAATATAAATGCGACAATTTCTGACAACGAGTTATTACAACATGGAAATGTAAATATTGGCGTTGCTGTAGCAGTAGAAGGTGGCTTATTAACAATCGTTGTCAAGGATGCAGATGTTAAACCGCTGCGTGTCATTTCACAGGAAGTAAAAGAGATGGCAGCCAGGGTCAGGTCAGGAAAAGTAAGGTCAGAAGATGTGGAAGGCTCAACATTTTCAATTAGCAATTTAGGCATGTTTGATGTTGAGAATTTTGCTGCAATCATTAATCCACCTGAATCTGCAATATTGGCTGTTTCGTCAGCAAGAAAAGAAGCAGTTGTTATAGGAGATGAAATTAAAATTTCCTGGCGTATGAAGGTTACTTTATCCGCTGACCACCGAGCGACTGATGGGGTTGAAGCGGCAGAATTTATGAAAGCGTTGGCATTTCAATTGGAGAATCCAATGAGATTGTTATTATAGAAAAAAGGGTTCCTTCGGGAATCTTTATCTATCATCTATAGTTCCTTGATTGGCTGAAATATTTGATTGGTACCGCCACCCAATCTCCTGATATAAGATGAAAAGCTATCTCTTCATATTGCTGTGGTTGATCCTGAAACACCCTGCTCGTACAAATTAATTTTAACTTGCAGAAGTACTTACACAAATTTTATATCAACCGGAAACCTGACGAGGAAACTGGGAAAAGGATATCTCCCGCCTCAATTCTCAAATTCCACTTGCCAGTCACTGCCATACCCAAACTTCGTTCTTTCGATAAAGCTGCCTTGGCTGACCGCCAGTGATACCCGCATCAACTCATTCGTATAGATGACAAAGTCCCCTTTGGGCACGAAACCAAACGACTGGTAATGCGCTACTACTTGCCGGAAGACAACCTCCCCAGCATGCCGGACAGTCATTTTCAAATGGTCGCCGTAGGCAAAACCGGCTTCGCTGAACAACGCCTGGGGGATATTGGTCCACAGGTTGCCAAAGTTGGGATCAACAATTTCAAAAATACCACGCACCTTGCCACCATCCAGCACCGCCTCATGGATGGGCAAAGTAATGATTTCATCCACTGAATATGCCGGTCCCACGCCTTCATAGGTGATGATACCAGAAGCTAGACGGGCAGCGCAATACGAGAACACATCCCGTCCGTGGAACACATTGGTATGATCAGTGTTCTTACCTCGCAGTCGGTTGACGCTCTGATCAATCTCGCGAACCTCGCTGATGCCCTGCCATTCTTTGATATGGGTCAGAGAGCCATTATCGGGGGTCACAATGAAATAGCCTCCGGTCGTTTTTGTTACACATGCTTTGCGCGCTGTGCCCACACCTGGGTCCACCACCGAGACAAAGATCGTACCTCGCGGCCAGAAGTTCATCGACTGGGCAAGACGGTAGGATGCACTCCAGATATCATACTGGGGGATTTCATGTGTGCCGTCGATGATTTCCAACTCGCTGTCCACAGATTTAACCACGCCATACATCGCGCAAACTGCACCCTCTTTATATGTAAAATCAGTTTGAAATACCAATATCGGTTTCATATGGTTACTCCTCTAAATGAACGGATTATAGAAACGGCTATGATTGATAAAGATTGACACGAAAACGGTGGCGATAAAGATCAATCCGGAAACAACCAGCGCCAGGGCATCCTGTCTTGAAAAATTGCGTGACATGTACCAGGTTCGCGTCTTGCTCTTGGAGAATCCGCGTAGATCCATGGCATTGCTGATCACCTCTACACGGTCAAGAGTGGAAAAAATGAGCGGGATGACGATCAGCAGGGAATTCTTGAAACGGTCAATAAACTTAGCCTTGCGCGACAACTCCAGCCCGCGTGCCTGCTGAGCCAAATAGATGTCTTTGTAATCGCGCTGAATATCCGGAAAATAACGTAATGTCAACGCCACGGCAACGGCAGCCTTATAATTGACTCTGATGCCATTCAGCGAGGATGCAAACTCGCTGGGGTTGGTGGTGAGCAGGAAGATCATACCCAGCGGGATGACCGATGCATACTTGAATATCTTAGTCACCTGGTAAAACAACTGCTCAAAGGTCAGCGAGATGCCAAACACGCTGGCAAACTCGTGACTGGTGCCGTAGATGCTCGTACCAAACTCGGGCGAGAAGAAGAACGAGATGACTGCGTTGGTAAAAATGAAGATGAGCACATAAATGACCATCAAGCGCACCTGAGAGAACTGGATCTGTGCTGTCCGCATTAGCAGGATGGAGAACACCATCACAACCAGGATGACGCGGATATCGTAGGAATACATCACCGCAAAGGTAAGGAACAGGAAGCAAATCAGCTTGGTGAGACCAGAAAGCCGGTGAATGAAGGTATCGGCCAGATTGTAGGAGAAGAGTTTCATTTTCATGTTCATCGGTTCTTCAACCTCCGCTCATAATCGATGAAGCTCTGCACGAACTGCGTACCATCTTCGACATCTGCCATTTGGGAAAGAGCAAACAACGAAGTCTCTTTCAGGTTGGCTTCGACGATCACTTTAGCATCAGTCAGCACTTCAGCTGCGGTGGTGTCTGCAATCTTGCGTCCGTCCGCCAGCACAATAGCACGCGGTGTGTATTCCAGCATCAAGTGCATGTCGTGCGTGATGAGTATAATCGTCACACCCAGCTTGTTGATTTCCACCAGGAATTCCATGATCTCGGTGTAATGACGATAGTCCTGCCCAGCAGTTGGCTCGTCCAGAATGAGAATCTTGGGGTCAAGTACCAGAATGGAGGCAATGGTGACGCGCTTCTTCTGCCCGTAGCTAAGGGCAGAGATGGGCCATTCGATGAATGGCGCTAAACCACACACCTTGAGCACTTTCTCTACCCGCGCGGTGATTTTCTCCTCCGGTACTTGGCGCAGACGCAGGCCGAGCGCCACCTCATCGAAGATCAATGGTTTGGAGATCATTTGGTTGGGATTCTGCATCACCAGTCCAATGATTTCTGCCCGTTCCTTTATCGACTTGGTCCGTATGTCTTCTCCACGATAGAGGATGCGCCCGTGGTCTTCCCTTTCAAAGCCGCACAGTAGCTTAGAAAGGGTGGATTTGCCTGCACCGTTCTTGCCCACAATTGACACCATCTCACCTTCCTTAATGTCAAAGTTGATATCCTCTAGCACCGGGCGTAGACCGTCATAGGAAAAGGAGATATTTTCCATATTCAGGATGGACAGGCGTGTGTTTAATTGCCTGGTTGGTTGGATACGCCTATACCAGATTTGCAGCGCATCTCGCGAGAGTTCGCTCTTGAGAGTCTCAATATACCCCGCCTGCATCGCCTCTGTCACCTGCACCCCGGCATATTTTAGTGCAGTAACATACAATGGTTCACGGATGCCGGTTTCCTGCAATACAACGGAAGCAACCAGGGAATGGGCATCCATGTCAGCAATGATACGCCCGTCATTGATCACAATCACCCGGTCGACATCCCGATGCAGCACATCCTCCAGACGATGTTCAATGATCAGGATCGTCTTGCCGGACTGCTTGTGAATATCATCGATGATCTCGATAGCTATCTTGCCTGTGGCGGGGTCCAGGTTGGCCAGCGGCTCGTCAAAGAGCAGAATATCCACATCGTCGATCATGACCCCAGCCAGCGAAGTACGCTGTTTCTGCCCGCCGGAAAGCTCGAAAGGGGAAGATGTTAGCCAGTTATGCATGTCCACCATTTGTGCCACGCTGCGCACCCTTTGGTGCATCTCATCTGTGGGTATGTTGTCATTTTCGAGGGCAAAAGCAATATCTTCTCCCACTGTCAAGCCGACAAATTGGGCATCTGAATCCTGCAAAACAGTGCCAATCGTTTTTGACAACTTGAAAATATCGAGCGTGGAGGTTTCCCGACCATTGATCTTCAGGCTGCCGTGAACTTCGCCTTTGTATGAAAATGGGATCAATCCATTCAGGCAGTGACCTAGAGTGCTCTTGCCGCTGCCGCTGGGGCCGACAATAAGGATCTTCTGACCAGTGTATATTTTCAAGTTAATATCATGCAGAGTGGGTTGAGCCTGGCTGAAATATTGAAATGTGAAATTGGTGAATTCGATGATCGGTTTTGAGTTCATAAGCATTCATTATTGAATAAAAAAGCTCAGACTCTGCTGGCATGAAAGTCTGGGCTTTTATACTGACCAAAAACGGCCCAAAAAAGATGCGATCCCTACTTCATGCTGAGGCTGCCCTTCTTGGTGCGGGTGGCTGCGTAAGCAACCAGCAACAGTGTGCCGATCACGCCGGCACTGACGGAATTCATGATGGCAGCAGTGATGCCCTGGGTGAAAACCAGATTTGCCGGTTCCTGATAGATGAGGATGTCCAGCAAGGGGGCAATTACAACCCAGGCAATGACATTGCCGATGACCTGGATAATGTTGAAAGTAATGATGTCCTTACCCTTGAATTCGCCTTCTTCAACTTTGGTTCGTTTGAAGGCAAAACCGAAGATGAAGCCTGAAACACCGCTGGCGATGACCCAGCTCCACCAAGGTGATCCATACTGAATAGCGTCGCTGAGCGCGTGACCGATGAATGAAATGAGTGCACCAGCGATGGGACCAAACAGGGTGGCGAAAAGTGCACTTACACCGTAAGCTGTCTGAAAACTGGTTTCTGGGACAGGGGAAGGAACCTTGACATACATGAATAGAAGCGTGAAGATTGCTGCGCCTAACCCGGTGGCAACGATGGTCTTTGTGTTGACCTTAAATATATCTCTCATGTCCTTTTCTCCTTGAAAAAATTTGGATAAATCAGTTTGGAAAGTACAAATATGATTATATATCGAAATTCCACTCCGATATATTTTGCCAACAATTTCACCCTATAAGGGTGATGGTTGTGGCTGAACACATTTAATTTTAGCATCATTTCCTCCATTTTAATTCCATAATCAAAAAATTTTAGCTTCTCAATATTTCCCAATTTGCAGAGGTTGTTGGCAGTAATACACAATAAAACCGCAGTAACATCTGTCTAAATAGATACGAAATTTATTATTGAACCGTTCTTACGGGGTAAAGGGTTTCATAAATTCTGTAGAAAGTGTAGATGTTTCTCAAGTAGCGACGGGTCTCTTCATAAGGAATGATCTCTAAAAATAAATCCGGATCGTTATCTGCCTTTTCAAGCCATTTTAATACATTCCCACGGCCAGCGTTATAAGCTGCCAGGGCAGCAAACATGTCACCATCAAAATATGTATGCATTCTGGATAGGTAGCTGGCACCCATGCGTATATTGATAACTGGTCGATAGAGGTCATTCTCTACGTAGTTGGTTGGCCATTTAAGTAAGTCGACAATTTCATCACCGGTGGCTGGCATGATCTGCATTAACCCTTTTGCGCCTTTAGATGAAACAATGAATCCTTCGAAAAAGGATTCCTGTCTGATCAGACTGTAAAGTAATAATGGTTCAAAATTATATTCATTGGCAGCATTTTCAACAATCTCATTGAAATAAAGCCCAAATCGTATGTGGTTGAACCAGAGCGGTGCATTCATTGCTGCAAAATCATCCATATTTGCCAAATCTAAAATTTGCCGGCTCGAATAAATCGCAGATCGATAAAGACCGATTTCAATGAAATGATTGGTCAACCGAAACAAATTCAGTGGATCATTTTCGTATATTATCCTTAATGTTTCATATTCATTACGAGCTTGGGTATATAATCCCAAATCCCAATAAGCGTTCGCTTTGATGAAAGTTTCATTGGCTAAGAATGGACTCAGCGTTATAAAATTGGTATCCTGGGGAAGAGAGAAAGTATTTCGCATCCATACTTCTGCGATTAACCTTTCCTGTTCAAGATTTACCTCCAAATTTACTTCATTGAAAGGTGAAAGGAGTGCAGCACCCGATAATCTCTCTTTTGCCATCTCTGAATAATAACCAGTCGGGTCTTGTGTTGATGCTTCCAGGAACGCAGCTGTGGATTTTTGGGTGTCTCCTAAACGATGATATGTTTTACCTATCCAAAAATAGGCTGATGCTTTTTGTTCAGGTATACCAGTAAGTAATAAATACCTTTGAAATTGTGATAATGCCTGATCGTATTTTGATAAACGATAATTTGAAAGCGCACTTAAAAAGAGCCCTTGTGAGGAAATCTCTAATCGAGGATATAGATCAATTAATCCTGACCAAGTGTTGGCTGCATCGGTTAATTGATTATTTCTCTCATAAATTCTGCCTGCTTCGAGGATCGCTTCTGCTGCATTTTCATTTCCAGAATATGAATTCGCATATTCTAATAAGGTTTGAGCGCCGGTAGAATACTGGTTTAAGTAAGCCCATTGAGTATAGGCAATATCTTCCCAGGCATCAACAAAAAATATGTTATTCGGGTAATTATTTATTAATTTATTCCAATACACAATAGCGTTAACAGGGTCATCCATTTTTAAATAAGAGAGACCAGTAAAATATAAAGAATTCCCATTATGTTCCGGATTTTGTTCCATATATCTGAGAAAAGCATTGATGGCTAACCCATAACTACCTGCATAATAATTCGTCAACCCACGATTGAATTCATCAACTGGAATACCTGCATCGACCAATGCTACCAAACCAGAATGAGTATCAAAAGCTTTTGGATAATTCTGGACTGATTCCTGGAACCTTGCATAAGCTTGTTCTGGCAATCCCAACGCCAGGTAGGATTGACCAGCCAATAAATTCATTTGAGCTCTCACATATTCATTAGGGCTGGCATCATGCACTTCCATAAAGATCCGGATTGCATTTGTGTAATCCAATTGAGCAGCATAAATTCGGCCAACTTTTATTTTTATATTTGAAGTGTCCTGAGTTTGGCTCGATTCCAATGCTATGTTGTAATAAGTGAGGGCATCATCCAGCAAATTTGATCGGTAGAAAACATCTCCCGCCTTTTCTAACATGAAGGTATCCAATTTGCCTGGCAGCAATTGACTGTATCCCAAGTAACCTCGTGCAGATTCAACAGGGTTATTCAGGTTATCTTGGCTGAGACCATAAAAATAATGAGCTCTGGCTTTTAGTTCGTTATCAATTGTCTCATCCTCAAGATAAATACTTATAAGATTGTTCGCTTCTGAAAAACGAGATTCAGAGATATAAATTTGAGCCAAACGAATATCAGCTGCTGCTTTAAGGTTTATTTCGGATGCGTTCGCTTTTGCCTGTTGGAGTTCAATGATTGCGGATTGATAATCACCTTCAAAAAAGAATTTTTCAGCAAGGGTAATTCTCACTTCAGGGATGGGTGTTGGTGTAGGAGTAGGAGTCGGAACAGGCGTAAATGTTGAAGTAGCCAGTTCAGTTACGGCATCATTTCCATCCTGAGTCAATTCTTCTTTGGAAGATGTTTCTGAACAACCGGTTAATATGATGGACAGACTAAATAATGTTATAAGAAAGATTTTTTTCATAAGATTTCCAAACCAAGACTAAATTGTAACAAATAATAGAAAGAAAATCAGTCTTAATTTATAATTGTTATTGTGCGTGCTTTACAAAGATTTACTACTATGTTAAACTAGGCGGGCTTAAATGGTACGCTCTCCGACAAGAGGGCGTTTTTTATGCAAGGTGATTTCGTTTTTTTGGAGTTTACAATGTCAATTGTTTGTACCGGATCTGTCGCATATGATTATTTAATGAAATTCCCTGGTTACTTCAAAGATCATATTTTGCCAGATAATTTAGAGACTTTGAGCTTATCCTTTCTAGTAGAAAGTATGACAAAAGTTCGGGGGGGAATAGCTCCGAATATAGCCTATACATTGGCATTATTAGGTTCAGAAAAACCTATTGTTTTTGCAACAGTAGGTGAAGATTTTGAAGATTACCGCATCTGGTTGGAAAACCATAAAGTAGAGACGAAATATATTAAGCAAATAGATGGTGTTTTCACAGCCTCGTTTTTTGCCAATACGGATAAAGCCAATTCACAAATTGCCAGTTTCTACCCTGGTGCAATGACATATGCTAGGGAATATTCCCTAAAAGAATTGAAATTTTCACCCGAATTAGTTGTTATTTCTCCAAACGATCCAATAGCAATGAATCGATATGTGGATGAATGCGCTCAATTGAAAATCCCTTATCTTTTTGATCCCAGTCAACAAATTGTTCGAATGAGTTCAGAGGAAATTCGGAATGGTGTGGAGGGAGCTTATTCATTATTTGTGAATGAATATGAATATCAACTTTTGCAAAAATACACAGGATTAAATCAGGACGAGATTACAAAAATAGTTAAATTTCTGGTTGTTACTTTGGGTAATAAAGGCGCGATGATTTATGCTGATGATCATGAATTTGAAGTACCAGCGTTTCCAGTTGAGCACATCGTTGATCCTACCGGTGTTGGCGATGCATTTCGAGGTGGATTTTTGAGAGGATATCAAGAGAATTTTTCCTGGGAATTATGCGGTAAAATTGGATCTCTATCAGCTGCTTATTGTCTCGAACAAAACGGAACACAATCACATCATTATTCAGTGGAAGAATTTGTCAGAAGATTTCGAATGCATTACGATGACAATGGTGAGTTAGACCAACTACTAAATAAAAATTAAATTCGTGGAGGAATGGATGTCAAATTTCGATATTAAAGACTCAAAGCTTGCAGAAGGTGGGCGGAGACGAATTGATTGGGCAGAAAGAGAAATGCCCGTATTACGTATGATCAAAGAAAGATTTGAAAAAGAACGACCATTTGCTGGTATTCGAATGTCTGCTTGTCTTCATGTAACTGCTGAGACTGCAAATTTAATGAAGACGTTGCAAGCTGGTGGTGCGGATGTAGTACTGGTAGCCTCGAACCCATTATCTACTCAGGATGATGTGGCAGCCTCGTTGGTGACGAATGACGAAATTGCAGTTTATGCAATAAAAGGCGAAGATAATGTAACTTATTACAAACATATCAAAGCAGCGCTTGAACATCGTCCTCATTTGACGATGGATGATGGTGCTGATCTGGTTTCCACGATTCACAAAGAATATCGTGATTTATTGCCAGATATCATTGGTGGTACTGAAGAAACAACAACAGGTGTAATACGATTACGGGCTATGGCAGCGGATAATATGCTTGGTTTTCCAGTGATTGCAGTGAATGATGCAATGACTAAACACTTTTTTGATAATCGATACGGAACAGGACAATCAACTGTAGATGGTATTGTTCGCGCTACCAATGTCCTTTTAGCTGGTAGAACATTTGTTGTTGCAGGTTACGGTTGGTGTGGACGTGGATTAGCAAATCGTGCTCATGGAATGGGAGCGAATGTGATTGTCACAGAAGTAGATCCATTGAAAGCTTTGGAAGCTGTTATGGATGGTTATCGTGTCATGCCAATGAAAGATGCAGTCAGAGTAGGAGATTTTTTCTGTACTGTAACAGGTGATATGAATGTCATCGATCGCCATCATTTTGAAACGATGAAAGATGGAGCCATTGTAGCAAATTCTGGTCATTTTAATGTGGAAATCAATATACCTTCATTAGAGGAAATGGCCGTTGATAAACAATTGGTTAGACCCTTTGTAGAACAATACACACTAAAAGATGGTCGTCAAATCCATATCCTTGGTGAAGGACGATTAATAAATCTTGCTTCAGCCGAAGGTCATCCTGCATCAGTGATGGATATGTCTTTTGCAAATCAGGCTCTTAGTGCGGAATATATGGTGAAAAACGGTAAATCACTGAAAAATATGGTGTATTCTGTCCCGGAAGATATCGATAAAGATATTGCTCGCATAAAGTTAGAGGCGATGGGGATCAATATCGACACATTAACTGAAGAACAAATCCATTACCTGAATTCCTGGCAAGAAGGTACCTAAAAAATAATAATTTAAAGAGAAAACCCATCCCAGAAAAATATCCGGGATGGGTTTTTTTATTCGCCTGCTTTGACTACAACATCAATATAAAAGGAATCACCAAATGCCAATTCGGAAGGGTTGTATGCCTGCCAGGCGCTACGGTAATTACCAGGTTCTTCAGGAGCGATGAAATCAATTTTAATAGTGAGGGATGTACCACTGCGAGCCGGAAAAAGATCCTGAGGTGAAGCGGCTTCTAAAGCTGGTCCACCTATTAATCGGATGGTATATCCAGGTCCCCAATTACAAGTGCCTGAATTCTTCACCTCCCATTCTTTTTCAATGATTGATCCTGAAATTACCTGACTACCATCTGGAATACTTTTATCCTCGATAAATGTTAGGTTATCAATACAAGCGTCTGGTTGTGAATTATCAGAACTTTGCCTTTGAGTAGGAAATGGTTCAATGGTTGGGGTAGGCGGAACTAATGTGGGTGGAACAAATGCCGGAACATCCGCCTCCATAGGATCAGCCTGCAGGGGACGAAAACAACCTGATAGAAAGAATAACATCCCTACAAGACTGATGATTATAAAAAATTTTTTACCCATGAACTAACCAGACTCACCTTTTATGCAAATCAAAAAATTACATTTCGTCTTCTGTGAAATTTTCTTCGGATTCGGATGTGACACCTATCGCAAATCCATGCATGGCATGTTCACGGACAGCACTATCAATTTCATCCATAAGATCTTGATTTTGTCGTAGAAATTCTTTTGCATTTTCACGACCCTGTCCCAGCCGAATATCGCCATAGGAATAGAAAGCACCTCTTTTGGTAACAATATCCAATTGTGTTGCCAGATCCAGGATATCACCTTCGGTTGAGATACCTTCATTGTACATGACATCAAATTCAGCTACTTTGAAAGGAGGTGCAACTTTGTTCTTAACAACCCTAACCCTAACCCGATTACCAACAATCTCTGATCCAACCTTAATGGATTGAATACGTCTGATATCCAGGCGGACGGATGCATAGAATTTTAAGGCCATTCCGCCAGTAGTTGTTTCGGGATTTCCAAACATAACACCAATTTTTTGTCTTAATTGATTGGTGAACACAACAGCGGTTTTAGTTTGATTTATGGCTCCGGATAATTTGCGTAAAGCTTGGGACATCAAACGTGCCTGCATACCCATGGTGGCATCACCCATATCGCCATCTATTTCATTGCGAGGTACTAATGCTGCAACCGAATCTACAACTACCAGATCGATAGCACCGGATCGCACCAAAGTTTCTGTGATCTCAAGCGCCTGTTCTCCAGTGTCTGGCTGGGAAATTAATAAATTATCGATATCCACTCCAAGATGAGTGGCATAGATGGGGTCAAGAGCATGTTCCATATCCACATATGCTGTCATACCTCCCATTTTTTGGGTTTCTGCAACCAAATGGAGGCATAAGGTTGTTTTTCCGGATGATTCTGGCCCGAAAATTTCAGTAATTCTTGCTTTCGGAATCCCACCAACACCCAGGGCAATATCCAAAGATAAAGATCCAGTTGGAATTGCTTCAACATTGAGATGTTTTGCTTCGCCCATGCGCATGATGGATCCTTCACCATACCTTTTTACAATATCATTCAAGGCTTTGTCCAAAACAGCCCGGCGTGCTTCGTTCATTGAACTATTTTCTTCTTGTGAGAATAAGTCATTTTTCTTCTTACGAGCCATTTGTATCTCCTTAAAGTAAGCTTATTAAATTATAGCTGAGTATTATTGTATTCAAAAATTTAATAATAGTTTATAGTACAAATGTTCAAATGTCAAGTTTAAACCTTTGCAAATTTTACCCCTGCAAATTTTACCCCTTGACAACTGTATCCTTTTTCAGGTAGACTAACTCCATTGAAAATTAAAAACTTAATAGATGGAGATCTAGCGACTGAATCTCATCATTGAGATGACGAGGAGGAGGTTCCTCTCTGCAAAGAGAGTGTTAATTCTGTCAGGGGAGAAATAAACAGAAGAAAATCGAGTGATCAGCGGATGCCTTCAAAGCCACACCACTGGCTTCAATCTCCTGAAAAAAATGTGTTTCTGAAAATCTGTTGGTGACAACAGAAACAAAGAACCGTAGTGGTAAGAAAAAACCTTCGTAATTTAGGTTTTTATTTAAGCATCCATCAAATTTACCTAAGATAATAGGTCAGTTTGCAGTGGATTAATTATTTTCATTGATATGGAGAATAATCATGGATAAAAAAGAAATTTTAGAACGCGTAAAAGCTGATGGTGTGCGATATGTATCATATCAATTCACTGATATTACCGGAACCGTAAAAAGTGTTGATGCACCGGTGAAAAGATTAGAAGGGGCATTGGACGATGGAGTCTGGTTTGATGGCTCATCCGTTCAAGGGTTTGCCAGAATCCAGGAGAGTGATATGCATCTCCGGTTGGACACAGATACCTATGCAGTACTGCCCTGGTCTCCGGATGAAAATAAAAGAGCAAGATTTTTCTGTGAAATTTTTCATCCTGACGGATCTCCTTTTGAGGGTGATCCCCGTGGTGTCTTGAAACGGAAATTAAAAGTGTTGGAAAGTAAAGGCTTTATTTTCAATGTGGGTCCTGAGCCAGAATTTTTCCTATTCCGACGAAATGGAACAGATAATGTTCATCCAGTTCCGCATGATGTAGGTGGGTATTTTGATTTTTCACCCAACGATGAAGCTGTCAGGGTGAGAACTGAGTTAATGAGTGCACTGATTAAGATGGGACTGGAAGTTGAAGTGGGACATCACGAAGTGGCATTAGGCCAACATGAAATTGATTTCGAGTTCGGTGAAGCTCTAAAGACTGCTGACAATGTTCTTACGCTCAAATATACAGTAAAAGCAATTGCTGCAAAACATGACCTGATCGCTTCCTTTATGCCGAAACCAATTTTTGGTGTTAATGGATCTGGCATGCATTGTCACCAATCTTTGTTTGATCATAACGGTAATAATTTATTTTTTGATCCTCATGATGAGTTCCACCTATCGGATCTGGCATATCATTTCCTGGCAGGGCAGTTGCATCATGCACGCTCCTTATCAGCCATTCTTTCACCAACTGTCAATTCCTACAAACGATTGGTGCCTGGTTATGAAGCACCTGTGTACATAGGTTGGGCGGGTGAAAATAGATCAGCACTGATTCGTATTCCCAGATTTACTCCGGGTAAAGACAAAGCTGTGAGAGCTGAACTACGTTGTCCTGATCCTTCAGGGAATCCCTATCTGCAATTTAACGCCATGCTTTCCGCAGCCATGGATGGCGTTGAGAAAAAGATGACTCCTCCCAAACCATTGAACAATGTCAATATTTATTCACTTTCAATAGAGGAACGAGCTGCAATGGGAATTCGCCAATTACCCGGTTCACTATTAGAAGCACTCAATGAATTAGAAAAAGATGAAGTGATTAAAAATAGTCTCGGTAGTGAAATGTATGGCGCTTTCATGCGTGCAAAACGAGCTGAATGGGATGAATACCGTATTTTTGTCACTGACTGGGAAAAACAGCGCTATTTAGAAACAGCGTAAAATGCGCAAAAGAAATTCAACAAAAAAGAGGAGTTTTCACTCTTGGAAAATTCCTCTTTTTATTTTTTATAATTCTTTATTATGATCTGGATACCATTCTACAAAATGTGCAATTACCTTGTTTAAGCGTTGGTTGCCCACAGGTTGGACAGATAAACAACTCTTCTGTGTACTTAACATTTTCGAGGTCAGCAAACAATTCCTTTTTGGCATTCAGAAATTTGAGATAAAAAGCTAATTTTGTGCCAGCTCGTTGATGTTCTAATTGATTGAGTAACTCTTTATTTTGGATGGTTGTGCTACCTTCGGAAAATGGACATTCGTCCTCAATGTAATCAATATTTGCTAAAATTGCATATGCAGCTGTTTCACGTTCATAAAACCGGCAAAATGGTTTAGCTCGGATTTTATATTGGCAATATGTAAAACGAGGTTGTGATCTGATGAGAATTTCTCGGCAAGGGTTTGAGATTTTACTGAGTATTGGTCATCACCTGAGATGCCTAAATTGATATAAACCCCAGCTGTCAGGTAACCAAGCTTATTCAGAACATCCCATAAAGCCAGGGAGTCCTTACCGCCTGAAACAGCGACCAGGACTTTATCATCTTTAGTAAACAATTTATATTTATTTATATTCCGTTCAGTTTGATCACAAACCCAATCTAAAAAATGATGCTTACAGAGTGCCAGTTTATGCTGGCGCATGTTGATTACTGCCTTCTGGTTACATTTTCTGCATTTCATCATCAGCCACCAGAAATTACAGGAACCAATCGAATTACATCACCATCTTTGAGTAGTTTCCGTTCGGTGATTAATTCACCTTCCCGAACACATAAATATGTTTCTGGCAAAATGTTTAATTTTTTAAAAACTTTGCTGACAGTTAAATCTCTTGTCTCTTCAAATACATGTTCTTTTTTTTTGAGTATCACGGTTATTGTCATATTGATTCTTCTTGCTGGGGTAATTATCCACGGATTAAGGAGACTGCCAAAGTAATAATAGAGATAGCAACACAATAAATACTGAATAATCCCAATTTGTTTTTATTCAAAAATTTTAACAACCAATGAATCGAAATGAAGCCAACCACCCCGGATGTAATGAAACCTACCAGTAATACGGGTAGGAATTCAGTTAAGTTAGGAACCGTGAAGAGATCGTTTATGCTCATGGCTCCAGCGCCGAGCATGACGGGTATTGACATTAAGAACGAGAATTTGGCAGCTTCTTCTCGCTTGAGCTTTCGGATGATACCACCAGCAATTGTGGAACCGGATCGGGATAATCCTGGAAAAATTGCCAGTATCTGGAAACAACCAATGATAAAAGCATCCATTGTTGATAAATATTCCATTTTGTTCACTTGTTTGCTCATACGTTCTGCAAACCATAACAATAGGGCCGTTACCAGCAGAAAGATTGCTGTAATTTTCACAGAATGAAAAGCTGACTCTACCTGGTCCTCCAAGAATAATCCGCCGAAAACTGCAGGGATTGTTGCAAGCACAATCAACCACCCTAATTTTGCATCTTGTGAAGCAAATGGTTTTTTCTCAATTATCCCTTTTATTACTGAAACAATTATTTTCCATAAATATTTCCAAAAATAAATAATAACTGCAATCAATGTTCCCATCTGAACAAGAACATCAAAAGTGAAAATGTATTCTTTGTTAATTGACCAACCCAGCAAATATGGTGTGATCACCAAATGACCGGAACTGGAAATTGGTAAAAACTCGGTGATACCTTGAACAATACCCAATACAAATGCTTGCCAGATTGTCATACTTACTCCTTTGATTCAGTAATAATTTGATCGGCTGTAATGCCTGGTTTATATTCGTAATTCGATAGGTATTTTTTGGAAAATTCTTCAAAGTTATTGTTCAAAATCGCTTTACGAATGTTTTTCATCAACTCTTGCAACAAATGAATATTGTGAATTGAAATCAGTGTGCCGAATAAAGTCTCTTTTGCCATAATTAAATGGCGAATATAAGCCCGTGAGAATGTTTTGCAGGTGTAACAACTGCATTCTTGTTCAATCGGTTTTGGATCACGAGAATACTTTGAGTTCATCAGGTTAAGACGACCTTTACTCGTCAGGGCGGCTGCATGACGAGCTAAACGAGTAGCCAGAACGCAATCAAATATGTCAATTCCGCGTTGAACACCATAAATTAAATCTTCTGGGGTGCCAACTCCCATTAGATAACGTGGTTTTTCAGAAGGGAGAATATTGTTAACAATCTCAATCATTTCATACATTTCAATTTTTGTTTCTCCAACTGATAATCCACCAATTGCATAACCTGGCAAATCCACCGAACGGATGAATTCAGCCGAAAGTTTTCTTAACTCAGGAAAAATTCCTCCCTGAACAATACCAAAAAGAGCCTGATCATCACGCGTTTTGGCGTTTACACATCTTATTGCCCAGGCATGAGTCCTCTCCATTGCTTTCAAACTATAAGATTTATCGTAAGGTGATGAGCATTCATCAAATGCCATAATGATGTCTGCGCCTAATTTTTCCTGTATCTGAACTGCAATTTCAGGAGTCAACCTCTGTTTGGATCCATCGATGTGACTTCGGAAAGTGACTCCATCTTCGTCAATTTTCCGCATATCTGCCAGTGAAAAAACCTGAAAACCACCTGAGTCTGTCAGGATGGGTTTATCCCATTGCATAAACTTGTGTAAACCACCCATTTCTGCAATCAAATCTGCACCTGGACGAAGGAATAAGTGGTATGTATTTGCGAGAATTAAGTTTGCTCCAGTTGATTCTAATTGAGCTGGAGTTAATGTTTTAACTGTTGCCTGGGTGCCCACTGGAGCAAAGGTTGGGGTAAGAATGGTGCCATGTGGTGTATCAAACTCCCCAGCTCTGGCTTTCTTTTCGGCGTTGATCAAATTAAAGTTGAAACTCATGGATTAGATTCCTGAAAAATTTTAAAAATTGAAGCTTGTCGATTATACTATGGAGAATTGTGGTAATTCTAATGGAAAAACTCCAAAAGGGATTGTTGTAAATTGTAAAAAGAGATCGAAGTTAATATACGAAAACAACACTTGAAAAGTTACCATAAACAAATAAAAATTGAAAAAGAATAGAAACTAAATTTAGTGCGATCTTATTTAAAAATTTTTGGTGAAATTTTCAAGGCTCTAATGAAATAATCGAGTTGTGCTTTATTAATAATTTATTGGTAAGGAAAAAGGATCAGAGGTAATTTTATGCAAATCGCAAATGAAAAAGAATGGATCATCGCTCCACAAATACCTGAAAATATCAAAAGTGAGTTGAGTGGTGTTTCGGACATTATGCAACAAATTTTATACAACCGTGGAATTATGGACTCGATTTCTGCTGCACAATTTTTTAATAAAGAAGCCAATGCATATGATCCATTTTTATTACAAAACATGGATAAAGCAGTGGAAAGAATATTTCATGCCATTGATACCCAGGAAAGTATTGCCGTGTTTGGAGATTATGATGCTGATGGGATCACGTCTACTGCTTTATTATCAGAAGTTCTAAACACCTTAGGTGCTCATGTGACTCCTTATATTCCTGAACGGGAAGAAGGGTATGGCGTTAATACCAACGCGATTGATTTTTTGTATGATCAGAAAATTTCCTTGATTATCACAGTGGATTGTGGAATTCGGTCACCGGAAGAATTGCGCTATGCTCAGGAGCTGGGCATGACTGTTATTGTTACGGATCATCATGTGCCAGCTGAAACAATTCCTGATGTACACTGTGTTATCTGTCCCAGGGTTAAAGGTGATCAATATCCTGATAAAAATCTTTCTGGAGTCGGTATTGCTTATAAATTGGCTCAAGCTTTATTTCAGATAAAAAACGGATCCATCGAATTTGCGGATGAATGGTTGGATCTGGCTGCGATTGGGACGGTAGCAGATGTAGTTCCTCTATTAGGTGAAAATCGGCTTATTGTTACAAAGGGAATAACTGCCATTCGTTTTTCCAAAAGGATAGGTCTAAAGAGTCTGATTGCTGTTGCCGGGTTTGATCAACGTAAAATTAATACAGTGGATATAAGTTTTGGTATTGCACCTCGTCTAAACGCGGCTGGACGATTAGATTCCCCGAAGAAAGCATTGAATTTATTATTAACAAAGGACATGAATGAAGCAGGTCTACTTAGCCAGGAGCTCGATGATATTAATCGGAAGAGACAAAAAATTACACAAGATATGCAGGAATTAGCACAAAAAGAAATAGATGAAAATAATTTAATCATTCATGTTTTTGATAAAGAATTTACTTCAGGCCTTGTGGGATTGGTTTCGGCAAAATTAACTGAGTTTTTTTACAGACCCTCTATTGTAGGGTATATAGGTGATGAGTACACAAGAGCTTCCTGTAGAAGCATACCTGAATTTAATATTACAAACGCACTCGATAACTGTGAAAATTTATTGGTGCGTCATGGTGGTCATGCTATGGCAGCAGGGTTTACGGTTGTTAATGAAAATCTTGAAAAATTAATTGAAAAGTTGGAATTAATTGCGGAAACAGAACTTGACCCGAAAGACTTGCGACCAAAAATAAATATTGATATTGAATATCCGTTATACAAGATACCCATAGATATCTTAAACGAATTAGATCAATTGGAGCCCTTAGGTGCAGAAAATTCAGAAGCAGTGTTTGTCTCTAGAGGTGTTGAAGTAAAAAATGCCAGAACAGTAGGAAGAGATGAAAATCACCTCAAGTTACGTTTACGGGATAGACATGCCGAATATGACGCTATTGCTTTTAACCAGGGATTTTGGGGTAAAGAAATGCCAACCAGAATAGATGTAGTATATTCTATCGAACGAAATCATTACAATGGAAATATTTACAAGCAACTCAGGGTGAAAGATTTGAAACCCTCTTTCTAAAAATAATATCTTTTTATAAACAATTATGATCATTTTCATAATTGGTTTGATGATTGTAAATAATAAAAACAATTTTTTGCACATGCTATAATTATTCTTGTTTGATTGTTTTCCTACATGGAGGAAAAATGGCGGAAGAAGCTCCAAAACCTAAAAGCTCAATATCTGCAGTAAGTCCCATTCAAAAATCATTTGTGCCACAACCCATTTCCAATTTGGAACAAACAGGTTTATCTACTCTTTGGTTGCAAGACCTGGCATTAAAAATCTTTTATTTTCAAGGATACATGTCCGGATTTAAATTGGCAGAGGAAATGGCACTGCCATTTACAGGAATAGTTGACCAAATCATCGAAATTCTGAAAAGAGAAAAACTGGTTGAAGTCAGAACGTCCCAAATGGGCTTAGGTGAAGGCTCATACACCTACGCAATAACAGGTGCTGGTATCCATCGTGCGAGAGAAGCATTGGACCGCAGCCAATATGCAGGACCTGCCCCGGTTCCGATAGATGTATATAATGAATCTATTCTGAAGCAAGGACGTGGTCGCTTACAGGCAACCAGTCGATTAATGCATCAGGTTATGGCTCATCTGGTTTTAAATGAACCAACCTTCAACAAATTAGGCCCTGCTGTCAACTCTGGGACATCTATATTTTTATATGGTCCTCCCGGAAACGGAAAAACAAGTGTCGCCAGAGCAATTGGCAATTTGGTCCAGGGTCAAATCATGTACATCCCATTTTCCATTTATGTAGATGGACAGGTGATCAAACTATATGATTCTGTCAACCACCAATTGGTTAGGGAAGATGATACGACGACAACCGGAACCGGTACAGTTAGATCTGGTGTTCGCCGAGATACACGGTGGTTGCGTGTTCGTCGACCCTTCATTATCACGGGTGGTGAACTAACGATGGCCGGTCTGGATCTGGTATTTGATACAACTAACAAATATTATGAAGCTCCATTTCAGGTAAAAGCGAATGGTGGGATTTTGCTCATTGATGATTTTGGACGTCAATTGGTTCGCCCGAGAGACTTGTTGAATCGATGGATTGTGCCTTTGGAAAATCGAATCGACTATATGAGTTTACACACTGGACGAAAAATTGAAGTTCCATTTGATGTTCTTGTCATTTTTTCTACCAACTTACCTCCAAGAGATCTTGTCGATGAAGCCTTTTTAAGGCGTTTGCGTCATAAAATCGAAATTGGTGACCCATCCTATGAGGATTATCGGGAATTATTCCGCAGAGTGTCATCCCAAAAGGGTGTTACTTACACGGATGAAGGATTAGCTTATTTATTGCAGGAGCATTATATAAAACGCAGCCGCAATCTTCGTGCTTCCCATCCTCGTGATATTTGTGATCAGATCATTGATATTTCACGGTATCTGAATATTGAACCCATACTGAATAAGGAACTGATCG
Source organism: Chloroflexi bacterium HGW-Chloroflexi-3 (assembly GCA_002842045.1). Taxonomy (GTDB): domain Bacteria; phylum Chloroflexota; class Anaerolineae; order Anaerolineales; family Anaerolineaceae; genus UBA6170. The sequence continues at coordinate 35,374 of PHBX01000006.1, read as the reverse complement.
ATAAAGCAGCTGCATCCTATTTCGTAGATTTATAACATAGGGTTCATTATGGAAAATAAAAAACCTGTTATTATCGCTCATAGAGGCGCTTCTGCTTACGCACCAGAAAACACAATGGCTGCTTTTCAGAAAGCAGTTGATTTATCAGCTGATGGCATTGAGTTTGATGTTAAATGCTCTAAAGACGGGGAAATGGTGATTATTCACGACCAGACTTTGGAAAGAACAACCAATGGGCATGGAAAAGTGATTGAAACAAACCTGAAAAATTTACGAGATTTGGATGCAGGAAGCTTTTACTCTCCTGAATTTACTGGTGAAAAAATTCCTCTTTTAAGTGAAGTTTTAGAAGAATTTTCAAAAAAATTATTCATTAATATTGAATTAACAAATTATTCCTCCATAAGTGATGGATTAGCGCGGAAAGCTGCAACTTTAGTTAAACGAATGCGCATCGAGGAAAATGTGATTTTTTCGTCTTTTCATCCTTATAATCTCATCATAACCAGGAGAATAGTGCCGATTGTGCCTGTTGCTTTATTAGCACCACCTGGAATAAGTGGTTGGATCTTCCGATCAAATATGATGAGATGGATAAGTCCAGAAATAATTCATCCATATTTTAATGACGTAGATAAACGATTTATTGACAAGCAACATCAAGAAAATCGAAAAGTAAATGTTTGGACAGTAAACACTGAAACGGATATAAAAAAATTGCTGAAGGATAAGGTAGATGGTTTAATTACTGATGATCCTATCCTGGCAAGAAGACTAATGAATGATAATTAATTCTGAATCAATTCAAGACGCCGCAAGCAGGATTAAAGGAAAAATTAACAGGACACCTTTAACTTTTGATTCGAAGTTAAATGTATACATCAAATGGGAAAACCAACAAAAAACTGGTGCTTTTAAGATTCGTGGCGCGATAAATAAAATTCTAGCCTTAGCCTCCTGGGAGCAGGAAAGAGGTCTGGTTGCAGTTTCTGCTGGAAATCATGGATTGGGCGTTGCTTATGCCGCCAAATTAGTTGGTGCAAAAGCAACGGTTTTCATTCCGGAAAAGACTGCTAAGAACAAAGAAGAATCAATACTTAACTATGGCGCTACTGTTCACAAAATTGCTGGAGATTATAGTCAGGCTGAAATTGAGGCACAAAATTATGCATTAAAACGAGGAGCTACCTGGGTTTCTCCTTATAATGACGCACAGGTAATTGCTGGTCAGGCCACGTTAGGATTAGAATTGATTGATCAAATAAAACCATACGACTCAGATGCCTGTTTAGTTCCTGTGAGTGGAGGAGCACTTGTTTCCGGAATAGGGTTAGCATTCAAGTTGAATGGTTTAAAAACAAGGATTATTGGTATTCAAAGTAAAAATTCAGCTTTTTTTCACTCCCTTTATCATTATGGAATTATTAAAAATGTTATTGAAAGTAACAGTGTTGCTGATGGGTTAACTGGTGGCGTTGAAAAAAACTCAATAACAATTCCCTTAGTAAGAAGTATGCTGGATGATTTTATTCTTGTAGATGAAGAAGAAATTGAACAGGCGATTGCTTATGTCTGGTATCATTATCAAGTGATCATTGAGGGCTCAGCTGCTGTTCCATTTGCCGCGGTACTCATGAATAAAATTTCAGTAAACAAACCGGTGATGATAATCACTGGCTGCAATATTCAAGCAGATTACCATAAAGAAATATGTGATCGCTGGAAGGATTTGTTTTAATCGTCAATGAGAATAATTTATCGAATCTGTATCCTCCTCATCTTGATATCCATGTTGTTTCCTTTAAGAATTGGCTATTCTGCTGCCGATGAACAAATTAATGATGTAGAAATAAAAGTTCAAGATCTATTTCAAAAAATGACTCCTGAAGAAAAGATCGGGCAATTATTCCTGGTTGCTTTTAGGGGTCGTGAATTTACTGAAAAAAGCGAAATTTTTGATTTGATTGTGAATCGACATGTTGGGGGTGTGGTTCTTAATTTGGCGAATGATAATTTTACGTCCCTTAATACAATTGAAAATATATATCAATTAACCAAAACATTACAACAAATAGAATGGGAAGGGCCAATAGTTTTCGAATCAGATGATACTAGTACCAGCATTACTCAACCTTATAACTACATTCCAATTTTTATCGCAATTTCTCAGGAAGGTGATTCTTATCCTTATAACTCGATTATCAATGGTGTGACTACGTTACCCAGTCAACTGGCCATTGGTGCTACCTGGGACTTAAATCTTGCAGAAGAGGTTGGAAATGTGTTGGGTGAAGAATTATCTGCTTTGGGTTTCAACATTTTATTAGGACCTTCGCTTGATGTACTGGATTTTCCTTATGTTGAAGGTGGTGATGATTTGGGGGCAAGAACATTTGGTGGTGATCCTTTTTGGGTTGGGGAATTGGGAAAGGCTTATATAAAAGGTGTTCATTCTGGCAGCAATAACCAGATGGCTGTGATATCCAAACACTTTCCAGGAAGAGGTTCATCTGACAGATTGCCTGAAAATGAAGTGGCAACTGTTCGAAAATCTCTTGAACAATTGAAACAAATTGAATTGGCACCATTTTTTTCAGTAACCGGGAATTCACCAAATGAAGAGTCAACGACTGATGGCTTATTGATGTCCCATATCCGATATCAGGGATTTCAAGGAAATATTCGTTCAACTACCAGACCGGTCAGTTTTGACCAATCTGCCCAAGAACAACTTATGTCTTTACCCGCTTTTGAATCATGGCGAAATTCAGGAGGAATTATTGTTAGTGATAATCTGGGTTCGAATGCTGTGCGGAAATTTTTTAATCCAACCGGTGAAGGTTTTGATCCCAGACAAATTTCTCGTAACGCTCTTATTTCTGGAAATGATCTTTTATTATTGGATCTTTATGTTGATACGAGTGATTTAGATCCATATTCAACGACTATAAGGGTATTAGAATTCTTCACTCAAAAATATCTGGAGGATCCAGCCTTTGCTCAACGAGTAAATTCATCAGTAAAAAGAATATTGAAACTTAAGTATGAACTATACGGTGAATTTGAAATTGAAAAGATTATCCCAAATAAGGAGAATCTAGAAAAAGTTGGCAACAATCAACAAATAAATTTTGATATCTCAAGCAATTCGGTTGTACTAATGAGCCCGGACCTGGTTGAATTGAGCGTTATACTCCCAGAACCACCTCAAAGGGATGAGAGAATTTTATTCATTACCGATACGATCTCTGCGAGGCAGTGTACAGAATGTCCTTCACAATTAATTTTTGGGGTCTCAACTTTTCAAGATGCTGTATTGCGTTTATACGGTCCAGGAGCAGGAGATCAGGTTACACCAACCCGAATGTCCTCCTACACATTCGCAGACTTAAATCGCTATTTAGTTGATCCCCAATCGTTTTCAGTTCTAGATTCTGAATTAAGAAATGCTAATTGGATTGTTTTTTCATTTATAAAACCAAATTTTGAAAATCAGGATTCAATGGCATTGCAAAAATTTCTGGCTGACCGTCCTGACTTATTAAACAATAAAAAAGTGATCGCATTTGGATTTAATGCACCATATTATCTGGATGCGACGGATATCAGCAAATTGACTGCTTATTATGTCTTATTCAGTAAAACAGCCGAGTTTATCGATACTGCAACCAGATTATTGTTTCAAGAGATTTCAGCTGATGGCGTCTTACCAGTAAGTGTACCGGGAATTGGCTATGATTTAATTTCCAGAACAGCCCCCAATCCTAACCAGATCATTTCATTATTTCTGAAAACACCTCAGGAAATCTCACCTGTGGTAGGTGTTCCCCAACTAGATTTTTCTAACATCCCTAAAGTGGCTTTAGGAGAAACGATTGGTTTGGAAACAGGTGTAATCGTAGATTACAATATGAATCCAGTTCCTGATGGTACAATCGTCCGTTTTTTGATCAGCTACGTTGAAAAAGGGACCAATATTCAACAAGTTGAAGCTATAACCCAAAAAGGAATTGCCAAGGTTACATACCGAGTGCAAAATACCGGGTTGTTGGAAATTAGAGCTGTAAGTGATCCAGCTTATAATTCTGAAGTCATTCAAATCGAAATTCCGGAACCAGAAGGTGCTGAAGCAACAATCGTTGTTTTATCCACTCCAGAAATGACTGAAACTCCTACACTGACCTTGACAGCAACCTTAACACCAACTGAACCGGTTGTAATTATTAAAGAAAACCCAACTATCCTTCCAAGGTTCAGTGATTGGATTGCGATGGTATTAATTGTGACTATGATGTCAGTTGGTGTGTTTTTCTTCTCAAAGACAAGAATTCCAATTCGTTGGAGTACTCGATGGGCAATATTGGCATTTATTGGGGGAATGCTCGCCTACATATTGATTAGTTTTCAATCGATCATGAGAGCTAAGTGGACATTAACACTCAAGCCTATTGATCTTATGGCTGTCACATTTCTTGGTGCGATCATAGGATGTTTTATCGGATGGATTTGGTATGTCAGAGGAAGAGTGGAATTAAGAAAATCCTGATTATTTCCCTACTGTCATTAAAAAACTGAGGATAAAAATTACAATTGCTGAAAGTACTAAAGTTTGTTCTGGGTTCATTCTGATAATTTCCTGAACAGTAATTTTTTTATTGATGGGGCGGAGGGGTATTGCACGATCTCCGAATAAAGCCTGACGAAAATGAATCACATTTATTGGTCTATCGTCTGGATGTAGATTCATCGCCCACAACATACATTTCTCTGTTCTCATACTGATATCCGGATTAATGGAACGAGGTGGTTTAAGTGAATCCGGATTTAGGAATCGCTGCCGGGCATCGGTCGGAGGAGTGTTTGTCAGAAGGTGGTACATGGTGGATCCCATGGAAAATATGTCACTTCGCACATCTGTATGTCCTTGATCACCTCCGTATTGTTCCAGAGGAGTATACAATGCTGTTCCTTGACCCTGGACGATTGTTATCGTCACCTCACCAGGAGCAGCAATTTTTACCAATCCAAAGTCGACAAGTTTTAATAAACCGCTGGGAGTTAACTTCAGATTACTGGGTTTAATATCCCGATGAAGAATTGGTGTCTCTTGTTCGTGTAGAAAAATCAGAGCATCGGACAATTGGGATATCCAGCTTAAAACATCAATTTCTGAAAGAAATTGGTTTTTTTGTTTGGCTTTCAGCATGATTGTTCTCAAGTCCTCACCAGGCACATAATCCATAACCAGATAATCTCTCGCACCTGTGGAAAAGAAATCAGACACTTTCGGCAGATTAGGATGATCCAATCTGGCCAGAACAGTTGCTTCCCGCAAGAATTGGTCACGAGCTTCTTTGATCAATTCCTCTGGTAGGCTGGTATTGTGTTCAACTTCTTTAAGGGCGCATTGTCGGCCCGATAATCGTAAATCATCTGCGAGATAAATTGATCCAGAACCACCTTGTCCTATGATCTTTTGAATTCGATATCGACCACGCAATACATCCCCCGTTTTCAACGGGAGCGGCATTTTCTTCTCTCCTAATTAAATTGTTACTTGCGATTTTTTTACAATTCGGCGTTTATTTGATATATTATACCTTATTCAATATCCCAATTAAGCTGCGAAGTTGGAAATTATTACTTAATAAATTTAACACATTTTGGGATTATAAAGAAATTCCTGAAGGACTGAGGATTTGATGGAAGAATTATTTTCTGAATTTCCAATCTTAATCGCACAGAATGGACCATTGTTAGGGCAACGCTGGGGAATTAAAACCGAAATTCACATTGGAAGAGATCCAGGCTGTGAAATTGTTGTACCAGATCGACAAGTTTCCAGAGTTCATGCTCGATTTTCAATAAACAATAATGGAGTATTACTCGAAGATTTAGGAAGTAAAAATGGTACCTTTTTAAATGGCACATTACTTGAAAGCCCGACCATTCTGGAAGAAGGAGATATCGTTCAAATTGCATTGGTTCAAAGTTTCTTCTTTCTGAGTTCTGATGCAACCATGCCATTGGATCAGAAATTGTTATCAGATCCTCAGACTGAAATAAAACCCAAAAAATTGTATCTGGACTATCGGTCTCGGAGGGTATGGTTAGGAGATCAAGAAATTCTGCCGCCATTAAGCGTACCTCAATTCAGGTTATTACATACGCTAAATGAACAACAAGGGAAAGTCGTTTCCAGAAGTGACTTGATTGCGATGATTTGGGGAGATGAAAAAGCTGTTGGTGTTTCTGAACAAGCACTGGATGCATTAGTACGCAGACTTAGAGATCGGCTATCTTTGTTTGACCCGACACACGAATATTTAGTAACTGTCAGGGGACACGGGATACGCCTGGATAACGAACCAAAACAATATTAATTAGATTTGCTTATCAATCTGAATTTGTTATTTTCTTCAGGTCATCAATAATTTTTGCTGAAGCAAGATGAAATTCTGAAGGATTCTCGTTATCTTCGTGACCAGAAATTACGATAATAGCATTACAAACATGAGGTCCACTATTCCGCCAGCGATGCATAAGTTGTGAAGCGAAAATTAAACTATCGCCTGTTTCCAAAAGATATTTTTCGCCAGCCACATCATATTCCAGCTTACCTCTCAAACAATAGGCAAATTCATGACCAGAATGGAGCATTCCATGCGGACCACTGGATCCGCCAGTTTCTAAAGTGAGCATAAACGCTTCTATCCTTCCAATGAAAGATCCTCCACCGAGACCTTCCCATAGGCCTTTCATGAATGGAACTCTATTGCGCTCTGAACCTTTGCAAAAAACAATATTATGTTTTTCAGGATTATTTCTAAAAAAAGCCGTGATTGGAATTTCCATCGCGGTTGCTAATTTATTCAATGTGCTTACAGATGGAGAAGTCAGGTTCCTCTCGATCATGCTTAAAGCATTTGCAGATAATTCACTTCTGCGGGCTAATTCTCGCATAGAGATATGTCTGGCTTCACGAAGTTCTTTCAGTCTTGATCCTACATCCAAGGAAAGTGCGTCTTTTTCAACTGTCATCTGAAAAACCTGGCCTTTCAAAAACTTTATTTGTCACATTAAATAGATTATAGAAGAAAAAACAAAAAAAACTTTGTTACGTAAAATCTTTTAAGAAGATGGATAATTTTCTTATTATATTACTCATTTCAAATTGAGAATAGCGAGATCGAATAAAATTAGGTTGTATAATCAAAAGATAATGTAATTATTCCAATGAGAGGATTTTTTTATCGTGTTTGATCTATTCATATATCCTTTTGGTTTCAAAAAAAATGAAGAATATTCAAATTTAACAGGATATTTCGCAGGGAATGTACATCGAAAAGCCACAAGAACACGAGTAGAAGACATTATTGTAATCCGCTTCACCCCATTTCGAAAATTGAATGATGAAATTGAAAAACAAATAAATCTAATCGTGGCAAAGGCCGGAGATCAATTTTACAAAACAAAAGGTCCGATTACAACAGCTGCAAAATTAGCTGGTGAATTTTTTAATAATCTTCTTAATCAAATAAACATAAAAAACACTTCACAATCTCCCATTCTGGGGTCCTTCCATTTATTGGTTCTCAATAAAGATGATTTATACCTGGTTCATGCTGGAGGCTCAACTTCCTATCATTTATCCAGAACCAGAATAGAAAAATTTGAGGACAGAACATATGGAATAGAGGGGATAGGTGTTGGCAAGACGATAAAACTTCGATTTTTCCATACAAAAATTTATGAAAGCGATCGAATCATACTCACAACAAAATCTCCAAAAACCTGGACAAAAGAAACGCTATTCGATAACCAACGACTGTCCATCAGCCATTTAAGAAGATCCCTAAGACAATTAAGTCAGGATGATTTTGAAGCGGTAATTATTCAATTCCGAAATGGAAATGGAAGCGTCCATCAATTAAAACTTGATTCAGCGGAATTTTCTTCTATAGATTATGAAGAAATTGATACTCCTTTCCATGATACTCCACCTGTTTCTCCTGTACCCTTTTCAAGTTCTGAATACAATGAAAACATTAATGAAGAATCTCTACCTGCAGAGGAAATTTTCTCTGAGAAATTTGATGATGAGCCTCTCGATGATTTGACTAGAGAGCTACCGAATTTTTTATTGGGAGAAAATTCTGAGAAAACAAGTACTGAACAATTCCAGTTGAATATTTTTGAAGATGGTAGTGCCAAGCAAACCCCAAAGGATGAAGAAATTCCTCAACAGCAGTCGCTTGAGGGTATTTATTTAAGTGGCGATAAATGGGATTCTGAAAAGATTCGGAAAAAAGTACAAAAAAAGAAAGTGACAAAAAATGAATCAAAAGCTTTCGCCATTTTTCTTTTGGGAGTTCGGAAATTCTTTCATAACCTGAACGAAAAATACAGGACTATTACAAATAACGTAAAAAAGGGTCTACATAAAGTCGTTAAATCTACATCCAGGTCAAATGTTGACAAAGATCCCAATTATCTGTCTTCTTCATCGATGTTGATGATTGCGATTCTGGTTGCTTTATTTGTGTCTGCAATTGGGATCACATCTTATCTTCAAAGTGGGGTTGGTTCACAACAGACTGAATTAATTGCAAATGCTAATTTATTAATCAGTGACGCTTTAGATGAGCCAGATGTCAACAATCAAATTTTAATGTATCAGGAAGCTTTACGATTGGTCACAGAATCAGAGAGCTATGGAAAATCAGAATCAACTACTGAAATTAAAAGATTTATTCAAACCCAACTGGATGAACTTCAGGGAGTGACCAGAATTGACATTCAACCAACGATTTTTGGTGGTCTGGATAAACGCATTCAAATCAGTCGTATGGGAAGTAACACGAATGGAGATGTGTATGCTCTGGATTCTGGAACAGGTCGAGTCATCAGGATGATTGCCACACGACCAGATTATATAATAGATAATTCATTCACATGCGGACCGGGTAAATATGGGGAAGTTATCGTAGATCCATTGATTGATATTGAACCAGTCAATTATGCGAATAAAATCAATACGTCCTTAATGGGAATCGATGGGCGAGGGAATCTGATCATGTGTATTCCTGGAAGTGATCCAATCGCAATTGAATTGAAAAGATCAGATTTGAATTGGGGAGAAATAAAAGCACTCGCATTTAATGGGTATAGCCTTTATGTTTTAGACTCAGGGAGTAAAAATAGAGACATTTATCGGTATCCCTCCAATAATTATGCTTTTGATCAGGTTCCTGAAAGTATTTTTTCAAGTAATATTCCTGAGAATTTAGCCGGTTCACTGGATATCTCAGTAAACCAGGAGGAGTTATTTCTTGTTCATGCAAACGGTCAATTAACAAGATGCAATTTGAATCAATTAACCTGTGAGAATAACATAGGATATGGTTTGATTTTGGGAGGGAAAACCAGGGAAAGTTACAGTGTTTTGCCAGGATCAAAAATTTCACAAGTATATGTTACGCTTCCACCGGATCCGTCCATATATTTTATGGATGAGAATAATCAGGCGATTTTTCATTTCAGTATGGCACTCAACTTACAACAACAAATTAGCCCAAATTTATCCAGTCGGGCGAACAACCTCGACGAGTCCAGCAAATTAACAGCGTTCACGGTTAATCCAAATGGAATTATTCATTTTGCTTATGAAAATTTAATCTATTTTGGATATTTACCTTAAATGGAGAATAAAGTGTGACGATTTTTTCCAGTATTCAAAAACCGACATTATTATTAGATGAAAATAAAGCTAGAAAAAATCTTGCGCTAATAAATGAAAAAATTCTCTCCCAGGGCAAACAATTTAGACCTCATTTCAAGACTCATCAATCCGCTGAAATAGGGGAATGGTTTCAAGAAATCGGGATAACAAAAATTACAGTGTCATCTATCGAGATGGCTATTTATTTCGCAGATCATGGCTGGGATGATATTTTTATCGCCTTCCCAGTAAATATATTACAAATCGAAGAGATTCTTGAACTTTCTAAAAGAATTAAATTGTCCTTATTATTTGAGGATATAAGGGCAGTTCGTTTCATTGATAAGCACATTTCTTGCCAAATCTCCGGTTGGATAAAGATTGATACTGGGGCAAACCGGTGTGGATTGAAGAGCGATCAATTTGAAATAATAGCCGAATTAGCAAATGAATTAGAAAAAAGCAAGCATATCACGCTTAGCGGTTTGATCACACATGCCGGGCATAGTTATCGATTTAAGACTATTGAAGAAATTCATTCAGTTTATGATGGTTCTGTGAAAACATTATTGGGTATTCAAGATCAATTAAATCAACTTGGGTATTCCAAAATAGAAATATCTGTAGGAGATACACCATCTTCCAGATTGGTAAATGATTTTGGAAATGTAGACGAAATTCGACCAGGAAATTTCCTTTTTTATGATGTACAACAGTATCAGGCAGGTGTGTGTAAGTTAGAGGAGATTGCAGTGACAGTGGTTTGTCCGGTGGTTGCAGTTCATCCGGAACAAAACGAAGTCGTCATTTACGGTGGTGCAATTCATCTGTCAAAAGATTCTCATTCATGGGGTGAAATCCAGAACGCTTTTGGTCTTGTATCGCTTCCAGCTCAGAATGGATGGAGCTGGGATGATAAAAAGATTATTGGTTATTTGCGCTCACTTTCTCAAGAGCATGGAGTGGTTGTAATTCCAGATGGAATACCAGATGAAATTATTCCGGGTAGTTTGGTGTGTGTTTTTCCAGCCCATTCATGTTTGACAGTGCAGGCAATTGGAAAATACACCAACCTGGATGGAGAAACGATCCACACCATGCTGTCTTAACCCATTATAATAGCCAATGGGACAGGGGTGAAAACCAAAAGAAATAAAATCAACATAAGGATGGAAATTTTCTTTCTGGTAGAGTCCAATTGAGTGACTGAATCTTTCATTTGAGATGGTATTTGATTGAGGAAAACCAATAAAAATGCCCAGAACCACCAACCAGACCATGCAAATCCTAACAAACCCATGATGACCAGAAAAACTGGTGTTAATTTTCTAGCTTTTTTACCAAAAATAGCGGTCAAAACATGTCCACCATCCAATTGCCCAATCGGTATGAGATTTAATGAGGTAACCAATATCCCTGCCCAACCAGCCCAGGCGACTGGATGAATCATGACGTCATAACCACCAAACGGGAAAGGTTGACCGGTAAAGAAATAACGCAGCCAATAAATGACTGGATTTAATCCGGCATAAGATTGTGGATTTGGAAGCCATTCTCCAAACACGAGGTATTTTAATCCCAAATAAAGCAATGAATTTCCTTCCATTTGAAGTCCACTACCTACAGGTATTTGAGTAGGGAGCATTTCGACCTGTGACAATGACAATCCCAAAATGATGATTGGGATGGCGACAACAATTCCACTAATTGGCCCAGCAATTGCGATATCGAATAATTGTTTCTTATTTTTAGGAATGCTTTTCATATTAATAAAAGCTCCCATTGTTCCAAAAGGACTGATAATTGGTAATGGGATGAAATAAGGTAAGGTTACGTTTACACCATGTTTTCTTCCAGCAATGTAATGACCCATCTCGTGTGCGCCTAGAATTGCCAGTATTGCTATGGCAAAAGACCAGCCATTTTTTGCAATTAGTAAGATTGCCTGTAAATTGAATTTTTCTGGCAGGGTCGGTGTTGAGAAAATTCCACCCGTCACGAGAACACTGATAATGGTAATTATGAAGAGAATTAAATTGGTTCTGGGGTTTGATTTTTTTGCTGCAGGAATCTCATCGAGGAGATAAACGACATGCTTGTTATTTTCTTCGGTCAATAAAATTGAAAATTTGTAATTTTTTGCTCTATTTTCAATAGCATCAAATGCGGATTCGCTTTGCACTGGATTTTTTAAATTCCCAATGTATCGGATCAGCCACTTATCTTCTTTTCTGCCGGTGGTGATACTTTCAATAATCATGTAGCTTCTGACAAAGTCATGCAAAGGTTGTAAATCATTTTCCAGTAACGAATGTGTTTCCATAATTGATCCTTATACCATTCTAATATCTTTCTAAACGTAATACTACTTAATGTAAAAAAGACAAGCAATGAGCCATGTCTTTTTGATACAGGCGGGAATGGATGGGAGTCGAACCCACCGCGGCCTGCATAACAACCCGCCACCGATTTTGAAGACCGGGAAGCCCACCGGGACCTAACCACTCCCACTGTTAAGGATACTCGAACAAGTTTATTTGGTCAATTATTTATCATTTTGAACGTTATTAGAAAGAAAATTTGGTAATCGATTGCAAGTACTTGATTCAATAATTTCCTGAACATAGCTCAGTTTTTGGAATTATTAAAATCCAATATAATTATTCTTAAGGTGAAATATGAAAAAAATTGGATTGAAATCTCAATATTTTATTGACCGTTATAATCGAAAAGCTTTTTTTCGAGGGGTAAACTTAGGTGGGAGTAGCAAAGTACCTGTCAACCCGGATGGAGCAACTTACAAAAAGGAAGGTTTTTTTGACCATTTAAATGTGTCATTTGTTGGAAGACCATTCCCTCTGGCAGAAGCAGACGAACATTTCGAAAGATTGAAAAAATGGGGATTTAATTTTTTGAGATTGTTAACAACCTGGGAAGCCATTGAACATTGTGGACCCGGGATTTATGATGAAGAATATTTGGATTACTTTGAAGAAATTGTAAAAAAGGCTGGAGATTATGATTTCACAATTTTCATTAATCCCCATCAGGATGTGTGGAGCAGATTTACCGGTGGAGATGGCGCTCCTGGATGGACCCTTGAATTAGCTGGATTTGATATAAAGAATATACATCCAAGTGGTTCAGCGATTGTTCATAATGTTCATGGGGATCCTTTTCCACGAATGATCTGGCCAACAAATAACCAGAAACTTGTAGCGGCAACAATGTTTACCTTATTTTTTGGAGGAAGTGATTTTGCACCAAATTTTCGTATTGCTGGTGTACAAATTCAAGATTATCTGCAAGAGCATTATATAAGTTCCATTTTGAAAATTGTTGAAAAACTCAAAAAATATGATCATGTGATCGGATACGATAGTCTCAATGAACCATCCAATGGTTGGATTGGACATCCGGATCTACGAGAAAATCATGGACAACTGAAATTGGGAGAAATGCCAACTCCCTGGCAATCAATACTTTTAGGTGATGGCAGGCAACAGGAAGTTGAATTATGGAAAATCCAGTTGTTAGGACTACGGCTTACCGATTGGAAAATTGTCAATCAAAAAGAAGTCCGGTCATGGCAGAAAGGAATCGAATGTTTGTGGAAACAACATGGTGTTTGGACGACGGATGATAAAAACAACCCGGTATTGATTAATCCTTATTATTTTTCTGAAGTAAATGGCGAAAAAGTAGATTTTTCCAACAATTATCTGAAACCTTTCATCAATCGATTTTCTACGGCTGTCCGAAAAATCGACGAAGACGCTTCCATCTTTATAGAGGGAGTTCCTGAACTTAAGTTACCTGATTGGACCGATCAAGATGCCCAAATGATTGTTAATGCAACCCATTGGTATGATGGTGTCACATTATTAACCAAAAAATTTAATCCCGACTACTCGATGGATACCGAAAGAATGAAGCTTGTATTTGGGAAAAAGAATGTCAGAAAGTTTTTTTATCAACAATTGAAAAACATAAAAAACGATTCTGATGAAAAATTAGGTGGCGTCCCAACTGTAATAGGTGAATTTGGTGTTCCATATGATTTAAATAAAAAAGGATCTTATAAAAATGGTGATTTTTCATCCCAGGCTGAAGCTCTGGATCTGTATTATCAAATCATTGAAGAACTTTTTCTGGATTCGACCATTTGGAATTACACCTCTGATAATTCGAATGAACATGGTGATTTGTGGAATGATGAAGATTTGTCCATTTTCAGTCGGGATCAACAGGTAGATCCGGATAATATTTACTCTGGTGGTCGAGGATTAAATGCGATCGTGCGACCATATTTGAGGTTAATCTCTGGCGATCCCAGGAGACAATCATTCGATTACCGCCGTAAAGAATATACGTTATTGTTTGAAGATCAAAATGATGGGGAACTGGTTGTGTTCGTACCTGAATACCAGTATCATCGTGGATTTCGGGTTGAATTTGAATCTGGAAAATGGGAATTAAATGTTGAAAAGCAAGAAATTCGAGTGGAATATCGTGGCGCTTCAAACAGTCAAATGCTAAGAATCCTGCCTAAATAGAGAGGAATTTCAATGAAAATTTCAATCATGATAGAGGGACAAAATGGACTAAACTGGACCAACTGGAAAAAAATAATAGACACAGTTGAGAATTATGGTTTTTATGGATTGTATCGCTCTGATCATTTCACAAGTGCTAACCCTCCTGATAAGGATTCATTAGAATTGTGGACGTCATTAACATATCTGGCAACAATGACGAACAGGATCAAGTTTGGTTCACTCGTCTCACCGATATCATTCAGAAATCCAACCTTAACTGCCAGAATGGCAGCTGCCGTGGATGATTTATCTACAGGAAGGTTGAAACTAGGTTTAGGCGCGGGATGGCAGGATCGTGAACATAAAAATTTTGGATTTGACTTGTTGGACTTCAAAGAAAGGTTCTTACGATTCGAAGAAGGTTTGTTAATCATTTCAAATTTGTTTCGTTCAAATGCCCCCATAACATTTAATGGCAAGTTTTTTCACCTAAAAGATGCAATCCTTTTGCCACGACCAAATCGGAAAGAAGGTCCGGAAATCTTAATTGGTGGAAATGGGGAAAAATATACTTTTCCACTGGTCGTTAAGTTTGCAAGGGAATGGAATGCAATTTTCCTTACACCAGCGAAATTCAGGGAGAAGAACAAGGCAGTAGATGAGTTACTCGTTACAAAAGGAAGAGAGCCAGCTGAAATTCGCCGATCGCTTATGACAAATTTAACTTATGGTCAAAATCAAGAACAACTGCAAAAGAAACTAAATGGCAGAGATCCAAAAGAAATGGCTCAACGTGGCATCATTGTTGGATTAGCTGATAAAGTCACAGATAAATTACATGAATATCAAAATACCGGGCTGGATGAAATTATGCTGCAATGGATTGACCTTGAAGATATGGACAGCCTTATCCATTTTTCAGAAACAGTCTTACCAAAATTCAATGGTGGCTAACCTTTTTAAAATGCCCAGGGAAACCAAAGGATCATTGTAGGAATCAATAAAAGGACTAATTTCCCTAATACCCAACCCAAAAGGGCACCTGCCAGTACATCGGACAGAAAATGTAAGCCTGTTTGGATTCTTGATAGAGCTACCAATGGTGCCCAAATGGAAAGCAAAATGGCAAACCAGACAGGTGCAATACTCCAGACCATGGAGGTGAGGAAGAATACTCTGGTGGCATGTCCAGATGGAAAAGAATGAGGATCGGTGCTTCGATAAATTTCACCCCATTCACCAACAGGTCTCTTCCTGCGGATAGAAAATTTTATGATTAATACAATAATCGCCAGAATAAAGGTACTTAAACCCATGGAAGCAGCAATGCTACGCCATTCATTCTTTGCGAACAACCAGATGATTAATAGGACACTCAGGCAATACCAGGAATCCCCTGAATGGGCAGTTATTGTTGATAATCGCCAGACCAATTTGGAAGATGGTTTTATGCGAATTTTGTTGGTAAGATGATTATCCCACTCTATAATTTTTCTTATCACCTGCTGCATGAACCATCCTTATATCTTGAAGTAGCACGCAGTATACCGCGAAGAAAGAAAATGTGCAATTTATAAATTGTTTAATGTAAATTGTTTAAGAATATTTTCTGGAAACAAATTTTTTCTGCATCCTATAGAGGATTTACCAAATATTGAATTATAAATAAATATCGATATAATATGTCATAGAGTTTAAAAAAATCGTAAAAATCAAATAATAGATTCGGTGGTCGGTTTTTGATGATAGACCGGCGTCGGTTCACAGAAACCGTCGAAAAGTGCCGCCAGAGGAAAGGACCCACCGAATAAATGACAATCTGGAATGATTACCAATTAGTTTATAGTTTATCAGAGGCAGTAGAAGCATATGACCAGGCTGAAAAACCTGTTCGTTTTGTTTCTGGGGGAACGGATTTGTTGCTTGAAATTCAACAAGGCAGCCATCCAGCCATGAATACATTAATCGATCTCAATCACATAGATGAGTTGCGAGAATTGAGGGTGATGGGTGAGCTGATATTCATTGGAGCTGCAGTTCCAGTCAGCCAAATCACTAATTCACCACTGATAAAAGAACATGCGATGGCGGTAGCGGAGGCAACTGGATTGATCGGAGGACCTCAGGTAAGGAATTCAGCGACTCTCGGTGGAAATGTTGCACATGCTTTACCTGCTGCCGATGGAATGATTTCACTGGTAGCAATGAATGCCACAGCTATTAGCTATTCTCATACCGATTATTCAAAAAAGAATATTCTAGATCTATTTAAAGGGACTGGAGAATCAGCCCTGGAAAAGGATGAAATATTGGTTGGGTTCGAATTCCCTGTTAAAAAATCTGGAGAAGGATCTGCTTTTGACAGAGTGATGCGTCCTCAAGGAGTAGCTTTGCCAATTTTGAACATTGCAGTCTGGTTAAGAAGGAAAGGGGATGTTATCGATGATATTCGAATCGCTTTTGGTCCATCAGGTCCGGTTCCAACTCGTGCTTTGAAGGTAGAGGAAGTAATTCGAGGAAAAAAATTGACTGATGTCACAATTTCAAGGGCAAAAGAAACGATTTTGGAATCAATGAAATTCAGAACCAGCAAAAAAAGAGCAACTGCCGAATATCGTTATCTTCTGGCACAAGCCTTACTGGAAAAAGTTGTTAGTAAAGCATGGAATAGGGCTGGAGAAACCAAATGAAAAAATTAGAAAATATTGAAATTTGCGTGAATGAAATAGATTATTCACTTCCGATCATTGATGGAGAAATGTTATCTGACCTATTGCGGGAACGTTTGAGATTAACCGGGACGAAGATTGGTTGCAATGAATCTGAATGTGGGGCCTGCACGGTTGTTATTGATGGAGATCCGGTTTTATCCTGTTCATATCCAGCAGTCAAAGCGCACGGCAAAAAAATTACCACAATTGAAGGTCTGGCTAAAAATGTTGGTAATAATGGTAACGCTTATACTGTGTTACACCCTCTCCAGGATGCATTTATCGAATACGGGGCTGTGCAATGCGGATTTTGCATACCCGGTCAAATCATGACAAGTTATGCATTGCTTGAAAAAAATCCCAATCCGGAAGTGAAAGATATTAAATATGCTTTAAAGGATACGTTATGTCGATGTGCAGGGTACCCGAGTATCATTGGTGCGATTCAGGCAGCATCTGAATCGATCGTTTCAGGAAAACCGGTAATATCGCCTGTGATTCAGACATCCAAAGTGGGAAAAAGGATGGTTGGTCAGGTCAGACGTCGACCGGATGCAATCGCCAAAGTAACAGGACAAGCAATTTATAGTGATGATATCCAATATGAAGGTATGTTACATGCCAGAGTGAAACGGGCAATGATTCCGGCTGGCATTTTGACTGAATTGGACATTTCCGAAGCATTAGCTTTACCGGGTGTCCAGGCAGTGTTAACTGCAAAAGACGTTCCAAATGCAAAAACACATGGTTTATTTATCAAGGATTGGCCGGTATTGGTTGATATCGGCGGACCGATTCGATATGTTGGGGATGCGATAGCCGTTGTCGCAGCTGACACCAGGGAAATTGCCTCTGAAGCAATTGATCTGATCAGGTTTAAATATGAACCTTTGCCTGTTGTTTCGTCAGCTGTCCAGGCACATCTTCCAGATACCAGAAAAATTCATGAATCAGGAAATTTATTGAAACACATCAAAGTCCAAAAAGGAATGGTGTCTGAAGGTTTCAATGATGCTGATGTGATTCTTGAACACACTTTTCATACGAATCCGAATGACCATGCTTTTATAGAACCGGAATGCAGTATTGCCAGGTTGACGGATGAAGGCAAGTTGGAAATTTATGTCGGTTCGCAGATTCCCTATTCTGATCGTGAACAGGTTGCAGCTGTACTCGGGCTACCTGAGAGTCAAGTGAGGATTATCGGTCAACTCATTGGCGGGGGATTTGGTGGCAAAGAAGACATTGCCGGTCAAATCCATGCTGCAATGTTAACGATGAAAACCAATAAACCCGTTAAATTGTTATTTGATCGTCATGAGAGTTTGATTGTGCATCCGAAACGGCATGCAACCCAGATCAATATCAAAGTAGGTGCAAAGAATGATGGGCAACTTGTTGCAGTTCAGACAGAATTACATGGAGATACCGGAGCCTACGCATCCTTAGGAGAAAAAGTGATGACACGCGCCACCACACACTCCTCTGGACCTTATGAAGTTCCGCATGTGAATATTGATTGTTATGCCATGTATACCAACAATCCACCTGCCGGAGCTTTTCGTGGATTTGGCGTCATGCAATCAGCCTTCGCGGTTGAATCAATGATGGATTCTCTGGCAGAAGAATTACAACTCGACCCGATTGAATTACGCAGAAAAAATGCCCTGCGAGTTGGCAGTGTGACAAATACAGGACAAGTTTTGAAAGATAGTGTCGGATTGCTGGAATGCATTGAAAAAGTAGAAAGTGCTTTATACAAAAAAGCTGGACCAAATCCTTTTGTTCCTGTTCAAGATCCAAATGATCCAGCCATCGTCAGAGCCTGGGGTTTTGCAGTTGCCTACAAAAATACGGGACTAGGTGGTGGTGCTCCTGATAAAGCTGGTGCTGAAATTGAATTGTTGCCCGAGGGTCGATTTGAAGTGCGTTCCGCGTCTGCAGAATTAGGTCAGGGTTTACCAACTGTTTTACAGTTAATCGCGTCCGAAGAATTAGGACAGGGCACGGAACAAGTACAGGTTTTGTTATCCGATACTGATCTTACACCTGATGGAGGCCCAACAACTGCCTCTCGACAAACTTATGTTACAGGTAATGCAGTTAAGTATACTTCCAAAGCCATGCGTGATTTGCTGACATCTGAGCTTGCAGAGCGGTATGATGTGTCACCAGAAAAAATTGAATTCAAAGAAGGATTAGCTCAAATTGATCGACAGGAGGTTCAACTTTCAACGATCTCTCAGAATCTTCGCAAAGATGGTATTACCCCCAAAGTTTCATATACCTATTGGGCACCGGAAACAACACCATTAGGGAAAGGTGGGGATATGCATGTTGCTTTCTCTTTTGCAGCGCAGGCAGCGCTGGTTGAGGTCAATACGATTACAGGTGAGGTGAAAGTTCCGGAAGTCATCGTTGCGAATGATGTGGGATTTGCGATTAATCCATTAGGACTGAAAGGGCAGGTGGAAGGCGGAATCGTCATGGGGATCGGGCATGCATTGGTTGAAGATTTCATCCTGGAGGAAGGAAGAGTCATCACCGATCGTTTGGCGAAATATCGTATACCGTCGATTTATTACACACCTGAAATCACTTCCTTTATTGTCGAGCATCCAACGGCAGATGGACCTTATGGCGCAAAAGGGATTGGTGAGATTTGCTTGATTCCAACCATACCCGCCATTACCAATGCGATCTATAACGCAATTGGTGTTCGGGTGGATAAATTGCCCGTTGATCAGGAAAAAATTGTAACCGAACTTCAAAAGCAAAAACAATTCGCGTAAGAATTCTTAAAATTAATTTTTAAAAACAGAAGACAATCAAGGTTCTTCTGTTTTTTTTTGCTAACAATTGGTAAGATTAATATAAAGAAAAGTTCTTAAAAATTAGAAAAATTGTGATAATTTTCACATGACAAATTGTCTTTTCTGAAGTATAAACAATAAGGTTTTTCAAACCCCAGATCAATTAAGGAGGAACTCTATGTGGCATTTCATCATCCTTGTGGGGATTCTATTTTGTGCTTATCAAGCTGTCCGTGATAAAAGACTATTGGTTTC
Organism: Chloroflexi bacterium HGW-Chloroflexi-3; assembly: GCA_002842045.1. Lineage (GTDB taxonomy): Bacteria > Chloroflexota > Anaerolineae > Anaerolineales > Anaerolineaceae > UBA6170. The sequence continues at coordinate 15,336 of PHBX01000006.1, read as the reverse complement.
TGCAATATGGCTGGCTGGTACCAGTGCACTGGTGGCCATTATGATGTACTTAATCGGTGCTTATCAAATTGCTGTTATTGAGTTGAGTGTTGGTGCCGGACTGGTGACAGTACTCTTTGTTTTTGCCATTAATATTGCTGGTGATGAGCCGATCCCAAATTTATCTTTTATTCCAAAATGGCTGGCAAGGATTTTTACAGTTATGGCAATTCTGCTTATTGGATGGCAATTGCTGCCTTTATTAGATTTTCCGATCAATTTAAATCAGGATGCAGGATTTCAACAATTGGTTTGGGAGAATAGAAAAGCCGATTTATATCTTCAGGTTGTGATGATTTTTGCAGGCGTCATCAGCATGTTACGACTCTTGACCGACGAGTATCAAACCAGAATTCTTCACAAGGAGGTTCAAGAATGAATATCAGTACATCAATGATTGTTTTAATCGCTGTAATTGGGTTATTTGGCGTCGGATTGTATTGTTTGCTCATAACCCGTAATTTAATAAGGTTGTTGGTCGGTTTACAAATAATGGTCAAAGGCGCTATGCTGGTCCTGGTGTTTGTGGGTCAGAGTCAAGGTCAGCCCAGTCTTGGTCAAAGCATGGCATTAACAGTGATCGTCGCAGATACAATTGTGGCCGTGGTTGGTTTAGCGTTAGCAGTCCAGGTGAAAAGAAATGTCGGCACTCTGGATATTGCAGACATATCAAAGTTGAAGCGGTGAAACGATGTTGCAAATAGAACCTTTGGTCTTAATAACAATTTTGGTACCCTGGATTGGGGCATCAGTCATCTGGCTGATCGGCGATCGCCATGAAAAAATTCAACATTTTTATGCGGTTGTTTTTTCAATAACTGCAGCTATTTCTTCCATTGCGATGTTGTGGGCTTATAAAAGTGGGACAGTTCTCTCTTTCTCAATGGGCAGTTCTTATGGAGATTTTTCTTTTATCACCGATGGATTAGGGCTATTTCTATCGATTGTGGCAACTGTTATAGGTGCTCTGGCTATAATCTTTTCTGTTGACTATATGCATGGTTCAGCTCAATTAGGAAGATATTATTCGTTTGTACTATTTTTTATCGGCGCAATGGTTGGTCTGGTATTGACCAGCAATCTATTGTTGATGTTCATTTTTTGGGAAATAACAGCTTTGTGCTCTTACGCTTTGATCTCTTTTTATAATGATGATCCAAAAGCGGTTGCTGGTGGTATGAAAGCGTTAATTATGACTCAAGTTGGTGGATTGGGTTTATTACTGGCAGCAGCGTTATTGTTTGCCTACACTGGGAGCTTTGATATTAACATCTTCATCTCAAATCTCTCGTTTATCCCCAGCAATATCCTGGCGATCATGGCATTTGGGATGTTGATAGCTGCTGCTGCAAAATCTGCACAATTTCCATTCCAGACCTGGCTTCCCGATGCAATGGAAGCACCTTCACCAATCAGTGCTTTAATTCATGCAGCCACGATGGTGAATGCAGGTGTATACCTGTTGGCCCGGTTTTATCCGGCTTTTAAAGATGTCCCTGGATGGACAATATCTGTCATGATCGTTGGCATGTTATCTGCTCTCATGGCTGCGCTGATGGCTCTGGTTGCGAATGATCTCAAACGTGTCCTGGCTTATTCGACAGTCAGCCAATTAGGGTATATGGTTTACGTGGTAGGTGCCGGAGGCATTCTAGCTTCGCAATTTCACCTTTTCAGCCACAGTGTCTTCAAAGCATTATTATTCCTCGCTGCTGGCGCAGTCATCCATTCTGTTGGGACCAGAGATATGCGGGAAATGGGTGGCTTGGGGAAAGAATTACCGTTTGTGAGAACTGTATTTATCATTGGATCGCTTGCCCTGGCTGGAATACCGATTTTCAACGGTTTTTGGAGTAAGGAATTAATCCTCGAAGCGGGTTTAGAGCATGGGAATCCAATCTGGATTTACGTGATTATGCTCATAGTGGCTGGTCTCACAGCCCTGTATACAATCCGCAGTGTGTGGATGGTTTTTTATGATGAAAAGAAACTGGAAAAGCATATTCATCAAGTTGGAAGGAATATGAAAATTGCCTTAACTCCTCTGGCGATCGGAGCCCTTTCCACCTGGATATTAATCGGACCATTTTCAAAGATGATGAGCTCATCACTTCCAGTTCATTTCATCCAGGAAATTGACTTAGGTCAACTCATCAATCATGTTATTTACGCCCCTGCAACCTGGATCGCTCTGGCGATTATTGCTCTTGGAATTATTGCCTGGTTTGGCAGAGCAGCCTTAACTGGCATTAGGCAGATACTGAAACCTCTTGCAGGAATAGCAGATGCGAGTTTTGGGTTCGAAAAAATTAATAAATTTATAGTGGGTTCGACGCAGGGTTTGGGTGAGGGATTAAGAATTACTCAAACTGGGAAACTAAATTGGAATGTTTTCTTTATTTTGATAGCCCTGGTTGTCGTATTTGCTGTATTGATGATTGGAGCATAACATGGATGAGAATACAGCATTTACCTGGTTACTAATGGTCCCGATGATTTCTTCTGCAGTTATTTATCTGACTGGAAGAATATATTCTCGAAGTCTTAAGAATGGAAAAAGAACCAACCCAGCACGATGGTTAGCATTAATGTCACTTCTGGTCACAGGAGTGTTCTTGTATTTTGTTATCACGTATGTCTTTTCTACCGGACAAACCCATTACCAGAATTTTGGAGATGTCTGGTTCCGTTTTGATGGGATCAGTATGATGTTATCTCTCCTGGTTCTGGTATTGGGAATTCTGGTGACAATCTATTCGTTTGCTTATATGGGCAAAGAATCTGGAGAGGAAAAGTTTTACGCTCTGCTCGTCATGATGATTGGCGCTATCAATGGGTTAGGATGTGCTTTAGATCTGTTCAATTTATGGGTATGGTTTGAGGTCATGACAATCAGTTCGATTGTTCTGGTTGCATTTTATAAAGATCAAGCTGCTTCATTAGAGGCTGGCGTCAAATATCTCATTCAAAGCGCGACCGGATCCGTGATGGTGGTTATTGGCATTGCGCTTATTTTTCTTGAAACAGGAACACTTAACATTGAAATGCTGAGAATGTCCATTAGTGCTCCTTCACCTTTTTTGATTGTAGGTGGTGCGTTATTGGTGATCGGTTTTGGTGTAAAGATTGCCATGGTGCCATTACACACCTGGTTACCAGATGCGCACTCTCAGGCACCCAGTGGAATCAGCGCGATGCTTTCCGGTGTAGTTATTGAGGTTGGATTGATTGCTTTATTACGAGCTTTAGGTGGGATTGCTTTAAGTGATGGGCGATGGGGCTATCTTTTAATCGGATTTGGCGTATTAAATATGATTGTTGGAAATCTGCTGGCTTTACGACAGAAGGAAGTAAAACGCATGCTGGCTTACTCCAGTTTGAGTCACGTTGGATATATGCTTTTAGGTTTTGGCGTGCTCATGTCCTTGAATGGACTCCTGGCTGGTGTTGGTGCAATTTTCCATCTGATGACGCATGGTTTGATGAAAAGTCTCGCATTTTTAGCCGCAGGTGTATTTTTATACAACTTCCATATTTCAAAAGGTAGTCATAAAGCTCTGGTATTGGACGACCTGAATGGTGCTTCAAAAAAATATCCATTTACAGCGTTTGCATTTTCGGTTGCGCTACTTTCATTAAGCGGTTTACCACCTCTGGCTGGATTTATGTCCAAGTGGCAATTATTGGCAGGTGTTGTACAAACTCAAAACACAATCATGATTATTGTCGTTATTTTCGCAGGATTGATGAGCGTACTCTCATTAGGATATTATGCACCTCTGGTAAACCGGATGTATCGCAAGGAACCAGCTGATATCGTGATGGAGGGTAAATCGGTTTCTATCTGGATGTATATTCCCATGGCGTTATTAACGCTTGCGGTCGTCGTTTTGGGTTTTGTACCCTCCATTTTGTATTGGTTAACCGGTCCTGCTGGATATAGTTTATTTATTTTCTTTGGTCAATAAAGGAATAACGATGGAAATTATTCTAACACCTCCCATTGCATTTTTGATCTATATGCCCTTTGTCATTGCTTTATTGTTATTTGGAAAGGGGATGGCTGGCACTTCAAAAAAATCAAAAATTAAAGAGACCATATACGCAAGTGGCGAAGAAGCATCAACCAATCCAGCTGCACCAGGGTACCGACCATTTTTCCTGATTGCATTTTTCTTCGCGATTTTACATCTCGGAATGTTAATTATTGGTTCGGGTACTTTTACTTTTTCATCCGTACCATTTTTACTTGGCCTAATGGTATCTCTGATTGCTTTATTGTTAGGGTAGAAAGGAATGCTTAATGAGTACTGACTCGGAAAATTTTTATGCTCAAATCGTAAATAAACTTAAGAATTGGGCAAGGATCAACTCTCCCTGGGCAATTCATTTTAATAGTGGTTCATGTAATGGATGTGATATCGAAATTCTAGCCACATTAACCCCACGTTATGATGTAGAACGATTAGGAATTAAATTACAGGGCAGCCCACGCCATGCTGATGTATTGATTGCTACAGGACCAGTTACATTACAGGCTCTGGATCGTTTAATTCGCGTATACGAACAAATGCCAGATCCAAAATATGTAATAGCCGTTGGTTCCTGTGCTCTATCCGGTGGTGTATTTGACGGTTGTTACAGTGTAATAGGTGACCTGAACAAGGTTATTCCAGTTGATGTGTACGTTCCAGGTTGCCCTCCCAGACCGGAGGCAATAATATTTGGGGTTGTTCAATTATTGGATAGTTTAAAAAAAGGTAAAAAACCAACAAAGATCGTTGTCTCAAATGACGTTCCAGAATTGATAATTGAGGAGAAAAGTAATGGAAACAATTAAATTCTTAGAATCTGGAAAAGTAATTCTGGAAAAATGGATTGAAAGATCTCGAACAACAGACGAAAATCGCCTGGATATCTGGATTTCGACAGAAAATTTAAAACCAGCAGTCCAGAGTCTCGTGGAAAATCATTGGGGTTATCTGATCACGATCACTGGATTAGATATTCCTGCGGTATATGATCAGGACAATATTGAAATACAACCCGGACAATTAGAAGCTTTGTATCACTTTGCCAATGACGCAGATATCATAACCATCAGGGTGAAGGTGCCTTACAGTAAACCTCAAATCGATTCCATCTGTGACATTATTCCTTCTGCGACAATTTACGAAAGAGAAGTTATAGAATTATTTGGCTTTGATTTACTAAATACACCGAATACAGAAAAATTGATATTACCGGATTCCTGGCCTGAAGGTGTGTACCCTTTACGAAAATCATTCACCCATTTGCAGGATCTTGAAACATCGAAAAAGGAGCAATCCAATGACTGAAGCAAAAAAGGAAAAATTCATTGTTCCAATTGGACCACAACACCCAGCACTTAAAGAACCCGGTAATTTTGAATTCACAGTAGATGGTGAAATCGTGACAGATGCAGCAGTTCGGTTGGGATTTGTTCATCGAGGAATTGAAAAAGCTTGCGAGAATCGTAACTATACTCAGGATTTGTATTTACTTGAAAGAGTTTGTGGAATTTGTTCCCACGTGCATGCAACGGCATTTGTTCTGGGCGTTGAAAAGCTGGCAGGTGTTCAAGCTCCTCCAAGAGCAGAGGCAATTCGTGTGCTGGCAGCAGAATTAGAACGAATTCATAGCCATCTTTTATGGTTTGGTGTGGCTGCACACGAAGCCGGTTTTGATACTCTATTCATGTATACCTGGCGTGATCGAGAAGTAGTAATGGATATTTTGGAAACATTATCGGGCAGTCGGGTGCATTACTCAGTAAATATTTTAGGTGGTGTAAAAATTGACGTTGACCAGAAATTATCCGACTTAATCAAAAAAGATATGGATTTTTTGGAAGAACGAACAGAGTATTATATGAAAGTTGTAACAACCGATGATACATTTCTGGGAAGGACAAGAGGAATTGGAACCCTCTCCAAGGACAGGGCAAAATTATTAGGAGCCGTCGGCCCAACAGCGCGCGCTTCTGGTGTAAAAAGAGATATACGGGTCAATGCTCCTTATTCTGGATATAAAGAATTCCCGGTAAAAATGGTCATTGATCAAACCGGTGATCTTGAGGCAAGATTTGTCGTTAGGTTAAAAGAACTCTATGAATCTTATCGATTAATCAGAGAAATTTTGGAGAAAATCCAACCAGGAGAAATTACCACTCGCATAAAAAGAAAGATACCGGAGGGTGAGGTTATCTCGAGAGTTGAGGCACCCAGAGGGGAGTTATTTTACTATATTAAAAGCAATGGAACGGAAATGCCAGACAGAGTCAAGGTTCGCACACCCAGCTTATGTAATTGGGGAACAATCACTGATGTTGCAGTTGGACATAAATTGGCTGATATGCCCATGTTGTTGGCAGGAATTGACCCATGCTTTTCATGCAATGACCGAATGGTTGAAATTCGGTCAGATTCACAACCATCCCAGATGATGAATTGGGACGGACTTAGAAAATATGGAATAGAGTACTATCGATGAACCTGTCTTTACACCCACTCATTCTTTTATTAATTTTTCCTGGTGGATTGTTCCTGATGAACATCGGATTATTGTATGAATGGGCTGATCGAAAATTAGTTGCCCGTTTTCAAAGCCGCGTTGGACCTCGCTGGTTTCAACCTTTTGCAGATACAATCAAGCTTTTAGCAAAAGAAGAGATTATACCGAATGGGGTACACAAAATTATGTTTCTGGCTTTGCCCATCATTGCATTAACGGGGGCACTGACGGCAGCTCAGTACATCCCGATGTTTGGGTTTGAAGCATCATTTAGTTTTGAAGGGGATTTGATTGTTGTGCTATATATGCTCAGCATGATGACATTGAGTATAGGACTGGCAGGTGCTAATACTTTGAGTCGTTTCACGATTATTGGGGCAACAAGAGCACTCACGCAAATGTTTTCCTACGAAGCCCCATTTTTACTGGCGTTGTTAAGCCCAGCCATTGCTGCAGGAACATGGAATATTGGGAAAATAAATACATTCACTGGCGAAAATATTTGGTTAATTCTCGCCCAACCCATTGGTTTTATCGTAGCAGTTGTAGGTTTGATGGGAAAGTTGGAACTTCCTCCGTTTGATGCTCCGGAAGCAGAAACTGAAATAGTTGCTGGTGCATTGACAGAATATTCAGGTCGAGGTCTGGCACTTTTTCATATTGGAAAAAATGTTGAATTGGTGATCGGTTTAACCCTGGTTGTAATTTTTTATCTTGGTGGAATAGCGAATCCAATAGAATTTATTCTTAAGTCCGCTGGCCTATTTCTGGTAGTTACTGCATTGCAATCTATGTTTGCTCGTTTACGAATAGACCAAACTGTTGGATTATGGTGGAGACTTGGAGCGTTAATGGGATTATTACAATTATTGGCTATAATTTTTGGTAGATATTTAGGAGAAATCCTAAGGTAAGGTTTTAGGTGAAAAATGGCTATTGGTGTTTTATTTGGTGATTTAGTAAAAGCTTTATTTACAAAACCGGCAACACAAAATTACCCGTTCACAAAAACAATTGCGCCAGAACGGTTAAGGGGAAAGCTGGTTTATGATCCGGAAAAATGTGTTGGATGTATGTTATGTATGAAGGATTGCCCATCTAATGCGATCGAACTTTTAACTGTCGATAAAATCAACAAAAAATTTGTCATGCGATATCATCCGGATCGATGTGTTTTTTGTGCACAATGTGTTCAACTTTGTAGATTCAACTGTTTGAATATGTCCAATTCTCTATGGGAAATGGCTTCCACTACGAAGGAAGCATTCGAGGTGTATTACGGAAGGGAAGAAGATATTGCATTCTTACTTGAACGAGCAGCTCAACCAGGCATTAACGAACCACCTTGCGAATAAAAATGATTTACCTCGATTGACCATTCTTGGGATTGGGAATGAATTGAATGGTGATGATGCAGCTGGAGTTTTGATCGTCAAGTATTTAAAAAAGAAGTTACCAATATTTGGTCAATTCCAATTAATCGAAGGCTCGATCGCACCTGAAAATTACTCGGGTGTGATCAGAAAATTTAATCCGGATTGGATCTGGCTCATTGATGCAGCTGTTTTTGGGGAAAATCCAGGCTGTGTTCAATTATTTGATCCTTTAAGGATCAAAACATTGGCTACAAACACACATCGTTTGTCACCGGATGTATTGATATCATTTTTACAGTTAGACACTCATGCTGAAGCTTTTCTCATTGGAATTCAACCTGAAATCGTTGGTCCTTTTTCAGAAATCTCACCTGGTGTCAAACTTTCAATTAAAGAAACTGCAAAATTTTTATTGCGCTGGTTACAAAATACCTATAATATCTAATCATGGGAAAGAAAAATCCAATTGTTACTGCAATTATTGCGTTTAGCTGGTTTTTCCTGATAATTATTGGTTATTATGTCACTCATAAACCTGTAAATCCATCACAGACAATCTCTTTAATTGCACACACCTGGAAAATATTTCTAGGCTTATGGCTTATTTCTCTGGCGGGTGGATTAGGCCGAATGTTCTTAAGATTTGAAAACCATCCAGGATGGATTCGATGTTATTTGCAAACTGGTTTTGGCATCGGGATACTTTCGATTCTTGTTCTCATAATAGGTTCAATCTGGAAAATTAATTCGCTGATAATCAGTGGATTATTACTCCTGTTGAGTTTAATTACTATTAGATCCTGCATTTCCTGGATTAAAGATTTATTCCGCAATGAAGCCAATCCACATCAAAAATTAAATAGTCCGACGAAAATAATAATCATATTACTGGGATTAATTTTTCTATCTCAATTATTGGTTTCATTAGCTCCAGCAACGCGTTATGATGCCCTAAATTATCACTTAACATTACCGAAGACTTACCTGTTACAGGAAAAGATTAGTGACATTCCCTGGTTGGTTATGTCGGGTATGCCACAGGGATCTGAAATGATTTACACCGTTCTGATGGGATTGGGTGGGGAGTCATCCGTACTTATTTTTAATGGGTTGATTGGCGCACTGATAACGCTTGGATTGATTGGTTATCTGGGTAACAAAATTGGCCAGGAAAGTGCCTGGGTGGGAGTAGCCAGCCTTTTTGGGGGATTTACATTTGCCTCTGCACTTTCCTGGGGATACGTGGATTTAATGGCTGCCTTTTTTGGTTTGGGTGTCATTATCTTGATGGATGATTATCGAAGGTCGGGTGATAAAAAAATTGTATTTTTCGCAGGCGTTTTCAGTGGTCTGGCATTTGGATGTAAGTATCCAGCCGGTGTGATTTTTCTAGCTGGGTTATTATCGCTAATTATTTATTTTCTTAAGAATAAGAACAAAAATTGGTTCAACGCAATATTGTTATTTTGTTCAGGTGCAGGTTTGCTTGCTGTACCCTGGCTAATAAAGAATTTTGCTTTTACCGGGAATCCGATCTACCCGTTCTTTTTTGAATCCGGGTCGATGAATCAAATCCGGTTAAATGTATATCAAGGTATGCGGCCTTTTGGAAACCTGTTAGATTTATTTTTCCTTCCGATTCGAGCGACAATTATGGGTGTGGATGGAGCGCATGGTTATAGTGTATCCATGGGTCCTCTCTTGTTAGGTTTGGGCGTGATCGCCTTTTTAGGTTGGGAAGGAAAAGATCCGCAACAGAAGCCATCGATTATTAATGCTGGATTGATTGCGCTTTTTGGAATGTTGGTTTGGGCAGTAGGCAATCAATTTTCTGGATATCTTATTCAAACTCGGTTCTATTTTGTTTTGTTTCCAGCATTTGCGATATTAGCCGGGTTTGGCTATTTCCAGGTCAAACAGTTTCAGATTGGTCAGGTGCGCATTAAAAGACTGGTCAATATATTTGTCATCATGGTGCTTGCTTTCAATTCGTTCCAATTGATCGCGGAAGTGGTGGAAAAAGACGTTCTCCCCAATGTTTTTGGTTTTCAATCCAACCAGGAATACCTGGAAAAAAATTTAGGTTGGTATGCCAGAGCAATTGATGAAATTAAACTGCTGGACGCAGATGAAAGAGTCTTATTCCTATATGAACCCCGTGGTTTTGGATGCATCCCGAAATGCGATCCGGATGAAATTTTGGATCAATGGAAAGTTATTTTTCATGAATTCAAATCAAATGAAGAGATCATCACCAAATGGAAAAATGATGGGTTTACACATATTCTGGTTTACACCAAAGGAATGGAATTTCTACGAGTAGATCAGGATCCACATCACCCTCCCATCGAATTAGATGCCTTAGAAAAACTAACAACCAGTCTTCCAATGGTTGCTAATTATGGCGATTGGTATAAGCTATATTTTCTAGGTGGTAACTAATCCTAGCGGATTTTCAATTTCTCATTTGCCAGGTTTTCAAAAACGGAAATGATGGCTGAGTTATCCAGATTACCAAGGTTATTCTGCAACATACTTTGATATAACTGTTGATCAATTGCACAGGATGGTAATGGAATACCGTATTCTTTAGCAGTTTCCATCACGATATTAAGATCTTTTGATTGCATGGAGGCTTTAAATCCTGGCTGGCGGTTTCCGCTGAATAAACGGGGCGGTTTAACATCCAGCGTCCAACATTGGGCTGCTCCACCACGAATCGCTTCTACTACCTTAATCGGATCAGCTCCTGATTTTTGAGCGAAAATCAGCAATTCTCCCATGGCTACCATTTGCGCCGCTACCATAATCTGGTTGGCAGCTTTGGCGATTTGTCCTGAACCTGCAGCGCCTATATGAGTGATTGTTTTACCCATTACTTCAAATATTGCTCGAACTTTTTCTAAAGCTTCTGAAGGGCCTCCTACCATGATGGTAAGCGTTCCATTGATAGCTCCGATATCACCACCGGACACTGGAGCATCCAGTGCAAGAATTCCCTTTTCAGCCAGGAAATTCGCAATCGTACGGGCAACAGTTGGCTTAATGGTGGAATTATCGACAAATATAAGTCCTGGTTTCCCACCAAAGATTATTCCGTTCTCACCAAGGACAATTTTTTCGACATCCGGTGAGTCGGGTAGATTTGTGAAAACGACATCCACCTGGGAGGCAACCTCTGCAGGAGAAAAAGCTTCAACCGCGCCTTCCTGTACCAGATCTTTTACTTTCTCTCTACTTCTGTTGTGTACCACCAAAGGAAATCCAGCTTTCAAAATATTCCTTGCGATCGGTTTTCCCATTAATCCCAATCCAATGTATCCAACTTTTAGCATCTGTCCTCCTGATAATGGTGTTTCTGCGCGATTTCTTTTGATTAATTCGTTCAGAATTGGTCAGATAATTGTACAATAATAAAACCATAATAATTTAGAAACAAATCAACATCGAATAGATAGGAGGTCTGGATGTCAGAAGTACAATATCATATACGGGTTAAAGAAGGTGATGTGGGAAAATACGTTTTGTTACCTGGCGACCCTGGTAGATGTGAATCCATTGCCAATTATTTTGACAATCCTAAATTTGTTTCTTTTAACCGGGAACATAAGGTTTACACTGGGTATATAAGTGGTGAAATGGTCTCGGTTGTTTCAACTGGAATGGGTTGTCCTTCAACCGCAATTGCCATTGAAGAGTTGGTTAAGATTGGCTGTCATACGTTTATCCGGGTGGGGACATCCGGTGCAATGCAACCGCATATGGAAGTTGGAGATATTGCCATCATTAATGCTGCCATCCGTGATGAGGGAACGAGCAGACAATATTTACCGATCGAATATCCAGCAATTGCAGATTTGGATGTGATTAATGCCCTGGTGCAGGCATCTGAAAAATTGGATTATACCCATTATATTGGTGTATCCCACACGAAAGATTCTTTTTATAGTGAAGTAGAACCAGAACGGATGCCAATGGTGTCTTTTTTAAAAGATCGTTGGAATCAATGGGTGGCTGGGGGAGCTATCTGCTCGGAAATGGAAGCATCCATCGTATTCATACTGGCTGGGATTTACCGAAAACGAGCAGGGGCGGTTACGATGATTATTGGGAGTGATATGGATACCATTGCCAGGAAGCATGATCCAGATGGAATGATTCGCGTAGCCGTAGAAGCGTTGCGTATATTGATAACCGATGACAAGCGCAAAGCTCAAAAATAAACCCCTCCATTTTTCTTAAGGAGGGGATTATTTGCTTATGCCAGATTATCTAATTGTTGCTTTAGCTTGATGGATGTTTCTGTAAACTGACTCAATTTCTCTTTTTCTTTTTGCACCACAGCTGCCGGAGCTTTTTCACCAAAAGGAGAATTCAAAAGATTTTCGAGTCGTGTAATCTGGCTCTGAATCTCGCTTAATTCTTTATTGATACGCTCTTTTTCAGCGTCAACATCAATTAAATCTTCCAGTGGAAGAAATAATTCGACTCCTGAGATGACAACTGGTGTCTGGTTTATTGGTTTTTCTTCCAGATCCTTAAAAATACTTGTTTCTTTTTTATCAAGATTAGCCAGCGCAATAATGGTGTTTAACTGATCCATGATAATTTCGAATTTTTCTCCAGCCACAATTGTGGCGGGAATTTTCTTTGACGGTGGAAGCTTCTTTTCAGTGCGAATATTTCTTACGGTTCGGACAATTTCCTGAATAATATTGAAATTTCGGATTTTCTCTTCTTCCCATCCTTCAATTTCCTTAGCTTCTGGCCATCTGGCAATAATGAGCGCTTTTTCCCATCCCTGTCTGGGAGTGAAATGTTCAGTTTTCTCCAGGCAGGCGGATTTGAGACAACCCCACAATTCTTCAGTGACATAAGGGGTGAATGGGTGTAATAGTCGTAAACTATTATCCATTACTTTAACTAAGGTCTGAACTGTGTAGAAAGCACGATCCGGGTTTTCAGCAATTTGAATCTTGGCGATTTCAAGATACCAATCCGCAAATTCACTCCAGAAGAAATCATAGATTTGTCGACCCGCTTCCCCATATTGATGATTACTGAATAACCGCTCAACATCGCGCAGTAATTGATTCATTCTTGCCCAGATCCAGGAATCTGCTAAAGTCCATTGAGGTTTTTGAGATGGTTTTTCAGGTGTTTTGTCTAAATTGCCAATCACAAATCTACCTGCATTCCAGACTTTATTTGCAAAATTACGATTGGCTTCCACTTTTTTAATCGAAACGTTGGTGTCGTTTCCTGGCGTAGAACCAACCAATACAGTGAACCGCAGGGCATCCGTGCCCATTTCATCCATGACTTCTAAAGGATCAATCGAATTTCCTTTGGTTTTACTCATTTTTACACCATTTTCATCACGTATGATTCCATGCAAGTAGACCGTTTCAAAAGGTGCTGTCCCGGTAAATTCCAATCCAAACATGATCATCCTGGCAACCCAAAAGAACAGGATGTCATAACCGGTTTCCATCATGGTAGTGGGATAAAAATATCTTAAATCAGGTGTTTTTTCAGGCCAACCCAATGTCGAAAATGGCCACAAACCTGAACTGAACCAGGTGTCTAACACATCCTCATCCTGGTAGATATTGCTGCTCTGGCAATTTTCGCAACGGTCAGGATCTTCTCTGCTGACAGTTATATGTTTACAATCCGAACAATACCATACCGGAATTCGATGTCCCCACCATAATTGGCGGCTGATACACCAATCCTGAATGTTTTCAAGCCAATTATTATAAATTTTACTGAAATGTTCAGGAATGATGGTAATCTCGCCATTACGAACAGCTTCCAAACCTGGTTCTGCCAATGGCTTCATGGTAACAAACCATTGGGTCGAAATCATGGGTTCAATAATCTCGCCACCACGCTCTGATCTTGGAACCATATGTGTATGAGGCTGTTCTTTGATAACCAGATTGGCGGTCTTCATATCATTCCAGATTGCTTTTCGACAAGCAAATCGATCTAGTCCCTGATAAGGTCCGCCATTTTCGTTGATGACTGCATTTTTATCCAAAACGCTGATGAATTCCAGTTTATGACGTTTACCAATATCATAATCGTTAGGATCATGCGCAGGTGTGATTTTTAATGAACCTGTACCAAATTCACGGTCCACATAATCATCAGCAATCACAGGAATTTCTCTATTGATTATTGGAACCAACACTTTTTTACCAATATATTTTTGGTAGCGTTCGTCCTCTGGGTGGACGGCAACAGCTGTATCCCCAAGGATAGTTTCCGGGCGGGTCGTGGCAACTGGAATAAATTCTTCGGAATTATCCACCAACCTGTATTTGAAATAATACAGAAAACCCGGTTCTTCCACATACTCTACTTCTAAATCCGAAACTGCTGTTTTTAACCGTGGAGACCAATTGATCATCCTGGGTCCACGATAAATTAATCCTTTTTCGTATAAGCGCACGAAAGCTTCTCGCACAGCTTTGGATAAACCATCATCCAGGGTGAATCTTTCTCTCTCCCAATCACAGGAAGCACCCAAACGGCGGATTTGCTGGGTGATACGGCTGCCATATTTATGTTTCCATGCCCAAATTTCAGCTTCAAATTTCTCACGTCCTAATTCTTCGCGTGAGGACCCTTGTTCTTCCAGCATTTTTTCAACCATGAGTTGTGTTGCGATGCCAGCATGATCTGTCCCGGGAACCCATAAGGTTGGTATGCCTTTCATACGATGATAACGGATCATCAAGTCTTCCATTGCTACAAATAGTGCATGTCCTAAATGTAATCCACCGGTAACATTGGGTGGGGGAATAGAGACCACATATGGTTTTTTTGCAGGATCAAAATCAAGACTGTTGGGGTCATTGGAGGGTTTAAAAAATCCTTCTTTTTCCCACCATTCATATAATTTTTCTTCCACATTTGAAAATTCATAAGCTTTTGGCAAATCTTTCATCAATATCTCCTAACTGAGTGAAGGTCATATAAATAAAAAAACACGCTGCCTCTAAGAGGACGAAAGCGTGCTTCTTCCGTGGTACCACCTCAATTCGTCAATAGTATTGACGCACTTGTACTAGCGATAACGGGCTTCTCCGTGCTGTTCTACTTTCTGTTCTGATTTCTTCAGCATAGCTCCCTGACGACTTCAGTGGTGGTTTCCCGCAAAGGCTTTCAGCCGGTGACCTCATTTTCTGTCGGTTCTTTGCCAACTTACTACTTCAGGGCAATTATAGAGAAAATTATAAGATGTTCGCCTGGTCATGTCAATAACCATTTTTGACACTGTCATCCAAACTTTAAAAGTGAACCGATAACACTTTAAAAGTGAACTGTTGAGAAGATTAATATGAAGAGGTCAAAACTTCAAAAGTGAACTAACTTG